>DATMVD010000088.1:0-238031 GCA_035563535.1 Pyrinomonadaceae bacterium | reverse complement strand
CGCGTCGCCCGCCAGCCCGCGCCCGGCGCGGCGGCCCCCGCGCCCTGCTACGACAGCCCCTACTGCAAGGAGCACATCCCGGGCTCGGCCTGGGACTTCGGAATCAAGTCGGACGAAGAGATAGAGCGGAATAAGGGGGCCTTGAAGAAAGACCCCGCGCTCAGGAAGAAGCTCGGCGTGATGCGCGTGGCCGTCGAGGTCAAGAAGTTCCTGCTCGCCAACGCGCCCGAGCTTCTGAACGGGCTGGCGGACGTCCTCGTCAACCCCGCCATCATGACCGCGGTCGGGGCGCAGATGGGCAAATGTGCGCTGCCGCGGCCGGCGACGCCGCAGGGCCGCCCGGCCCAATGCGTCGAAGTGCCCTTGAAGATGGAGGACGAGGCCGCCCTCTTCAACAAGGGCGAGGAGCCGCGCCCCGGCGAGATGGATCGCGATGCTTGGTCGGCCAGGATCCGCCGCATCTTCACGCACGAGGTGGCGCACCTCACCTTCGACATCAACAAGCCGCCCGGCATCTCCGCGACCGACGAGGTCTCGCTCTGGGAGCTGAGCGAGTTGAGCGCCATCCTGAGCGAGTTTCGCATCTGGGTCGGGGAGGAGGTGCGTCGCGCGCGCGGCGCGAAGACGAAGGAGGTCGCGGCCGAAGAGTGGGGCGACAAGTACATCGAGAAGAAGGGCGAGGGCGTCCGCGGCATCCTGATGAAGATTCGCTGCACTGTGCCGTGCGAGGTGGCGAACGCCAGCATCAAGGCCACGTTCGAGACGCGCACGGCCGGCTGGCCGCAGGAGGACGCCGACCTGCTCCTGCGCGTCCTGACCAACCCGAGCCGCTTTCTCGACTGGCCCATGCCTCCGCCCCCGCGCACCATCAAGCCGCCCACGCCGGACGTCGAGCGGCCGCTCCCCGACCGCCCGAAGCAGGGGCCGCTCTACGCCCCGCGCGGCGGCTTCGACTTCAATGAGCCTTAGAAGATTTTTGCAGGTCGAGCACTTCGGGAGTCTTCGGTGAAGCAGAGTACGCGCCTCGGCGAAATCAAGAGAGCCTTCCACGCGCCGCCGCCGGCGCGGCGGAGCCCCCTGCTGCAACGCAAGTGTGCGTGCGGCGGCGCGTGCGCCGGGTGCAGGGCCGAGTCACTTCCGCGTGAGACGCGCTCTCTGCCCTTCGCTAACCCGGCCGCGAGGCCCCGCCTCGAACCGGAGCGGCGCGGGCACAGCTTCGGGCGCGTGTCGGTTCGTGCGCCCGCCGTCCTCCGCGAAGAGAACCTTGACTGGCAGACGGAGCAGGGCGGCGGAGACGCCGAAGCTCGACCGCTCGACGCGCCGCAGCCGGCGGACGGCACCCCGGCTCAGCGAGCGCCCATCCTGCCCGGCGTCCAGACCGGCGGCACAAACTGCGACGCCGCGTCGGGCACGGCGATAGCTAAGACGAGCAACAACGACCCGTGTACAAAGGACTGCTCGGAGCAGCACGAGGCCAAGCACGTCGCGGACATCGGCCCTTGCTGCGCCAAGGCCGGAGCCGCCCACAAGAACGCGCAGACGCAGGAGGAGAAGGACGCCGTCCAGAAGAAGTTCAACGATTGGATGCTCACCAACGAGAGCTTCCTCGAATGTCGCGCCTACGACGTGAGTATCAAGTGCGGCCAGGCGAAGGCCAAGGCGTTGAAGTGCGCCGAGAACGTCTATAACAGCAAGTGCTGCGGGCCTATCAACCGTTACGTCACCTCCGCGATTCGACAAAAGGAGGCGACGTGCAACAACGCGGGCTCGAAGCTGACCGATTGCCCCTTCACGTAACCGCGCGACCTGACGAAGCCTCATGAGTCGAAGAGTGAGAAAACCGGGAGGGAAGTTTCAGACGGCCGAACAGTCGGGCGGCGCGCCGGCCGCCCGCGCGCCGCTCGCGCGCGCCGAGGGTCTCGTCCAACGCGCGCCGCAGGCGTCACAGCAGGCGGCAGACGCGGGCGCGGGCTTCGCGGAAGTCAGGACGAACTCCGCCGACGCGGCGCGGGGCGTCGCCGACGCGGCCCTGAGCCCCGAAGGCGTCGCGCGCCTCGGCCACGACTTCCGCGCGACGCGCGTGCGGCGCGGCGACCCGCCGCGGCTCCAGGCCAAGCTCGTCGTCGGACGCCCCGACGACCCTTACGAGCAGGAGGCCGACCGCGTGGCGGCCGAGGTCGTCAACATGCCGGACGCGCCCGGCCCTTCGACGGAGTCTCCGGGTTCGCGCACCCACACGGCGGCGGCGCCGCCCACGGTGCAGCGCGCGTGCGCGGCCTGCGAGTCGCGCGAAGATGATGACGAAGAGCACGCCGTTCAGGCCAAGTCTCTGAACGGCGCGACGCCCGCGTTGACGGAGGAGTTCAATGCGGGGCTGCGCGCCGAGCGCGGGGGCGGGCGGCCGCTGCCCGAGTCCGCGCGCTCCTACTTCGAGCCGCGCTTCGGCCATGACTTCTCGCGCGTGCGCATCCACACGGGCGAGGCCGCCGACCGCCTGGCCCGCACGGTCGAGGCGCGCGCCTTCACGACGGGCAGCGACATCTTCTTCGGCGCGCGCCAGTACGATGCCTCCGGCCGGGCGGGGCGCGAGCTGCTCGCGCACGAGCTGACGCACGTCGTCCAACAGTCTCCCGCGGGCGCGGTCGGCGCGGGCGCGCCCACGTTGAGCCGCCGCCCCGCCGACACCATCGCGCGCCAGCCCGCGCCCGCCGCCGAGCAGACGCCCGCCGCGCCCGAGCCGCCGCGCCAGGGCAAGCCCACCGGCAAGGTCAACCTCATCCGCATCACCTCGACGCAGGTCTTCTTCGAGACGACCGAGGGCACCTTCACCTACGCGCTCGACTTCAACCACACGCCCGCGGGCGACTACACGGCCGACGTGCGCATGGGGACGCAGAACAAGGACGGCGTAACGGTCGAAACGGCGTCACTTCTGCTGCGCGGGAAGATCGAGACGAAGGCGCAGCTCCACGTCAACGCCGAAGGCATGATCGTCTTCTTCCATTTCAACTACACGCTCAAACCCGGCCAGATCGACCCGGTCATCTTCCTGAAGAACACGGGCGTCGTCCGCGTCTCGGTGACGGGGACGAAGGAGCCGGGCGCGCCGGGCGGCGTCGAGGGCGGCGCGGGCGGGGGCGAGGTGAAGGCGCAGGGCGAAGGCCCGAAGACCGAAGGGGCCGACGGCGACAAGCCCGGAGGCGGCAAGGCCGAGGGCGAGCAGCAGGGGGGTGGGCAGCAGCCGGCCGGGGGCGAGAAGGAGGGCGGACAGCCGGGCTTCGGCGGCGGGCTGGAAGGCGACAAGGGGCTCACGGCCAACGCCCCGGCGCTGCCCTCGAAGCTCGAAGGCCCCGAGGAGCAGACCACGAACGGCATCGGCACCTACACGATGTCGCTCGACTACTCGGCCGCGAGCGCGGATCGCCTCGTGCAGGTCGCCCTGGCGATGGGCGGCGTCGATTACCACTGGGAGCTGTACGACATCACGAACGCCGCCAAGAAGTCCGGGCAGGAGGCCGGCGCCGAGCTGAAGCGTCTCAAGCGTAAAGGCCAGTTGGGGAAGGACACCGAAGAGGCGCGAACCGTCGGCAGGACCGAGGCCGCCACGCGCCGCTTCGAGCTCACGGCCGAGGAGATTCTCGAAGACCGCAAGACCGCCGAAGAGGACTTGCAGGAGGCCATGCGCGACAAGGACATCACCCGCGCCATCATTAGCCTCGGCAACCTCGACCCGCGCGTCGCGGCCATCTCCGGCGTCATCCGGCTGACGGGCGACGCGCTCGGCTTCGTCGCCGACGCGCTCGGCGGCGACTACCAAGAGCGCAGCGTCACGTGGCGGAAGAAGGGCATCTACGTCCTGCGCTGCGTCGCGCGCCCGCACCCGCGCTACAACGACAGGACCGGCGAGTCGCTCATCCGCCCGCCGAGCGTCTCCGTCATCACCGTCGCCGTCAAGCCGCTCCGCGAGATAGCCGCCGACGAAGTCAAAAACATCCAGACGCAGGACGAGGAGCTGAAGCTCCTGCGCGGCCTGCTGGAGAAGGAGCAAGACCCCGAGCAGCGCAAGAAGCTCGAAGCGCAGATCGCCGAGTACGAGCGCGCCACGCGCGGGGCCGCGCCCGACGTGCTACAGGACGCGCTCGACAGGAAGCGCAAGCAGCTCGCGGAGGAGGAGCGGCGCGGCAACATCTACGCCGCGCGCCGCCTGCGCGGCGAGATCACCTCGCTCGAACAGCAGCTCGAAATGGCGAAGACGCGCGTCGAGACGAAGGCCGGGCAGAGCGTCCTGCGCCCGCGCGCGACCTTCATCAGCCGCATCACGGGGCAGAAGTATTCGCTGCTCCTGCAACTACAGTTGACCGAGCCGGAGGGGCCGGGCGGCAAGTACAAGGCGCGCGTGGCCGACGTGACCACGCCCGACGGCGTCATCACCGACGCGGTCGAGGGCGCGACGCCGGGCGCGGCCGCTTGGGGCGCGATGCGCGCTTTCACGCGGAAGAACGAGTACGGGCGCGGCGCGCTCGCCGTCGTCATGCCCGAGGGCATCACGCCCGCGCCGACGCCGACGACAGACCTGCTCGACAACAAGCCGCACGACGAGCAGATCGCCAAGCGCCACCTCGAAGACATCGTGACGGCGCTCTCGGTCGTGGCCGCGGTGGCCGTGCCCGAACTCGGCGCGGTGGCGGCCGTGGCCGGCGCGGGGCTCGCCGCGGCGAACCTCGCCGAGCGCTACAAGAACGGGACGCTGCGCCTCGACGCGCGCGCCGTCGGCGACCTCGTCGCGGTCTTGAGCGCGGCCGCCATCGGCGTCGGGGCCGTCGGCGGGCTCGCCTTCGCGCGCTCGGGCAACAGGTTCGTGCTCGCCCTGGCCGAAGGCGACCAGGCGGCCGCGCTGGCCGCCGTGCGCGGGATGAACCGCGCGGCGACGGTCGTCCGCGGCGCTTCGGTCGCGGGCCAGGTGATTGACTACGGCGGCATGGTCATCGGCACCGCGACCACGCTCGACCAACTCCTCGCCATCAACGCCAAAGAGGCCGCCGGCGAAATAACACACGCCGACGCGCGCTATCAGCGCACGCAACTCATCGCCGGGGCCATACGCGACAACACCCTGATGTTCGTCGGCGCGAAGACGAGCGCGCGCGCCGCCGCGGCGGTCGAGGGCCGCACTCCCGCGCCGGGCGAGCACCCGCCGGCCGTCGGGACGAAGCCGCCGCAAGAGCCCGCGGCCGGCGCGACCGAGGGCGGCCCCGCCGCGCCCAAGAGCAAGCCCACGCCCGAAGCCGTGGATTCGTTGAAGTCGCCCGGCGCGCCCAAAGAGCCGCCCGCGGCCGGGGCCGAAAAGCCCGCGCCCGCCGCGGGGCCGCAGGATAAGGCGGCCGACGCAGCAGAGGGTGCGACCACGCCGCCGCCCGCGCGCGCCACGCCCACGGCCGAGACGCCTCAAGAGACAATTAAAAAAGAGCGCCCGGCGGGCGAGCCCGCGGCCCCGGCCGAGGCTGCGCCCGAGGCGAAGCCCGGCTCGACCGCCGACCCGCTCGCCAAGCCGGCCGACCCGAAGGTCGCCGCCGACATGGAGCGCCTCCGCCCGGTCGATGAAGAGACGCGCAAGCGGCTCGAAGGCAACGAGGCGCTGCGCACTGCGCTCGTCGAGAACGAGCTGGCCGCCGCCGCGCTCAAGAAGTGCCAGTCGCCCTGCTTCCCGCCGGAGGCCACGCCCGCGCAGGTCGAGCGGCTCAACAACATCCTCAAGCGTCTCAAGTCGGGCGGCGTCGCCTACGACCAGGACCTGCTCAAGCAGTTCCTCGCGGACAACCGCGACAACCTCGACGCAGCCATCAACAGCCTCCTCGGCTGGTCGAGCACGAGCGACCTCAACGCCGTGCTGCGCTACTTCGCCGAAGGCGGCTCGGTCGAACACCTGCCGCCCTCGCTCGACCCGCGCCTCTTCCAGGCCATGCGCCAGCGCGCGCACGACGCGGGCGTCGCGGGCGGGCGCGCGAAGGCCGCGAGCGACGGCCTGAAGTCCTTCGGCTGGGACAACCCGATTAAGACGGGCGGTTTCGGCCAGGGCTTCGACGACATCATGGTCAAGGGGGCCGACCTCGACACCGGCATCGTCTACATCGTCGAGTACAAGGGCGGGCTGGCCAAGCTCGCGCCGGGGCAGATGGAGCTGGAGTGGATCAAGGGCAACATCAGGCGGCTGGCGACCGAGCCGGGCCCGCACGGCCACGACATCGCCGTGAAGCTGGCGAAGGCGCTCAAGGAGGGACGCCTGAAGGGCGTCGTCTACAGCACGCCGCTCGACGCGGGCAAGCCGGGCGCGACGGTGCAGGTCGGCGGCGTGCGCGACTACGGTAAGGTCGGCATGAAGCTGCCGGCGCCGCCCGGTGCCGAGCTCCACACGGGCGGCGTCAGCGAGGCCAAGGGGCCGCTCGACCCCACGCCCATCAACCCGAAGGGGCTGGCGACGAACTGCGGGTTCTGCTCGCTGGCCGGCGCGCTCACGCGCGTGACGGGCAGGCCCCTCGTCTTCGACGCCGACCAACTCTACATCCGCACCCTGGAGAGGTTGCGGCTGCCGACCAACACGCCGGAAGACCCGGTCAACCGCCAGCTCATCTTCCCCGAGCGCACCGGCTACGACAAGATAGCGGAGAAGGCCGGCTACGAGGCCCTCTTCAGCGGCAAGGAGGGCAACCGTCTCAGCGAGTACACCATCCTCGCCGCGGCCGGGGACGCCGGCCTGGTGGTGAGCCTTGACACCGAGGTGCTGAACCAGTGGGCGAAGTACTTCTCGGGCTCGCTCGAACAGGTCTCCCAGACCCGCTGGGATGAACTGGTGCGCGAGGCCGGCGGAGACCCGGACGACGTACGCACGACTTACGAGACGCTGAGGGGCGGCATCGAGCGGACGAGGGGGAGGCTGCCGGGTGAGTTCATCATCGGCTCGAAGAGCCGCAAGCACTTCATGAACATGACCATCGGGCCGGACGGCCGGCTCACCGGATACGACTACCAGAGCGGCACGGAGTACGAAGGGTTAGCGGCCATCGAAGGCCGGATGGGAAAGATTGATTTTATCCTTCGCGTCCATGGGGTGGCGCCCGGGGAGGGCTCGCAATGAAGATCTACAGGTTTCTCCCGAACGCGCGCGACTACGGCGTCGTCACGAAGACGCTGGCGGGCAGGTGGTGGCCCGACGGCATCGAGATGGGGCGCAAGATGCGTGAACTCTTCCCGAAGCTCACGGACGCCTGGCCGCACGAAGGCAACCGCTACGACCACGACCCCGAAGAAGTGCCTCTGTCGGACTTCCCCGCGTTCGCGCTGAACGTGCCGGTGGTCAGCCGGCGCGCGGCCGAGGTGCTCAAGCGCGCGCGTCTCGTCTCGGAGTTCGTGCCGATGACCGTCTCGGGCGAGCCCTTCTTCGCGGTGCAGCCGCAGATTCTACCCGACGTGTTCGACGCCGAGCGCTCGCGCGGGCTCACGTTCCCGAACGGCGAAGTCTTCCACTACTACCTGCGCTCCTTCGACACGTCGAAGGTCGCGGCCGAGTTCTTCGCCATCCCCGAGCTGCAACCCTTCTCAGACCTCTACGTCACCGAGCGGCTGCTGCGAGAGGCGGAGGCGGCAGGACTGACGGGGCTCGAATACGTCGAGCTGGTCTACGACGAAGACGGGCCGTTCGTGCCCGTCTACCCGGCCGAGGCGCGCGCGCGCGCGGACGAGTTCACGTACCGACGCCGCCTTGAGTGGGAACTGCTCTACTGGCGCGGCTCGCTCCGCTGGTACGACGAGGAGGTGATAGACGAGGCCATCGGGCGTGCCCTCGCGGCCGGGCTCGTCTCTTACGTCTACGTGCGGCCCGAGTACAGGCGCGACGCGCCGCCCGAACTCCGCGGCGACGAGGGGGCGCGGGGTCATGACGCGCGCGACCGCGAAAGCTTACAGGCCGAGACTCCGCCGCGCCTCGGCTATGTAGACCCGCGTTGGGGCGCGCGGATGGCCGACTACAACGACGCGGCGCGGCGCGAGATCGCGCGCGAGGCCGAGGGGGGCTCGGCCACGCAACTGGACTACGCGATGCTGGCCGACCACTGCCTCGACCTCGGGCTCTTCCGCTACGCGCTCGGCGCGCCGCTCGGGGAGGTGCGCGAGGCCCTGGGCGAGGCGGCGCGCTTCTACCTCAAGGTCTTCGAGCTGCGCGGCACGCAGCCGGCCTTCGACGCGACGCTCGTCACGCTCGACGCGCGGGCGGCGCCGCTGCCGGCCGCTTACGAGCCGGAAGAGTGGGAGGCGGCGGAGACTTCGGACGAGTCCGACGAGAGGCGTCGCGCCCTTCATCCGCCGGGCGCGGTCGATTACTCGCTGACGAACTCGAAGAAGGGGATGCTCGCGGCCTGCGCGGCGCTGGCCGCGGGCGACGTGCAGACGGCGCGCGCCGTCGCCGCGCTCGTCGAAGACCCGCCCGGGGCCTCCTACCTCGGCGAAGGCTCCGTCGTCTGCACGTTCGACGAGCAGAGACTCGCCTACGCCTTCAAGTCTCTTCTGACCGGGGCCGAGGGCGCGGCGGGCCTCGAACTCTCGGCCGCAGCTTCGGCGGCACAGCGGCACGAGGCCGAGATGATACTCGCGCTCGCAGGAGGGGATTCGAGACTGTTCCTCGAAGGCTTGGCGGGGTTGCTGCGCGAGCACGGGCGCGACGCGACTGCGCCCGAAGCCTTCCGCGTGCCGGAGACCTACCTTTCGCTGCACGGCCTCGGGCTCGCGGCCTGCGCGCTGCGCGCCGGCCTGATAGAGCCGGGGCAGCTTCCGGCCGACGACGTTTACCTGCCGCGCGAGCTTCTGACCGGCGCGGCTGAAGACTGACGAGAGCGATGGCTGAGCGCACACAGGTACAGGCACAGACGGCGGCGCCGACGCAGGAGCGCGCCCCGGTGGCGGGCGCGCAGAGGCAGGCGCGCGCGCCGCTCCTGCAACGCAAGTGCGCGTGCGGCGCTACGGGCTCTTGCGAGAAGTGCGCGGGCGAGCGCAGGACGCTGCAAAGAAAGGCCGACGCCGGAGCGGCGCAGACGGGCGGACACGCCGCGCATACGGGTGAACACGCCGCGGCGTCGGAAGGCGCGCGCGGCCCGGCGACGGACGGCGTGCCCGGCGTCGTGCGTGAGACTCTGGAGTCGCCGGGCCGGCCGCTCGACTCCGGGGCGCGCACCTTCATGGAGTCGCGGTTCGGGCACGACTTCTCGCGCGTGCGCGTGCACACGGACGCGCGGGCCTCGGAGTCTGCGCGCTCGGTCGGGGCGCTGGCCTACACCGTCGGCTCGCACGTCGTCTTCGGCGCGGGGCAGTACGCACCCGGCACGCCCGCCGGCCGTCACCTCCTCGCGCACGAGCTGGCGCACGTCGTGCAGCAGCGGGAAGCACCGTCGGACTTGCAGAAGCTCTCCATCGCGGGTTCGGCAGACGGCGCGCACGAGCGCGAGGCCGACGCGGCCGCCGACGCCGTCATGCTCGGCGGGAGCGCGCGCGTCGAGGGGCGCGCCGGGGCCGGGTCGGTGCAGCGGCAGACGCCCCCTGGCGTGGGCGGGCCGTTCCTCACCGCCGACGCCGCGGGCGGCTGCGGCATCTGCTACCGCGGCAACGTGAAAGAGGTCGGCAACGACGTGCACAGACAGATTCAGGCGAAGTTCAAGGAGGTGTACGGCGCGGGCATGCACGCGAACTACACGCTTCAGTTGCCGAAGCAGACGCACATCATCTCCCACGGTATCCCCGACCTCGTCTACCTCACCGCCGACACCATCAAGATCGGCGAGATCAAGCCCTCGAACCCCGAGGGCTACATCGAGGGCGACGCCAAGCTCGTCATCTACGAGGGACTCGCAAAGGAGCTTTACAAGAAGAACCCCACGATGAAGGTCGAGCGCATGGATTTGGCCCCGCCCGGCATGATGGTCTTCAACGAGCCGGCCTCTCTGACCTGCAAGCAGACCATCGTCATCAGCGGCCCCGTGCGCGGCCTCTACACTTACTTGTGTGTGCCGCCCTTCAGCAGCCAGTTGCGCCGTTCGTGCCGGTGCGAAGGCGACAAGGAGCCGAAGCCGAGGGAAGTGCCCGTCCCCGTCGGGGAGGGCGAGAAGGAGAAGGGCAAGGAGGGCGAGAAGGAGAAGGGTAAGGAGGGCGAGAAGGACAAGGGCAAGGAGAAGGAGGGCGAGAAGGGAAGGGCGCCCGGCCCCGAGGTGCTCGCGCCCGCCGCCGCGGCCGTCGCGGCTGCCGCGCTGCTGGCCGCCGCGAAGTACCTCGGCAAGAAGGCCGGCGGGCGCGTGCTGGCCCCCGCGACCATCGCGGCCGCGCTCATCCTCGTGGCGAACGGCGCGGAGGCCAGCGTCGGCCTCGAAGGCGACGACCCGCTCGAAGCCCTCTTCAAGATGTCGGCCGACAAGGGCCAGCCCATCCCCGAAGAGCTCAAGGAGGCGATCAAGCAAGACCCCGCCCTCAAGAAGATTCTGGAAGACGCCGCGCGCGGCGGCAACTTCTCCGAGGCGCAGGCCCAACTCGGCGTGAAGATGACGCAGGTCATCATCGAGAACCGCGACCAGTTCACCGAGGAGGAGATTCAGGAGCTTCTCAAGGCGACGGAGGCGAACCAGGGGGCCCTCCCCAACGGCCCCGTCACGGCCGAGACCCTGCGCCTCGCGCTCGAAGCGAAGCGCGCCGGGGCGAAGCCCGGCGGCGGCGGCAAAGGCCCCGGCGACTCCGCGGGCACGGGCGCAGGCGGCACGGGCGGCAAGAAGGACGAAGGCACTCCCGCGGCCCCGCCCGCCGGTGGGGCCGGAGGCCCTGCCACCGCGCCCGCCCTTGAGGGGCCAGCCAAGCGCCTCGCCGACGCGCTGCTCGGCGGCTCGGCCGACGGCCTGAAGATCGACGCGGCCGGGCGCGAAAAGCTCAACGAGATTCTGCGCACGGCCACCCCGCCGCTCACCGACGCCGAGGTGGACGCGCTGCTGACGAAGCTCGCCTCCGCCAAGGGCAAGACGATTGACGACGTGCTCGAAAGCGTCCGCACCGGAATCGCGGAACTGCGCACGCCGCCGCCCGCGCCGGCCGACCCGCCCAAGGCCGGGGGCGACAAGAAGGACGAGACGAAGGGCCCGGGGATGGCGGCGCTCCCGCCGCAGATCGAAGACCCCGACAAGAAGAAGCCGAAGGCGCTGCCCGAAGACACGAAGGTCGGCCCCATCTACTCAGAGTACATCGGCAAGCCGCCCTTCACCGGCCTGAGCAACGGCCAGACGGTCGTCACCTTCGAGAAGGGGATGGTGCCGAAGGAGGGGCTAACCGTGGATGCTTTCCTCGCCGGCCGCTGGACGAACGGCGCGCTCTACGGCGGCATGATCAAGCTCACCTTCAACAAGAAGCTGAGCGACCTCGAATGGAGCGCGCTGCTCTACGGCGGCTCGCGCCTCTACACGGAGGACGGCACGGCCTTCTCCACGACGAGGGGCGGCGGCGTCACGATAACCTTCCGCGCCAAGAAGTGAGCGGCGCGGGCTCTGGCAGATGCGAGGACTTGTAAAAGTATGACCACCTTCCCCGGTTCACCGCGCCTCGTCAAAGGCGGCATCGTCGTCGTGAACGCCGAGTCCGGCTCGGTGCTGCGCGTCATCCCGTTACAGTACAACCCCGACACGCTCTCGCGCAGCTTCCAGATCAAGGGCGCGGGCGACGGCGGCGACCGTACGGAGGCGCTGCGGCTGACGGGCCCGCCCGTCGAGACCATCAAGATCGAGGCCGAGATCGACGCCACCGACCAGCTCGAATTCCCCGACCGCAACCGCGCCGCGGTCGAGGTGGGCGTCCACCCGCAGCTCGCAGCCCTGGAGACGCTCATCTACCCGACGAGCGCGCAGCTCCAGTCGAGCGCCGCGCTGGCCTCCGCCGGCACCATCGAGATCACGCCGATGGAGGCCCCGCTCACGCTCTTCGTCTGGAGCAAGAACCGCATCCTGCCCGTCCGCCTCACCGAGCTGAGCGTGACCGAGGAGGCGTTCGACCCCGCGCTCAACCCCATCCGCGCCAAGGTCAGCCTCGGGATGCGCGTCCTGAGCGTCAACGACCTCGAATTCGGCCACCGGGGCAGCAGCGTCTTCATGGCCTACCTCCAGCAGAAGGAGCGGCTCGCCGCCAAGAGCCCCGGCGGCATGCTCAAGTCGCTCGACGTGACGAAGGTTTAAGTGACGAAGGTTCTATAGAAGGAGACACACGCGATGAGCTTTACACCGACGAGCCGCTACTACGGCCTGGAGACCGCCGAGCACGAGACGGCCGACGGCAAATCAGTCGTCCACCTCCGCCGCCGCTTCGTGCCGCCGCCCGCGAATTTCGAGACCATCGCCGAGCACACCGTCAAGCAGGGCGAGCGGCTCGACCAGATCACCGCCGAGTACCTCGACGACCCCGAGCAGTTCTGGCGCGTCTGCGACGCCAACGGGGCCGTAGACCCCCTGGAGCTGACCGAGACGGGGCGCAAGGTGCGCATCACCCTGCCGGAAGGCATCAGCGGCCCGGCCATCTTCTAAGAGGAGCGCCGACGAACCCACATGGCCAAACGCTTCTACATGACGCTGCTCATCGGGCCGGCCGTGCCCACGCCCGCGCCGCGCGAGGTGCTCGACGCGCTGACGAGCGTCGAGGTCAGCAACGGCGGCGCGCGCGGCGGCTTCAAGCTGACGTTCGCCGCCGGCAAAAGCTCCGGGCTCACGACGACGCGCCTGCCCGTCGGCTACTTCGACCCGATGATCACGCGCGTCATCGTCGTCGTCACACTGGGCGGCGTGCCGCACGTCCTGATGGACGGCATCGTGACGCGGCAGGACATCTCGCCGTCGAGCGAGCCGGGCGGCTCGACCTTCACCGTGACGGGCGAAGACCTGAGCGTGCTGATGGACGTGGTCGAGATGCCCTTCATGCGCTACCCCGGCATGAACGAGATCGCCATCGTGCCGCTGGTGCTGGTCAAGTACCTGCTCTTCGGCATCGTGCCCATCATCATCCCGCCCCTCTTCCCGACCATCAAGAACCCCGTGAAGGAGGTGCCGACGCAGACGGGAACCGACCGCGCCTACCTGACCAGGCTGGCCTCGGCCAACGGCTACGTCTTCTACGTCGAGCCGGGGCCGGCGCCCGGCGCCAACATCGCCTTCTGGGGCCCGGACATCCGCCTCCCCATCGTGCAGCCCGCGCTCAGCGTCAACATGGACGCGCACACCAACGTCGAGTCGCTCAGCTTCAGCCTCGACGGGCTGGCGAAGAAGATTCTTATCCTCAACGTCCTCGACCCCGTCACGAATAAGATCACCATCCCCGTCCCCGTCCCGAACATCAGCATCCTGCGCCCGCCGCAGGGCAAGCGCCTGCAACTGCCCTCGAAGATCGAGTTCCCCGCCGGGATGGCGAAGCTCGACATCATGGACGCGGCCAGCCGGGCGCTCGGCATCCTGCTGTCGGCGACCGACTCGATCACGGCCAGCGGGACGCTCGACGTGCTGCGCTACGGCCACATCCTCAAGGCGCGGCAGATGGTCGGCGTGCGCGGCGGGGGCGTGACCTACGACGGGCTCTACTACGTCAACACCGTGACGCACACCATCAAGCGCGGGTCTTACAAGCAGAGCTTCAGCCTGTCGCGCGACGGGCTCGTCTCGAACAAGTCGAAGGTGCCAGTATGAGTGAATCAAGCAACGGGAATAAGTATTACGGCAAGTTCCGCGGGACGGTCGTCAACAACATCGACCCGATGAAGCTCGGCCGCCTGCTCGTGCAGGTGCCGGACGTGCTCGGGATCGTCCCTTCGAGCTGGGCCGTGCCGTGCGTGCCCTTGGCGGGCCCGACGGGGCCGCCGATGGGCGTCTGGATGGTGCCGCCCATCGGCGCGGGCGTGTGGGTCGAGTTCGAGCAGGGCGACCCGAACTACCCGATCTGGACGGGCTGCCGCTGGGGCCTGCCGACCGACGTGCCACCGCTGGCGCACGCGGGCAACCCCGCCTCGCCGAGCATCGTGTTGCAGACCACCTTGCAGAACTCGCTCGTCATCAGCGACATGCCGGGGCCGGCGGGCGGCATCATGCTCAAGACCACGACCGGCGCGATGATTATGGTCAACGACGTCGGCATCACCATCTCGAACGGCAAGGGCGCGACCATCGTCATGGCGGGCCCGTCCGTCACCATCAACAACGGCGCGATGGTCATCACCTAAAGGAGGACAGCAAAGCCATGCCTGGATTTCTCTTCCACGTCGGGGCCTCGGCCATCTGCCCGCACGGCGGCCAGGTGTCGGTCGTCCCGACCAACACGCGCGTCATGGTCAACGGCACGCCCGTCGCCACGCTCGCCGACACGTACCCCATCGCCGGGTGCGTCTTCACCGTCCCGGGCCCGAAGCCGCAGCCGTGCGTGCTCGTGCGCTGGCTGGTGCCGGCGACGCGCGTGCTCATCAACGGCTCGCCCGCGATCCTCCAGATGAGCACGGGGCTGTGCCTGAGCCCCGAGCAGATTCCCGGGGGCCCGCCGACGGTCGTCGCGACGCAGACCCGCGTGATGGGGATGTGATGGACGTCAACTTCCCATTCCGCTTCGACGGGCGCGGGCGCACGGCCGAGGCCGGCACGGACGACCACATCCGCCAGTTGGTCGAGCAGGTGCTCTTCACCGCGCCCGGCGAGCGCGTCAACCGCCCGACCTTCGGCTGCGGGCTGGCGCAGCTCGTCTTCGCGCCGAACTCCGAGGAGCTGGCCGCGGCCACGCAGTTCCTCGTGCAGGGCGCTTTGCAGCAGTGGCTCGGAGACTTAATCGAGGTGCAGGAGGTCGAGGTCGAGAGCGACGCCGAGAGCCTGCGCGTGACGGTCGAGTACCTCGTGCGCCGCACGGGCGAGCGCGTGGGCGCGAGCTTCGTGCGCGGGGGGGCGGGGCTGTGAGCGAAAGATACTTCTGCTGCGACCGCAGGCGCGTCAACGAAGTCCGCGAGCACCCGTCGCTCAACGGCGTCGAGTGGGTCGAGGTCGTAGACGACCCCTCCGAAGCCCCCGAAGAGCGGCAGCGCACGCTCGTCGTCCGCTTCATCAAGGAGGTCGAGGCGCACGCGCTCGGCGCGGAGAACTTCGTCGTCGAGGGCGGCGAGCGCATCAGGAAGATCGCCGTGACGGGCGTCCCGCGCGGGCGCACGGGGCCGCCCGCGCGCGGCCACGAGATGCACCTGCGCGTCAACCAGGCGGGCGACTTCTCGGCCTACACGCTGAGAGTCGTCAAGAGCGCGCGCGACCTCGGGCCGCCCCCGCACTTCGACCCGCTGCTCTCCTCGGTCGAGTTCTCCTTCAAGGTCAACTGCCCGACCGACTTCGACTGCGAGGCCGAGCGCGCCTGCGCGCCCGCGGCGGCGCCCGCGCCCGAGATCAACTACCTCGCCAAGGACTACGCGAGCTTCCGCCAGTTGATGCTCGACCGGATGAGCGTGCTGCTGCCGCGCTGGAAGGAGCGCAACGCCGCAGACCTCGGCGTCGCGCTCGTCGAGGTGCTGGCCTACGTCGGCGACTACCTGAGCTACCGGCAGGACGCCGTCGCCACGGAGGCTTACATCGGCACGGCGCGGCGGCGCGTCTCGGTGAGCCGCCACGCGCGGCTCGTGGACTACCGCGTCCACAACGGCGCGAACGCGCGCGCGTGGGTGCAGGTGAGCGTGAGCGCGGACGCGCAGCTCCCGGCCGGCACGCGTATCTTCTCGCGCGTCACCGGCGTCGCGTCGCGCATCCAGCCCTTCGCGGGCAACCCGCCGCGGCCGACGCCCGAGTACGAGCGCGCCGTGGCCGCGCGCCCGGCCGTCTTCGAGACGGTCGCGGACGCGCGCCTCTACGCCGCGCACAACGAGTTCGAGTTCTACACGTGGGGCGACGACCGCTGCTGCCTGCCGCGCGGCGCGACCTCGGCGACGCTGCGCAACCGCGGCGGAGCCGTCGAGGAGCTGGCGGCCGGCGACGTGCTCGCCTTCGTCGAGCAGCGCAACCCGCACAACGGCAAGCTTGAGGAGGCAGACCCCGCGCACCGCCACGCCGTCCGCCTGACGAAAGTCCGCTACACCTACGACCCGCTCTTCCAGGTGACCGACGGCATCCAGGGCACGAGCATCATCGAAATCTCCTGGCACGTCGAGGACGCGCTGCCCTTCTCGCTCTGCCTCTGGGACGTGCTGGCCGACGACGGGAGCAAGCACCCGGCGAGCGTCGCGCTCGGCAACCTCGTCCTAGCCGACCACGGCGAGACGGTGGGCGGCGAGTCGCTCGGCACCGTGCCCGAGCCGCTGCCCGCGCTCGCCAAGGTGCGCGCGCGCCGCGGCGACTCGTGCGACGACGCGGAGCCCGAGCCGACCGCGCCGCGCTTCAGCCCGCGGCTCAGGCGGGGGCCGCTCACCTACGCGGCGTCGGCCGAGGTGCTCGCGCGGGCGCACTCGGCGAGCGCAGTGATGAGGCTGCCCGCGGCCGACACGGTGCCGGCGGTCGTCGAGCTTCTGGGCACGGCCCGGGAGGGCGAGCCGCTGCCCTGGGAGGCGCGGCGCGACCTGCTCGACAGCGGCCCGACCGACCGCCACTTCGCCGTCGAGGTCGAGGAGGACGGCACGGCCGCGCTCCGCTTCGGCGACGAACGCTTCGGCTCGCGCCCCGCCGCGGGCACGAGCTTCGTGGCGACGTACCGCGTGGGCGTCGGAGTCGCGGGCAACGTCGGCGCGGGCGCGCTCGCGCACGTCGTCACCGAAGAGGCGGCGGTCACGGGGGTCGCCAACCCTTTGCCCGCGCGCGGCGGCGTCGAGCCCGAGTCGATCGAGGAGGTGCGGCGCGACGCGCCCGCGGCCTTCCGCACGCAGGGGCGCGCCGTCACGCCCGACGACTACGCGCGCGTCGCCGAGCGCCACCCCGGCGTGCAGCGCGCCGCCGCGACCTTCCGCTGGACGGGGAGCTGGCGCACGGTCTTCCTGACCATCGACCGCCTCGGCGGCGGTAAGGTGGACGACGAGTTAAAGGCTGAGATGCGCCAGCACCTCGAACGCTACCGGATGGCCGGGCACGACGTTGAGATCAACGGCCCGCTCTACGTCTCGCTCGAACTCGGGCTGCACGTCTGCGCGCGGCCGGAGTATTTCAACGGCGACGTGCGCGCGGCGCTGCTCGAAGTCTTCGGCAACCGCACGTACGCGGGCGGGCGGCGCGGCCTCTTCCACCCCGACAACTTCACCTTCGGCCAGTCGGTCTATCTGAGCGCGCTCTACGCGGCGGCGCAGAATGTTGAGGGCGTGAGCAGCGTCGAGATCAGGCGCTTCCACCGGCAGGGGCAGCCGAGCGCCGAGGCCGTCGAGACGGGCGAGCTGAAGCTCGAACGGCTCGAAATCGCGCGGCTCGACAACGACCCGAACTTCCCCGAGCACGGGGTCATCCAGTTGGAAGTGGAGGGGGGCAGATGACGAGCGAGCTTGACCGAGTGGCGGGCGCGCCCGCCGACTGCGGCTGCTGCGAGGGGCTCGCGCCGGCCACGCCCGCGGAGGTCGAGAACCGGCCCGGGCTCTCGGCCGTCGCGTACCGCGCGGGCACGCACCCGCAGTTCAAGCAGACGATGGTCGCGCGCCTCTCCGACGCGGGGCGGCCCGCGCTCCAGCGGCTCAACACGCGCGACGACGACGACTTCTCGCTCGCGCTCCTCGACGCCTGGGCCACCGTGGCCGACGTGCTCACCTTCTACCAGGAGCGCATCGCCAACGAGTCGTACCTGCGCACGGCGACCGAGCGCCGCTCGGTGCTCGAACTCGCGCGCCTCATCGGCTACGCGCTGCGGCCGGGCGTCGCGGCCGGCACCTACCTGGCCTTCACCATCGAGGAGGCCCCGGGCACGACGGGGCAGGCGCTCAGCCTCGGCACGACGGCGCAGGTCGTGCCCGCGCCGCCGCCGCCCGTCACCGTCGCCGCGGGGACGAAGGTGCAGAGCGTGCCCGGCGAGAACGAGACGGCGCAAATCTTCGAGACCGTCGAGGAGGTCGAGGCGCGCGCCGAGTGGAACGCGATGCGCCCGCGCCTGTGGCAGCCGCAGCGGCTGACGGGCAACGACCCCTTCATCATCCTCAAGGGCACGGCCACGAATCTGAAGGCGGGGGACGCGCTGCTCGTCGTCGGCGGCAGCAGCAACAAGCAGGCCGTCCGAACCGTGCTCAGCGTCCAGACCGACGACGCGAGCAACACGACGCGCGTGGACTTCCAGCCCGCGCCCGCGGGCCTGCCCAAGTACGCGCGCCCCGGCCTGAAGGTGGGGAGCGCGGCGGAGCTGGCCGGGCGCAAGCTCGACGAGAAGGCCGTGGCCCACATCCTCTCGAAGCGCTGGGCCGAGGCGGACATTTCGGCCGCGGCGCAGATGCTCGACTGGTCTCCGGCGCAGCTCGTCACGAACCTCAACGAGCAGGCCGCGCGGCGCGCGCCGGACGCGGGCGTCTACGCCTTCCGCCTGCGCGCGGGCGTCTTCGGCCACAACGCGCCGAAGTGGGACTCGCTGCCCGGCAATCAGCGCTTCGGCGAATACATCCAGGGCAAGGTCGATGGCAAGAAGGGCGACCTCTTCGTCGAGCCCGCCTACCCGAGCACCTGGGAGGGGCGCACGCTCGACGCCGACGCCGAGCCCTTCGCCTCTTCGGGGAAGGGGAGCGCCGACCGCCGCTACGTCTACCTCGACACGACCTACCCGGCGGCCGTCGCCGGCGGTTGGGCCTTGCTGCGCGCGGCCTCGGGGCCGAACGTGACCGAGAAGGCTTACGCCGTCGCCGACAACGTCGAGACGACGCGCAGCGCCTTCACGCTCAACACGAAGGTCACGCGCCTGACGCTCGAAGCCGACAAGGAGTTCGGCGCGGCCTTCAAGATGAGGACGACCACCGTGCTCGCGCAGAGCGAGCGGCTCGAGCTGGCCGACGTGCCCGTGGCGGACGCCGTCTCGGGCACCGAGATTACGCTCGACCGCGCGCTGCTCGGGCTGAAGGTCGGCAAGCGTCTGATCCTGACGGGCGAGCGCGCAGACCTCGAAGGCGTCTACGCGAGCGAGACCCTGACGCTCAAGGAGGTCACGGTCGAGGGCGGCTTCACCGTGCTCACCTTCAACGAGACGCTGGCCCACACCTACCTGCGCGAGACCGTCACGCTCAACGCCAACGTCGCCGCCTCGACGCACGGCGAGACGGTCTCGGAAGTGCTGGGCGCGGGCGACGCGGCGCAGCCCTTCCAGAGCTTCCGCCTGCGCCAGCCGCCGCTCACCTACACGCCCGCCGCCACGCCGACCGGCGCGGAGACGACGCTCGAAGTCCGCGTCAACGACCTGCTCTGGCAAGAGGTGCCGACGCTCTACGGCCGCGGCCCCGAGGAGCGCGTCTACGTGACGCGCGCGGACGACGACGGCGGCACGACCGTCCAGTTCGGCGACGGGCGCACGGGCGCGCGGCTGCCGACGGGGCAGGACAACGTCGGCGCGAAGTACCGGCGTGGGACGGGCGCGGCCGGACTCGTCGGGGCCAACCAGCTCACGCAGCTCCTGACGCGGCCGCTCGGCCTGAAGGGCGTGACCAACCCGCTTGCCGCCGCCGAGGCCGAAGACCCCGAGCCGCGCGACGCCGCGCGACGCAACGCGCCGCTCGCCATCCTCACGCTCGACCGCATCGTGTCGCTGCGCGACTACGAGGACTTCGCCGCGGCCTTCGGCGGCGTGGCGAAGTCGCTCGCGACCTGGACTTGGACGGGCGAGCGGCGCGGCGTCTTCGTCACTGTGGCGGGGCCGGAAGGGGCAACGGTCGCGGAGGGCGGCACGCTCCACACGAACCTGCTGGCGGCGATGCGCGCGTCGGGCGACCCCCTCGTGCCGCTCACGGTGCGCAGCTACCGGCAGAGCCTCTTCCGCATCAAGGCGAAGGTGAAAGTCCACCCCGACTACCTGCCCGAGAAGGTTCTGCCCGAGGTGGAGGCGACGCTGCGCGCGCGGTTCTCGTTCGACGCGCGCGGCTTCGGCCAGCCCGTCACCCTGGGCGAAGTCATCGCGGCGTTTCACACCGTCGCCGGAGTCGTCGCCGTGGACGTGGACGCGCTCTACCGCGCGGGAGACAAGTCGCCCTCCTGTCAGAAACGTCTCGCGGCGGAGCTTCCCGCCCGCGGCGGCGGCCCGAAGGCGGCGGCCGCCGAACTGCTCACGCTCGACCCGGGCCCGCTCGAACTGGAGGTGTTGCAGTGAGCTTCGACCTCGAAAAAATCTACGCGCTGCTGCCCTCCCACTACCGCGTCCGCGACGACGCGGAGGGCGGGCCGCTGCGCGAGCTGCTGGGCGTCATCGCCGAGCAGGTCGCCGTGCTCGAAGAGGATTTGGCGCAGCTCTACGACGACCAGTTCGTCGAGACCTGCGCCGAGTGGGTCGTGCCCTACATCGGCGACCTCGTCGGCGCGCGCAACCTCTTCGTCTGGCCCGGCGCGGAGTTCAGCAACCGCGCGCAG
This sequence comes from Pyrinomonadaceae bacterium, assembly GCA_035563535.1. Taxonomy (GTDB): domain Bacteria; phylum Acidobacteriota; class Blastocatellia; order Pyrinomonadales; family Pyrinomonadaceae; genus QHXN01. Next base: position 217,467 of record DATMVD010000088.1, on the reverse strand, counting down.
GTCGCCAACACGCTCGCCTACCGGCGGCGCAAGGGCACGGCCGCCGTCATCGAACAGCTCGCGCGCGACGTGACGGGCTGGCCCGCCAACGTCGTCGAGTACTTCCAGCGGCTCGCCACGACGCAGTACATGAACCACCTGCGCCCAGAGAACGTCGTCACGCCAGACCTGCGGCGGGGTGACGCGCTCGCGCTCGCGACCACGCCCTTCGACGCGCTGGCGCGCAACGCCGACGTGCGCCACATCCAGTCGCGCGGCGGGCTCCACAACATCCCGAACGTCGGCATCTTCCTCTGGCGCATCGGCAGCTACCCCGTGACGGACGCCCCGGCCTACCGGCTGGGCGAGCGCCGCTACATCTTCCACCCCGGCTCGCTCCGCACGCAGCTCTACCGACGGCCGGAGGCCGAGGGCGAGATCGAACACCTCGCCCGGCCCGAGAACGTGCCCGGCCCGATCACGCGTCGCGAGCTGGCGCGCGACCTCGCCTCGGGGCGGCCCGCGCTCTACGGCCCGGGCAAGAGCATCCACATCCGCATCAACGGCAAGGCGGTGGCCGCGCGCCACGTCGTGGCCTGCGACCTCTCGGACGCGCCGGGCGGCTGGGGCCGCCACCCCGTCGTTAGGAGGAAGCACGCCATCGACCCCGTGCTCGGCCGCCTGCGCGCGCGGCGCGGGACGCCGGCCGACGCGGACGTGCGCGTGACCTTCCGCTACGGCGCGGCGGCCGAGATCGGCGGCGGCGAGTACGGGCGCGCGTCGAGCTTCGTCGGCGGCGAGCGCACGGTGAAGGTGCCGCGCGACCGCGACACGATTAAGAAGGCGCTCGAAGTCCTGCGCGCCGTCGGCGAGGTCGAGACCAGCTTAACGCGCATCAGGAGGAAGCCGGGCGGCGTGGTCGAAATAGAGAACAACAACCTCTACCTCGAAGACCTGCCGCTGCGCGTGCCGGCCGAGTCGAGCATCGAGGTGCGCGCCGCAGACGAGCGCCGGCCCCTCGTGGCGCTCGAAGAGGACTGGCGCATCAGCGGCGCGGAAGACTCAGAGCTGACGCTCAACGGGCTCTTCGTGCTGCGCGGCGCGCTCGTCGTCCGCCGCTCGCGGCAGAACCACCTGCGGCTGCTGCGGCTGCGCCACTGCACGCTCCTGCCGGGCCCGACCCCGGCCGTGCCGGGCTTCCCCGCGCGCGAGGCGCGCCCGCGCCTCTACGTCCTACAGCCCGACGTGCTCGTCGAGATAGACCGCTGCGTCCTCGGCGCGGTGCGCGCGGTCGAGGGCGCGCGCGTGCGCATCACGAACAGCATCGTAGACGCGAGCGGCGCGGGCGAGCTGGCCTATGGCGCGCCCGAAGGCGAGGGGCCGGGCGCGCCGCTCGAAGTCGAGAACAGCACCATCATCGGGCGCGTCAACACCGTCAGCCTCGAAGCCTCGAACACGATCTTCATGGCCGAGCGCGCGGGCAGCCTGATGCCGGTGCGCGCGGCTCGGACGCAGAAGGGCTGCGTGCGCTTCTCCTACGTGCCGCCGGGCTCGCAGGTGCCGCGCCGGTATCAGTGCCAGCCCGCGCCCGCGGCGGCGGACGACGCGCGCCTGCGCGTGCGCCCCGTCTTCACCTCGCTCACCTACGGCGAGCCGGCCTACTGCCAGTTGAGCGCGCGCTGCCCGGAGGAGATTCGACGCGGGGCCGACGACGAGTCCGAGATGGGCGCTTTCCACCACCTCTACCAGCCGCAGCGCGAGGCCAACCTGCGCGCCGGCCTCGACGAGTACCTGCGCTTCGGGCTCGAAGCGGGAATCTTTTACGCAAGCTGAACTCTTACGTGAAGCCGACACCGGAGGACTTTCGATGAAAGGCGACTTCAGCCGCGACACTTTCGACGCCAAGAAGCGTTACGGCGGCGTGCTCATGCAGCAGGGGCGCGTGCAGCTCGACGCCGACTGGAACGAGCAGTTGGCGATCAATCTCCACCGCACACAGACCGAGGCCATAGACGTCATCGGGCACAGCGGCGCGCCCCGCGGCACGGACGGCTTTCGCGTCGAGCCGCTCGGGCGCGTAGACCTCGCCCTCTCGCCCGGCCGCATGTACGTCGGCGGCCTGCTCTGCGAGCTGAGCGAGCCCGCGCCCGTGCCCGCGCAGCTCACGCGCTGGCGCAACCGCGTGCAGGTCGAATACCTCGACGCGGGCGAAGGCCCCTTCGCGCCGGGCCACTGGGTCTTGGTCTCGGCCGGGCGGCGCCCGTACAAGCAGTTGCGCCGCGTCCGCGAGGTGGTGGTCGCCGACGCGCGCACGCTGATGCTGACGTTGACGGAAGACCTCACCGGCTTCAACACGAACGAGAGCCTCTTCGTGCGCCGTGTCGTCACCTACACGACGCAGCCCGACTACCCTTCGCCGCCGGTCACGTTCACGTCGCGCGGCCCCGCGAGCCCGCCCGAACTGAGCCCGCCGCTCGCGAGTCCGCCCGCGACGAGCCCCCCCATCGTGGCCGACCCGCTCAAACAGCTCGACCTGTCGCAGGGCAGGTACCTCGTCTACCTGCACGCGTGGCAGCGCCACGTCACCGCGCTCGACGACCCGCGCATACGCGAGAGCGCGCTCGGCGGGCCCGACACGGCCGCGCGCCTCAAGAACGTCTGGCAGGCGGGGCTGCTCCGCGTGGACGCGGGCGTCGCCGATTGCTCGACCGACTTCCCGGCCTGGCGCGCGCTCACCGAGCAGCCGAGCGGCGCGATGAGCGCGCGCATCCAGCCCGTAAAGGACGACCAGGACCCCTGCACGCTGCCGCCGAGCGCGGGCTACCGCCGGCTGGAAAATCAGCTCTACCGCGTCGAAGTACACCGCGGCGGCCCGCGCCAGCAGGCGACCTTCAAGTGGTCGCGCGAGAACGGCTCAATCGAGACGAAGATCGAGAGCATCGAGCAGGAGATCGTCACCGTCGCCGGGCTCGGCCGCGACGAGGTGCAGGGCTTCGCGGGCGGCCAGTGGGTCGAGGTCGTGGACGACGAGTCGGAGCTGTCGCCGCCCTTCGGGTCGCAGCGCCCGCTGCTGCGCATCACGGGCCAGCCCGACCACGAGCGCGGCGAGATCACGCTGAACGAGTCGGTCGCGCACCTCTCAGGCCGTGCGGGGCTGAAGCTGCGGCGCTGGGATCAGGCCGGCGCGGGCCTCGCCGAAGGCGTGGCGATGACGGGCGGCGGCGCGGCGGACGCGGCCGGCTGGGTCGTGCTCGAAGGCGGCATCCAGGTGCACTTCTCCGAAGGCACGTACCGCGCGGGCGACTACTGGCTCATCCCCGCGCGCACGGCGACCGGCGACATCGAGTGGCCGCCGTTCGGGCCTTCGAGCGGGCAGCCCGTCGCGCGCCCGCCGCACGGCCAGAGCCACCACTTCTGCCGGCTCGCGCTGCTCACGGTCGCGGCCAACGGCGAGATCGCCGTCGCCGACTGCCGCGAGGTCTTCCCGCCGCTCACCGACATCACCGCGCGCGACGTGAGCTTCGACAACGCGAACTGCCTGCCGGCGATGACGCGCGCGAAGACCGTGCAGGACGCCATCGAAGTCCTCTGCAACGCGCGCCAGGGCGGCGGCTGCACGCACGTCGCCGTCCCAGGCCCCGGCTGGGAGGCGGTCTTCGACTACGTCGGCGCAGAGCAGGACGCGCAAATCTGCTTCCTCGCCGGCAACTACCCACTGACCGGCACCGTCAACGTGCGCGGCAAGGGGCACATCAAGCTGAGCGGCACGGGGCCCGGCACGCGCATCGTCGCGCCGAACGCCGAGGCCGCCCTCAACTTCGAGAACTGCCGCGGCGTCACGGTGCGCGACCTCTACGCAGAGACCGGCAGCACGCGCGAGCCTACGAAGAGACCGCTGAACCTGACGCGGATGGTTAACGGCACGCTCACCTTCATCAACTGCGACGCGGTCGTCGTGGAGCACGTCACGCTCAAGTGCGGATCGGGCTGGTACCGCAGCTCGGCCTGCGTCACCGTCCGCGGCAGCGAGAAAGACCGCGTCTCGGCGCGCGTCCTGCACTGCGACCTCAGCGTCGGCCACAGGCAGACGGGCGTGCTGCTCGTGGACGTGGCGCGCTCGCACGTCGAGGACAACGTCGTGCGCGTCTACGAGAAGCCCGAGCGGCTGCGCTTCCCGAAGGCAGTCCTGATTCCGCGGCTGCGCGCCGAGATACGCGCCGCGCTCATCTCGCGCCTCGTTGTCACCGCGCGCCCGAACGTCCGACCCTCGGGGCGCACCAACGTCAACGTCACAAAGACGCTCGGCCAGCACACGCTGCACTTCAGCGCGCCGACGGAGCTGCGCAAGGACTGGCAGCGCGCGCTCGACGAGATCCCGCCGCCGGAGACGAGGACCTCCGCGCGCCCACGCGTGCTGCAAGCGCACGTCCGCAGGCTCGCCGACCGCGCGCTGCTCGAAGAGCAGTTCCGCGTCAGGTTCCCGGCCTTCGGCGCAATCTACGAGCGCCTGCGCTCGCAGGATAAAGCCGTCGCCGCGCAGGGCATCACCGTCGGCGGACGCTTCGCAGAAGAGGTGCGCATCCTCAACAACACGGTCGAGGACGTGCTACAGGGCATCCACGTCGGCCTGAGCCGCGCCGTGTCCGTCGATCCGAGTGACCTCCCGCCCCGGGAGCCGCCCAACGTGGAGACCGGCCCCGTCATCAGACCCCCCACCACGGACACCGCCCCGACCAGCGGCAGCATCACTACCCGGGACGCCGCGTCCGAACTCCTAGCCCGGCGCATCCTGCCGCCTACGAGGCTGCCCCTGCGCGACGTGTTCGACATCGCGGGCGAGGTGACGATTAAGGGCAACTCAGTCCGCGTCCTGCTCCCGTTCGACACGCGCCGCGGCGACCGCCACGGCATCTTCGTCGGCAACTGCCGGAGACTGCGCATCGAGGATAACGACGTGAGCATCCGCCGCACGGATGACGCGGCCGGCCTCGACATCGACGGGATTCGCGTCTGGGGTGTCATGGGCGACTACCTCACGGTCTCGCGCAACTTCATCAGGAGGGGCGACGACCTCATGGCCAACAGGTTCACCTTCGGCGTCCACATCCAGCGCCACCGGCATCCGCGGATGCACGTCACCACGAAGCCCGGCTGGTTCGCGGTGGAGAACGTCGTCTCCTGCGTCAACGAGCCGCCGGTGATTGCGCCGTCGGGCACAATAGTGCGCGAAAACATCAGGATCGAAAACACCGGCATCGTGATAAAGCCGCCCACGAAGCTCCCCGGCCCGCTGGTGCCGTAAGGGGTGCTTGACACGGGCTTGAGGCGGATAGTATGTTCTCTATGCGTAGCGTAACGAGCGGTATGTCGTCATATCGTGAGCTGCCTGACCACGCGAATGTCGTCCTAGGTCTTCACGGCCAGTCGACTAGCGGTAAGGGTTGCAGAGCGAATGAAGGGTTCGATTCCCAAGCTACGTAAGGGCGGGCTCAACCATCGTTGAGCCCGCCCGCCTCTTTTCCGCCGAGCCTCCGCCCGAACAGTTCGAGCCTTACACCGATACCCGAACACTTAAGGGGAAGACGACGATGCTTAGTGACGACGCCCCGGGGCCACTCGTGTCCTGCGTCATGCCGACGGCCGACCGCCGGCACCTCGTGCCGCGCGCAATCGGATACTTCCTCGCGCAGGACTACCCCAACCGCGAGCTGGTCGTGGTGGACGACGGGCGCGAGTCGGTCGCAGACCTCATCCCCGATGACCCGCGCGTGCGCTACGCGCGGCTCGAAGGGCGGCGCACGCTGGGCGAGAAGCGCAACGAGTGCGTGCGCCTGTCGCGCGGCGACCTCATCATGCACTGGGACGACGATGACTGGATGGCGCCCCGCCGCATCAGCTATCAGGTCGAGGCGCTCATGGGGGCCGGGGCCGAGGTCTGTGGGCTGACGCGGATGCTCTTCTACGACCCGGCGGCAGACCGCCTCTGGCTCTACGAGTATCCGGAGGGCAACCGGCCGTGGCTCGCGGGCGGCTCGCTCCTCTACACGCGCGACTTCTGGCGGCGCGCGCCTTTCCCCGACATCCAGGTCGCCTCCGACACGCGCTTCATCTACGGCCAGCAGCTCCTGCGCTCCGTCGCGCTCGAAGACCACACCTTCTACGTCGCGCTCATCCACCCCGGCAACACCAGCCCCAAACGCCGCTCCGGGAGTTACTGGAAGCCCTGCCCCGACAGGCTTGAGAGTTTCGTCGGCGCGGACGCGGAATTCTACCGCGCCCTCGCGCGACCCCGCGCCGCGGACGCGGGAGCGCAGCCCGCGCGGGCCGCGGTCACAACGGAAGCGAAGGCGGACGCGCGCGCCGCGCAGGCTCCCCCGGAGGAGAAGATGAGAATCGGTTACGTCCTACAGAACTTTCCCGCGCTCTCCGAGACCTTCATCCGGCGCGAGGTGGCGGAGCTGTGCCGCGCGGGGCACCGCGTCTTCGTCTACACGATCTTCCGCCACCACGACCCGCTCGTGCGCGAGCCGGCCGAGCCGCGCCTCACCGTGCGCGAGATAGACTTCCGCCGCCACCCCGAGGCGCTCGCCGCGGCCGTCCGCGAGGACAACGTCGAGCACCTGCACAGCAGCCTCATGTTTCTGGCGCAGCGCGCCGCCTACGAGACCGCGCGCTCGCTACAGATACCCTTCACGCTCACCGTCTACAGCGGCCACGACGTTTTCACGGCGTCCGACCCGCGCCTCTACTCGGACATCTCGGCCGACCCTTTCTGCGAGCGCCTGGTGGTCGAAGACGAGTTCATGCGCGACTGGGTGACGCAGAATCTCGGCGCGCTGCCCGAGAAGGTGACGGTCATCCCAAACTCTTTCGACACCGAACTCTACAAGCTCGCCGAACCGCGACGGCGGCGCGACGGCGAGGCCCTGCGCGTCCTCGCCGTCGCGCGCTTCGTCGAGAAGAAGGGCTTCGTCCACCTCGTCCGCGCGTTCCGGAAGGTCGCCGAGCGGCGCGAGGATGTCGAGCTGTGGCTCGTCGGGCGCGGCCCCGAAGAGGCCCGCCTGCGCGCCGCGGCGGGCGAGCACCCGCGCATACGCTTCCTCGGCGCGGTGCCCGAGGAGGAGACGCGCCGCCTCTACGCGGAGGCCGACCTCTTCTGCGCGCCCTGCGTGCGGACGGCCACGCGCGACGCCGACGGCGTGCCGACGACAGCCCTCGAAGCGATGGCCTACGAGCTGCCCGTCGTCGCCTCGGAACTGCTCTCGACGCCGCACTACGTGCGCGACGGCGTCGAGGGATTGCTCACGCAGCCGGGCGACGAGGCCGCGCTCGCCTCCGCGCTCGAACGCCTCTGCGCGGACGCGGACTTGCGCGAGCGCCTGGGCCGTGCGGGGCGCTCGCGCGTCGTCGAGCTGTGCGACATCCGCCGCAACGTGGGCCGCCTCGAAGAGATCTTCGCGGGCGGGCGTAGGCGGCGCTGGCGCGAGTGCATCGACGCGCTCGTCGAGCTGCGCAGGGGCTACACGCCCGAGCGCGAGGTCTACTACGACGAGTGCCGGCGGCAGGCCGTCGGGTTCTTCAAGCCGGGGCCGGGCCGCCTGCTCGACATCGGCTGCGGCTCGGGGCGCATGCGCGCGCACATGCCCGAGGGGATGACCTACGTCGGCTGCGACCCGGTCGTCACCGACCCGCCGCAGGCGGGCTTCGAGTTCGTCCGCGCCTGCGGCGAGGCGCTGCCCTTCGCCCCGCAGTCTTTCGACGCCGTTCTGCTCAACTGCGTGCTGCTCAACGTCTACAGCGTCGGCCGGGTGCTCGCCGAGGCGGCGCGCGTGCTCAAGCCGGGCGGCCAGCTCTTCATGCGCGAGTGCGTCAACGACCCGAACCCGATCCACCTGAACCACTTCACCCCAGCCTCGCTGCTGCGCGCCGTGGGCGAGCACTTCGTCCAGATGGAGACGGGCGACGGCGGCCGCGACATGATGCTGCTCAAGGCGCGGAAGTCTGCGGGGGCTTTCGCGCCCGCGTCCGTAGCGGCCCGCCGCGCGCAGCCGCCCGCGCCGACCGCGCAGCGCCCGCTCGTCAGCATCGCGATTACGAGCTACAACCGCGAGCACTTCCTGCGCGCCGCCATCGACTCGGTGCTCGCGCAGTCCTACCAGCCGCTCGAAGTGGTCGTCGTGGACGACGGCTCGACCGACGCGACGCCCGCGCTCCTCGAATCGTACGGCTCGCGCATCCGCGCGGCGCGCAACGAGCGCAACCGGGGCATCGCGCACGCCAAGAACCGCGCGCTGCGCCTGACCTCGCCCGGCGCGCGCTACGTCGGGCTGCTCGACAGCGACGACTACTACCACCCGCGCTTCGTCGAGCGCTGCGTCGAGTTCCTCGAAGGCCACAAGGAGGCGGGGCTCGTCTACGTGGACGACACGCTCGTTGACGAGCACGGGCGCGAGCTGCGCCGCCAGCCGGCCGTAGCCCCTTGGAGCGTCGAGGCGTGGCTGCGCACCTGCAACCTGCGCGGCGACACCTGGCTCGCGCGGCGCGAGCTGGTGATGCAGACGGCGCTGCACGACGAGTCGCTCTCGCACGACGTTGACTACGACCTCTTCTACCAGTTGCTCGAGCTGACGACGTTCGCGCACCTGCCCGAGTTCCTCGCCTACATACGCCAGCACGGCGCGCGGGCGACGGCCAACCAGGCAGACCTCGCGAAGTGCCACGCCGCCAACCTCGTCAAGTACGGCTACTCGCCTGAGTACGCCTACCGCCGCGCGCGCCAGCGCCCCGAGTGGCTGCCCGCCGTCGAAGAGGGCATCGCGCTCGGCCGCCTGCTACGCGAGCGCCGCGGGCAGCAGAAGCAGAAGGGCGGGCGCGTCGCGTCCAACGGCTCGCGCCCCGCCGCCCCTAACGGCGCGGGCGCGGCGGCCGCGTCGGGGGAAGAGAAGGGGACGGCACACGCCGCCGGGAGTAACGGCGCGGCCGTCGAAGTCGTCGAAGTAATCGAGACCGCCGTGACCGTCGAGGCTAAGGCGGAGGCGCTCGCGCTCGACGGCGGCGACCCCGTACGCTCAAGCCTTCTGCCGTTCGGCGCGCCCTGCCTCGGCGAGGAGGAGGCCGAAGAGATTCTCGACACCTTGCGCTCGGGCTGGATCGGGACGGGGCCGAAGGCGCGGCGGTTCGAGGAGGAGTTCGCCGAGTACGTCGGCGCGCGCCACGCGGTCGCGCTCAACTCCTGCACGGCCGGCCTCTTCCTCAGCCTCGTCGCGCTCGGCATCGGCCCCGGCGACGAGGTCGTCACGACGCCCCTCACCTTCGCCGCCACGGCCAACGTCATCGAGCACGTCGGCGCGCGCCCCGTCTTCGCGGACATAGACCCGGCGACGCTCAACATAGACCCTTCGGCCGTCGAGCGTGCCGTCACGCGCCGCACGCGCGCCGTCATCCCCGTACACTTCGGCGGGCTCGGCTGCCGGATGGACGCGCTCCTTGATCTGGCCGAGCAGCGCGGGCTGCCGGTCGTCGAAGACGCGGCACACGCCGTCGGCACGCGCGTCGGCGGCCGGATGGCCGGCTCGTTCGGGCGCGCGGCCTCGTTCTCCTTCTACGCCAACAAGAATCTGACGACCGCCGAGGGCGGCATGTTCACGACCGGCGACGAGGAGTTGGCGCGCAGGGTGCGCACGCTCAGCCTGCACGGCCTGAGCGGCGACGCGTGGATGCGCTTCAACACGCGCCGCCTCTCGAAGTCGGACGTGCTCATGCCCGGCTACAAGTTGAACATGCCCGACCTCGCGGCCTCGCTCGGCCTGCGGCAGTTGCGCAAGCAGGAGCGCTTCCTCTCGACGCGCGAGGCTTACGCGGCGCGCTACGACGAGGCATTCGCAGACCTGCCGCTGCGGCCACAGCCGCGCCACGCGGCGGGCTCCGCAGACCGCCACAGCCTGCACCTCTACGCCTTGCAGCTCGGGCCGGGCTGGCGTGTCCACCGCGACCGCGTCGTCGAGGCGCTGCTGCGCGAGAACGTCGGCGCGGCCATCCACTACCGCGCGCTCCACGCGCACCCCTTCTACAGGGAGAAGTACGGCTACAGGCCCGAAGACTTCCCCCACGCCTTCGAGGCCGGCGAGCGACTGCTCTCGCTGCCGCTCACGCCCGCGATGGGCGACGAAGACGTGGCGGACGTCATCCGCGCCGTCCGCAAAGTGGCCGCCGCCTACGCGTCCTGAGCGGCCGCGCCAAGATTCGCACGCCTCACGCCCGCGGCCGAACGCCTCGGGACATATTGATTGTCCGCGCGCGACGCCGGGTGTAACCTCCGCGGCAGGTCGCGAGTCTTCGCTAGAAAGCTCTCTCGACTTCGGAAGCCCATTCTTCGTAAACCCACGACAAAACAACTAAGGGGGCTTGACTTCAGTATGAGAAGAGTCTTGAGCGTCGGCCTGTGTGCATTGCTGTTCGTAGTTTTCGTCGCGTCCCACGCCGTTGCGGGGCGGCAGGTCAAACCGGGCGTACTCGTCATCGCGTACATGGACGAGTCGCGGGTCGCCCTGGTAGACGGGAATACCTTTCAAACGTTGGCGACGTTCGAGACCGGGAAGAGCCCTCACGAGGTACGGGTCTCGCCTGACGGGCGGCACGCCTACGTCGCCGCCGGAAAGACGGTCACCGCCGTTGACCTCAAGGGCCGGAAGGTGAAGGCCAATTTCGACCTCGGCCCCCACTCGGCGCACGACATCCGGGTCAGCCGCGACGGCCGGCGAATCTGGGCCGCGTGTGCGCGCTCGCAGGCCGTCCTCGAACTGGACTCCGAAACGGGGAAGATTCTGAGGACGTATAAGACCGAGCAAGAGGGCTCCTGGTTCGTGGAGGTCACGCCCGACGAGCGAAAGCTCTACACCCCTAACCTCGAAGGGAAGAGCGTCAGCGTCATCGAACGGGCGACGGGGAAGGTGAAAGTCATCCCGTTCGAGCACCCCGTCTACGGAATCGACATCACCCCCGACGGGAGAGAGGTCTGGGTGAGCGGCCGCGACGTGGCCGTGATTGACACCTCCGCTGACGAAGTAATCGCCACCGTCAAAACCCCTCAGGCCGAGACGGGTCGCCTCAGACTAACCGACGACGGCAAGAGGGCCGTCGTCGCCCTGGCAAAGTCGCTCGCGGTCGTTGACGTGAAGACCCGCCGCCTGTTAAGTGAGACTGCGCTCGGCGCGAGCCCGAAAGTCCTCACCCTCTCGCGCGACGGCCGCCGCGCATTTCTGACCAACCCTGGTGACAATTCGGTCAGCGTCGTGGATATTGTTACGGGGAGGTCGCTCGGCACGTTCCCGACCGGGAAGAAACCTGACGGCATCGGGTGGGCGAATTAAGGAATGAAGTCAGACCTGACGAGACGGAGGGTGTGGCGGCTGGCGTTGCTGATCTTTGCCGCCCACACCGTCCTGTTCGTCATCCAGATCCCGCAGGTCTACCTCATTAACGCGAACAGCCAGAACCCGGTCGAGTTGTGGATGGTGGTCGCCAAGTTGGCCTGGGGCGTCTACCTCTGGGCGCTCGTCACGCCCGTCATCCTGTGGCTCGGCTCGCGCTTGCCCGTCACGCGCCGTCGCCTCTGGCGCAACCTCACGTTGCACCTGCTCCTCGGCGTCTTCTTCGGGGTCGTCCAGCATTACGGCTACCACGAAGGGCTGTGGCTGCTCGGGCTGTTCACCGTGAAGGCGGCCCGCGAGAGCCTGTTCAACTTAGGTCTGCTTTTCAACTTCGTCTCCGCGGCGGTCGTCCGCTACGCGACCGTGATCGCCATCCAGCAGGCTTACCTCTACTTCCGCGAGTCGCAGGAGCGCGCCTTCCGCCTTCAGCAGGCAGAGCTACAGGCGCTGCGGATGCAGCTCCACCCGCACTTCTTCTTCAACACCCTGAACGCCCTGTCGGCGCTCATCTACCGCTCGCCGAAGGAGGCCGACCGGCTCATCACGCAGCTCGGCGACCTCTTCAGGGGCGCGCTCAGGAAGGACAAGGCGCAGGAGGTCCCGCTCGCGGAAGAGCTGGAGTTTCTGAGGGCCTTCGTGCAGATTCACCGGACGCTGATGGGGGAGCGCCTGGAGGTCGAGTGGAAGGTCGAGCCGGAGACGCTTCCCGCGCTGGTGCCGAACCTCATCCTTCAGCCGCTCGTCGAGAACTCGATACGGCACGGCCTCGCGCCGCTCGAACAGGGCGGGCGCGTGGAGGTCTGCGCGCGCCGCCGCGGCGAGCGCCTCGTCCTACAGGTGCGCGACAGCGGGCAGGAGCTTGCGCCGCCGGAGGCACGGGTCGGCGTCGGCCTGGCGAACACGCGCGCGCGCCTGGACAACCTGTACGGCGCGGAGCACCGCTTCGAGATAGCCGCCCTGCCGGGCGAGGGGACTGTCGTCCGGATAGAGCTTCCATTTCAGGTTTAGGCGGCGGGGCGCAGAATGAGCATCAGGACGATCATCGTGGACGACGTGGAGCTGGCGCGCGAGCGCATCAGGATTCTGCTCGAAGACCCGGAGGTCGAAATCGTCGCCGAGTGCGCCAACGGCCGTGAGGCGGTCAAAGCCATCAACAGCCTCCGGCCCGACCTGGTCTTCCTCGACGTGCAGATGCCCAAGGTCGGCGGCTTCGAGGTCGTGGAGGCCGTCGGCGTGGAGGCGATGCCGGCGGTAATCTTCGTCACGGCCTACGACGAGTACGCCCTGCGCGCGTTCGAGGCGGGCGCCGTCGATTACCTCCTCAAGCCCTTCGACCAGGAGCGACTCAACAGGGCCGTCGCGCGCGCCAAGCGGGTCATCGGGCGGCAGACGCCCGCGGCGGAGGTCGAGGAGAGGCTGCGGCGTCTGCTGAGGGAGGTCAGGGGCGAGCCGAAATACCTGAGGCGCATCCCCGTGAAGTCCGCGCGCGACACGACGCTGATCTTGACGGAGCACGTAGACTGGATCGGCTCCGCCGGCCACTACCTCGAACTCCACGTCGGCGGGGAGACGCACCTCATCCGCGAGCAGTTGTCGCGGCTGGAGGCGAAGCTCGACCCGGAGAGGTTCGTGCGCATACACCGCTCGGCCATCGTCAACGTGGACAGGATAAAATCCCTCCGCCCGCTCTTTAACGGCGACCACGTCGTCGTCCTGAAGGACGGGCGTGAGTTGAACCTGAGCCGCACCTACCACGAAAAATTGATGGGCCTGCTGTCGCACTGAAGTAAGGGGCGACACAGGCCCCGCCGCCTAAAGCCACCTCCCGCGTACCACACGCGGCCTAAAGCAGTTTGCCGATCAGTTCACCTCCCGTTTAGAGGCGGGCTCCGCCCGCCGGTGCTGGCTCCGGTGTGTCACGCGGCGGCGGCCACAGCCCGCCTCTAAACGGTGGTCGGTATGCTCACGCGAATAACGCTCCAGGGGCCGCCGCGAAGAGACCCCGACCCAAGGCCCTTGACAATCTAGGGCCTTTCCGCCATGATGCCCCTAGATTACCTAGGAGGTGGTCATGCCCAAACAGGACGCGAAACTTCTCCCCGGCACGCTCGACATGCTCATCCTCAAGGCGCTCAGCTTAGGCGCGCTCCACGGCTTCGGCGTGGGGCAGCGCATCATGCAGATGTCCTCGGACGCCCTGCGCGTCGAGGAGGGCTCGCTCTACCCGGCGCTCTACCGCATCGAGCAGCAGGGCTGGATCGAGTCCGAGTGGGGCGTCTCCGAGCACAACCAGCGCGCCAAGTTCTACCGGCTGACGCGCGCCGGCCGCAAACAGCTCCAGGTCGAAGAAGAGAACTGGGAACGTCTGGCCGCGGCCGTCTTCAAGGTGTTGCAGGCGAGTTAAAGGGGGCGGCGGGTGATGTACTGGTTCAGGCTCCTGCGCACGCGCCTGCGCGGGCTGCTGCGGAAAAAGAGCGTCGAGCGCGAGATGGAGGAGGAGCTGCGGTTCCACCTCCGCATGCGCGCCGAGGAGAACGTGCGGCGCGGCATGGCCCCCGACGAGGCGGAGCGCGCGGCGCTGAAGAGTTTCGGACAGTTGGGGCGGATCAAGGAATATTGCCGCGACGTTAAAGGAGGCGGACTGGTGGAGTCAATGTTGCAGGATGTGAAGTTCGGCGCGCGGACGCTGATGAAGAACCGCGGGTTCACGCTCGTGGCCGTGCTCACGCTCGCCGTCGGGATCGGCGCTAACACGGCCATCTTCAGCGTCGTCGAGGCGGTGCTGCTGCGCCCGCTCCCTTACGACAACGCCGACCGCGTGGTCATGCTGTGGGAGCACAACCGCGTGCGGAACAGGCCCCGCAACGTCGTCAACCCGGGGAACCTCATGGACTGGCGCGACCAGTCCGGCTCCTTCGAGGAGGTGGCCGCCTTCGTCGATCAGCGCTACAACCTGACGGGCGCGGGCGAGCCGGAGGAGGTCGCGGGGCAGGCGGCCACGCCGAACCTCTTCAAGCTGCTGGGCGCTCGCCCCGCGCTCGGGCGCACCCTGCTGGCAGGCGACGAGGCGGAGGGGGGCGAGAACGTCGCCGTCATCAGCCACGGCCTGTGGCAGCGCCGCTTCGGCGGGTCGCCCGACGTGCTCGGCAGAACCCTGTCTCTGGGCGGGAACCCCGTGACCGTCGTCGGCGTCATGCCGCCGGACTTCAGGTGGTTCGTCAAAGAGAACTCGCTCACCGGCAAGCCCGCTGAGCTGTGGGTGCCGATGGCGCTCACCGAGCAGCAGCGCACGGAGCGGCGCGGGCGCTACCTGTCGGCCGTCGCGCTCCTCAAGCCCGGCGTCACGGTCGAGCAGGCGCAGAGCGAGTTGGACACCGTCACGGCGCGGCTCGAAGCGCAGTACGAGATCGACAAGGGCTGGGGCGGGAGCGTCGTGCCGCTGCGCGAGCAGTTGGCGGGCGAGATCAGGCCCGCGCTCCTCGTCCTGCTCGGGGCGGTCGCGTGCGTGCTCCTGATCGCGTGCGTCAACGTGGCGAATCTCCAGATGGCGCGCGCCGCGGGCAGGCGCAAGGAGATAGCGCTGCGCGCAGCCCTCGGGGCGGGCCGCCTGCGCCTCATCCGCCAACTGCTGACCGAGAGCCTTCTGCTCGCCGCCGCGGGCGGCGCGCTCGGGCTGCTCCTGGCGCACTGGTGTGTGGAGGCGCTGGTCGCGCTCGGCCCGCAGAACCTGCTCGGCGCGGGG
Source organism: Pyrinomonadaceae bacterium (assembly GCA_035563535.1). Taxonomy (GTDB): domain Bacteria; phylum Acidobacteriota; class Blastocatellia; order Pyrinomonadales; family Pyrinomonadaceae; genus QHXN01. Next base: position 202,317 of record DATMVD010000088.1, on the reverse strand, counting down.
CAGGCGGGCGTCAACCCGATGGTGCTCTTGTTCACACTGGGGGTCACGCTGCTGACGGGCCTGGCCTTCGGCGTGGTGCCGGCCGTCGAAACGTCGCGGCTGAACCTGAGCGAGTCGCTCAAAGAGTCGAGCCGCGGTGACGTGGGCGCGGGGCGCGCCGGGCGCGTGCGGGCCGTGCTCGTCGTGGCCGAGACGGGACTCGCGCTCGTGCTGCTGGTCGGCGCGGGGCTGATGGTGAGGAGCTTCCAGCGGTTGCAGGCCGTCGATCCGGGCTTCGACCCTAGCAACCTGCTCACGATGCGCCTGATGCTGCCCCAGACGAAATACCCCGAGGACGCCAGGAAGGTCGAGTTCTTCAGGCGCGTGACCGAGCAGTTGCGCGCGCTCCCCGGCGTGAGTTCGGCCAGCGCCGTCAGCGCGCTGCCTTTCGCGGACATCGGCTCCGCGACGAGCTTCACCGTCGAGGGGCGGCCCGCACTGCCGCCGGGTCAGAGGCAGGGCACGGACGTGCGCGTCGCGGACGAGCACTACTTCCGCACCATGAACATCCCCGTCATCTCGGGCCGCACGTTCACAGAGCAGGAGGCGGTCGAGAACCGAAGAGTGGCGGTCGTCAACGAGGCCATGGTGCGCAAATATTTCCCAGGCGAAGACCCTCTGGGTAAGCGCGTCCTGGTCAACATGGGAACCAACCCCGTCCCGACCGAGATCGTCGGCGTCGTCGGCGACGCCAGGTACGACAAGCTCGACGGCGAGCTGAGGCCGATGGTCTACTGGACGCCCCCGCAGCTCGCATACTCCTCGATGTGGCTCGTCGTGCGCACCGCGGGCGACCCGGCCGCGCTGGGCCCGGCCGCCGTGCGCGAAATCCAGGCCGTAGACAGGGAGCAGCCGGTGGCGGACGTGAGGACGATGGAGGGCTGGCTCGCCGAATCGACGGCGCGGGCGAGGTTCGGCACGCTGCTGCTCGGGGCCTTCGCCTGCACGGCGCTGCTGCTCGCGGCCGTCGGCCTCTACGGCGTGCTCTCCTACTCCGTGACGCAGCGCAGGAACGAGATCGGCATCCGCATGGCCCTGGGCGCGCAGGCGCGTGACGTTCTGAAGCTGATGGTCGGGCAGGGGATGAGGCTGGTGCTGGTCGGGGTCGTGCTCGGGCTCGCGGGCGCGCTCGCGCTGACGCGTGTGATGTCGGGCCTGCTCTACGACGTGGCGGCCACCGACCCGCCCACGTTCGCCGCCAACGCGCTGCTGCTCATGGCCGTCTCGCTGGCCGCCTGTTACATCCCGGCCAGGCGGGCCACCCGCGTCGATCCCGCGACCGCACTGAGGCGCGAGTAGAGTTTAACGACAAGAGGCGTAGACGTGATGCGGAGGCGGCCCGGGCTCCACACGCTCAGGGTGTTCTTAGCCGTGTCGGCGCTGACGTACGGTTTACCGGCGGCGGCGCGGCAGAAGGCTGGCGTCACCCTCTCATATGCCGTGGCGCACCTACCCGGAGGCGACGGGGGCCGCGAGTAAGTGAAGTAATCCTCACCGGCAAATCACCGTCTCTCGCTGCATCCGCGCGCCGAAGGGGGCCGTTAGAGTCACGGCACGCCCACTGCGTCCTATAATAAACGTTACGTACTCTAAGGCTTTGCGATTATTAGTGGCTCTCACAAGTCATGGGTGGCCGTCGCGCGCCTCAAGGGAGAGAGAGTGGCGAGGCGCTTCAGCCTCACGCCAAGCCGGAGGTTAATCACCCCGGCGCCCCACGTATATCGATTTCACTAAGTGCGGCTGCGTCGCTGCCTCACGCGCCGCGGCCGCAATCACCTGCCTCAGCCTTCTGGGGAATAGCCTCAAGCCATAGTTGAGTGCCCCGGCCGCGATGCCGCGGCCCCCATCTGTCAAAGCGCCGCCGCTTCCGCCCGCATCGAGGTTAAGGCTCCAGCCCTCTCTCGTCCGTAAGGCCGCCAACTCGCCGCCCGACAGTAAACCCTTGCGGCGGAATAACTGCGTCAACTCGTAGCCGAAATCGACGCAGCCCTGTAACCCGCACAGGAGGAGCGCCCTCAGTGCCTTCTCACGGGAGAGGGGGCGCGGCCGGCCCCGCCGCTCCAGCTCGACGTAGTCCTTCAGCCAAGTGGCCTCACACCACATGAGCTGCTCCTTCCCCGTCGGCGCGGCGGCAAACTCGTTGCGCCTCGGCACCCGAAAAAGTTTGAGGTCGAAGAGTAAGAAGCCCCTGGAGCGCATGAAGGCGTCCACCTGCGAATAGGTGTTCTCCCCGAGGTAGTTCTCTCCGAAGCCGGGCTCCGTCTCGACGAGGAACGCGTCGTCCAGCATCGGCCCGCTGTGGGCCAGGATCGCCATGTCGAGCCCTTGCGAATCCGTCTTGATGACGTCCGCGTCCACGCCCGCCAGCTCCGGCACCGCGTCTAACCTGTACGTCCGGACTTGCTGCTCGCCTGTCAGCTCGAACAGCTCGCCGAAGGAGAACCGGCTCAGCCAATCCAGATTCGGTCTCAGCAACGAGTAGCAGTAAAGGCTCTTCGTCATGTAGAGCATCGCCTCGCCGTCGGCGTCCGAGACGGCGTAGGGCAGGTATGTGGCGGAGTGGAAGTTATTCGCGCTCCGGCGTAACCTCTCGCACTCTTCCGCGTTAGGCTCGAAGGCGAACAGGTTGAGCAGCCTCTCGACCGGCTTCCACTTCCCGGCGAGTTCGCCGCTCGCCCCGACGTCAATGAGGTTGATGCCGCCGCCGAGCTGTTGCGCGGTCAAATCCGTGAGCATTGGATACCCCTCCTGTGTTGAGGACGAGAGGAACGCGAGCTGGGCGTGTGCGGCCGGCTGACGGCAGACACTCCCTGTGGGACGCCTTCTTCTCCCCCGGTTGTAACAGGTGCGTGAGGCCGACGAGGCGTCTCGCCGGCGGGCAACGTGAGTTCGACGACGGGAACGATATGCCTGTGCGGCGCCGCTGTCAAGGAATTGTTCAACCGAAGGCACCGGTGAACAGCGGCTCAAGGCTGTACCTGCTCGATTTCGGGCGGCCTGGCGATAAACAACGTCATCGGGATGTTTGGACTTCGTCGTATAACATTAATAATGTGGTGCCACCGAACGCCGTGCGGGTAGGTAGCAAGACGCCAGCGCGTTGACCGCCAGCAACATCCCGAGCGCCCCAAACGTCGGCGGCACCCTTATACCGGCTGAGGTCATAGATATTGTTATGACGGGCGCGCGCCAGCGGGGCGCAGGGCAAAAAAGAGGGGGGCCGACGGCGGCCCCCCACAAGTTTAAGGCAGTAGACCTTCCGGCCTAGAAGTTCAGCTTGGCACGCAACTGGATCGTGCGGCCGGGGTAGTTCCCAAGGCTGTACTGGTTGAAGAACGGGCTCGACACGGTCGGGAAGGCCGTGTCGGTCGGGCTCAGCCCCGGCGCGGTCGCCGTGCCGAGCGCGTTGCCGAAGTTCCCGATAGCGAAGATGCGCTGGTTGAAGAGGTTGTTGATTTCGGCGCCGATCTCGAGGTTGTACTGCGCGTCGTCGCCGAACGGGAAGCGCTTCGTGATCGCCGCGTCGGTGCGCGAGATCATGTTGCTGCGGAGCGTGTTGCGGCCGGCGTTGGCGCGCGCGCCCGGCCCGGCCTGGATGTACTGCGCGTTCGGGTTGACGGCGAAGAACGCCACCGCGCTCGCCGGCCCGGCACTCGTCACGCGGCACGAGTTGATGTCGGTCGTCACCGCGTTCGAGGACGTCAGGAACTGGCCGGCGCTGTTGACGCCGCAGACCGGGCTGCCCGTGCCGGGGACGCCGTTCGGGTTGAAGATGGTGCGGTCGCCCGCGGGGTCCTGGTTGAGGTTCGAGTCGACGCCCGACTGCGGCGTGAAGGGCTGCCCCGACTGCGCCTGGTAGATGCCGCTCACGTTCCAGTTCCCGAGCACGGCCTTGGCGAACGCGTTATCGCTGAAGCGCGGCAGGTCGTAGGTGAAGCCCACGACGAAGCGGTGCGGGATGTCGTTGTCGGAGAGCGAGCGCTGATCCCTGATGTTGAGGTTGTTCTGCGGGCGGCGCGGGTTGGCGACGCTGGAGAAGACCTCGTTGTCAGAGTCCGAGATGGTCTTGCTGAAGGTGTAGGAGGCGGTGAATGACAACCCGTTGCTCAGGCGGCGTGTGACGTTGGCGGCCACGCCGTCGTACTGCGAGTTGCCGATGGGGTCGTACGTGGTCAGGATGCCGAAGGCCGGGTTGTCAAGCCGCCGCGCCGCCAGGAACGTGCTGACAGGGGTCAGCCCGGCAAGCTGCGCCGCGGTCGGCTGCGAGAAGAAGGTCGGGACGAAGTTGGTCTCGGTGACCGGCGGGACGCCGGGGTTGAGCCACATCTGGATCGGCAGGTGGCGCGCGCGCGTGCCGAGGTAGCGCAGTTCGAGCGCCATCGTCCGCGACAGCTCGCGCTGGTACGAGAGCGCCCAGGAGTAGGTCTCCGGCTGGCGGAAGTCGGAGGTGTAGGAGGAGCTGGCCGCACGCGCGGCGGCCACGGTGGTCGGCGGGTTCGGGACCGACGGCAGGCCACCCCGCTGGAGGAAGCCCGGGGCCGTGTTGAAGCCGGTCAGGTTGATCGGGCGAAGCTCCTGCTGGAACTGCGGCGGCAGCGTCAGCAGCGTCAGGTTGCCGAAGACCTCGCCGTAGGAGACGGCGAAGTTGGCGCGGATGGAACTCGCCCCGCGCCCGCCGAAGACCCAGCGGCCGAAGCCGCCGTCGAACTCGGGCGAGTAGGCGAAGCCGACGCGCGGCGCGATGTTATTCTTGTCGGTCTTGGGCACCCCGAACTCGACGAAGCCGGGCTGGTTGGAGATGGCGTTGAGGGCCTGCAGGGCCGCGTCGCGCGGCAGCGTGTTGTACTCGTAGCGCAGGCCGAGGTTGAGCGTCAGGTTTGGCGTCACCTTCCAGTCGTCCTGGCCGAAGACGTAGTACTTCTCCTGGTTGAAGGTGAAGCCGCCACTGCCGACGCCGCGGATGGCGTCGTTGGTCGGGAGCCGGTCGAAGATCAGGTCCTCGAAGTTGGTGTAGCTATAGTCCCCGCGGGCGCGCGGCAGGAACTGGCTGGTCGCGATCAGGTTGCGGTACTCGCCCCCGAACTTGAACGAGTGCGCGCCGCGGACGTAGTTGATCGTGTCGTAGACCTGGTAGTTGTTGCTGAACTGCCCCTGGGGGAAGTTCTGGCCCGGGCCGAGGCTCAGGTTGATCGAGACCACCCGCAGGTTCGGGAAGCTGTTGAACGCCTCCTCCTTCAGTGTGAAGTCCTGCCGGTGGCGGCGGTAAGAGAGGCGCAGGTCGTTAACCACGCTGGGGCTGATGGTGCGGACCCAGTTGGTCGAGAAGAGGGTGGAGCGGAAGACCAAGTCGTTGTTGAACTTCGGGTTGCCGAGGCCGCTCGCCTGCTCCTGGTTGTTATGGTTGACGCTGAAGCGGTAACGGAATTGGTCCTTGGTCCCGCGCAGGTGGTCGATGTTGAGCTGAGCCTGGTAGTCGTCAAAGCCGCCGGGGTTCGACACCGACACGGTGCCGAACGGGATGGGCACGCCGGCGATGGTCTGGGTCGTGGTGGCCTGGGGCGCTAGGAACAGGTTGTTGCGCAGAATGTCCGCGACGAGGGGGCTCGCACCCGGCAGGCCAGTCATCTGGTTGACGCCCTCCGCGGTCGGGGCGAGGAATGAGGAGCCGGCGACCTCTCGGGAGTTGGCCTCGTGCTGGATGGCGCCGAAGAAGAAGAGTTTGTTCTTGACGATGGGGCCGCCGAGCGTCATCCCGAAGCGCGTGTTACGGAAGCGCGGCAGGGCGTCGGCACCGCTGGCCTTCAACTGCTGCTCCTGCGTGGTGGAAGCCGCGTTGAACTGCTCATTCTGGATGTAAACGAACATGTTGCCGTTGTATTCATTGGTCCCCGACTTGGTGATCGTGTTGAACTGCCCACCTGAGCCGGAACCGAACTCGGCGTTGAAGTTGTTCGTCAGCAGCGTGAACTCGGCCACCGCGTCCTGGATGACGGTCGTCTGGGGGCCGGTGACGGAGAACTGGTTGTTGTCCACGCCGTCGATCATGAAGCTGTTGTAGCGGGGGCGGACTCCGCCGACCGAGCCGCCCGAGCCGGACGAGCCGGCCGGCTGGAGCACAACGTTCGGCGAGAGCGCCGCCAGCGTGTTCTGGTTGCCGAAGATGGGAAGGTTCCGCACCAGCTCCGTCCCGTAAGTCTTACCGAGCTGGGAGCTGTCGGTCTGCACGAGCGCCTCGCTCGCCGCCGTCACCGTCACGGTCTCGGCCGTGACGCCGGCGACCTGGAGTGTGGCGTTGACCGTGGTCGTCTGGTTGAGGGAGACCGTCAGCTCCTGGTTGGCAGCCTGGAAGCCCGTACCCTCAACGGTAATGGTGTAGCCGCCGACGGGCACGTTCGGGAAGGTGTAGGAGCCCGAATCAGTAGTTTGCGTGGTGAGCGACTGCCCGGTCTCTCTGCTCCGCAGCGTGACCGAAGCGTTCGCGACCACCGCCCCCTGGGCGTCGACCACCACGCCGGTGACCGCCCCCCCCGTCACCTGACCCGTCGCCGTCGCCGCGGCGAAGGCCACCGCGCAAAGCAAGGCAAGGATCGTGTTAAATTTCTTAAGCATTCTTCTATCCTCCCTGGGATTCTCGTTGACCATACCAAAGCCGCCCGGAACGGTTAGGAGTGCGACCCTGATCAAGTCAGAAATGAACCCGGAGCACTCAACCACCGGAAGTGAGCAACAGAGGCGGCAAATTACATACCGGAAAGGGCCGAAGGTTGGGCGGGCGGATATCCTGTTTAGAATGAAAGATTTAGAGTGCGATAAAAAATACCCGCCACGTCTTGTGGCAGTAAATAACTCTTAAAATTTGGAGGTTCTTCAGATTTCTGGTGATACCTATAAAGACTTAGCGAGACGAGAAAGGCGTGGTGACACGGGCTATAGCCGTTACCTTGGGCTCTCCCGTACTTTTTCACCTGTCCTTATAATTGACCATTGCTCCAGATAATTGACCATTGCTCTAGTCATTGCGCAGTGCGTTTGTTACAGCCTGACGGTCTTCACTCAAGCCCCGCGCGTAGCTGACCAACTCTTTCAACTTACTCTGCATCGCTGTGAGGCGAGAATCTGTTGACTTTTCGCACCTTGATAACAGATTCTTGTGCAACCTGCCGGCATCGTTCCGTGACTTTCGCGCATGGCTCTTTCCCCTAACGCCCGTCTCGGCCGCTACGAAATCCGCTCCCTGCTCGGCGAGGGCGGGATGGGCGAGGTCTATCTCGCGCGCGACCCGAAGATCGGGCGCGACGTGGCGATCAAAGTGCTGCCCGCGCAGTTCTCCGCCGACGCCGAACGCCTCGCACGCTTCGAGCAGGAGGCTTGCGCCGCCGGCGCGCTCAACCACCCGAACGTCCTCGCCGTCCACGACGTCGGGCAGCACGACGGCGCGCCCTTCGTCGTCTCCGAGTTGCTCGAAGGCGAGACGCTGCGCGAGAAGCTGCGGGGCGCGCCGCTCCCGCAGCGCAAGGCCGTCGAATACGCGTCGCAGATCGCGCGCGGCCTCGCCGCCGCGCACGAGCGAGGAATCGTGCACCGCGACCTCAAGCCCGAAAACATCTTCATCACTTCGGACGGGCGCGCGAAGATTCTGGACTTCGGGCTGGCGAAGCTGACGCAAGGGGACGGGCGGCAGTCACAGACGGAGATTCCGACGTGGCGCGTGGACACGGGCCCCGGCGCTGTGATGGGGACTGTCGGCTACATGGCACCGGAGCAGGTGCGCGGTCGGAGGGTGGACCACCGCGCCGACATTTTCTCGTTCGGCGCAGTCCTCTACGAGATGCTGACGGGGCGCCGCGCCTTTCGCGGCGAGTCGGCGGCCGACGCGCTCTCGGCCGTCCTCAGGGAAGACCCGCCCGCCCTCTCCGAGTCGAACCGCAACGTCTCGCCGGCGCTCGAACGGCTCGTGCTGCACTGTCTGGAGAAAGACCCGGCGGCGCGGTTTCATTCGGCCAGCGACCTCGCCTTCGCCCTCGAATCGCTGTCGGGCGCGACCGCCGTCTCGGGCGAGCAGACGCCCACAATGCACGCGCCCGCGGGCCGCGGCGTCAGACGCCGCGAACTCATCGCGTGGGGCGTGGCGGGCGCGGCCCTAGTGGCGGCATCGTTGGCTCTCATTCTTCCCTCCCTGAGGCGCGCGCCGCAGGAAGCCACGGCCGCCGCTGCGCGCTTCCTGATAGCCCCGCCGGGGAAGGGGCAGGTCATAGGCGCCCCCCTGATCTCGCCCGACGGCCGCCGCGTGATCCTGGTTGTCAGGGACACCGCCGGGAGGCAGAGCCTCTGGCTGCGGCCGCTCGACTCGCTCGATGCGCAGCAGCTCGCCGGGACCGAAGCCGGCGACCAGCCCTTCTGGTCGCCGGACGGACGCTCCATAGGTTTTATCGCCGCGGGGAAGCTCAAGAGGCTCGACGTCTCGGGCGGACCGACTCAGACGCTTTCTGACGCGGTCGGCGTGGGCGGCGCGTGGAACCGCGACGGGGTCATCGTCTTCTCCCGCAGCCCCACAGAGGGACTCTACCGCATCCCCGCCGCCGGCGGCACGCCCGAGCCGCTGACCACGCTCGACAAGTCGCGCGACGAATACGTCCACGCGTGGCCCCACTTCCTGCCCGACGGCCGTCACTTCCTCTACGTCGCCGGCACCTCGCCGCCGGAGAAGAGCGCGGTCTTCCTCGGCTCGCTCGACTCGAAGCAGACCCGCCTGCTGATCGACGTCGGATCGAGCGTGTCCTACGCGCCGCCGGGCTACCTGCTCTACGCGCGTGAGGGAACACTGGTGGCGCGGCCCTTCGACGCCGACAGGCTGGAGCTGACGGGCGAGGCCGTCCCCGTCGTCAAACAGATCGGCGTCACGCTCGGCAACGCGCGCGCGCACTTCTCCGTCTCGGAGACGGGCACTCTCATCTACCGACCCAGCGCCGCGGAGGCGGACACGCAACTCGTCTGGTTCGACCGCACGGGCAAACAGCTCGGAACGGTCGGCGCGGCCGGTCACTACTCGGACATCCGCCTCTCGCCCGACGGAAAGCGCCTCGCGTTCCGACGCCTCGACACGGAAAACGGGGCCAGCGACATCTGGCTGATGGAGCTCACGCGCGGCGCCCCCACCCGCCTGACGTTCGACCCGGCGGACGACGGCGACGCCGTCTGGTCGCCCGACGGCGGCCGCGTCGTCTTCTCCTCGCAGAGGGAGGGACTGCCGAACCTCTACCAGAAGCTTTCGAGCGGCGCGGGCGGCGAGGAACTCATCCTCAAGACCGAGGACGCGAAATGGGCGACCGACTGGTCGCCGGACGGGCGACACGTCCTGTATGCGACCCAGGGCCGGCAAAGCAACGACCTGTGGGTGCTGCCGCTCTTCGGGGAGCGGCGGCCCGAGCCTTTCGCGCGGACGGACTTTTCGGAAGGGGGCGGACGCTTCTCGCCCGACGGGCGTTGGATCGCATACACCTCGAACGAGTCCGGGAGGTTCGAGGTGTACGTCCAGAGCTTCCCGGCCTCGGGCGGCAAGTGGCAGGTCTCGAACGGCGGCGGGGGCTCGCCCCGTTGGCGCCGCGACGGGCGCGAGCTGTTCTACCTCTCGGCGGATGGGAAACTGATGGTGGTCGAAGTAGACGGCAGTTCCGACACGTTCAAGGCCGGCGTCCCCGGGCCGCTCTTCGAGCCCCGAGTCGGCGCGATCAGCGGCGACTCCCCCTACGACGCCGCCGCCGACGGCCGACGCTTCCTCATTAAAGTGCCCGTCGAAGAGACCGCCCCCGCGCCCGTCACCGTCGTCCTGAACTGGACGACGGACTTGAAGCGCTAACGTAATCCTACTGTAGCCTGCCGCTAAAATCTCTCGTCATCAAAAGTGAGGGTGAACCTTATGTTGTCGGCTTAGTCTGACTGCTTCGGGTGAGCGGGCACGCTACTCTAAAGGCCCCGGGGCGACACCGGCCTCGCGGGCGGCGGCCAGAACCTTGGGCAGGAAGTCGTCCACCCAGCGCGTTTTGATTTCGGCGTAGACCCGCTTGTCGGCGACGGATTTCGCCAGACCCAGCTTGTACTCGTCATACTCGCGGGCCAGCTCTCGGTTCTGCCGGAGCACGTCGCGGAACGTGAGCATGGAGCGCCACTGCGCCGTCTCCTCGGAGAAGATGTGCGCCTGGCAGAGGCGGACGGGGCCACGTTCGAGCACCGCGTAGTAATGTCCGGCCTGTTGGTCGTCGTACCGCCCGCGGAAGTCGTAGCCGAGCGCTTGCAACGCGGAGGCGACCTCCTCGACTCCCTTCGCGCCGCAGAGGATGGCGATGTCCAGAATCGGCTTGGCGTGGACGGAGGGTATCGAAGTGCTCCCCACGTGCTCGACCCGCGCGGATGGATCGTCCAACCGTTCGGCTATGCGGGCTTTCTCTGCGCGGAAGTCCTCACCCCACGCGGGGTCGTGAGGCAGCAGCCGTAACTCGTCTCTCCTCATCCCGTACACGTATATGACTCCTCAGGGTGCAGAATAGGTGCTCGCCGACTCTCTTTCCAAGGCCGAAGCCTCGGGTTCAACTCGCGTACGCGCCCTTCCCTGCCCTTTCTGCTATCATCGTGCAAACCGAACAACCAAGGCCGGACGACGAGAGGTGAATACATCCATGCGACGTTTGCTCAGTTGCACCGCCGCCGCGGTTCTGCTCCTCGGCGTGTCACAGTTCTTCCCGCACGCGGCCGCCGCGCAGAGGGCGCGACCCGCGCGCGCCGCGAGCGTCACCGGCTGGAACGCGGTGCCGTCGATCCTCGCGCGCATCAGGCCGCCGAAGTTCCCCGCGCGCGACTTCCCCGTCACGGACTTTGGCGCGCGCGCGGGCGGCGACTTCGATAACACCGAGGCGATACGCAAGGCGATTGAGGCGTGCAACCGCGCGGGCGGCGGCCGCGTCGTCGTCCCCGCGGGCGTCTTCATGACGGGCGCGATTCACCTCAAGAGCAACGTCAACCTGCACGTCTCCGAAGGCGCGACCCTGAAGTTCTCCGCCGACCCGGCGAAGTACCTGCCCGTCGTCTTCACGCGCTTCGAGGGGACGGAGCTGATGAACTACTCGCCGCTCATCTACGCCTTCGAGCAGCAGAACATCGCAGTCACAGGCAAGGGCACGCTCGACGGCGGCGCGTCGGACGAGAACTGGTGGAAGTGGGCGCGCCGCGGCCCGGGCGGGGCTCGCTCGCCCCAGCACGCGGACGTGCAGAGCCTGCGCGAGATGGCCGACAAGGGCGTCCCCGTTAGCCGTCGCGTCTTCGGCCGGGGCTACCACATACGCCCGCCCTTCATCCAGCCCTACCGCAGCCGCAACATCCTCATCGAAGGCGTCACCATCATCAACTCGCCCTTCTGGGAGGTGCACCCGGTGCTGTCGCAGAACGTCACCGTCCGCGGCCTCAACGTCCGCACACACGGCCCGAACAACGACGGCTGCGACCCGGAGTCTTCGAGGGACGTTCTGATCGAGGACTGCGTCTTCGACACGGGCGACGACTGCATCGCCATCAAGTCCGGCCGCGACGAGGACGGTCGCAGGGTCGGCGTGCCCTCGGAGAACATCATCATCCGCAACAACGTCATGAAGGAGGGGCACGGCGGCGTCGTCATCGGCAGCGAGATTTCGGGCGACGTGCGCAACGTCTTCGTCGAAGACTGCAAGATGGACAGCCCGAACCTCGACCGCGCGCTACGCTTCAAGTCGAACGCGCGCCGCGGGGGCGTGATGGAGAACGTCTTCATGCGCAACGTCGAGGTCGGGCGCGTCGCCGAGGCCGTGCTGACGATTGACCTCGTCTACTTCAACGAGCAGGGGCCGCACCGGCCGGTCGTCCGCAACGTCCACCTCGAAAACGTGACGAGCCGCTCGAGCCCCCGCGTCATGTGGGTGGTCGGCTTCCCCGGCGCGACCATCGAAGACATACACTTCCGCAACTGCACCTTCCGCGGCGTCGAGACAGCCGAAGTCTTGAGCCACGGCGGCTCCTTCAGCTTCCGGAACGTCACCATCGAGCCGGTAAAAAAAGGGCGCAGCCTGAACTCGCCGACGGGGACACAATAGCGGTCAGAACCGCCCGCGGTAGCGGGTGGGCCTTTCGACGGCCGCTTGTTGATTGACGAGAGTCGCGCGGTCTTCAATCAACAAGCCTTTAATGTAACGCCCGCCCGCTACCGCGGGTGGTTCTGACCTGGTCGATGGTCACACTCGACAATCTTATGAAGCTCTCAACTTACGCCGTAAACTTCATTCTTTCCGTCTGTGCTCTCCTCTCAGTGGTTGTATGTGAGGCGAAGGGCTCGCCGGTCGAGCTGGTCGTGGCGGCCGACGGGAGCGCGAAGTATAAGACGGTGCAGGAGGCGGTGATGGCCGTGCCGGCGGGGACGGCCGACAGCCCCGTCGTCATCCGCATCAAGCCGGGCACGTACAAAGAGGTCGTCTACGTCCAGCGCGAAAAGCGTTTCTTCAAATTCGTCGGCGAGGACGCGGCGAAGACCGTCATCACATACGACCTGAACGCGAACCTCAAGGGCGTGGACGGCAAGCCCATCGGGACTTTCCGCACGCCCTCCGTGCAGATCGACGCGGACGATTTCACGGCCGAGAACATCACCTTCGAGAACTCCGCCGGCCCCGTCGGGCAGGCCCTGGCGGTGCGCGTGGACGGCGACCGCGTCCGTTTCCGCAACTGCCGCTTCCTCGGCTGGCAGGACACGGTGCTGCTCAACCGCGGCCGCCACTACTTCGAGAACTGCTACATCGCGGGCCACGTCGATTTCATCTTCGGCGCGGCGACGGCCTTCTTCGAGCGCTGCCACATACACGCTTTGAAGGACGGCTACCTGACGGCTGCCTCGACGCCCGACAACCAGCCCTACGGCTTCGTCTTCTCCGATTGCAAGATCACGGCCGAGACGCCCGCCGTCAAGACCTACCTCGGCCGCCCCTGGCGCGCCTACTCCGCGGTGACGTTCCTCAACACAGAGATGCCTGAGAACGTTCGCCCCGAGGGCTGGCACAACTGGAATTACCCCGAGCGCGAGAAGACCGCGCGCTACGCGGAGTTCGGGAGCCGCGGCCCGGGCGCGAAACCCGAAGCACGCGTCGCATGGGCTCGCAAGCTGACAAAGGCAGAAGCCAAAGCCATCACGCCCGCGAAGGTTCTGGCCGGCTCAGACGGATGGAACCCGAAAAAGAATTAGCCACAGAGACACAGAGGCACAGAGATTTTCAAAGTTAAATCTCTGTGCCTCTGTGTCTCTGTGGCTAATTCTTACTCGAACCGGAACCAGTCGAAGTCGGCGTAGCCGTACTCGCGTGTCCTGCCGACGCGCGAGGCGAAGAGGCCGACCTTCGCGCCGATCCACCGCCCCTGCTTCGCCGTGAAGGGCTCGCCGACGGGCGTGTAGGTCTTACCGTCCGTGCTGTAGCTGAAGTTGCAGACCGCGCCCTCCGAAACTTTCACGCGCAGGTAGACGGTGCTGCTCTTCAAAGGCACGCCCGCGCTCTCACGCTCCGCGCCCTGCTTGTCCGCGTCCTTGCAGACGACCTGCGAGACGAAGAGACCCTCCGGCCTTTTCTTGACCGAGAGGTAGCCGTAGTCCATGCCCATCACCAGCAACCCCGTCTTCTCGTCGTCCGTCCGCGGCGTGAAGGTGAGCTTCGTCGTCGCCGTGAACGCGGGCGCGGGAAACTTCTGCAAGAGAAGGCTCGGCACGTCCCAAAGGTTCTTGTGGCCCTCGGGCAGAGGCGTGTTGATGACTCGCAGGTAGCCGAGCGCCCCCGTGGGGAAGGCCCAGTTCGTCTGCGGGTTCGCGTGCCACTGCCACTGTAGGCCGAGCCCGGGCGCGTCGAACTCGTCCGAGTCGGGCGGCGTCGCCACGGGCCAGACCTTCCCGACGTTCGGCTTCTTGAACGTCAGAACGGGGTCGCCCGTCCCGTCTCCGTCCGGGTCAACGCCCATCAACGGCCAGTCGTTCACCCAGCGCATCGGCTGGAGGTGGACGACGGGGCCGTAAGGCCCTTTGTCCTGAAAGTGCAGGAACCAGTGCTCGCCCGTCTGCGTCTCGACCCACGCGCCCTGGTGCGGGCCGTTGACGCCCGTCTTGCCCTGCGCGAGCACGATCTTCTCTTCGTAAGGGCCGTAGACGTTCTTTGAGCGAAGCGCCAACTGCCAGCCGGTCTCGACGCCGCCCGCCGGGGCGAAGATGTAGTAGTAGCCGTTGCGCTTGTAGAACTTCGGCCCCTCGACCGTCGGGTGCTTGTCGTGGCCGTCGAAGACGATGACGCCGTCGTCGAGTACCTTCGTCCCTTCCGCGTTCATGCGGCTTACGACGAGGATGCTCTTGACCCCGGAGCGGCTGGCCGCGACGCCCGTCACCAGGTAAGCGCGCCCGCCCTCGTCCCAAAGGGGGCAAGGGTCGATCCAGCCCTTCGCCTCCTTGACGAGAATCGGCTCCGACCACGGCCCGGCCGCGTCCTTCGCCTTGACGACGTAGATGCCGCGGTCGGGGTCCGGGTAGTAGATGTAGAACTCCCCGCCGTGATGACGTATCGCTGGAGCCCAGACGCCGTTGCCGTGCTGCGGCTTGTCGAACACGTCGAAGGGCGGCTGGCGTCGCAGCGCGTAGCCGACGACCGACCAGTTGACGAGGTCTTTCGAGTGGAGGACGGGCAGCCCGGGCGCGGCGTTGAAGCTCGACGCCGTCATGTAGAAGTCTTCGCCCACGCGCACAGCGTCCGGGTCGGAGAAGTCCGCGTGGATGACGGGGTTCCTGTACGTCCCGTCGCCTTTGTCGGCCACCCAGACCTTGGAGACCGTCTGCGCGCCGGCCTGCGAACAGACCAACGCCAGAAGAAAGAATGACGTTTGGATTATGCGTCGCATCATTTAAACGAGCCCCGAAGTGATGAAGCCTTCGGCCGCGACTTCGAGCGCGCCGCCGAGGCCCGCGCCGGTGGCCTCGCCGGGCTCGACTGACCAGCCTTGGAGGCGGCCCGCCATGCTCAGCGCCACCGCGCTGTGGAGCGGCTCGCGCATGAACTTCCAGCCGTAGACGAGACGGCCGCTCACGATCACCCTCGACACGCCGAGCCCCATGATGACGTTCGCGATGCCGATGCCGAGGTACTCGCCGACGCGCTCAAGAGTCCGCTGCGCGCGCAACTCGCCCCCTTCGGCGCGCGCCACGATCTCGACGAAGCGCGGCGGCGTCTGCCCGCCCATCTGCATCCGCTCGCCCACGTAGAGCGCGGCGGCGGCCGGGGCCGAGGCGTAGCGCTCCCAGCAGCCTCGGTTGCCGCACACGCACGTCTTGCCGCCCGCGACAATCGTCATGTGCCCGAACTCGCCCGCCAGCCCTTCGCCGACCGCGTCGCCGCGGAAGACTTCGCCGCCGAGCACGAGCCCGACGCCGAGCCCCGTGCCCGACCTCACCAGGATGAAGTCGTCCAGGCGCTCAGACTCGTCACGGCCCAGGCGCAGGCGCAGCTCGTAAAGCGCCGCCGCGGTCGCGTCGTTCTCGACGACCACGCGCACGCGCCCGCCCGCGAGCGACGGGCGGCCCTCCGCGTCGAAACGCAGCGCGTTCGCCACGTCAACGTCCTGCCAACCGAGGTGCGGCGCGTAGACGATCCTCTCCCGCGCCGCGTCCGCCGGCCCCGGCACACTCACCCCTATCGCCCTCAGCCTGCGCCCCCGCGCCTGCGCGCAGAGCCCCGTGACGGTCGTTCTAATCTTCGCGAGCGCGTCGGAAGCGTCGGGCGGGGTCTCGAACTCCTCCTCGGCGAAGACCCGACCCGTCAGCGTGGCGAGCCCGACCGTCGAGCGGCGCACGCCGACGTTGACGCCGATGAAGTAGCCGTAATCGTCGTTGAAGGAGAGTGCGAGCGCGGGGCGGCCGAGCGCGCGGTTCGCGCCGGGCGCGGGCTGCTCCGCCGGCTCCTCGCGCACGACCCCCGCCGCAATCAGTTGTTTGAAGGCGTCGGTGACCGTGCTGCGGTTGACGCCCACGCGGCGCGCAAGCTCGGCGCGCGAGATGGGCTGCGCCGCGCGCAGCAGACGCAGAAGCATCAGCGTCGCCTTGGCCGGGCCCTGCGGCTCGTGCGTGTTGGCCTGAGCCCTCGGCTCCGGCGCGTCGATGACGCCCGTTGACGAGGCGGCGTCTTTCCTTGTTGGCATGACTGCTCCTAATAAATCAGTAGGCAGTAGGCAGATGGCAGTAGGCAGTGCGCCCCGCGTGACGGACGCTGAATGATTAACCCGAACTTCTCAACAGCGGGGCTTTCAACTGCCTACTGCCATCTGCCTACTGCCTACTATTCCTCACAGCGAAACTGTCTGCTCGGCCCAGAACTGGAACTCCCTGTGCTTGTGCTCTTCGGCGAGGGCGAGCACTTCGCCGCTCGCGACCCGGCGGACGTGCTCGAAGACGCGCGCCCCGACCTCTTCGATGGTCTCGGTGCCTTCGAGGATGCTGCCGGCCGAGAGGTCTATGTCGCGCGACATGCGTCTGAAGACGGCGTCGTTGGAGGCAAGCTTGACGACGGGCGCGATGGCGTTGCCGATGGTCGTCCCGCGCCCCGTCGTGAAGACGACGACCGTGGCCCCGGCCGCGACCAGACCCGGCGTCGATTCCTGGTCGTAGCCCGGCCCCTGCATCAGGTGCAGTCCCCTCCCCTTCGGGGGCTCCGCGTATTCGACGACGCCCTCGACGCGCGTCGTGCCGGCCTTCGACATCGCGCCGAGCGACTTGATGGTGATGTTGAGCAGTCCGCCCGCGACGTTGCCGGGGCTCGGGTTCTGGTCGAGCACGGCCCCGAACTTCGAGGCGTAATCCTTATACCAGTCGATCATGCGGTAGACGGCGCGGCCGGTCTCGGCGTCCTTCGCGCGGTGCGCGATGATGTGCTCGGCCCCGCAGAACTCTGGGACTTCGGTGATGAGAACCGTGCCGCCCGAGCGCACGAGCGTGTCCGCGGCGCGGCCCAAACTCGGGTTGGCCGAGATGCCTGAGAAGCCGTCCGAGCCCCCGCACTTCACGCCGAGCACAAGCTCGCTCACCGGGAACTCTTCGCGCTCGATGCGGTTCACCTCTGGCAGCATCCGTTCGACTTCCCTCAAGCCCCGCTCGATGGCCGCCTGCGTGCCGCCGATCTCCTGAATGCCTATCTTGGCGACCGGCTTGTCGAAAGACTTCTCGCGCCTGAGCAGGTACTTCTCGACGCGCGCCAGGTTCGTCTTCTCGCAGCCCAGGTCGAGCAGGACGACGCCGCCGACGTTCGGGTGGTCGGCGTAGTTCGAGAGCGTGCGCAGCATGACCTCGATGGTCGAGCCCTCCTGACAGCCGCAGCCCTTGTTGTGCGGGATGGCGACGACCCCGTCCACGTTGGGAAAGCGCTCGCGCTTGTAGTGGAGTAACTCGGCCATCAGTGCGATCTGCTGCGCCTCGTGGCTCGCGCACATCGAGGTCGGGACGATGAGGATGAAGTTACGCGTGCCGACGCGCCCGTCCGGCCGCCGGAAGCCCTTGAAGGTCGCGCGCTCGGACTCCGGAATGTAGTCGGGCGCTGGCGTGTGAAGGTCTTCGGGCAGCTCGCGGACGACGGGCACTTCGTCCGTCATGTTCGCGTGCGAGATCAGGTCGCCCTCGCGTATGCCGAGGCTCGTGCCGATGGGGTGGCCGTATTGCAGGACGTACTCGCCCGCAGGGATGTCGCGCGTGGCGAAGCGGTGGCCGGGCGGCACCGAGTCGTTGACGCGAACCACGCGCCCGCCGGGCAGCGCGACCTCAAGCCCCGGCGCGGTCGGCTCCTTGACGACCGCGAGGTTGTCTTCGGAAGAGACGATGATCGCGTAGTCGCCGACGGGCGGGGTCTGCGTTGGGGTGGTGCTGGGCATTATTAAGACTTACTTCCGTCACGCCTCTTCAGGCTTGCAGCACGTCGGGCAGAATCAGAGACCGGACGTTCGGGTGCAGACGCAGCCAGAGCCCGGGGTTCTCGTCGAGCTGTCGGGCGCGCTCTTCGGGGTCTTCGGAAATCTCCGTCTCGATCAGGCGCTTGTAGCTCGCGGGCTTGGCCGGCGAGGTCGAGGCGTCCACGATGGACTGGACGATGCGGCGCGCTCCGAGGATGGCCGCGGGGCCGAGGGTCAGGATGTAAGAGGCCGCGCGGCACTCGGCCTCGTCCTCGGGCGTGACGTTGCTCCCGCCGACCTTGAACTTGCTGATGTGGTGTTCGAGGATGCTCGGCGAAATCGGGATGACGCCCGCGAGGTCGCCCGCCGCCGCGCCCGAGCCCGGCTTGATGTAGGCGAGGTGCGAAGCCTCGCCCGGCTCCGGCCCCATGCCGAGGAAGAAGATGTCTATGCCGCCCAAAGCGTCGAGCTTCTCAAGGTAGCGCGCCAGCTCGCCTTCGAGGTCGTCGGTGTCCGTGCGCATCGGCGTGAAGCTCTTCACCTTCCTGAAGAAGTCCGGCCCGAGCAGCCGCTCGAAGTCGCGCACGAAGCTGAGGCCGTTGTCCATGCGCATCGGCGCGAGCGCGTCCTGCGTGAAGACGTGCAGGCGGCCGAGCAGCTCGTCGGCCTCGTCGGTCTTCGCGATCTCGGCGACCTGCTTGTACATCGCCTGCGCGCCGCGGCCGCCGAGGAGGATGAAGACGATGTCGCCCTCCTTCTCGCGCCCGACGCGTTGTATCTCTTCCCATTGCGCGCGGCCGACCGCCTCTTCGGCCGGGAGGACTTCGTAGTTAATGGGACGAGCCTGAAAGTCGGCGGCGTCGGCTTCGGCGCGGCCGAGCCAGACGTTAACGCCCACGACGCGCCGCACGAACTGATTTTGTTTGGGAGCTGACAAAATATACCCCTTCCCTTTTGCTGAAAATGTCCCCGGAGAGGATTGCCCCTGCACCCGCGGCTCCGATGCGAAAATATGATGAGTGGTCTAACCACTTATTCAATATGAGCACAGTATTTACCATAAACAACATTGGTAAGGCAAGGTAAATTACGGCAAGGTGTGAAATCGTCGGAGAAAACGGAGAGGCTCGCGGGAAATTGACTTGACAGGAATCGGGGAGTGGTGTTACACAATAGTTGCTATCCGGTTAATTGGTATTACCTTCTTAAAATTTTGTTACAAGCCCGAGGCCGACGTTTCTCCGCGTAGCACGCCGGCCTCACAAGATTCACTGGAACCGCTGCCGCGACCACGCCCGAGGCGGCCGTAAAGACGGGTTAGAAGCGAGCAGATGAGCTACGCCCCCAGATGAGCTACGCCCCTTTTGAACTCGCAGGCCGCGTGGCGGTGGTCTTCGGCGGCACGTCCGGCGTCGGCCGCGCCATCGCGCACGGTTTGGCGGACGCGGGCGCGGACGTGGTCGCCACTTCGCGCAGCGGCGAACGGGTCGAAACGGTCGCCGCGGAGTTGGAGGGGCGCGGCCGTCGGACGCTGCGGATGACCTCGGACGTGTCGCGGCGCGACACGATACGCGCGGTGCTGGACGCGGCGGTCGCGGAGTTCGGCAAGGTGGACATCCTCGTGAACTCCGCCGGCCGGACGATACGCGCCCCGACCGTGGATTTTAAAGAGGAAGAGTGGGCGGAGGTCATCGAGACGAACCTGACGGGGACTTTGCGCGCCTGCCAGATCTTCGGCCGGCACATGCTCGGGCGGGGCTACGGCCGCGTCATCAACATCGCCTCGCTCTCCTCCTTCGTCGCGCTGGCCGAGGTCGCGGCCTATTCGGCGAGCAAGGCCGCGGTCGCTTCGCTGACGAAGTCTCTGGCCGTCGAGTGGGCGCAGGGCGGCGTCAACGTCAACGCCATCGCGCCCGGCGTCTTCCGCACGAAGATGAACGAGCACCTGCTCGACGGGACCGAGCGTGGGCGCGAGTTCCTGCTCCGCACGCCGATGGGGCGCTTCGGCAAGGTCGAGGAGCTGGCCGGGGCCGCCGTCTTCCTCGCCTCCGACGCTTCGAGCTTCGTCACGGGCGAGATCCTCGCCGTGGACGGCGGCTTCCTCGCCAGCGGGGTCAACACGTAGGAGGGTGATGAGTGATGAGTGATGAGTGATAAGAGGAGAAGACGGGCCTTGGATTTTCTTATCACTCATCACTCATCACTTATCACTGAAGAAATGGATAAGCAGGCGGAGATAGCGGAGAAGAGCGAGCGGCTGACGCGGATGTTGGCGGCTGAGGGGTTGGGCGGCGTGGTTCTGGTCGCGCAGCCGAATTTCGCTTGGCTAACGGCCGGGGGCAATAACGGCATCGACACGAGCCGCGAGCAAGGCGCGTGCGCGCTCGTCGTGGGCGCGGACGGGAGGCGGTACGCGCTCGCGAGCCGCATCGAGTTGGCGCGGATGCTGGAAGAGGAGCTGGCGGGGACTGACTTCGAGCCGGTCGAGTACGGTTGGGAGGAGGAGAAGGCGTCGCCGACCTTCATCGCAGACCTTGCGACGAAGGTGATAGGCAGCGGCGTCGCGCTCGGCTCCGACCTGCCCCTCGGCCCGAACGTGAAGTCCATCGACGGCCTCGTCTCGCGTTGTCGTTACCAGCTCACGCCGCCGGAGTCGGAAAGGTTCAGGCAGCTCGGGCGCGACGCGGGCGAGGTGCTGGGCGCGGTGGCGAGGTCGCTCACGCCCGGATTGACCGAGACCGAGATCGCCCGGCGTGTGAGTGATTCGCTGACCGCGCGCGGCATGCGCTCGGTCGTGACGCTGGTCGCGGCCGACGAGCGGATTGCGAAGTACAGGCATCCGATCCCGACGGATAAAGCCTGGGAGCGCGTCGTGATGCTCGTCACCTGCGCGAGACGCAAGGGGCTCGTCGCGTCGCTCTCGCGCATCGTCTGCGCGGGAGAAATCTCCGGGGACTTACGAAGGCGCACGGACGCCTCGGCGCGCGTCAACGCGAAGCTTTTGGCGGCGACGCGGCCGGGCGCGGCCGGCTCGGAGCTGTACCGCGTCGCTGCCGACGCCTACGCCGAGGAAGGCTTTCCCGGCGAGGAGCGCCTGCACCACCAGGGGGGCGCGGCCGGCTACCGCACGCGCGACTGGGTGGCGCACCCGGCGAACACCGAGACGGTTCAGATTAACCAGGCTTTCGCCTGGAACCCGACGGTCACGGGCTCGAAGGCCGAGGAGACTTGCATCGCCTCGGCCGAAGGTGTAGAGGTAATAACCACAACCCCCAACTGGCCCCAAATCCACGTCCGAGTCGGAGGGCGCGAGTATCTTTCGCCCGACGTGCTCGTCCTGTGAAGGCTCGGGCGCGGAGTAACCCTTCTCTTCTTTGCGGGAAACGATTATGAGCGAGATAAGCAAACCGGTTAAAGAAACCGCTTACCCGAAGTCGCAGTCGGAAGTCGCGCCGCCGATGTCGGCCGGCGCGAGCGCGACGGGGGCCGCCATCGCCGCGGCCGAGGGCGTCACGGGCCGGGTCGGGCGTTACCGCTGGGTCATCTGCACCCTCCTCTTCTTCGCCGCGACGATCAACTACATCGACCGCCAGGTCATCGGCATCCTGAAACCGACGCTCCAGGCCGAGATCAGATTCTCGGAGGTCGAGTACAGTTGGATCGTCTTCTATTTCCAGTGCGCCTACGCCATCGGCCTGCTCGGGGTCGGGTGGGTGATGGACAAGATCGGGACGCGCAAAGGGTTCAGTCTCGCCGTCATCGTCTGGAGTTTGGCCGCGATGGCGCACGCGCTGGCGCGCTCGGTCGCGGGCTTCAGCATCGCGCGCTTCGCCTTGGGGTTGGGCGAGGCCGGCAACTTCCCCGCCTCGATTAAGACCGTCGCCGAGTGGTTCCCGAAGAAGGAGCGCGCGCTCGCCACCGGCATCTTCAACGCGGGCACGAACGTCGGCGCGCTGGCGACGCCGCTGATCGTCCCCATCATCACTATCGCGTGGGGCTGGCAGTGGGCCTTCATCCTGACGGGCGCAGTCGGCTTCGTCTGGGTCGCCTTCTGGCTCCTGCTCTACAAGAAGCCCGAAGAGCACCCGCGGCTCTCGAAAGAAGAGTTGGCATACATCCAGTCAGACCCGCCCGACCCCGTGACTAAGACGCCGTGGGGGCGTCTGCTGCCCCACCGGCAGACGTGGGCCTTCGCCGTCGGCAAGTTCCTGACCGACCCCATCTGGTGGGTCTACCTCTTCTGGCTGCCCGACTTCCTCAACAAGCAGCACGGCCTCAACCTCAAGGATTTCGGGCTGCCTCTGGCGACCATCTACATCATCGCCGACGTAGGCTCCATCGGCGGCGGCTGGCTCTCCTCCACGCTCATCAAGCGCGGCTACAGCGTCAACGCCGGCCGCAAGATAGCGATGCTGGTCTGCGCCCTGGCCGTCGTGCCCATCGTCTTCGCCGCGCAGACGACGAGCCTCTGGACGGCGGTGATTTTAATCGGCATCGCGGCGGCCGCGCACCAGGGCTGGTCGGCCAACATCTTCACGCTGACCTCCGACATGTTCCCGCGCAGCGCCGTCGGCTCGGTCGTCGGCATCGGCGGCATGGCGGGCTCCATCGGCGGGATGCTCATCGCCCTGGTCGTCGGCGCGATTCTGGAGCGCACGGGCTCTTACGTCCCCATCTTCATCATCGCCGCCTCGGCCTACCTCTTCGCGCTGCTCGTCATCCACCTTCTCGCGCCGCGGCTCGAACCGGCGAACCTGGAGGGGGCTCCGAGCAGGGGGTAGCACATGACGGACGCGCTGAAGGTGAAGGATAAGTCGGAGTGCCGCTGGGACGTCGTCTCGCTGGGCGAGGTGATGCTCAGGCTCGACCCGGGCGAGGGCCGCGTCCACACGACGCGCACCTTCCAAGTCTGGGAGGGCGGCGGCGAGTACAACGTCGCGCGGGGCCTGAAGCGCTGCTTCGGCCTCGACGCGGCGGTCGTTACGGCGCTCACCGACAACCCCGTCGGCAGACTCGTGCAGGACTTGATCTATCAGGGCGGCGTTGACCAGTCGCACGTCATCTGGCGCAAGTACGACGGCGTCGGGCGCGAGGTGCGCAACGGCCTGAACTTCACCGAGCGCGGCTTCGGCGTGCGCGCCGCGCTCGGCTGCTCAGACCGCGGGCACACCGCCGTCTCGCAGCTCAAACCGGGCGACATCGACTGGGAGCAGATTTTCGGCCGGGAGGGCGCGCGCTGGTTCCACACAGGCGGCATCTTCTGCGCGCTCTCCGAGACGACGCCCGCCGTCGCGCGCGAGGCGATGCAGGCGGCGAAGAGGCACGGCACGGTCATCTCGTACGACCTGAACTACCGCGACTCGCTCTGGAAGTCCATCGGGGGCAAGGCGCGCGCGCAGGAGGTCAACCGCGAGCTGGCCTCGCTCGTGGACGTGATGATCGGCAACGAGGAGGACTTCACGGCCTGCCTCGGGTTCGAGGTCGAGGGGTTGGACGAGCACCACTCGAAGCTCGACGTGGGCAACTTCCGGAAGATGATCGAGCGCGCCGTCGGGGAGTTCGAGAACTTCAAGGTCGTCGCGACGACGCTCAGGAACGCGAAGACCGCGACCGTCAACGACTGGGGCGCGGTCTGCTACATGGGCGGCGAGCTTTACCAGTCGCAGACGCGCGAGGACCTCGAAATCTTCGACCGCGTGGGCGGCGGAGACTCGTTCGCGTCCGGTTTGATCTATGGATTTTTGACGGGTCGCGGCCCGCAGTGGGCGGTGGAGTGCGGCGCGGCGCACGGCGCGCTCGCGATGACCACGCCGGGCGATACGACGATGGCGACGCTCGGCGAGGTCGAGCGCGTGATGAAGGGCGGCGGCGCCCGCGTCGCGCGTTAGGGCGCGAGGCCCGCGCCGTTGCCGTTACCGTCGGAGTTGTTTGAATCGTCGCCGCCCGCCTCGGAGGTCTCCTGCGCCTCGGCCTCCCAGGCCCTCTGTGCTTTCGAGAGGTGGGCGCTCATGGCGTGGCGCGCGGCCTCCGGGTCGTGCTCGCGGATGGCGCGGTAGACGTGTCGGTGCATCTCCGCCGACTCCTTCAGGTCGGTCGCGCGCTTGACGGTCTTGATGCGGGTGTCGAAGAGGATCGTCGCCACCATGTTCATCAGGGAGGTGAGGATGCGGTTGCCGGAGGCGGCCGCCACCGTCTGGTGGAAGCGCACGTCGTGGACGAGGAACTGCTCGGGGTCGTTGAGCGAGGCGAACATGCCCGTGACCTCCTCGGCCATCGACGCCATCTGGTCGCCGGTGGCGCGCTCGGCGGCGAGCCCCGCGACGGCCATCTCCAAAGCCTGCCGCGCCTCGAACATCTCGGCCGAGGTGAAGCCGTGGAGCGAGGCCATCAGGCGTAGCGGGCTGCTGTCGAGAGAGGGCGGCCCGTCGGCCTTGACGACGAAGGTGCCCGCGCCCTGCCGTGATTGGAGGACGCCGACGGCCGCGAGCGAACGTATTCCGGCGCGCAGGGTCGGGCGGCTGACGCCGAGCAGCTTGGCGAGGTCGCGCTCGGGCGGCAGGCGGTCTCCGGGGCGCAGGTCGCCGCGGTGGATCATCTCGCGGAGCTGCGAGATGACCTCCTCAGAGGTCGTGCCGCGACGGTCGGGGTCGATGGTCTTGAAGATGTCGTTATTCAAATCGGTCATACCATTCGTCCTGATTGAAATTAATGTTGACCACGGCGGCGAGGCTTTGAAGGCTCGGTAAAATCAATCGGCCGGGTGTTTTCAATGACTGCGGCATTCTACAGACATTTTTTCGATTTGTCGAATGTTTTATTTCGGTATCGTACTTAAAGGTCTAACCATTTAACGATTTTGCATCTTTTGAAGGTCGGGTTGTGAAAAATCCCGGCGGGCAGATTGGTCATTCACGCTTAGTGCGAAGCTTTTTACGGAGGGTGTCCCTTTGAATCTCAAGGCGAAAATTATCGTCGCTCTCTTCATCTTTTCCGTTTGCGCGGGAGTTGCGCGCGGGCAGTCGGCCGCGCCCCTTTCCGAGCGGATGGCGACCACCGTCATGACGCTCTGGCCGGAGGCCGTGAAGAGCGACCCGTCGCGGCCCGACAGGTGGACGTACGAGCAGGGCGTGGCGCTCACGGGCATCGAGGACGTCTGGCTCAACACGGGCGACGGGCGCTACTTCGACTACGTCAAGCGCATCATCGACAAGTTCGTCGCCGACGACGGCACGATCAAGACCTACCGGAAGGAAGAGTACAACATAGACAACGTGCAGTCCGGCCGGCTCCTGCTGATGCTCTACAAGGTCACGGGGCAGGAGAAGTACGCCAAGGCGGCCGCGCACCTGCGCGACCAGTTGCGCACGCACCCGCGCACGTCCGAGGGCGGCTTCTGGCACAAGCAGATTTACCCTTCGCAGATGTGGCTCGACGGCCTCTACATGGGCGAGCCCTTCTACGCCGAGTACGCCGCGACCTTCAACGAGCCGGAGGCGTTCGACGACATCGCGAAGCAGTTCGTCCTGATGGAGAGGCACTCGCGCGACGCGAAGACCGGCCTGCTCTACCACGGCTGGGACGAGTCGCGTAAGCAGCGGTGGGCCGACCCCGCGACGGGCCGCTCGCCGCACTTCTGGGGGCGCGCGATGGGCTGGTACGCGATGGCGCTCGTGGACACGCTCCCGCACTTCCCCGCCAACCACCCGAAGCGCGCCGAGTTGATAGCGATTCTCGGCCGTCTGGCCGCGGCCGTCGAGAAGTACCAGGAGCCGAAGTCCGGCCTCTGGTATCAGGTGCTCGACAAGGGGGGCGAGAAGGGCAACTACCTCGAATCGTCCGCGGCGGCGATGTTCGTCTACGCACTGGGCAAGGGCGTGCGCCTCGGCTACCTGCCGGAGTCGTACCTGAAGGTCGCGCAGAAGGGCTGGGCCGGGATGCGGAAGCAGTTCGTCGAGGACGCGCCCGGCGGCGGCATCAACTTCAAGGGCACGGTCAGCGTCGCGGGCCTCGGCGGCAACCCCTACCGCGACGGCAGCTACGAGTACTACCTGAGCGAGAAGGTCGTGACCAACGACGCGAAGGGCGTCGGCGCGTTCCTGATGGCCGCGACGGAGATGGAGGCGGCCGAAGGCCGCTCGGTAGGCCGTGGGAAGACCGTGCTGCTCGACGACTACTTCAACCACGAGGTGAAAAGGGACGCGTCGGGGCGCGCGACCGTGTGGCACTACAAGTGGGACGAGCGGCCGCACCCGGGCTTCCACGTCCTCGGCCACATCTTCAGCAACTACGGCGCGAAGACCGAGACCCTGAGCGCGGCCCCGACGGCGCAGAACCTGAAGGGTGCGGACGTTTACATCATCGTAGACCCGGACACGGAGAAGGAGACGGAGAAGCCGAACTTCGTCGAGCCGCAGCACGTCAAGGCCGTCTCCGACTGGGTGAAGGCGGGCGGCGTGCTCGTCCTCTTTCACAACGACGCGGGGAACGCCGAGTTCGACCGCTTCAACACGCTCGCCAGGGAGTTCGGCATCCAGTTCAATAAGGACAGCAAGAACCGCGTGCAGGGCACCAACTGGCACGAGGGCAAAATCAACGTCCCGGCCGGGCACTCGATCTTCAAGACGGCGCGCACGCTCTACCTGAAGGAGATTTCGACGCTTGCGCTCACGAAGCCCGCGTCGTCGGTGCTTGAGCACAACGGGGATGTCGTGATGGCCGTCGCCAGGCACGGGCGCGGGACGGTCTTCGCGGTCGGCGACCCCTGGCTCTACAACGAGTACGTTGACGGGAGGAGGCTCCCGCCCGAATACGACAACTACAAGGCGGCGAAAGACCTCGCGGCGTGGCTGCTGGGGCAGAGCCGTTGACGCGAAGGGTCGGGCAGAGGGTCTCGGGAATAGTTGAAATGATTTATGCGGGTTGAGGGAGGGTTGATTTCGATATGACTTCGAGCATCAGAAGCGCCGTCTGCGCATTCGTCTTGACGGCCGTGTCAGCGGCGGGGGCTTCGGCGCAGACTACGGAGAAGCAGACGGCGGGGCGCGCGCCGAGCAATCCCATCAGGCCGTACGTGGTACTGACGGCTCAGTCTCTGGCCGACGTGGAGCGGAAGCTGCATCCCGAGACGAACAAGGGGCACGAGCTGATCGGCGGCGAGGGGATGGAGCTACGCGTCGCCGTCCAGCACGAGAACAACCTCGCGGCAGCGTCGGCGGAGATACACGACGCGTCGGACGACGTTTACTACGTGCTCGAAGGCACGGCCACGCTCACGCTCGGCGGGACGCTTGAGACGCCGAAGGAGGTCGAGCCGGGCGAGTGGCGCGGCCCCGGCATTAAGGGCGGCCAGAGCTTCGACGTGAAGAAGGGGGACTTAATCGTCGTCCCGCGGGGCACGCCGCACATGCGCAGCACCGTCGGGAAGGACTTCGCCATGATCCTCATCAAGGTCTTCGACAAGCCCCTACCCGCGCCGAAAAAGCCTTAACAGTACCGCGAGCGGTAGCGAGCGGGCGCGTGTGGCATCAACGACATGATTGATGTCACACGCGCCCGCTCGCTACCGCTCGCGGTACTGTTCCCAAACTTCAGGGTCAACAGGGATGCCCTGCTCCGCGTTCTCACGTCTGATTTGAAGCGTGCGCTCGCCGGGGTAACGCGCGCCCTGAAGACTCTCGACGATGTCGTCGGCAATGCGCGACTCGGCTCCGCCGAGCGTTGAGATGTCGAAGGCGAGGAAGACCTGCGAGAGGCGCGTCTCCGCGAGCGGGTCGGGTGGAATCTGGTGCGTGGCCGTGCCGGCTGAGAGGAGCGCCGCGGCCATGTCGAGGAGCAGCGCGAGGCCGGAGCCTTTCCAGAAGCCGACGGGCAGCGGGCGGCCCGACTCTTCGACGGCCGCCGGGTCGCGCGTGAGTCGGCCCGCTTTGTCGAAGCCGCCGACGACCGGCAGTTGCTCGCCGCGCGAGCGGTAGGAGGCGAGCGCGCCGTAGGAGAATTGCGACATCGCCATGTCGAGCACGACGTGACCCGCGGGGCGCGGGACGGCGATGACGAGGGGGTTGTTGCCTAAAAGGGGTCGCGTCCCGCCCCACGGCGGCAGGTTGGGCAGCGTGTTCGTCCAGCAGAAGGCGAGCGCCCCTGCCTCGGCCGCCTGCCAGCCGTAGCTCCCGCCGCGCATCCAGTGGTTAGTGTTTCGCAGGGCGACGCAGCCGACGCCGTGCCGCCGGGAAAGCTCGACGGCCCTCGCCATCGACTCGTGTGCGTTGAGATTGCCCGGGCCTGAACGCCCGTCCCAACGCTCAAGCGAGCCGTGCGCCTCGACGCGGACGGGACTCGCGCCCACGTCAACAATCCCCCTCCCTATCATCTCCATGAAGCGCGGGAAGCGGTTGAGGCCGTGCGTGTAGACGCCGTCGCGGTCGGTCTCGGCGAAGAGGCGCGCGCACAACTCGGCGCGCCCTTGCTCGAAGCCGACCTTGAGCAGGGCGCGCCGGAGAGTTTGATGGAGTTCGTCGAAACTTACTCTCAAGAATAAAGAGTAGACAGTAGTCAGTAGTCAGTAGTCAGTAGGAAAACCTTTGAGCGCGGAACGGAGCGAGCGCATGTAACTATCGAGCATCTTACTGATTTCCTCTGCCCTGTTCTTGAGAGCAGTTGAGTCTCCGTAATTCAAGTCTCGCGCTAAGATGAAATAGTAGCGACATTCTTCCAGTGAGCCTTGCGCGATGTTATAGAAGCGTAGCTTATCCAAATGGCTACGCTTCTTGAACCCTTCCGCGAAGTTCGCAGGAACTGAGACCGCGGCCCGTCGCAGTTGAGACGTTAACCCGAAAAGCTCATGCCTGGGGAATTGCTCCGTAAAGCGATACACGCCCAACACCCACGCGTGAGCCTTCCGCCACACCTCCACGTCCTCAAACGACCGCGCCGCCATAATCTCACCTCTCTTCGGGTTACAAACACACCCGTTGGCGGCCGGGTTCTAAAACTACTGACTACTGTCTACTGACTACCGACTACTGTCTACTTCCCTTAGTGCGGTTCGACAAGGTAGAGGTCGCGGCCGGCGCGTTCGACGACGAGGGTGTCGGGGTCGTTGTCGTAGTCCTCGCGGCGGAACTCGCGGTGATCCATGAAGCCGAGGTTGACGCGGCGGCAGGTGGACTCGTCGAGCGCGGAGGCCATCGTGATGGTGTAGCGCGGGACGACCTTGCCCGTCGCGTCGCGCGAGCCCGCGTAGGAGACGTGCGCGAGGTGCGCGGCCACGGCGAGGTTCGAGCGCAGCTCCGTGGAGAGCGCGACCATTTCGCGGACGCGGTCGATGGGGGCGTAGCCGTATTTTTCGATCAGCAGGCCGTGCGTCTCGGAGATGGCGCGGAGGTGCGGGGCGTAGATGACGAGTTCGCCGCCCTCCTCGATGATGCCGCCGAGCTTGTAGCTCGCCTTGCCGCCGACCCACAGTTCGTCGTAGTGCTCGTCGAGGAGCGCGACGACGCGTCTGTACTTTCTTCCCGTGTACTTGATGTGCACCTGGCGGCTGACCTCGGCGGCGCGGCGGAAGGCTTCGCGGAAGTCGCCGCAGAAGAGGGCGTGCGTGCGAAGGCGCTCGTCCTCCGTGCGCGTGACGACGGAGTTGATGGAGATGACGCGCGCGGGGACGAGGTCGGCGGCGGCCTCGATCATGTGGCGCGTGGGCGTCTCGACGCGGCCGATGACGTTCTCGATGGAGGCGAGCGCGCCGAGCCAGTGCGTGGCGTGCGTCAGGTCGGGGCCGGCGACGCCGGGGAAGAAGTATTTCGCGCCGCCCGCGAAGCCCGCGACCTCGTGCGGGACGGTCGCGCCGAAGATGAGCACCGTGTCGTAGACGCCCGGCGCGAGCAGGCGGTTGAGGTTGACCTTGACCGCTTCGTTGATGAGACCGCCGGTCAGCTCGCCCACGCGTTCCGCGCTCAACTCTCCGAGGTCAACCAGCTCCTCGGGCCTGTTCCACTGGTGGTCGAAGATGTGTCCGAGCAGGGGAAGCGACGCGCCCTCGCCCAGGCCCACCTTGGAGCGCTTCTCCCCCTCGGTCATGGGCATGTGCGTGCCCTGCGCGACGAGGGCGTCGAACTGCTCGGCCCCGCGGTCTTTGAGTATCTCGGCGGCGAAGGGGAAGAGGAGGTCGGTGTTGTCGTCGCGCGTCTTGTCGGGGATGATGGCGAGGACGCGCGCGCCGGGGCCGACGGTCAGCAGCGCCTGCTCGACGATGGCGCGCAGCTCCGCGGGCGAGAGGTCGAGGTCGGGCGCTCCCTTTCCGACTGTCGAAGGCGCGGGCTTGGTGCTCATATGTTTCCTTCCTGCGCGGATACGCGCCTTTTAAGGCTCAACACGCGTATTGAAAGTCAAAATGCTCAGAACTGAAGCTTTGTACTCCGATTTTAAAGCCCGGTATCGCGCTATTGAAGCCCGGTAACGCGATACGAAGGCTGCGTAACGCGATACTCAGCCTCGGAATCGCAATCTTAAAGCTGCGTAACGCGATACTCAGCCTTCGTATCACAATCTTAAAGCCGCGTAACGCGATACGAAGCCTCGGAATTGCAACTTTGAGCTTGCGTAACGCGATTCTCGACCTGCGTAACGCGATGCGAAGCCTTCGTATCGCAGTACGCGACTTGCGTAACGTGATACGCAAGTCGCGTATCGCGTTACGCAAGCTCAAAGTTGCAAGTCAAAAGCCCAAAATCGCGCTTTAACGCTGGATGCGCGCGGAGCCGCCCTTGGCGAAGGCGCGCACCTGCTCGACCGAGGCCATCGTCGTGTCGCCGGGGAAGGTCGTCAAAAGCGCGCCGTGCGCCCAGCCGAGCTTGAGCGACTCCTCGGGCGACTCGCCCGTCAAAAGTCCGTAGAAGAAGCCGGAGGCGAAGCCGTCGCCTCCGCCGACGCGGTCGAGCACGTCGAGTTCCGCGGTGGGTGACACGTAAGTCTCGCCGTTGACCCACGCGACCGCGCCCCAACTGTGCCGGTTGGTCGTGTGCACCTCGCGCAAGGTCGTGGCGACGACACGGACGTTCGGGTGCTTCTTAACCACCTTGTCAATCATGCCGAAGAAGGCCGTCGGGTCGAGCTTCGAGCTCTTCGTCACGTCCTGGCCCGGGATGCCCAGGCCCTTCTGCAAGTCCTCCTCGTTGCCGACGAGCACGTCAACGTTCTCCACGATGCGCGCGACCGTCTCGACCGCGCGACCCTCGCCGCCCGAAATCTTCCACAGCTTCTCGCGGAAGTTCAGGTCGAAGGACGTGACCGCGCCCGCGGCCTTCGCGGCCTTCATGCCTTCGACGATTGTCTCGGCCGTCGTCTCCGACAGCGCCGCGAAGATGCCGCCGGAGTGGAACCAGCGCACGCCGCCCTTGAAGATTTCGTCCCAGTTGAAGTCGCCGGGCTTGAGGAGCGCCGCGGCCTCGTTCGAGCGGTTGTAGAAGACGACGGGGGCGCGCACGCCGTGGCCGCGGTCGCTGTAGACGGCGGCGATGTTGGGGCCGCGGACGCCGTCGTGCTCGAACCACTTGTAGAAGGGCTTGACGCCCATCGCGCGGACGCGCTCTTGCACGAGTTCGCCGATGGGGTAGCCGACCATCGCCGTCGCGACGCCGGTGTTGAGGCGGAAGCAGTCGGCGAGGTTGGCCGCGCAGTTGAACTCGCCGCCCGAGACGTGTATGTCGCAGCCGGTGGCCTTGCGGAAGGGGATAACGCCGGGGTCGATGCGGTGGACGAGCGCGCCCAAGGAGACGAAGTCGAGCGCACCCTCCTTCTTGATGTTCAGACCGTTACTCATCTGTTCGATTCTCCGTGCATAGCGCAGTTTGATAATCAGTTGACCTGCCGTTTAGAGGCGGGCTCCGCCCGCCGGGGCGTGCCGCAATGTCTCAACCGCCGGCGGGCCGCAGCCCGCCTCTAAACGGTCGTCGGTATGCTCAAACCTCTAGACCCCTCCGAAGGCCGAGAAGCCTCCGTCAACAGGCACCACAACTCCGGTGACGAAAGCCGACGCGGGGGATAAAAGCCACAACAAAGTGCCTAATAAGTCTTTGGGCTCGCCGAAGCGCCCCATCGGCGTGTGCCCGATGATGCTTTGTCCGCGCTGCGTGAGCGAGCCGGTCTCTTTGTCGGTGAGGAGGAAACGGTTCTGCTCGGTCAGGAAGAAGCCGGGCGCGATGGCGTTGACGCGGATCGAAGGGCTGTACTCGGTGGCGAGGTGGACGGCGAGCCACTGCGTAAAGCTGTTGACGCCCGCCTTCGCCGCCGAGTAGCCGAGCACGCGCGTCAGGGGGCGCACCGCCGACATCGAAGAGACGTTGAGGATGACGCCCTCGCCCTGCTCCGCCATCTGGCGGCCGAAGACCTGGCTCGGGATGATCGTGCCCAGCATGTTCAGGTCGAAGACGAACCTCAGGGCCTCCTCCGGCAGGTCGAAGAACTTCTGCTGCGGGTTCGTCGTCGCGCCGGGGTGGTTCCCGCCCGCGCCGTTGAGCAGAGCGTCCACGCGGCCGAACTCCTTGACGACCTCCTGTGCCGCCTCCCTCAAACTTCCCGCGTCGAGCACGTCGGCCGTGAAGACGACGGCCTTCCCTGGGCCTTCGAGCGCGGCGACCTGCGGCTCTGCCTTCTCGCGGTTGCGCGCCACGAGCGCCACGTTCGCGCCGCAGCCGACAATGGCGCGCACCATCGCCTGCCCGAGTACGCCCGTCCCGCCCGTCACGACCACGGTGCGGCCGGTGAAGTCGTACATCTTCGTCAGTTCGGTTAAGTTCATGTTACGTAAACCAGGTCAGTACCACCCGCGGTGGCGGGTGGGCCTTTGAGATACGCAGCATTCGGTTAACAAAGGCCCACCCGCTACCGCGGGCGGTTCTGACCTTTATAACCGCGCCGCACCTCTCTCAGTCAGCGCCAATGCCCGCCGCCGCCTCCGCGCCGATGAAGAGCGGCTTGATGTGGCGGTCGTAGAGGTTCTCGGTCACGTTGCGGCCGACGACCTCTTCGTTCTCCCTGAGCAGGTTCAGATACCTGTCGCCCATCTTGGCCGCGACCTTGTAGCCGACGTGTAGGAGCTGGCGCAGCGAAGGGTTGTAGAGCGGGTTCGACTGGTCGTGGCGGAGCGCGCCGACGTACTGCTCGGAAGTCCAGCCCTCGACCTCCTCGGCCGTGGGGAGCTTCGAGCGGTCGATGTCGATGACGGTCGCGTAGGGCGCGCAGAGGGCGTCGATGTCGGCCAGCGCCTTCTTGTAAATCTCCCTGGCGAGCTTGAGCCCCTCGCCGCCCGCCTCCGCCAGGCCGATGATCTCTTCGAGCCAGGTCGTGCCCGCGGTCTTGACGTGGATGCCCGCGCCCGTGCGCGCCAGCGCCCGGCGGATGGGCTCGTAGATGGAGAACTTGTCGCTGCCGGAGTGGACGCTGAGCTTGAGGTTCGGGGGCAGGTCGTAGGTCTTGACGGCGTGGCTGATGACGGCGATGTCCTCGTTGAACTCCTTCTCGAACTGCGCCACGTCGCCGACGTAATCGACGCCCTTGTTGAAGCGGCCCGTGAACTTGGGCGCGACCGTCTGCGCCGGAATCCCTTCGTCGGCGATGGCGGCGAGGATGACCAGAAGCTCGGGCGGCGTCTGCGGCGTGTCGGTCTCGTCCATCGAGACCTCTGCGATGAAGTTGCCCTCGCCCTTCCGCGCGGAGACGTGGCGGTAGATGCGCCCGGCGTCCTGCACGGCCTTGAGGAACTTACGTGCGATGCGCTCGATCTCTTCCCGCGTCGTCTCGAAGGGCTCCGCGATGCCGGGAATCTCGATGCGGCCGACCAGCTCGGGGTGGCGCTCGATGAATGACCAGACGTCCTCGTCGGACGCGGCCTCGCCGATGGAGTCGGCCACGTCGAGCGTGTAGAAGTCGCTCGTCTCGATGAACTCGTCCACGGTGTCGAGGCGGATGTGGTCGGCGTCCACGTGGAAGGGCTTGTCCCAGCCGAGTTCCTTGACGGCCGCCTCGGCGGCGGCGAGCACCGAGGGCGGCTTCGAGCCGACGATGCCGTGCTCGCGGTAGGACTTGTTCCAGACGGGCGTGACCTCGACGCCTGCTTCGGCGGCCCGCACGCACGCGCGCAACTGCGCCTTCGCCTGGTGCGCGAAGCGGTCGCCCACGCCGAGGGTGTACTTCTCAAGCTTTAAACCGTTGCTCATGACTCTCTCCTTTGAAACAGAACCGCGAGCGGTAGCGAGCGGGTGCGCGCTACGACAACGGCTCTCTTAATGAAACCACGACCCGCTCGCTACCGCTCGCGGTTCTGTTCGTACTCATAGGCTGACAAGTTCGGAAATCTTGACGGGGCGCTTCTTCTCGATGCTGGTGCGCGCGGCGACGCCCGTCAGCACCGACAACGCGCCGGCGCGCGCGTCGGGCAGGCGCATGTGGTCGGGCACGCTCACGTTGCGGAAGATGACATCGCGGATACGGTCGTCGCCGCCCGCGTGTCCGCCCGTGATCTGCGGCATCTCGATCTGCACGCGCTTGCCGCCGAAGTTCTTGATGAGGTAGACCTCGGGGTCGGACTCGGGCTTCCACGGCTGGCGCTCGTAGTCGCGGATTTCGAGCCGCCCCCCCTCGCCGTTGAAGGCGAGCCGGTAGCCCTCCATCGGCATCGCGGCGTTGAGCGAGTAGTTCATCGACACGCCGTTCGAGTACTTCACCACCGCCGACATCGTGTCGTAGATGTCCACGTCCTCGCGGAAGACGCAGCCGTCGCGGTGGTAGCCGTCCACGTCCTCGGCCTGCGCGTAGAGCTTCATCAGCCGCGCGTTCTTCGTCATGTCCCAGTAGAACGGGCACTTCGCCTTGTGCGGGCACGGGCGGCAGTGCGTGAAGCGGTAGGGGTTCGCCTTGCCGTAGACGTTCAGCTCGCCGTAGGCCATCACCTCGACGGGGTCGGCGCCGAGCCACCAGTTGATGAGGTCGAAGTGGTGCGACGCCTTGTGCACCCAGAGGCTCCCGCCCTTCGACTTCAGGCGGTGCCAGCGGCGGAAGTAGTCCGCGCCGTGGCTCGTGTCGAGATACCAACTGAAGTCCACGGAGGTGACGGGGCCGATCTCGCCGGCCGCCAGCAGCTCTTTGATCTTCTGGTGCTTCGGCGCGTAGCGGTAGTTGTGCGCGACGATGACCCGGTTCTTGCTGCGGCGCTGGGCGTCGAGGACGGCCTTGACCTGCTTCTCGTCCGTCACCATCGGCTTCTCGGTGATGACGTCGATGCCGCGTTCGAGCGCGCGCGTAATGTAATCGACGTGGGTGGAGTCCACGGTCGTGACCATCAGCAGCTCGGGCTTCGCGCGCTCGACCAACTCATCGAAGTCGGTGAAGGTCGGGCAGTCCGCGCCGATCAACTCCTTGCCGGCCGCCAGACGCTTCGGGTTGATGTCGGCGAGGCCGACGAACTCCAGCACGTCCGAGTAGTTCTTGACGAGGTCTACGCCCCACATGCTCGTCGCGCGGTGGCCGGTGCCGACGACGGCGTAGCGGCGGCGCTTGGCCTGCGGCGAGGCGAGCGCGTTCCCTCCGAGCACGAGCGACGCGGCGGCGGCCGTGCCCGCGGTCTTGACGAAGTCCCTGCGGTTCAGGCGATTCGAGTCTGACACTGTTTTCGTCCTTTTCCCAAGCTTATAACAGTCGTTACGGCACGCCGAGACGGGGCGCGGCGGGGTGACGTTTACCGCCTCCCCGACTCGGCTTTCTTCAAAAACTTGACCAGCCCGAGCTTCTGCCCGCGGAGGCCGTCCGCGGCGAGCCCGGCCATGATGTCGGCCCCGAGCGGCGAGAAGTGCGTGTTGTCATCGACGCCCTTCGGGTAGTTCGGGTTCTCGCCCTCCTTCAGTTGGAGGAAGAGCTTGCGCGACTCCTCGGGGCCGTACTTCACCAGAACCTTCTCGCTCATCCGGTGCATGTCGATGAGCGCGACGCGCTGCTCGGCGGCGACGCGGCGGGTGAGGTCGGGGTACTCGCCGTGCACGTCGTAGAACTTCCCGTCCTTGTCGAAGCGGCGGCGCATGACGGGCGTCAGCAGCACCGGCGTCGCCCTCTTCGCGCGCACCTCTGTGACGAAGCGCGCGAGGTTCGCGCGGAAGTCGTCGGGCGGCGTGTAGCGCTCGCCCTTCTCCTTCGACTGGTCGTTGTGGCCGAACTGGATGAGGACGTAGTCGCCCTCTTTGACCTTGTCGATGAGCGCCTGCCAGCGGCCCTCGCTGATGAAGGTCTTCGTGCTGCGGCCGTTCGCGGCGTGGTTGTCCACGCGCACCCGCGAGGTGTCGAAGTGCTTCTGCAAACGCTCGCCCCAGCCCGTTTCGGGCCGCTTGTTCTCGGCCTTGTTGGCGGCGGTCGAATCGCCGGCGATGAAGACGGTGATGGGCTCTTTCGCCGCCGCGGCGGGCGCGAGCAGGAGGATTGCGAGGAGGGTTAAAGCGAGTCTCAAAGTCTTCACCTCAGCCGAGCTTGTCCACGACCGTGCCGTTAATCTTCACGTTTTCGAGCTTGAGGCCCGCGACGTTCTTGACGATGGCGGGCCGCTCGACGTTCTCGAAGGTGCAGTCCTTCAGGCGCAGGTCGTAGACGGGCGCGTTCTCGAAGCCCTGCACGTCGAGCGCGTGGCGGCTCTTGCCGCTCTTCAAATTCTGGACGGAGAGGTTGCGGACGACTGGCGTGAACTTGCCCTTCGCGCCCTCCTCGTAGTTGAAGTCCACGGTCAGGACGGCGTGCGCGACCTGCCCGACGGTGATGTTGCGGAAGTAGATGTTCTCCAGAAGGCCGCCGCGCACGGCGTTGTTCTTGAAGCGCAGCGCGTGGTCGAGGTTCGGGCTGTCGAGCGTGCAGTCCTCCGCGAAGAGGTTGCGGACGCCGCCGGAGATTTCGCTGCCCAGGGTGATGCCGCCGTGCCCCTCCTTCATGCGGCAGTTGCGGATGACGATGTTCTCCGAAGGGACATTCAAACGTCTTCCGTCGGCGTTGCGGCCGGACTTGACCGCGATGCAGTCGTCGCCGGTGTCGAAGAGGCAGCCTTCGATGAGCACGTCCTTGCAAGACTCCGGGTCGCAGCCGTCGTTGTTCGGGCCGTGCGTCTCGATGCGGACGTTGCGGACGGTGACGTTGGTGCAGAGCACGGGGTTCAACTCCCACATGGGCGAGTTGACGACGCGGACGCCCTCGATGAGGACGTTCTGGCAGCGGTAGGGCTGGACGAACTGCGGGCGCAGGTAGTGCCCTTCGCCGAAGACGCGCTCGGCGACGGGCACGCCGCGCTCGACCATCTCCATCAGGGCGTTGCGCGACTTGAGCTGGTTCGGCGTGCCCTTCTTCCAGCCGTGTCGCTCCTGGCCCTTCCAGGGCCACCAGTGCTCTCGGTCGCTGTTGCCGTCGAGCGTGCCGGTTCCCGTCACCGCGATGTTCTGCTGCTCGAAGGCGTAGATGAAGGGCGAGTAGTTCATCAGCTCCATGCCCTCCCAGCGCGAGAAGACCAGGGGCAGGTAAGCCTTCGGGTCTTGCACGAACTTGACGGTCGCGCCCTCTGAGACGTGGAGGTTGACGTTGCTGAGCAGATGAATCGCGCCCGTCATGAAGACGCCCGGGGGCACGACGACGCGCCCGCCGCCTGCCTTGTTGCACGCGGCGACGGCCTTGCGGAAGGCTTCGGTGTTGTCGAACTTTCCGTCTCCTTTCGCGCCGTGCTTCGTCACGTCGAAGTCGCGCTTCGGGAACGCGGGCGGCTTGATGCGCTTGAGAATCTCGGGCACGCGCGCCCAGGGGTCTGCGTCGTCCGCGAAGGCGCGGGCGAGCGCTTCGCCGTTCGAGAGGTGTTGAAGGAGGAGCGCGCCGGCCCCGGCGGCCAGAGTCTTCTTGATGAAATCCCTGCGGTCGGACATGGTTATTTCGACTGTTCGGTTGACTGCTTCTTCAGGCGCTTCTGCCACGCCGTGTAGTCCTTGTTAAGGAGCCTGTTCGGTTCTTCCGTGTACCAGCCGTAGCCGTTGCGGCGCTCGGCCTCGATCTCCATCACGTCGTAGCGGACGACGCCGTCGCGCCCCTCGAAGACGGGGCGGTTGGTGCCGATCTCGTAGAAGCGCGCCCAGAGCGGCGGGGCCTGCGGGTCTTTGACGATGGTGCGCTCGATGCCGCCGGGCACCGACTTGTCCTCACGCTCGACCCAGCGGATGCCGGAGAGCTGCGTCGCCTTGAACCAGGCGACGGCCGACTCGATTGATTCGACGACGCGGGCGTCGGGGCGCTCGACGCCCATGAGGAAGCGCGTGACGGCGACGCTCTCGCGCGAGGCGAGCGAGACGGGCTCGAACTTGCGCGCGGGCGCGGGGGCGAAGGTCGTCACGTCGTGCTGCGCGCCCCAGGCCGTGAGGCGGCCCTCGACCTTCACCTGCGTCTTCAGGATGCACTCGACGCCGCGCTCGACCGCCTTCTCGGACTTAAGGCGGCGCGCCTCGTCCACGAAGGCGTATTCGGGCTCGCGCCGCGCCACGTCGCGCAGCAGTTCGAGGACGCCGACCATCGCGTTGTCGTTGTAGGTGATGAGCGAGTAGTAGCCCTTGCGGAGCGGGTAGTACTGCGGCCAGCCGCCGTTCTCGTACTGCGCGGCGAGCAGGTAGTCGAGACCTTTCAGAAAAGCCTCGCGGTGGCGCTCCTGCTTCTGCGCCGTGTGGACGCGCGCGAGGTACTCCAACTGCGTGAAGGTCGCGCCGTTGTCGATGGTCGCGGAGCTTTCCTTCCCGGTCTCGGTCTTGAGCTTGAGTAGCTCGGCGCGCTCCTTCTCCGAGAGGGGCGCGGCCATGTCGATGTTCTTGGGCCAGCCGCCCACTTCGCGCTGGTAGAGGAGCAGGTTGTCTGCGACGCGCAGCGCCTCCGCGCCCGCGTACCACTCGGGCTTCTGCCTGAGCGCGTCGCGCCACTTGACGGCGAGCGCAGGGTTGTCGCTCGTCTGCGCCGCGGCAGCACCGGCGGCCGCGACGAAGAGGAAAAGGGCGAAGCTGATTAGTCTTAATGCCAAAATATGATTTGCACCGACTGGTTATTGAACGCGAGCCGCCCCGGGGCTTGGGGCCTGGGGGCGGCTCGCGCGGTTCAAGGCCAGGCGGACTCACTCAGGATGCCGCCCGGTGTCAAAGGCGCTTAGAAGGTGAACTTCGCGCCGATCTGGATGTCGCGCGGGTTGTTCCGCTGCGTGCTGTAGCGGCCGAACTGCGCGTTGGTCGGGTCCGCACTCAGGTCGATGAAGTACGGGTGGTTGAAGGCGTTGAGCGCCTCGCCGCGGATCTGAAGCTTGCGCCCCTCGCCCAGGCTGAAGTTCTTCGTGAGCGAGAGCTGCACGCTGTTGAAGGGCATGTGGCGCAGGTTGTCCAGCGTCGTCGGGATCGTGCGCAGGCTCGAAGAGCTGAGCCTGAGGATCGACGTGGTGTCGAAGGCCGTCCCCTCGGGCGTGACG
Source organism: Pyrinomonadaceae bacterium (assembly GCA_035563535.1). GTDB lineage: Bacteria > Acidobacteriota > Blastocatellia > Pyrinomonadales > Pyrinomonadaceae > QHXN01. The sequence goes on along the minus strand of DATMVD010000088.1, from coordinate 162,812 downwards.
AAGACCGGCAGGTCGATGCCGTACTTGCGGCCGTCGCCCGTGCGCTGGCCCGCGCGGCTCTCCACCTGGCTGATGTCGCCGTTGTAGTAGAACGCCTGCGAGAGCAGGATGGGGTGGCCCTGCTGCCACTCGTAGGTGCCGTTGAACTGCCAGCCGCCGATGAAGGCGTCGAGCACCTTGTTCATGTCGGTGCCGAAGGAGCGGCCGCGCCCGATGGGCACCTCGTAGACGGTCGCCAGCGTGAAGCGGTGCGGGCGGTCGTCGGTGCCGATGCGGTCTTCCAGCTCGGTGTCGGACGGGTTCAGGTACGTGAGCTGCTCGCGCAGCTTCGAGTACGTGTAGGTCACGTTGAAGCTGAAGTTCTGCGACAGGCGCTTCATGCCCTGGAGCTGGAGCGAGTTGTAGCGGTTCGAGCCGTTGTACTCCTGCACGAAGACGTTGGTGAACTGCGGGAACGCGACCGACGACTGCGCGCGGGAGATGTTGGCCGCCGTGGCGAACGGGCTCCCGATGGCCGTCAGCGCGGCGAGGTTGCGGAACGGGTTGGTGACGTTCGCCGAGAGGAACGTGTTCGCCGCGGCGTCGAGCGCCGTCGCGTCGGCGAGCGTCGCCGCGCCGCTCAGGTCGGCCAGGAACTGGCGCGGGACGTAGTTCAGGTTGCGGTTGACGGCCATGTCACGCCCCCACGAGGAGACGTAGTTGGCCTCGACCACGAACTGGCCGGGCAGCTCGCGCTGGAAGCCCACGATGAAGCGCGTGAACTTCGCGTTCCGGCGGTCGGCGGGGACGAGGCCCGCGTCGGACGCGCCCAGCTCGCCGCCGACGCTGGTCAGCAGGCCGCGGGTCGAGCCGAAGGCGGGCTGGAGGCCGTTCGGGAACGGGTTGTCGAGCGTGGCGATGAAGTTGCGGCCCTGGTCGTTGGTCGGGATGAACGGCGTCTGCGCGTTGAAGCCGACCTGCCGGACGTCGTCCGGCGCGATGCGGTACGGCGACATGAAGATGCCGAAGCCCGCGCGCAGCACCGTCTGCTCGTCGAGCTGGTAGGCGGCGCCGAGGCGCGGCTGCCAGTTGGCCTTGTCGGCGTTCCAGAGCGCGCGGTTGTTCTCGTCGGCGTAGACGGGGCCGCCGAGCACGCGGAACTGGTCGGGCGTGACGATGAAGTTCGACGGGTTGGCGTTGTAGGCCGTCGTGTAGGCCGCGCGCGCCAGGTCGTTGATCGGGCTCGTGGTGGTCGGGTCGAACCCGCGGATGAAGCGGTTGTAGCGCTCGGTCAGGCCCAGCTCCAGCTCGTAGCGCAGGCCGAGGTTCAGCGTGAGCTTCGGCGTGACGCGCCAGTCGTCCTGGAAGTAGAAGCCGTGGTACTGCGACTGCAACGAGTAGTTGATGCCCGTCGCGTCGATGATGCTCTGCGAGGAAGAGGCGGTCGGGATGCCGAGCAGGAACGCCGCCACGTCGCGGCCGTAGACGTTACGGTTGCGGTTAGCGTTCGTCTGGTTGTTGCTGTTGGTCGTCGTGGTCGTGTCGATGGTCGTGTAGGTGCCGTCGAAGAAGAAGCGGCCGCCCTGGTAACCGTTCGAGCTGAAGTTCTCGCGCAGGACGCGGTAGTCGTAGCCGTACCGCAGCGTGTGATCGCCGGTGATCTGCGTGAAAGACGGCTGGAGGGCGAAGGTGTAGAACGGGCGGAGCAGGCCGCCGTTCCAGTCCGAGCGGCTCGCGCCGAGCGTCGAACGGATGGGGCGCTGCGCGTCGAACGTCCTGATGTCGAAGCGCGGGATGTAGTTGTAGCCGTTCATCGCCGCCAGCGCCGCGGGCGAGAAGCCGAGCGACGCCGGGTCGAACTCGGCGGCCGGCCGGCGCTGCTGCACGAAGCGGCTCAGGCTGGTGCGGATGTCGAGCACCATCGAATTCGAGAGCGTGGAAGTCCAGTCGAGGCTCGCGCCGTCGTTGGTGCGCTCCTCGAAGCCCTGCGTGAGCGGCGTGCCCGTCCAGTTGTTGCGGTCCTCGGGGTTGAAGCTGTGGTAGTACTTGCCGAAGAGCGAGTTCGTCTCGTTGATGCGGTGGTCGAAGCGCGCGACCCACGAACGGTAGTTCGAGTGGCGGACCTGGTTCGAGAAGAAGTTGTTCGTGCCGTCGGCGTTGCCGGGGACGTTCGGCGTCGGGTAGAGGTTGAGGTACGCCACCGCGACGGGGTTGAGCCGGTTGGCCGGGATGACGTTGTTGGGGAAGGCCGTGCGCGTCACGGCGCAGTTGGCCGTGTGGCACGAGGAGGCCGGGTCGTAAATCCTGATGGGGAACTGGCCCGACGTGAGCAGCGCCGAGAAGTCGCCCTGGCGCATGGCCGCGGTCGGCACCGTGAAGAGCTGCGGCTCCGCCTGGTTGTCCTTCAGGCGCTCGTAGGCGAAGAAGAAGAAGGTGCGGTCGCGGCCGTCGTACACCTTCGGCAGGTAGACCGGGCCGCCGAGCGTGCCGCCGAAGCGGTGGTAGGTGCGCTCGGGGCGCTCCTGGCCCGCGCGGTTCGAGAAGAAGTTGTTGGCCGTGCGGCTGCGGTCGCGGTTGAAGTAGTAGCCCGAGCCGTGCAGGTCGTTGGTGCCCGACTTGATGGCCGTGTTGACGGTCGCGCCGGCCGTGTAGCCCTGCGTCGCGTCGAAGGCGTTGGTCTGAACCTTGAACTCCTGCGTCGCCTCGGAGGGCGGCGAGAAGCCGACGCCGCCGTCGATGGCGAAGTTGGGCGAGCCGTCCAGCGTGACCTGGTTCGCGCCGGTCGCGCCGTTGGCGCGGAAGGCCGCGAGGTTGCCGTTCGAGGTCGGGCTGTAGCCGACGCTCGGGTTGCCGGTGTAGCTGATGCCGGGGGCCAGCGTCGCGAGCTGGTAGGGGCTGCCGTCGATGAGCGGCAGCTCGGCGATCTGGCGCGTGGTGACCGTCGTGCCCGTCGTGACCTGTCCCGACTCGAGGACGGGGGCCGAGGCGATGGTCGTCACGGTCTCGCCGACGCCCGTCAGCGAGAGCGGCACGTCGAGCGTGATCCTCTCGGAGACGCGAATCTCGATGTTCTCGCGCGTCGTGTTCGAGAAGCCCTGCGCCGTGACGGTCAGCGTGTAGCGGCCGGGGTTGAGGGGCGGGAAGCTGTAGGAGCCCTCCTCGTTGGTCGTGGCGGTGTTGGCGACGTTCGTCTCGACGTTCCTGATCTCGACGGTCGCCCCGGGTAGGGCCGCCCCGTTCGGGTCGGTTACGGTGCCCGTGAGCGAACCGCGAGACTCCTGAGCACCGGCCATGACGAAGGTCATGAGGAGCAGCAGGGCGGCGGCGAACCCGCGGCGGAATGAAGTCTTGCTCATTACTTTTTCCTTTTCCTTATTACTAGCGTTGGAACGCGGGGCGTTCACAAGGGGTCTGATCAGCGCCGTCGGTCGGTAAGGTTTTCCGGCTCGCGGCTCTCATTCGGTAGCTCGCACGTTAAGGGTCAGGTCTCTTCGGTAACGCCCGCAGTCGGGAAAGACTGCGGCCACAAAAGGTCTCCAATCAGCACGAGGACAACACTCTCCGGATGATGCTTTCGACACGAGCTTGCGTAGACCGGCGATACAGATTCGGAAATGCTGCTGGTTTGACCAATTAACCGACTACACAAAATCTGGCGTAGCTGAGAAGTCGCAGTCTAAAAAGGACTCCAAGTCGAAAGCGTGATGAATTTTCTATTAAGTCGGGATTTTTGTCAAGCCGTTTTAAGACCAATCGAGAGATATTTCAATCAAGGGTCTTACCAATTAACTTAGCCGCAAAGGGGACGTGAAATATTTGAGCCGCCTTTTGATGCGACATCCTTAGTTGGGGTTCTGCTCTGTCAGGGGAATTTGAGTGAAAAATTACAGGAAAAGCGGGCCTTAGTCAATCCTTATAAAGATTGCTATTCACATAATTTATCAAGACATAAAAATTATAACTTTGAGTTTTACCTAGCCCATCTTTAGTATGCCTATTTGGTTCCGAGGCGACTACTGATGACCCACCTTGAGCGCATAAAAATTTTCGACACGACGTTACGCGACGGCGAGCAGTCTCCGGGCTGCTCGATGAATCTCTCGGAGAAGATTCGCCTTGCGCGCAGGCTCCAGGCGCTCGGCGTCGATGTCATCGAGGCAGGCTTCCCCATCGCCTCGGAGGGCGACTTCGCCGCGGTCAAGGCCGTCGCGGCCGAGTGTCGGCAGGTCACGGTCGCCGCGCTCTGCCGCACGACCGAGCCGGACATCCTGCGCGCCTGGGAGGCCGTCGGCCGCGCCGCGCGCCCGCGCCTGCACACGTTCGTCGCCACCTCCGACATACACCTCGAACACAAGCTGAAGAGGTCGCGCGCCGAAGTCCTGAAGATGACGCGGGACGCCGTGCGTCTCGCGCGCACGTTCACCGAAGACGTCGAATTTTCGGCCGAGGACGCGACGCGCAGCGACTTGGACTTCCTCTGCGAAGTCTTCTCGGTCGCGGTCGGGGAGGGCGCGCGCACGCTCAACGTGCCGGACACCGTCGGCTACACGACGCCCACAGAGTTCCGCGAGATCGTCTCGGCCGTGCGCGAGCGTGTGGTGGGCGACCTTGAAGTGACCATCAGCGTCCACTGTCACAACGACCTCGGGCTCGCGGTCGCCAACAGCCTAGCGGCGCTCGACGCGGGCGCGCGCCAGGTCGAGTGCACGATCAACGGCATCGGCGAGCGCGCGGGCAACGCCGCGCTCGAAGAGATCGTGATGGCCCTGCACGTGCGCGCCGACCGCCTGCCCTACGCGTGCGGCGTGCAGACGGAAGAGATTTACCCGACGAGCCAGCTACTGACGGAGATCATCGGCTTCGGCGTGCAGCCGAACAAGGCCGTCGTCGGCCGCAACGCCTTCGCGCACGAGGCGGGGATTCACCAGCACGGCGTGCTCTCGAACCCGCTCTGCTACGAGATCATGACGCCCGAGTCGGTCGGCGTGCCCTCGAACAGCATCGTGCTGGGCAAGCACTCGGGCCGGCACGCGCTCTCGCGACGCTTCGACGAGCTGGGCTTCACGCTCACAACCTCGGAGCTTGAGGACGCGTACCACCAGTTCACGAAGCTGGCCGACCGGAAGAAGAACATCTACGACCAGGACCTGCTCTCGCTCCTGCCCGCCCGGCAGCGGCGCGAGCACGCCCCCGAAATCGGGGCCGCCGCGCTCAAGTTGGATTTGGTGGAAGCGGTCGGCCGATAACCAATTGTTGAAAGCATCGGCCATCTGCTGCCGTCCGCTTTTTCAGGGCCGGAGCCGGTGGTCGTTTTTTCATGGGAAGAGATTGAGATGAAACTGAACATCACCGTCCTGCCCGGCGACGGCATCGGCCCCGAAGTCACTCACGAAGCCCTGCGCGTGCTGCGCGCGGTCGCAGAAGTCTACGGCCACGAGTTCTCGTTCGACGAGCAGTTGATCGGCGGCGCGGCCATCGAAAAGACGGGGAGCCCCCTGCCGCCCGCGACGCTCGACTCGTGCCTCGCGTCCGACGCCGTGCTGCTCGGCGCGGTGGGCGCGCCGCAGTTCGACGGTCTGGCCGGCGACAAACGGCCCGAGGCGGGTCTGCTCGCACTGCGCAGCTCGTGCGGCGCGTTCGCCAACCTGCGCCCCGTCGTCTGCCACGACGCGACGGCCGACTCTTCGCCGCTCAAGGCGGAGGTCGTCAGCGGCGCGGACGTGCTCATCGTCCGCGAGCTGCTCGGCGGCCTCTACTTCGGCTCGCCGCGCGGGATTACTAACGGCGGGGCGACGCGCGAAGGCTTCAACACCATGCGCTACGACGAGGCGGAGGTCGAGCGCGTGGCGCGCGTCGCTTTCGAGTCTGCCCTCGCGCGCGGGCGCAAGGTGACATCAGTTGACAAGGCGAACGTGCTCGAAACCTCAAGGCTCTGGCGCGAGGTCGTCAACCGCGTCGCGCGCGACTACCCGCAGGTGAAGTTGGAGCACATGTACGTCGATGCCTGCGCGATGCACCTGATGCTCAACCCGCGCCGCTTCGACGTGATCCTGACGGAGAACCTCTTCGGTGACATCCTCTCCGACGAGGCGGCCGTGCTCGCGGGCTCGCTCGGGATGCTCGCCTCGGCCAGCGTCGGCGGGGGCACGGACGTTTACGAGCCCGTCCACGGCTCCGCGCCCGACATCGCCGGCCGGGGCCTCGCCAACCCGCTCGGGGCCATCGCCTCGGCCGCGCTCCTGCTCCGCCACACCGCGGGGCTCGAACAGGAGGCGCAGGACGTTGAAGCCTCCATCCGCGCCGTGCTCGAACGCGGCTACCGGACGGCCGATATACAGGGCCGGAGCGGAAAGTATATAGTCGGCACGGAGGAGATGGGCACGCTCGTCGCCGAGGCGCTCGCCGAAATCGCAGACATGCGACACGCCTACCACGCAGTCTAGAATCAGGTGTTGGGTGCTGGGTGTTGGGTTTTGGTTTTTACTAACACCCAAAACCTAACACCCAACACCCACTCATTATGTCACGCACACTCTTCGAGAAGATTTGGGACGCGCACGTCGTGCGCGAGTCGGCGGGCGAGCCCGCGCTGCTCTACATCGACCTGCACCTCGTGCACGAGGTCACTTCGCCGCAGGCTTTCGACGGCCTGCGCGCGGCCGGCCGCAAGGTTCGCAGGTCCGACCTGACCGTCTCGACCATCGACCACAACGTCCCGACGACCGACCGCAGCCTCCCCATCGCAGACCCCATCGCCGCGCAGCAGATAGAAACGCTCCGGCGCAACTGCGCCGAGTTCGGCATCAGCCTCTACGACATCCACGCGCCCGAGCAGGGCATCGTCCACGTCATCGGCCCCGAGCTGGGCCTGACCCGCCCGGGCATGACCATCGTCTGCGGCGACAGCCACACAAGCACGCACGGCGCGTTCGGCGCGCTCGCCTTCGGCATCGGCACGAGCGAGGTCGAGCACGTCCTCGCCACGCAGTGTCTCCAGCAGTCGAAGCCGCGCACGATGCTCGTCCGCACGACGGGCGCGCTGGGCGAGGGCGTCACGGCGAAGGACTTGGCGCTCGGCCTGATCGGTCAGATAGGGACGGACGGCGCGACCGGCCACGTCATCGAGTACGCGGGAGAGGCCGTCACCTCGCTCTCGATGGAAGGCCGGATGACGCTCTGCAACATGAGTATCGAAGCCGGCGCGCGGGCGGGGATGATCGCGCCGGACGAGGTGACGTACGCCTACCTCGAAGGCCGCCGCTTCGCGCCGCGGGGAGCCGCCTGGAGCGAGGCGCTCGAATACTGGCAGAGCCTCCCCGGCGATGAGGGCGCAGAGTTCGACACCGTCGTCGAGTTCGACGCGGCCGCGCTCGCCCCCTACGTCACCTGGGGGACGAGCCCCGGTCAGGTCGTGCCCGTCACGGGCCGCGTGCCCGACCCGACCGCCGCGAGTTCGGAGAGCGAGCGTCGCTCGACCGCCCGCGCCCTCGAATACATGGGGCTCGCGCCCGGCACGCGCATGGAGGACGTGTCTATCGACCGCGTCTTCATCGGCTCGTGCACCAACGCAAGGATTGAAGATTTACGGGCCGCGGCCAGCGTCGTGCGCGGCTACAGGGTGAGCAACGCTGTGCGCGCGATGGTCGTGCCCGGGTCGGGAACCGTCAAGCGCGCGGCCGAGTCCGAAGGGCTCGACGAGATTTTCCGCTCCGCCGGGTTCGAGTGGCGCGAGGCCGGCTGTTCGATGTGCCTCGGCATGAACCCGGACACCCTCGCGCCGGGGGAGCGCTGCGCCTCGACCAGTAACCGCAACTTTGAAGGTCGCCAGGGCAAGGGCGGCCGCACGCACCTCGTGAGCCCCGCGATGGCCGCCGCCGCGGCCGTGGCCGGACACTTCACAGACGTGCGCGGCTGGAACTACAAAGGAGAGTGAATGGTGAATGGTAAGAGTTACCTGCCTTCACCATTTACTATTCACCATTTACCATTTACTAAATCATGCTTCCCTTTCGAGTACACACGGGCGTCGCCGCGCCGCTCGACCACCCGAACGTAGACACCGACCAGATTATCCCGAAGCAGTTCCTCAAGCGCGTCGAGCGCACGGGCTTCGGTCAGTTCCTCTTTTACGACTGGCGCTACGCGGCGGACGGTTCGCCCGACCCCTCCTTCGTGCTGAACGAGCCGCGTTACGCAGGGGCCTCGGTGCTGCTCGCCGGGCGCAACTTCGGATGCGGCTCTTCGCGCGAGCACGCGCCTTGGGCGCTGCTCGACTACGGGTTCCGCGCCATCATCGCCCCCTCCTTCGCGGACATCTTCAAGAACAACTGCACGAAGAACGGCGTGCTCCCCGTCACGCTCAAGGATGAAAATGTCGCGGAGCTTGTGCGGCGCGCGCGTGAGGTTGAGGGCTACCGTCTGACCGTAGACCTCGAACGCTGCGAGGTGCGTGACGGGCGGGACTTCAGGGCCGCCTTCGAGATTGACGAGTTCCGCAGACAGTGTCTGCTCGAAGGGCTCGACGACGTCGGGCTGACGCTCCTTCACGAATCCCTTATCCGTCGGTTCGAGGAGCGGCGACCCGTCTGGATGGGAGACACGACGGCCGCCGCTTAAGGACGAATCGGTGATGAAAGTGGAGGGCAGTCGCCTGACTGCCCTCTCATGTTTGACAATCGTTGTTATGACAATTATCATGCCAACATGGGTTTTGCACCGAGCGAAGATTTAAAGACGCAGGGCGTCCTTCCCGCTGTGTTGTCTCGCAAGGGGCGCCGACGCTTGCCCTCGAACAGGACGGGCCTGGGGTATAATTCTAATCACATACATTAAGGAGCTGATACGATGGCTGAGGTGAACTCTTTCTTTTCGAGCGCGACCCCACGACTTCTGAGCGTGCTGCGGATCGTCTCCGCTTTCTTCTTCATGTTGCACGGCGCGCAGAAGCTTTTCGGTTTCCTCACCCCCCCGGGGGCACAGGGCCCGCCCCTCTTCAGCCAGGTCGGGATCGGCGGCATCCTTGAGTTCTTCGGCGGGCTGCTGCTTCTGTTGGGGCTGTTCACGCGCCCGGTCGCCTTCATCCTTTCGGGCATGATGGCCGTCGCATATTTCCAGATGCACTTGATGGGTGCTGTCTCGAAGGGGAATCCGGGATGGTTCTGGCCCATCGCGCAGGGCGGGAACGGCGGGGAACTTGCCGCGCTCTACTGCTTCGTCTTCCTCTTCCTGGCGGTGGCGGGCGGGGGTGAGTGGAGCCTGGACAGACTGTTGCGTCGCCGTTGAGACTGTTCTCCTACGGGGGCGATTTGAATTTTGAAGATGGCTCGTTCAGGACACCGCGACCCTTCGCGTGCGGTGTCCTGGGATCACATCTCGAAAGACTGTTGGCGTAAGGAGATGCCGCCTTCCGTGACGACGAGGTAGAGGTTACGTTGCGCGCGGCCGTGGTTTTCGGCCTGCGCCTCCAACTTCGCGGCCGGCCACGCGGGCGCGCTCGGTAAGCGAACCGAGCCGGCCTGACACTTCTCGCAAGTACACTCGTCGCCCATCGTTGAACTCCCCTTCTTCGACCAATACCTGCGGCCAAACACTCTACAGAGTTTTCAACGGTCTTCCCAATTGATAATTTTAATTACCGTATAAACCGGCCGATCCCTGTCGCAGGTGGTAGGCGATGATGAGAGTCGTCGAATTACTATAATCGGCCGCGCCGGCCTTGACGCGGTTGGCGCGCAGGTAGAGGTCGTTCACCCTGTGGCTCAGGGCCCCCGCCGCCCCCGAAGCCTTGGCCCAGAATAGTGCGGCGCGGCGTGAGTCTTCCCTGTAACCCGTGCCGAGTTGTTTGGCCAACTCCCTCGCCTTCTCCGGCTCGACCTTGTACAACTCCGAGAGCACGCCGAGCCCGTTGCGGTAGCCAGAGTAGCGCACGAACGGGTCTTTGGAATTGACGCAGACGACGTAGGCGACGAAGTTCGCTTCCGACTCGCGTGCGACGCCGCGCTGGTGCGCCATCTCGTGCGCCATCGAAAATGGCAACTGGAAGTCAGGAATGTCCGCGTTGTAGTTGGGCTCCGCCGTGAACGGGAAGTAGACGCCGCTGATGCCGAGTCTCGTTAAGACCTCCGAGAGGTAGACAGGTTTCGGCCGCGCTAATTCTCCTTGCGGGAGGAGGCTAAGCTCCGGGGCTGAGTCGTAAGACTCTTTCAGCAGGTTAACGATCTCTTCGCTCTCCGGCGTCCGCCTCCCGCCCTCGTGGGCCTCCACGTAAGACCGGTTAACATTTTCGACCAACATGCGCCCCAACGCCTCAAGCTCGCGAGGTTGTGCCTTCCTCTGTTCGTACCCGAGCAGCTCGAAGAACAGCGGCCTCTGGTAATTAAGTCCGAAGGCAAATAAAAAGAGCCAAAATAACCCCGCCGCCAACCAAACCCCTCGACGAATCCACGACATGATCCAACTCCGTCTGCCGTCCCTCCTCCGTGCTAAGCCAACGCAGAAGAGAACAGCCCCAACGCCTGCTATCAACAGAACAAGACATGTCAAGACTTCGCCCATTGAAAAACCAAAACCACGACTCACAAAAGAAAGCACGCCGACCACACGCGGGTACATCGTTCGCGAATAAAACCTCTCAACCAGCCACGGCGTTAGCGAAACGAGATTCTGAAAAACAACGCCCGTAATAAAAATGATGAGCGGCAGGGCGAGTGCTCGCCCACCAGAGGCCAGAAAATGAAACAAGGATAGGAACAGCTTTCTCATTTTATCGTCGGAGCCGAGTCGCGTCCGATAACCTCTGTAATACACACTCTCCTGTCGCCCCCTATCACCAAAAACTCAGTAATCAAAAGTCTGTACAAACATTGCTCCCACCGAAACTCTTAAGAAACCGCTCCTTATAATCATACCTTTTGAAATTCACACCAAGTCGCGATCTCCTCTTGACAAAATCCAAAACAAGAATTATTCTCCTTTTGTTCAAGGACATTAAGTATGCAGGAAAGCGGCGGCAAACGAAAAAAGGGGCTTGAAGAGTTGCGGCGCAAGCTCGATGAGCGCGGCGGGCATATGACGCAGCAGAGGGCCGCCGTCTACGACTACCTCAGCAGCGTCGAGCACCACCCGACTGCCGAGGAGGTCTTCCTCAACGTCAAGCGTCAGGTGCCGAAGATCAGCCTGGCTACCGTCTACAAGAATCTGGAAGCCCTCGTCGCCTGCGAAGCCATCTCAAAACTCTCTTACGGCGACGGCTCCGCGCGCTACGACATACGCACCGACCACCACTACCACACGCGCTGCCTGAGCTGCGGACGGATGTGGGACTTGGAGGCGGCCCGAGGCAAGTCCGCCCTCGAGCAGATCAAGCCGCAGCCCGGCTTCACCGTTTCAGACTTCCGCCTGGAACTGCTCGGCCTCTGCAAAGACTGTAAAAAGTAAAAATTTTGCCCCTAAGTCAATAATAAGTATTGATATCAACTCTTTCTATTGATGACTGACTGAAGACGAAGGCCATGAAAATAAGAACCCGGCGACACTTCGGCAGGATCATAGCCGCGCTAAAACAGGCGCGGCGGACGCGTGACGAACTGGCGGCCAAGGCCCCCACTTCCGGAGCCACACGCCGGTAATCCTTCCCTTAAACCACACGCGGAGGAGGAGTGGAGCAGCTAATGAGCGAACAGGGCAAAGACGAGCAGAGCCAAGAGCGGCGACCCGTCCTGACTAACCGGCAGGGGCACCCCGTCTACGACAACCAGAACAACCGCACGGTGGGAGACCGTGGGCCAACCGTGCTTGAGAACTATCAGTTTCTCGAAAAAATCTCTCACTTCGACCGCGAGCGTATTCCCGAACGCGTCGTCCACGCGCGCGGCGCAGGCGCACACGGCTACTTCGAAGCCTACGGTCGCATCGGCAGCGACCCGTCGAGCAAGTACACGCGCGCGAAGCTCTTCCAGGAGAAGGGCAAGCGCACGCCCGTCTTCGTCCGCTTCTCCACGGTCATCCACGGCGGCCACTCGCCCGAGAACCTGCGCGACCCGCGCGGCTTCGCCGTCAAGTTCTACACGGAGGACGGCAACTGGGACCTGGTCGGCAACAACCTGCAAATCTTCTTCATACGCGACGCCATCAAGTTCCCCGACCTCGTCCACGCCTTCAAGCCCGATCCCGTGACGAATCGCCAGGATCCGCGTCGCATCTTCGACTTCCTGAGTCTCACGCCAGAGTCGATGCACATGGTCACGTGGCTCTTCAGCCCCTGGGGCATCCCCGCGAACTACCGCGAGATGCGCGGCTCCGGCGTCAACACCTACAAGATGGTCAACGCCGAAGGCGAGGCCGTCCTCATCAAGTACCACTTCCGCCCGAGGCAGGGCGAGCGCAACCTGACTCAGGCCGAGGCCGACCGTATAGGTAACTTCATCCACGCGACGCAGGACCTGTACGAAGCCGTCGAGCGCGGCGAGTTTCCCGAGTGGGAGATGTTCGTTCAGGTGATGTCCGACGACCCGCACGACGAGTTGGACTTCGACCCGCTCGACGCGACGAAGGTCTGGCCCGAGGAGCAGTTCCCGCTCCTCCCCGTCGGCCGCCTCGTGCTCGACCGCAACCCCGTCAACTACTTCGCGGAGGTCGAGCAGGTCGCCTTCGGCACGGGCGTCCTCGTCGACGGGCTCGACTTCTCAGACGACAAGCTCTTGCAGGGGCGCACTTTCTCTTACTCCGACACGCAACGCCACCGCGTCGGCGCCAACTACCTGCAACTGCCGATCAACCGCCCGAAGACGCACGTCGCGACCAACCAGCGCGACGGGCAGATGGCCTACCACCTCGACGGCGTCGAGGCCGGCGAGAACCCGCACGTCAACTACGAACCTTCGAGCAAGACAGACTCGCTGCGCGAGGCCCCGCGCACGGGTAAGGATCACACGCCGTTCGTCTCGGGCCACGTCGTGCGCCAGAAGATTGGCCGTCAAAACAACTACGGCCAGGCCGGCGAGCGCTACCGCGCGATGGAGGGCTGGGAGCGCGACGAGCTGATTAGCAACCTCGTCAACCTCGTCGGACAGTGCGACCAAGACATACAGGAGCGCATGGTCTCGCACCTCTCGCGATGCGACGAAGAGTACGGCCGCCGCGTGGCCGAGGGGCTGGGCATACTTGTCGGCGAGAAGCCGACGGCCGAGACCGCCGGCGCACGTTGAGTTAAGATTTCGGGAGGCCGTGGCTGGAGACCGGCAAGACGGCGCGCCTGCCCGACTACGTTTATTGAGGAGGAGGAGGAGATGTCACAGAAAGCATACACGGAAGACGTACTGCGCCTCGCGCAAGAGAATGAAAACTTTCGGCAGGTGCTCTTCACGACCGAGCGCTCACAGCTTGTCCTGATGTCGCTCAAGCCGGGCGAGGAGATCGGTGAAGAGGTGCACGAAGGCATCGACCAAGTGCTAGCCTTTGCCGGCGGCGAGGGCGAGGCCGTCATCGAAGGCAACCGCAGCCCCGTGCGCGCCGGTACCGTGGTCGTCGTCCCGGGCGGCACGCGCCACAACTTCGTCAACACCGGCAGCGTACCTCTCAAACTCTTTACCGTTTACACGCCGCCCGAGCACCCGGACGGCACCACACATCGCACCAAAGAAGAGGCCGACGAATACGAACGGGAGCACCATCACTGAGGCAAAGGGCAAGAGTGGTAGCCGATGCCGCGCTACTCCACTTAGGTCGGCATCAATGATTGAAATTAAGGAACGCGTCAGGGGCTAACGGTCAAGGCGGGGATGGGCTCTCGATCCATCCCCGCCTTGACCGTTAGCCTCTCATTTAGCGAATGGATTCAATCGCTCGCCAACAACAACCTCATTACGCCAGAACGTCGAAAATGGGCAAGTTAACTCATGAGTACATCTTGAGCAATATAAAACTCAAATCATCAAAGCTGCATCATCCGGCTGTGTTATCGGACGCGCTGCTAGCGGTTTTCATTCGATTTTTCTTCGGCTTTTATAAGTATTGATGACTTGGGTCATCATCCCCTTGCCTCTCAATTAAAGCCGTTCAAGCGGCGGCGGTAATCTTCACCTTCAATTAAAACAGTGCCGCACATCTCGTAGAGGCGGCTCCTGAGGCGCGCACCGATGCGGTCTTGCAAGGTTTCGACGCCGGGACTTTGTCCCTCATCCAAGTAGTTGGTTGTGAAGATGGTAAGCTTCTTATCGTTGTAGCGCCGGCCGATGATCTGGGTCATCGTGTCGAGCACCCACTCGGTGGGCCTCGACGCGCCCAGTTCGTCGAGCACGAGTACCTCTGCCTCGTAGACGGGCGCGAGCACACTCGTTTCAGATATCAGCGAGACAGGGTTATAGCTATCCTGAATCTCTTTCAGGAGCGAGCCGTATTCGCAGAAGAGACCGGGCACCCCCTTCTCTATAAGCCCGCGGAGAATAGCAACCGCCAGGTGCGTCTTCCCCACCCCGACCGGCCCCACGAAGAGGAGCCCGCGCTCTATTGCAGGGTATTCGCGTATGAGGCGGTATGCCTGTCTGAAGGCAAGCACCTGCGAAGGGTTATCGCTCGCGGGGTGATAATTCGAGAGAGAGCATTCTTCGTGACGCCTGGGGACACGCGCCTGCTCCAACAGTCTGCGGCGCAGATCGCTCAGACGGCACACACACCTGCGCGCGCCCTTCCCTGAAACTACCTCCATCCCGGTCCCGAAACACCGGTCGCACGCAGCCCCTTCCTCTTTCCGCCGAACTCCGCCCGTGTGCTCGCACCGAACTTCATTCGGCAGCCGCGTCTCCGGTTCACACGAATCGGGAACGGATAGGAGTCTGCTCGAAGCTGTCCGCATGTTCAATCCCCTCCCTTCAAACATCTCCGCGGCAAGCACCGAAGAGAGTCCGGGCCTTCGACAGCACGCGCGGGGCGTCCTCCGGTAGAAGCATTCCGCCGGCCTCGACCGCCATCCCTCGAAGCGTATCCTCGACGGGCTGCCCCTTCGCCTCGAATAGTGCTACACACGCTTCGGCCAACTCGTCCAGCTCCGGCTCCGAGAGCGGGTGTGGCTTCGGCCGTACGTAAGTGCCGACGCCCACCTCCCCGGGCGTTTTACGAGAGGCGTCCCTGATCACACCGTTTCTGCGCAGCACGTCGTACGTTTCGCGTTGTGCGACGCGCGCCGCTTTGGGTAGGCCGCTACGTTCAAGCCATTCGCGCGTGCGCTCATGTTCGTCCGCGGCCGCCTGTCGGGCCATCTGTCGCAGCGTCGGTTCGAGCTCGCCTCGCAACCTTTGGATGACCTGATCGGAAGGAATTTCCGAGCACGGTTCAACTCGGGCAACGTTCCCCTTCTCCGAAGGTCTGAAGGTCGAAGGGTTGGGGGCGGGTCGCTCATGTTTTTCATAGGAGGCGTTAGCTAAATGTGTGTCGTCCGCGCCGTTTTTCGGCGCGACCGGATTTAAATCTGAATCTAGAACTTCTGAAACAGCGAAGCTGTCTTTAAAGGGCGTTTCGCCCGGCGAAGTACGAGGGCGGCCTTCCGAAGTACGGGCGAAGGGCAAAATTTTTTCCGCCCGCGCTTCCCTCTTCGCCGCGACGGATCTCGCCGCGCGGTTGAGGAAGATGCGGATACCGACACCGTTCTTGCCGGAGTAGTAGCCGATGATTCCCTGCCCGTGCATCCAGCGCAGAGCCTTCCTCGCCGTCTCGCTCGAAACACGCAGGTGGGCCCGGAGCTGCTCCCAGGCCGTAACCCACTTCCCTTCCCTCTCCTCTCCCGCGAAGCGCAAGACACGTGCGCCCTCCCGCATCCCCGCGGGCGTCAGCAGGAGTCGCGTGTAGACCTTACTCATCAGAGGCGTGATCTGGTCGGCCTCGGCCGACGTGATCGCCTCGGCGACGTCGTCGTCGAGCATCTTGAAATTCGTGTTAGCCTCCGTCTCCCGCAGCGCCGTTTTTCGCAGAAACTTCGGGGACGTGGCCGCGTGCGCGGCTGTCATAGCGCTTCCCTCGCAACAGATAGGGCTTGACAGTTCAGAGGCGCGGTGTAAACTGTGAACCGAAATCGGGGTACACACATCCCGCCTCGCTGACAAGCGAGTCATCAACTGGCCTGGAGCGTTTCGGTCGCCAAACAGTCGCGCTCCGGGCAACGTCTCGGGGACGCTTTCGGGCGTCCCCTGATTTTTAGAGACTACATACCTACAACATTTTCCCCGGCCTGTAAATTCCCCTGCAATATCGGTTGCAGGGGCTGCAATGATTCTTACAGGGGCTGCAATCTACGTTACAGGGGTGTCAAGAACCACCCCTGCAATCTACGTTACAGGGGAGTGTTAGGACACCCCTGCAACCCACGTTGCAGCCCCTGTAAGAATCATTGCAGGGGTGTCGGAAGTATACCCCTGCAATGTAGATTGCAGCCCCTGTAACGTAGATTGCAGGGGTGTAGCCTTCCCTCTCCGAGGCGGAAAAATTATTCGTGACGTATAGACGTGCCGTATAGTATGATGCCGCGCCTGGCTTCGAAATGGTGAACCGACATGACCGGCCCACAGATTAAGGAACTACGCAAAAGCTTGGGTTACACGCAGGCCAGGCTGGCCGAAGAGGTCGGCCTGACGCCGAACACCATCGCGCGCTACGAGCGCGACGAGTTAAAGCCTTCGCCCCCCGTGCTGAAGCTTCTGAGGCTCTTGGAATTGAGTCAGGAGCTGAATAAGGCCGGGAGGAAAGCCGCGTAAAGATGATCACGATTTCCATCGCCAACCAGAAAGGCGGCGTCGGAAAGAGCACCACCGCCGCCTCAGTCGCCGCTGAGTTCGCCCTTCGCGGTTACGAGACGCTGCTCGTCGACGGAGACCCGCAGGCCAACGTCACCTCGCATTTCCTGGCCCCAGACCAGATCGGCACGTCCATCGCAGACGTGCTCATAGAGTCGGAGCAGCGAGAAAAGCTGCCCCTGGAGGCGGCGATCGTGACGACGGAGATGGATCACCTCGACATCGTCCCGTCGAAACTGCGCTTCGCGAGGTTTGAAAAAGAGCCCGCGATAGCCATCAACCGACTGCGGTCGAAGCTCGCCCCGCTGGCCTCGACTTACGACTTCGTCATCATCGACACGCCGCCGACCCTCGGGCAGATCCTGACGACACCTCTGCTCGCCTCGACGCACATGGTCGTACCGGTGGCCGCTTCGCCGCTGGCGCAGGACGGCCTGGACGACCTCATGAGCACCTTCGAAGAGGTCAGAAGTACCAACCCCGAGCTGATCCTTTTGGGGATGGTCTGCACGATGTTTGACGGCCGGACGGCCGTCTCGGCCGAGTCCTACAGGAGTCTCAAGGAGCGTTACGGGGCGCGCGTTTTCGAGACGATTATTCACCGCAACGTGAAGCTGGAAGAGTCTCCCGCATTCCACCAGCCCGTGCAGCTCTACGCGCCCAATTCGCGCGGGGCGCTGCTGTACTCGGAACTGACCGATGAAATCCTCAAACGGCTCGGCGCGCGGAAGACGAAAGGGAAGCTCAAGCTGGCCGTTGAGGAGACGCGCGCCTGATGGCAGAGCCTAAGATAAAACCTGCGAAGCGCGAGGCGGGCAAAAGCAAGTTCCGCCTGCCGGATCGCGCCCCGCGCCCGGTCGAGGAGAACCCTCTGAGGGAACTCCTGAAAGAGGCGAAGGCGCAGGAGGAGGCGGGCCTCGAACCGAAGTCATCGCCGCGAGATACCCCTGTAAAGAAGATTGCAGGGGTGCAGGCGGCTCAAAAAAAGGTAGTAATAAGCACCCCTGCATTGGAGATTGCAGGGGTGCCGTTGGCGGGAACGTCGCAAGCCGTAGGCGAGGCGCCGCCGATCACGTTCGCGGAATTCTCCAGGCGTTGGTCGCCGATTCTTCGCTCAGGGCAGATGGGCGTCTGCCGCGCGCTCTTCGAGATGACTTACGAGGCGGGCCTGACGGAGTGCTTCACATCCATGCCTAGACTGGCCGAGGCCGCCGGGTTGAAAGAACGCCAGTGCTACAACGTGGTCGGTCAACTGGAACTCCTCGGCTTCATCGAACGCCCCGAAATTTTCAACACGCCGACGCAGAAGGGCACTATCTTCAGACTTAACATCGAACCCCGGCCGCCTTCTGACAGGGCCGAGCGCCGCTACCACATTGGAGGGGAAGGGAAGTCCTGAGGGCCCTGGAGAGAATTTGTAGTAATTTCAACGCTCCTCCTGCCCACACCTCTCAAGACAGTCTCAACCCTTTGTCCGCTTGGCCCTGGATAAAGAAAGTCATCCCCTGTATTCGCCCAAGTAGGCACCCCTGTAATCTTTATTGCAGGGGTGTTAAATTATACCCCTGCAATAAAGATTACAGGGGTGCCTATGTTGACAAAGGCCGGGATAACTCTCTCATTGCCGATGAGGCTGCCGGGTTTCGCGAAGTTTGACCTCGCCTTACCCATTGATTCCAATCCATATGTAAATCTTCATAGCCTCTACCGATTGGGAAAGAAACAAGGGGGGAGTTGAATCATTAGCTTGGCTCTCAATTGATAAGCGGACTTGGCGGTTTTATCACCTAAGTAACTACTCAGTCCCATCATAGTTTTGGGTATAGCCCGTAAAGCGAAGCCGCAGGTAATGTTTCACGACGTTTCACAAACTCTAAGTAATAGAACAAGAAGACTTGCTCTCAGAGAAATCGAAGACTTGGCTGTCTTTCACATGCATTTAAGGTAATAAACCTTTCCTTAATAATTTCCTTGACGAAAGAGCAACGACAGCCGCATATTTCCTGTCGGTTTGTTCAGAAAGATTAGCCCGGAGGCTTTCTCTATCTTGATGCCTGAAGGAAATAGCCCTTTGACTCCAGAATTGCAGCAGCCCGCTTCGGACGCTCTGTCCCGCCGCTTCGATTCTCGGGTGGCTGCCACCTTCTGCGAGCGCTCTGTCTCCGAAGAGACGCGCAGGTCTTACAGGAGGGTCGTCAAGGAGTTCTTCGCTTTCCACGGGCAGAAGGAGCCGGCAGAAATCACTCCCGCGGACGTGCAGCGCTGGCGCGACCACCTGCTCAGGCAGAAGCGCAGCGCCTCGACCGTCTCCTTAAAACTCTCGGTAGTCCGCTCGCTCTTCGATTACCTGCTGGCGGGCGGGTACGTCCGCTCTAACCCCGCGTTGACGAAGCTGGTGCCTCCGCCCGCCGTGCCGGAGGATTTGCGGGGGAGGGCGCTGTCGCCGAAGGAGGTGCGCTACTTATTATCAGGCCCCGACCGCGAGAAGCCGGAGGGTGCGAGGGATTACGCCCTGCTGCTGCTCATGCTCAGGACATCGCTCAGGGTGTCGGAAGCGTGCCGGCTTCGCTTGTCGCAAGTACGTTGGAGTCACGGCCGGTGGACGGTCAGGCTGAAGGTGAAGGGTGGGCGCGAGAGGACCCAGCCGATCCCGGCGGATGTGAAGCAGGCGATAGACGAGTACCTGCGCAAGGACAGAAAAAGGAGGGAGGTGCAGCACTCGGACGGGGCGGAGCAGTACGTCTTCCAGCCGCACACGAATTACAGGACGCTTGAGTTCAACAAGCCTCTCTCCTCGACGATGGCGTGGCACATTGTGAGGAGGTGGGGGGCGTTTACCGGCGTGGGAAAGATTTCGCCTCACGACCTTAGAAGGACGGCCATCACCAGGGCCCTGGACCAAGGGCTCAGTTATCGTCAGGTACAGATGATGACCGGGCACCGAGATCCAAAAACCGTGATGCGCTACGACCACGGGCGGGAGAACCTGGAACTGAACGCGGCGAACTTCCTGAAGTACGACGAGGAGTGATCAGCAGCGCGCCGGTGATGCTGAGGGCTGGCGAGAAGGGTTGCATCCTGTGTGCGGTGTAACCGTTCAGCGCCGGGGGCGATGAAGGAGCGCCGGCCAATCTTGGCGGACTGCTCAGAGTCAGCGTCTGTCCTCTCCAACTCTTCTCTCCGCGCGAAGGGCTTCGGTGACATCCGTGTGAGGATTGGTTTCAGCCTTGTGAAGGCTTGGCGAGTCCCCTTTAGGCGCGCCGATGATACAATGATCGTGGTCTGATTAGTCGAGTAAATTATCATTCCTCGCTCTCAAAGAATTGGTCTCTGCCGCGGTCAAAATGGAGCACGTAGACGTTTTAGTGGTGGGTGCCGGCCTGTCGGGGATAGGAGCGGCCTGCCACCTGAAGATGGAGTGCCCGGGCAAGAACTTCGTGATCCTCGAAGGGCGCGAAGCGATGGGCGGCACGTGGGACCTGTTCCGCTATCCGGGCGTGAGGTCGGACTCCGACATGTACACGCTCGGCTACCGCTTCCGCCCCTGGCGCGACGCGAAGGCCATCGCGGACGGGCCCTCCATCCTCGGCTACATCCGCGAGACGGCCGCGGAGTTCGGCGTGGACAAGTTGATCCGCTACGGCCACCGCGTGCGGCGCGTCTCCTGGTCGTCTGCGGAAGCGCGCTGGACGGTGGAGGCAGAGCAGGGGCCTGAGAAACGGGTCGTCCGTTTCACCTGCAACTTCCTCTACCTCTGCACGGGCTACTACGACTACGAGGCCGGGTACACGCCCGAGTGGCCCGGCGTCGAGCGCTTCCGCGGGCGGATAGTCCACCCGCAGAAGTGGCCGGAAGACCTCGACTACGCGGGCAAGCGCGTCGTCATCATCGGCAGCGGCGCGACGGCCGTCACGCTCGTCCCCGCGATGGCGGAGAGGGCGGCGCACGTCACGATGCTCCAGCGCTCGCCGACCTACGTCGTCTCGTGCCCCGCCGAGGATAAGATTGCCAACTGGCTCCGACGGCGACTGTCGGCGCACGCCGCCTACATGCTCACGCGCTGGAAGAACGTGCTGCTCGGGACGTTCTTCTACAACCTCGCCCGGAAGCGGCCCGAACTTTTCAAAGGGATGGTGGCGAAGGGGGTGCGCCGGCAGCTCGGGGAGGAGTACGCCTCGAAGCATTTCACGCCGCGCTACAACCCCTGGGATCAGCGCCTGTGCCTCGTCCCGGACGCCGACCTCTTCCGCTCGATACGCGAAGGCCGCGCCTCCGTGGTGACCGACCACATCGAGACGTTCACCGAGACGGGGTTGCTGCTCAAGTCCGGGGAGAAGCTCGACGCCGACATCGTCGTGACGGCCACGGGGCTCGTGCTGAGGCTGATGAGAGGGATGCAGCTCGTCGTGGACGGCGAGCCCGTGGACTTCCCGAAGACGCTCGTCTACAAGGGGATGATGTTCAGCGACGTGCCGAACCTCGCCTTCGCCATCGGCTACACCAACGCCTCCTGGACTCTGAAGTGCGACCTCACGGCCGGGTACGTGTGCAGGCTGCTCAACCACATGGACGGCCAAGGCTACGCCGTCTGCACCCCGCGCGTGAACGACCCCGAAGTCAAAGACGAGCCGGTCATCGACTTCAACTCGGGGTACGTCCGGCGCGCGCTGGACGCGCTCCCGCGGCAGGGCTCGAAGACGCCGTGGCGGCTTCACCAGAACTACGTCAAAGACCTCTCGATGATGCGGTACGGCCGCGTGGACGACGGCACGATGGATTTTAAGAAGACCCCCGTGACACGCCACGCGGAGGAGAAGGAGGAGGTCGCCGCGCATGGCTGAGCGCATGCGCCTCGAAGGGAAGGCGGCGGTCATCACCGGCGCGGCGGGTGGGATCGGTCGCGCGATAGCCGTCTCTCTGGCGCGCCGCGGCTGCCACCTGGCGCTGGCCGACATAGACGAAGCGGGGACGGCCGGCACGGCGGAACTCGTGCGAAGCTCCGGCGTCCGCGCGTCCCGCCACCGGCTGGACGTGGCCGACCGCGCGGCCGTGGCCGACCTCCCGGCGCAAGTCGCGGCCGAGCACGGGGGCGTCAACCTGCTCGTCAACAACGCGGGCGTCGCCGTGGGCGGCACGTTCGAGCAGGTCTCGGAGGAGGACTTCGAGTGGCTCTTCGAGATCAACTTCTGGGGCGTGGTGCGCATGACGCGCGCCTTCCTGCCTTTGCTGCGCGCGAGCGGCGACGCCCGCGTCGTGAACCTGTCGAGCGTCTTCGGCATCGTCGCGCCGCCCGAGCAGGCGGCCTACGCGGCGAGTAAGTTCGCGGTGCGCGGGTTCTCGGAGGCGCTGCGCCACGAGCTGGAAGGCTCGGGCGTGGGCGTAACCGTTGTGCACCCGGGCGGCGTTGCCACCTCCATCGCGGAGAGGGCGCGCGTCCCCGCGGGCGTGAGTGAGGAGGAGGTGGCGCGCCGCCACGAGCGTTTCCGGAAGCTTTTGCGGCTGCCGCCGGAGGTCGCCGGCGAGACCATCGTGCGCGGCGTCGAACGCCGCCAGGATCGCGTCATCGTCGGCTCCGACGCCAGGCTCATTTCAGTTATCGCGCGCGCCCTGCCGGTCTCTTACTGGAAGGTGCTCGCGCTGCGGGTGGGTAAGTGATGCTCTATCTCGTTGCCTTCATCGTGCTGCTCGCGCTGGCAGCGGCCGCCGCGCTCGTCCTCTTCACGGCCCACACGGCGCGCCGCGTGGACACCGCACTTCCGCCCCTCGGCCGCTTCGTCGAAGTCGGCGGCGAGCGCATACACTACCTGGAGAAGGGAACCGGCCCGACGCTCCTCCTCATCCACGGGCTGGGCGCGTCGATGCGCACCTTCACACACTCTTTGGTCGAACGCCTCGCGGGCGACTTCCGCGTGGTCGTGATGGAGCGGCCGGGGTCGGGCGAGTCCACGCGCGCCCCGAGCGCGTGCGCGCGCGTGCGCTCGCAGGCCGAGACGGTTTCGGAGTTCATCCGCGCCATGGGTCTCGAACGCCCCTTGCTCGTCGGCCACTCGATGGGCGGCACCGTCTCGCTGGCCGTCGCGCTCGCGCACCCCGAGCAGGTGCGGGGACTCGCGCTCATCGCGCCGCTCACAAACGCACAGGGCACTGTGCCCCCCATCTTCAACAACCTCATCATCACCTCGCGCCCCCTGCGCAGACTCGTCGCGTGGACGGTCGCCACGCCCGCCTCCATCCTGCGCCGCGCGCAGGTGCTCGACACGCTTTTCGGGCCGGACCCGGTCCCGGCGGACTACGCGACCGCGGGCGGCGGCCTCCTCGGCCTGAGGCCGAAGAGCTTCTGCACGGCGTCCGAAGACCTCGTGGCGCTTGAGGGCGAGCTGGCCCCTCTGGTCGAGCGCTACCCCGAGCTGCAACTCCCCGTCGGCATCATCTACGGCATGGGCGACCGCGTCCTCGAACACCGTCTGCACGGCGTCGAGGTCGCGTCGAAGATTAACGGCGCAGACCTCGAGCTTGTCGAGGGCGGGCACATGCTGCCGCTGACCGCGCCGGACGTGGTCGCGGCCTTCATCAGGAAGGTGGCAGCGAAGTCTTTTGCGGAGGGAAGGGCTGAGCAGTCGGTTGCGCGCGCTTCTTAACGAGCGGCGACGGCGCGTACGAGTACCGTCACCTCCGCGAAATGATTTCGCGCAGGGCGGCGCTCGTCCGTAGGGCGACCGAAGCTTCGTCTTCGTCAACGTTGGCGAAGAGGCGGAGCGAGGCCGGCCAGTCGGGGCGGAGGTAGAAGCGTTGCATCGCTTCCGGGTCGAGGCCGCGGTCGTCAGAGTACTCGTAGACGAGGCCGCGGGCGACGAAGGCGTGGAGGTCGTAAGAGCCGTAGTCGATGCCCCGCACGTAGGCCGCCGGCCGGCCGGCCGTCAGGGCCTCCGCGAGCACGCTTGAGTTGCCCGCGAGGACGAGGTCGGAGGCGGCGATGTCCCGGAAGACGGGCCGGCCTTTGCTCAGACTCAGCCGCGGCTCGCGGCGCGAAGCCACCCACTCTTCCAGCCCGCGCCAGAGGTTCTTCGGGTGCGGGCGGATGAGGACGCCCAACACGCGCGCGTCGTCGAGCAGCCGCCCGACGAGGCCGCGCATGCGTTCCTCGTTCACGTCCTTGCAGAGGAAGAGCCCGACGGAGAGACGTTCCGGGAGCGGCGCGTCGGACATCAGCGCGTGGTCTTGCCGCCGGCCGTGGACGAGGACGCGGCACATACGGCACCCCTCCTCCTCGTACGTCCGCCGCGCCGCCTCGCAGTGAACCAGCGCCAGGTCGTAGGAGAGTTGGGCCACGGGGCGGACGGGCATCCCGTGCGTAACGAGCACTACGGGGACGCCGCACCTGCGCGCCGCGAGGTTGAAGGCGATGCCGTGCGGGTTGCTGTGGCTCGACATTACGGCAAGGCTGAAGCGCCCGCCGCGGAAGAGCGCGAGGTAGCGCGCGTAGTAGCCGAGAAGCTCTAAGACGCGGAGCACCTTGAAGAACTCGTAACGCCGGTGCAGCCGTCGCGCGAGCCCGAAGGCGCGGCGCACCGACGAGGGCCGCAGGGCCGCGAGCGCACGCAGCGCCGCGGCGTCGGGCGGGCGGCGAAACTTCCACTCAGTCCAGCCCACTTCGGGGAGGAGCCGGGGCAGCGCTTCCAACGCCCGCCGCTCGTTGCCGAGGCGCGCGACCCACACGGCTCCCTCGCGGCCCTCGCCCGCGCGCACTTCGAGAAACCTCGTCAGGCCCCCGAGCAGCGCCGCCGCAGCCGGGAGCGGCGTCGCGCGCGCTCTCTCCATCAGGGCCGAACCGACACGCAGGCTTGTGTGCTGCGACACGACGTAGCGCGCGATGCCCGCGACTACTTCGGCCTCGTCGCAACGCAGAAGCGCGCGGACGCCTCGTCCCAGCAGCCACCCGCCTTCGACGCGCGCGCTCATCCGGCCTCCCGGAGCGCCGAGAGGAGGTTGGCGATAGTCGATTCGTGAACGCGCGCACGCGCGGCGCGGCCGCAGTTGGCGTTGTGCGGCGCGAGCAGGCAGTTATCAAGCGCGCGGAGCGGGCTCTCTCCGGGAAGCGGCTCGACCTCGAACACGTCGAGCGCGGCCCCGGCGAGACGGCGTCCGGCGAGAGCGCGTGCGAGCGCGGCCTCGTCCACCACGGGGCCGCGCGAAGTGTTGACGAGATGCGCCGCGGGTCGCATGAGGGCCAGCGCGGCGTCGTCGATGAGGTGGAAGGAGGTCGGGTTCAGGTCGCAGTGGAGCGTGACGAAGTCGGACTCTTTAAGTAACAGGTCGAGCGGCACCATGCTCAAGCCGGCCTCCGCGACGAACGAACCGGGCGGGGCTGTGGGTCTGTCCCGAGCACTCTCATCCCGAATGCGCGCGCGCGGCGCACGACCGCGCGGCCTATGTGGCCGACCCCGACCACCCCGAGCGTGCACTCCCGCAGCGCGACCGTGTCGGGCTTCAACCACTCTCCCCGCCGCACGTTCCTGTCCATCCAAGGGAGCCTGCGCGCGAAGCAGAGGACGTAGCCGAGCGCGGTGTCGGCCACCGGGTCTGTGAAGGCGTCGGGCGTGTTGCACACCCTGATGCCGAGCCGCGCCGCCGCGCCCGCGTCAATCGAGTCGATGCCGGTGCCCCACTTCGAGATGACCTTCAGGCGCGGCGCGCCGCTGAGCACGCGCTCGGTGAACTGGTCGTCGCCGCAGATGGCTCCGTCTATCTCCGCGACGAGCGGCAGCAGTTCCGCCTCGCTCAGCCGTTCGCGCACGTCCGCCGCGAAGACCTCGACGCCCTCGCGCTCGAAGCGCGGGCGGAACTCTTCGAGCACCGGCAGCATGTAGGGCGCGCTGACCAGCACACGCCAGCTCATAAGCGCCTCCTCTCGCGGACGCGCGCCCCGCCGTAGAGTCTTACGAGCGGGTCGTCACGCATCAGTGCCTCGACCAGGCGCAGGTCTTCGGGCGTGTCCACCGCGTGAGTCTCCTCTTCTATCTCGACGAGCCGCACGGGGCGGCCGTGCTCGATTGCGCGTAGCATGTCGATGGACTCGGCGCGCTCCAGGGGCGTCGGCGCGAGAAGCGCGAACTCGCGCAGGAAGTCGCGGCGGAAGGGGATGACGCAGACCTGTTTGAAGACCGGCGGACTCTCGGCCGCCGTCCCGGGCGCGAAGGCCCCGTCGGGGACGGGGGCGCGCGAGAAGTAGACGGCGTCACCCCTGACGTTCATCAGCACCTTGATGGTGTTGCGGTCAACGTACTCCTCGCGCCTCGTGACGCGTCGCGCGAGGTTCACGCACGAGACGGAGGCGTCATCGTAGAGCGGCGCGACCGACGCCGCGATCATCCGCGGCGTGACCATCGGCTCGTCGCCCTGAATCATGACGACGACCTCGGCCCCCAGCCCCGCGGCGGCCTCCGCGACGCGGTCGCTGGCGCGCTCGTGGGCGGCCGAAGTCATGATGACCTCGCCGCCGAAGCCTTCGACCGCCGCGCGTATCTCTTCGTCGCAGGTCGCCACGTAGGCCGCGTCGAGTCGTTCGCACATCGCGGCGCGCCGCACAACGTGCTCGACCATCGGCCTGCCCAGGAGCGGGGCCAGCGGCTTACCCGGAAAGCGCGACGAGCCCATCCGCGCGGGTACAACTGCGACCACCCTCCCGACGTTACTGCTTACGCCTTCAGGCATAAGTTGAACCCGAGTCTCTTTCGCAGAGCGAACTCAAAAGCAACGGACGAGCCACGTCGAATCCTGCGGCCAATCGAAGTTTACGCCGGGTGTGAAGGTGGCCCGGGCGAAAAACTCCGGACACCTGAAGGGACTCGACTGCGCCCGGGTGCAATGCGTACCCCGCTGTGCGGTCAGAGGAGGGAAAATGAAGAGGCTGAGTTAGAGCAGGTTGCTAATCAGTATACTCCGTTTAGAGGCGGGCTTCGGCCCGCCGGTGCTCGCTGCGGTGTACCACGCACCGGCGGGCCGCAGCCCGCCTCTAAACGGTCGTCGGTATGCTCATGCGATAAACGCTCTAGTGTTGCTTGAGGCGGCGTCTCGCCTCCGCCGGGCAGGTGATGAGAACTCTCTCGGCGGCAAGCGCCAGCGCCAGGGAGGGCGCGTCTACCCCTTGAATCATCCGATCCATGATTACCCAGACGGCGACGCGTGTGGCTTCGCCCTCCCGCCTCTCCTTCACCACACGCTGCCCGACCCGGCGCCCCTTCTCGTCCGACAACTGCCGAAGTTCGATCAACCCTTCCGAGTCCTCGACGATGAGGCGAACACTTCTCTTAAAGCGGGACTTCAATTTGTAGATGGTGACACCATACCCGAACCACTCGCCGTCGGCCGCGTGATGCCTCACGGTCGTGTAGGGATCGCCCTCGTTACTCGCACCCCATTCCTTCCCGACTTTGTCGAACCTTGCCAGCTCGGCCGCCGCCGCCTCGCACGCGCCCGGCTCGCGTTCGCCCTGCACGGCGCGGCTCGGAGAGCCGGAGAGGTTGCCGGCACCGGAGGCCATAAACAGTATGGCGATGGCGATGATGAACGCTTTCATAAATCTTAAAGGTGCCCCGGCTCACGCTCTTTCAACATCTCGACCCCTTCATGGTCGTGCCCGACCTCTTCGTCGGTCGTCGCCTCGCGGTAGCCGTTCCGACGGTAGAACCCGACCGCGCCCGTCGCCGCGTGCAGCCTGATCGAGCGTAACCCTGCCTCCCACCCGACCCGCTCCAACCGCCGGAGCAGCGCCGACCCGACCCCGCCGCCCTGCCGCCCGGGCAGCACGTACAACCACCGGACGTGCTCCGCGGCTTCCACTTCGATGCTCCCGAAGCCGACCACGCCGGCCGTCTCTTCGGCGACGAACAGTCCTCCGTCCCGGATGAGTCTATCCAGATAGACTTCATCCAACGGCGCGTCTCGCCCCGCGGCCGAGGAGTAAATCTCGCGGACGGCTTCAACGTCTTCAGGAACAGCCCGGCGGAGCTTAAACATCTTATTTTCTAAATCACGCATCCGAGAGGGGGTAGTACGCGTATCAGTTCGCATGGTTCCAACTACAACGGGAGGGGCTGTCAGACTCGGGAGTAGCCGGCAACACCGTTGACATGTAGTTTGTTTCGACGTTGATATGTCTCGCCGTCGAATTCTCAGTCCCAGCACCTCACTTTTACCTTTTACCCCTGAAAGGAGAAGGATAGATGTCAGAAGACACAGACGCCAACGTCCGCAGCGACTCTAACACCCCCGCGGAGAGTCTTCCGTTCTTCGCGCGCTTCCTCGAAGGTCAGAACAGCGAGGGGCAGGGCACCGACGGCGTTCTCCGGCCTGCCGCGGAGCGGCACATGACTCTGAAGTACCCGTCCGACAGGGACGAGATAGATTGGTTTTTCGACTCCTTAACCGAACCGACTGGACACCTCGCCAACCGATAGATGCTGCTCGAAGGAGTCCGCGCGGAGTCCTTCGGAACAGTACCACGCCCGACCCGCCGGATGTTCCGGAAGCCCGCGCGCTGTTGCCCGCTTCGGCCGCGCGCGTGCTCCCGGGCAACTCGTCTCCATAACGTATGACTCCGAGAGCATCTTGCGACGCGGTTCTGCTGCTCACACACAGCGGCGATTTCTACACCGTGGAGCTGGTCGCGGAGGCTCTCAAGCGCAGGGGCGCGCGCCCCTTCCGCTTGAACACGGACTGCTTTCCCGCCTCCGTCAAGCTCTCGGCCCGCCTTGGGGGCGACCGCGCCGCGCATCTCGTCGAGGACGCGGGCGCGCAGATTTCCGCCGAAGAGGTGCGCGCCGTCTGGGCGCGCAAGCTCTGGACGCCGCAGATGGGGGCAGACCTCGACGAGCGCTTTCGAGAGATGTGCGTCAGAGAATCCGTCGCCGCGTTCGAGGGGTTCCTCGACGCGCTGCACGAGGCCCGCTGGGTCAACGACATTCAAAGGGGGCGCGCGGCCGAGAACAAGCAGCGGCAGCTCCGCGTCGCGGCGGCTTCGGGGCTGCGCATCCCGCGCACGCTCGTCACCAACGACCCCGCCGCGGCCCGGCGTTTCTTCGCAGAGACCGAAGGCCGGATGGTGGTGAAGCTCCTCCGGCCGCTGACGGTCGGCATGAACGCCGATTCCGACTTCGTCTACACGAGCCGGGTCAGTGCGGAAGACTTAGACGGCGCCGAGACGCTCCGCCACAGCCCCGTAGTCTTTCAGGAGTTGATCCCTAAAGCTTGCGAGCTGCGCGTCGCGTGGGTCGCGGGCGAAGCCTTCACGGGCGCGCTCGACGCGAGCGGCACGTCGCGCGGTCAGACCGACTGGCGGCGGGCCGCGCCGGAAGAGTGCCGCTGGCGGAGGGACGAGCTTCCCGCCGAAGTCTCAAGCGGCCTGCGGTCGCTGATGTCGGAGCTGGGGCTCGCCTTCGGCGCGGTCGATCTGATCCGCACCCCCGCGGGCAAGCACGTCTTTCTTGAGGTCAACCCCGCCGGCGAGTGGGGCATGCTCGAACGCGACCTGGGCCTGCCCATCGCCGACGCCCTCGCGGGAGCTTTGCTAAGTGACGAGTGGCGAGTAAAAGAGGGTTCTGGATGTTAGGTGTTGGGTGCTGGTTTTGTCTTCCCCAGCACCCGGCACAGCACCCAACACCCTTTCACTCATCATTCCGCATTCATCATTCCTTATGCCGACTGTCCTCATCATCACACACAGCGATGATAACGAGAGTGTCTCGACGGTCTCGCGGGCCATCGAGCGCAAGGGAGGGGAAGCGATTCGCTTCGACACCGACCGCTACCCGACCGAGGTGCGCCTCTCCGCCTTCTACGGGGTGGGCGGCGAAGAGCGGCTGACGCTTTCGAGCGACGAAGGCGAGTTCGACCTGCGCGAGGTCACGGCGGTCTGGCACCGCCGCCTCAACTTCGGCGCGCGGCTCCCCCCGACGCTCGACAAACAACTGCGCCGAGCTTCTCTCACCGAAGCGCGCGCCGCCGCGCAAGGGTTGCTCGCAAGCCTCAGAGCCTTCCGCCTCGACGCCGTGCAGCAGATCCGCCACGCCGAGAACAAGCAGCTACAGTTACAGGTGGCGCGCGAAGTCGGGCTGGAGATTCCGCGCACGCTGACCTCCAACGACCCCGCGGCCGTGCGCGCCTTCGCCGCAGGGTGCGAGGGCGGGGTGGTGACTAAGATGCTCTCGTCCTTCGCGGTTTACGAGGGCGGGCGGGAACTCGTCGTCTTCACAAACCCTGTGCGGCCCGAAGACCTCGCAGACCTCTCCGGCCTGAGCCTCTGCCCCGCCACCTTTCAGGAGATGGTTCCGAAGGCGCTTGAGGTGCGCGCCACGGTCGTCGGCGACCGCGTCATGGCGGCCTCCATCGACTCGCAGTCTTCGGCGCGCGCCGCGAACGACTGGCGGCGCGACGGCCTCCGCATGATCGAAGCCTGGCGGCCTTACGAGCTCCCGCGCGAGGTCGAAGAGAAACTCCTGCGCCTGATGGACTGCTTCGTCCTGAATTACGGCGCGATTGACCTCATCGTCACGCCCGACGGGCGACACGTCTTTCTGGAAGTAAACCCCTCCGGCGAGTTCTTCTGGCTCGAACACTGCCCGGGGCTGCCCGTCTCCGACGCCATCGCGGACGTTCTGCTGGGACGCGCCTACCGCCGCGAGACTGTCTCACCCTCCTCTTAATCCTCTCGCCGACAGAACCGGCTGCCCTCACGAAAGATTCTCGCCCGGTTAACGTCCGTGGACGCTTAGACGGTATGCGGTCAGGGCGGCCTCGCACCTTTGTGCAGGGGACGCGTTGACCATGCGGAAGAGGTCTTCGTGAACGGAGAGGTCGGCGGCCCCCACGACCTCCCCGAGCGCCTCCAGGTAGGCTCCCGTCAGGCCGAGGCTCTTCAGGTACTGCTCCGCGCCCCACATCGCGCCGAGGTCGTTGGAGTAGTCGGGCACCTCGCGCCGCTGCGGCCCGCGGTTGGTGTGGACGGTGCCGTAGAACCTCAACG
The DNA here is from genome assembly GCA_035563535.1 of Pyrinomonadaceae bacterium. Taxonomy (GTDB): domain Bacteria; phylum Acidobacteriota; class Blastocatellia; order Pyrinomonadales; family Pyrinomonadaceae; genus QHXN01. The sequence continues at coordinate 132,032 of DATMVD010000088.1, read as the reverse complement.
ACCCGCTCTCGCGCGACGGCTCGACGTCCGACCAGCCCATGACCTCCTCGGCGAGGCGCACGTGCAGCAGCGCCTTGTAGTCTTCCATGGCGTGATTATGTAACCGGGTTCCCTTTCCGATTCAAGCTGCGAAAAGCGGCTCAACACAGGAAACTTTTGTGTGATAATGTCGCGCCGTCATTCACGGGCCGACTTACATCGGCAATTCGAGCCGCCGGCAAAATCAGATAGCGAGCGGGTCGGGACTTTTCCGCAGCCTCATCGGGGGAAGAACAGTTGGCTGTCTACGAGGGTAAGTGGCGCTGCCCCTTCTGCCGCACGGTCTGCCGCGGGCGCGACATGGACTGCACGAGCTGCGGCGCTCGCCGCGGCGCGGACGTGGAGTTCTTCCTCGACGACGAAGCCCCGCCGTTGACGGACGAGGCCCTGCTGCGTGAGGCCGCAGGCGGCCCGGACTGGCTCTGCGAGACCTGCGGCGGCTCCAACCGGTTCGGCCTCGACAGGTGCCAGACCTGCGCCGCCCCGCGCGGAGGCTCAAGGCTTCGTGAGGTCACCGTCAACAGACTCCCTCACGGCGGTCAGCCGCCGCCGCCACCCCACACCCCGAACCGTTATCAAGCCCGGGGGCAGGCCGACGCGGGCGCGGCAGTCGTGCCGCGTCGGCCGCCGAATCTCACCCTCGCCATTCTCATCGTCAGCATCTTCGGCGCGGGGTTAATACTCCTGTACCTGCTCCTGCTGCTGGGCGGTGCCATCGGCCCGGCACAGAAGGCGCTCGCGCCAAAGGCCGAGCCTCAGGCGTTAGCGTCTAAGCCCGACCCGACGCCCGCGCTCTCGCGGCAGGTGGAGCTGGCGGTTGACCGCGTGGAGTGGAGGCGTTCGATCGTCGTCGAAGAGTACAGGGAGGTCGTCTCCGAAGACTGGGAGGGCTCGGTGCCTTCGGACGCGCGGGTCATCTCAAGGCGTCAAGAGGTTCACCACCACGAACGCGTGAAGGCCGGCTCCCACGTCGTCCGGGAAGACTATAAGGAGCGCGTGAAGGTCGGCACGCGAACCGTCACCGAGACTTACACAGACCGGGAGTACGGCGGGACCGAGAGGTATAAGTGCGGCACGCGCAACCGGGGCAACGGCTACTTCGAGGACGTGTACTGCACGCGGCCCGTCTACCGGGCGGTCACGAAGACGCGGAGCAAGCAGGTTGACGACTACCAGACGGTCACGCGCACGCGCGAGAAGGTCGTTGACGACTACAAGGAAGTGCCGGTCTACCGCAACAAGGTCGAATACTCGGTCATGCGCTGGGTGCAGGCGGACACGCTGTCGGCGCAGGGGGCCGACCTGAAACCGCACTGGCCGAAATTTGTGGGCGGCAAGACGAGGAAGGAGCGCGTGCGCGGTGAGCGCTACCGGGTATTCCTGCGCGACCTTCAGACCGACAAGGTCTACGAGCGGGAGGTGGGCGGCCAGGAGTTCTCACTGTTCACCGCCGGCGCGAAGTGTCAGGCCACGGTCAACGGCTCAGACCAGATAGTCGCACTCACGCCCCCACGAGATAGCGGTCAGAACCGCCCGCGGTAGCGGGTGGCCCTTACTAAGAAGGCTTTGCCGATTGAAGAGAGTGATTCTCGACAATCGGCAAGCCTTAAATGCGAGGGCCACCCGCTACCGCGGGCGGTTCTGACCTTAACTACTGTCCGAACCTCTTCACGTACTCGTCGGAGGTGATGAAGGCTTTGACCATCTCGGCGGCGACGTAGTCGCCGTTGAACTCGTTCAGCTTATCCAGCCAGAACTTCCAGCCGCGGAAGTCCACGTCCTGCGGGTCGTCCGGGTTCCTCCTCAGGTAGCCGAAGTATTCCATCAGCACGAAGGCGCGGCGAAGCTCTGCCTGTTGGAGGGTCGGGTTCTCCGCCACCAGACGCAAGGCCGCGGCGCGCCCCGCCGCGTCGCCCGACCCGAAGGCTGTAATGGCCGCGTTACGCTCCGCCTGGGTCGGCGTCACGCCCGCGTTGGCGAAGAGCTTATCGACGAACTGCGCCGCATCCGTGAAGGGGACGGCCGCCTGGAACCGCGCCCGCTGGACGAACTCCAGCATGTACGCCTGCTTGTTGGCTTCGAGCCTCTGCTCCCACCCGTCGGAGTTGACGACGACGCCGTCGCCGATGGCGCGCGTGTCGGGCAGGAACTCGTTAAGGCGGATGACGGGCACGGAGACCGTCTCCGTACCGCCGCCCGCGGCCGGGATGACGCTCGTCGCGTCGCCGTAGGCCGCCTTGTAGGTGCGGTAGGCGAGATAGCCCGTGTTCTGGAACTCGATGGAGAGGAAGAAGGCGGCCGAGACGTTGACGCGGCAGACCGTCAGGTCCGCTGGCGGCGGGTTCAAGCAGTTCGTCAACTGATTAGTCCAGAACTGAAGGCCGTCCGCGTCGGGCTCGCGGCCGAGGAAGTCCGCGTAGTGCTGGCGGACGAAGAACTGCGCGTTGAAGGAGGCCTCGCGCACGGGGTTCGGGGCGTCCGCCGCCTCGTCGCTGTTAATCCTGACCGTGGCGACGGCGGTCGCGCCGACCACGCCACCTTCGGCCCCGGTGAGCCGCACCGTGAAAAACTCCTGCGGCTCGCCGTAGGCGTCGTCTGTAATCAAGACCTTGATCTCTTTGGACGCCTCGCCCGGCGCGAAACGCAGCCTGCCGAACGCCGCCGTGTAGTCGCCCCTCGGCGAGGCCGTGCCGGGCAGCGTCTCGTACGAAACGGTCGTCGCCGCCGAGAGGTCTGTAGACCTCGTGACGTTGAGCGTCGCGAAGAGGTCAGTTCCCTCCGTCACGGTCACGCTCGTTACGCCGAACTGCACCTTGGGGTCGTCGTTCAGGATGGTCAGCGCCGCCTGCGCCGTCCCGAGCGTCGCCTCGACGGGCGAACTCAGCCTGACCAGAACGGTCTCGTCCGCCTCGGCCGCCGCGTCGCCGTTGACGGTGATAGAGACGGTCTTGCGCGTCTCGCCCGGGTTGAGGGTGACCTGGCCGCTCGCCGCCGCGTAGTCCGTGCCGGCGTTGGCCGTGCCGTCGGCGGTCGCGTAGCTGACGGTGACGGGCTTGCCGCACACCTCCGAGAGCACGACCTCCACCGTCACCGTCTTCGTGCCCGAGTCGCCCTCCGCGACCGAGCCGGCGACGACCGAGACGAGGGGCGGCGGGTCGTCGTCGAGGATGGTGACGAAGGCGGGCGAGCGCCCGACGGTGCCGACGTTCGTCTTCGCCACGTTCAGCTTGAAGGTCTCGTCGAACTCGAAGGTCGAGTCGTTGATCGTCTGAACCACGACGGTCTTCTGCACCTCGCCCGGCCCGAAGACCAAGGACCCGCTTACAGGCTCGAAGTCGCCCGGCGAGAAGGCCGTCTCGTTCGAGGTGGTGTAGTCAACCGTTATCCTGTGCATCGTGGGCGCGGAGAGCGAGATGTGGAAGTTAACGGCCCCGCCCTCCGGTACCGGCACGGCGGGGTCGCCGACCGAGACGTTCGGCGGGTCGGACGGGAAAGACCCGAACAGGCTCGTGAAGTTGCCGAACGACACCTCCCACGCGCCGATGACCTCCTTGGACTGGTTGTAGACCTTCACCTGCTTCGGGCTCGGCGAAGAGTAGGGGGGGAAGGGGACTGGCTGCTCCCAAATCTTCGTCAGCCCCGGCACGGCCAGGGCGAGGAGTGCGGACTCCGCTGCGACGTAGAGCCGGTCGCCCGCCTGCGAGAAGACGAAGTCCGACCTGAAGGAGAGGAGGTTGGACGCCTGGTTGACGATGTTCAGATTCGAGGGGTCGGCAGCGTTCACGAGCAGCAGGGCGTTCTGCCCCGCGCCCGTGCCCGAGGTCGTGCTCTGGACGGCCAGCAGCCTCGTCGGGCCGCTCTCGAAAATCCTCGCGCGGCCGAAGCGGAAGTTGCCGCCGATGGAGTCAACCACCTCCCGCAGCGTCACGTCCACCGCGGAGAAGTCCGTGAAGCCGTTGCCGACGAACACGTAACGTGCGTCGGCGCTGAAGGCGATGCCCGCGAAGGAGGTGGCGCTGAACTCGCTGTTCCTCGGCAGCGCGGTGGTGCCCATCAACGACATGGACGCGGGGTCGGCGGCGTTCACCAGCACCAGCGTGCTCAGGTCGCTGAGGAAGGCCAGCACGCGCTTGTTGTCTGAGGTCTCGACCATCTCCAGCGCGTCGCCGCTGAAAGTGAGCGGCTGAGGGACGCCGAGCCGGCCGACGACCGAGCCGTCGTTGAGGCTGAAGGCCACCAGCTCTTTGCCGGGCCCGCCCGCGACCAGCGCGAAGCCCACGCCGGCCTTGCCGCTCAGGACGATGTTCGACCCGCTGTCTGAGTTCGAGTTGGTCAGCGTCGTCATGGCGAGCTGGGTCAGCTTCCCGTCGGCGGCCACGTCGAAGAGGGTGACGGCGCGCGCCCCGCCCTGGCTCGTCAGGACGACCGCGCGCAGCGAACCGCCCACCTGCGCGAGCCGCACGCCGAGCGGGCCGAAGCCGAAGCTCTTGCTGTCGAACTGCGCCCCGGTCAGCGGGTCGAAGGTCGTCAGGTAGGCAGGGTGGACCGAGTTCGGGTCGTTGCGCAAAGCCACCGCGACCTTGCCGTCGGGGCTCACGTCGAACACGTCGTTGATGGAGTTGAGCGAGTAGCTAAAACTCCCGGGGAGGGGGAAGAACTGCGCGCGGCAGACGCCCGCGAGCAGCAGGACGAAGAAGAGGGATATGATTAGACGCGAGGGTCTCATGACTATTTCTTGCACTCATTAGCGCGGGACAGACCCGCGCGGCTCCTATGTGAATTTGTTCGTGACGGCATCCGGGAAGCGAGACTCTGCCTGGGTGAGGAGAGGGCCCTCGGTCGAGCCGCATAGCACAGACCGTTTCGAGACGCTGCTCAAAGACTACTACCACATCGGCCCCGGGACACACAAAGCGCGGCGGCCCGGCCGTCGCGTCCTACTCTTTGAGGGCGGCCTCGAAGTCCTTCAGCAGCCTGAGGTGCTCGTCGGTCGGCAGGGGGGCGGTCGAAAAATACTTGTTCTCCGAGAAGGGAACGTCCGCCCGCCTCTCGATGGTGAAGATCGGGGCGTTAGGCTTCGTGTGGGTAGTGTCGTAGCCGAAGAAGACGCCGGTCACCTCGTAAGGGAAGACGTGCCCGAGGCTGTTGGCGACGGAAGTGGACAGCCTCTCTCCTACCCCCCGGAGCTTGGGGTGCAGGGCGTTTAAAGAGACCTCCGTCGAGAACAGCAGCCCGCTCACGTAAGCCCTCCGCTTAATCATGTCCTGGTGGTAATTGATGTTCAGGGTGTTCGCACCCCACTTCAACATGTCATGAAGAATCTTCTCGGAGATGTCCGTTGATGCCGCCGTCTCGACGGCGATCCCGTGCGCGTAGAGCGCCAACTGGTTGATGACGGTCCCCTCCCACCTGCCGAAAGCGAACTGAATGCCCTTCTGCTCGTCGAGGAAATCCTCGAGCTTCTCCGGGACCTTCAGGAACCCGTACCGCTCGGCCACCTTCGGCGTGAACTCGGGGCCGAGTATGTGGTGGCGCGTGAACAACTCGTCCACTTCCAGAAAGGCGACCGTCCTGGCCTGAAGAATCGACAAGAGTCTCATAAGGTTTTAGTCACTCCACGCTTTCCGGGATCGACTTCGAGACCAGACTTAGCAGACGTCCCGCTTCAAAAAAATGGAGACATCTTTCCAGAATTCTAAAACTTCGTTATAGCTCGGGAAGTCGATTCGGGGCCCTCATCCGGGGACGTGGTTTTCCGTCCCGGATATAAAAAGGGGTACGAGGGAATGTTATGTGTCCCGAATCTCATAACCCGGCGTCCGCCGAAGAACCTCATGGGAATAATGAACTTAGAGGACGTTTGCGGGCTAGACGGTTCGCCGCCGGAAATTATTTACTTCGCGCCGCAGCTCTTCATTCAAATGCGGCTCACGCGGGTATAAAGATTGCCTCTTGCCCGCAGCAGCGCTCCCCACCCAGCTTCATCGCAGGGCACATCGAACATGATTCTGCTTTGAATCAAGGAGATAGTCTGATGAGAAAAATAGTTCAACTCGTCGTCGCCGTCTTCCTGTGCGCGGCCCCCGCCTTCGCGCAGGATCGCTCCACGACGGGCTCCATCACCGGGACGGTGACGGACGCCGCCGGGGCCGCCGTGCAGAACGCCTCGGTCACCGTCGCCGGCCAGACGCTACCCAACCCGCGCACGGCGACGACCGGCGACGAAGGCACCTTTACGTTTGATAATTTGATCCCCGGCGTCTACACGGTCAGGGTCGAGATGACCGGCTTCAAGGCCGCGTCGGTCGGCGACCTCGAAGTCAACGTCGGGCGCGCCTCGTCGATAGCGGTCAGGCTGGAGCCGGGGCAGGTCTCCGAGGTGGTGACCGTCTCGGGCGCGGCGGCGACCGACCTCGCGAGCACGGCCGTCGGCCAGAACCTGTCCGACACGCTCTTCCAGAACGTCCCCGTGCAGCGCAGCGTGACGAGCCTCTTCTACCTGGCCCCCGGCGTCGCCGACAGCGGCAAGGGCGGCACGGCCAACCCGTCGATCTCGGGCGGCTCGGCGCTCGACAACCTCTACATCGCCGACGGCGTCAACATCACCGACTCGGCCTTTGGGGGCCTGGGCACCTTCACGCGCAACTACGGCACGCTCGGCACCGGCATCAACACCTCGTTCATCAAGGAGGTGCAGGTCAAGACCGGAGGCTTCGAGCCGCAGTACGGCCAAAGTCAGGGCGGCATCGTCAACATCATCACGCAGTCGGGCGGCAACGAGTACCACGGCGCGCTCTACGGCTTCATGCGCCCCAAGTCGTTTGAAGCCACGCGCAGGCAGCCCGACGACACGCGCACCAACAAGTTCGGCAAGCTCCTCAAGGAGGAGAACTACGACGTCGGCGCGGACATCGGGGGCTACGTCCCCGGCATGCGCGACCACCTCTTCTTCTTCGGCTCGTTCAACCCGACCGTGAGGCGCGAGATCGTCCGCGGCGCCGAGGGCTCGGGGCTGCGCTCGATCCTAGGCGACGAGTACGCGCGCCGCTACCGCAGCTACAACTACGCGGCCAAGCTCGACTACAACGTCAACCCGAGCCACACCTTCGCCTTCTCCATCTTCGGCGACCCGACGCAGACCAACGTCGCGCCGTTCGTCACGCTCAACATCGACAACGCGACGGCGCTCAACCGGCTGGACTACAGCACGCGCAGCATCGCCCTGCGCTACAACGGCGCGCTCACCAAGACGTGGACGCTCAGCGCCTCGTTCGGCCAGGGCAAGAACCACTTCGACGAGACGGGCTTCTCCGACTTCAACCAGATCATCGACCGCACGCAGCCCGCGCGCGGCAACTTCACCGCCATCGGCTACGGCTTCGTCGAGCCGACGCAGGGCAAGACCTACCGCTTCGCGGCCGACACCTCGAAGATGGCGAACTTCCTCGGGCAGCACACCTTCGGGCTCGGCTACCAGTTCCAGCGCGGCTTCTACTCGGGGCAGCGTGACCGCAGCGGCCCGAAGTTCTCCATCCCGGCGACCAACGCGACGGGCGTGCCCGTCACCGACCTCTCGGCGCTGCCCGCGGACCAGATCGGCCAGCAGGTCAACGCGCAGTTCTCGCTCTTCCGCGCCGACGCCTCCTGCACGCTCTGCCCCATCCGCACCCTCGACGGCGAGGAGTTCCCCGTCTACCTGCGGCAGGATCGCGGCGAGTACGGCAACACCTCGTTCGAGACGCAGTCGAACTACCACGCCTTCTACGTCCAGGACACTTGGCGCTTCAACCGCTACGTGACCGCGCTCCTCGGCCTGCGCAACGAGCAGGAGCGCCTCATCGGCAACCCGGGCGCGACGGGGCAGCGCATCGCCTACAGCTTCACCGGCAACTGGTCGCCGCGCGTCGGCGTCACCTACGACCCGTTCGGCCGCGGCAAGACGAAGGTCTACTACAACTACGGCCGCTTCTTCGAGTACATCCCGCTCGACCTGGCCGAGCGCTCGCTCTCGGCCGAGCAGGACTTCCGCAACGGCCGCTTCGCGCCCGACTTCTTCGTCGACGCGGCCGGCGTCCGCCGCGTCCGCATCAACCCGTTCGGGACGGTGACGCCGATCATCGACGCCGCGCACCTTTTGACCGGCGCGGAAGGCGGCACGGGCGCGACCATCTCGGTCTCGACCAACGACCCGCACAACCCGATCCTGCCCGGCACCAAGCTCGGCTTCACGAAGGAGCACATCTTCGGCTTCGAGCAGCAACTGCCCAAGAACTTCACCCTCTCGGTGAGGTACCTCGACCGCCGGCTCGGGCGCATCGTCGAGGACGCGGCGGTGGTCGCCCCCGAGTCGGCCGACTTCTTCGGCCAGACCTACTTCATCGGCAACGTCAGCTCGACGCTCGACGCGGCCGTCAACCCCGTCTCGTTCCACTTCACGCCCGGCGGGGCCGTCCCCTCGCAGTGCGACCCGGGCTTCGTCAACGCCGACCTCGGCGTCTGCTACGCGACCAACGGCGCGAACGGCCAGCCCGCCGGCTCGTCGGGGGCGGACGGCGTGCCCGACGGCTTCCCCGACGCGGTGCGCAACTACAGGGCGGTCGAGATCGAGCTCAACAAGCGCTTCTCGAACAACTGGCAGTTGCTCTCGAACTGGCGCATCGCCTCCCTGAGGGGTAACTTCGAGGGCCACTTCCGCAACGACAACGGCCAGACTGACCCGGCCATCAGCTCGCTCTTCGACTTCACGGCCGGCGAGTTCAACCTGCTCGGCGACCAGTTCGCGGTCGGCCCGCTCAACACTGACCGCCGCCACATCTTCAACATCTACGGCAACTACTCCTTCGGCGAGACCGGCTTCGGCCGCGCGCTCAAGGGGCTCAACCTCGGCGGCGGCATCCACGGCGAGTCCGGTGTGCCGATCAGCGAGTACCTCGCCCACCCCGTCTACGCCAACGCGGGCGAAATCCCCGTCGGCGGCCGCGGCAAGCTGGGCCGGACCGACTTCTACACCCGGCTCGACCTGCACGCCGACTACAAGTGGGCGCTGACGGAGAAGACGCGGATGATCTTCATCGCCGACTTCTTCAACGTCTTCAACAGCCAGACGCTGCGCCTGCCCGACATGTTCCGCGAGAGCACGGCGGGGCAGGACAACCCGGACTTCCTGAGGCCCGGCATCGCGGCGACCGACCTGACCCGCGGGTTCTACATGCCGTTCAACATGCGGCTCGGCGCCCGCTTCGAGTTTTAGCCAGGGCCCGTCCGCGGGCAGGCTTTCCGGAGGGAGGGGGTTCGCTCCCCTCCCTCTTGTTTTACCGGGCGGGATGGACGAACATGACCCGTCTCCTCCCTCCCGCGGAACAGGAACTTGACGGAGGACTTCGGCCATGTCTCGCGCGGTATCTCGACTGCTCTTCGCGCTACTCTTCACCGCCGCCTGCGCGGCCCCCGCGCCCGCGCAGCGCGAAGGCAACCCCTTCCCCTTGAGGAGAACCATCACGGGGCAGGTGCGCTTCGCACAGGGGGGCGCGCCCGCCGAGAACATCATCGTGCGCCTCGAACGCCTGAGCGGCGGCTACGTCGGCGAGGAGAGGACGGACCGCCTGGGGAAGTTCCGGTTCACGGGGCTGGTGGCGGAGCAGTACGTGGTCTCCGTCCGCATGCCCGGCTACCGTGAAGTCCGGCGGCAGGTGCAGCTCGAAACAAACCCTTCCGACTACCTGCAACTCCAGCTCGCGCCGGAGAAGGCCGACGGCGCGGCCCCAGCCCCCGACGCCCGGGGCAGAACCAGGGACGCCAACGTCCCGGCCGAGGCTTACGACGAGTTGGAGAAGGGGCGCGCGGCGCTCCTCAACGGCAAGAAGGTTGACGAGGCGCTGCCCCACCTTGAGAAGGCGGTGAGCATCTACCCGCGCTTCTTCGAGGCGCAGCTCCTGCTCGGAACCGTCTACATGGACGCGGGCCGTTGGGAGCAGTCGGCGGCGGCGCTCGGCCGCGCGCGCGAGATAAACCCGAAGAGCGCGGCCGCGCTGTTCGCGCTGGGCGAGGTCTACCGCCGTCAGAAGAAGTATGAGGAGGCCGAGCGGGTGTTGAATGAGGGGCTGGCGGTAGACGAGAAGTCCGCGGCCGGCCACTACACGCTCGGGCGGGTCTACTGGGACAGGGGGGATTACCTGAAGGCCGGGCCGCGGGTCGGGAGGGCGCTCCAACTCAAGCCGGACTTCGCCGAGGCGCACCTGCTCGCCGGCAACATCCTCCTGCGCGCGCGGCAGGGCGAGAACGCGCTCACGGAGTTCCAGGAGTACCTGCGCCTCGCCCCCGAAGGCGAGTTCGCCGCGCAGGCCCGCCAGATGGTGGAGAAGATCAAGAAGGCGCTCTCCGAGAAGAATAAGTAGCGGCCGGCGGGTCACGAAAGAAGCGGGCGGCGCGACCTACAAAGGTCGCGCCGCCCGCGCAGTTTTTAAGGGTCGCGCCGCCGTCGCGGCCGGCCTCAATTAGAAGTTGAACTTCGCCGCGAACTGGATGACGCGCGGGGCGAAGGTCGAGTCGATCTGCCCGAAGGCCGTCGAGTTGATGTTGTGGATGAGTATCTCGTTGACGTTCAAGGCCGCGCCCGTCTGGGTGTCGGTGCCCCTGACGTCGAACGCCGTGTGGTTGAGCACGTTGAATGCCTCCACGCGGAACTCCATGTTGACGCGCTCGGTGATGTTGGTGCGCTTGATCAGGCTGGCGTCCATGAAGAAGACGGACGGCCCGCTGACCGGGGTCAGTTGCAGGTTCCCGAAGAAGCCCGCGCGCGGGTTGGTCAGGAACTCGTTGTTCTCGGGGTTAGCCCTGACGGCCGCGATGAGCGTCGGGTCGAAGAGACGGGGGCGACCGGTCGTCGGGTCGAAGTAGAGCCCCGTCCTGGACTGCAACTCGGCGACGGAGAGCGTCGAATTGACCGTGTTGACCGTGGAACGCCCGCCGCGGTTGACCGTCCCGCGGGCCGAGGTGATCGAGACCGGCTCGCCCGACTGCCAGCGCAGGAGGCCGTTGAGGCTCCACCCGCCGAGCAGTTTGCCGACAAAGCCGCCGCGGTCGGCGAACCTCTTGCCGGGGCCGATGGGGAACTCGTAAATCCAGTTCGACTTGAAGACGTGGGTGATGTCGTCGCCGCCGCGCTGCTTCTCAAGCCTGGTGCCCTGCGTCAGGTCCATCAGGCCGGCGAAGTTGCTCTGCGTCCCGCCGTAGTTCGTCAGGTTCTTGCTGAAGGTGTAGTTGGCCTGGAAGTAGAGCCCGTCGTTGAAGCGACGGCGCACCTCGGCCTGCAAGCCGTTGTACCAGGAGTCGGCGCAGTTGCAGTAGAGGTCGGCGACGAACGTGTTCGGGTTCGGGAGGAAGTCCGTGACCGGGATGGTCGAGACGCCCTGCCCGAAGAAGAACGGGCGGTTGGCGCCGGCGTAGAACTCGGCCAGCGAGCCGGCCTGCCCCTGCGCAATCAGATTGCGCACGCCCGCGTCCGTCAGGAAGCCGCCGAGGCCCAACTGCGGGATGTAAGTCAGGGCCTGCCGGCCCGGACACGCCGCCGCCGAGGGGTTCGGGTTGCCGTTGCAGTTGGCGATGTTGAACTGCGCCCGACGGAAGTCCGTGATGAACGCCGTGTTTTGCAGAACCTTCAACTGGTTGTTGTCGATGCCGCGCGTCAGCTTGGTGCCGCGGTTGCCGACGTAGCGCACCTCGCCGACCGTGTCCCAGAAGAGCTCCTTCTCGACGCCGACGTTCCACTGCTGCACGTAGGGCGTGCGGAAGTTCGGGTCGAAGGTGAAGAAGGCGCTGCCGAAGCCGAACTCGGTCAGGTTCTGCGAGACGGTGCGCGGGACCTGGAAGGTCGGCGGGGCGATGGTCGGCACGCCGCCGCTCGGGGTGCGGTTGGCGAGCGCGGCGCCCGTGATGGTGCGGGTCGAGCTGATGATGCCCGGGTTGCCGCGGACGGCGTTGAGCACCGTCGTGATGTTGTTGTCGATCACGTAGGAGATCGAGTAGCCGCCGCGCAACGAGAACTTGCCCTCGCCGAACGGGTCCCACGCGAAGCTGAAGTGCGGCGCGAAGTTGTTCTTGTCGTTGGGGAAGAAGCCGCGGCGGTCGCCGCCGGAGGCGAAGTCGAGCACGGCGTTCTCGAGCAGCACGCTCAGCTCGGGGTTGGTGGGCAGCAGCACGATGCCCTGCTGCTCGCGGGGCACCGAGATGAACTCGTAGCGCAGGCCGAGGTTGACCGTCAGGTTCGGCCTGATGCGCCAGCTATCCTGGCCGTAGCCGGAGAGGCTGAAGTACTTGAACTGCTGCCTCTGCGTCGCGCCGGCGACGTACCCTTCTGTCCGGTTGGCGGCGTTGAAGGTCTGCGTCGCCTGCGAGATCGGGCCGGTCAGGATGGCGAGGATGTCGCGCGCGTTGTTGAACTCGTTGGTCGAGATGCCGCCCGGGAAGAAGGTCGTGTTGTTGGCGAGCGGGTTCGGCGTGCTCGTCGCGGCGAAGCCGACGTTGAACTGCGGGAGGATGCCCGCGTCGTTGAACGGCTCGATGTAGTTGTTACGGTAGTTCCCGCCGAAGAAGAACGTGTGGTTGCCCCTGACCCACGTGGCGTTGTCGATCAGGTCGTAGGTCTTGGCGAGACGCCCCTGGGGCAGGAAGTTATCCTCCGAGTCGGAGATGAGCGGCTGGACGATGCGGTAGCCGCGGTTGAAGGGCTCGTTGGTGAAGAAGATCACGTCGTAGTGGTTGAAGCCGAAACGCAGCTCGTTGAACATGCTCTCGGTCGGCGTCCAGTTCCACGCGAACGAGCCGCGGGGGCGCTTCGAGGTCTGGCCGTCGCCGGGGGCGCCGGGGAAGGGCTCGCCGCCCGAGTTCGGGAAGTCGAAGGTGAAGCGGTTGAAGATGGCCTCGAAGCGGTGGCGCGCCGAGGCGTCGAAGTCGGTGCGGAAGCCCCAGAGGTCGCTGGTGCTGCCGAGCGGCGAGTTGAAGCGGAAGGTGCCGAAGTTGGAGACCGCGGTGCCGCCTGCGACGTTGGCCAGGTCGAGCGTCGTCGGGTCGTTCGGCAGCGGCGCGCGGCGCGCGAGTTCGGCGGTGATGGGGTCAATCGGCCTGCCCGAGAGCGAAAGCAGGTTGACAGTCTGCAACTGGCCGTTGTCCGCGCGCCGGTAGGTGAAGAGCCCGTTGCGGGCGTTCTCCGTCAGGAAGGTGCGCGTGCGGCTGCCCTCCTGGTCGAGGCGCGTCCCCTCGTAGAAGAAGTAGAAGAAGAGCTTGTCGCGCCCCCAAGTGCGGTCGCCGCCCTCGCCGAAGCGCGGCAGCACCATCGGGCCGCCGACGTTGAAGCCAAACTGGTTCTGGATGAGCTTCGGCTTCGGCAGCCGCAGGTCGCCGACCTCCGCGCGCCCGGCGACCACGGCCGCGTCCGTCGCCACGAACCTGCCGGCGGCGTTGTTGAAGAAGGTGTTGGCGTCGAACCTGTCGTTGCGGTGGAACTCGAAGACGCTGCCGTGGAACTCGCTGCTCCCGCGCGGCGTGATGAGTTTGACCTGCGCCACGCCGAGGCCGTCGGCGGCGCCCGCGTTCTGCGTCGTCAGCGTGAACTCGGCGACGCTCGCCACGCTCGGGGCGGCCACGCCGAAGAAGCTGTCGGTGCGGATGAAGTTGTCGTTGATGTTAATGCCGTCCCACGTCAGGTTGGTGAACGTCCCGCGCAGGCCGTTGACGGAGGCGGTGCGGGTCCCGGCGCCGGCCGAGTTCACGCCCGCCTGGAGCCCGGCCAGCGTCAGCGGGTTGCGGCCGTTGAGCGGCAGGTCGTTGATCTGCTGCGTCTGGACGGTCGTGCTCAGCTCCGCGTTCTCGGTGTGAACGAGGGACTGCGCGTCCGAGGAGGTGACGGTCACGGTCTCGCCGACCGCGCCCACTTCCATCGCGACGGTCACGGTCGCCGTCTGGCCGACGTTTACCTCGACGTCGGAGACCTCGGTCTTCTTAAAGCCCGCGGCTTCGGCCGTCACTCTGTACATGCCGGCGCGCACGTCGGGGAACAGGAAATAACCTTCTGTATTCGTCGTGGTCGTGACCGGGCGGCCGGTCGCGATGTCCGTCAGGGTCACGGTGACCCCCGCGACGACCGCGCCTTGCACGTCTTTCACGTTGCCGTTGACGCGCCCGCCCGCGGACTGGGCGAAGGCTCCCACGCTAATAAGGCCGAAGAGCAGCAGCGTCACTGCCAGGGGCCTGAAGACGTGGAAGTTGAAACTAAATCGAGTCTTCATCTATCCCTCCTAATTCGTTAACTGTGGCGGCTCTGTCTAGAGCGGATCTCGGTCGGGTCTGACGTGATTGAGAACTTCTCCAACAGTCCTCCGGCGCTTTTGCTGACCCGCGCGGTTTGTCACATACAGGGGTGAACAAGATCGTCTCGGGGGTTGGAGAAAAGTTCGTGGCAAAATACATACCAAAAATGTAGAGATGGAATTCGTCTACAAAAAATAGATTTAATCCGTGGAAGGGCGGGATTTCGCCCAAAAACTGTCCATTACGATGGATTCCCTCCAAAATATTGGAAATTCTCGTCGATCTTATAGTCAGTCGCAGTGGACACTCTCCGAGATTTTGAAGTTGTATCCAGAATCCTAAAGCGTCATGCATTTTGGCGTGCGCGGCGGGTTCACGAATCCGCCGCGCGGTGACGGGGCTGTCGGCATTCCCTATTGCTTTCCAATATGGGGCGTGCTATACACCTATGCCTTTCCCATAGGAGGTGGCGGCGGTGGGCGATAAGACGGACATCTGGCAGGGGACGCTGGCGCTGATGGTCCTCAAGACGTTGGAGGCGATGGGCCCGCAGCACGGCTACGGCCTCGCGCGCCGCATCGAGCAGACGAGCGGCGACGCCCTCTCGGTCAACTACGGGACGCTCTACCCGGCGCTCCTCAAGCTGGAGCAGGAGGGCTACATCTCCTCGGAGTGGGGGGTCTCCGACAACAACCGCCGGGCGAAGTTCTACAAGCTGACCCGCGCGGGGCGGAAGCAGCTCGCCGAAGAGTCCCGCGAGTGGGAGCGGACGACCGCCATCCTGGCGCGGTTCTTCACGCCGGCGGAGGAGCCCTGATGCGCGTGAGGCGAATCCGCGCCGCGCTCGTGCGCCTGGCCGGACTCTTCGGGCGGGGCGGGCGCGACCGGGAGCTGGCGGAGGAGCTTGAGGCGCACCTCCAGATGCAGATCGAAGAGAACCTGCGGGCCGGGATGGGCCCGCGGGAGGCGCGGCGGCAGGCGCTCGTCAAGTCGGGCGGCCTGACGCAGGCCCTAGAACAGTACCGCAGACAGAGGGGGGTTCCCGTGCTGGAAGACTTGTGGCAAGACCTGCGTTACGGCGTGCGGACGCTCGCCAGGCGCAAAAGCTTTACGCTGGCGGCCGTGGCCTCCCTAGCCCTGGGGATCGGGGCCTGCACCGCCGTCTTCAGCGTCGTGGACGCCGTGCTGCTGCGCCCGCTCCCTTACCCCGAGCCGGGGCGCATCCTTGAGCTGCGGGAGGTGAGCGAGAAGGGCTCGGCGATGCCGTTCGCCGAGCCCAACTACCTCGACCTCCGCTCGGGCGGCCGCAGTCTGGAGTCGCTCGCGCAGTACAGGCCCAGCATCACTAGCGTGACGGGGGCGAGTGAGCCGGCCCGCGCGCGCGTGACCTCGGCCTCGGGCGATTTCTTTCGCGTGATGGGCGTCGGCGCGGCCCTCGGCCGAACGTTCCAGGCCGGCGAGGTTGACTCGGGCGGGGGGCGAGTGGCCGTGGTCAGTCACGGATTCTGGCAGCGGCTGTTGGGAGGGAGGAGGGATTTCGACGCCGTCTCGCTGAACATCTACGACTGGAGTTTCACGGTCGTCGGGGTCATGCCGCCCGGGTTCGACTACCCGCGCGGCACGGAGGTGTGGATACCCCGCGAAGTCTTCCCGCCGCAGACTTCGAGGACGGCGCACAACTGGAACGTCGTCGCGCGGCTGCGTCCCGGCGTGGGGCTTGAGGAGGCGCGCGCCGAGCTGAAGGGGGTTGGCTCGCGCCTCAAGGCGGATCACGGAGCCGGCGTGGACGCGGCCTCCCTCTCGGGCGAGCCGATTCAGGAGGTAATGGTCGGGGACGTGCGCGGGCTCCTCCTGCTCCTGTTGGGCGCGGTCGGCCTGCTGCTCCTGATAGCGTGCGCCAACGTCGCCAACCTCCTGCTTGCGCAGGCCACGGCGCGGCGGAAGGAGATCGCGGTGCGGGCCGCGATAGGCGCGACCCGGCTGCGGCTGCTCAGGCAGTTCGTCACGGAGTGCGTGCTGCTGACGTCGGTCGCGGGCGCGCTCGGCGTGATGCTCTCTTACTGGGGCGTCGAGTTTATCCTCGGCCTCAACGGCGGCGGCCTCCCGCGCTCCGAGGAGGTGGGCGTGGACGTGCGGGCGCTGGCCGTCGCGCTCGGGCTCTCGCTGCTGACGGCGCTCGTGCTGGGGCTCGTCTCCGCCCTGCGCGGCTCGGACGGGGGACTTCAGAGTGACCTGAGGGACTCGGGGCGCGGGCCGGGCTCGGGCCGCGAGGGCGCGCGACTGCGGAACGCGCTGGTGGTCTCGCAGGTGGCGCTGACGCTCGTGCTCACGGCCGGCGCGGCGCTCCTCGGCAAGAGCTTCCTGCAACTGCTCAGCGTAGACCCCGGGTTCCGGCCCGAGAGCGCGGTGGCGCTGAGCGTGTCGCTGCCCGCGGCGCAGACGGACGAGCAGAAGCGGCGGCTGGTGCTCTTCCACGAGCAACTGCTCGAACGTCTGAAAGGGATGCCGGGGGTGAGCGCCGCGGGCGGCGTCAACAGCCTTCCGATAACGGGGGGCGGGAGCAACGGCACCTTCCTGATCGACAACGACCCGTCCCGCACGGGCTACGCCGAGTACCGCATCGCAGGCCGCGGCTACTTCGAGGCGATGGGCATCCCCGTGCTCCAGGGCCGCCTCTTCTCGGAAGAAGACCGACCCGACTCGACGCACGTGGCCGTCATCAGCCAGTCGCTGGCGCGGAGGGTCTGGCCGAACGAGAACCCGCTGGGCCAGCGCATCCAGTTCGGCAACATGGACGGCGACCGGCGGCTGCTCCACGTGGTGGGCGTCGTCGGCGACGTGCGCGAACGCGGGCTCGACGCGGACGTCCGCCCCGTCGTCTACAGCTACGGGCTCCAACGGCCGCTGCTCAGCAACTTCTCGTACGTGATACGCGGCTCGGCCGAGCCGTCGGCGTTAATCTCCGCCGCCAGCGCCGAGCTGCGCGCGCTCGACCCCAACGTCCCCGTCCGCGCACGCACGCTCGAAGAGATCGTCTCGTCGTCGCTCGACGGCCGCCGTTTCAGCCTCGTCATCTTCGCGGTCTTCGCGGGGGCCGCCCTGGCGCTGGCGGTGACGGGCGTCTACGGCGTGATGAGCTACACGGTGGCCCGCCGGACGCACGAGATCGGCGTGCGCGTCGCACTCGGCGCGCAGCGGCGGGACGTGCTCGGGCTCGTGCTCGGCCGCGGGATGAGGCTGGCGCTGCTCGGGGTCGGCATGGGGCTGTTGGCGGCGCTTGTGTCCACGCGCCTCATGTCGGGGCTGCTCTACGGCGTCAGCTCCAACGACCCCCTGACCCTCCTCGCCGTGGCGGCCTTACTCGTGCTCGTGGCCTTCCTCGCGTGCCTCCTGCCGGCTTACCGCGCGACGAGGGTCGATCCCATGACGGCGCTCAAGTACGAGTGAACGCCCATCATCTTTTTTCGATTGTGGGACTACGGCTCTGCGGAAACGGACAGGCCGTAGTCCCTTTCTTCCGCCCGGCACCTGAAAACATCAGTTTAGCCTCCGGCGCTCCGTCCCTTTCCGGGTGGTACGTGGATTGTCTGGTCGTACGCGGGCGTACGGCCCGACCTCCGTCCGCACCCTTCGACCCCTCAGGCGGAGGCCCCGGCCTCGCGGGCCGCGAATAGGAAGTGACAGTTGCCGAAACTCAGAACACTCGCCCGTAAGATGCGCGCATGGCGGCGGCGGCTGACCGCGGCGCGGGTGGAGCTTGCCGCCAACGCGGCAGCCTGCGCCGCCGTCATGACCTTCCTGCTGACGGGCGGCCGCGCCAGGTGGCTCGAAAGGCTCTGGGCGCACGCGGACGCCGTGGCGGCGGTGGCGTGTCTCGCGTTCTTCGTGCTGTTGCACGGCTTCGTCTCGCGGCGAATCCTGCCGCTGGTCGCGCGCCGCTTCTCGCCCCTGCCTTACGACGAGCGGCGCATCATCTTCGACCTCAGCCAGGAGACGCGCGCGGCCGAGGGCATCGACGAGCTCTACGGCGCGGTCGCGCGGAGGATCGCAGAGACGCTGGAGGCCGACGACGTCTCGATCTTCGCGCGCGACGAGGCGAGCGGCGATTACGTCTGCCGCGTCTCCTCCTCGCGCGGCCCTGCGCGCGCGCGCGGGGTTCAGCCGGCGGGCGAGTGGGGCGGCCCCGTGCAGGACTTGAGGCTTTCGCGCGACGCCTTCATCGTGAAGCGTCTGCGCAACCTGTCGGTGCCGCTCGTGGTCGAGCCGTCCGAGTTCGGCGCGTGGTCGAAGGCGCTGGCCTCGGCCCCGCCCGAGCGGCGCGCGGCGCGCGAGCGCGAGCGCGAGGCGTTGGAGAGCTTGAGGGCGCACCTGCTGGTGCAGGTGAGGACGAGGGAGCTGATGGTCGGCATCCTCTCGCTCGGGCTGCGGCGCGGGCAGTTCCGCTACGCGGCCCGCGACAAAGAGGTGTTGATGTCGGTCGCGGCGCAACTGGCCCTCGTCATCGAGAACGCGGGGCTGGCCGAGCGGCTGGTGGCCGAAGAGCGGCTGAGGCGCGAGCTGGCGCTGGCCGCCGAGGTGCAGCGTCGGCTGCTGCCCGAGCAGCCGCCCGAGTCGGTCGCGGTCGAGCTGGCGGGCTTCTGCCAGCCCGCGCGCGGGGTCGGCGGCGACTACTACGACTTCATCGCCTTCGACAACCGCCAGCTCGGAATAGCCATCGCCGACGTGGCCGGGAAGGGGATGGCGGCGGCCCTGCTGATGTCCACCATACAGGCGACCTTGCGCAGCCTGTCGGCCGGGAGCAACCAGGGGCCGCAGGGCAGCCACACGCTGGCCGACATGGTGGCGACGCTCAACCGGCTGCTCTGGAACTCGACGGGCGGCCTCAACTACGTGACCTTCTTCTACGCGCAGTTCGACCAGTCCACGCGGCGGCTGGCCTACGTCAACGCGGGCCACAACCCGCCGCTCTTCTTCAGGGCGGGGCAGGCGGACGGGTTCCGTCAGCTCAGCTCGGGCGGGACGGTCGTCGGCATCTTCGAGCACTGCGCCTACGAGCAGGAGACCATCCAGATGAGCCCGGGCGACGTGCTGCTGGCCTACACCGACGGCCTGACGGAAGCCTTCGACGTGGGCGGCGAGGAGTTCGGGGTGGCGAAGCTCAGGGAGGCGGTGGCCGAGACCGCGCACCTGTCCGTTGACGAAATCCGCGACGAGATCATACGGCGCGTGAGGGACTGGTGCGCGGACACACCCCTGCACGACGACCTCACCTTCATCGTGCTGAAGGTTAGGTAGCCGCCGAAGTCCGCGCCAGATACCGCCTTAAATCAGCCTAAGCTCATTCCCGCCCCTCCTCTTGACAATCTACAGGAGGCGGCGTACCCTCCGCCTTGTAGCTTATCTACAGGAGAGAGACATGGCGGGACAGAAGAACGACATGCTGCAGGGGACGCTCGACCTCCTCGTGCTCAAGATCATCGCGCTCGGCCCCACACACGGCTGGGACATCACCCAGCGCATCCAGCAGATTTCCGAGGACGTACTGCGGGTCAACCAGGGCTCGCTCTACCCGGCGCTGCACCGGCTCGAAGCCAACGGGTGGGTCGCCGCGGAGTGGGGCGAGACGGAGAACAACCGGCGCGCCAAGTATTACCGCCTGACGGCGGCGGGGCGTAGGCAGTTGGCCGACGAGCGCGAGACGTGGGCGAGGTTCTCCGGCGCGGTCGAGCGCATCCTGCAAACCACCTGAGGCGGAGTTTTCATGCTGGGCAAACTCAGACACAGGCTGCGGGCGCTCCTCAAAAAGTCGGAGATGGATCGCGAGATGGACGAGGAGGTGCGCTTCCACCTTGAGCGGGAGGCGGAGGAGTACGTCCGCAGGGGGATGACCCCTTCGGAGGCGCGCCGCGCGGCGCTGCTCCGTTTCGGCGGGGTGGAGCGTGTGAGGGAGGAGTGCAGGCAGGCGCGCGGGGTGAGGGTAATCCAAGACCTTCGGCAGGACCTCCGCTACGGGGTCAGGACGTTACTTAAGCAGCCCGGCTTCACCCTCGTCGCCGTGCTGACGCTCGCCCTCGGCATCGGCGCGGGCACCACCATCTTCAGCGCGGTGAACCCGATCCTGTTCGAGCCGCTGCCCTACCCGCAGGCCGAAAGGCTCGTGTCGGTTTTGGAGACGTTCGACAACGGCGCGCGCAACCCCGGGACGTTCGGCATGTACCGCGGGCTCGCCGAGCGCAGCCGCTCGTTCGAGGCGCTCGCCGTCTACAAGACCTGGCTGCCGTCCATGACCGGGGCGGAGCACCCGGAACGCTTCGAGGGGCAGCGCGTGAGCGCCGAATACTTCCGCGTGCTGGGCATCCGGCCCGCGCTCGGGCGGGACTTCCAGCCCTCCGACGACGTGGCGGGCGGCCCCGGGGTCGTCATCATCGGCGACTCGCTGTGGCGGCGTCGCTTCGGCGGCGAGCCTGGCATAGTCGGGCGCTCGGTCACGCTCGACGACAGCCCCTGCACGATCATCGGCGTGATGCCGGGCGGGTTCGAGAACGTGCTCGCGCCCGACGCGGAGGTGTGGGCCCCGCTCCAGTACGACATGTCTTTGACGAGCGCCTGGGGCCACCACCTGCGCACGGTGGGGCGGCTGCGCCCGGGCGTGAGCGTGGAACAGGCGACGCGTGAGACGGACGCGCTCGGCCACGCCGTGCTCGACGAGCAACGCCCGGAGACCTATAGCCCGCAGACGAAGTTCGTCGTCTCTTCGCTCAAGGAGGAGGTCACGGGGAGCGTCAAGCCTGCGCTGCTCGCAATCGTCAGCGCGGTGCTCCTACTGCTGCTCATCGCCTGCGTGAACGTGACTAACCTTCTGCTGGCGCGGGGCGCGCAGCGTCGCGGCGAGTTCGCGATGCGGGCCGCGCTCGGCGCGGAGCGGGGGCGACTAATCCGGCAACTGCTCACGGAGAGCCTGCTGCTCGCCCTGGCGGGCGGGGCGCTCGGGCTCCTGGCGGCGCAGTTCGGGGCGGGCGTACTTGTCGCACTCAGCCCGCCCGAGTTGCCGAGGGCCGGAGCCATCCGGGTTGACGCCGCCGCGTTCGCCTTCGCGTTCGGCAGCGCAGCGCTCGTCGGCCTTTTGGTCGGGCTCGTCCCGGCGCTGCACGCGACGCGCGGCGACCTGCGCGAAGCGGTGCAGCAAAGCTCGAGGCGCACCGCGGGCGGCCAACAGTTGACGCGCCGCGTGCTCGTCGTCGCGGAGGTGGCGCTCGCCCTCGTGCTGCTCGTGGGCGCGGGGCTGCTGCTGCGCAGCATGGAGCGCCTGTTCGCCGTAGACCCGGGGTTCGACACCTCGCACCTCCTCACCATGCAGGTGCAGACCTCAAGGCGGTTCGACAAGGAGGCGACCGAACGCTTCTACGCGCGGGCGCTCGAAGCCGTCCGAAGTGTGCCCGGCGTCACGGCCGCGGCCTTCACGAACCAGTTGCCGCTCAGCGGCGACGAAGACGAATACGGCGCGCACTTCGAGGGCGACGACCCCGGGACGGCTTATAACGTGTTCCGCTACGCGGTGAGTCCGGGCTACCTTGAGACGACCGGCGTCCCCCTGCTCCGCGGGCGCACGCTCGGCGAGCACGACGTGGCGGGCGCGCCCCCGGCGATTCTTATCAGCGAGTCGCTCGCGCGGCGCAGGTTCCCCGGCCAAGACCCCATCGGACATCGCGTTCACGTCGGCCCGAGGACGGGGCCCGGCTTCAACGTCGTCGGCGTGGTCGGCGACGTGAAGCAGGTCTCCCTGGCGTCGAGCCAGCCCGACGCGGTCTACGTCACGACGGCGCAGTGGCAATTCGTTGACAGGACGTTGTCGCTGGTGGTTCGCGCGCGGGGCGACGCGGCGGCGCTCGCCCCGGCCGTCAGGCGGGCGGTCTGGTCTGTGGACAGGGATCAGCCGATTGTCCGGGTCGCCACGATGGACGAGCTGCTCGCCGCGTCGGCGGCCGAGCGCCGCTTCGCGTCAATCCTCTTCAAGGCGTTCGGCCTCGCGGCGCTCGTGCTCGCGGCCGTCGGAATCTACGGCGTGCTCTCGGGGAGCGTCAACGAGCGCACGCGGGAGATCGGGGTGCGCCTCGCCCTCGGCGCTTCGCGCGGGCGCATCCTGGCGCTCGTCCTCCGGCAGGGGATGACGCTGACGGGCATCGGCGTCGCGGCGGGGCTGTGCGGGGCGGCGGCGGCGAGCGGCGCCCTCGTCTCACTCCTGTACGGGGTCTCGCGCCTCGATCCGGCCGCGTACCTCGGCGTCGCCGCCCTGTTGGCGGCCGTCTCCGCGGCCGCCTGCTGGCTCCCGGCCTGGCGCGCGGCGCGCGTAGACCCCTCGATCACGCTGAGGTCGGAGTAGCCGCGTCTCTCTCACCCCGAGGCTACTGGCCGAACCTCTTGCGGTACTCGTCCGAGGAGAGGAACGCCTTGACCATCTCGGCCGCGACGAAGTCGCCGCCGAACTGGTTCAGCTTCTGAAGCCAGAAGTCGTAGCCCGTGTAGTCCGCGTCGGGCGCGTCACGCGGGTTCCTCCTCAGGTAGCCGAAGTATTCCATCAGCACGAAGGCGCGGTTGGACTCGCTCCGCACGAGGTCTGCGTCCTCGGCCACCTTCCTCACGACCGAGGCGCGCAGCGCCCTGTCCGCGGGGTCGGGCGACAGCTCGCCGATGAGCGCCGACTTCTCCGCGTCGTCGAGCACGCCGCCCGCGTTGGCGTCCAGCGAGTTGACGAACGCGGCGGCGCTCGTCGTCCCGGGGTAGCGCGCCAGGAATTCCGGCCGCAAGACGAAGTCCCGCGCGAAGGCGGCCTTGTTCTCTTCGAGCTGTAGCTGCCAGTTGCCCCGCCCGACGATGACGTCCTGCCTGATCTGCTGCGTGTCGCGCTGGAACTCGTGGAAGAGTAAGCGCGGCACGCCCAGTGTGTGCGGGCCGCCAAGGTTGGAGTTCCCCGTCAGTTCGCCGTAGGCGGCCTTGTACATCCGCTCGACGAGGTAGCCGGTGTTCTGGAACTCGATGGACTGGAAGAAGGCGGCCGAGACGTTGACGCGGCAGACTTCGAGGTTCGGGCTGCCGCAGTCGGTCATCTGCGCCGTCCAGAAGGCGAGGCCCTCCGCGTCCGGCTCGCGGTTGAGGAAGTCTCGGTAGTGCTGCGTGACGAACTTCTGGTTTTCGTCGATGACGTTGACGGACGACTCCGTCGGGTCGTCCGTGATCTCAAGCGTGGCCGCCGTGAGCGAGCCGAGGACGGAGCCGCCGGTCGGGTTCGACAGTCGCAGTCGCGCCGTCTCGCCGCCCTCGACGAAGGAGTCGTCGTTGACGAGCACGGTGAAGCTCCGCTCCCTCTCACCGGCGGCGAACTTGAGCGTCCCCAGAGCGCGCCCGTAGTCGCAGCGGTCGAGCGCGGCGCCCGTCGTCGCGGAGCAGGGGACGGAGACCGAGGGGTCGCCGCCGTCGTCGGTCGCGTAGTCAACCGTGACGGGCAGCGCCGGGTCGCCGTTGCGCACGACCCTCACGGTCACGGAGCCGCCGCGCTCCGCGACGGTGTAGGTGGCCTGCGAGAACTCGAAGAGGCCGCCCGCGACAATCGTCTGCCCGCCCGCGAGCGCGCCCGTCGAGGCGAGGAAGTTGGCGTTGTCGAGGAACTCGGCCGTGATGGCGTGGTTGCCCGCGGGCAGGGGCGCGGCCCTGAGTTCGGCCGTGCAGACGTTGCCCACGCCCGCGACGCAGGGGACGCCGGTCGGGCCGTAGAGGACGCCGCCGGCCAGGAACCGCACGACGCCCGCGGGCACGACCGAAGCGGAGGTGACCGTGGCGGTGTAGACCACACTCTGCCCGACGCCCGAGGGGTTGGGCGAGGAGGTGACGGAAGTCTCCGTCGCCGCCCGCGCCACCTGGAAGGAGCGGTCAACGCTCGCTGCGTCGTCGTAGTTGGAGCCGCCGGCCTGCGAAGCCCTGAGGGTGCACGTGCCCGCGCTCTGAATCGTCACCGTGTCAACGCTCACTGAGCAGACCGTTGGGGTCTGAGAGGCGAAGGTGACGGGATTGCCCGACTCCCCTCCCGTCGCGCTGAGCGTGAAGGGGGCGTCGCCATAAGTCTTATCGGCGAGCGCGCCGAAGGTGATGGTCTGGCCCACCTTGTCGATGGTGAACGTGCGGCTAACATCGGTGGCGGCGCTGTAGTTCGAGTCGCCGTCCTGCTTGGCCGTGACGGTGCAACTGCCCGCGCCGTTGATGTTGACCTTGCCGCCGAGGATGGCGCAGTTGCCGGTCGCCGAGTAGACGACGGGGAGGCCCGAGGAGGCCGTCGCGCCCGGGTCGAAGTCGGCGTCGCCGAAGGTCTTGTCCGGGATGGCGTTGAAGGTGATGGTCTGGCTCGCCTTCGTGATCGAGAAGTCCTTGCTGCCGCTGCTCGCTTTGTAGTTGGAGTCGCCCGCGTAACTGGCGCTCGCCGTGTAGTCGCCCGCGTTCGTGGGGGCGGTCGTGGAAGGGCCGTAGGCCGTGCCGTTGCGCCCCGCGTAGGAGACGGTCAGTGACTGGTTGAGTCCCGCGGTGCCCGTGACGGAGGCCGTGCCGCCGTGCGGCTGTCCGTCGAAGACGGCGTTGCCGGCGGTGACGCTCGTCGTCGTGTCGGCCTTCGCGACGTTGAAGGAGCGTTGCACGTCGGGGGCGGGGTTGTAGTTGGAGTCTCCGCCCTGCTTGGCGGTGACGGTGCAACTGCCCGCGCCCAGGATGTGAACCATACCGCCGAGGACGGTGCAGTCGCCGGAGGCCGCGAAACTCACCGACAGCCCCGAAGAGGCCGCGGCGCTCACGCCGAAGTCGGCGTCGCCGAAGGTCTTGTCCGGGATGTTGTTGAAGGTGATGGTCTGGTTGGCCTTCGCAATCTGGAAGGACTGCTGCACGTCGGCCGCGGCGTGGTAGTTGGAGTTGCCGCCCTGCGAGGCCGTCACCGTGCAGGAGCCCGCGCCGTTGATGGTGATGGTCGAGCCGTTGGCGCCGCCGGAGGTGCAGTTGCCCGTAGCCGCGAAGGTCACGGGGCTGCCCGACGCGCCGCCGGTCGCGCCGACGACGAACGGTGCGTCGCCGTAGGTCTTGTCGCCGAGCGCGCCGAAGATGATCGTCTGAAGGGCCTTCGTGATCTGGAAATTCTTACTGTCGCTGCTGCCGTCGTGGTCTGCGTCGCCGGCGAAGCTGGCCGCGGCCGTGTAGTCGCCCGCGTTGGTGGGCGGCGTCGTCGAAGGCCCGTAAGTGGTCGCGTTGCGGCCCGTGTAGGTGACGGTCAGGCTCTGGTTGAGTCCGCCGAAGCCCGTCGCGGTCGCCGTCGCGCCGTGCGGCTGGCCGTCGAAGGTGGCGTCGGCGGCCGTGACGTTCGTCGTCGAGCCCGCCTTGGCGACGTTGAACGTGCGGTCAACGTCCGCCGCCGCGTTGTAATTAGCGTCGCCCGCCTGTGACGCGCGGACGGTGCAGGAGCCCGCGCCCAGAATGGTCACGGTGCTGCCGCTGACGGAGCAATCGGCCGGCGTCCGTGAGGTGAAGGTGACGGGGCTGGTCGAAGCGCCGCCTGTGGCGCTCACGCCGAACGGCGCGTCGCCGTAGGTCTTAGCGGCGAGCTCGCCGAAGGTAATCGACTGGCTGGCCTTGGCGATCTTGAAGGAGCGCTGAACGTCGGAGACGGCATTGTAATTGGAGTTGCCGGCCTGCGAGGCGGTGACGGTGCAACTGCCCGCGCCGGTGATGTGGACGGTCGAGCCGCTGATGGTGCAGTTGCCCGACGCCGCGAAGCTCACCGACAGCCCCGAAGAGGCCGCGGCGCTCACGCCGAAGTCGGCGTCGCCGAAGGTCTTGTCCGAGATGCTATTGAAGGTGATGGTCTGGTCGGCCTTCGCGATCCTGAAGTCCTCGGTGTCGCTGCTCGGGTTGTAGTTGGAGTCGCCCGCGTAATTTGCGCTCGCCGTGTAGTCGCCCGCGTTGGTCGGCGCGGTCGCGGAAGGGCCGTAGGCCGTGCCGTTGCGCCCCGTGTAGGAGACCGTCAGGGTCTGGTTGAGTCCCGCGGGGCCCATGACCGAGGCCGTGCCGCCGTGCGGGTTGCCGTCGAAGACGGCGTTGCCGGCGGTGACAGTGGTCGTCGTGTTCGCCTTCGCGACGTTGAAGGAGCGCGGCACGTCGGGGGCGGCGTTGTAGTTGGAGTCGCCGGCCTGTTTGGCGGTGACGGTGCAACTGCCCGCGCCCAGGATGCGAACTTTGCCGCTGACGAAGGAGCAGTCGCCGGCCGCCGTATAGCTGACGGGGAGGCCGGAGGAGGCCGCCGCGCCCGGGTCGAAGTCGGCGTCGCCGAAGGTCTTGCCCGTCGGCGCGTCGAAGGTGATGGTCTGGTTGGCCTTCGCAATCTGGAAGGACTGCTGCACGTCGGCCGCGGCGTTGAAGTTCGAGTCGCCGGACTGCGAGGCGGTGATTTCGCAGGAGCCCACGCCGGTGATGTGGACGGTCGAGCCGCTGACGGTGCAGTCGCCCGACGCCGCGAAGCTCACCGGCAGGCCGGAGGTGGCCGTAGCACTGACAGTGAAGTCTGCGTCGCCGTAAGTCTTACCCGCGAGCGCGCCGAAGGTGATCGTCTGGCCGACCTTCTGCGCCGTGACAGTCTCAGTCAACGCCGCCGCCACGTTGTAGTTGGAGTCGCCTGCCTGCTCGTACTTCACCGTGCAGACTCCGGTGCCGCCGGTCATTGTGAAGGTCGCGCCGTTGTTCGTGCACGCGCCGGAGCTTGAGTAAGTGACCGGCAGGCCGGAGTCGGACGTTGCGGACACGTCGAAGGTCGAGTTGTAGGCCGCGCTCGAAGGGGCGTGCGTGCCGACCGTGATCGCCTGACTCACCTTCGCGACGACGAACGACTGCCTCACGCTCCGCGCCGGGTTGTACCTGGCGTTGCCGGACTGGTCGGCCTGCAGAACCACCGCGCCCCCGCCGGTAATTGTGACGGTGTTGCCGGAGATGGTCGCCGGGCCGGAGACGACCTGGAAGCTGACCGGCAGGCCCGACGAGGCCGTCGCGCTGACGTCGAAGGGCCCGTCGCCGTAAGTCTTACCGGCGACCGCGTCAAAGCTGATGGTCTGGGTATCCCCGCTCCCGGCCTGGCTTGAGAAAGGCGATGTGTACAGATCCCTCATCCGAAAACTCCGGTAGGTGAGGGCCGGGATCTGTAATATGAATCTTAAAGCGCCGTCGGGGCCGACTTCGATTGACCGGCCGGATCCCGCCAGGAAACCTGAGAGGAAGTGGTAGTTGCCGTCCGCCAGCCTCTGCGCGCCCCCCAGGGCGGCGGAGTATCCGCCGAGGTCGGCGTTCAGTTGAAGGCTGGCCGTGCGGTTCGCCTCGTCAAGCTTCCAGACCTGGCCCCGGCTGTTCGCCGTCGAGTGGGGGAAGAAACGTCGCGTGTTACCGTTGTCGAAAACGGTGATCGTTTGCGGGTCGCCTGGTTCGTATTCCGCGTCGTGCTGGTGGGAGAACCAGGGGTACAGGTCTGTGGAGTCCGTCGTGAAGTCGCCGTTCTTGCCGAGCCGCCAGACGACCGCCCCAGTGCCGATGCCGTCGCGGTAGTCAAGCTTGATGACCCAGTCCAGGTGTCGGACAGAGAGCAGCAGGTTCCCGTCGGCGGGCGAGTACGTGACCGAGTTCGAGTGAAGCCAGTCGTTAGCCGGCCCGCCGGTCGAGGAGCACGAGGCGCACTTTTCGTCCAGGATTGCTTTTTGCGTCACGTCGAGGTGGTCGAAGCCGTCCCACGTCCAGGTCACCTGCCAGTTCTTGTCCAGAACGACAATCATGTCCCCGGTGATCGTGACGGGGCCCGGGCCCTGGACGTCCGACAACGTCCGCTCGTTGTAGGTGAGGGCGACTATATTCCCGTTGGGCAAACACCTGGCATCGTGGTGAAAGGCGTAGGGGGGTTGCTGGCCCCTGGCGAGGATCTGGTCTGCCACCGCCTTGATATGCGTCTCTCTCACCGTGTTGCCCGCCAGGTCTATCACGCGCAACGTCAGTCCGTCGACGTGGACGAGCATCCTCCCTCCGTCGCACGGCTCCGTGGCGTGAACTATCGTCCTCCCGTAGTACCAGAGCAGTTGCCCGTTCAGATTCGTCGCGCTGAAGAAGCGTGACGGTTGGCCGACAAACGTATGAAGGAGTACGTCCTGTCCCGGAGTGCCCGGATGAGCGAGCACGACGGACGTGGTGGGGAAAGCGCCTGCCGGGGTCCCGGTCGTGAAGGACAGAGTGGGGCCCGCGGTGACGGGGGCCTCCGCGTCGGGGATGAACTCGTGCTGCATCTTGTACAGCGTGTTGGCCAGCATCCCCGCGACGTAGAAGTTCATGCTCGCCCCCTGCCGGCAGTTCTTCCAGGAGGTCGTCTTGGACGAAGGGTCTCCGTCGCGCCAGAACCTGACCCTCATGCTGCCGCCCGCGTCGCAGGCGGGGGCGCTGTACAGGGCGACCAAGGGGTTCGCCGTCACGGAGACGACAGGGTCGCTTCCCGTCACGCGCGGGCTGACGGTGTAGCTCGCCGTGAGCTGCGCCACTTCGAGGGTGCTGTCGTTCCTGACCTTGACCAGGATTTGAAAGTCGCCCTCGTGCTCGCTCGGCGTCCACTCGAAGGAGTCGGAGGCGGAGAAGTCGCGCAGGACGGCGAAGTCCCCGCCCGGGCTCTGGACGCTGAACTGATACTTCAGGGTCCCCGGATTCGTGTCGGTCGCCGTGGCTTTCCAGGTGATCGTCGTGCCGACGGGCTGTGGCTGGCCCAGGGAAGGTGAAAGCTGCTGAACCAGAACGGCGGCCTGAAGCTGACCGTCGCTCAGCACGAACAGTAGCAGCAGCGTAGTGGAGAGAACGTAACCGACGGCACGTCGGATTAATTCATAAGGGAATTGTCGCATGCGAAGTTGGGGGCCCCCGGCGCTCGTGAATTCCGCGAAAGCAGTCTACAGACCCGCGGGACTATAACACAACGAAAAAGCGTGGACGGAAAAAGGGGTCTAATCTCGCGCAGAATTCTGTAGCGACTACGGGTACATGCCCTGGGGGATTGTGAGGGTGACGCCCTTCAGGGCTTCGACGCCGTCCGGGTAGGTCTTCGAGATGTTCCGAATCTGTAGCTGCATGTCACCTCGGCGAAGGAGGGGCGGCCGAGCCTGCGACTATTCGTCGTCCGCGAACTGACGGGCGCGAACGCGCGTACGCAGCGCCCCGGCTCGGGCACACTCTACCGGCGCTGTCGCGGGCGTTTGCCGAGGGCTCATGCTTTGTTCAGTAACTCTACTGTCGTCGCTTAAAAATGACTCCTTTGACCTCTCGTTCATCGACTGCTGAATTGAACACAAATCCCGCGATTTTTCCCTTGTCGTCGCGGGTAAAAGAAAGATTGATCTGCCCGTTCGCCGTGGTGAAAACATCGGCGTATGCGGCGGTGAGCGCAGGCTTGAGATTTTCGCTGATCTGAAGGGAGAGATTATTGCCTTTCAGCGAAATTATGTAATCCGCGTTAAACTCGTCGCTGTAGTAAGTCCCCGCATATTCCGACAGTTGTTGCGGCGAATCGAGCGGCGGTTTGACGCGGACGAAAACGTCAGGCTTCCCGGTTTTGTCAGGCGCCCTTATTTCAGAGACCGTACCGGACTGGTCAAAGACGGGATTAAGTTCCGCCATCCCGTTCTCCTCGACGACCAGTAATCGGTTTTCGGATACTGCCGTCACCGGCACTTCGTTTTTGAAGATCCCGCTGTTAATTAATTTTCCGTCCTTGACGCTCAGCTTGAAGACCCTGCCGCTCTCCGGGTGTGCGTAAATACCTACGTAGCGAAGAGCCTCCTTCTCAGACAGGGCGATTGCCGGCGGTAAAGTTTCCGCAGCTCTTTTTTGGCTCGGCACATCAGGTTTCAATTGCCCTTCCAGATAGATGTCCGCGAGCTTATTCACAATTACATTCGGAAAAATCGCCGAGTTGTTGGACAAAGCGATGACCGTAAATTTTTGTTCGGGAAATGAGAGGATCTGCGCCCGGTAGCCACTCATATTGCCGCTGTGCCTGAGTACCGGCAGCCCCTTATATTCGCCCCGCCACATCCCGAATGCGTAATTCATTTTCTCCCCGCCGTTTAATGTCCCCGGCGTGGTCAGCAGCGAAATCAACTCCTTGTTTCCGACCTTCGGCTCATAAAAATTTTGAACCCACAAATACAAGTCCTCGACAGTAGTCAAAACGCCGCCGGCGCCGACGAGGTCGTACAATGAAGAGCGGGCGCGGATGCTTTTATCGGGACCGACCATATAACCGCTCGCCCGGTTTTTGATTACCTCGAAGCGGTTATCAAAATACCGGGTATTTTTCATGCCCAGAGGCTTGAAAATGTTCTCCTCGGCGAATGCCCGCAAAGCTTTCCCGCTCACGCGCTCGACGATGATTCCCATCAAAAAATAACCAGAATTACTGTACTGATACTTTGCTCCCGGTTTGAAACTGATATTCTTTTGACGCGCCAGGATATTTAAAATGTCTTTATCGGAGTAGGCGTTGTCGGTGCCGAGCCCGCCGAACAAGACTAGCGCCTGGTATTCACGGATTCCGCTGGTGTGATGAATCAAATGCCGGATCGTGATCGTATCGTCGTATTTCGGCATTTCGGGGACGTACTTGCGGATGTCGTCGTCGAGCGACAATTTTCCCTGCTGCGCAAGAAGCGCGATGCTGAACGCCGTAAAGGGTTTTGAAACTGAAGCGAGATTAAACAGAGTCGAAGTAGTGTTCGGAACGTCGTAATCGAGATTTGCCATTCCTAAGCCGCGTTTGTAAACCAGCCTGCCGTCTTTAACCACACCGACCGCACATCCCGGCATATCGTTCTTGTCCCACTGAGACAGAAACGCATCCACCTTCTTCGCCGCTTCGTCATCGGAAGGCTGGGTCTTAGCGGCCATATTCTGCTGTCCCAAAATGTCGGTGGCGGTGAAACCGACCATAGACGCAATCAGGGCTGTAACAACCAGGCATCTTTTGAGCATATTTTTCTTTTCCTTACTTAGGATAATCATTAGCCGAAAGCTGATGATACGTTGATACGTTTCACTGTTAAGGCCGGGAACGGGTTTGCGACGAAGCGGGGGAGAAAAGCGGCGGATTGACGGCGAGATGAGGCGGATTGGATCAGTGCGTTAACGAATCTACCGGGCTTCGTCCAGTAGTTGCTGAAGCTCATGGCGATATCCGCGGCTTGCTTTCAGGCCGATGCCGCTGGTCAGAGTGATGACGTATTCGCCTTTATAAAGGGGTCGGATGTCTTTGATGCGCTCGATATTAACTATGGTCGAGCGGTGAATTCTGAGAAATTTTTGCGGGTCCAATTTGGCGTGAAGGTTTCCCATCGTTTCGCGGATCAGATGGGTCTGGCTGCCGCTGTGCAGAGTCAAATAATCGCCCGCGCCTTCCACCCAATCAATATCTTCGGTCTTCAAAAAATAGATGCGGCCGCCTGATTTAATGACCACCCGGTCGAGCGGTTCTTGATGAGCCGCCCTTTCCGGTCTTCTGTTATTCGCGTCCGAAGGTGATTCGCCGGTCTTTGACTTCAAGTCCTCCAGCGCGGCGAACAGACTCTCGCCGAGTTCACCGAGTTTCTGCTGCCGGACGAAGCTTTTGGCCCTTCGCAAAGCGGCGTTGAAGCGGTCGTAATCGAAAGGCTTGAGCAGATAGTCGAGCGCGTGCGCCTCGAATGCGCGAAGGGCGTGTTTGTCATACGCGGTGACGAAAATCGTTACGGGCATCCGCATGGCCCCGACTTCTTCGACCACCTGAAACCCGTCCATTCCCGGCATCTGGATGTCAAGAAAAACAACGTCCGGAGACTGCTCGCGGATTACCGTCACCGCCTCTGTTCCGTTGCGGCACTCGGCAATCACTTCGATTTCGGGGTCACCGCCCAGCATCACCAGCAGCGCCTCGCGGGCGAGCGTTTCGTCGTCAACGACGAGGGCGCAGATTTTTCGATTCAATTCAGTTCCCCCTTCGACTGTTCTTCAGCGGGGAGAAATGGGATGATGATTTGCGCTATCGTCCACTCGTTTTCCCTCCTGCTCAGGCTGAAACTATAATCCTCACCATAAAGCTCCGAGAGGCGCGCCCGGGTGTTTTTTAATCCCAGACCGGCGGCGCCGTTCCGCCCGGAGATTTTCTTCGGGTCTTTTCCGTCATCACGTACTTCCATCAGAACTTGATCGCTTTGCAAGTGAGCCACAATCTGTATTCGGCTGGTTCCGGAATTAGCATCCACGGCGTGGCGCATGGCGTTTTCGACGAGCGGCTGCAATATTAAATTCGGCACCTGGGCTATGAGCGCTCGCGGGTCAATCTCCCACTCGACGGCGAGCCGGTCGTGGAAGCGGATGCGCTCGATCTCCAGGTAACGCCGCGTGAATTCAAGCTCGTCTTCGAGCGTCATGACTTGCGTCTCTATATTGTCCAGCGTTAACCGCAGAAGCTCGCTGAGGCGGTTAACCATCTTGACCGCGTCCCGGTTTTCATTCTTGAGAACCAGCGCCGTAATCGAGTGCAGCGTGTTGAATAAAAAGTGCGGGTGCAGTTGCATCTTCAGCGCCTGAAGCCGGGCATTTGATAGCTGGGCGTCGAGCTTCGAGGCTTTCAACATTTCGTTTTGATACCGGTCGTAGTAGACGAAAATCAAACTACTCGAAAGAATCACCCAGTAGACCGCCACGTTTAGAAAGAGGAGTGACGCCCAATGATAATCCGTTCGGTAAAATCGCTCGACGTTATAACTCGTCAACTCTTTCAAAATGAGTAGAAGAATGAGAGGCAATCCCTGAACGAGCATCGCCCAAACAGTCCCCACCGCCAAGTAGACCAGCAGACTCTTAATTAGACGCGTGCGATCAAAAGAGAAACGGCGCGACAGTATAAAAATCAATGGGGCGTGAATTACCCAAAACATCCAGAACGGTACAAGTTCGGTGATATCTTCCGACACATTTTCCGGCTCATTTATCCCGAGGTAGAGAGAAAATGCGCTCACGAGAAAGACGACCAGAGCGCCCAGTGCCAGGATCAAAAGCCATTGAAAAGTAGAAAGTCGTCGCATTTTTAATCGACTATAAGGCACTGGCCAGAACTTATATATTAGAAGTTCAACCCATTGCGCGATAAGAAAACGAGCGGGAGCGGAGGCGAATAAAGGCGGCTCGCGCAGTCCGGGTCGTCTCCGATACGACGGTGGTGTGTTGAAGGTTCTGGAAACCTATGGTGGTTCACGATTGAGTGCGCACCGCGCGGAGGCTAAGTCAGAACCGCCATCCCCGCGAACGTCGCACTCAATCGCAAACCGCAATGGCCGGTCGAGGGCGTGCAGAGCGGGCCGGGAGGCTGAAGCTACTTGGTCAGCACTTCCTGTATGAACTCGAGCGCGCGCGGGTCGCCGGTCTGCGAGAGGCGGTGGATGGCCATGCGGCGCACTTCGGGGTTGCGGTGCGTGCGCGCGAGCTGGATGAGCAGCGGCACGGCCTCGTCCTTGGGTCGCTGGCTGATGGCGTGGACGACCTGAACCTGCACGTCGCTGTCGGCGTCGGAGCTGTTGGCCATGTCACGGAGCGCGGAGAGGCTGCGCTCGCCGGCCTTCTGCCCGAGCCAGTGGATGGCCTGCTGGCGCAACTCGCTGTTCTCTTTGCTGCGCGCCACCTCGAACAGCTTGTCGAGCGCGCGCGGGCTGTCCATCCGCGAGAAGGCGTGCAGGATTTGCGACCTGACTTCGGTGTCGCGCTCGGCCTGGAAGAGCTGCGACAGCTCCTCGAACGCGGTCTCTCCCTTCCCCTGGCCGAGCCAGTGAATCGCCTGCTGCCGCACCTCGGGGTCGTCGCCCGTGCGCGCGATCTCTAACAGCTTCGCGTGGGCGCGCGGGCCGCCCATCTGCGAAAGCGAGTGGAGAATCTTCTGCCGAATCTCCGTGTTGCGGTCGGCGTTGTAGATGGACATCAATTCGTCGAGCGTCGCGTCGCCGCCGCGCTGCCCGAGCCAGTGGATGGCCTGCGTGCGCGACTCGATGTCGTCACCCGCGCGCGCCACTTCGAGCAGCCGGGCGTGCGCCCGCGGGTTGCTCATCTGCGAGAAGGCGTGGAGCACTCCCTGCCGCACCTCTTCGTCGCGGTCGGCGGCGTAGAGCTTCATCAACTCTTCGACCGTCTGCTCGTTGTCGAACTGGCCGAGGCGGTGGACGGCCTGCGCCTTCACGTCGCGTGCGCGGTCGGTGCGCGCCACGCGCAGCAGGAAGGCTTGGGCGGCCGCCTCGTTCTCGTTGTGCGCGGAAGAGTGGACGAGCGCCGCGCGCACGTCCTTCTCGGCGACGACCGCGTAGAGGCTCTGGATGGCGGAGAGCGCGGCCTCGTCGCGCGTGAGGCCGACGGCGTGCGCGGCCGCCTCGCGCAGCTCCTTGTCCTCGCGCTCGTTCCGCACCAGCTCCGACAGGAAGGCGTGCTCGTCGCCGGTGTGGCCGAGCCAGTAGGTGGAGGTCTTGCGCACCTCCTGGTTCTTCGACCGGCGGACGAGCCCCTTGAGCATCTCGCCCACGCGCCGGTCGTCGTGGACGGCGAGCGCGACGGTCGCCGTCTCGACCACCCTCTCCGCGCGCGACGCTTCGACGAGCCCTTGCAGGTAGTTCAAACTCTCTTCGTTCGCGGCGCGGCCGAGCCAGTAGACGGGGTAGCCGCCGTACTCGCGCTTGCGTTCGAGGTTGTAAATCTCCGCGCGCGTGACCGCGCCCGACTGCGGGTCGTGCAGGAGGAAGAGGCCGAGGTTGCGCGTCTCGACCGTGATGCCGTCAACCTTGCCCCTGAAGACGGTCGTGCCGCCGAAGCTGTTCATGCTTCCGCTGAACTGTTCGATGTCGGGGTCGATGGCGATGCCCGGCCGCACGTCGAAGGTGTAGGCCGCCCAGAAGGGCGAAGGTCTGGCGGCGGCGCGTCCCTGCCTGACGGCCGCGTCCAGCTTCGACTTCAAGTCCGCGCCCGAGACGGGGATGAAATCCGGCCTCTGCGCGGCGGCGGCCTGCGGGGGCGGGTTGCCGTTCTGGACGGAGGCGTTGCCGGCGACGCAGGCGAGGTTGCCGCCGAGCGTCAGGGCGGAGAGAAGTGCGAGGGTCGAAATCTGTTCGTACATGGTTACTCCTCAAACGTCGGCGCGAATCTGTGTGACTGTCTGTTCCGTGTGCGAAGACCTCAGCGCAGGAGGTCTTGCAGGAACTTGAGGGCGCGCGGGTCGCGCGTCTGGCCGAGCCAGTGGATGGCCTGCTTGCGCATCTCGCGCGAGGCGTCGCCGCGGGCCACCTCCATCAGCTTGTCGAGCGCGCGCCCCTGCTGCGACCGGCTCAGCGAGCCGAGGATGACGCCCTTCACGTCCTCGTCGCGCTCGGCGTCGTAGAGCCTGGCGAGGTCTTCGACGGTCGCGGCGTCTTTGAACTGGCTGAGCGCGTGGATCGCGCGGGAGCGCGTGTCGGGGTCTTCGCCGCCGCGCGCGACTTCGATCAGCGCGGCGCGGGCGCGCGGGTTCTGCCGCTGCTGCGAGAGGGCGTGGAGGACCGCGCCGCGTATCTCTTCGTTGCGGTCGGCGCGGAAGATGCCCATCAGCTCGTCAACGGTCGCGTCGCTCCGCCGCTGCCCGAGCCAGTGAATCGCCTGCGCGCGCAGCCCGACGCTGTCGCCCGTGCGCGCGACCTCCAACAGCTTCGCCTGCGCGCGCGGGTCGTTGAGCTGCACGAGGGCGTGCAGGACGCTGCCGCGAATCTCTTCATCACGTTCGCCCGACAGAATCCGCGTCAGGTCGTCGAAGACCTGCGCATCCCTGCGCTGGCCGAGCCAGTGAATCGCCGTCCGGCGCAACTCGCTGTCGCCGCCCGCCCGAGCGACTTCGAGCAGCGCGACGTAAGAGCGCGGGTTGTTCATCTGCGAGAAGGCGTGGAGCACCTGCCCCTTCACGTCGCCGTCGCGCTCCGCCGCGTAAATCTTCAACAGCTCGTCAACGACACTCTCGTTGTTGGTCTGCCCGAGGCGGTGGATGGCGATGCCCCGCAGCTCCGGGTCGGGCTGCGTCCGCGCGATGTCGAGCAGCGCCCCCACGGCCCCCGGCCCGCCGTGCTGCCCGAGCAGGCTGACGGCGGTCTCCTTCAACTCCCGGCTCGCCCTGGAGCCGGGCTTGAGAATCTCGGCCACGTAGGCGCTGCCGCGCGCCGGGTCGGATTGGAAGAGGCTCTGGAGGGCGACCATCTTCAGATCGTCGTCCACGAGGCCCTCCGGCTCGACGCGCTTGCCGACGTGCGGGGCGATCTCGACCTGCATGGCGCGCGCGTCGTCCGCCCACGCCGAGCGCGGGAACTCCTTCATCAACCTCTCAAGCGTCCCTTCGGCGGCCTGGAACCGGCGCTGCTTCTTCTGCGCGTAGGCGAGCCAGTAGAGCGCCGCGTCCGCGTCCTTACTCTTCGGGTACTGCGCGACGTAGCCCTCGAACTTGGCGGCCGCGCCCGCCCAGTCCTCCTTCTCGATCAGGTCTCGCCCCTGCCGGAAGACGAGCATCGCGGGCGAGTCGCCGCTCTGGACGAACTGGTTGAGCCTGGCGAGGTCTTGGTCGAACCCGTACGCCGTGCGCACGCGGCCGGGCAGTGTGTACAGACACGCGGCGCTCAGGGCGAGCAGCAGGGGGATGCGCACACGCCTCCGACCGAGGCGTGATTTAAAGAGTCCGTGCGACATGGTTTTCATCTTCATGGCCTTCGTCTAACGTGAAACAGACATCCCCTGCGCTTGCAGCGCGCCGACGAGCTGCCGCCGGTCGATGCGCTCTTTGATCGAGCCGACGGCGGCCGGCGAAGGGGCGTTGGGCAGGTTGGAGATGTCGATGAGGATGGGCTCGACGCTGTCGAGCAGACCTTCGACGGGCAGGTCGCCCGCGCTCGCGGCCTCGCGCCGCAGGGCGATGTTGCTGTAGAGCAGGCGCTTCGAGAGCCGCCGCGCGTCGGCCACGTCGAGCGCCGAGTCGCCCCCCGTCAGGCGAGCGTTGCGGAAGCTGCGCAGGAGCCTTTCGACCCGCTCGGCGTGACGCCCGACGCGCAGCGAAGGGTAATCGACCGCCGCCGCGTATGCCGTGACGGCACTCGCGGGGGAGAGCAGCAGAGTCGGCCCGCCTAAACGCGCCGTCTCCTGCGGCAGAACAGAAGTGAGCCCTTCCGGCTTTTGAGACTCCGGACGCGTGTTCTCACGTCCGACCCGAGCGCTCTCACCTTCCCTTTGAAGGTTCGGCCTCGCGCCCGCCCGCCGGGGCGGCGCAGTCTTCTTCGGAGGATTGACGGCGGGGGTCTCAACGGCGACGGAAGTTTCCTGCCCCTTACCCCCGTCCTCCGCCGCCTGAACCGGCGGGCCATTCGTCTGAGCCACCGCGTTCACTTCGGGCCGGCGACTATCCCGTGAGCCGTTCGAGCCCCTGAGCCAGAGCAGGCCGAGCGCGGCCCCGGTCAGAAGCAGCGCCAGCGCGGCGACGTGTGCGGGACGCAGGCGCTGAACGCCGAACCCGGCGGCGAGACTTCCCAACCACCCCGAAACCCTCGCGCGCGGAGGCGTGGAAGCGTTGAGGATTGACGCGAGCGCCGCCCTCTGCGCGTTCGGGTCGGGCGTCCATTCGTAGGAGCGCAGCTCCTGACGGAGGAGCAGGAACGACTCCCGCGCCTGTCGGCAGGCCGCGCACCCTTCGACGTGCGCGCCCAGACGCGCGGCCTCTTGCGGCGCGAGCTCGCCGTCAACGAGCAGCGATACCTCTTCCGTAAAATCGCAGTCCATCGTCTTAATACTTCAAGCCCCGGCCGAAGCCTGCTGCGCCCTCTGCCAGCGCGCGCGCAGAGTCGTGCGCGCGCGAAAGATGTCGATCTTCACCTTGCCCTCCGAGACGTTGAGGACGCGCGCGATCTCGACGTAGCTCATCTCCTCCTGCTCGCGCAGGAGCAGCGCCGCCCTCTGGTGCTCCGGCAGGTGCTTCAGCAGGCCGAGAATCATCTCCTTGCGCTCGGCCGCTTCGAGGTGCTCTACGGGGCCGGGCGTCTCCGTGCGGAACGCATCGACCACCCTGCCGAAGAGCCTCTGCCGCGTGCTCCTCTTGCTCAACTCGTTGAGGGCCAGGTTCCGCGCCACGCGGAAGAGCCAGAAGCGAACCTCCCCCCTCGCGATCCTCTCCATGCCGGTGCGGTGTAACTGCATGAAACTCTCCTGCGCCACGTCCTGGGCAGCGCCGGTAGCGCCACCCAGCAGGCACTCTAAAAACCGGCAAAGGCTTGGGTAGAATTCATTGAAGACTTCCGCGAACTCTGCGTCGGTGTTCGCCATAATTCCTTTTACGCCCTGAAAACAGTCCGGCGGGGGAAAAGTTACAGCTAATTTGCCGGAGGTCAAAAAAAATATCCGCGGCCGTAACCTTCCGCCCGGCTCAAACGTGACGGTTGTGTAAGGCGTTTGATTCCGGACGGGAGGTGAAAAGGGAGATGAGAGTTGCAATCGCGGGGGCGACGGGAGTCTTAGGCCGCCGGATGGTGCGACAGTTTTTGGAGCGCGGCCACGAGGTCGTCGGCCTCGCGCGCGACGAGAAGGGGATTCAGACGATTAAGAGGCTCGGCGGCGAAGCGGTCGTCGGCGACATCTTCGACGCGAGGTCGCTGGCCGCGGCCTTCGGGCGGGCCGACGCCGTCATCCACGCCGCGACCTCCATCCCGACAGACGTTTCGGGCGGCCGCGCCGCCTGGGAGTTGAACGACCACCTGCGCCGCGAGGGCACGAGGGCGCTCACGGAGGCGGCGGCGATGCTGGGGGCGAAGACGTATATTCAGCAGAGCATCGTCTGGGTCGCGCGCCCCGCGGACGATTCGTTCTTCGACGAGAAGACCGCGGTGGGAAAGCCGGGCGAGCTTTACGCTTCGGCCTTCGACGGCGAAAGGATTGCCGCGGAGGCGGGCGCGCGGCACGGCTTCGACGTCGCCGTGCTGCGCTGCGGCGGGTTCTACGCCCCGGACGCGCAGCACACGCGCACCTTCGCGCAAGCCCTTTTGAAGCGGAGGCTGCCGCTCGTCGGCGCGGGCGAAGCGGTCTCGGCGAACCTGCACGCGGACGACGCCGCGAGCGCCTTCGTCGCCGCGGCCGAGGCCGGGAGGGGCGGGCTCTGGCACGTCACGGACGACGAGCCGAACACAATCCGTGAGATGCTTCTGGAGTTCGCGCGCGGGCTGGGCGCGCCCACGCCGCGGAGGCTGCCGCTGTGGCTCGCGCGGCTCTTCGTCCCCGGCTCCGTCATAGACTTTTTCACGCGCTCGACGCGCACCTCCAACCGGCTCTTCCGCGAAGAGGTCGGCTGGTCGCCGCGCTTCCCGTCGTTCAAGGTGGGTCTGAAGGATGTCTTAGGAACATGGCGGGCCGAAGGGTTCGCAGGCTGAAGGGGGGCGAGAGATGAACAGACGAAACACGCGCGCTTTAAAGTTAACGTCCCTGGGGCTCGTCGGATTCCACTTCCTGGCGGTCGTGCTGCACTCTGCCGCGCACGAGGTTCTCAAGGTGAAGGCGACCCCGGCGCAGCTCGCCTTCATCATCCCCGTCATCATTGTCGGGCCGGTGGTTGCCGGGTTCGTGCTCTTGAAGTTTGAGAAGGCGGGGGCGGCGCTGTTGCTGGCCTCGATGCTCGGCTCGTTCGTCTTCGGGCTCTACTACCATTTTATCGCCGACACCATCGACCACGTCGCGCACGTCGCGCGCCTACAGCCCGAGTTCTGGTCGGCGATGTTTCGGGTCACGGCCTACCTGCTCGCCGCCTCCGAGGCCGCGGGAGCGGTGGTCGCGTGGATGTTGACGGCGAGGCGTTCGCAGCCTTTCAAAGAGTATGCAACTGGAACAGATTTTTAAGGACAACCGGAGATTCCTGTGGGGACTCAGCTACCGCATGACGGGCAGCGCGGCCGACGCGGACGACGTGTTGCAGGAGACGTTCGTGCGCTTGCTGCAAAGGCCGCCCGCGGACACGGAGGAGCCGCTGCGCCCGTGGCTGGTGCGCGTCGCGGTCAACCTCAGCCGCGACGCGCTGCGCCGCCGCCGCAGGCAAAGTTACACGGGGCAGTGGCTGCCCGCCCCGTTCGAGACGGAGAACAACGAGGACGCGCTGGCCGCTTTCGACTTCGCGGCCGGGGGGCGCGCTTCGGACGCGGCCGACCCTTCGTCGCGGTACGAGATGCTGGAGAGCGTCTCGTTCGCGTTCCTGCTCGCGCTCGAACTGCTTACGCCGACGCAGCGCGCGGTGCTGCTCCTGCGCGACGTGTTCGACTTCAGCGTCGCGGAGACCGCACGCGCACTGCGCATGACGGAGCCGAACGTCAAGACCACGCACCACCGCGCCCGCCGCGTGATGCGCGAGTACGAGGAGAGGCGTTTCGTGCCGCGCAAGTCTCTGGTCGAGAGGACGGGGCGGGTCGTCGCGCAACTCGTTGAGCTTCTGACCAGGCGGGACACGGAGGCCGCGGCGAAGCTTCTGGCGGCGAACGTCGTCAGCGTCAGCGACGGCGGCGGCGAGTTCTTCGCGGCTCGCGTGCCGGTCGTCGGTCGCGCGAAGGTCGCCATGCTGCTGTCGAAGCTGTCGAAGGCGGCCGAGAGGTTCGACTCGAAGAGCCGCGTCGTCGAACTGAACGGTCTCTACGGCGTAGTCACCGAAAGAGAGAACGCCCCGCCCGGCTTCGCCGGCAAGGTGGCGACGCTGTTCCAGCTCGGCGGCGACGGCCTGATCGAGCGCATCTACTTCGTGATGGCTTCGCGCAAGCTGGGGGCGCTGCCCGCGGCGGGCGTGGCGGAGATTAGAGAGTAAGGATGAGAGTTCTTGTGACAGGCGGCAGCGGTTCGCTCGGCCGCATTCTCTGCCGTGTGATCGGGGAAGACGGGCACGCGGTTCGTGTCCTGAGTACGCGGCCGCGCGCGTCTTTCGACCCGGCGGGCTTCGAGTGGGCGTGCGCCGACCTCGCCAGGGGCGAGGGCCTGCGCGAAGCGGTCGATGGGGTTCAGGCGGTCTTCCACCTCGCGTCCGACTTTAACAACGCGGAGGCGGTGGACGTGGAAGGCACGCGCCGCCTCTGCGAGGCTTCGCGGGCCGCGGGCGTCTCGCACCTCGTCTACATCTCAATCGTCGGGATCGACGACATCCCGACCGGCTACTACAAGCGGAAGCGCGAGGCGGAGAGGATCGTCGAGTCTTCGAGCCTGCCGCACTCGATACAGCGCGCGACACAGTTCCACTCCTTCGTGGCCAACCTCCTTTCCAAGGCCGCGCGCGTGCCCCTGTTGATGCCGCTCCCGGCGGGCTTCAAGTTCCAGAGCGTTGACGAGTCCGAGGTGGCCGCGCGCCTCGCCGCCTGTCTCGCCGCCGGCCCGCGCGGGCGGCTGGTCGATTTCGGCGGCCCCGAAGTGCTCGACCTCGACGCGATGGCGAGAAGCTGGATGGAGGTGAAAGGCGTCCGCCGAAGACTCGTCCCGCTGCCCGTGCCGGGCGCGGCCGCGAAGGCTTTGCGGGCCGGGAAGAACACCGCGCCGGGCGGAGAACGCGGGACGGTTCGCTGGCGCGAATGGCTTGAGCGGCACGCCGAGAGGGAAGGTCGGTCGGGCGCGAACATATACCGTCTCCCGGACTCGCGTGCGAAATCTATGTGAGCCGGGGACTGTCTGTTCTATAATGCGCCAAACGCCTTTCAAGCCTCTCAGCGAGACCGCGGCCGTGAAGTGTCGGCAAGCGGAGGGTAGAGTGTAGAGCTTTCCCGACGCCTCGAACTGAAAAGGGGGCCGTATGCACTTCGTCATCTTCGCCGCGCCCTGGTTCTCCGACAACGCCCACCGCTTCATACAGGCGACGGTCGGCCAGCCGGGCGTGCGCGTCGCGGTCATCAGCCAGGAGCCGCAGGAGCACCTGGCCGCGCACCTGCGCGACCGGCTCGTCGCACACTGGAAGGTCGAAGACATCTTCGACCCGCGGCAACTGGCGCACGCGGCCGGGACGCTGTCCGGTCACTTCGGCCCCATCCACAGGTTCTACGGCGCGTACGAGCAGTTGCAGGTTCCTTTGGCGGAGGCGCGCGAGATGCTCGGCGTCGAGGGGATGAGCGCCGAGGCCGCGCGCAACTTCCGCGACAAGTCGCGGATGAAGAACGTGCTGCGCGCGGCGGGCGTCCCCTGCGCGCGCCACGGGCTCGCGCACGACGAGGCAGAGGGGTGGCGCTTCGTCGAAGAGGTCGGCTACCCCGTCGTCCTCAAGCCGCCCGCGGGCGCGGGGGCTCAGGCGACCTTCCGCGTGGACGACGCGGGCGCGTTCGGCGAGGCTTTGAGAATCTCCGCCCCTTCGGCACAACAGCCTGTCTTAATCGAAGAGTTCATCACCGGCGAGGAGCACTCGCTCGAAACCATCTCGGTCGGCGGGCGCGCCGTGTGGCACTCGCTGACGCACTACTACCCGACGCCCCTGGAGGTTCTGCGCAACCCCTGGATTCAGTGGTGCCTGCTGCTCCCGAGGGAGATTGACGGGCCGCAGTACGACGACATACGCGTGGCCGCAGGCGCGGCGCTCGACGCGTTAGGGATGGACACGGGGCTCACGCACATGGAGTGGTTCAGGCGCGGCAACGGGAGCGTCGCCATCTCGGAGGTCGGCGCGCGCCCGCCGGGGGCGCAGATCACGACGCTCGTCTCGCGCGCGCACGACATAGACTTCCTGCACGCGTGGGCGCGCGTGATGATCTACGGCGAGTTCGAGCCGCCCGAGCGGCGCTACGCGGCGGGCGCGGCCTTCCTCCGCGGGCAGGGCAGCGGTCGGGTCGTGGCGATTCACGGTCTCGAACAGGCCGGGCGGGAGTTGGGCGAGCTGGTGACGGACGTGAAGCTGCCGGAGTTGGGGCAGACGCCGGCGGGCAGCTACGAAGGCGAGGGCTACGTCCTCCTGCGCCACCCGGAGACCGAGGTGGTCAAGCAGGCCCTGCAACACCTCATCAGCATCGTCCGCGTCGAGCTTGGGTAGCGGTCAGAACCGCCCGCGGTAGCGGGTGGGCCTTCATTAACCGAGCGCACCATATCATCACGACCCACCCGCTACCGCGGGCGGTTCTGACCGCTATAACGGAG
This sequence comes from Pyrinomonadaceae bacterium, assembly GCA_035563535.1. Classification (GTDB taxonomy): domain Bacteria; phylum Acidobacteriota; class Blastocatellia; order Pyrinomonadales; family Pyrinomonadaceae; genus QHXN01. Next base: position 88,460 of record DATMVD010000088.1, on the reverse strand, counting down.
GTTGCATGTACGTCCTGATGATTTCGCCGGGGTATCCGCCGGAGATTCCGTACTTCACGCGCGCGCTGGCGTGGGCGGGCGCGCGCGTCCTCGGCGTGAGCGACCAGCCCGAGAGCGCGCTGCCCGACGAGGCGCGCCACCACCTCGCGGGATACCTGCAAGTGCAGAGTCTTCAGGATGAGGACGCCGTGGTCGAGGCGGTCAGACACTGGACTTCGCCGGTGCGCGTGGACAAGGTCGAATGTCTGTGGGAGCCGGGGATGCTTCTGGCCGCGCGGCTGCGCGAGGCGCTCGGGGTCGAGGGGATGACCGTCGAGCAGACTTTGCCGTTCCGCGACAAGGATCGGATGAAGCTGGTGCTCTCGGCCGCGGGCGTCCGCACGCCGCGCCACGCGCGCGCCGGCGTAGCCGAAGAGTGCCGTGAGGCCGCGCGCCGCATCGGCTTCCCCCTCATCCTCAAGCCCATCGACGGCGCGGGCTCCGCCGACACATACCGCGTGGACGACGCGGCGCAGCTCGAAGAGACGCTCCCGAAGCTTTCGCACTTGCCGGAGGTGAACGTCGAGGAGTTCATCGAGGGCGAGGAGTTCACCTTCGACACCGTCTGCGTCGGCGGCCGCGTGGCCTACCACAGCGTCACCATGTACCGCCCGCACCCGCTCATCGCGCGCACGAACGAGTGGGTCAGCCCGCAGATCGTGATGCTGCGCGACGTGGACGCGGAGAAGTACGCGGGCGGGTGCGAGATGGGCCGCGCCGTCCTGCGCGCGCTCGACTTCCAGACCGGCTTCACGCACATGGAGTGGTTCAGGAAGCCCGACGGCGAGGTGGTCTTCGGCGAGATCGCCTGCCGCCCGCCGGGCGCGCGCTCGGTGGACGTGATGAACTACGCGAGCGACACGGACCTCTTCGCTGGCTGGGCCGAGGCGGTCGTGCGCGGTCAGTTCACGCAGAGCGTGGAGCGGCGCTACAACGCCGCCATCATCTTCAAGCGCGCGCAGGGGCAGGGGCGCATCTACCACATGAAGGGGCTGCAACACCTCCTCAACAAGTACGGCGAGCACATCGTCCTCATCGACCTGCTCCCGCTCGGCTCGCCCCGGCGCGACTGGAAGCAGACGCTCCTCTCGGACGGCTACCTCATCGTCCGCCACCCCGACCTCGCGCGCGCGCTGGAGATCGCCGACGCCGTCGGCACAGACCTTCAGCTTTACGCAAGATGAGAGGCCGCGGGCCGGGGGGCGAACCTTTTCATTTAGCCGGAACTGAAATATATTCTGTGGCACCAACCGGCCGGCGCTTGAGGTCGTGTCCCCAACTTTGCCGGCGATTCTTCCGCCTTCGCGCACGGTAAAACTTAAGCCGAAACCCCTTCAGGCATGTCCGAAGAGAGAGGAACCCCCGAGACACAGTCCACGCCCGAGACGCCGAGCGCGCGGCGGAGCGTGGGCGAGGCGGAACGCGCGCGGGTCATCCTCGAAGTGACGAGGGCCGTGGTCTCGAACCTCAGCCTGCCCGACCTACTGCTGTCCGTCTCGGCCTGCCTCAAGCAGTTCTTCAAACACGACTTCGCGAGCATCGTGCTCTATGACGAGGAGACGGGGCAGTTGCGCGTCCACGCGCTCGACGCGCCGACGCCGGGCGGCGTGCTCGGGGTCGGGACTGAGCTGCCGATGGACGGGACGCCGCCGGGCCTCGCCATCAGGACTCGCCGGACCGTGCTGCGCCGGCACGTGGACTTGAACGAGTTCGACTCGCCGCAGACGCGCATGGCCTACGAGGCGGGGCTGCGCAGCGGCTGCTCCGTCCCGCTCATCTCGCACGAACGCGTGCTGGGAACCATCAACGTCGCCAGCCTCCGCGAAGCCGCCTTCACCGAAGAGGACGCCGAGCTGCTCCGGCAGATCGCAGACCCCGTCGCCATCGCCGTCGAGAACGTCATCAACTTCGAGCGCGCGACGAAGGAGAGCGCCCGCGTCCGCACGCTCCTCGAAGTCAACAACGCCATCGCCACGCACCTCAACATCCGCGACCTCCTGCGCGCGACCTCCGGCTGCCTGCACGCCTACTTCCGCCACGACTTCGCCGCGCTCGCGCTCTACGACGAGGAGAGCGACAGCCTCCACGTCCACTCCTTCGACCGCGCGCGCCCCGACACGGACATCTACGAGGGCGAGCCCGTCCCCGTCGAAGGCACGCTCACGGGGCTGGCCTTCGCCACACGCCGCGCCGTCTACCGCAGCCCCATCGACGCCGGGGAGACGCACGCCCCGATGGCGCGCCGCTTCTTCGAGCAGCAGGGCCTCCAGTCCTTCTGCTGCGTGCCGCTCGTCTCGCACGGCCGCATCGTGGGCGTCCTCACGCTGGGCAGCCGGCAGTTGGACGCGATGACCCCGGAGGACGTGGGGCTGCTGGAGCGCATCGCCGGGCAGGTCGCCATCGGCGTCGAGAACTCGCTCAACTTCGAGCGCGCGCGGAGGGAGAGCGAGCGCTCGCGGCTGCTCCTCGAAATGAACAACGCGGTCGTCTCGCACCTCGACCTGAAGGAGCTGGTCAGGAACGTCTCGGCCGCCCTGAGCGACCGCCTGCCGCACGACGCGGCCGGCATCGCGCTCTACGAGCCGGAGCAGAACCACCTGCGCGAGTACAGCAACGTCAACTACGGCAAGCTCGACGTGTTCCGCGAGGGCGACACCATCCCGCTCGAAGGGACGCCGGCCGGCGAAGTCTTCACCACCGGCAGGCCGATGCTCATCAAGCGGCCCGACCCGGCCGCCTACCCGGCCGACCGCTACTCGCAGAACCCGAGCGAGGGCAGCCCGAAGTCCGCCTGCCTCGCGCCGCTCGTTTCGCACGGCCGCAAGCTCGGCATCGCGGGCGTGAGCAGCACCGAGGAGGGGCGCTACACCGAAGACGACCTCGAACTCTTCAACCAGATTACGGCGCAGATCGCCATCGCGGTCGAGAACGCTTTGAACTTCGAGAGCGCGCGGGCGGCCGAGCAGGAGGTGCGGCGGAAGCTGGAGCGCGAGCGCCTGATGCTCGAAATCAACAACGCGGTCGTCTCGCACCTCGACCTGCGGGAGCTGGTGCGCGTCGTCTCGGCCTCGCTGCGCGAGCTGTTACAGCCCGACGTGACGGGCATCTCGATTTTCGACCCCGAGACGAACCAGTTCCGCTCTTACTACTTCGACCTGCCGGCCGGCCTCCCCCCGATAGAGGAGGGGACGCCGATTCCGCTCGAAGGCACGGCCGGGGGGGTGGCCTTTCTCACCGGCAAGCCCTTCTTCCTGAACAGCCCCGCCCCGGAGATGCCGATGCACGAGTTCGACAGGCGTCTGATTGAAGGGGGCATCAGGTCGGGCGGCGTCATCCCGCTCATCGCGCACGAGCGGAAGCTCGGCTTCCTGGGCGTGGGCAGTTTCCGCGAAAGCGCGTTCTCGGAAGACGACCAGGAGCTGCTCGGCCACATCGCCAACCAGATCGCCATCGCCGTCGAGAACGCCTTGCAGTACCGCGAGATCGAGGGGCTGAAGAACAAGCTGGCGAGCGAGAAGCGCTACCTCGAAGAGGAGATTAAGGCCGAGTACAACTTCGGCGAGATCGTCGGCCAGAGCCGCGCGCTCAGGAACGTGTTGGAGCAGTTGCAGACGGTCGCGCCGACCGACTCGGTGGTGCTCATCTGCGGCGAGACGGGGACGGGCAAGGAGTTGATCGCGCGCGCCATCCACGACCTCTCGTCGCGGCGCGAGCGCACGATGGTCAAGGTCAACTGCGCGGCCATCCCGACGGGGCTGCTTGAGAGCGAGTTCTTCGGCCACGAGAAGGGGGCCTTCACCGGGGCCATCACGCAGCGCGCCGGGCGCTTCGAGCTGGCGAACAAGGGCACGCTCTTCCTCGACGAGGTCGGCGAGATTCCTTTGGAGCTTCAGCCGAAGCTTTTGCGCGTGCTGCAAGAGCATGAGTTCGAGCGGCTGGGCGGGACGAAGACGCTGAAGGTTGACGTGCGCCTCATCGCCGCCACCAACTGCAACCTGCGCGAGATGGTCGCCGAGAAGAAGTTCCGCAGCGACCTCTTCTACCGCCTCAACGTCTTCCCCATCTACCTCCCGCCGCTGCGCGAGCGGGGCGGCGACATCCCCCTGCTCGCGGGCTACTTCGCGCAGAAGCACTCGCGCCGCATGAACAAGCGCATCGACGCCATCCCTTCCGAGACGGTCGAGGCGCTCTGCCGCTACGACTGGCCGGGCAACGTCCGCGAGCTGGAGAACTTCATCGAGCGCGCGGTCATCCTCACGCGCGGGCACGAGTTGCAGGCCCCGCTCTCCGAGCTGGAAGCCCCCGCCTCCTCGGACGGCGAAGGCCCGCGCGCCCCCGCCGCGCCGACCGCCCTCCTCTCGCTCGCCGACGCCGAGCGCGCGCACATCGAAGAGGTGCTGCGCCACACGAAGGGCGTGGTCGGCGGCCGCGGCGGCGCGGCCGAAATCCTCGGCATGCCCATCTCCACCCTCCGCGGCCGCATGAAAAAGCTCGGCCTGATGTAGTCTCACCCTCAATTCTTCAATGCGGCATCCCGCATCCGATGCGGGATACGGCATCCGAGTCTTCGTATCGGCGCCCGCGCCGCCGCCGAGCCAGGCACACGCTCACGCCACTCTTCCTTAAGACCTTCAACACTTTAACCGTCGTCTCGGCCGCCCTTAACGGTCGTGGCCCCGCGCTTGCCCTTCGGGATTCCCGTCAAGGGGGCGAAGGAGAGCAGGAATAAAGATGACGACACGCATAACACAACTCGAAGGTCGCGTCGCGGGCGGGCGGGCTCTGCTCCGCGTGGAGGGCACGCTCGGACGCGAGGACGCGGAACTTTTGGAGCAGGTCTGCACAGACCTGAAGGCCCAGACCGGGGCGAGCGTCATGGTTGACCTGACCGACATCAGCTACCTCGACCAGGCGGGGGCCGCGGTGATCGCGCGCCTGCGGCGGGAGCACGAGGTCAGCATCGAAGGGCTCCACCTTTACATACTTCAGGTCATCGAGATCGCGGAACGCGCGAACCAGTAAACGGGACGGAGAACGGAAAGAAGGGAACAGGTGAAACATGCAACGTTGGTTGAACGACACTTTCAAGACCGCGCGCGCCGCCGCCTTCGTCGTTGCCGCCTGCGTCTGGCCGGCGGCAGCCGCGCACGCGCAGACCACGGGCACGCGGGCGAACCCTCTGCCCGCAGACCCGCCCGCGGTCGCGCCGAACTACGAAGCGCCCAGGCGTGAGCTGCCCTCGGTGGAAAGGGTCGGCGTGGACGCGGGCGAGCCTTTCGCGCTCACGCTCGACGAAGCCGTCCGCCTCGCGCTCGAAAACAACAACGACATCGAGGCCACGCGCATCGACGTGACGGCCGCCGAACACGACCTGACGGCGGCGCGCGGCGCGTACGACCTGCGCGTCAACTCCGAGACATACTTCGAGCGCAGCGAGACCCCGGTGGCCTCGTTCCTCGCGGGCGGGCTCGGCGGGGCGCTCAAGACGACCGACGTGTCGAGCGCGTTCGGCTTTGAGGGATTGTCGAAGCGCGCGGGCGGCTCCTACAAATTCGAGTTCACGTCCCGCCGGCTCTCGTCGAACAACGTCTTCAACGACGTGAACCCGTACTTCTCGCACGGCTTCTCCTTCAGCTACACGCAGCCTTTGCTGCGCGGCCGCAAGACGGACGAGAACAGGCGTCGGGTCGAGATAGCGAAGAAGAACCTCAGCCTGACCGACGCGCAGTTCCGCCGCCGCGCGACCGAGGTCATCACGAACGTCGAGCAGGCTTACTGGGAGCTGGCCTACGCGCTCCGCAACCTGCAAATCCAGATCGACGCCGTGCGGCAGGCGCGCGCGCAGGCCGAGTCCGATCGCCGCCAGGTGGAGAAGGGCGTCGTCGCCCCGGTTGACCTTCTGGAATCGGAGACGCAGGTCAAGAACTTCGAGCAGGGCGTCTACGCGGCGCAGGAGGGCGTCTCGCGCGCCGAGAACGGCCTGAAGAAGATGCTCGCCCCCGACCGCCGCGCCGCGGTCTGGTCGAAGGCGCTGCTGCCGGTGACGCCGGTCAGCCTCGAAGCGCCGCGCGTCGCACTCGAAGACGCCGTCCGCTCGGCGCTCAGCAACCGTCTGGAGCTGGCGGAGCTTGAGACGAGCGCGGAGATTAACAGGATCGACCAGCGCTTCTACCGCGACCAGACGCGGCCGCAGGTTGACCTGACCGCCACGTACAGCAGCAACGCGCTGGCTGGGAGCCTCCGAGACGAAGAGAACCCGCTGGTCTCTGGCCTCGTCTCTTTGCAGAACCGCGTGAACGAACTCTCGTCGCTCTCGGGCCTGTCGCCGCTCCCGACGACGACCTTCGCGACGAACGGCGACATCGTCGGCGGCTACGGCCAGTCGCTTCAGAACCTCTTCGCGCAGAACAACCCGACGGTGAAGGTGGGCGTGCGCGTCTCGCTCCCCTGGGGCAACCGCACGGCGAAGGCGAACTACGCGCGCTCCCTGACGGAAGGCCGCCGCGTCGCCAACCAGCGCGCCAAGACCGAGCAGGATATCGAAGCCGAGGTGCGCGACTCGCTTCAGGCGCTGCGCTCCTCGGAGGCGCGGCTCGCCGCCGCGGCCGCCGCGCGCTCGACGGCCGAGCAGCAGTACGAGAGCGAGCGGCGCAAGTTCCAGTCGGGCATGTCCACGGCCTACATGGTCTCGCAGCGGCAGATCGACTTAATCAACGCGCGCGGCCGCGAGCTACAGGCGCAGACCGACCTCAACAAGTCGGTCGCAGACTTCCGCCGCGCGACGGGGAGCACGCTACCCGCGCACCACGTGACGCTGCGACCCGCAGACCCTGCGCGCAGGTTCGAGCAGACGCACAACACGTCGGCGGCTGAACCGGCGGACGCTGAATCCACCAGCTTCGAGAAGGAGTGAATATGTCTACGGCAACTATCAACGGAACGAACACGGCGGGCGCGGGCGCACAAGACCGCGCGAAGTTGAAGAAGGCGGTTCGCGTCGCCCGCGCCGCGGCACTCATCATCGTTCTCGCGGCGGCGGGGTTCGTGGCCTATCGCTACTACTTCAGCGGCCCGGCCGTCCCGCCGAACGTCATCCAGGTCAGCGGGCGCATCGAGGGGGACGACGCGGTGGTCGCCTCCAAGACCTCGGGCCGCATCCGCGAGATAACCGTGCGCGAGGGCGACGAGGTGAAGGCCGGCCAGGTCATCGCCACACTCGACGACGAGCAGTTGCGCGCTAAAGAGGAGCAGGCGACGAGCGCCGTCCGCCAGGCGGAGGCGCGCGTGCGCTGGAGTCAGCAGCAGATTTCGGTGCTCGAAGCGGAGCTTGAGCAGAGCCGTTTGGGTAAAGACCAGGCGCAGCTCGACGCCGAGGGCAAGGTCAGGCAGGCCGAGGCCCAGGTCGCGCAGGCCGAGGCGCAGCTCGCGCAGGCCGAGTCCGAATACAGGAAGGCGCGCGCCGACGAGGAGCGCTACACGGCGCTCGCCGCGAGCGGCGACATCCCCGAGCAGAAGGGCAGCCACGCGCGGACGGCCGCCGAGGCGCAGGCCGCCGCCGTCAACGCCGCGCGCAAGCAGGTGGACGTGGCGCGCGCGGCCCTGACTTCGGCCAAGGCGACGCTCGCCAACCCCGCCATCCGCGGCACGGAGGGCGCGCGCATCCGCCAGCAGATCGCACAGGCGCAGTCGGACATCGCCGCCGCGCAGGCCGAGATGAGCCGCGCTCAGGCGCAGTTGAGCGAGGCGCAGGCCAACCGCCAGGACTTGCAGATCGTCGCGCCGATTGACGGCACGGTGGCTACGCGCTCGGCCGAGCCGGGCGAGGTGGTGTCGCCGGGGACGCCCGTCCTGACGCTCGTCAACCTCTCGACGGTCTACCTGCGCGGCTTCGTCCCCGAGGGCGAGATCGGCCGCGTGCGCGCGGGACAGAAGGCCGAGGTCTTCCTCGACTCCGCGCCCGAAAAGCCCATCGAGGCCGTCGTCTCGCGCATCGACCCGGAGGCGTCGTTCACGCCCGAGAACACATACTTCCGCGACGACCGCGTCAAGCAGGTGGTCGGCGTCAAACTCGCGCTCCGCGGCGCGGTCGGCTACGCCAAGCCGGGCATGCCCGCCGACGGCAAGGTCTTCGTCGAATGAGATAGCGGTCAGAACCGCCCGCGGTAGCGGGTGGGCCGTGACTACACGGCACGTCCGGTTAATGACGGCCCACCCGCTACCGCGGGCGGTTCTGACCTGATTTCCAATGAGGAGCGAAACGATGACAGGCGCGTTGGAAGAGCTGAACGAAGTCGAGGCATTCGACCTGGAGACGCTCGCGTTTGAAGAGCCGCGGGTCGCCATCGACGTGCGCGAGTTGCGCAAGTCCTACGGCGCGCTCGAAGCGGTGAAGGGCGTCAGCCTTGAGATTAAGGCGGGCGAAATCTTCGGCCTCATCGGGCCGGACGGCGCGGGCAAGACCTCCGTCTTCCAGATACTCGGCGGCGTGATGGCGCAGACCGCGGGCGTCGCCGAGATGTACGGCGTGAGCGCGCGCGAGGCGCGCCCCTTCGTCGGCTACCTGACGCAGACGTTCAGCTTGTATCAGGACATGACCGTCCTGGAGAACCTGCACTACATCGGCGAGCTGCGCAGGCTCCGCCGCGCGGAGATCGAAGAGCGCGGGCTGCACTACCTCCGCATGTTCGACATGGCGCGCTTCACAGACCGCCTCGCGGGGAGCCTGAGCGGCGGCATGAAGCAGAAGCTCGCGCTCGCCTGCGCGCTCATCGCCGAGCCGAAGATTCTGCTGCTCGACGAGCCGACGACCGGCGTTGACCCCGTCTCGCGCCGCGAGTTCTGGGACACGCTCGTCCACCTCTCCGGGCAGGGGATGACCGTCGTCGTCGCCACGCCCTACCTCGACGAGGCCGAGCGCTGCACGCGCGTCGCGCTCATGTTCGACGGGCGGATACACCAGACGGGCACGCCCGCCGAGATTCGTCGCGGCATCGGACTCGAACGTCTCGAAGTGCACGCCTCCGACCTCGGCCGGGCGGAAGATGTTCTTAACGAAGTGGAAGGCATCGACGACGTGCAGCGCTTCGGCGACCGCCTCGACCTGATGGTCAAAGACCCCGCGGCCGGCGAAGTGCTGACGCGCTCGGCGCTGCGGTCGGCGGGGCTTGAGACGCGCGGCGTGCGCCACACGTCGCCGACTTTGGAGAACGCGTTCGTCAGCATCCTCCGCGCGCACGGGGGCTCGACGGCGACGCCGGCCTTCCCGCGCCGCCGCAAGTTCCGCGAGCGCCCCGAGGGGGCCGTCGCCATCGGCGCGCGCTCGCTGCACAAATGCTTCGGCTCGTTCCACGCCGTCAAGGACGTGAACGTCGAGGTGAAGTACGGCGAGATTTACGGGCTGCTCGGCGCGAACGGCGCGGGCAAGACGACGACCATCAAGATTCTGTGCGGCCTGCTCGCGCCGACGAGCGGCGAGATGGAGCTGGCGGGCGAGCGCGGCTCTCTGCGTTCGAGCTTCGTGCGCCAGCGGCTCGGCTACATGTCGCAGAAGTTCTCGCTCTACGACGATTTGACGATTGAGGAGAACCTCGACTTCTTCGCGGGCGTCTACCGCGTCCCGCGCGGGGAGCGCGAGGAGAAGAAGCGCTGGGTGCTCGCGGTCTCCGGCCTCGAAGGCAAGGGGCACATGCTGACGGCCAGCTTGCCCGGCGGCTGGAAGCAGCGCGTCGCCTTCGGCGCGGCCGTCATGCACGAGCCCTCGGTCCTGTTCCTGGACGAGCCGACCTCGGGCGTTGACCCGCTCGCGCGCCGCGCCTTCTGGAAGATGATCAACTCGTTCGCAGACCGCGGCGTGGCCGTGCTGGTGACGACGCACTACCTCGAAGAGGCCGAGCAGTGCAACCGCCTCGGCTTCATGGTCGCGGGCGAGCTGGTCGCGCAGGGGACGCCGACCGGCATCAAGGCCGAGCAGGGCGGGCACCTTCTGGAGATGGTCACCGACCGCCCGCAGGCCGCCGCCGACCTGCTCAAAGAGACGATGGAGCGCTGGCGTGTCTCGCTCTTCGGCGACCGCCTCCACGTCATCGTTGACGAGTCGGCCGACACCGGCGTCCGCAACATCACCGAACGGTTGGGCGGCGCGGGCATCCGGGTGCTCAAGGCGCACGAGGAGACTTACTCGTTGGAGGACGTTTTCATTGCCGTAGTTGAGAAGGCGAAGAACAGGGGCGCGAAATGAAACGAATCATCGCACAGACGCGCAAGGAGTTGACGCAGACGTTCCGCGACCGCCTGACGCTGGCGCTGGCTTTGGTGCTCCCCCTGGTGCAGATGTGGCTCATCGGGTCGGCCGTCTCGCTGTCGGTCAAAGACCTGCGGGTCGTCGTGCAGGACATGGATCAGACGCCGCTCTCGCGCCAGTACTCGGAAGTCCTGCGCAACTCGCTCACCTTCCAGGTCGTGCCGTTGGCGGTTCAGGAGCAGCCCGAGCGCGCCCTCGACCGGGGCGACGCGCACGCGGCCGTCGTCATCCCCGAGGGCTTCGAGCGCGACCTGCGGCGCGACGTGGGCGCGGAGGTGCAGTGGCTTCTGGACGGCGCGGACGCCAACACCGCCACCAACATGCGCAACCACGCGAACACCGTCACGCAGGCTTTTAACCGGCAGCACGGCCCCGAGTCCGCGAGGCCCGCGGTCGTCGCGCGCACGCGCTTCTGGTTCAACCCCGGCAACGACGAAGACCAGTTCATCGGCCCCGGCACCTTCGCCGTCGGGCTCGCGCTCTTCCCCCCGCTCCTCGCCGCGCTGGCCGTCTCGCGCGAGGGCGAGCAGAAGACGATCCTGCAAGTCTACGTGTCGAGCATCTCGGCGCACGAGTACCTCCTGGGCAAGATCATCGCGTTCATCATCATCGCGGCGGCGGAGTGGGCGCTGACGCTCGTGCTCGCGCTGCTGATGTTCGGGCTGTGGTTCAAGGGCGACCCGACGCCGTTCCTCGTCAGCTCGTTCCTGTTCCTCTTCTGTAGCGTCGCCTTCGGCGCGATGATCGGCGCGCGCATCCCCGACCGCGCGGCGGCCATCCAGGCGATACAGAACACGTGCTTCCTGCTCTCGTACCTGCTGTCGGGTTTCATCTTCCCCGTCCAGAACATCCCCGTCTACGTGCGCTGGGTGTCGTACCTGATTCCGGCGCGCTACTACATCGAGGTCGCGCGCGACGCCTTCGTGCGCGGCGGCGGCTGGCCCGCGGTGTGGTACGTCCCCGTGGCGCTCGGGATTTTGAGCACGGTCTACTTCGTGTCGGCGTGGGCGCGGATGCGCCGCATGCAGGTGGAGGCTTGAGATGAGGTTCCTGAGGTTCCTGACGGACAACCGCTTCTGGCCGCTCTTCGTGAAGGAGATGCGGCAAATCAAGCGCAACCGCAAGCTGGTCATGATGCTCATCATGCCGCCGACGGTCAACCTCGTGCTGCTCGGCTTCGCGATGAACTCCGAAGTCAAGAACGTCAAGCTCGGCGTCGTGGACTACAGCCGCACGGCCGAGAGCCGCGAGCTTCTGTCGGCCTTCGTCGAGAGCGGCTCGTTCCAGATCGCCGAGACCTACCCTTCGACCGAAGAACTCGGGCGGTCTCTGAGCGAGGGCAAGCTGGACGCCGGTGTAGTCGTGCCGCAGGACTTCGCGCGGCTGCGAGCGCGCGGGCAGACGGCCGAGGTGCAGATACTGGCCGACGGCGTGGACTCGAACCGCGCCGGGATAGCCGCCGGATACGCGATGCGCGTCGTCGGGGCGCTCAACGAGAGGCTCGGGCGCGAGGGCGTCGCGGCGCGCACGACCGACGCGAAGGGCGGGGCGAAGGTGGAGCCGCGCGTGGCCGTGCTCTACAACCCGGGGCTGCGCACTTCGTGGTTCATCGTGACGGGGACGATCGGGCTTCTGATGGTCATGATCGGGTCGCTGGTCGCCTCGGCCTCGATGGTCAACGAGAAGGAGAGCGGCACCATCGAGCAGTTGTTGATGACGCCCGCGAACAGCACCGAGATCATCTCGGCCAAGGTCGCGCCGATCATGCTGCTGCTCTCGGGCGACATCCTGCTCGCGGTCGGGGTGGTGCGCGTCGTCTTCGACCTGCCGGTGCGCGGGAGCCTCCTGCTGCTCTATTTCGCGGGGATGCTCTGCGTGCTCGCGGGCATCGGCATCGGGACGTTCATCGCGACCTTCACGCGGTCGCAGACGCAGACGCAGTTGATGGGCTTCTTCGTCAACCCGCCGCTCTCGATGCTGTCGGGCGCGACGACGCCGCTCGAAGGGATGCCGGTCTGGATGCAGCAGGTCTCTTACATGAACCCGGTGCGCCACTTCTCGACCATCGCGCGCGGCGTGCTGTTGAAGGGCGTGGGCCTCGACGTGCTCTACCCGAACCTGCTCGCGCTCACCGCCTTCACGCTCGTCATCGTCGGCGCGAGCGTGTGGCGGTTCCGCAAGCAGCTCAGTTGAGGACGCGGATGAGAGCGGTACGCCTTTGAGTTTACCGGTTGAGTTTACCAGTGAGATTACCGTCTCCCGGTTAGAGGCGGGCTATGCCCGCCGGCCCGACCTGCAATGGGAGTTGGGCCGGCGGGCATAGCCCGCCTCTAAACAGGAGGTAAAGTGAGTAAAGAGACGCGCAACCGCTCCGGTTCGTTCAAGGGAGGGATTCAGGGAAGACGAGGACGACGACGGTGATGGCGGCGGCCACCAGGAGCGAACGCTTGTGGATGGCCGCCGCCTTCTCGCGCAGCCTCGCCGCCAGCGCTTTGTCGCTGACCGTTTCTACGCCCGCGTCCATGTTGCACGCCCCGCGTGCGGCCAACGCGATTCAAGTCTTCTCGCGCGCTTGCAGAAGCCCGAGCCCGGCCATCCAGAGCGGGAAGAAGACGACGAGCCGCGACCAGCGCGGCGCGCCGAACGCCACCAGCACGAACGCGACGCCGACGGCGACCGTCAGCGAGACGATGCCGAGCAGCCGCCGCTTGCGCCGCTCGCGCGGGCCGATGTTGGCTACTTCAGTCGCCGCGTGGTTCATCGTTACTGTTCGGCGCGCAGAGTCGCGAGCGGCTGACCCGCCGTGACGCGCGCGCCGGGGCGGACGCTGACGGCGCTCACCGTGCCGTCGGAGGAGGCTGTGGCGTAGACCACCTGTTCGGGCGGGGTCGAGGCGGGGGCGGCAGTCCGGCCCGGCTGACGCGCGGCGACGAGTCCGGCCTGCGCGCCCTGCGCGGCGGACTGTGCGCGCTGGAGGCGCTGCTGCGCGCGCTCGTACGTGGCGCGCGCGCCGTCCAGCTCCCCCTGCGAAGCCTGACCCGAGGCGACGAGCGGCGTGAGGCGCGAGACCTCGACCTCCGCGCGGACGACCTCGGAGCGCGCGGCGTCAATCTCCGCCTGCGCCGCCGCGATGTTCCGGCCCGCGGCGGCCACGGGGTCTTCGCCGGGCGTGCGCGCGGCCGCGGGGGCTTGAGTTCGGACGACAATCTCGGCGACCGCGTCGCCCTTCCTGAGCCGCACGCCCTCGCTCACCAGCACGCGCCTGACCTCGCCCGCCGCGGGGGCGTTGACGATGACGACGCCCGCCGACTCGACGCCCTCGCGCGACCCACAAGCAGCTGCCGCGACGAGCAGACAGGTCAGAACCACCCGCGGTAGCGGGTGGGCCGTTGAGATAGGGCGCGCTCGGGTAATGAAGGCCCACCCGCTACCGCGGGTGGTTCTGACCTGGTTGTCAAGGTCATCTCTCATCTCTGCGTGAAGCCCATCAGGCCCCCGGGCGAACTCTGCGCGGGGCGGAGTTCGAGTTCGCGGGCGGGGCCGTCGGTGCGCACGGCGACGTTGTTGGCTTCGAGCGTGTTGCCGGTGGCGCGCTGGAACTCGGCGATGGCCTTGTTGAGGTCGGTCTGCGCTTGCAGTTCCCGGCCGCGCGCGGCGAGCAGCTCATTCTGGCGTTGCAGGACGAGGAAGATGGTGGTCGTGCCCGCGCGGAACTGCCGCTGCTCGCTCTCGTACTGAAGCTCCGCGGAACGGCGCGTCGCGGCGGCCGAGGCGAGACGCGACTCGGCCGAGCGCAGGGCCTGCACGGCGTTGCGCACGTCGGCCTCGATGACCTGCTCCTGCTGCGCCCGCACGTTCTGGATGCGGCGGCCTTCGGCGAGCGAGCGCCCGAGGTTGGCCTCGGCCGTGCGGTTGCGGAAGGGTATCTCGACACGGACGCCGACGCGGTAGGCCGGGTAGTCCTGCTGCAAGAGGTTAGAGAGTGACTTCGGCAGTCCGCCGACGAGGTTCTCGGGGACGGTGCCGCCGCCCCCCGTGGTCGGCAGCGGGTCGAGCCCGACGATGGCTGAAATCTCGTTGACGCGGTTGCGCAGCAGGGCGTTCGTGCTCGTCGTCGAGCCGGTGTTGCTGACCTGCGCGCCCGCGAGGCCGGCGGAGGTGTAGGTGCCGACCAGGTCGAACTGCGGGCGCGTCTGGTCGCGGAAGAAGCGCGTGTCGATCTGGTTTATCTCGGCGGAGGTCTGGAGCTGCGAAAGCTCGGGCCGGCTGCGGAGCGCGGCGGCCGTCGCCTGTTCGAGCGGCACGCGCGGCGGCTCAAGCGTGACGGGCGTGACGGGCGTAATGGGCTTCGCCCAGAGCGGCGCGTTGCGGTCGGGCAGGATCAGCGTCTTGAGCGTGTTCTCGGCGCGCGTGACGGCCTCCTGCGCCGTGTAGACGTTCTGCTCGAAGGTCGTGACCTGCGTGCTGGCGGCGACGATGTCGATGGGGGCGATGACGCCTTCGCGCACGAGCCGCTGGTTGCTCTCGACCTGCGTGCGCGCCTGCTTCACGGCGTCGATCTGCACCTGCAAGTTTCTTAGGGCGAAGACCAAGTCCCAGTAAGCCTGCTCGACCTGCGCGATGGTCTCGATGGCGCGCTGGCGGAACTGCGCGTCGGTGAGTGAAAGGTTCTTCTTCGCTATCTCAATAGCGCGCCGGTTCTGGTCGAAGCGCAGGCCGCGCAGGAGCGGCTGGGTGTAGGTGAACGTGAGCGCCGCCGGGTACTGCGGGTTGAGCGTGACGTTCTGGTTGTTGGTCTGAAGTCGCGTCGTCGAGAAGTCGAGCTGGTAAGAGCCGCCCGCCCACGGCGAGAGGCCGCCGAAGCGCACGGCCCCGGTCGTGTCCTTCTGCGTCACCGAGCCGTTGAGCCCGCCCGCGATGGTTGAGCTGGTCGGCGTGGTGCGGCTCTCGTAATAGCTCTCGGAAGAGAAGACCGGGTCGTAGACGCCGCGCGCGGCGGTCAGGTTGTACTCGGCGACCTGCACGTCTATGCGCGAGGCGTCGATGTCGTTGTTGTTCTGGAGCGCGAGCGCGATGGCGTCGTTCAGACTGAGCGGTGCCTGGTCGAGCATGTCCACGCCCACGCGCTCGGCCGAGGGGAGCGGGCGCGAGGGGGCCTCGAAGTTCGGCGCGACCGGCGGCGGCTCGGTCGGGAGCTCGGCGGGCGCGACCCCGCCGGAGGTTCCGACGTTCTGCCCGGGCCCTTGGGGCACGCCGGCAGGGTTGGTCGTCTGTGCGCCGCCGGGGTTCGTCCCCGTCTGCGGCGGAGTTGTGCCGGCGGGCGTCGAGGTCTGAGGCGTCGTCGAAGCGGGCGGCTGCTGTCCAGGCGTCTGCGGCGAGGGCGGGCGCGGGCCCTGTGTGTTGGGCGTCGTCTGCTGACGCTCCTGCTCGGGGCCGGTCTGCGGCTGCGTGCTCTGCTGCGCCTCGTTCTCCGGCCGGATGGGCGCGGACGAAGAGTTGGGCGGCTGCGGCGTCGGCCTCGTGCCCGCGGGCGGCGCGGGCTGCTGCTTCGTCGAAGGCGGCGTCTGCTGCGTCCGGTTCTGCGCGAGCGCGGCGCAGGGCGAGGCCAACATCGTCGCCGCGACGAGCGACGCGACGAGGCCCGCACGCGGTCTCAAACTCTCAAACACTCGGCGCATCACTTCAATCCCCTGATGCCTGGTCTGCATACCTGTCCTTGTTGTCACGTTGGCGGAGGGCTCCGGTCGTCGGCTTGGCCTTGCGAGAGGAGAGTCCGTTCGTCACCGAAGCGTAGGCATCGCGCGCGCGCTGCCGCAGCCCGCCGCCTAAGTTGCCGAAACCCGCCCCGACGCGCGCCCAGACGGGCGAGTCCTTCGCGTCCTCGAAGAGCGAGTAGAAGACCGGCACGGCCAGGAGCGTCAGTAGCAGGCAGAGCGACTGGCCGCCGACGACCAGCACGCCGATGGAGCGGTTCGTCGCCGCGCCCGCGCCCGAGCCGAGGATGAGCGGAACCATGCCCGCGACGAGCGCGATGGTCGTCATCAGGATCGGGCGCAGACGGTCGCGGTTCGCCTGGATGATCGCGCTGTAGCGCTCCATGCCGTGCGCGCGCAGCTCGTTCGTGTGGTCGATCTGAAGGATGGCGTTCTTCTTCACGATGCCGAAGAGCAGGAGGATGCCGAGCGCCGAGAAGATGTTGAGCCGCTGCCCCGCGATGAGCGTCGAGAGCAGCGCGAACGGCACGGAGAGCGGCAGCGTCAGAAGGATCGTGACAGGGTGGATGAACGACTCGAACTGCGCCGCGAGAATCAGGTACATGAAGACGAACGAGAGCAGGAAGGCGAGCATGAACGACTGGTTGGCGCGCGCCAGCTCCCTCGACTGTCCGGTCACGCCCGTCCGGTAGCCCGGCTCCATCCTCAGCTCTTGCGCGTAACGCTGAATCGCCTCGACCGCCTCCGACTCCGACGCGTTCGGCGCGACGCCCGCCGAGACCGTCACCTGCCTCTGCCGGTTGAGGCGGTCGATGGACGCGGGGCTCGTCCCCGACTCCAGTTCGACCAGGCGGTCGAGGCTGACCGCGCCGGCCGCGGCGGACGCGACCGTGAACTCCTTGAGGCTCTCACGCGCGCGCCGATACTTCTCCTCGGCCTGCACGACCACGTCGTACTGCTCGGAGTTCTCGCCGAAGGTCGTCACCCGCTGCCCGGCGGCGAGGACGTTGAGCGCCTGCGAAACGTCGCCGGCCTCGACGCCCAGGTCGCCCGCGCGCTGGCGGTCGATGTGGACGCGCACCTCCGGGTTGCCGAGCTGGAGCGAGCGGTCGGCGTCGCGGAAGTTCTTGTCGTCCTCCTTGATGCGCTCGACCAGCCGCCCTGAATACTCTTCGAGCTTCTCCATGTCGGGGCCGCTGATGTAGAAGCCGACCGAGGAGCCGCCGCGCCCCAGGCCGATGCTCGCGCCGATGGAGGAGGTGCCCGAGACGCCGATCTGAAAATCCTTCGGGTACTTCCGCTTCTGAATCATCTGGCGCGTGCGGTTGATGAGTTCGGCCTGCGACTGCTCGCGCTCTTCGACCGGCACGAGGCTGACGTTGATGTTGCCGCCGTTCGGGCCGCCGCCGCGGCCGAAGCCCGCGAGCGAGAGCGTGTTCTTCACGCCCGGAATCTGCTCGCGGATGTCGCGCGCGATGCGTTCGAGCACAGACTGCGTCGCGGGCAGGCTCGTCCCCTGCGGCATGCGCAAAGAGACCTGGAAGGCCGACTCGTCCTCGTCGGGCAGGAAGTTGTAGCCGACCCAGCGGTAGAGCGGGACGATCGACGCGACCACGACGACGCAGAGCACCACGATGGCCCAGCGGTGCGCCATCGACCACTTGAGCATCCACGTGTAGGTGCGGTCGATGGGCCGGTAGAAGCGCCCCTCCTTCGACGAGTGGTGTTGGGGAGCGCCGTGCGCCTCGTCCTCCTCGAACTCCGAGGCGGCGTTCGCGCGGCCGGGCGTCACGTGGTGGTCGTTCGCCTCGCCGCCCGCGCCCGCCGCGTCCACGTTCGTCAGGGGCATCCCCTCGGGCGTCAGCTCCTCCTTCCGCGGCTTGATCCAGCGCGCCGCCAGCATCGGCGTCAGCGTGAACGAGACGATGAGCGAGACGGCGATGGCCGCCGCCGAGGTCAGGCCGAACGAGGACATGAAGCGGCCGACGATGCCCGTCATGAAGCCGACGGGGATGAAGACGGCGAGCAAACTGAGAGTCGTCGCCATGACGGCCAGACCGATCTCGCGCGTGCCCTCGATGGCCGCCTGGAAGGGGTGCATGCCCTTCTCCTCGACGAAGCGGTAGATGTTCTCAAGGACGACGATGGCGTCGTCGATCACGATGCCGACCATCAGCGTCAGCGAGAGCATCGTCATCTGGTTGAGCGAGTAGCCGAGCCAGGCGATGACGGCGAAGGCAGAGATGATCGAGGTCGGGATGGCGAGCGCCGCGATGAGCGTCGAGCGGAAGTTCCACAGGAAGAGGAAGACGATGACCGCGGCCAGCAGGCCGCCGACGATCAGGTGCTCTTCAATCGCATGCAGCGAGGTCTCGATGAACTCCGATTGGTCGCGCGTCACGGCGATCTTCACGTCCGGAGGCAGCAGCGGCTGAATCTCGGCCATGCGCTGCTTGATGCTGTTGATGACGGCCACGGTGTTCGCGCCCGACTGCTTGCGCACGCCGAGCGAGACCGAGGGCGTGCCGTTCAGGCTGGCCGCCGACGAGGGGTCGGCGCCCGTGTCTTCGGCGCGCCCGATGTCGCGCACCTTGACCGGGTACTTGTTCCGGGTCGTGATGACGATGTCGTTGAAGCCTTCGACCGACTCGACGCGCGACATCGTGCGCAGCGAGACGACCTTCGCGCCCTCTTGCAGGTTGCCGC
Source organism: Pyrinomonadaceae bacterium (assembly GCA_035563535.1). Taxonomy (GTDB): domain Bacteria; phylum Acidobacteriota; class Blastocatellia; order Pyrinomonadales; family Pyrinomonadaceae; genus QHXN01. Next base: position 69,701 of record DATMVD010000088.1, on the reverse strand, counting down.
CGGGCAGCTCAAGGTTCTGCGCGCGCAGTGCGTTGACCACGTCGGTCGTCGAGAGGTTGTAGGCGCGCAGGCGCTCGGGGTTGATGTAGACCTTTATCTGTCGCTGTCGGCCGCCCCAGACGACCACCTCCCCGACGCCGTCCACCGATTCGAGGCGCTCCTGAATCTGGTTCTGGACGAAGTCGGTCAGCTCGATGGCCGAGCGCGGGGCGCTGATGGCGTAGTTGATGACCGGCTGCGAGTCGGGGTCGGCCTTGGTGACGACGGGCGCGTCGGCCGTCTCGGGCAGGCGGTTGATGACGGTCGAGACCTTGTCGCGCACCTCCTGCGTGGCGATGTCCGGGTCCTTCTCAAGGTTGAAGGTGATGGTGACCTGCGAGCGCCCCTGCGAGGAGGTCGAGCGCATCTCGTCGATGCCGGGGACGGTGTTGACGGCCCCCTCGATGATGTCCGTCACCTCGGTCTCCATCTCCTCGGGCGCGGAGCCTTGAAGGGTCGTCGAGACGGTCACGGTCGGCAGGTCGATCTTGGGAAAGCGGTCCACGCCGAGCGTGAAGAAGGCGAAGCCGCCGATGACCGTCAGCATAAGGACGATGACCGTGGCGAAGACCGGGCGGCGGACGCAAATCTCGGCTAGCTTTTGCATGAGAACTCCGAAGTAGGCAGTAGGCAGAAGGCAGTAGGCAGTAAATGCCTTTGATGACGAGAACTCATAATTAACACTGCTGCCGCCATAACGTGGAGCGTACTGCCTACTGCCATCTGCCTACTGTTCGACGCGAACGCGCGCGCCCTCGAAAAGCTGTTGCAGGTTGGCCGTGGCTACGACCTCGTCCGCTTCGACGCCGGAGAGGATTTGAATCACATCCCCCTCCTCGGTGCCGATCTGGACGACGCGTAGCTTGGCCGTGTCCCCCTGGATGACGAAGACGCGGTAGGACTGCGTGTTCTGGTCGTTCAAGACCGCGGCGCGGGGGACGTAGACGGCGCGGCTGCCGCCCCGGCGGGCGATGCGGGCGGTGGCGAACATACCCGAGCGCAGGGCGTTGTCGGGGTTCTGCACGAGCGCCTCGACCGTGGCCGAGCGCGACGCGGGGTCGATCGCCGGGTTGACCGACGACACGCTGCCCGCGAACTTACGATCCCTGAAGGCGTCAACTTCGAGCGAGACCTGCATCCCGGGCGTGAGGTGCGGGGCGTCCGCCTCGGGGACGAGGAGCTGTAATTTGATGGGGTTCGTCCGCAGCACCGTCGCGATGACCGAGGCGGGCGTGACGTACTCGCCGACGGCGACGGGGCGGCTGCTGATGTAGCCCGCGTACGGGGCGCGGATGACGGCGTCGGCCACGGCCTTCTGCGCGATGGCGACCGCCGCGCGCGCCGACTCGACGCCGGCCTGCGCGCTCTGCACGGCCTGGTTGCTCTGGCGCGCCTGGTTGACGGCGACTTCGAGCGCCTGCCGCGCGGCGTTGACCTGCGCGCGCGCCGTGTCGCGCGTCGTGCGGTACTGCTCGTAGGTGGACATCGCCACGTCGCCCGTCTCGACCAGCGAGCGGTAGCGCCTCTCGTTCGCCTCGGCGAGCCGGAGCTGCGCCTGCGCCTGTTCGAGGTTCGAGCCCGCGGCGCGCACCTCGGGGATGGCGCTCGCCTGGAAGCTCCCGCCCGGCTGCAAGCCCAGACGCGCCTCCGCCTGACGCACGGCCGCGACCGCCTCGCTCACGCCGGCCTGCGCCTGTTGGAGGCGGAGGCGCGCGTCGCGGTCGTTCAGGCGCGCGACCACGTCGCCCTGGCGGACGAACGCGCCGACGTTGACGGGAGTCGAGACGACCTGTCCAGAAGCCTGCGAAGCGATGTCCGAGGTCTCTTCGGCGACGAGGCTCCCCGTGGCCTGCACGTAAGAAGGGACTTCGCGCGACTCGGCGCGGGCGGTGGTGACGGCGACGGGCGGCGCGGCGTCGGCCGTCTCGGCCGTGCGCGCCTCGCCTTTCTTTCCCGCTTTGGCCTCGGCGGCTGACGAATCGGAGCGGCTGCAGGCCGCGCCGACGAACGCGAGCGCCGCGGTCAAACAGACGAGGGCCGCGACACGGGGCGCGTTGGTTAAGGTCCAGAAGGTCATACTTACACTTGTCTCTTTTGCAGTCTCTTGAAAGACGGCGCGCCCCTCTCTCCGGTTACAACTTCAGGGACAAAACAGGTCAGTACCGCCCGCGGTAGCGGGTGGGCCTTTGTCATACGGCCCGCCCGGGTAATAGAGGCCCACCCGCTACCGCGGGGGTACTGACCGCTATGTCGTCCGCAGGCTTGGAGGATGAACGGATTAATCTATGCGTTGTCTCTTAGCCCTTCGTCACGAGAAATTTGTGTTTGAGATGTATTAGAGTGTCGGAGTTGTCACGGCAAAGGGGGACGGTATGGCCGATTGGAAGGCAGAGCGGGTCGAGAGGCTGCGGGACTTCTTCGGGCTCGGGCGGGACGCGGAGCTGCTCGCGCCGGAGGCGCGCGGGTTCGAGGCGCCGCCGGAGGCGACGGGCGGCCTAAGCCGCTTCCAGATCGAGTGGCACGTCGTCCCTTCGGCCGAGGCGCTGCCCCTGGACGAAGCGTACGCGGCGCGGCTCTACCCGGCGGCGTCGCGCGAGTTCACGCGGCCCCGTGAGCACGGGGGGAGCTACAGGGAGCAGATCTTTCGCGGGCACGAGCGCCACCAGGGGCGAGTCGTCGGCGTCGAGACGACGCGCAAGCCGCGCTACCTGCCCGGCAACAAGCAGTTCTACGGGACGGCCTACGGCCACGACCCGGCGGCCGACCCCTTCGCGCCCTACCTTGGGCGCGCCGGGATGGTCAACGGCATGCGCTTCGCGCACAACTACCTCTCCTTGCGCGAATTCGTCCGCGTCGTCAACGAAGACTGGCGCGCGCGCGGCCTCATGCCGAACGGCTACCGCGCGACCATCTGCCCGCCCGCGGTCTTCAACCTCGTCGGCACGCTCTTCCACCCGGAGTGGTCTGAGACGGAGACGCTCGAACTCGGCTTCTACCGCGACAAGCGGGGCAACGCCTCGTGCTACGCCGTCGGCTCGAACGGCCCGGGCGACTTCTCCTACGTCCGCGCGGTCGAGGGGGAAGAGGAGTGGGCGCTCGCGGGCTTCCGCGTCGCCCTCGTCCCGGAATGAGCCCGACGCCTAGAGGGCCTCGACGAACAGGTCGTCAACGTAACAGTAGCCCCACCCCTCGCCCGGCTCGAAGGACTTGATGACGGGGTGGCTCGTCGCCTGAAAGTGCTTCGTCGCGTGTCTGTTCGGCGAGCTGTCGCAGCAGCCGACGTGACCGCACGTCTCACACAGGCGCAGGTGCACCCACCTCCCGCCGGTCTTCAGACACTCCTCGCAGCCCTTCGCGCCCGGCGTCACCTGCCCGACCTGACCGAAGTGCTCACACCGCCGGGCCATCATCTCCTCCGTCGTGAGGGCGCTCGCGCCGCGGCCCTCAGTGTGACCAGACCGAAGCCTTCAGCGCCCAGACGCTGTCCGGGTACTTCGCGTTGAGGGCTTCCGTGATCTCTGACAGCACCGTGTGGTCGTTCGTCGCCTTGTAGCGGCTGACGCCCCTCCAGTAGACCGCCTCGGCCGCGGCCTTCGAGTCGGGGTAGCGCCGGGCGACCTCGGCGTAGGCGCGCTCGGCCTCGGCCCAGCGTTTGTGCTCGAATGCGACGCGCGCCAGCGCCAGCTCCAGGTGCGCGCGGAACTCCTCCTTCGGCAGGTAGCCCTCGATGCGCGCCCTCTCCTTGCCGTCGGAGTCCAGGACGAGCACCGTCGGCGTCCACAGCGCGCCGAAGCGGTGGAAGTAGGCGGGGTGCTCCTTCACGTGGGCCTCGACGGGCACGAAGTTCTCGTTAATGAAGGACGCGACCTCCCCGTCGGCGTATGACTCGGCCTCCAGCCGAGTGCAGGCGCCTCAGGCGGGCGCGGCGCTGAAGTCCACCAGCAGCGGCTTCTTCGCCGCCGCGGCCTCGTCGAGGGCGGCGTCCGCATTCGTGTTCCAGTTGACGCTCATCGTTCTCCTCCTGCGCTTGGGATGGAGCGATTGTGCGCCGCTTGATTAGCGTAGGTCAACGTTTTGTCGCCTCCCGCGACGAACGCACTGCCCGTAGATGTGCACACCGCTGGGCAGTGCGCGTCCGACGTGGTTCACAAGCGAGACCTCAACGGACGCTGCCGAAGGTCAGGGTCTTTTTGAAAGCGCCAATTTTCAGGAGTGGTCGTGGATCATGCGCCAGCCACGGCGCGTGCGCGTCCAGACGGTCGTGAACCAGCCCGTCCGGTCGGGCCGCCCGCCGCCCGTGAGCACGTACTGCCCCGTCACGAGCGCGTTCTCCCTGCCGAGCATCCGCACGACCACGTGCTCGTAGCGTAACTGCTGCAAGGGCCGCCCCGTCTTCCAGAAGCCGTTGCGCATCGTCCGCTCGATGACCTCGACGCCGCCGCGCGGGCCGTCCGGGCCCATCTCCGTGGCCGAAGGCGTGTAGGCCGCGAGGTACCGCGCGAGGTCGCCCTCGTTCCAGCCTTCGGCCGTCGAGTTGAGCACGGCGCGAATCTGCGCGTCGGCCGACTCGGGCCTCCTGGCGTGGGCGGCGGCGGCGAACGCCAGGGCGGCGAAGACGAGAGCCGTTAGTTTTCTCATGCGGCGATGATAGGTCGTAAGGTAAGCTGCACGTCAACAAAAACGAAAGCGGGTTTCAGGGGATGAGAGTTTTTATCACGGGCGGCGCGGGGTACGTGGGAAGCGCAGTCACGGTCCGTCTGAGCGCCGCGGGCCACGAGGTGCTCGGGCTCGTACGCACGGACGAGCGTGCGGAGCGTCTGCGGAGGCTCGGGGCTGAGCCGGTCTTAGGCGACATACGAGACCCTGCCTCCTTCATCCGTCCGGCCGCGGACTGCGACGCCGTAGTCCATCTGGCGCAGGCGCAGGGCGCAGACCGCGCGGCCGTGGACGCGGCTGCGGTCGAAGCCTTCATCGAAGCCGGGGACGGAAGCTCGCGCCTGCGCGCGTTCGTCTACACCTCCGTGCTCTTCGTCCTCGGCGACACGGGCGCCGGGCCCGCGGCCGAGGCGCACGCGGCCACGCCGCCGCCTTTCGCCGCCGCGCGCGCGCAGATAGAACGAAGGGTTTTAGAGAGTGACGACGGCTCACTCGTCCGCGCCGTCATAAGGCCGGGCATGGTCTACGGGGGCGGCGCGGGCGGGAGCGTGAGCGAACTGTTCCGCGGCGCGGTCGAGGAGGGCGCGGCCACGTACGTCGGCGGAGGCCGTAACCGCTGGTCGCTCGTCCACCGCGAAGACGCCGCCGAGTTGTTCCGCCTCGTCGTCGAACGGCGCGCGTCCGGATACTTCCACGCCGCCGACGGACACCCTCTCGCAGTGCGCGAAGTCGCGGAGTCGGCGAGCACGGCCGCCGGGGCGGGCGGGCGTACGAAGTCGTGGGATTTAGAAGAAGCGCGTTCAGTGCTCGGCGCTTTCGCAGACGCGCTGTGCCTCGACCAGGTGGCCGACGCGTCGCGTGCGCGCGCGCTCGGCTGGGCTCCCGCGCGCCCCTCGTTCGACGCGGCGGCGGCCTTCGCCGAGTGGGAGCGCGAGGAGCGCGCAGATGTCCAACGGTTTGGATGAAAGTGACAGGGTTTGAAATCTCAGCTTCGCTCTGACTGCTTATACCTTCTCGTAAACGAACCCCATCAGGATGAACGTTGACAGGGACGACTTTCGTCGCTATATATGGCGGAACCACATATGGACATTACACGTATCCTCCAACGCGAGCTGAAGAAGGGGAGCACCGAGATGCTCATCATGGCGCTCGTCGAGGACCGGCCGCGCCACGGCTACGAGATCGCCAAGCTCATCGGCGAGCGCTCGGACGGCGTGCTCCAGTTCCACGTCGCGTCGCTCTACCCGCTGCTCTACCGCCTTGAGAAGCGCGGCCACATCAAGGGGCAGTGGGTCGAGAAGGCCGGCCAGCGCCGCCGGCGCTACTACAAGTTGACGGCCGAGGGGCGCAGGGTCCTCGCCGCGCAGCGCAACACCTGGCAGGAGTTCTTCGCCGCGCTCGACCGCGTGGCGCACATCACGCCCGAACCGACGGATGGCTGACGAGGGGAAGTCACAGTGGGTGCGGCTCGTCCGCGCGCGGCTCGCGCCGCTCGGCCTCGAAGGCCCGCGCGAGGCGGAGATCGTCGAGGAGCTGGCCGAACACCTTGAGGACGCCTACGAGGAGTCGCTCGCGCTCGGCCGCACCGAAGAGGAGGCGCGAGGGGACGCGCTCGCGCAGTTCCAGGACTGGCGGCTGCTCGAATGCGAGGTGAGCCGCGCGGAGCGCTCGGCCTTCGACGGCCTGCTCGCGCGCGCGGGGGTCGATTCCGAGAAGAGAGGCGGAGGCGCCAACATGCTTGAGCTGATCATCAAAGACCTGCGGTACGCGCTGCGCATGCTGCGGCGCAAGCCCGGCTTCACGGCCGTCGCCGTGCTGACACTCGCGTTAGGCATCGGCGGCAATACGGCCATCTTCTCGGTCGTCAACGCGGTGCTGCTCCGCGCGCTGCCTTACCCCGAAGCCGACCGGCTCGTCTCGGTCTACGAGACTCTGCCGCAGGGCGGGACGGGCGGTGTCTCCACGCCGAACTACCTCGACTGGCGCGCGCAGTCGGACGCGTTCACGGGGCTGGCCGCGTACCAGTTCGGCGACTTCAACCTGCAAGAGGAGCAGCAGCCGGTGCGCGCCGTCGGCGCGACCGTGACGGCCAACTTCTTCGACGTGCTCGGCGTGACGCCGCAGCACGGCCGCGCCTTCCTCGAAGGAGAGGACAAGATGGGGCGCGACCGGGTCGTCGTCCTGAGCGACAGGCTCTGGCGGCGCAACTACGGCGCAGACCCCGGCGTCGTCGGGCAGGACATCCTGCTCGGCGGCGAGAAGTATCAGGTGGTCGGCGTGATGCCGCCGACCGTGCAGTACCCGATGGCGACGGCCGAGCTGTGGGTGCCGCTCGTCTTCAGCGACCGGCAGTTGGCGAGCCGCGGGAGCCACTGGCTGATCGTGATGGGGCGGCTCAAGCCGGGAGTGAGCTTCGAGCAGGCGCAGGAGCAGATGAGCACCATCGGGCGCGTCCTCGAACAGCAGTACCCGGGGCCGCAGGAGGGGCGCAACGTCGCGCTCCGGCGCGTGGAGGAGGAGGCCGTGCAGGGCGTGCGCCCGGCGCTGCTGATGCTTTTGGGCGCGGTCGGCTTCGTGCTGCTCATCGCGTGTACGAACGTGGCGAACCTCCTGCTGGCGCGCGCGGCGGCGCGGCGCAAGGAGGTGGCGATACGCTCGGCGCTCGGGGCGGGGCGCTGGCGCTTGATGAGACAGTTTTTGACGGAGAGCGTGGTGCTCGCGCTGTTGGGCGGCGCGGCCGGGCTGCTCGTGGCGCGTTGGACTTTGCAGGCGCTCACGTCGCTCGCCGCAGGCTACCACTCCCGGATGAGTGACGTGGCGCTCGACTGGCGCGTGCTCGGCTTCACGGGGGCGCTCTCGGTTCTGACGGGCGTCGTCGCCGGGCTCGTGCCCGCGTTCCACGTCTCGCGCGCCGACGTGCAGGAGACTTTGAAGGAGAGCGGCAACGCGGGCTCGTCGGCGCGCGGGACGTGGCTGCGCAGCGGGCTCGCGGTGGCCGAGGTCGCCGCGGCGCTCGTGCTGCTCGTCGGCGCGGGCCTCCTCGTCAAGAGCTTCCTGCGGCTGCAACAGGTCGAGACGGGCTTGCGCCCGGAGGGCGTGCTGACGATGAGGGTCTCGCTGCCGGCGTCGCGCTACGACACGCCGGAGAAGTCTTCGCTCTTCTACCGCGAGGTGTTGGAGCGCGTCTCGGCGCTGCCGGGCGTCGAGGCGGCGGGCATCATCAACATGCTCCCCATCCAGCAGTTCGGCAACAACGGCGAGATACAGGTCGAAGGGCGCGAGCCGCTGCCGCTGGGGCGCGTGCCTCTGACGGAGAACCGCAGGGCCAGCAGCGGGTACTTCAAGGCGCTCGGGATACCGCTGCTCGCCGGGCGTCTGTTCGAGCCCGGCGACGAGACCAGCGGGGCGGTCAAAGTCGTCGTCAGCCGCGAGCTCGTCCGCACCTTCTTCCCCGACGGCGACGCGCTCGGCAAACGCATACGGTGGTCGGGCGGCAGCGAATGGTGGACTATCGTCGGCGTCGTCGGCGACGTGAAGCAGTCGGGGCTGACGCAGCCTTCGAGGCCCGAGCTTTACTTCCCCTACACCGTCGGCTCGGGCGGGATGACGCTGGTCGTGCGCGGCGCGGCCGACGACCCGGCGGAGATGACGGCCGCCGTGCGCAGGGAGGTGCAGGCCGTAGACCCGAACCAGCCCGTCTACAACGTGCTGACGATGGAGGAGGTCATCAACCGCTCCACCGTGAACTTCCGGCTGAACATGACGCTGCTCACGATCTTCGCGGGGCTGGCGACGCTGCTCGCCGTCGTCGGCATCTACAGCGTGATGTCCTACCTCGTCACGCAGCACACGCGCGAGATCGGCATCCGCATGGCGCTCGGCGCGCAGCCCGGCAACATCCTGAAGCTGGTGCTCGGGCAGGGCCTCGCGCTGACGCTCGTCGGGGTCGGCGTCGGCGCGCTCTTGGCCTTCGGCCTGACGCAGTTGATTCCCAGGTTCCTGTACGAAGTCGGCGGGACCGACCCGCTGACCTACGTCTCCGTGTCGCTGCTTCTGACCGTCGTCGCGCTCGTCGCCTGCTACATCCCCGCGCGCCGCGCGACGAAGGTAGACCCTCTGGTCGCACTCCGATATGAGTAAGGTCAGAACCGCCCGCGGTAGCGGGTGGGTGTGACACATGCGGCTTGATTGAGAACAGCGTGCCTCTCATCAGTCAGCAAGCCATCATTGAGAGGCCCACCCGCTACCGCGGGCGGTTCTGACCTGATTAGTCACGCTGCCCTTCAAGGCATGAGGGTCTTCCCGCGCATCAGAAACCGGCGGCTCGGCGCGAAGGGGGGCCGCCGCACACACAGGCCGCGCGGCCGGGCCGCCACCCGCGGGCGCACGGGGCCGCACCTGCTGCTCCTCATCGTCCCTCCCTTACTCTTCGTCGCGGGCGCGCTCTCCTTCGCACGCGCGAGCCCCGCCGTCCTTTTCGCCCTGACGGTCGCGGCCGCGCTGTACGCGGCGGCGCAGTCGGTCGCGCTGCGGCGCGTCTCAAGGCGGACACCCCTGCAATTATCATTGCAGGAGGGTGAAGACCGGCGCTTCCTCCTCGACCTGAGCGGCGGCGTGCGCGCGGCGACGAGCGTCGTGCAGCTCTACGAGCAGGTCGCCGCCAAGATCGCGCGCGAGTTCCGCGTGGACTGCGTCACGCTCTTCATCAGGGACGACGCGACGGGCGACTTCGTCTGCCGCGCCGCGCACGGCATCCGCGTGCGTAAGGAGGAGCCGTTCACACAGACGCTGCGGCTCGGCGGCGGCGACTTCGTCGTCAGGCGTCTGCGGCACCTCGCCTCGCCGCTCGCGGTTGACCCGCGCAGCTTCGACCTCTGGGTGCAGGCGTCGCCGCCCGCCGCGAGGGCTTCGCGCGCGCGCGAGGCGGCCGTGCTGCGCCTGCTCGACGCGCGCCTGCTCGTGCAGGTCAACGCGCGCGAACGTCTGACGGGCGTCCTCGCGCTCGGCCCGCGCACGGCCGGGCTCCCGTACACGGCGGACGAGAAGCTCCTGCTCCTCACGGTCGCGGGGCAGTTGGCGCTCGTCGTCGAGAACTCGAAGCTCTTGGAGAGGATGGTCGAGGAGGAGCGGCTGCGGCGCGAGCTTCTGATGGCGGCCGAGGTGCAGCGGCGACTCTTCCCCGAAAGCCCGCCCGCCTCCGATTCGGTCGAGCTGGCCGGCTACTGCCAGCCCGCGCGCAAGATCGGCGGCGACTACTACGACTTCTTCGACTTCGGCGGCGGGCAGACCGGGCTGGTCGTGGCCGACGTGGCGGGCAAGGGCATCTCGGCCGCGCTGCTCGTCTCAACCCTTCACGCCGCGCTACACGCACGCATCGCCGACGGCCGCCCCGGCGCTTCTCACGAACGCGAGTTGTCGGAGCTGGTCTCGACCTTGAACCGCCTGCTCTGCCAGTCCACCGGCCCCGCCAGCTACGTCACCTTCTTCTACGCGCAGTTCGACGCCCGCACGGGCTCGCTCGGCTACATCAACGCGGGTCACAACCCGCCGCTCCTCGTCCGCCGAGACGGGGAGACGGACGAGAAGCTCGACCTCGGCGGGCCCGTGCTCGGCATCTTCGAGGGCCTTCGTTTCGAGCAGGGCACGGTTCCGCTGCGACCCGGCGACGTGTTAGTCGGCTACACCGACGGCGTCGTCGAAGCCCTCGACGCGCGCGGCGAAGAGTTCGGCGAGCGCCGCCTGCGCGACTGCGTCGCCTCCCTTTCGGGCCTGACCGCCGAAGAGATTTGCGAGCGCGTCGTCCGCCGCCTGGACGAGTGGTGCGACGGCACGCCGCAGCACGACGACCTCACCCTCGTCGTCCTCAAGGTGAAGTGACACGCGTGCGCGTGCGGCCACACGTTTGTGGCGGGCCGTGTCGGCGGTGGGGTTTACAGCGGAGTTGATACGGATGCGACGCCATAGCGGTCAGAACCGCCCGCGGTAGCGGGTGGGTCTTCATTTACCGGATGCGCCGCATAACAAAGGCCCACCCGCTACCGCGGGCGGTTCTGACCGCTATACTCACGTCCGGGAATAAAATCGGGGCGCGCGGCAGTTCTTATATGTGAGGGGAGAGAAGCGGCGCGGTGCCTTTCGAGCGAGCGGAGCGACTGGGGCGGTTCGAGGAGGAGGCCGTCCCGCACCTGGCCGACGTGTACCGGCTCGCCCGGCAGATGTCGGACGCGCAGCGCGCGCCCGACCTGACGCAGGAGACCTACCTGCGCGCGTGGCGCTACTTCGACTCCTTCGAGCGCGGGACGAACTGCCGCGCCTGGCTCTTCCGCATCCTGCACAACGTCTGGGCCGACCAGCACAGGCGGCCGGAGTTTGAAGACGCGGGGGTTGAGCCCCTAGCCGAGCCCGCCTACGACTGGGAGGAGGAGTTCCTTAACGAGGAGCTGTCGGGGGAGTTGGAGGCGGCGCTCGGGCGACTGCCCGAAGTCTACCGCTGGGCGGTGCTGCTCGCGGACGTGTCGGAGCTTTCGTACCGCGAGATCGCTGAGGTGATGGGATGTCCGGTCGGCACAGTCATGTCGCGCGTGGGCCGAGGGCGCAGGACGCTGGCGCGGCTGCTCCGGCCGGAGCGCGTGAGCGAAAGGGGTTGAGATGGATTGCAAGGTGTTTCGGGAGAGGCTCGACCTGTACGTTGACGGAGAGCTTTCGGGCGAAGAGTTGGCGGGGGCGAGCGAACACTTGAGGGGCTGCGCGTCGTGCGCGAAGGCCGAGGCGGGGCTCCGGCATCTGAGGAGTTCGCTGAAACGCGTCGTCAACCGTCACCTGCCGCCGCCCGCGTTGGAGGCGGAGACGCTCCGCTCGATTCGTTCGCGTAAGAGCGTCCGCGCCGGGCGGGTGATTGACGAAGGTCATCGGGACAGAACGCCCGTCTGGCGCGCGAGGGTGGTAATGCCCGCGCCGCTCTTCGCGGTGCTTGTGCTCGCCGTCGTCGCACTCGCCGGGTGGCTGCTCTTCGCGCGCGACGGCGTCCCCGCGAGACGAACGGTTCAGCCGGGCGAAGCGTCGGCCGAGTCCTACTTCTCGGGTTACTACGGCGGCGAGCGCGCGAGCATCAAGGTCGTGCCGCGCGCGAGTCTGGAAAGCTCAAGACAATGAAGCCGGAAGGTTGTCGGCCGATGAAGATGAGAGGGTTGCTCGCGTCAACAATGCTCGCGTGTGCGTCGCTTCTGGCGACGGCCGCGGCCGAAGTCTCGCCGCCCGATGCCCAGCCGGGCAGGCCGACGGGCGGGCGCATACGTTTCCAGATCACTGCGGTCGAGGAGGGCTGGGGCGGGCGCAGGGTCATCTCGGACGCCGCGGTCGAAGGGCCGCCGGGCACGGACTTCAACGTCAACTTGCAGGACGGGCGCTTTAAGATGAGCGCGAGGTTCCTGACCGACCCGGCGCCCGGCGGCGGCCTCAGCGTGAGGGCGAAGCTCGACACGCGCCGCCTCTACGGCCACTCCGAAGCGGGCCTCCCGCTCTACGAAGAGGACGCGCAACTCCACAAGCTCAGCCTCGGCTTCGACGAGGCGGTCGTGCTCCTGCCGTTCGGCGGCGGGGGGGACGCGGGGCGTCTCAGCATCGAGATCAGGCCCGAGCGTCTGCCGCCGGACGAGACGGACGCCCCGCGGATAACGATCAGCAAGCCGAGCCCGGGCGGCTCCATCTCAATCGAGGCGACGAAAGTCCCGCACAACTTCGTCGTCGAAGCGGCGCTGCTCGAAGACGGCCGCGAGGTCGCGCGCGGGTCTGCGGAATACCTGTTAGAGGAACCGGGCGAGATGCTTCTGCGGCCTGCGGGCGGGAACGGCGCAGACGCGTCGGCCGCACTCAACCTGACGGTCGAACGCTTCGAGCCGAGCCCGGGCGACGGCCGCGCGGCGGTGCGCTTCGACCTGCTCGGGGGCGACACGGCGCGGGCGGCGCTCGCGCGCAACTGGGCCGGCGTGTCAGGCCTCGGTTCCGAGATGGTCTACGACCTGAGTCAGACCTACCGGGGAGCCCCGGGCAAAAGGTACGAGCTGAGACTGAGAGTCAACCTTGCTAAAGCGGACGCAGTTAGCCGTTGAGGTCGAGAAGGAGAGGCGGATGCGGAGTTATCTGTTCACGCTCGCGCGCGGCCTGTCGGCGGCGTCGGTCTTTGTCCTCTTCGCATTCGCTTCGACGGCGCAGGGGCGTGCGTTGGACGAGGCGACGGCGGGGCGTTACTTCGCGGAGGCGCGGGCGCTGTGCGCGCGCGACGGCGGGAGGCTCTGGGGGCGCTCGCTGTGCGGGCCGATGATGTTCGCAGACCCTTCGACACGCGAGGTGTACGCGAGCGGGCCGGACGGGGAAGGGTTGTTGAAGCCGCGGGGGGATGTCTACGTCGGCACGCTGCCTCCGACCGTCAACATCGCCAACACGGCCGCCGAGTGGGCGGGCGTCAACTGGATGATGGTCATCTCTTCGGCCGTCCCGGCGGACAGACACGGCCGCGCCCGTCTGTTGATGCACGAACTCTGGCACAGGCAGCAGGCGGAACTCGGCTTCCCCGCTTCCGGCGCTGCCAACGCACACCTCGACACGCGCGAGGGGCGCGTGTGGTTGCAGTTGGAGTGGCGCGCGCTCGCTTCGGCGCTCTCGTCTGAAGGGGAGAGTCGGCGGCGCGCGATAGAGGACGCGCTGCTGTTCCGCGCGCGACGCCGCTCGCTCTTCGCGCACGCCGCCGCCGAAGAGCGTGAGATGGAGATGCACGAAGGTCTGGCCGAATACACAGGCGTCAGGCTGAGCAGCAGTCCCGACCCGGCGCGCCTCGTCATCGACTTCAACCTCGCGGAAGAGTCACGGCGCGAGAGCTTCGTGCGCTCGTTCGCTTACGCCTCGGGGCCCGCCTACGGCCTGCTGCTCGACGGAGCGGCGCCGGGCTGGACGCGGCGTCTGAAGAGGACGGACGACCTCGCGGAGCTGCTCCGAACGCGCCTGCGGTTGGCCGCGCCGCGCGGCGGGGAAGGCGAAGCGTATGCGCGTGCGCGCGCGTACGGCGGCGTTGAGTTGATGGCGGCAGAGGGCAGGCGCGAGGAGGAGCGGAGACGACTGATTGAGAGTTACCGCGCGCGTCTGGTCGAAGGGCGTGTGCTCTTCGTCCCCTTGCGCAACATGCGGATGTCGTTCGACCCGGGGAACCTTGTGCCACTCGAAGGACTCGGCACGGTCTACCCGAACATACGCGTCGTGGACGCGTGGGGCGTCCTCAACGTCACGCGCGGCGGCGCGCTCCTTAATAAGACGTTCAGCGGCATCGCCGTCCCCGCGCCCTCAGACACGTCGGCGCGCACCGTCCGCGGCGACGGCTGGACGCTCGAACTCAAAGACGGCTGGACGCTCGCGCCCGGCGCGCGCGAAGGTGACTTCGTCCTTAAGAAGAATTGAGAGAGGCGCTCTAGAGCGATTTGTTTAGGGTTTACTACCGCCGTTTAGAGGCGGGCTATGCCCGCCGGCCCGGCCTGTGATGTGGCTCAGGACGGCGGGCATAGCCCGCCTCTAAACGAATGGTAAAGTGCTGCGCAAGTCGCTCTAAAAGGACATCGAAATGATGATTGGTGGTAAAGTGTGTGCCTGCTAAGGAGGTGAAATTATGGCAGGCTGGGATGGCGACGCGCTCGCCGAGAGCATGGAGCAGGCTTTGGAGCGGCAGCAGGAGGCGGCCGAGGCGCGCCGCGCGCGGAAGGAGTTGACCTCGCCGGAGGAGCGCGACCGCAAGGCACGCGACGAGTCCGTCCGCCTTTCAAAGGCGCGCCTCGAGGATCAGCTCAGCCGCGCGACGAACCCCGCGCACCGGACGATGCTTGAGCGCGCGCTGAAATCTCTCGAGGCGGATGCTTCGGGGGCGCAGGGTCGCGACTGACCGGAGTACAAACTCCCAATGACGAAGATGATGAAGAAGAACAGACGGCGGGGTGTGTCTCCGCGCGGGCGGAACGGTTTGTTGACGGCCGCCGTGTTATTCGTCGCGCTGTCGCTTCAGCCTGCCGCGTACGCGCAGACGTTACAGCGCGCAAGGCCCGAGTCGGTCGGACTCTCTTCGGAGCGCCTGAAGCGTCTGGGCGAGGCGCTGGACGGTTACGTCAGAGACGGCAAGCTGTCGGGCGGGGTCGTGCTCGTGGCGCGGAGGGGGAAGGTCGCGTACGCGGAAGCCTTCGGCCAGAGGGACAGGGAGTCGAACGCGCCGATGCGCGAAGACTCCATCTTCCGCATCGCGTCGCAGACGAAGGCGCTCGTGAGCGTGGGCGTGATGATGTTGCAGGAGGAGGGCCGGCTGGTCATCACGGACCCGGTCGGGAAGTACATCCCCGAGTTCCGCGAGACGACCGTGGCCGTGCCGAAGCAGGGCGGCGGGTACGATGTCGTCAAGGCGAAGCGGCCCATCACCATCCGCGACCTGCTGACGCACACGGCCGGGGTCGGCTACGGCGGGGGCGTCGCGCGCGACCGCTGGGAGGCGGCGAAGATCACGGGGTGGTACTTCGCCGACCGCGACGAGCCCGTCGGCGCGACCGTCGCGCGCATGGCCGCGCTCCCGTTCGACGCGCAGCCGGGCGAGAAGTACGTCTACGGCTACTCTACGGACATCCTCGGCGCGCTCGTCGAGAAGGTGAGCGGGCAGACGCTCGAAGAGTTTTTGCGCGCGCGCATTTTCGAGCCGCTCGGGATGAAGGACACGCACTTCTACCTGCCGGAGTCGAAGGCGGATAGATTCGCGGCTGTCTACTCGGCGAAGGAGTCGGGCGGACTTGAGCGCGCGCCGGAGCCGGGCGGGATGGTCGGGCAGGGCGCTTACCTGAAGGGGCCGCGGAAGAGTTTCTCGGGCGGCGCGGGGCTGGTCTCGACGGCGAACGATTACGCGCGGTTCCTCTCGATGCTGCTGAACGGCGGCGAGCTGGATGGGAAGCGCCTGCTGAGTCGTAAGAGCGTGGAGCTGATGACGACGGATCACCTGAACGGCGTGCCGTTCCGCGAGGGGCAGGGGTTCGGGCTCGGCTTCTCGGTGGTGAAGGACCTGGGGGCGCGCGGGCAGCCGGGCTCGGTCGGCGAGTACGGCTGGGGCGGCGCGTACCACTCGGTTTACTGGGTTGACCCGAAGGAGCAGATGGTCGTCGTCTACTTCACGCAGCTCATCCCCGCGCGCGGGCTGGACGACCACGACAAGCTGCGCGCCCTCGTCTATCAGGCGATAGTTGATTGAGCGGGTAGAGTCTCTCGCGAATCAGCTTACCCCCGTTTAGAGGCGGGCTGCGGCCCGCCGGCGCTCGCTGCGACGTATCACGCGCCGGAGGGCGGAGCCCGCCTCTAAACGGTCGGCGGTAAGCCCACGCGAAAAACGCTCTAAGCCTCGCACGTCACGTGGAGCGCGTCGAGCTGCCGCTGGTTCGACCCGGCGCGTGACCACGCGAGGCCGGAGGCGAGCAGCGTCAGCGAGGCGAAGGCCGCGACCGTGACGGCGAGCGAGAGCGGCGTGTGGTCGTAGAAGACGCCGACGAGGTAGCCCGCGAGCGCGCCGCCGGCCGTCTGCAACGCGCCCATCACCGAAGAGATGAGCCCGGCCGACTCGCCGTGCGGGGCCATCGCGGCGGCCGTCGCGTTCGGCATCACCAGGCCCTGCCCGAACATGTAAGTCATCATCGGCACCAGCACGCCCGCCAGCCCCCCGACGCCGAACCACGACGCGAGAGCCAGCGACGCCCCCGCCGCGAAGATGACGAACACGCCGCGGCGCAGTATGAGCAGCGACGGCTGGTGCCGCTTGAGCAGCGCGCGGTTCACCGTCGCCGAGACCAGCAGCGCGGCGGCCGTCAATGCGAAGAAGTAGCCGAAGTTCTCCTCCGCGACGCCGAAGCCGTCCATCAGCACGAACGGCGACGAGCCGACGTAAGCGAACATGCCCGCGTAGGCGAAGCAGGTCGTGAGCGCGTGCCGGAGGCTCGCGCGGTGCTTCAGGACTTCGCGCAGGCCGCCGCGCGTGCCCGCCCGCTTAATAACGTCCTCTTCCGGCTCCTTCACCCGCGCGGTCTCGGGCAGGAAGCGCCAGCAGACGAGCGAGAGCAGCGCGCCGCTCGTGCCGAGCACGACGAAGATGGCCGGCCAACCCACGTGGACGAGCAGGTAGCCGCCCAGCGTCGGGGCCAGCAGCGGCGCGACGATCATCACCTGCGTCATCTGCGAGAGCACGGAGGCGGAGCGGCGCGCGTCGAAGCGGTCGCGCACGATGGCGCGTGCGACGACGGGGCCGACGCTCGCGCCCACGCCCTGCACGAAGCGCGCTGTGACCAGCATCGCCAGCGAAGTGCTACCCGCGCAGACCAGACCCGCGAGCGTGAAGAGCGCGAGCCCCGCCAGAAGCACCGGCCGCCGCCCCCAGCGGTCGGAGAGCGGCCCGCAGACGACCTGGCCCAGCGCGAAGCCGGCGAGGAAGATGCTCAGCGTCAACTGCACGGACGAGACGCCCGCCTGAAAAGTCTCCTGCAACTGCGGCATCGCCGGCAGGCTCATGTCGATGGAGAGCGCCGTCAGCCCCGTCAGCGAGGCCAGCAGGAGGGTCAAGACCCACGGCTTTCGTTCCACTACTTCACTTAATCTCATGATCATTAACGCTATGAATAAATCCGCCGCCGCGGCGACGTTATGAAGTCGGCGGGGGGCCCGACCGAATCGAGCCCCCCGCCGGTGTCGGTGACTCGCCAGAGCGAATCGCCGAGCCCCCTTGTTCAGTCACGCCCTTAACGGACGGTGACGTTGACGGTCTTCGTCGAGACGTTGCCCGCGTCGTCGCGGCTCTCGACCGTGACGGTGTAGACCCGGCTCGTCTTGCCGCTGCGCTTGGCGCGCAACTGGAGCGTCAGGTCGCCGGTGATCTGCCAGTCGCCCGCCACGTTCTCGCTGCCGGTGACGCCGACGATGCGCGTCGTGGGCGTCGAGTCAACCGCGTCGGCCGCGCTCGCCGTGACGGTCACGGGAACCATCTTGCCGTTGTTCTGTGTGATGGTCGCGGGCGAGGCCGTCAGGCTCTGGATGACCGGAGCCGTCGTGTCGCGCACCGTGACGTTGAACGTGCCCGAGGCCGTCAGACCCTTCGAGTCCTGCGCCGTGGCCGTCACCTGTGTCGTGCCGAGCGGGAACACGGTGCCCGGCTGGTTGCTCAGCAGGACGCCGAGCGTTCCGTCCTCCGCGTCAGTCGCCGTCGCGTCGAAGTTGACGACCGAGCCGGCGGCGCTCGTCGCCTCGACCACGATGTCGGACGGGAGCGTGAGCACGGGCGCGGTGTTCGGCGCTTCGACAATCGTCAGCGTGCCCGAGGCCGTGCCCTGGTAGTTCGCGTCCACGACCGTCGCCACGACCGCGTAGGTGCCCGCCTGGGTCGGAGCCGCGTTCGAGCCGTTGTACGTGACCTCGACGGAGAGACCGGCGGGGTCGGTCGTCACGGCCACGGCCTTCGGCGCGCCGTCGGCGGTGTAGGTCGCGCTCTCGACCGTGACGGCGGCCGGAGCCTTCTCGATGACGAGCGTGCCCGTCGCCGTGCCCGTGTAGCCGGGCTCGGTGATGTTGGCGACGACCTCGTAGGAGCCCACTGCTACCGGCGCTTCCGCCGAGCCGTTGTAGGTCACCTGCACCGAGAGGTTCGCGGGCTCGGTGATGACGGAGGCCGCGACCGGCTGCCCCGTGTAGGTCTGGTTGAGACCCGCGAGCGAGATGGTCGAGGTGCCCAGCTCCGGCGTCCAGCCGCCGAGCACGTTGGCCGGGTCGCGCCAGAAGTCGGCCTCCTCCTGCGTGATCTGCCGCGAGATGGGGTGACGCTGGCTCACGTCAACCGGGTTGCCGCTCTCGTCGCGCGAGTTGAACTCCCAGAAGCGGACGTTCGGGTAGCCCTGCTGCGTGAGCGGGGCGCTGAAGCCGTCCCTCGCGTTGTCGTCCAGGCGCCAAGCCTCCGGGCGGACGTGCGGCCCCATGACGGAGTCGATGAGGACGACCTGCGAGTAGGGGAACTGGTCGGGGTCGATGCGCGTCAGGTACGCACCCGTCACGCCGGGCGCGGCCGTGAAGCGCGAGTTGACGAAGACGTAGCCGTTCTTCCCCTGGCCGTTACGAATCTGCGTGTAGTAGGCGTTCGAGTTGACCATCTTCACTTCGGTGTTGCGGAAGTAGACGGCCCCCGTGCCCCAGAGGAAGTCGATGTCGCCCTCGATGTAGCTCTCGTTGACGAAGCCGCCCTGGTTGGTCTGGCTCTGGAGGAGCAGCGTGTCCTGGAACGACTTGAGGTTGACGCGGTTGAGGAGGATGCGGTCGTTGTTGCCGCGGAACGCCTCCGACTGGCGCGTCCGGTTCTCGCTGTTGAAGCGCGTCGTCGTGTTCTGGACGGTGATGTTCTCCAGCGTGAAGTCGGGCGCGTCCACGCCGAACGCGGCGCGCGGGCTCGAACCCGTGTTCAGGTTCTCGTTGTTCGCGTACTGGATGACGCTCTCGTTGCGATCCTCGCCGCGGACGGTGACGAAGCGCTTGTTCGAGCGGACGTAGACTATCTCGGTGTACTTGCCCTTGCGGACGTTGATGGTGACGGGCTGCGTGTTGTTCGTCGGGACGAAATCGACCGCGCCCTGCACCGTGTCGAAGTCGCCCGTGCCGTCCGCCGAGACGGTCAGAGTGGACGTGCCGGCCGCAGGCCCTTCGGCCCTGGTCGAGAACTGCCACGCGGTCGTGTCGCTGACGCCGACGAAGGGCGCGCCCGCGGCGTCGGTGACGACGCCCGGCTCCATCGTCACGTAGTAGGTCTGGCCGTAGGCGAGCTTGACCTTCGTGTAGATGGTCGCCGTGTTGCCCTCGACGATGACCGGGTGGTAGTTGAACTGCCACGAGGAGCCGCCGATGGAGCGCGCCGACTGCGGCCCGGGCGCGTGGATGCCTGTGTTCGTGTCGAGGCCGAGGTCAACCGTGTCCACGAGCGAGTTGTCGGCCGCGTTGTAGACGCGAACCTTGCCGGAGTTGCCGACGGTCGGGGCCTGGTCGAACGTGACCTTGAGCTGCGCGTCGGGGTTGACGTTCGACGCGCCCGCGGCCGGGCCGAAGGCAGTGGCCGTCATCGAGGAGACGACGAGCAGGCGCGCCGGGGCGCTGGTGACGTTGCCGCCCGAGTTGCTGACGACGACCGTGTACGTAGCGGCGTCCGCGACCTGCGCCGCGTTGAAGATGAGAGACGAGGCGTTCGCGCCGGGGATGAGCGCGCCGTTCTTGTACCACTGGTAGAAGAGACCTTCGCCAGAGGCTGTGACCGACAGGCTCGCGGGCGAGCCGTTGACGACGGTCGTGTCCGCGGGCTGCGCGTCGATGGTCGGCGGCGGGGCCACCTCGCCCTCGCTGACGGTCAACTGGACGGGCGTGCTCGTCGTGCTGCCGCCCGAGTTGCTGACGACCGCGGTGTAGCTGCCGGTGTCGGCGAGCTGCGCGTTGGTGATGACAAAGTTAGGCGTGTTGGCCGTGTCGTTGCCCGCGACGGGCACGCCGTTCTTGTGCCACTGGTAGGAGAGCCCGGAGCCTTCGGCCGCGACGGACATCGTGACGTTGCTTCCGACCTGAACCGTCAGGTTCGAGGGCTGCGGCTGCGCGGTGATGACGGGGGCGGCGGGCGTGTAGTCGGCCGACCACTGCGTGAAGGTCACGTCCGAGGCGAAGCCGTTGGGGACGCGGAAGCCGAACCAGTCGAAGGTCGTCGCCGGGCTCGCGCTCGTCTCGGTGGCCGTCGTGGAAAGGTTGAAAGAGCCGCCGTCGGTCATCGTCACCGTCAGCTTCGTCTCGGTCGCGGTGGTGCGCTCGATCTGGAAGGCGAAGGTGTAGGGGACGCCGTTGGCGAGCGGGGCGCGCGCCGAGCCGCCGTTAACGGTCAGCGACGTGTACTCGGCGACCGTGGTGCTCGTGACGTTGGCGAGCGGGTCGGTAGCCTGCGGCGTCGTGCGGCGGTGGACGGTGAAGGGCGGTGTGCCGCCGGTCGTGCCCGAGAGGCGCGTGGCGTAGCCGGGGTCGTCGGCGAAGGTCGGGCTGTTGATGCCGCCCGTGGTGTTCGCCGTCGTCCGCGTCTGCTTCGAGTCGAAGACGCCGAAGCGCATGTCCGCGCCGAGGTTCGTCGTGTTGATGTTCTGCACCGAGAACTTCGCGGAGACCTTCAGGCGGTCGCCGACGCCGAGCGTGACGGGCGCGCCGTCGGTGAAGAAGCCCCAGAAGCCTTCGGAGCCGCCGGCGGCCGCGATGTTGAAATTGACCGAGCCGGCCGCGTCGGTGCGGACGGTGCCCGCACGCCCGTTGAAGAGGCGGACGGAGTTGTTCGTGAGTGCCTGGTTCTGGCTGTTCGCGTCGGCGAACGTGTCGTTGACGAGGGTGGCCGCCGCCGCGACGCTCTGCAAGAACAGAGTGAAGACGAGGGCGAGCGCGAGTTGCTTGTTGAGGTTCCTGAGAGTTTTCAGCACTTTCATTTCCGGGAAGATTCTCCGTTAATTAATCAATTCTCTTGGGTACTTTTTGAGCACACTTAAGATGACTCCATTGTGCGCGGAGAAGCTTCAGAAGGCTTGGCCGATACGGAGAATTATCGATTGGCGGATTCGGCAGAGCCGCAGTGTGTTTGTGAAGGAGAAGGGAAGAAATGTCGGCAGTTTCTTTGACTAAACGAAAGATTGGCCGATTCGGAATCGGCTTTTTTGCACATCCGGCAGCATAGGCGGATACGGCAAAATCGTGATGAGGAGTTAGAAAGCCGGGCCGTGCGGGTTCATGCGGCCTCGGTTGCGGGCGGCGCATCTCTGCGGCCGGCGATGAACTGCTTGGGCGTGACGCCCGCCAGCTTTTTGAAGACGCGGTAGAAGTGCGTCAGGTCGCCGAAACCCGCCTCGGCCGAGGCGAAGAGGATGTCGTCGGTCTCAAGCATGAGCCGCTTCGCGTACTCGACGCGGCGCTCGGCGAGGTACTGCGTGACGGTCTTGCCCGTGCGCCGTTTGAACTGCTCCGTGTAGCTGCGGTAGGACATGTTGGCGAGGTCGGCCAGCTCCTCTATCTTCACGGGGCGGTAAAAGTTCTCGTCGAGATATTGGAGGCTGCCCGCGAAGGCGGCCGCGCCGGGGTCTGTGGGCGACAGCGCGCGGTGCTCGGCGTAAGTCCGTGAGAGGAAGACGAGCAGCTCGATGAGCTGCGAGAGGATGACGGAGTCGCTGCCCTCCCTCTGCTGCATCTGCTCGACGAAGAGGGCGCGGAGGCGGTTGCGGACTTCGAGGCGCGTGTAGTTGTCGCCGACCCTGAAGGGCGTCAGCGCCGGGAAGCTTCGTGTGAACAGTTGCAGCGCCTCGACCGCGGACGTGCAGTCCCCGAAGACGCTCCTGTAGAAGCAGAGGATGATTAAGGTCAGCGGGGCTTCGGGGTCGTCAACCGGCCTTTGCGGGACGCGCGACGGGACGTAGATTAACTGGTTCTCGCGGATGGGCAGGCGCTCACGGTCGGTCTCGATGAAGCCGCGCCCCTCGCGCACCACGTACAGGTGTTCAAAGTCCTGCTCGACCAACTCCATGCGGAAGTCGGGGCTGTGGCGGCTCTCGAAGATGTAGATGCCGCGCTCGCCCAGGTGGACGCGGTGCGGCCTCTTGCGCCTGCGCTTCAAACGACCTTCCCCCACGCTCTTTAAGTTTTCGGGTTGATCCGAGGTTAGACGCGCGGCGCGGGGGCGTCAAGCGACCCCCGCGCCGCGCCTTCTAAAACAGAGGTTAGAAGCCGAGCTTCCCGACGCCCGCGCCCGCCATGACGATTGACTTAACGTCGGCCGGGTTGTCGAGCGTGTAGGAGTAGTAGGCGGAAGGCTCCGCGACCGAGCCGGCGGTCTGCGGCGCGCCCGAGTTAACTAAGAAGTTGTTGCGCGCGACGATGCGGCCGGGGTCGCTGGAACCCGTCACGGTGACGGTCGGGTTCCGCACGTTCTCGAAGTAGTTGCCCTCGACCAGCACGCCCGCGTTCATCGTCGAGGCCACGCCGTAGCCGCTGTTGCCGAAGTAGTAGTTGTTGAAGACGTGCACGGGCTCGGCGAAGCGCACGCGCGGGTGGCGCTGCACGGTGCCGTCGAACCAGTTGTGGTGGTAGGTCACGCGCAGGCGGCCGAGGTCTTGCGCGGCGTTCCCGTCGTCGTGGCCGAGCAGCATCGTCTTGTCGTGGTCGTGGAAGTGGTTCCACGAGACGGTGACGTAGTCCGACCCGCGCTTGATGTCGAGCAGCCCGTCGTAGCCGAACGAGAGGTCGCAGTGGTCGATCCAGATGTGGTGCGATGACTCCTCGATGTTGATGGAGTCGTCGTGGGTGTTGATGAACTTCATGTTGCGGATGATGATGTTCTTCACGGTTCTCATGGTGAGCCCGCCGCCGCTGATGCCGGAGTTCGAGCCGAGCCCGATGATCGTCTTGTCGGACGCGACCTTGTGCATCGCCGCCGGAACGGTAATCATCCCGTCCACCTGCACGACGTACGGGCCGGTGCGTAAGATGTAGTCGAGGAACTGCGTCGCGTTAGTCACCGTCACGACGGGGCCGCCCGCGCCGCCCGTCGTCCCGTTCTGCCCGAGCGCGTTGACCGAGGCGTAACCGACGGGGCCTTCGCCGGGGTCGGGAGTCGGCCCGGGTGTCGGAGTCGGGGTCGGTTCGGGAGTCGGCGTCGGCGTGGGTGTTGGAGTCGGCGTCGGGGTCGGGGTCGGCGTGGGCGTGGGCGTGGTGGAGAGCGACGTGACGACGAAGTCGTCGAACACGGCCGTGGCGTTGAAGGTCGCGCCGCCGACGTTGCCCGAAGTGAACTGCGTGTCGGACGCGGTCAGTTGGTGCGTCCCGTTCACGTAGGCGTTCAGGGTACTCCCGACCACCTCTATGCGCAGCGTGTACCAGGTGCCCGCCGTGACGGTGAACGACTTCGAGGCGAGCGTGGTCGAAGAACCCGAGACGAGCTTCTTCAGCTCAAGCCGGTTGCTGTTGCGCAGCGTGAGGTAGTAGTAGCTGGTGTTACTCTGTGCGCGCGCGAGGAGCGCCACGAAGCGGTCGGTGCCGTTGAAGCTCAGAGGCTTCACGCGCGCCTGCACGGCGTAGTTCGTCCACGCGGACGAGCCCGCGCGTGCGCGCGCGTCGCTGCTGGTGGAAGACTGTTTGTAGACGCGCGTGCCGTCGGTCACGACCGACCACGTCCCGCCGGACTTCGTCCAACCCTTCGCGTCGCCGTCCTCGAAGTCGTCCGCGAAGAGCGTCTGCGTCTGCGCAGTCGCCGCGATGCCCCAGGCGAGGGCCGCCAACGTGCTGGCCACTACAAAAGAGCAGGCCGCCAGAAAGTTCTTTCGTCCTCGAACGCGAGTGTTCCGCATTTGCCCCTCCCTTACAGGTCGTTGAGTGGACACGGCTCCCAGACCTCGGGCGTGGGAGCCACATAAAGACGCGGGGACGCGCGCCCCCGGCGTTTACTGTCAATTAGTGCAAAGGGCAGAACTAGAAGAGTGACGAATCGAGATTGGTTTAACCAATTATTCCAGCTATAACAGTGACGCGACTGGAATCCGTTGGACGTAATAGACCGGACGAAATTTGGGCAGGCTCACGCCCGACTTAAGTTCTCAATGATTTAGGATGTGAAGGGGTTTGGGGTCGCCCTCTATATGCCACAGGAGACTCGACGGCGTCAAGAGAATTTTTATAACCACTAAATGCGGCCGTCGAACAAAGGTATAACCAACTTCATCAGGTCGGAACCGCCTGCGGTAGCGGGCGGCCCTTTGTTACACAGTTGTTCCGTCTCACAAAGGGCCGCCCGCTACCGCAGGCGGTTCCGACCTGGTTGATAGTCTTGACTGCGACGGCGAAGAGGTCTATCAGTCATTCGCTCTTTGAGCCGTCTTGATGTTTCGGAGGGGAAAGATGAAGTTCGACGTGAAAGCAATAACACTCTCAACCCTGCTGCTCCTGACCTGCGGGGCCGTCGCGCGCGCGCAGTCGCTCTATGAGATGCAGGATTTGGAGACCCGCTGGGCGAGCCCCGAAAACCCTTCGGGCGAGAAGGGGCGCGGGGGGACGGCCGGTGGCGGGCGCAAGGGCTCGCCGACCATCCCGATCAGGGCGGGGCAAACGGTCGTGCTGGCCGAGGCGAAGAACACCTCGGGCATGGTGCGGCGCATCTGGATGACGATGCCCGACCGCAGCCCGCAGATGCTCCGCGGGCTGAGGCTGGAGATGTTCTGGGACGGCGCGGCTAGCCCCGCGGTGAGCGCGCCCGTCGGCGACTTCTTCGGCGTGGGGCTGGGGCAGATGGCGCAGTTCGAGTCGGCGCTCTTCTCGAACCCAGAGGGGCGGAGCCTCAACAGCTTCGTCCCGATGCCGTTCCGCACGGGGATGCGCATCGTGGTGACGAACGAGAGCGGCCGAGACCTGCCCGAGCTGTTCTACGACGTGGACTACACGCTCGGCGACCGCCACCCCCCGAACGTGCTCTACTTCCACGCGCACTGGCGGCGCGAGAACCCGACGACCCTCAAGCGCGACTACGAAATCCTCCCGCGCGTGGAGGGGCGCGGCCGATACCTCGGGACGAACGTCGGCGTCATCGTCAACCAGTCGGACTACTTCAACACCTGGTGGGGCGAGGGCGAGGTCAAAATCTATCTGGACGGGGACGCGGATCTGCCGACGCTGGCGGGGACGGGCGCGGAGGACTACATCGGTACGGCCTGGGGGCAGGGGCGTTACGCGCACCTCTATCAGGGCAGCCCCGTCGCCGACGAGGGGCGGATGCGCTGGTGCTTCTACCGTTACCACGTGGTTGACCCGGTCTTCTTCAAGCGGGACGTGCGCGTGACGATTCAGCAGATCGGCTACCTGGCAGACCACAGCCGCGGCGGCTTCTTCCGCACGGGCAAGCGGCTCATTCGCGCGGGCGCGGGCGAGGTCGAGATGGACTTGACGAAGGACGGCAAGTTCGAGCGCGCGGACGACTGGTCGAGCTGCGCCTACTTCTACCTCGACCGCCCCGAGAACAACCTGCCGAGGCTCGACGCGGCCGAGAAGCGGCTGGCCGGACTGTGAGCAGTGGGCAGAAGGCAGTAGGCAGTAGGCAGTAGGCAGTTAGTGCCTGTTGAGTTCAGGTCGCGTCCGAGCCCCGGAGGGGCGGCAGAGGGTAGCCAGGGGCGAGCCGAAGACGTGAGCCGCAGGCGAGCGGTTGAAGGCTCAGCCCCTGGAATACGTCGGCATAAACCGTCGCGCCCTGAAGGGGCGCGAGGGCGTGTCTCATGACGCGCGCCCCCGCGCCCCTCCGGAGCGCGATAAATTTTATCTACGTCTCCCAGGGGCTCTGCTCGGGCTTGCGCCCTCGCTGGCCCCTGGATACCTTCTGCCGCCCCTCCGGGGCTCCGGCCGGCTTCGTTACGATGACGCTCTGACTGCCTGCTGCCTACTGCCTACTGCCTACTGCCTTCTCCTCACGGGTGCGCGATGACGAGGAGCGCGGGGGCGCGTTTGAGAACGCAGGCGAGGGCGAGGCGGAGGTTTTCGGGGTCGAGCGCGGCGAAGCTCTCGTCGAGGACGAGGAGGTCTGCGCGCTGTAGGAGCGCGCGGGCGATGAAGAGGCGGCTGCGCTCGCCGTGCGAGAGCTGCCAGCCGCTCTCGCCGACCATCTGCTCGAAGCCGCCCGGCATCCGCGCAACCAGTTCGCCCAGACCTAACTCGCGGCAGACCTCTTCGGCCTCCTTGAGGTCTTCGACGCGGGGCGGCCAGCGCCGCCCCATGAGGAGGTTGAAGGAGAAGGTCTCGGTCAGCACGTGGTTCTCGTGGAACTGCGGCGCGGAGACGACCCGCCGCCGCCAGCCGTCGAGCCCGAGCGTCTGCCGGTCGAGCCCGCCGAGCAGCAGCAGCCCCGAGTCGGGCCGACGCATCCCCGTCAGCAGCGACGCGAGCGTGGACTTGCCCCCGCCCGAAGGGCCTTCGAGCAGGAGGCGCTCGCCCGCGTCGATGCGCAGCGTACAGCCGCGCAGCACGGGCTCCTCGCGCCCCCGGTAGCGGAAGACGAGGTCGTGCGCCTCGGCCACGGCCCTCGCCTGCTGCCCCTCGCCCTCTCGTTTTTGTGAAGCGACCGAGAACGTCGGGACGCCCGCCTCGTCCGGCCGCGCGGCCGCCTCGAAGAGCGGCGCGACCTTCCGCCACGCGACGCCCGCGCCCGCGAGCGACGCGAGGCTCTCGGACAGCTTAGACAACGCGCGGAAGACCAGAAGGATTCCCCCGAGCGCGACCGCGAGCGACGCCGCCGAAGCCTCGCCCGAAGCGTACGCGGGCGCGAGCGCCGCCACGCCCAACACGAGCCAGCCGCGCGGCACGAGCGCCGCGAGCTTCGCCGCGACCCCGTCCATCCGCTTCGACAGCCGCAGGTAATGTTCGAGCGACTGATCCTCGCCCTCGTGCCAGCGCTCGGGCGCCTCCTGCGCCAGACGCGTGCGGTGCCCGACCATCACCTCGACGAGGTTGTGCGTCAACCTCAAACGCGACTCAGTCCAGGCCAGCCGACGCCTGTAGTAGACCCAACCCAGCGCGACGACGAGCGCGACCCACACGGCCAGCAGCGCGACGTGGGCGAGGCCGCCCGCGCCCGCCCAGAGCACCCACGCCCCGAAGGCCAGCTCGACCGCCGCGACCAGCCCGAGCAGCCCGCCGCTTAACGCGAGCTGTTCGACGGCGTCGCCCTCGAAGACGCGACCCAAAAGGTGCCCGACCCCCTCGTGCCTTATCTCCTCAGGCTCAAGCTTGAGCGCGCCCTGGAGCAGCCGCTGCTTGATGAGCCCGCCCGCGCCGATGGCGAAGAGACCCGAAGACCACGTCTCGACCAGCCGCAGCGGGATCGTCGTCACGAGCAAAAGCACCCACGCCGCTATCAGCCCCTGGTCGGCGCGGCCGCCGAGCGCCGCCTGCCCGATGACCCACCACGAAAGGAGCCACAGCGCGTACTGCGCCACGTGCGCGACGAAGAAGAGCGTGAGCCGCGGCACGAGCCGCGCCTGCCGTACGCGTAGCCAGAGTGAAGTGGCCGGCGGGTTGCGCAGGCTCCAACACTCGGCTATCCAACGGGCCCCGAGCCTCTGTTCGAGAATCGCCGCGCGCGCACGCGCGCGCCTTCGCTCGGGCACGCCTATCTCTTCGAGCAGACGGCCGACCTCCGCGGCCAGAGGCTCCTCCGTCGTGCGGCACAACAACGCGGCCAGCTCGTCCGAACGCACGCGATGCACGTTAAGGTCGGGGCCGACGAGCGCGGCCGAGCCTTTTCGCGCAGAGAGTATGGCGAGGAAGCGCGGCTCGCCCGCGCCGGGGACGCGCACGAGCGTCGGGGCCTCCGCGTCGCGCGCGAGCCGCAAGACATCGACGTAGCGCAGCGGCCTCGCCTCCGCTTCGAGCCCGAGCCAGCGCGCGGCCGACTCGACCCACTGACCCAGCGCTTCGCCTTCGCGCACGACCGCGGGCGGAGGGCTGCCCGCCTCTACGTCTCGCGGCGTGAGTCCGCCGTTGCGCCCGAGCGCTTCGAGCGCACGCCCCAACGAGGAGGCCGGCCAGGTCATGTGCGAGAGGTCGTTCATGACAGCCGTTGACCTTGCAGTCTCAGTCTTCTCCACTCGCCGCCCGACCACATCCCCGTGCGCACCTCCTCCTCGGCGGCGAGCAGCGCGGCGTAGCGCGAGCCGGGGTCGGACGCGAGTTTCGACGGGTGGCCGTCTTCGACCACGCGGCCGCCGTCCACGACGACGACGCGCTCGAACGAGAGCGTCTCGCCCACGTCGTGCGTGATGCAGAGGAGCGTCGCGCCGCGCCAGTAAGCGCGCGCGCGTTCGAGCAGGCGACGCCTCCGGTCGCGCTCCAACCCGCGGAACGGCTCGTCGAGGATGACGAGCCGCGCCCCCCCGCGCAGCATCGCGCGCCCGAGGCGCACGCGCTGACCCTGCCCGCCGGAGACGAGCGCGCCGCCCTCGCCGAGCGGAGTCTGTAGACCGTCGGGCAGTTTTTCGAGCACGTCGATGAGATCCGCGAGCTTGACGGCGCGGCTGAGCGAGTCCGCTTCCGACGCGCCCGAGCCGTACCGCAGGTTCTCGATGAAGGTCTGGTTCCAAAGCTGGACGGTCGGGTCAACCCACGCGGTCTCGCGCCTCAACCGTTCGAGCCTCCGGCCCCCTAAGCTTTCGCCGCCGACGTAGACGCGACCGGCGGCGGGCCTGTGCCAGCCGAGGAGGATGCCGACGAGGCTCGACTTGCCCGCGCCCGAAGAGCCGACCACCGCGACGTGCTCGCACGCATCGACGCTCAGGCTTATCTCCTCCAGAATCGTGTGCCCGGCCGCGCGCACGGTCACGCCTTCAAAGACGACCGGCAGGCCGCGCGCCGGAGAGTGCCCGTCGCCATTCGGCCCAACCGCCCGCGAGGCGGAGTCGAGCGTGAGCGTCTCGGCCGCGAGCGAAATCTCTTCGACCAGCGCGTTGGCGACGGTCGCTTTCGGGACTGTCAACTCGACCTGCGCGCCGGCCTCTAAAGTCTTGGCGACTTCCGTCCCCGCCTTCGTCTCGACAACCGAGTCGGCGGGTTCGTCCGACTCGGTCTCTTCCAACGCGCCGAGAGGTTCGAGCATGCGGAGCGTAGCGTTGCGGAAGCCCGGGTACTGCCGCGCGACCAGACCGACCTCCTGCCCGAGCACCGGCAGGTTCAAGACCCAGTACGCGAACAGCAGCAGCCCGCCCGACTCGCCCGCGCGCGAGACGTAGCCGACCAGCATCCACGCCGACAGGCCGAAGCCCGCGACGAGGTGCAGCGCCTCGGCCGTCACCGTCGCGCGCAAAAGGCCCAGCCCCGCGCCCGCCCAATCAATCAGAAGGTTCTCGTGCTCGCGGCGCACCGCGCGCTCGGCCCCGTGCGCGCGCACGGCGAAGAGCCCGATGAGCGCGTCGAAGTAGAAGCGGCTCAGAGCCCCCGCGTGGTTGCGCACGCGCAGGTTGCGCTCGACGAGGACGGGCTGCGCGAAGAGCGGCACGGCGACGGCGAGCGCCGCGGCGAGCAGGGCGAGGGGCGCGCTCAAGGGGTCAAGCCACGCGATGCCGAGCGCGGTCAGCAGGAGCGAGAAGATCGCGCGGAGGAAGTGCTGGCCGAGCGCGGGCAGGTGTCGCAGGACGTGTATGCTGTGACTGCGCTCGGTCATGTCGGACGTGAGGCGGCTGTGGAAGTAGCGGTCGCCGAGCCGCGGAATCTTGTCCATGAAGAGCATCCGCAGGCGCGTCTCAAGCCTGCGGCCCATCCGCAGCACGGCGTTTACGACGGGCAGCTCAAGCACGAGCAGCGCCAGCAGAAAGACGACGAGCGCGCCGACGGCCCCGAGCCTCTGACCCGAGAGACTCAGCTCGCGCCCCACGTCGAACAGGCCGCGCAGCATGAGCGCCTCGGCGACCGTGCCCGCCGCCGCGAGCCCGACCGCGAAGATGAGGACGAGCGGCGAGAACAACCCGTCGGCGCGCAGTATGCGCAGAAGCTCAAGCCCCGGGCGCGCCGGCCTCTCTTCGAGCGCCGCGGCCAGCTCGGGCGGCAACTGCGCCTTGTCCCGCGTTCCTTCAACAACCTCCTCGGCTGCTGCTGCGCCCTCGACCGTCCCGACCTTCGCGCCCGCGCGCAGGCCGCGGACGTGCACGAGCACCGCGCCGCGCAGAAAGACCTGCTCCTCTCCGTCTGCGTCCGGCGGGCCCGGACGCGCCGACCAGAAGTCGGCGGGGATGGCCGTCCAATCCTCCGCCCCTTCGCCCGCGGCGCGCTCCGCGAAGCGCTCGACGACGCCCGCCGCCTGACGCCCGCGGCCGATGCCGCCCGAGCGCACGACCGACTCGGCCATGCGCGTCGCCGCGTCCAGCGCGGCGAGCCTCCGCCAGCCTTCATCCTTGACGGCCGTGTCAATCAGTCGTTTTGTCTGATCCGCGCCCACCCCCAACTCTGCAAGGCGTTTCGACAGCGCGCCGGTGAAGGATGCGGACGACGCCCACTCGCGCCAGCCCTCGGCCGCGACCGGCATCGTGTGGACGTAGACCTCTTCGAGGAACTTCGACGCCGTGACCCAGCGGCGTCCCGTCGCGGGGTCCATCAACTGCATGAAGCGGCCCGTGCGACGCCACGCGACGAGGAAGTGTGTGGCGTTGGGCGGGCGGCGGACGACGACGAGCGCGGGTAGGGGCTCGGAGCCGGGGAGCAGCAGGTGGTCTACGGGAATCATCACCTGCTCGGCTTCGAGCCCGAGCTGGACGGCCACCTCCTCCATCGTGTCGATGGAGGTGCCGTCCACCTCGGTCTGGCAAGCCTCGCGCAGACGCCCGTAGCTGGCGCTGATGCCGAACCCTTCGAGCATGCACTTCAGAGACGCCGGGCCGCAGTCCATCGAAGAGGTCTGCACGACCTCCGGCACCAGCAGCCGCCTGCGCCCGAAGAGTCTGAAGGGCATCAGCCTGCGCTCCGCGGGGCCCGGCCCTCTCTGTTGGAAGGGGTCGTGAGGAGCCTGACGGTGCGCAGCAGAAGCGTCGCGGGCGAGACCTGCTCGACCTCGACTTCGACCGTGCCGGGCAGGCCGTGTTGGAGCGGGATTGAAGTCGGCGCGTCGCCGCGGACGGAGAGCTCGACTCTTATCTTGCCGTCGCGCACCTCGCCCGCGATGCGCGTCACGACCGCCGGGAGGCTCCCGTACTGCGTCCAGGGGAAACTCGCCAGGCGCATCCGCGCGCCCTGCCCGGCGTGGACGCGCCCGAGCGCGGAGGGGGGGAACTCCGCGATGATCTTGAGCGCGCCGGCCGAGGGCACGACCGTCCCCAACTTGTCGCCCGCGCTGACGACCGCCCCCTCCTTCGACGGGGTGACTTCGCCGAGTTGGCCGCTCGCGGGCGCGCGGATAGTCCTTCTCTCGATCTCGTTTTGGAGGCGGCCGATGGTCGCGGCCGTCGTGGCGCGCTGACCCTCTAGCTCCGTCTTCTCGCGCAGGAGCTTGTCGATGCGGACGCGGCGCTCGGTCTCCTCCGTCCGCTGCTGCCGTTCGAGCCTGGTGACAGCGTGTTGAAGGCTCTCGACCTCGGCGCGGCGGCTGCGCGCCTCAGCGCGGACGCGGAGGACTTCCATCTCGGCGATGACGCCTTCCTTATAAAGACCCGCGAGACGCTGCGCCTCCTCCTCCTTGAACTGCGCGGACGAGTCGGCCTCGCGCACGCGCGCGCGGGCCTCTTCGAGCGCGACGCGGTTGGCCTGCCGCGAGTCTTCGACCGCCTGCTGCTCCGACGCGGCCTCGCGGGCGAGCGCCTCGATCTGCGGCGCGACGGTCGAGAGACGCGCGCGCTCCTCTTCGAGCCGGTGCCGCTGCTCGTCCGTGTCCAGCTCGGCGAGCACGTCGCCGGCCTTGACCTCCTGCCCGAGCGTGAGGCGCGTGTTGACGACGCGGCCCGCGGCGGCGGCCTCGACCGTGTAGCCCGCCCGCTCGGCTTCGAGCCGCGCGTCGGCCGTGACCTCGTAGAGCGTGACGCGCGCGAGGAAGAGCCACGCGCCCCACGCGCCGAGCACCGCGAAGGCCACGGCGAGCCCGGCGAGCGTGCGGCGCTGGTTGTCTGCCCCGAGCGAGCGCATGTAGCGCGAGAAGGTTGGGGCGGAGTGTGCGCCTGCTCTGATGTGTGTCTTTAACGTCCTTGCACGCACGGCAATGAAGTTCTAATGGGCAGAGTCAGAGAAAGAGCGCGGCCTTCGGAAAAGGGCGGCGTCCTGGCATGTCGTGTGAGCGCCGCGACGACCGGCGGCCGTCTATCGAAAGGTGCGTGGGAGTGTAGCGCCGCGGCAGCGCCTTTGCAACGAATTTGCTCACGCCGCGCTGTCGTTACAAAGGGAGCGGCCGTAGGGGGCGCACGCCCCCTCCGGCCTGATGAACATGTCTATGATGGCCGCCCGGCACTTACGCCGCGCGCGTGATGGCCTGGTTGTGGTTGAGTTGAATGCCGCCAGCCTTAATGCTGGACTTGACGTTGAGACCCTTGACCGTCTGGCTGTGGTTGGCGCTGAGGGCGCCGGCCTTCACCTTCGACTTGACGCGCAGACCTTTGGCGGTCTGGTTGTGGTTCATGCTGAGTGCCCCTGCCTTGACGTTGGACTTGACGCGGAGACCTTTGACAGTCTGGTTGTGGTTGAGCTCGCGGCCGTCGAGGCCCGCCTTGACGTTTGATTTAACCTTCATTCGTCTGTCCTCCTAAGATTGTCAAGTTACTGTGAGGCGACCCGGAGTCGCCCGTCTAAGTACAAAAGTTAAAGCGGAGAGAGAGGCGAAAAAGGATCAGCCGCGGCGGAAATTTTTCCGTTGACGACGGCAGGGGTGGGCCGCCGCCGACGTGGAGCTGCTTCCGCAGCCCCTGCCGCCGCAAAGATCGCGGCCGGGGAGACGTTCAAGCCCGCCCCGGCCGCGAAGTCTTAATGCAGTATGGATGATCGGTCTATCAGGCCGCCCGCGTAATCTTCTGGCTGTGGTTGAGGTTGGTTCCGTCGGCCTTGACGCTCGACCTGACGCGCAGGCCCCGGACGGTCTGGTTGTGGTTCACAGTAACGCCGTCGCGGCCGGCCTTCACCTTCGACTTCACGCGAAGCCCCTTGACGGTCTGGTTGTGGTTCATGGTCACGCCGTCGAGGCCCGCCTTAACTTTCGACTTCACCTTCATCGTTAGCTCTCCTTGAGGTTTCAAAGTTTCCGTGAGGCGACCCCGTGTCGCCCGCCTAAGTTCACTAGCTATAGCGGGGGAGCCGTCGAAAAAGGATCAGACGCGGGGGAATTTTTTTCGGAGAGGATAAAGGCCGGGGCGGACGCTTGCGGCTGCGTCGGCCCCGGCCCGAACTATTCTTCATGCTCCGGCCTCCGCCTACCTGGACGAGTGCGCGACCGACTGGCTGTGGTTGAGGCTGCGGCCGCCGGCCTTGACGTTGGATTTGACTCTCATCTTCGTCTCTCCTTCTTCTGAATTTATTGGCGGCTCGCGTCCGCCTTCACTCGTACATGCGGGAACCGCGTCCCGTTCCCCTCAGCCCAGGAATTTTTTTTACGGCCGCCTAGTTGTTCCTGACGCCGACGTAGCCGTGCATCTGGCCGTCGTCGCCCCTGTAGCCGCCGACGATTGATTGGTTGTTGTTGATGCGGTAGGTCTCTGTGTAGTCGGCCCCGGGGAAGTCGATCTGCATGTAGAACCCCTGCATCAGCGCGTACCCGTGGAAGACGTTGACGTTGTGGGACGCGCCCGTGAAGGAGCCGACGACATCGCCGTGGTCGTTGAGGCCGGTGGCGACCGTGCCGAAGTAGCCGCCGGACTCCGGGTGCTCGACGGTCATGTACTGGCCGTCCTTCAAAGGAAGCCGCGCGAAGCGCGCCACGCGGCGACGTTGACGCTGCCGACGATGTCGCCGTCGCGATTGATGCCGAAAGCGGCGGTGCCGAGCCCCGGCCCGAACTCGAACTGGACGCCGCGGGTCTGCGCCGCCCCGGGCATGTCTATCGACGTGAAGACGCCGTCGCTCAGGCGGAAGCCGTGCTGGAAGCCTGCGCGGTCGATGCAGACGCCGACGATGTCGCGCCTGTCGTTGATGCCGAGGGTGACCGTGAGGGTCGCGCCGGGGAAGTCCACGGGCATGAAGGGGCCGTCCTTGAGCTTCAGGTAGCCGCGCCAGGCCCCGCTCGGGTCGTAGTAGCCGACCATGTCGCCGAGGGTGTTCATGTCGAGGGGTGACGTGACGGTTGCGAAGCCGGGGAAATCGACCGTGGTGAACGTCCAGGAGACAGGCCCGGACTGCGGGGCGGGCGCGGCCGCAGCCGTAGAAAGTCCTCCGGTGCGCGTCACCCCGGCCTGCGCGGTCAGGAACAGGAGTGAGGCCGCGAGGAGCAGCCCGCACGACAGAGTTCTCGCCCTCCGGCCGCGCATCGCCTTGACCGTTTGGTTGTGATTCGGCGACCAAAGACCGCCGCCCGCTCTCACGTTGGACTTGACACTCATCTCCTTACTTACCTCCTCGTGGAATCTATTCGGCGGCTTGAGTCCGCCCTCACACACGAATGCGGGAATCGGCGGCCGTCTCCCTCACGGGCGGAGAAATCTTTGGGGACATTCAGCGCGGGCGGGCTGTGATACTATCTGGCGCGTTCCCGACATCCCGACGACAACCTTCGACGGCGGCGTGTCGCCCACCGCCGAAACTACCTTCCGACGAGATGACCCCGGAACGCTGGCAGCAGGTCAGGGAGATTTTCAACGCCGCGCTGGAGCGCGAGCCGGGCCGGCAGCGCAACTCGTTCGTCGAGGAGGCTTGCGGCGACGACGCGGGGCTCAGGCGCGAAGTGGAGTCTCTGCTCGCCGCCGACTCGGGAGACACGGGGCTGCTCGACGGGCATCTGGGCGAGGCCGCGGCGGAGCTGTTCGCAGGAGAGCGTCGGGGGTTGGAGGCTGGGCGGGCGCTCGGCCACTACCGCGTCGAGCGCGAGGTCGGGCGCGGCGGCATGGGCGAGGTCTACCTGGCCGCGGACGAACGCCTCGGCCGCCGCGTCGCACTTAAACTCCTCTCCGGCACGTTCGCCGCGGACGCGGAGCGCGTGGCGCGCTTCGAGCGGGAGGCGCGCGCCGCCTCCGCCCTCAATCACCCCAACATCGTCACCATCCACGAGGTCGGCGAGAGCGAGGGCCTGCGCTTCATCGTCACCGAGTACGTCGAGGGGGAGACGCTGCGCGACCTGCTCGCGCGCGGCCCGCTCCCCCCCGACCGCGCGCTCGACATCGCGGCGCAGGCCGCCTCCGCACTCTCGGCGGCGCACGAGGCGGGCGTCCTGCACCGCGACGTGAAGCCCGAGAACGTCATGGTGCGCCCGGACGGCTTCGTCAAGGTGCTCGACTTCGGGCTGGCAAAGATGACCGAGCCGGCGGGCTCGGGCAGCGGCGAGG
This sequence comes from Pyrinomonadaceae bacterium, assembly GCA_035563535.1. Lineage (GTDB taxonomy): Bacteria > Acidobacteriota > Blastocatellia > Pyrinomonadales > Pyrinomonadaceae > QHXN01. Next base: position 33,951 of record DATMVD010000088.1, on the reverse strand, counting down.
CGGCGACGCTCCTCAAGTTGAGCACGCAGCCCGGCCTCGTGATGGGGACGGTCACATACATGTCTCCGGAGCAGGCGCGGGGGCTGAAGGTGGACGCGCGCACCGACGTGTGGTCTCTCGGCGTCGTCCTCTACGAGATGCTGTCGGGCAGGCCGCCGTTCGACGGCGAGACGATGAGCGACGTGCTGGCCTCGATCCTGACGAAGGAGGCCGCGCCGCTCTCGGAGTTTGCGCCGGACGCGCCGGAGGAGTTGACGCGCGTCGTCGCGGGGGCGCTGCGGAAGGAGAGGGCGGAGCGTTACGGGTCGATGCGCGAGATGCTGGACGAGCTGCGCGCGGCCCGCGAAGAGATAGTATTTCGGAGTCACCTTTCGGGCGGCGCGGCGGCTTCCCACGTGTCGGCGGCGAACGCAGTCGGCGTGACCCGGCCGGTTGAAGGGCAGGCTCCCGGCGTCGCGCGCGCGGCCGGCCGCGCCCTGCGTCGCAAGGCGTTTGCGCTCCCGGCCCTCGCCGTCGTCGTCGCGCTAGCCGGGGCCGCCGCGCTCTACTTCCGTCCGGGCCGGGAGGACTCGCTGGCCGTCCTCCCCTTCGTCTACGTGTCGGCCGAACCCGGCGCGGCAAATGACCCGGAACGCGAATACCTCTCCGACGGCCTGACCGAGAGCATCATCCGCGACCTCTCGCGGCTGACCGACCTGCGCGTCATCGCGCGCAGTTCCGTCTTTCGCTACAAGGGCAGGGAGAGCGACCCGCGCGAGGTAGGGCGCGAGCTGAAAGTCCGCACCGTGCTGACGGGGAGAATCGCGCAGCGCGGCGACCGACTCACGGTCAGCGCCGAGCTGGTCGAGGCCGAGACGGGAACGCGGCTGTGGGGCGACCGCTACGAGGCCGGGGTCACCGACCTCCTGCGCGTGCAGGACGAGATCGCGGAGCACATCTCGCGGCAGTTGCGCCTGCGCCTGACTGAAGGGGAGCGGCGGCGGCAGCTCGCGCGGCAGCACACGCCCGACCCGGAGGCCCACCGGCTCTACCTGAAGGGGCGCTACCACTGGAATAAGCGGACTGCCGGCGATCTGCGGAAGGCCATCGAAACTTTCCGCGCGGCCGTCGAGAAAGACCCCGACTACGCGCTGGCCTACGCCGGGCTGGCGGACGCCTACTCGCTCCTGCCCCTGTACACCAGCGCCGAGTCGGAGCCCGCCTTCGCCCAGGCGCGCGAGGCGGCGCTGAAGTCTCTGGAGAAGGATGAAGGGCTGGCCGAGGGGCACACGGCGCTCGGGTTCATTCTGGGGTGGTACGACTGGAAGCAACCCGAGGCGCGGCGGTCGCTCGCGCGCGCCATCCAGCTCAACCCGAACTACGCGACGGCGCACCACAGGCTCGGGCTTCTCCTGGCCGAGTCGGGCCACTTTGAAGAGGCGCACAAGGAGCTGCGTCGGGCCAGAGACCTCGACCCCGTCGCCCCGTCCATCACGAGCGCACTCGCCACGTCCCTCTACTACGCGGGACACTACGACGAGGCGATAGGCTTGCTCAAGCAGGTGATCGAGCTGAACCCCGGCGGGCCCGGCGCGCGCTCGCACCTCGGCGATGTCTACAGGCAGCAGGGCAGGTACGCCGAGGCCATAGAGGAGTACAGGCAGGACGCCATCCTCCGCGGCGGCGAGAACCCCGCGATGAAATCGCGGATGGCCGTCGCGTACGCCAGGGCCGGCGACCGGGCCGAGGCGCTCAGACTGCTCGAAGAGTTGACGCGGACGGGAGGGGGCAGCGAGTTCTACGCCATCGCCGCCGTCCACGCCGCGCTCGGCGACAGGGAGCAGGCGTTGGCGTGGCTGGGCAGGAGCGTCGAGGCGCGCCACCCCGAGGTGACGAGGCTGAAGGTCGATCCGCAGTTCGGGAGCCTACGCGCGGAGCCGCGCTTCGCCGAGATGGTGCGCCGGGTCAGGACGGATCCGTGAGGGGGACTGGCGAGTGATGGAAGCCCTGCTGCCGGAGATTTATCGCTCAGCGCTCGTCACCCGTTCCGCCGACGTTGCGGCGTAGAGCGGCGAGGTTGTCGCGGCAGGCGGCCAAGTTGGGGTGGCCCTCCGCGAGCGTCCGCTCGAAGGCGGCGAGGGCGCGGGTGAGTAGCTGCTCGGCCTCCCAGCGGCGGCCCTGCTCCCTGTAGAGCACGCCGAGGTTGTTGGCCGTCATCGCCCACTCGACGTTCTCCGCGCCGAACAGCTTCTCCTTTATCTTCAGCGCACGCATGAGCAGCGCCTCGGCCTCCTCCGCCTCGCCCCGTGCGTTCAACACCATCGCAAGGTTGTTGAGGTTGACGGCGACCTCGTAGTGGTCGGGGCCGTAGGCGCGCTCGAAGATTTCGAGGGCGCGGCGGTAGAGGGGCTCCGACTCTTCAAACTTCTCCTGCCCGTCGAGCAGCGCGGCGAGCGCGGCCACGTCGGCCGCCACGTCCGTGTGGTCGGGGCCGAGCGCACGCTCGCGCAGCTCGACCGAGCGGCGCGCGTGCGGCTCGCCCGCGGCGTGACGGCCGCGCGCGTGTTCGAGCCCGCCGAGGTTGTGGTAGATGGAGGCCAGCTCGACTGCCTCGGGGCCGAGCCTGCGTTCGAGGATGTCAAGGGCGCGGCGGTAGAGCGGCTCGGCCTCTGCGAAGCGGCCGTTGAACTTGTAGAGCATCCCGAGGTCGTTCAGCGCGCTCGCCGTCTCGACACTGTCGGGGCCGAAGAGTTCTTCGGCGAGAGTGATTGAACGCTTGATGAGGGGCTCGGCCTCTTCGTACCGCCCGAGGATGCGGCGGATGCGGCCGAGGTCTGAAAGGGTTTGCAGGCGGAGCCGCCGCACGTCCTCGTCGTCCGAGTCCGCGTTCGCGTCCATGATGGCTGCGGCGCGAGCGTAAGATGCTTCGGCGGCCGTGTAGTCGCACCGCTGCTCGCCGACGGCCCCGAGGCTTGAGAGGACGTTGGCCACGTCCGGCGAGTCCTCGCCCTCCGACTCTTCCAGAAGTTGCAACGCGCGGCGGAACAACCCCTCCGCATCCCCGGCGCGGCCGGCGTGGAACGCTTCGACGGCCGCGTCGTTCAGCTCGCAAGCCTCTTCGACGGGGTCGCGCTCGTCAGAGGTGTCGGGCGTCATGACTTTCATCTTTACATGAAATGAAGAGCAGACGCACGGAGGGCACGGAAGCGTCGTCCGCCCCGTGCCTCGCCCCGCGCACTTGGATACCCTTCAGGAGGCCGTCTCGACATTAGCACTCGGAACCAGAACCCTTTCAGGAGGCTGTCGCGACTACCCGCTTCCGGCTTCTACTTACTAAAGCGCGAAACGCGTCCCGAAAAGCTCACCGCCATGAAATTTTTTCGGAGCGATGCTCACCGCGCGACCGACTGGCTGTGGTTGACGCTCCTCCCGCCAGCCTTGACCCTGCTCTTGACGCGGACGCCCGCCGCGGTCTGGTTGTGGTTGAGTTCGAGCCCGCCGGCCTTCACGTTCGACTTGACGCGCAGGCCCTTAACAGTCTGGTTGTGGTTGATGGTGACGCCGCCCGCCTTCACGTTGGATTTGACTCTCATCTTAGTCTCTCCTTCTTCTGAATTTTCTTCCCGGCGGCTCGCGTCCGCCCTCACCCTTACATGCGGAGACCGGCGCGCATTCCCTCACGGCCCGAAATTTTTTTCGCACGGCGGGGCCGCTGCTATAATCCGCGCACCCGACCCGGCGCACTAACACCCACAGAGGGGGAACCGCATGCCCACTCCCGGTGAAGTGACGATGCTGCTGCAAGACTGGAGCGGCGGCGACAAGGGCGCGTTAGACCGTCTGATCCCTCACGTCCAGGCGGAACTGCACCGCCTCGCCAGCGCGCACATGCGCCGCGAGCGCCCCGGCCACACGCTGCAAACGACCGCGCTTATCAACGAAGCCTACCTGCGCCTCGTCGGTCAGGACGTGCCCTGGCAGAGCCGCGCCCACTTCTTCGGCATCGCCTCGCGACTGATGCGCCAGATTCTTGTCGATTACGCGCGCGCAGAACTACCAGAAGCGCGGCGGCGGCCTCCAACAAGTCTCGCTCTCCGATGCGGCGGGCGCGGTGGGCGGACGCGCGGCCGAGCTGATCGCGCTCGACGACGCGCTCAACGGCCTCGCGGCGCTCGACGAGCAGCAGGCGCGCGTCGTCGAGCTGCGCTTCTTCGGCGGCCTGACCATCGAGGAGACGGCCGAGGTGCTCGGCATCTCGCACGCCACGGTCGAGCGCGACTGGCGCGCGGCCCGCGCCTGGCTCCGCCGCGAGATGACTAGGGAACCACACGAATCCTGACAACTGTTTCGCCCGGCCCGAATTCCTCCGGTCACAAAAACGTTGACTTATGCGCGGGCTCTGTTATTAAGTAACGGCTCGCCCCCGACGGTTTTCAAGCAGGCCACGCCACTAACCAGGAGAGGTCTTCCCGATGCTAAAACCGCGCAGCGTTTTTCTGTTCGCAGCCCTTGTCTCTTTCTGCTGTCTCGCCGACGCGTCGCCCTTCGGCGCGAACGCGGCAGGGGGGGAACCTCGAAGCGCCGCGCCCCCACGGAGCAGCGGCCTCGTGGAGTCAATCCCCGCCAAGTACAGGGAGCGGTATCTCGCCTGGAAGAACGACCTGCTTTCCACCGAGGCGGGACGGAGCCAGTGGGAGTTCTACACGTCCAACCCGCACTTCACGCTCACCGTGGTCATCTCGGACGACGACAGGCACGGCGCAGGCACAGGCGGCTACAAGTGGGACGACTCGGGCCGACTCGTCGCCGCGACCATCACGCTCGGCAGCCGCATCCACGAAGGCTACCCGAACCCTATCTACTACCCTGTCATGTACTCGCTCGCGCCGCTTTCGGAATCATACCCGGTCGAAGGGAACGTCCTCGCGGCGGCTAAAATCGCCCACGAGCTCGGGCACGTCAAACAGGCCGCGAGCACGGGCGGCGAACTCTACAAACTTCAGAACCAGTTGATGCCCCTCTACAACCAGACCCTGCTCAGCAACGGCCGCAATACGCGCGACAAGCGCCTGACGGAGCTGGCGCTGCGCATGGGCGGCACGCCCGTGCAGATCTGGGAGAACAGAGAATACTGGGGCGAGGTGAACGCCCTGCTCTTCCTGCGCGAGAGGTTCAAGAACGAGGAGCAGCAGCGCGCGCTCCGCACACGTGTCATGCGCACGGTCGAGACCTACGCGCCGGACTACATGGAGCGCTTCGAGCAGGTCACGCAGTAAGACTTCAAAGGCCGCCCCGTAAACCAATTCAAAAAAAGTGAGCCGCCGTGCCAGCGAGAGTCGGCCGCGCGGCTCACGCCATTCTGTCGTCAAGAAGACCGTTCTCTCCGCCAAAAAACACTGAAATCGACTTCGGGCCGTATTTCCCGGGTGAAGGGAAGCGTCTTTAAATGGTCATACCATCGAAAGCGGAGGCTGGAATTTGGTAGAAAAACTCTTGACAAGTTGTGCCTTCCGTTAGAAAATGCGCGCACCTTTTCAAGGGCGGCGTTTTCTCTCGCCGAGACCTGTATAAGCCGGAGAAGAGAACTGCATCCCGATTCTTCGTGAAGTCGATTCTGTAAAGTAATAGTCGGACTTTTCTCGGTCGGCCGACCAGGCCGGAATCAACTAGAACCTGCAAACGGGCGGCTCCTGAAAAGCTCCACCCGAGAGGTGGGTTAACCGGTTAAGTTGGTTTGACCTAACCATCCGCGCACGCGCCGATTGGGTTGTGTGCGTTGGTGGTCGGGGCCGCGACGGTCATACTGGACGCCTCGACGCACACCTTATCGAACGATCCAGCAGGGCGGTTTTCGTTTCCTACGCAACACGCAGCGCCGGTTCGCGCGCGCGACCCCTTTGAGGCCAAACGCGCGTCGGCAAGAGCCCAGGGCGTCTCTCCGTCGTCAACGCCGGCGTGAACTTCCTGGGACGCCGCCGGACAGCCGGCAGCAACCGGCACTGACACAAGGGTGAGTGCCTGCCGCCATCAACCTTTTTCGGAGATACGAAGATGAGATCAAGATTTGGCAGATTGATAAGTCTGGCAGCGGCACTTCTGGCCGTCCTGCTGACGGCGTCCGTCCCCGTGACGCTGCGCGCGCAGGAGTCGCGCGGCAAGATCACGGGCACGGTCACCGACCCCAATAAGGCGGCTGTGCCGGGCGCGTCGGTCACCATCACCGACCCGGCGAGGGGCACGAGCGTCTCTCTGGAGACCAACGGCGAAGGGTTCTTCCAGGCTCCCTACCTGCTGCCGGGCACCTACCAGGTGGTCGTCGAGATTGCGGGCTTCAAGAAGTACATCCAGGACAACGTCACGCTGAGCATCAACGAGACGCGCGACCTCCCCATCATACTCGAGGTGGGCGGCACCAACGAGACCGTGACCGTGACGGCCGGGGTGACCGAATTGAACACGGCGGACGCCAACCTGGGTCAGACCGTGGACAACCGGCGCGTCTCCGACCTCCCGATCGTGCACGGCGACCCCTACAAGCTCGTCGGGCTCGCGCCCGGCGTCGCGCACACCGGGAGCCAGCGACTCGACCGGCCCTTCGAGCCGACGCACATCGTCGGCTACGCCATCGACGGGACGCGCGGCAACCGCAGCGACCTCCTGATCGACGGCGTGTCGAGCACGTCCACGGCGAACGCCAACGAAGTGATCGCCTCCTACGTCCCGCCGACCGACATCATTCAGGAGTTCAAGGTTCAGACGGCGACCTTCGACGCCCAGTTCGGCAACACCGAGGGCGGCGTGACCAGCATCTCCATCAAGTCGGGGACGAACGACTTCCACGGTTCGGCCTACTACTTCACGGAGCCGGGCGGCATGGCGGCCAACGACGTCTTCGGGAAGGCGAGGGGCGAGGGGCGGGCCTACTCTTACTCGAACCGCCCCGGCTTCACCATCAACGGCCCCGTCCGCATCCCGAAGCTCTACGACGGGCGGGACAAGACCTTCTTCCTCTTCGGCTTCGAGGCCATCCGCGACGCGCGCCCGCGCTTCGACGCCGGCGCGAACGTCTGGGTCCCGACCGAGGCGCTCCGCAACGGCGACTTCTCCGCCTTCGCCTGCGCCCCCGGCCAGCCCGAGGGCCAGGGCTGCGTCACGATCTATGACCCGCTGACCCGCGAGCGGCAGGCGAACGGGCAGTTCGTCGGCACGCCCTTCCCCGGCAACCGCATCCCGGCGAACCGGATCAACCCCGTGGCCAAGGCGTTTCTCGACTTCTACTCGCTGCCCAAACGCGCGGGCGCGCTGACCGGCAACATCTTCGACTCGACCCTGACGGAAGTCACCAGGCCCTACGACAACTACACCTTCCGCGTCGACCAGAACGTCTCCGCCAACAACCGGCTCTTCGTGCGCGGGAGCTGGTACGACCGCCTCAGCCACTACAACGACTACGTGGGCACCGAGGCTTCGGGCACCCTCTTCCGGTTCCTCTCGCGGCAGGGCGTGATCGACGACGTGCACACGTTCAACGCGACGACCGTCCTCAACGTCAGGTACGGCTACAACCGCTTCATCCGCGACTCGGGCCAGGAGGTGGACGCGCAGAACTTCGACCTGACGCGGCTGGCCTTCCCCGCGGCCTACAACAATCTGGTCTCCGAAGGCGACAGGCGTTTCCCCCGCTTCGACTTCCCCGCCAACACCATGCTCGGCACGGGGTTCGGCGGCGACTTCAGGCCGACGACGACGCATAACGTCGCCGCCACCCTGAACAGGACGGTGGACGTGCACTCGCTGAAGTTCGGAGTCGATTTGAGGATTTACCGCGAGGACAGCCTGCCCATCGGCAACGACCGGAGCGGCCACTACATCTTCAACAACACGTACACGCGGAGGAGCACCGCCGACTCCGCCACGGGCCCGGACTTCAACGGCCTCCAGTCCTACGCCTCGTTCCTCCTCGGGCTGGCCTCCACCACGCAGATCGTGCGGGCCTCGGACTACTCCGAGTACTCGAAGACGTGGGGCTTCTTCGTGCAGGACGACTGGCGCGTGAGGAACAACCTGACGCTGAACCTCGGCCTGCGCTACGAGGTCGAGACCGCGCTGGTCGAGCGCAACAACAAGAGCGTCTCCGGCTTCGACTTCGACTACGTCCAGCCGTTCGAGGCGACCGCCCAGGCGGTTTACGCTGGGATCAACGACCCGGCGCTGAAAGCGCGGCTCCCGCAGATCAACGCGCGCGGCGGCCTCATGTTCGCGGGCGTGGACACCGGGAGCGGGCTGTACGAGACGCCCAAGAACACCTTCCTGCCGCGCCTCGGGTTCGCCTACCAGTGGGACGACAAGACCGTCATCCGCGGCGGCTTCGGCCTGTTCGCGGGCTTCCTCGGCCAGCGGCGCGGCGACGTGATTCAGCCGGGCTACACGCGGGCCACCCAAGTCAACCCCATCACCCTCGCCAGCGGCGCGCAGGTTCCGGTCAACATCCAGACCGCGTTCCTCAACAACGCCATCGTGGAGCCCGAAGGGAACTCGCGGGGGCGGCAGACGGGTCTCGGCGGCACGATCTCGTTCTTCAACCAGAACCCGCAGGTCTCGAAACAGGCGCGCTTCCAGCTCGGCGTCCAGCGCGAGCTGCCCGGCGGCTGGCTCGCCGAGGCCGTCTACGTCGGCAACTGGGGTTACGACATCGAGATTACGCGCAACATCAACGCCCTGCCGAACGAGTTCCTGAACGGGGATAACGCGTTCTTGAGCGTTCAGGTGACGAACCCGTTCCGGAATCTGTTCCCGGCGGGTTCGGGCAACCAGGGCCAGACCATCTCCCGCCAGCAGTTGTTGCGCCCGTTCCCCATCTTCGGCGACATCAACACGCAGGTCAACGACGGCAAGTCGTGGTATCACTCCGGCCAGTTCCGCCTCGACAAGCGTTTCTCGAAGGGCTACACCCTGGGAGCCGCCTACACTTGGTCGAAGTGGCTCCAGGCCACAGAGTATCTGAACGCGGGCGACCCGGAACCGACCAAGATGATCTCTGACCAGGACGCGCCGCACAGGCTCTCCCTCAGCGGCATCTACTCGTTCCCGTTCGGGAAGAGCCGCGAGTACCTGTCTGACGCGAACTGGCTCACGAACGCCCTCGTGGGCGGCTGGCAGATTCAGGGCGTCTACGCCTACCAGACCGGCTTCCCCGTCCGGTTCGCTAACGACGCCCTGCTGACGGGCCAGGAGATCGCGGTTGACAACCCGACCACCGCCAGGTGGTTCAACCCCAACGCCTTCCTGCGGGTGGCGCCGGTCGCCCACCTCCGGACGTTGCCGTTCCACTTCGACAGCGTCCGCAGGGACTCCATCAACAACCTCGACCTGTCGCTCATCAAAGACATACACCTCCGGGAGCAGATGCGCGTGCAGTTGAGGTTCGAGACGATCAACACCCTCAACGAGCCGTACTTCCCCGGCCCGGTCGTCAACCCGACGGCCGCGAACTTCGGGCAGATCTCCGCGTCGAACCAGGAGAACTACGCCCGCCGCGTCCAACTCGCCGCGAAGTTCATCTTCTAGGTAGCTGCTCCGGGTTCTTTCCGGGAGGGGTCGGGTGGACTAACCGGCCGGCCGACCCCTCCCAGCTTTGATAAGGCGCCTCGCTCCCTTCGACAGAGCCGACATAATTCTTCTTGCTCCGCAGCCTCACAGTCACTTTCAAGTACAGGAGGAGGAACTATGACACGACTCAAAAAACTCTTTACCGTGGCGGCATTGTTGGCAACGTTCCTTGTGGTCGGCTCCGCCGAGGTGACGGCCACGCCCCCAAGCGTTAACGCGTTCATCTCGGGGAATAACAGCGGCCCGGTACAGGGGAGCGGGTACGCTTGCATGAGCTACGGTTCCCTGAATTACATGTGGATGACATTACAGGGCCCGTCTGGCACGGAGGAATGGTCATGGCAAGACTCGAATCCGCACAGCAACACATGTCAGTCCCACACCCTCACTGCCAGCTTCCAGTACGATTCGGACTACTTTTTGACCGTCTTCGCGTGTGGCAGTGACGATAACGGCAGTTGGGACTGTGCCAGCGATACAAAGAGCTTCCGGACGCCGCCCCAGCAACCCGGCGACCCCGATCCCCCGAACACGGGCGGAAATGAATGGTGCTACAGCGAGCCCTGCCCGTACGTCATCAGCATAAGTCCGCAGCCGGTCCGCCTGGGTGATTCGGGGATCTTAACCGTGACCGGTTGGAACCTCCAGAACATCGTGGACGTGTGGTTTAATGTCTCCCCCGGAGAAGGCTGGAGTGGCGGGCCGTCCATACAGGCGAGTGTGATCTCGGCCACACCGAACGAGGTGTTGATCTCCTACTATGTGCCGTATAACCCGTCGATATACAACCTGGACTGGATCATCCTCAGGGACAACGGTAACCCGCAGGCGAAGGCCGTTATCCATCTGTTCCAAATTTCGCCCTGAGCGACGGCGACGGTAAACGATGTCAATCCGGCAGTGTCCGGTGCGGCGCGAGGTTCGTCTGCTGACCGCAGGAGTCATAAGGCTCCCGCGCGAGGGGTCGGCCGGCCTTGAGGGGTCGGCCGACCCCTCGCTCTTTAGGGCGGCGGGAACGGGCGGCGTGAGGTAAAATGTCTTCCCGCACTCCCGACGGGCCGTTCTTCCTAATTCAGATTTGGATTAGACTGGCGCGTTCCCGCACGCCGAAGATGAGAGTGACTCCCCGCACGAACGTCGCACACTACCGCATCATGGAGGCCCTCGGCGCGGGCGGCATGGGCGCGGTCTACAAGGCTTACGACGAGAAGCTGCAACGCGTCGTCGCCTTGAAGATGCTCCCGCCCGAGTTCACGACGCACGAGGATCGCCGCCGCCGCTTCCTGCAGGAGGCGCGCGCCGCCTCGGCGCTGAACCACCCGCACATCCTCACCGTCTACGAGTTCGGCGAGGACGGCGGACACCCCTACATGGCGATGGAGTACGTCGAGGGCGAGACGCTGCGCGAGAAGATCAAGGCGCGCCCGCTCCCCGTGGCCGAAGCGTTAGGTTTGGCGATTCAGATAGCTGAGGGGCTCGCCAAGGCGCACGAGGCGGGCGTCGTCCACCGCGACCTCAAGCCCGAGAACCTGATGGTCAGCCGCGACGGCTACGTCAAGATTCTCGACTTCGGCATCGCCAAGCTCGTCGCGTCGAAGCGCCGCGCGACCGCGGCCGACAGCGCGCAGAAGACGCTCGTGCGCGTCGAGACGCAGTCGGGCACGGTCATGGGGACGGTCAACTACATGTCGCCCGAGCAGCTCCTCGGCCAGCGCGTTGACCTGCGCTGCGACATCTTCTCCTTCGGCGTCGTCCTCTGCGAGATGCTCACGGGGACGTGCCCCTTCGCGCACGACAACCAGATCGACACGATGCACGCCATCCTCCACGAGGAGCCGCGCCTGCGCGACGCGGTCAAGGCGCAGCTTCACGCGGAGCTGTACCGCATCCTGTGCAAGGCGCTCGACCGCCAGCCCAAACTTCGCTACCAGACGGTCAAGGAACTCGCCGACGAACTCAAGGCTTTCAGGCGCGACCTCGAACTCGGGCAGTCCGCGCCGACGCTGACGAAGACGAAGCTCGTCCTGCGCCGCGTCACCTCCCTGCCGCGCGCGCGCGGGATCGATTACGAGAAGGAGTTGAACGAGGCGCAGTACCGTGCCGTGACGACGACCGAGGGGCCGCTGCTCATCGTCGCGGGGGCCGGGACGGGGAAGACGCGCACGCTCGTCTACCGCGTCGCGCGCTTAATCGAGACGGGCGTGCGCCCCGAGTCCGTGCTGCTTCTGACCTTCACGCGGCGCGCGGCCGCCGGGATGCTCGCGCGCGCGGCGGGGCTGGCCGACTCGCGCTGCCAGCGCGTGTCGGGCGGGACGTTCCACAGCCTCGGCCACGGCGTGCTGCGCAGGCACGGCGAGGCGGCGGGCGTCGCGCGCAACTTCAGCGTGCTCGACCCCGGCGACACCGAAGACCTCATCGACCTGCTGCGCCGCCAGTTGAAGCTCACGCGCGACCGCCACTTCCCGCGCAAGCGCACCATCTGCTCCATCTTCAGCATGACGGTCAACAAGGACTGCTCGCTGTTGGACGTGCTCAAAGCCTCCTACCCGCACTTCATCGACGAGCACGCGGCGCTCGAAGAACTCTACAGGTCGTTCGAGGAGTTCAAGCGCGCGCGCCACCTGCTCACCTACGACGACCTCCTGCTGCGCCTGCGCGAGGCGCTCGAAGGCGGCGAGGAGTTGCGCCGACAGCTCTCAGAGCAGTACCGCTACATCATGGTGGACGAGTACCAGGACACGAACCGCCTCCAGGCGCGCATCGTGCGCCTGCTGACGGCGACGCACGACAACGTCGCCGTGGTCGGCGACGAATGTCAGTCCATCTACTCGTTCCGCGGCGCGAGCCACCGCAACATGCTCGAGTTCCCGGAACTCTTCCCGGCGGCGCAGGTCATCAAGCTCGAAGAGAATTTCCGAAGCACGCAGCCCATCCTCGACGTGGCGAACGCCATCATCGCGGAGGCCGAGGAGGGCTACGGCAAGCAGCTCTTCTCGCGCGTGGACGACGCGGGCGAGCCGCCCGTGCTCGTCCACGCGCGCGACGAGAACGAGCAGTCGCGCTTCGTCGCCGAGCGCATCGGAGAGCTGCGGGACGGGGGCGTGCCGCTCTCGGAGATTTCGGTGCTCTTCCGCGCCAGCTCGCACTCGTTCGACTTGGAGATCGAACTCGGCAGGCACGGCATCCCCTTCCGCAAGTACGGCGGCATCAAGTTCGCCGAGTCAGCGCACGTCAAGGACGCTCTGGCCTTCCTGCGCGTCGTCTCGAACCCTTCGGACACGCTCTCTTGGTTCCGCACGCTGAAGCTGCTCGACGGCATCGGCGACGCGACCGTCAACCAGATACTCGAACACCTCGGCGTCGAGCGCCGCGAGTTCCGCGCGTCGAAGACGAAGGAGGCTCTCTTCCGCAGGCTGCACCGCTTCCCGGCGCGGCCCGGGTACAAGGAGCAGTTGGCGAAGCTCGGGCGGCTGCTCACCTCGCTCGTCGAGAGCAAGTCGCCGAGCGCGCAGCTCTCGGCCGTGCTGCGCTTCTACCGGCCGATCCTGCGCGCGCGCTACGACGACTACCCGCGGCGCGGGCGCGACCTCGAACACCTGCAAGGCATCGCGAAGCGCTACAAGAGTCCTTCGGAGCTGCTGGCGGACGTGGCGCTCGACCCTTCGGACGCGACGCAGGGCGGCCGCGCCGGGCGCGGCGGCGGGGTCGTGACGCTCTCGACCGTCCACTCGGCGAAGGGGTTGGAGTGGGACGCTCTGTTCGTGATCTGGATGACGGACGGCTGGTTCCCCTCGTCGCGCTCCTACGACGAGTTCGAGGACATGGAGGAGGAGCGGCGACTGCTCTACGTGGCGGCGACGCGGGCGCGCCGACACCTCTACTTCGTCTACCCGCAGGCGGCGCGGCGCGGTGAGGAGGGCGACACGGTCCCGTCCGTCTCGCGCTTCCTCGAACCCGTCCCCGACACCATCCTCCCGCGCGCCTCTCTCTTCGACGGCTAATCAGGCGCAGTTCAGTGTACGTCCCGTTTAGAGGCGGGCTGTGCCCGCCTCTAAACGGCCGTCGGTATGCTCATGCGAATGACGCTCTAGTTCTTCCCGTTTTTGACCGGGGGCGGCGGGGGTATCTTGATGTCGCACTTGTTATCGTCGGGGATTTTCCCTTTGACGGGAGGGTCGGGGAAGTACTGGACGACGACCTGCACCTGCTCGGCGATGTCGTTGCCGGCGATGAGCTGAATGACCCTGAGCGACTCGTCAACGCCTGAGGAGACGCCGCCGCCCGTCACCCTGTGTCTTTTTTCATCGACGCAGAAACGCGGGTAACCCGGGGCGACCGTCACGCCCTTCATCTTACGGAGGCAGGGAATCATGCTCCAGTGGGTCGTGGCCGTGCAGCCTTCGAGCAGGCCGGCGTTGGCGAGCAGCATCGCCCCCTCACAGACCGACGTGACCCACTCGGCCCCCGGGGCCTGCTCGCGCAGGAAGTTGATGTAGTCGGCGTCGCCCATCATCTTCTGCGTCGTCTCGTCTTTGGCCCCGGGCACCCAGATGAGCTGCGCCTGTTTTTTGGGACGGCCGTTCTTCTCCGTGCCGCGGTAGTCTTTGAACGAACTGTCCGCGACGAGCCGCGGGCCGGCGTGTGTCCTGACCGTCCGCCCCCTGGCCTCGACCAGTTCCAGCGTGACCTTCCTCTCCTTCCAGAACTGGCCCATCCAGTAGAACATCTCGCACGCGGAGGTCACGTCGAAGAGGTTGACCGATTCGTAGATGGGGATGGCGATGTGAAAAGGCTTGGTCTTAGGCATCGCGTCTGCTCCTGTCGGGACTGCCCGTGTGCTGTCGAGACCGGGTTGAGGGTTGGGCTTGGCCGCCCGTTCGTCAGGCCGAGTGCCGGGGGGCCGAGGACGGCTCACACTACTTTCACCGCCATTTTCTGTCAAGACAAATTCTTCAGGGCCCGGAGTTTCCTCACGCCTGACGTATTCCCGGCGAGGCGACGAAAAAACTCTTGACTGTGTACGTTAAGAGGCATATTGTGACGTTGCTCCACGCGAAGTAACTCCTGCCGGCGGATGCCCTCCGTCGGCCTCCATTTAACTCTCAGTCTCGTTTTATCAATACCCGGATTTATCGACCGAGCCTCGGCCCGAAGGGCAAACCGGCTCGGCCGACATTGAACCCGCCGGGTAGTGGCCCCCTCTCACTGCGCTCGCCGAAGTCTGGCGACACGAGCTTCGATTTTTAAGATTCATCACGCGTTCGGCCGGCCCGCCGGGGCCGTCGGCTTCCCGTTTGCGCGTCTTCGGCGTCGGCCGTCGGCCGCGGCGCGCGGGAAGGCACAGAAGGGAGAAACGTCATGGCAGACTGGTCGATAAACATCATCCAAACGAAATCCGGCGCGTCCTTCGTCGTTGACTACCCCGGGGCCAAGCAGGGGCAGCCGCTCAACGCTTCGCAGGACGACCTCATCAGTTGGTACAACCAGACGAACGACGTGCACCAGCCGTGGCAGACCGACGCCAACTACAACCCTGCCGGCGGGAGCGCCCTGGCCCCGGCCATCCCGGCCGGCCAGTCGTCCGACACCTACGACTGCGCGATGCCGTCCTCCCCGCCGCAGCAGGCGCAGTGGACGGTCTACTACGCCTGCAAGAACCACCCGAACAACCCTCTGGAGCGCGGCAGGATCATCGTCAAGGCGCTGGCGCAGGAGGCGGTCAACATCCTCGACACGCCGAACGGCACCGTCTTCTCGCCGCAGGCGCGGGGCGCGAACGCCAACCTGAGTTCCGGCGTCATCGACCCCATCAACTGGAACAACCTCTCGAAGGTGGCGCACCAGCCGTGGCAGACCGACCAGAACTATAAGCCGCTGGCGCAGTCGAGCCTGTCGGGCGTCATCCAGCCCGGCGATTCGAGCCTCGTCTACTTCTGCAACCCGCCGCAGAAGGGGCAGACGCAGTGGACGATCTACTACTGCTGCAAGCTGCACCCGAACGCGACGAGCGAGCGCGGCACGATTGTCGTCCCGCCGCCGAAGTAGAGTTGAGGCGCGGGAGGCGAGTCGGGGCCTTTGCCCGCACGACGCGACCCACAGTTACTCCGCCCAGGCTTTGCCCTTCGAGCCCGCGCGCCCGGACGCGCGGGCGACAGATAAGGAGAGATTGCGATGAGTGTGCAGACGCTGAGACTTCACCTTCGCGCGGTGGTTCAGGAAGAGGCCGCGAGGCCGCGCGCCGGCGGCGCGAGACGCTGCCGCGTCTTCATGCGCCGGCTGTCGGCGGGGCTCTTCGCGGCCGCGGCGCTGTTGTCGCAGGCCGCGGCCGCGCGCGCGCAGCAGCAGGAGTACATCCCGTGCCCGCCCGAGCAGCAGACGCTTCTGACCGTCCCCATGCTGGCGGCGCAGAACAACATCCTGCGCGGGACGATTGTGCTCGGCGACGAGCAGCAGGCCATCCCCTTCCGCCTGCCGCCGCAGTCCAAGCCGGGCGACCCCGGCAGCATCGTGCGCTGCCAGCCGCAGTACGTCCGCACCCTGCGCGGCGTGGGCGCCGTGCCCGCGCCGCCCGCGCCCACGGGGCAGTTCCCGAACCCGATGCCGGGGCCGACGCTGCGCGCGCGCGTCGGCGACATCATCAACCTCACCTTCATCAACCAGATCAACCCGGGCCACTTCGGCCGCTCGATTGACAACGGCGAGAAGGGCTTCGGCTGCGACCAGCCCATCCCGCCGGGCGACGCCTACCCCGACTGCTTCCACGGTTCGAGCACCGGCAACATACACTTCCACGGCTCGCACACGAACCCGAACAACACCGGCGACAACGTCTTCGTCGAGGTGCGCCCGCTGCCGCGCAACAACCAGGGCAACCTCACCACCACGCCGCAGGAGGTGCAGGAGGGGCTCGACCGCTTCTACGCGCAGTGCAACGAGCGCCTGAAGATAAGCCCGCTCGTGGCGTGGCCGAAGGTCTGGGAGGACATGCCCCCGAACTGGGCGGGCAAGCAGAAGAATCTGCTCAGCAATTACGACGAGGAGATGAAGAAGGCTTACGGCATCCCGCCCGCGAAGGCGCTCTCGCCGACCAACGACTGGCAGATCAAGAACGGCTACTGGCCGCAGTACTACATCGGCGTCTTCCCCTACTGCTTCCGCCTGCCCGAGTACACCGAACCGACCTGGCCGCCGCCGAAGCCGGTCACCGTCCACACCCATCAAGTCCAGTCGCCGCAGTTGCCGCGCGCCGGCGCCGGCACGGCCGAGCTGAACAGCCGCGGCGTCGTCCCGCCCGAGCAGATGGGCGTGAGCCCCACGCTCATCATGGGCCAGGCCCCGGGCACGCACTGGTATCACGCGCACAAGCACGGCTCGACGGCCATCAACGTCGCCAACGGCATGACCGGGGTCTTCATCATGGAGGGCTCCTACGACGACGACCTCAACGCCTTCTACGGCGCGAACTGGACGCGCACGCAGCCGGTCATGGTCATCAACCAGTTGGGCGTCACGCCCAACCTGCTGCGCGGCGGGCAGGGCGGGCAGGGCGGCATCGGCGCGACCGACAAGGGCCCGGACTTCTCCATCAACGGGCAGATTCGCCCGGTCGTCAACATGCGCCCCAACGAGGTGCAGATGTGGCGCGTCGTCAACACGGCGGGCCGCGCGGGCGTCTACTTCCACACCCCGCCGGCCGCTCAGTACGAGTGGCGGCAACTGGCGCAGGACGGCGTCCAGTTCAACGACTTCAACTACAAGGCGCGGCCGCGCGGCCCCTTCCTGCTGGCCTCGGGCAACCGCGCCGACCTGCTCGTCCAGGCCAAGCCCTGCCCCGGCGGCGCGAAGACCTGCCAGTACCCCGTCATCGTCCAGAACCAGGTTGACCCGTCCGACCTCGCCTCGGCCAACAACCTGACGCTGCTGACCATCAACGTGTCGGGCGACCCCGTCTCGACCGCCACGCCCGCGGGGCAGTTCATCCCGCAGGCCCCGCGGTTCCCGGCCTTCCTCAAAGACATCTCGGACGACGAGATTACGGGCACGAAGATTATGACCTTCGGCTCGACCTCGCCGGGGCAGGGCGGGCAGCACACCATCGACGGGAAGAAGTTCGACGGCGAGGTCGGCGCGCTCGTCCAGTTGAACAGGGTCGAGGAGTGGAAGATTCAGAACGCGACCTACGGGCCGAAGATCTCGCACCCCTTCCACATCCACATCAACCCGTTCCAGGTCACGGAAATCTTCGACCCGAACGCGACCATCAACGTCACCTACACCGACCCGAAGACGAAGAAGAAGCTGACGGCCAACAACGTCAAGCAGTACGCCTTCGTCCCCGACGACCTGTTCAAAATCCTCGGCAACCCCGGCTTCCAGGCTTACGTCCGCAGCCAGCAGTGCCAGCTCGACCCGCAGGCCGACCCCGTGACGTGGAAGCCCTGCGGCCCGCCCTTCAAGAACGTGAACAACATCTGGTGGGACGTGTTCCCCATCCCCTCGGGGCGCAGGCTGCCGGTGAACAAGATCGACCCGAAGACCGGCCAGCCCGTCATCGACCCGAAGACGAACAAGCCCGTGCCCGTCCAGGTGCCCGGCTACTTCAAGATGCGGAGCCGGTTCGTGGACTACGCGGGCTACTACGTGCTCCACTGCCACATCCTCGCTCACGAAGACCGCGGGATGATGACGGTCGTCGAGGTCGCGCCCGCGACGACGCCCTACTCGCACAACTAGGCGAAAGGATGAAGGCGGAAGGATGAAGGATGAAGGCCAAGCCCTCTTCACTTCATCCTTCCGCCTTCATCCTTCCTATTTCAAATCGGGGGTGAGCTAATCATGGCAGACGAGCCGCAAGACCAGCAGCCGCAGGAGGCGTCGCGGTACGAGCGCGTCAGGCAGATTCTCGACGCCGCGCAGGGGAGCGCGACGCCCAGTTATCAGGGGCTCGGGCGCTTCTGGAACCTGCCGCTCGAACAGTTGAAGGAGGCGACGCTGTACGGCATCCGCCTCATCTCCCCGCCGGTTCCGCCCGACCCGTGCGACGACATCGAGCAGACGCGCTCCTGCTGTGAGGACGAGGAGCCCGCGCCCCAGTTGACATCACCGCCGACGCCACAGCCCGCGCCCGAAGGCGGCGGACACTCCTGCTGCGGCGGGGGCGGGATGACCGGCGGCGGCGGCGAGTCTCCGAGCGGCGGCGGCGGCTCGAAGCGCTCCAAAGGGAGGGGCGCGGCGTCGGGCCTCGTCAAAGGTCTGAAGGGCGAGTTCCCGTTCGACGGCACGCAGTTCCCGCCGCTGATGTGGGGCGGGCAGAGGGTCTCTGCGTCGGACATCATCTTCATCGAGAGCTGGATCGACGACGGTTGCCCCGCGTCGGACGCGACGCAGGGCGTCCTGCTCGCGCAGGTGAACATGCCGCTCGCTCTGGCGCGCGCGCAGGGGCACGAGGAGCACCCGCTCTCGTCGAAGCCGGTCAACGACTTCAGCTTCGAGACGAACAAGGTCAAAGTCCGCAAGAACGTCGAGTGTCTCAACGCCGAGGAGATGGCCCGCTTCCGCCGAGTCATCCGGCGGATGAAGTGCTACGACGACTTCCACCAGTACGACCAGCGCAGCTTCCGCTTCTGGGCCGACATCCACGCCAACAACTGCCAGCACGGCTGGGAGCAGTTCCTCACCTGGCACCGCCTCTACCTCTACTACTTCGAGCAGCAGATGCAGGACATCGACCCGTCGGTCACGCTGCCCTACTGGGACTGGCCCTATTACCGCGACAACGTCCTCGCCTCCATCGATGACATGAAGTCTTCGAGCCCCGGACTCGACAACGGCATCGTCCCCTGCGCCTACCGCTGCTGGGTTGACGGGCGCGCGCTCGAAAACCTCCGCGGGAAGATTCCCGACGAGACCTGGGCGAAGCTTGAGGCGATTGCCGTCAAGACAGACGAGCCGGACATCAGGTGTAAGGACGAGACGAAATACTACAACTCGGGTTCGAGGCTCTTCAAAGGCGCGGGCATTCCTTACGGCGCAGACCCCGCGGGCGACCGGCTCATCATCGCGGAGCTGGCGCGCGCGAACCCCCTTTGGGAGTGGAACCGCTGGCCCGGCGGGAACGGCAGCCTCATCTTCGAGGCTTGGCCGACCGAGCAGGACATCCAGAACATTCTCAAGATTCAGAACTTCTACAACTTCGCCAGCGGCCCCGACAGCAACCACTTCTTCGGGGCCTGCGAGAACATACACAACCTCATTCACAACTTCTCGGGCGGCGGCAACCCCGCCTTCGGCAAGATCGCGGGCGAGCCTCAGTACGGCTACATGGTGTCGGCCGGCACGACCGCGCGCGACCCCATCTTCTGGGGGCACCACAGCAACGTCGATAGGCTCTACGCCGAGTGGCAGCGCCTCCACCCCAACGCGGGCCCCGACGACCCCGAAGACGTGCTCTCCCCCTGGCCGAATCAGGTCAAAGACGTGGAGACCATCAGCGACCTCGGCTACGAGTACGCGAAGTCCGCCTACGTCTTCGAGACGAACAACCAAGTACCCATCGTGCGCTTCAAGTCGGCGGCGGCGGCCGTCAACCCGACGGTCTTGCAGAACCACAGCCGCGCCGAGATACGCCTGCACAAGGTCGAGTATTCGACCGCGGGCGGGGCCTTCGTCCGCGTCTTCCTCAACGAGCCCGACGCGTCGGCCGACACGCCGACGCGCGACAACCCGCGCTTCGTCGCGCAGGTCGCGACCTTCTCGGGCGAGTGCATCGGCGGCCCCGGCCACTGCGACGTGCCGCCCGAGTCGCGGCGCAAGTTCGACCTCCGCCCGCGCCACCGCAAGACGCCCGGCAACTTCCGCATCGACGCGACCGAGGCCGTCTCACGCCTCAGCGCGCAGGGCGAGACCGACTTCCAGGTCAACCTCGTCGTGCTCGACATCGACGGCACGCCGAAGCCGAACGCCCTCTGGATGAAGGGCGTCTCGCTGGTCTTCAAGGACTGACCTGCCACGACCAAACCGGAACTCATACCAGGAGAGCCCTCGATGAAATTCAAGATTCACCCGGCCATCGGGATCGCGCGCGTCGGCGACAGCCCCGACGCGTTCTACCTCGCGCCCGAGCAGGCCGGGGCGATGCCCAACGAGCTGAACGCGGACGGCACCGAGCAGCCCGTCACGAAGTTCAAGGACGCGCAGGGGCGCGTCAAGCGTCAGGCCGCGCGCTTCCGCGTCTACGGCTACGACGACGACTTCAAGCAGGGGCAGGAGCTTCAGGTCGGGCAGCAGATCACCGCCGTCTGGCAGAAGAGCGGGCAGACGATGGTCGCCGAGGTCAAGGACATCCAGTGGACGGTCTACCTCGCCAACAAGAAGGCGAGCTGGTACGCGTTCCAGCAGCTCGACGGCGAGCACGGCTACGGCCCCGACCACCCCCTGCGCAACGCCGACTTGACGAACCCGGACGAGCGCCAGCAGCTCATCATCGACCCCGGCCCGCAGACCGTGAACCACACCGGCAAGAAGCAGCAGGTCGCGCAGTTCGCGCGCGGCGCAAACCCCGGCTTCACACAGTCGTTCCCGCCGCCGCTCTCGCCCAACTCCATCGACACGCTCGGCGAGATACGCGCCATCCAGCAGGAGAAGAACCTCCGCCTCCTCGTCCTCGGCGGGCACGGCAACTCCGGCTCTTACAAGACGGGCTTCGGCCAGCCGGTCATCCACCACTACGCCAACAACGACGGCTGGTTCGACGACGTGTCGGACGGCCCCGTGACCGCCACGGTCGTCTACAAAATCATCAGCATCAACGGCCGCACGGACGACCCGAACGTCGGCAAGCTCAGGACGGCGGCCGTGGACGTGCCGGCGTGGTGCGTCGTCGGCTACCCGCGCTACGCGCCGAACATCATCGACATGGTGACGATGGACGAGGTGGCCTACGACGTGGCCGTCCGCCACTTTGGCTACAACACGTACATGTACGGCAGGCCCGACCCCTTCGGCCAGCCCGCGCCCGACCCCTCTGACGCGAAGGGGCTCGGCCTCTGGCGCAAGGACGCGCAGTGGAACCCGGACTACTACCCTTACTTCTACCGCGACATCTGGCCCATCCTCCAGCGGCCGCAGAACTTCCAGTTCGTCTTCGACTGGAACAGCTTCGCGGGCGGCGACCCCCACGAGACGACGCCCAACTCCGACCAGAACTTCGACATGTCGCTGCTCTCCGTCCCGCCCCACGAGGGCGAAGACCCCGAGCTGCGCATCAAGCGGCGGACGTGGCGGCAGCGCATCTGGTGGGCCTTGCGCAAGCCCGGCTTCGAGAACATCTACCAGTGGGCCCCAGACCCCTCGCTACCGCACTACTACCTCGTGCTGATGCCGTTCCTCTCCGGCGACAACCCGATCTCGAACACCGTGCCGTCGAAGTTCCTGCGGCTCACGGACACGCAGCTCTTCATCCTCGGCCAGTGGGCCGCGGGCAAGTTCATCAACGAGCAGTCCGAAGACATCCCGACGACCGACCCCGAGCAGGGAACCGCGACCGGAACCGACCTCGACCGCGGCGTCCTCGCCAACGGGCTGGGCGGGGCCTTCTGCCCTGGCGGCGAGGTGGCCTGGATCATCCGCAACCCCGCCGTCTACGCCGAGCCGTTCCGCATCAGGCACAGCCCCTTCTTCTCGCCGACCGTGCTCGCCTCCTGGCAGCCGAACCCGCTCAGCCTGCCGCAGCCCGGGACACCTTACGCCGCGGGCGACCAGGGGAGCATGGCCGTGGGGCTCGAACCCGGCGACCTCACCAAGTACGGCGCGTGCCCCTGGCAGGCGGACTTCAACGAGTGCTCGACTCAGGACATGGACATCACCTACGAGCAGTGGAACGTCGTCGTGCCCGAGAGCGTGGGCGACCCCGCGGCGGACGTGACGCAGACGACCTTCTGGTGGCCCGCGCACCGCCCGATGTTCGTCTACCAGGACGTAGGCGGGGGCAACTACCAGCAGGTCGCCTGGTCGCTGGGCATCCCGCAGACGAACGCCGGCGACCTCCTGATGGTGACTGCCTGGAAAGACCTCGGCTTCATCAAGGAGACGCCCGACTGGCCCGAGAGCGGTAACCCGCAGTACGCGCAGGTCGAGCGCAACGACGATAACATCTGACGCGAGGGCAGAGTGTCATGAGCAACGAACCGAACAACGGCGTCCTGGTCGGCACGTGGACGTACCGCAGCTTCCTGAACGACCCCGACCTCTCCGAGCAGTTCAACGACCTCGAATTCGGCCGCGGC
Organism: Pyrinomonadaceae bacterium; assembly: GCA_035563535.1. Lineage (GTDB taxonomy): Bacteria > Acidobacteriota > Blastocatellia > Pyrinomonadales > Pyrinomonadaceae > QHXN01. The sequence continues at coordinate 11,080 of DATMVD010000088.1, read as the reverse complement.
AACATTCAGATCGACCCCTCGCCGATGAATGAGTTCACGGGGCGCATCTACGACACGGGCTGGCAGCTCGACCTCAAGGGCTCGACGACCTACGGCAACCCCTTCACCGTGCGCTTCCAGGGGACGGGCGTAGTCGGCGGCGAGGAGTGGGTCTACGACTACGTCGGCTACGTCATCCGCCCGTGGCCGAACGGCGTGGGCCAGCGGATGGCGATGGTCGGCTCCATCGTCCGCACAGTCCCGCACGCGAGCGGCGCGGGCGGCGTCGCCCCGGCCGGCGTCGTCTGCTCGTGGATAGCCGTCAAGCAGGACGACTAACATAGCGGTCAGAACCGCCCGCGGTAGCGGGTGGGCCTTACGTATGCGGCGTGATTGCTGACCGCGTGCCTCTCATCAATCAGCAAGCCGTCATCGAAAGGCCCACCCGCTACCGCGGGCGGTTCTGACCTGCATTACCCGCATGACAACCTCCGGGCACGACGTTCTCATCCTCGGCGGCGGCCCCGCGGGCGCTGCCGCGGCGCTCTCGCTGCGACGGCACGCGCCCACTCTCTCCGTAGCGCTCGTCGAGCAGTCGAGTTACGACGTGCCCCGCGTGGGCGAGACGCTGCCGCCGACGGTGCGGGGCGTCCTCGAGCAGTTGGGCGTGTGGGAGGCGTTCGTCGGACAGGGGCACGTCGCGGCCTACGGGACGTGCGCGGCGTGGGGCTCGGACGAGCTATACGACAACGAGTTCATCTACCACCCCGCCGGCCGCGGCTGGCACCTCGACCGCAGCCGCTTCGACCGCATGCTCTCGCGCGAGGCGGAGGGCCGGGGCGTCGTTACGTACTCGGGCTACAAGTTCACCGACTCACGGCACAACGGCGGCGTCTGGCGGATTAAAGCAAAGGCTGAGCAGGGAAGAGAGGCGGAAATCGAAGCCTCCTTCGTCATCGACGCCACGGGTCGGCGCGCGGCCTTCGCACGCCAGCGCGAAGTAAGAAAGGTTTTGATGGATGAGCTTGTCGGCGTCTCCGTCACGTTCGGGACGGACGAAGCCGAGCCCTTTGCGGACACGTACACGCTGGTCGAAGCTTGGGAAGAAGGCTGGTGGTACTCGGCGCTGCTGCCCGGGGGCAAGGTCGTCGTCTTCTGCATGAGCGACGCCGACATCTTGAAGCGGCGCGGCCTGAACTCCGCCGCCGCCTGGCTCGGCCTGCTCGAACAGACTCGCCACACGAAAGGGCGCGTACGACACGCGACGCCGCTCGGCGCGCCGACAGTCCACGCGGCGCAGACGCAACGCCTTGAGCGCTTGGCCGGCGACGCGTGGCTCGCCGCCGGCGACGCGGCGACGACGTTCGACCCGCTCTCCTCTCAAGGCATCCTGAAGAGCCTGCGCTCCGGCGTCCTCGCCTCTTACGCCGTGATGGATTACTTAAAAGGCGCGCCGTCGGGGCTCGAAAAGTACGAAGCCCTGACGGCGCGCGAGTTCGAGGATTATCTGTATGCGCGCGCCGACTTCTACGGGCGCGAGCGCCGCTGGGTTGACGCGCCCTTCTGGCGGCGGCGGTCGGAGTCTCAGGCGAAGCTCGCCCAGCAGGCCACCGTTTGAACCGAGGTGCGCTCGACCGCGACCTGGCCCAACTGCTTCAGCTCTGCCGCGTAGACGCGCCGCAGCACGCGCCTCAACACGAACCGCTCCAGGACGCCGAACGGCCCGCCGGCCGAAGTCATCTCCGTGCTGAACGTCACGCGCGAGCCAGCCCCTTCGGGCTCCACGACGAACGTCGTGACGGGGCCGTCCCCGCCCGTGTCCGTCTCGACGAGCACGCGGCCCGGCTCGGGCTCGGTGACGGCGGCGCGCATGACGCGCGTCTGGCCGAGCACGCGCATCTGGAAGCGGATGACCGTGCCCGCGCCGCGCCCGCCCTGCTCGACCTCAAGCCACTCGAAATACTGCTTCGGCAAAAAGTGCGGGTGGCCGTTGCGGTAGTCCGCGATGATGTTGTAGACGAGCCCGGCCGGCGCATCCACCCGCGCCGACGCCTCGACCGTGAAACTCTTTCCCATAAGAACCTCCCGCCGGGAGAACCCCGACACCTGTAACGCGAGATTAGCCGGCGGAAAGGATCACACCCGGTAATCCTCTCAGCCTGAAGGTTGAGTGAGAAACTTCAACACAGAGACACAGAGGCACAGAGGCACAGCTTGTTGAAGTTATCGCTTCAAGCTGTGTCTCTGTGCCTCTGTGTTAAATTTGAAATGCCACGAACCACTGACGGGACGATACGCGATGACTGACGAACAACTGATTGAAGAGCTGCGTGAGGCGACGCGCGGGCTGTTGGTGATGAGCGAGTCGGACTACCCGCTCGAAGCTTTCAACTGGGGCGCGGCGGGGCCGACGCCCGAGTTCCTGCGCGAGTTGACGGGTGAAGCGGCGGACGCGCCGGTCGAGACCAGGAGTGCGGCGGACATCTTCCGCGCAATGGTCTCGGAGCCCGGTTGGAAGAACGCGGAGCAGTTGTCCGGGGCACGCAGGTTCCAGAGGCTCGTGCGCCTGCTCGAAGAGAATCTCACCGACCTCAAAGCCTACCGCGTCGGCCGTATCAACATCCCCGTCTACGTCGTCGGCCGCTCCGCCTCGGGCAACTGGCTCGGCGTCTCGACGCGCGTGGTCGAGACCTGACCGCCGCCGTTGGTGTGACCGTCAGCCTCGGGCGTGTCGCGTGGCAGTTCGATGGTGAAGGTCGTCCCTTCGTTCACGGCCGAGCGGACGCCGACCTCGCCCCCGTGCGCGCGCGCGAGGTGCTTGACGATGGCGAGCCCGAGTCCCGTCCCGCCCAGCTCGCGCGAGCGCGCGCGGTCTACGCGGTAGAAGCGCTCGAAGATTCGGGGCAGGTGCTCCGCGGGGATGCCCTCGCCCCTGTCCGCGACCGTGACGAGGTCGCGCGCCGCCCTTTCGTGCAGAACCCTCACGGCCCCGCCGCGCCTGCTGAACTTGATCGCGTTCTCCACGAGGTTCAGGAGCATCTGTTCGAGCCGCCGCGGGTCTGCGCGCACGGTCGCCTCCGCGCCGACCTCGTTGACCAGCTCGACGCCGCAGCCTTCGGCCTTCGACGCCAGCGCGCTGAAGACCTCGCGGACGAGCTGATGCAGACGCACCTCGCGCACTTCCAGACGCATCGCCCCCGCCTCGATTGAGGAAAGCTCCGTGATGTCTTCGATGAGCGAGCGCATCCGGCCGGCGTTGCGCCCGATGATCTGGACGAAGCGGCGCGCGTCCTGCTCGTTTTCGAGCGCGCCGTCCTGGAGCGTCTCCGCGAAGGTGATGATGGAGGTCAGGGGGGTGCGCAGCTCGTGCGAGACGTTTGAAAGGAACTCCTGCCGCACGCGCTCAAGCCGTTCGAGCCGCGTGATGTCGAAGAAGACGCCGACCGCGCCGCGCACGTCGCTGCCGTAGACGACCTCGCGCTGCCGCAAGGGCGCGACGTGCAGGTCGTAGACGCGACGTTCCCCGCCGCCGTCGGCCTCGACCTTGACCTCGGCGCGCTCGCCGCGCGCGACGGCCGCGGCGAAGGCCGAGTAGATGGCTGGGTTGCGCGTCAGGTCGCTCAAGCGCCGCGGGCTCAGGGCGTCGGCCCCGCCCTGCCTGAAGGCCGCGCGCGCCGAGTTGTTGAGCGCGACGACGCGCATGGCGTTGTCGATGATGACGACGGCCTCGCGCATGCTGTCCATCGTCACTTCGAGCAGGGCGGTCGCGTGCACCTCGCCCGCCGCGACGGCCGCCGCCACGTTCGGGGTCGCCCCCGCGGCATAGCCTTGCGCCGCGTCGGTCATGTGCAGAGCCTCTAACTCCGTGTCCTTTTCCTTCGGGTAGAAGCGCGCGACGGCCGCGCCGAACAGAGCCGCCGCCAGCGCCACCCACGCCGCGTACGAGTCCGCGCGGTAGAGCGCCAGCCAGATGCCGAGGAGCCCCACGGCGACGGCGATCAGGACTGCGGTTCGGAGGTGCATAAGGACGGGGAGCGTGCGAGCGGAATCAACTGTCGCCGGAACAACCGTTGAAGCGGTAGCCGACGCCGATGACGGTCTCGATGCAGTCGCCGCACGCGCCGAGCTTCTGGCGGAGGCGGCGGATGTGCACGTCGAGCGTGCGCGTGTCGCCGTAATACTCGAGCCCCCACACCTCGTCGAGGAGCTGGTTGCGCGTCAACACGCGGCCCGGCCGTCGCGCGAGCGCCGAGAGAAGGCCGAACTCTTTGCGCGTGAGCCTGACCTCCTGCCCGGCGCAGACCACCTTCATCTCCTCGAAGTTGACGTGCAGCCGCGCGTCCTCGTAGACGGCCGCCGCCGACTCGTCGGCACGGCGCAGCACGGCGCGCACGCGCGCGATCAGCTCGCGCACCGAGAAGGGCTTGGTGACGTAGTCGTCCGCGCCGAGTTCCAACCCCTCGACGCGCTCCGACTCAGACCCGCGGGCCGTCAGGATGATGACGGGCGTCCGGCGCGTCTGGGGCTCGCGCCGCAGGCGGCGGCACAGTTCCGTCCCCGACATGCCGGGCAGCATCAGGTCGAGCAGGATGAGGGACGGCGGGTTCGCGCGGTCGAGCGCCGCGGCGAGACCCTTCTCGCCGGTCTCGGCGACGACGACCGAGAGCCCCTCGCGCTCAAGGTTGTAACGCAACCCCTCGGCGATGTCGGTCTCGTCTTCGACGATGAGCACGGGCCTGTTCACATGGGAAACTATACAGGCGAGCGGCGTGAGCCAGAAGCCCTGAGCACGTAGAGGCCGCGGCGGACGGGGTGCGTGAGGTTGCGCCAGCGCGAGAGCCGCCGGACGGAGACGACTTCAAAGCCCGCGGAGTTGAAGACCCGTCGCCACTCCTCCCAGAGCCGGAAGGTGCAGGGGCCCGTGCGCGAGCGCCACGCGCGGTCGTGCGCGCGGCAGGCGGCCGCGTCCCAGGCCGCCTCGGGGATGTCTTCGTAGACGATGGCGAGCCCGCCGTCGCGCAGCACCCGCCTGACTTCGCGCATGAAGGCAAGCTGATCCTGCGTGTGGTGCAGCACGTAGCAGAGCAGCACGGCGTCGAAGGCGCGGTCTTCAGCGGGGAAGTGCGTGCCGTCGAAGGCGGCGTAGTCGATGGGCGCGTCAACGCCCTTCCGCACGTCGATGCCCGAGACGCGCGCGCCGAGCAGCGCCGAGAGGTGGTGCGCGATGAAGCCGCTGCCGCAGCCTACGTCGAGCACGCGCGAGCCCCGCGGCAGCACGCGCGCCAACTCCGTCGCCATGTCGTACGAGCGCCCGACGAGACGCCGCCGCCGCTCCCTGCGCCAGCGCCGCTGGACGCCGCCGACCACGCCCTCCAAAGCGTAGACGAGCGGGTTCAAAAGCACCTGCGCGTAAGTGAGCAGGGCGCGCTCCGGGTAGAGCCATTCGGCGAGCCCGTCGTAACGCGGGTCGCGGTTCGTGTAAGAAGAGGCGTTCGACATTGATTGCTCCAAACGTTATTTTCAGAACCCGAACCTGCAAGACGGCAACTCGCGGGCCGCGGCTTTCACACGCGGATTATTCGGAGAGACCTAGAGCAATTCGCGTCTTAGTATACCTACCGTTTAGAGGCGGGCTGCGGCCCGCCGGGGCGTGCTGCGATGTAACTCGGGGCGGCGGGCACAGCCCGTCTCTAAACGGATATTGGTAAGCTCATGCACAACCCGCTCTAATCATTCGCAGACAACTGAAAGAAAAGCGGCCGACGCTTGAAAGATGAATCCTGCGGCCACACAATGCGTGCGCATGGGCGAAGACACTTTGAAGCGTGACGTGACAAGACGAAGTTTCTTGGCGGCGGCCGGCGCGGGTGTAATGGGCGCGAGGTTGGCGAGGCGGGCGGCCGGGGCGGCGCGCGAACTGCTCGTCTACGTGGGGACGTACACCGCGGGTAAGAGCGCCGGGATTTACCTCTACCGGCTCGACCTCGGCGACGGCTCGCTCAGGCACGCGGGCACGACCGAGGGCGTCGTCAACCCTTCTTACCTGACCATCGACCGCGCGCGGCGTCGCCTCTTCGCCGTCAACGAGGTTGATGATTTCGAGGGCGCGAAGAGCGGCGCGGTCAGCGCCTTCCGCATCGACCCGAAGAGCGGGGCGCTCCGGCTCCTCGACCGGCGGCGCTCGATGGGCGGCTCCCCGTGTTACGTCACCGCGGCGGACTCGGGCAGGTTCGTCCTCGTGGCGAACTACACGGGCGGGAGCGTCGCCGTCCTTCCTGTCTCGGAGGAGGGGAGTCTGGGCAAGGCCGTGCACGTCGAGCAGTTCAGAGGCTCCGGCCCCAACCGCGAGCGGCAGGAGGCTCCGCACGCGCACTGCGTCCTGCTCGACCGCGCGAACGATTACGCTTACGCCTGCGACCTCGGGACGGACAGGGTCATGGCCTACCGCTTCGACCGGCGCACGGGGAGGCTCACGCCGAACGTACAGGCGTCGGTCTCGCTGAGGCCCGGCGCGGGCCCGCGCCACATGGCCCTCCACCCGCGGGGCCGCGCGGCCTACGTCCTCAACGAGCTGGACGCCACCGTCACGGCCTTCGCGCTCGACCCGCGACAGGGGACTCTCAGAGAGTTGGAGACGGTCGCCACACTCCCCTCGGACTTCAAAGGGCAGAACACGTCGGCCGACGTACACGTCGCGCCGGGCGGAAAGTTTCTGTACTGCTCTAACCGCGGGCACGACAGCATCGCCGCCTTCCGCATCGACACGGCCACGGGCCGTCTGACGCCCGTCGGTCACACGCCCACGGGAGGGAAGACCCCGCGCAACTTCGCCATCGACCCGACGGGCGCTTTCCTGCTCGCCGCCAACCAGAACTCCGACTCCGTGGTCACGTTCCGCATCGACCCGCAGACCGGAGCCCTCGGCCCGACGGGCCACAGGGCCGAGATACCGACGCCCGTGTGCTTGAAGTTGACTACACCTTTTTAGCGATTAAACTCGGGGTGATGGAGGCGAAGGGGGTTTACATGGGGATGGAGCGGCGACTGACCCAGCGCATCCAGGTGAACATACGCGCGCGCTGGCAGGGGGAGCGGACGCGGCGCGAAGGCACGGTCACCGACATCAGCACCGCGGGCTGCTTCGTCCTCACCGAAGACATGGGCGTCGAGAAGCGCGAGCTGGTCAAGCTCGAACTGCTGCTGCCCGGCGGCGTCATCACGCTCTGGGGGCAGGTCATCTACAAGGCCGACGAGATCGGGTTCGGCATCCGCTTCGCGCCGAACATCCCCGACGAGGAGCGGCGGAGGCTCGAATTTCTGGTCAAAGCCGAGGCGGTTCGCTCCTCGATGAAGCGCAAGCAGTGACCGCACCCCCTTCGCAGTTCACCTCCCGCGTGCTTTCGTCCAACGTTTTGGAATCCCACGCTGACCGTTAACGGACAGCCCGCACCGCCTCACTCCGTCTCGTCCCAACCTGTCGGTTGTTCGCACCGGGGTTTCCGCAGGTCGTCACATTCCCCGAACGCGCCCGCACGCGTCCCCGTAAAGCGCGTGTGACTGCGGCGCGCACGGTTCGCCCCCTTGGAGCGCCGCCTTTCAAAGTCTCTGACACAAGGAAAGGATTCCCAGCAATGAAAAAGATGACCACCCGCTTCGCCACTGCCCTCCTGCTCTGCGTTCTCTGCGCCGCCCCCGCCTTCGCCAAGGCCAAGAGCCGCGTGATTACCGTCGGCCAGGACTTCGTCGTCGGCTCGGCCACCGTCAAGGCCGGCACCTACATCTTCAGCATCGACGACGCGACCAACGAGCTGACCGTCCTCGCCAAGAAGACGAAGGAAGTCGTCGCGCGCGCCGAGACCCGCGCCCAGACGCGCAGCGGCAAAGGCCCCTTCAGGCTCGACTTCCAGCTCGTGGAGAACAACGGCACGCAGACGCTCGCCAGCATCGCCTTCGAAGGCGATAAGAACTCCTACACCCTCGCCGGCAGCTCCGCGGCCGCCCGGTAAGCTAGAGAATTTTTCGCCACATAGGCACGGAGACACGGCCCGAAGCGGGTAATGCTTCGGGCCGTGTCTCCGTGCCTATGTGGCGAATTGCGAACTTAACTGGTCTCTATTCGAGAGCGCTTGCGGTTCGAGCGGCAGTTGGCTGCGCCGCAGCGGCAGACTTCCGGGTGGTCGGGGTCGCGGTAGTCGATGGTCAGCTCCTCGCCCGGCCATATGTCGCGCCGCGCGAAGACGGCGACCTTGAGCCCCGGCACGATGCGGATGAAGGCGTTCGGGTCGCAGGAGTGATTCATGTAGGCCGTCGCGTTGCCGCCGACGGCGCCGTCGATGGCCGTGTCCTTGTCGAGGGTGATGATCTTGACGGCGGACTCCATCTGCTCCCGGATGCGCGCCTGAATCTTGCGGCTCCCCTTAATCAGTTCGCCCTCGTAAAGCTCGATCTTCTTCCGGGCGGGGAAGTGTTTGAGTGCGAAGCAGCCCTTCCCGTAGATGTTGCTCTTCTTCACCGTGAGCCGACCAGACAATGAGACTCCCTCCCCTAACGTTCCCGACCTGTCGCAGAGCTTCCCCGACCGCCGCATTATAAACGGTATGCGCCGCTCACGCGTCTGTTCGTGTACGTACTAAGAAAAGTAGGCGGTAGGCAGACGGCAGTAGGCAGTTAAGGGCGTCGCCGTCGAACGTATAAGGTTTATACTTCAACACACAGAACGCAGAGCGGCTGCCTACTGCCATCGCATCGAAAGCTCCGGGCGAAGGGTCTTCGCCCCGCGGCGGAGAAGGTCTGCCGCCGCACGGCCCTGCGTGACGTGAAGCGGCAACGTCCGTGCCGGCAGGGTTTTGATTTTTTGAGCCGAGATTTGAAGACTCCGACTTGAGACTTGAGTAATTTCACCGAAGGGCTGGGGAAATTTCTGTCAGGCGGGACACGCTCCGGCCCGAATTCCCTCAAACTTTACCGCGAAGACGGGCCCGAAAATGGTTGGGCTGAGAAATTTTAAGGGGTGTGCTGGACGAGCGAAGGCGTTTGGTGTATTGTGTTCTCAACCGGGCGGTTGGTGAATCCTTCCGCTCAGTGGTTTGCTGGGGTGAGGACAGTGAGCCACATAAGAACAGGCGCGAGGCCCCCAAGGCTGACGCGCCTGTTCGCTTTTCGGGGATAACTTTCAGCCTTTAAAAGACTCCCCGGCGCTTCTGCGGCCGGGACAGGGTCGGCGCGGGTCGGATGGACAGGAAAGACCAGAAAGCCATCGCGTCGCTCTGGCAGCTCGGCGGGTTGACCTGGCGCGAGCTGGGGCGGCGCGTGTGGCTCGAAATCTACGAAGGCGACCTCTTCACGCGCGCGGCCGCGCTCTCCTACTACTTCCTGCTGGCGCTCTTCCCGCTGCTCATCTTCCTGACCTCGATGCTCGGCTACTTCGCGGAGGCCGGGACAGAGCTGCGCTCGAACCTGCTCCGCTACCTGGGGAGCGTGGCCCCGCGCTCGGCCTGGCAGCTCGTCAGCGCGACCGTCGAGGAGATTACCGAGGGGGCGACGGGCGGCAAGCTCTCCTTCGGGTTGCTGGCGGCGCTCTGGTTCGCCTCGTACGGGATGGGGGCCGTCGGCGACACGCTGAACGGCGCGTACGGCGTGAGGGAGTCGCGGCCGTTCTGGAAGCTGCGGCTCATCAGCCTGGGTTTAACCGTGACGCTGGCGGCGCTGACCATTACGGCGCTCGCGCTCGTCCTCTACGGCGGCGAGATCGGCGAGGGGCTGGCGGCGCGTTTCGACCTCGGCCGCGCCTTCGAGGCGGCGTGGAACGTCATCCAGTGGCCCATCGTGCTCGGCTTCGTCCTCTTCGCCTTCGCGCTCATCTACTACTACGCGCCCGACCTCAAACATCAGAAGTGGTACTGGATCACGCCGGGCTCGGTCACGGGCGTCCTGCTCTGGCTCTTCGTCTCCTTCATTTTCCGCCTCTACCTTCGCTACTTTGACAGCTACAGCGTGACCTACGGCTCGCTCGGCGCGGTCATCATCCTTCTCTTGTGGTTTTACCTGACGGGGGCGGCCATCCTCGTCGGCGGCAAGGTCAACGCCGAAATCGAGCACGCCGCGGCCGAGCACGGCGCGCCAAAGGCGAAGCTTCCCGGCGAAAAAAAGCCTTCCTGAAGATGTCCGTGCGCTGTGACGTACACTTCTGGTATACTCCCGCCCGCTCATAGCAAAGCGTGAGTAAGTGTTCACTGCATCCCCGCAGCGCGCTTTGATAACATTCCCCCGAAAGTCAATTTCATAATCTGGTAAACCCTTCGAGGGTGTGGCAGCAGGAAGAAGGCAATTGAAGATACTACTCTACAACCCCGACAACGGCGTGACGCGCAACTTCATGCCGCACCTCTGGATGTTCCTGCTCCAGGCGCTCACCCCGCCCGAGCACGAGGTGATATTAATAGACGGCAACGCGAAGGCGATGTCGGACGAAGAGATCGTCGAGTTCGCGCGCGAGCAGGGCGTCGGGCTCGTCGGCATCGGTGCGATGACGCGCATGGTCGCCAAGGCTTACAGGGTCGCGGACGCTTTGCGCGCCGCCGGGTTCAAGGTCGTGATGGGCGGCCCGCACGTCACCGAGTGCCCGGACGAGGCGCTCGGGCGCGACGGTGGGCCGCGCCACGCCGACGCCGTCGCGCTCGGGGAGGCCGACGAGACCTGGCCGCTCATCGTCGCGGACGCCGCGCGCGGCGAGTTGAAAGACACCTACGAGCCGGAGCGCGACGCGAAGGGTAATGACAAGAAGCCGAGCCTCCAGCCCTACCCGCACATCCCCTGGGAGACTCTCGACCTCGACCAGTTCAGCCTCGTGCCCGGCTTCGTGCGACCTCTGCTGAGCCGGATGGGCGGCGGGTGGGGCAAGTTCTTCGTCGTCCCCATCGAGACGGGGCGTGGCTGCCCCTACGGCTGCGAGTTCTGCACGGTGACGGGCTTCTTCGGCGACTCGATCCGCTTCAGGTCTAACGAGTCGGTCGTCGAGGAACTCCTCCGCCTCAAGGAGCGGGCGCGCAGGGAGCGCGGGCAGGTGGCCGTCTTCTTCATCGACGACAACCTCGCCATCAAC
>DATMVD010000087.1:0-42615 GCA_035563535.1 Pyrinomonadaceae bacterium | reverse complement strand
GCAGCTCTACAAGGACTTCTCGCACGTCGTCCGCATCAACTACTACCCGCCGCGCGGCGACAACAAGGAGGGCTGGGACAACATCGACATCTTCGGCTGGCTCGGCTACCCGATGCAGATCAAGATCGACTTCCTGTGCCGGGACTCAATCCTCGCCGCGCCGATTGTGCTCGACCTCGCGCTCTTCCTCGACCTCGCGCAGCGCTGCGGGATGAAGGGGACGCAGGAGTGGCTCTCCTTCTACTTCAAGTCGCCGATGACCGCGCCCGGCCTCTACCCCGAGCACGACATCTTCATCCAGCTCATGAAGCTCAAGAACACGCTCCGCCACCTCAAGGGCGAAGACCTCATCACGCACCTCGGCCTCGAATATTACGACTGAGGCCGTGAGGCCGTGAACTGTTCCGGGTTGCCTCTCAGGCAACCGAGGGGGCGCGGCGGGGTTGCCCGCCGCGCCCTTAAAATTTTTCTCACGCGCGCCGCCCACGTTTTGACGCACGACGGGCGGCGCGCTTCACGTTTAGGTGTGTGGTTTGGCGCGGGCGCGGCATTCAGATTTTTGAATTGGGCCGTTTATTGTCACAGGCCGGGTGCCGCGAAGTGTCAGCGCGCGCGGGCCTCCGCGGAGAGGAGGCGGTGAAAAATTTTCTCACCTCGGATATTTTGTAGTGACAACAAACTCTTTGTCGTATATATAGTGCTCTCATCAATCGAGCGCCGCCGCCCCCCGGCCGATGCGCTAAAGCAAACCACGACTTAACAGGTCTCATCAAAGAGGTGCGGTTCGCTCTTTGCATGGAGTAAGACTGGTAGCGGCCCACGGGCCTGGGACAGCCACTCGCGGCGACCCCCGCAAGCCCGTATGTCGCTTCGACGCCGGCGCTCCACGCGAAGGAGGCGAGCCACATGGTTGCAGTTATGGACAGAGAAACGATCAACACCAACACGGTCATGCTCGACCCCGACCAGAAGAGCCCCCGCGCGCAGGAGTTCGAGGAGAAGCTGGCGGCCCGCATCGTGGGCCAGGAGCGCGCCGTCCGACGCATGTCGGGCCTCTACCAGATTTACCTGGCCGGGATGAACCCGCCCAACCGCCCCGTCGGCACCATGCTCTTCCTCGGCCCCACGGGGTCGGGCAAGACCCGCGTCGTCGAGGCCGCGGCCGAGGTGCTCTTCGGCGACCCGAACGCGGTGATCAAGATCGACTGCGCCGAGTTCCAGCACTCGCACGAGATCGCGAAGCTCATCGGCTCGCCCCCGGGCTACCTCGGCCACCGCGAGACTTCCCCGATGCTGACGCAGGAGAACCTCGACCGCTACCACACGGAGGAGAACAAGCTCTCGCTCGTCCTCTTCGATGAGATCGAGAAGGCGTCGGACTCCCTGTGGCAGCTCCTGCTCGGCATCCTCGACAAGGCGACGCTGACGCTGGGCGACAACCGGCGCGTGGACTTCTCGCGGACGATGGTGGTGATGACCTCGAACCTCGGCGCGCGCGAGATGAGCGAGCTCATCTCGGGCGGCATCGGGTTCGCGCCGAAGAAGGACGGGAAGAACCCGCACGACTCCGAGGTTGACCAGAAGATTTACCGGACGGCGGTCGAGGCGGCGCGGAAGAAGTTCAGCCCCGAGTTCATGAACCGCATCGACAAGGTGGTCGTCTTCCGCTCCCTGAAGGAGCACCACCTGATGCAGATTCTGGAGCTCGAGCTGGCGGCCGTGCAGGATCGCATCATGAGGAGCGCGGGGACGAAGTTCGTCTTCCAGTGCTCGCAGTCGGCGAAGGACTTCCTGCTCGAAGAGGGCATCGACTTCAAGTACGGCGCGCGCCACCTGAAGCGGGCCATCGAGCGCTTCCTCGTCTACCCGCTGTCGAACCTCGTGGCGACCGAGCAGGTGGGCCTGGGCGACCTGGTCTACGTGGACTTCGACGACAGCCGCGGCAAGCTCTCCTTCTCGAAGCGCTCGGGCGGCGCGCTCATCGCCGACGCGCACGAGCCCGAGGACGAGTCGGACAAGCCGGCCGCCAAGTCCGGCGGCGCCGCCGTCCAGCTCCCGCAGGCTAAGGTCGCGCGCAGGGGCCAGGGCCGCGGCGACAAGCCGGAAGCCTGAAGCACGCGCTAACGTAAACGAAACGGCGGTGAGAGTCAGTCGCTCTCACCGCCGTTCTTATTTCACCTTGCCCCCGACAGCCTTCTTAGCGTCCGCCTTCAAATCCCTCCGCCGGACGGACGGGTCGCGTTCGCGGGGTCGAGCTTTCTTAAAGCCTCGAAGGCGGTGCGCGAAAGGTACGGGTCGCGGTGTGTGAGTACGGAGCGGAGTGCGGGCACGGCCGCGGGGTCGCCGATGAGGCCGAGGGCGCGCGCCGCCTCGCGCCGCACGTCGTCGGGCGTGCGCGCGTTCGAGAGCGTCTCGACGAGCACGGGCACCGCCTCGCGGCTCCCGAGCCGGCCGAGCGAGACCGCGGCCGCGCGCCTCACGAACTCGTCCTCTTCGACCTTGCGCCGCCGTAAGCGGTTGAAGAAGCCCGGAGCCCGTAGCCGCCGCGACAGCGCGCCCGCGAGCGTGGGGGCCGCCGACGCGTCCCCAATCTGACCGAGCGCCACGGCCGCCGCTCCGCGCACCGCGGGCTCCTTGTCCGTCTCCAGCGCGGCCGCGAGCGCCGACACGGCGGACGTGCTCCGCGTGAGGCCGAGCGAGTACGCGGCCTCGCGCCTCACGAACTCGTCGCGATCGCGCAGGAGCGGCAGGATGAGCGCCGCCGCCTCGCTCGGGGCGAGCGAGAGCACGGCGCGCGCGGCCGTCGCGCGGACGATGGCCGCGGCGTCGCCGAGCGCAGAGGCCGCGGCCCTCGACGACTCGGGCCGCCCCAGAGCGCCGAGACGCACGACGGCCTCGCGCCTCTCTTCGATGTCGGTTGACGAAAGTCGCTCGGTCAGACTCTTTATCTCTTGTTGCTGCGGCGTGAGTTCGCGCTGTGCGGCCCGCGTAGGCTGGGGCGCGAGGAGCAGGCAGACGAGCGTTAACAAAAAAAAGACGGGGACGCCCGGCGCGCGACGGCCGCGCCGGACTGACCTGGGTATTGAACGCGCGGCGGCGCGTCTCTCGACTCTCATGCGCGGGCGGAGAGGCTGAGCGCGGCCTTGCGTTCCGCGCGGCGGCGCACCGACTCCCACTCGAACGCCTGGCGGGCGCGCTCGTTCTCCTTCGACTCGGCGAGGAGCGAGACCAACTCGTCCTCCCACGTCGCGGGGAGCGAGGCGGCCCTCCGCATCGACTCCATGATGGAGATGTAGTCGAGGACTTCGTGGACTTCCGTGTCGCTCAGGTGTTCGAGCTTGAGCGCGAGGCGCTGTCGTTCCGTGATGCGTCTGGCCATCGGTCGGCTCCCTTCGGTCGAAGCCGGGCGGCCAGCCGGGTTCGACTAGAGCGGCGCGTGTGCGCGCTCGGTGGCGGGCGGGCCGTCGGCGTTCGTGTGCGGCGCGGCTGCGGCGCGCGCGATGTGTTCTCTCACCGTGTTTGAAGTGGTCTCCGTGGTCTGCAAACTCTTGCGCTTCGGACTGCGATGTCGGGCCGGCCGAACGTGAGCCCGCGCGAGTCTCATCCTCGTGTCGAGACCCCGCCCGGCTGCTGCCCTTCGATTGTTCGGCTGTCTTTTGAAGCAGTCTTGAACTGCTCGTGCGGCGAAATATACATGAGCCGCCCGGCGCGCGCAAGAAATAGCGGGTGAAGAGAGTACGAAGTACGAACGGCCGGGGCCCGCGTCAGTCTATCCTGGACGCCATGCTGTGCATCGTGTCCACGATGAGGACGGCGATGGGCGGGTAGAAGAGCAGATCGTAGGTGAAATGCTGTCCGAAGGTCTTCGGCATGTCGCTGAAAATAAACATGTGCTGGGTCTGAGCGCGGAAGAAGTGGCCGACGGCGGTACTCACGAGCGGGCCGAGGATGAGAAAGGTCGAGGCGGCGAAGCGCGTGAAGGGCTTGTCGGGGTAGCCTTCGCCGTCGCCGGTGATCGAATCATGAATCGACTTCGGGTCGTAGGTGTAGTGCTCGAAGACCGCCTTGAGGCGAACGGCGAGGTGCCACAGTCCGACGAAGCTCAGCGTAATGATGGTGGCGCGGCCGAAGAGTTGGAGGTTGTTCCAGAAGAGCGGCTTGAACCAGGCGACGAAGAAGGTCGAGAGGAAGAGCGCGACGGTCGTGAAGACCGCCTTCTGGAGCGCGAAGTTCTCGCGCCGGTCGGCCTCGATGATCTGGTCGACGCGGCGGTCGAAGCGGCGCTGGATGGCGATGCGCCGCAGCCGCTGCGCGTGCTGGTTGTCCGTGTGGAAGACCGAGCCGCCGACGAAGTCGCCGCTCTCCGCCCTCCTGAGCTGCGAGTCGTGGTAGGCGCGCTCCTGCGGGTCGATGAGCGTGTGGTAGGCGCGCGAGATGCGCGCGAACTCGCGCGCCGCGCGCTCCGTGCCGCCGTTCACGTCCGGGTGGTATTTGCGCGCGAGCTTCCTGTAGGCGGACTTGATCTCGGCCGGCGAGGCCGTCCGCTTAACCTTTAAAATGTCGTAAAAGTTGACCACGGCCAGCTACCGAAAACCCTGTGGCGGCGTGCGCCGCCGGTGCCCTGGCCCGGCCGGAGACGCCGCGGGTGGGGAGGCCCCCCTTCCGCGCCACTATAACACTTTTAGACGCGTTCGTCCCGCCCTAAGGTTCCGGGGATTCGAGAGAATCCAGGGACTCTTCGGACGGGACGAACGCGTGTGAAGTATTGAGTCTGTGGTCGGAGCTTACCTCGTGCGGCCGCCGAGGGGGGCGAGGACTTTTGTGGTGTCCGCTCCCACAGACCTTTTCTTTACCGGCGTATTGCAATACGAATGCCAAAATGCGGGCAACAAAAAAGTCAAGAAAATACCAAATTCTGGTCTACACCCGCCGAGAGACTGTCAACAAATGTTGACGCCGGAGTCCACAGATGTGAACACCGGGGTCAACGTTTGCGGCGTCGAATCGGCGACTACTTCGACTCGCCCCCTCCGTTTGCGCGCGCGGACTCGCGTTCGATGAAGTTGAGGAGCGTGCGGACGGCGACGCCCGTCGGCCCCTTCGCGCGGAAGGGCTTGGCTTCGTCGCCCCAGGCCGTGCCCGCGATGTCGAGGTGCGCCCAGGAGATGCCGTCGGCGAACTCCTTGATGAAGGCGGCGGCGGTGATGGTGCCGGCCTTGCGCCCGCCGACGTTCTTGATGTCGGCGATGTCGGACTTGATCTGCTTCGAGTACTCCTTGTCGAGCGGCAGTTGCCAGAACTTCTCGCCGACTTCCCTGCCCGACTCGATGATCTCGTTGATGAGTTCCTGGTCGGTGCCGAGCAGTCCCGTGTTCACGTCGCCGAGGGCGATGGAGACGGCGCCGGTCAGCGTCGCCATGTCGATGACGCGCGTCGCGCCGAGCTTCTTCGCGTAAGAGACGGCGTCGGCGAGGATGAGGCGTCCCTCGGCGTCGGTGTTGATGACCTCGATGGTCTTGCCGGTCATGGCGACGACCACGTCGCCGGGCTTCGTCGCCTTGCCCGAGGGCATGTTCTCCGTCGAAGGCACGACGCCGAGGACGGGGATCGGGGGCTTGAGCTGGGCGACGGCGCGCATCACGCCCAGGACGGTCGCGCCGCCCGTCATGTCGTACTTCATCAGCTCCATATTCTCGGACGGCTTGATGGAGATGCCGCCCGTGTCGAACGTTATCCCTTTGCCGACGAGCGCGAGGAAGTCTTCGCCGTCCTCGACGCGCTCCTTGCCGTCGGGCATGTAGGTGAGCACCATCATCTTCGGCGGCTGGTCGGAGCCGCGCGCGACACACAGCAGCGCGCCCATGCCCTCCTGCTCCATCCGCGCCTGGTCGAGCACGTCGATGTCGAGCCCGAACTGGTTGGCGATCTCCTGCGCGCGCTCGGCCATGATGGTCGGCGTCATGTAGGCTCCGGGCTCGTTGGCGAGGTCGCGCGTGAAGTTGACCGACTCGCCGACGACGCGCCCGCGCTCGGCCCCCCTCTTAATCTCGTCGTCCGCCGCGCCCGGGGCGACGACGACGAGGCGCTCGACGTTGCGCTCCTCCTTGTCCACGGTGCGGTACTTGTCCGGCTCAAAGAGTCCGATGATGGCGCCCTCGACCGAAGCCTTGGCGGCCGCGGCCGGGTCGCCGTCGAGCCGCGAGACTAACCCGACCGTCTTGACGTTGCGCGCGCGCAGGTGCCGGACGGCCGCGCCCGCGAACTGCGAGACCTGCGCCGCGCGGTAGTCGGCGCGCTCGCCGACGCCGACGAGCAGGAGGCGGCGCGCGCGCGGGCCGTCGCCCGACGCGGGCAGGTGCAGGTAGACCGTCTCGCCCTCCTTGCCCTTCAGCTCCTCGGATTCGAGGACGGAGCGGACGAGCCCGCCGGCCGCGGCGTCCAGCTCGGCGAGGACGCCCTCGTCCGCCTTCTCGTCCTTGAACACGGCCACGGCCAAAGCCTGCACGTCGGCTTCCGCGAGGGGGCCGCTGCTCGTTTGAATCTCCATAGTGGGCTTATCTCCTTATCCTTTCGCGCGCTCTTTGAGTTGGGCGCGCGTCTCGCGCTCGACGGTGCGGCGCATCTCAGTTTCTCGTTTGTCGTAGAGTTTTTTACCACGGGCGACGCCTATTTCAAATTTGACGCGCCCCCCCTTCAGGTAGACGCGGGTGACGACGAGCGTCAGCCCCTTGGTCGTGGACTGCTCTTCGAGGCGGTCGATCTCGCGGCGGTGGAGCAGGAGTTTCCGCGTGCGCACGGGGTCGTGGTTGAGCCGGTTGCCGTGCGAGTAGGGCGAGATGTGCGCGTTGAAGAGCCACGCCTCGCCGTCGCGCACGGCGACGTACGACTCCTTCAACTGGATCTGCCCCGCGCGGACGCTCTTCACCTCCGTCCCCTGGAGCGCGATGCCCGCCTCGTACTTATCTAAAATGTGGTACTCGTGCAGCGCCGCCCTGTTCGTCACGAGCAATTTTTCGTCTGCCATAATCAATTAACTTCAAACTCTTCCTTCAAGGGCCGCGAGATTAAACTCTCGACCGCGGCGCGGGCCGGTTTGCCGTCGTAGAGGACGGCGTGCACCTCTTCGGTGATGGGCATCTCGACGCCGCGGCGGGCGGCGAGAAGGCGTATGGCGCGCGTGGTGCGGACGCCCTCGGCCACCTCGCGCATCCCCGCCAGCACGTCCGCGAGAGTCCGCCCGCGCCCGAGTTCCTGCCCGACGAAGCGGTTGCGCGAGAGGCCGCCCGTGCAGGTCAGCACGAGGTCGCCGAGCCCGGCGAGCCCCATCAAAGTTTCGGGCCGCCCGCCTTCGGCCAGCGCCAGCCGCGTCATCTCGGCTAGGCCGCGCGTGACGAGCGCCGATACCGTGTTCGCTCCCAGACCGAGCCCGGCGACCATCCCGGCGGCGAGCGCCATTACGTTCTTGGAGGCCCCGCCCAACTCCGTCCCCGTCACGTCCGGGTTCGTGTAGACGCGGAAACTCTGCGCGCTGAAGGCGAGCTGCACGCGCCGCGCGAGCGACTCGTCGCGCGACGCGGCCACGACCGCCGTCGGCTGCCCCGCCGCGACCTCCTGCGCGAACGAAGGCCCCGACAGACACGCGAAGCGCCCAGCCACGCCCTCGCCCAGGACTTCCCCGACGACCTCGGAAATCCTCTTGCCCGTCTCGACCTCGACGCCCTTCGTCGCGCTGACGAACACGGCGTCCGGCTCGAAGAGCCCGCGCATGCCTTCGAGCAGCGCCCGCGTCGCGTGCGAGGGCGCGGCCAGCACGACCACCTCCGCGCCCTTCAGAGCCGCGTGCGGCTCGGTCGTCGCCGTCACGCCCCCGGGGACGACGTGCCCTTCGAGGTACGCGGCGTTGACGCGCCGCACGTTCACGTCTTCGACGACGGAAGCGCTCCGCGACCACAGGCGCACCTCGCGCCCCGCGCGCGCCGCCACAATCCCGAGCGCCGTCCCCCAACCGCCTGCCCCGATGACAGCTACTCGCATGTCGAAGTACTGAGGACTGAGGACTGAGTGAAAGGCGGCGAGTTCTTCACTCAGTCCTCAGTCCTCATAACTTAAGTTTACTCTCCTCGCCGCGGAGGAGCCGGCCGATGTTGGCGCGGTGCATAAGGACGATGAGCGCCGCGCCGAGAATCGAGAGAACGAGCAGCGGGCGCGGCGCGCGGTCGCTCACGCCGAGCGAACTCAAAGACCAGACGGCGAGCGGCAGAAGCGCCGCCGCCGCAATCGAGCCGAGCGACACGTAGCGCCAAAGCCAGACGACGGCCACGAAGAGCAGGAGCGCGCAGAGCGTCGCTATCGGCGCGAGCACGAGGAAGACGCCGAGACCCGTCGCCACGCCCTTGCCGCCGCGGAACCTGAGCCACACGGGGAAGACGTGGCCCAGCACGGCCGCGGCCCCGGCCGCGCAGACCCACCACTGTGCGCCGTCGCCCGCGCCGAGCACGGCCCTTGCGACGAGCACCGCGGCCACCCCCTTCAAAAGATCGAGCAGCAGCGTCAGAACCCCTATCCCACGCCCCGCGCGGCGCGTGACGTTGGTCGCGCCCGTCCCGCCCGAGCCCGTCTCGCGCACGTCGCCGCCGACAAACAGGCGAACCAGCAGATACCCGAACGGGATTGAGCCGAGCAGGTACGCGAGGAGAACGATGGCTGCGTGAAGCATCCGCGGGCTCCGGGCGAAGACTGTGGGGGCGTTGAAAACTTTGTGACTATAGCAAGCGAGGAAAGAGGCCGACAAGGTGTGAGAGCGGTAACAGGTCAGTCGTCCCCGGCCGGCTTCGAGCGCAGGCGCTTGACCCGCGAGCGGCGCGACTTCTCTTCGAGGGTGCGCTCTTTCGCCGCGCGCGTGCGGCGGGTGGGGACGCGCCTGGGCTTGCGGTAGTTGAGGCGCGCGACCTCCTCGCGGAGCTTGCGCAGGCAGTTCATCTTGTTGCGGTGCTGGCTCCGCTCCTCGCGGCAGTTGACGACGACGCCCGAAGGCGGGTGCTTGAGCCTGACGCCCGTCTCGACCTTGTTGACGTGCTGGCCGCCGGGGCCGCCCGAGCGGAAGGTCTCGACCTCGCACTCGCGCAGCAGCTCCTCGTCGGACTCGGGCAGGGTGATCATCGGCGGCCTCTTCAGAAGACGGCTCAGGCGGGACGCTTTAACAGCCCGACCAGAACCTCTGCCAACTCCGAAGGCTCAACCGGCTTCGGCAGGAACGCGTCGAAGCCCGCGGCCAGAGCGCGCTCGCGGTCGTCTTCGCGCGCGTAGGCGGTCAGCGCGACGGCGGGCGTCCGCTTGACGCGCTCGGCGGCGTGGCCGCGCACGCGGCCGACGAGCGCGTAGCCGTCCTCCTCGGGCATCCCTATGTCGCTCAAGAGCACGTCGCAGCCCGCGCCTTCGAGCGCCGCCCAGGCTTCGGCCGCCGAGCCGACCGCCTCGACGGACGCGCCCAAACCTGCAAGCAGCGCCTTCAACATCGCGCGCGCGTCCTCCTCGTCCTCGACCAGAAGCACGCGCGTCCCCGCGAGCGGAGAGGGGTTCGCCGTGACTGCCGCGGCGGCGGGCGCGTCCTTCACCGCGGCGGGCCGCGAAGTGACTTCGACGCGCGGGGACGTCCTGATCGGCAGGCGCAGCGTGAAGGTCGAGCCCAGGCCCCGCCCCCTGCTCTCGGCCTTCACCTCGCCGCCGTGCAGCTCGACCAGATGTCTGACGATGGCGAGGCCGAGGCCCAGTCCGCCGTGCTGGCGGGTCGTGCCCATGTCGGCCTGGCGGAAGCGGTCGAAGACGTGCGGCAGGAACTCGGGCGCGATGCCCTCGCCCGTGTCGCTGACGCGCAAGACCGTGCGCGCGCCGTCGCGGCGCAGATCGACCTCGACGCGCCCGCCCGCGGGCGTGAACTTGACCGCGTTCGAGAGCAGGTTCCACATCACCTGTTGGAGGCGGTTGGGGTCGGCCGTCACCTCGCCCGCGTCGGGCGCGAGCAGCGTGCTCAGGTAGACGCCCTTCGCCTCGGCGGCGGGCCGCACGCTCTCGACCGCGTCCTGCACGAGCGCGCGCAGCTCGACCGCCCGCATCTCCAGGCGGAGCTTGCCCGTGATGACGCGCGACACGTCGAGCACGTCCTCGACGATCTGCCGCTGCGCGCGCGCGTTGCGCTCGATGGCCGCGACCGCGCGCGACGCCTCCCGCGCGTCGAGCGTGCCGGCCGAGAGCATCGAGGCCCAGCCGAGGATGGCGGTCAGAGGCGTCCGCAGCTCGTGGCTCAGGGTGGCGAGGAACTCGTCCTTGATGCGGTTGGCCTCCTGCGCCTGGCCGTAGAGGCGCGCGTTCTCGACGGCGAGCGAGGCGCGGCGCGCGAGGTCTTCGGCGAAGGCGAGGTCTTCCGTCCCGTAGCGGCGGCCGGACTCGGCCGTGACGAAGGTGATGGCCCCGAACGCGCGGCCGTGCGCGGCGAGCGGGACGATCATGGCCGAGTTAAAGCCGATCTCGCGCATGAAGCGTAGGTGCTCCTCGTCCTTCGCCGCCGCGACCAGAAGCTCGTCCGATATCACTTGGTAAAGCTCCGCGCGCCCCGTGCGCAGGACTTCGGGCACGCCGTTCGGCGCGTCGGGGTCGTAGGGGTAGCGCTCCTGAATCTCGCGCGCCCATTCGACCTTCTCGGGGTCAACGTGCGCGACGGCGAGGCGGCGCACCTCGCCGTCGTCGCCGAGGATGTCCACGCCGCACCAGTCGGCGACCCAGGGGACGGCGGCGTGCGCGACCGCTTCGAGCGTCTTCTCGTAGTCGAGCGACGAGGAGAGCAGGGTCGAAGCCTCCGCCAGGAAGACGGCGCGCCGCTCGGCGGCCTCGGCCTCGCCGCGCAGGCGGCGCTGCTCGTCGTAGAGTTCGGCGGTGCGGACGGCCGAGGCGGCGAGGTTGGCGAGCGCCGTGGCGACCACCACGTCGGTGTGCGCGAAGCGGCGCGGCTCGCGGTAGTAGAAGACGAGCGTGCCGATCGTTTCGCCGTGCGCGCTGAGCGGGAGCGTGAGCATGGAGCGCACGCCCTCGCGCCGGTAAAACTCGCGCCGCACTTCGAGCATCGGGTCGGCGAACACGTCTTCGACGACGAGCGGGCGGTCGGGCATGTGCGGCGTCTGGGTCGTGACGGGGATGCGGTCGCGGCTGTACTCGTCCGAGAGGCCGCTCGCGGCCACGACGGCCCAGACCTTTTCCTGCTCCTGGTAGCGCCAGATGGCGTAGGCGTCGGCCGCCACGAGGCGGTGCGAGAGGGCGAGCACGGCCGGGAGCACGACCTCGGTCTGCGGCGAGCCGAGCAGGCTGGCCGAGGCGTCCACGAGCGTCCGCAGCCTCTCCTCCACGTCGCGCCGACGTTCGAGCGCCTCCTCGGCCTCGTCGCGCGCGGCGCGCGCCTCCGCCAGGAGTCTTTCGCGCTCCTGGGCGGCGCGGACGCGCTCGGTCACGTCGCGCGCGATGCCTTCGACGGCGACGGGTCGGCCGTCGCTGTAGGCGATGCGCGTCGAGACTTCGAGCGTCAGGCGGCGGCCGTCGCGCGCGATGATGTCCACCTCGTAGATGGTCGGGCGTGAAGGGTCGCGCAGCTTCTCGGCGGTCATGCGCCGCGCGAGTTCGAGGTGCTCGGGCGCGACAACCTGCGCGATGTTGAGGCCGCCCAAAATCTCCTCGCGCGTGTAGCCGGTCGCCTCGGAGCCCGCGCGGTTGATGGTCAGGTAGTTCCCTTCGAGGTCGTGCGAGTAGATGATGTCGTTGGCGTTCTCAAGCAGCGAGCGGTACTTCTGCTCGCTCTCGCGCAGCGCCTCCTCGGCGCGTATGCGCTCGGTGACGTCGATGGCGACCCCGCCGACCAGCAGGGTCTGGCCGTCGCGCCCCGGCATCGGGAACTTGCTGACGATGGAGTGGTGGACGCCGTCCGGGTGCTCAAGCCGCTCGAGCGTGAGCACGCCCCCGGCCTCAAGCGCGCGCCGGTCGTTCTCGCGGAACTGGGCCGCCGTCTCGGGCGGGAAAATCTCCGCGTCGGTCTTCCCCTTCAGCTCCTCGCGCGGCACGCGGAAGGCGCGCGCGGCGGCCTCGTTCGCGTAGACGTAGCGCCCCTCTAGGTCTTTGATCCAGGCGAGGCCCGGCAGATTCTCCATGAACATGGAGAAGCGGTGCTCGGTCGCCTCCAGCTCCTGCTCGACGCGCCGGCGCTCGGTCACGTCGCGCTGCGTGCCCCAGGCGCGGAGCACCCGGCCGTCGCGGACGGCCCCGACGAGGTTGTTGAGGAAGTAGCGGCGGCGGCCCTCGCGGTCAACCTCGACCGACTCGGCGTCGGTCAGGCGGTAGCCGGAGCGTATGAACGCACGGAGGTACTCGACGTTGGAAGGGTCTTCGCGGACGAGGAAGCGGCCGAGACGGCCGCCGACGATCTCCTCGGCGCGCTCGAAGCCGTACATGCGCGCGGCGGCGTCGTTGCACTCGGCGAGGTAGCAGTCGCGGTAGAAGCGTTCGATCTGCTCGTCTTCGGGGAGGTCTGTGGGGACGGGCCGCTCGAGCTCGAAGCGCCAGATGCCTTCGGAGCTGTTGGCGATGAAGGCGCGGTAGCGCTCCTCGCTCTCGCGCAGCGCCCGCTCGATCTCCTCCGGCGTGTGGGGTCTGGTCAGTTCGTCCTGCATCGGGGGAACGGCTCCGGCCTCACGTGAGATTACCACCTCGGCGGGAGATGGCAAGCGGACGGGTCTCGCCTCACGCCCCGCCGAAGAGCCGCTCGTACTCGCCCTTGACGCGGCCGTAGCACTCGCAGGCGCGCTTCTCCATCCCGGTGCGGTCGAGGATGCGGATGCTCCCGCGCGCGTAGTCGATGAGCCCCTCCGAGCGGAGCTTGCCCGCGACCTCGGTCACGCCGGGGCGGCGCACGCCGAGCATGGTGGCAAGGTTCTCTTGCGTTAGGTTCACCTCGTCGGAGGCGACGCCGTCGCTCGACATCAGGAGCCAGCGGCACATGCGCGCCTCGACGCGGTGCAGGGCGTTGCAGGCCGACGACTGCGAGCCGACGACGACGACCGTGTGGACGTAGCGGTTGAAGATTCTTCGCGCCTCGGCGCTCTGCTCGTACAGGTCGCGGACGTGTTCGGCACGGACGCGGACGGCCTCGCCGGGAATCTGGCAGGAGGTCGGCATCGTCGTCTGCCCGGCGTTGAGGATGACGGGGATGCCCGACATGCCCTCGCGGCCGATGGTGCCCGACTCGACGGTCGCGCCGTCCTCCATCGTCGTCACCATCGAGAGCAGGCAGGTCAGAGGGAAATAGACATCTCTTATCGGCTCGTCGGGGATGATGATGTGGTCGCCGTGGCGGAGCGAGGCCACTTCGGCGTGGCGGCGCAAGGCGTCTAGTTCGTCGGCGGGCAGCAGCGCCAGCAGCCGGTTCTCGGCGAGTCGGTCTTGCGTGTTGGATGACATCGGCGGGCTGCTCCTCCCGCCCTGTACGGCGGCGGGTTTTCAGCGAGGTTGCGGTCGTGTAGATTATTAACACAAACTTCCCCCGCCCGAAAATGTCCTTGAGTGAACGAACAAGGGGTCTATCGACGATGGCGACGATTCTGCTGATCGAGGAGGACGACGACGCGCGGCCCATCATCCGGCACAACCTCCGCCGCGCCGGTTACGACGTGCTGGTGGCGGTGGACGAGGCGTCGGCGCGGGATTGGCTCTCGGGCGGCGACACGCGCGCCGACCTCATCCTCGTCAACCTCGTCGGCAAGACGACCGACGAGGCGTTCGAGGCCGCGCGCCGCGTGAAGCGCCGGAGCGAGCTCGACGCCTCGACGCCGGTCGTCGTCATCGCGGAGAGGTATGGGGACGGCCTCGAAGGCAAGGACGTGCGCGAGGGCGAGGGCGAGTGGGTGACCTACATGGCAGACTCGACGCAGCTCCACGAGCTGCTCGCGCGCCTCACTAACGGGGATAAAAGTTAAGGCTTCGCTTCGGCGGCGTCGGCGACCTTCTCCTCGCTGAGGTGCTCGTGGTCGAAGACGGCGCGGCGGACGAGCGCCGAGCGGCGCTCGGCGTCGCGCGCCTTCTCAAGGAAGCGCTCGGGCGCGCCGCCGTCCGACTCGCCGACGTGCTCGGCCATGTGGCGCATCAGCATCGCGCTCTCGTCGATGGAGCGGATGGCGCTCCACAGCGTCTCCTCGACCGACTCGGTGAGCTGCGAGAGCAGGCTGTCGGCGGAGAAGGCGTGGCCCGTGTGGCAGCGGAAGCGCGCCCGCCCGTCCTCCTTCACCTGGAGGAGCGTGCCGTGGCACTCGGGGCAGGTGAAGACCGAGGGCGTGCCCAGCTTCGCGACGCCCGATTCGCGCGCGTTCTCCTCCATGGCAATTTTCACCTCGATCTCTAACTCTTCCGGCACCCCGTAACCTCCCTGCTCGGCGACGGTCGTGCTCGCGAGTCGCGCCAGCACGGGCGGCATCTCCGCCACCGGCAGCGTGTAGTCCACCTCGACACGCGCGAGCGCGCTCAGCGGCATCGAGGGCATGAACGCCTCGTTCGGGTCTTGCACGACGGCCACACCGCCCAGCCGCTTGATCGCCAACAGGCCCGAAGTCCCGTCGTCGAGCCCGCCCGTCAGGATGACGCCGACGACGCGCGGCCCGAAGACCTGCGCGGCCGAGCGGAAGAGCGGGTCGATGGCGGGGCGGAAGCGGTTCTCCTTCGGCCCGCGCGTCAGTCGCATCCGGCCCGGCTCCAGCAGCAGGTGCACGTCGGGCGGGGCGACGTAGATGTGGCCGGGGCGGATGCGGTCGCGGTTGGTCGCGCTGGCGGCGGGCAGCGGCCCCGAGCGGTCGAGTATCTGCGCCAGCACGCCCGGCGAGTCGGGCGCCGTGTGCATGACGACGAAGACCGAGCCGGGGAAATCCGCGGGCAGCCCGCCGACGAGCGCCCGCAGCGCCTCAACGCCCCCGGCTGAAGTACCCACGACGACGATGTCCCTGCCCGGCATCCCCAGACTCCTCCCTGTACGGCACCTGTTCTGCGAGAGACTGTTAGCTTGCCCCAAGCATACTCCCTCGAACCCGCTTTGACCACGCCGCCCGGAGGGTACATGACACTCCCCTTCCCCCCTGTTCGGCAGCGTACGTCGTCTGGCGCGCTTCGCGTTATAATGGCCGCGTCCGCCTCAACAGAGGTCACGTCCGGGGGCGCGCCGCAGAAGGGCCGGCGGCCCCGGAGTCTTCTTCCCTAAGTCTGAAAGGTTTTCATGAGCAACAATCAGGGCGGTAACGGCCATGGGGTCGTGCCCGGGAACGTGGGCGACGGCTTTATGGTCGTCGGGCTCGGGGCCTCGGCCGGGGGCATCCGCGCCCTCGGGGTCTTCTTCGAGAACGTCCCCGAGGGGAGCGGGATGGCCTACGTCGTCATCCTCCACCTCTCGCCCGAGCACGACAGCCGGCTCGCCGAGGTCTTGCAGAAGTCCACCCGGATGCCGGTCACGCAGGTGAACGAGTCCGTCAGGATTGAGCCCGACCACGTCTACGTCATCCCGCCCAACCGCAGCCTCTCGATGCAGGACGGCACGCTCGTCCTCTCCGACGTGACCGGCATCGAGGAGCGGCGCGCGCCCGTGGACATCTTCTTCCGGACGCTGGCCGAATCGCACGGCGCGCGCGCCGCCTGCGTCGTGCTGTCGGGGACGGGCGCCAACGGCTCGATGGGGCTGAAGCGGGTGAAGGAGCACGGCGGCGTAGCGGTCGTGCAGGACCCGCGGGAGGCCGAGTACGAGGACATGCCGCGCAACTCCATCGCGACGGGGCTGGTGGACTACGTGTTGCCGGTGGCCGAGATTCCCGAGCGCCTGGCCGCGTACCGCGCCACGCTCAGCCTCTTCGAGTTGAAGGAGGATCGGGAAGGGCCGCGCGCCGAGCCCGACATACACGAGGAGCAGGCGCTGGCCGCCATCCTCACGCAGCTCCGCATGCGGACGGGGCAGGACTTCAACAACTACAAGCGCCCGACGGTGCGCCGCCGCATCGACCGCCGCATCAGCGTCGCGCAGGTCGCCGACGTGGTCGAGTACGCCCACTACATCCGCGAGCACCCGGAGGAGGCGCGCGCGCTCCTCAAGGACATGCTCATCAGCGTGACGAACTTCTTCCGCGACCGCACGGCCTTCGCCGCGCTGGAGCGGCAGTTCATCCCGCGGCTCTTCGAGGAGAAGGGGCCGGGCGGCCACGTCCGCGTCTGGTCGGCGGGCTGCGCCACGGGCGAGGAGGCGTACTCGCTGGCGATGCTTCTGACGGAGTACGCCGAGACGCTCGCCGGCCCCCCGTCCATCCAGGTCTTCGCCTCGGACATCGACGAGGAGGCCATCCAGGCGGCGCGCGCCGGCTACTACACACTCAACGACGCGGCCGACGTTTCGCCGGAGCGGCTGCGCCGCTTCTTCACGAAGACGCCGGACGGCTACAGCGTCCGGCGCGAGCTGCGCGAGATGGTGCTCTTCGCCAACCACAACCTCCTCAAAGACCCGCCCTTCTCGCACCTCGACCTGATTAGCTGCCGCAACCTCCTCATCTACCTCAACCGGGCGGGGCAGGAGAAGGCGATGAACATCTTCCACTTCGCCCTCAACCCCGGCGGCTACCTCTTCCTCGGCGGCGCCGAGTCGGCCGCCGACTACGCCGACCTGTTCGTCACCGCCGACAAGGGGGGGCACATCTTCCAGGCGCGGTCGGTCGGGCGGCGCCTCGCGCCCCAGATGCTGACGGGCGCGCCGCCGCGCCCCGACGCTGAGGCCGTCCTGCCGGGGCGGGACGCGAACCGGCCCGCGCTCGACGTGCGGGGGCGGCTCTCGTACCTCGACCTGCACCAGCGGCTTTTGGAGATGTACGCGCCGCCCTCGGCGCTCGTCAACGCCGACTACGAGATCGTCCACCTCTCGGAGTCGGCCGGCCGCTACATGACGCTGCCCGGCGGCGAGCCGACGAGCAACCTGCTCGCCGTCGTCCTCCCCGACCTGCGGCTCGAACTCCGCAGCGCCCTCCTCCACGCCGCGCAGCACCGGACGAACGTCGAGACGAAGGCCGCCTCCGTCCTCGTCGGGGCCCGCCACGAGTCGGTCAGGCTCCACGTCCGCCCCGTGACGGCCGCCGACGACACGGCGCGCGGCTTCTTCCTCGTCCTCTTCGAGCAGGCGGCCGAGGCCGTTCCGGCCTCGGCCGACGCCGAACCCGTCCGCGCCGTCGAGCCCTCCTCCCGCCAGTTCGAGGAGGAGCTGACGCAAGCCAAGGCGCAGCTCCGCTCGACCGTCGAGCAGTACGAGGTGCAACACGAGGAGCTGCGCGCCTCGAACGAGGAGCTTCAGGCGATGAACGAGGAGCTGCGCTCGTCGGCCGAGGAGCTTGAGACCTCGAAGGAGGAGTTGCAGTCCCTCAACGAGGAGCTGTCCACGGTCAACCAGGAGTACCGGAACAAGATCGAGGAGCAGCGCCAGACCAACAGCGACCTCCAGAACCTCATCGACTCGACCGACATCGCCACCGTCTTCCTCGACCGCGACCTGCGCGTCCGGCTCTTCACGCCGCGCGCCCGCGACATCTTCAACCTCATCCCCACGGACGTGGGCCGCCCGCTCTCCGACATCACCGGTCAGTTCGCCGACGGCGAACTGACCGACGAGGTCACGCGGGTGCTCGACACGCTCGTCCCGACGCAGCGCGAGGTGCCGACGCGCGACGGGCGCTGGCGACTGATGCGCGTCTCGCCCTACCGCTCGGCCGACGACCGCATCATCGGCGTCGTCATCACCTTCGTGGACATCACCGAGCGGAAGCAGACCGAGGAGGCGCTGCACAAGACGGAGTCGGAGTTCCGCGCCATCTTCGAGCTGGCCGTCGTCGGCATCGCGCAGGCCGACCTCGAAACGAAGCGGTTCCTCAACGCCAACGGCCGGCTGGCCGAGCTGCTCGGCTACCGGCAGAAGGAGCTGCTCGGCCGGACGCTCGACGAGCTGATGCACCCGGAAGACCACGCGGCGAGCCTCAAGCTCTTCGACGCGCTGCTCGGCGGCGACGTGCCCGAGTACACGACCGAGATACGCCTCGCCCGCAAGGACGGCGCGACGCTCTGGGCGCTCGTCACCGCCTCGCTCATCCGCGACCGCCGGGGGCGGCCGACGCACGCCATCCTCATCGTGCAGGACATCGACGAGCGGCGGCGGGTCGAGGGCGCGCTGCGCCGCTCCGAAGAGCACATGCGCACGCTGGTGGACAGCGTCGAGGACTTTGCCATCTTCTCGTTGGACGCCCGCGGGCACGTCGAGACCTGGAACCCTGGCGCCGAGCGTATCTTCGGCTTCACCGCGGAAGAGATCATCGGCCGCCACACCGCCATCCTCTTCACGCCCGAGGACAGGGCGCGCGGCGTCCACGAGGAGGAGATGCGCGTGGCGCGCGCGGAGGGGCGCGCGGCCGACGAGCGCTGGCACGTCCGCAAGGACGGCTCGCGCTTCTACGCCTCGGGCGTGCTCTCGCCGCTCGAAGACTCGGACGACTCGGGCTTCGTCAAGGTGGCACGCGACCTGACCGAGCGCGAGCGCGCCGACCAGGAACTGCGCCGCGCGCACGAGGAGCTGGAGCAGCGCGTCGCCGAGCGTACCGACGAGCTGCGGCGCGCCGTCGAGACGATGCTCAGCGAGGTGAAGGAGCGGCGGGCGGCCGAGGAGCAGGCGCGCACGCTCGTCGGCCAGCTCGTCACCGCGCAGGAGGACGAGCGCCGCCGCATCTCGCGCGACCTGCACGACCAGTTGGGGCAGCAGTTGACCGCCCTGCGGCTGAAGCTGGCCGCGATGCGGGAGGAGTGCGACCAGGACGAGGTGGCGCGCGCGCGCATCCAGGAGGTGCAGGCGCTCGCCGAGCGCCTCGACTCCGAGGTGGACTTCCTCGCCTGGGAGCTGAGGCCGACGGCGCTCGACGACCTCGGCCTGACCGCCGCGCTCGCTAACTTCGTGAAGGAGTGGTCGGGCCACTACGGCATCTCGGCCGAGGCCCACGTCACCGGGTTCGGCTCGGGGGAGCTGAGGCTCCCGCCCGAGACCGAGACCTGCCTCTACCGCATCACGCAGGAGGCGCTCAACAACGTCTACAAGCACGCGCAGGCCGCGCGTGTCTCGGTCATCCTCGAACGCAGGGAGGGCGACGCCGTAATCGTCATCGAGGACGACGGCGTCGGTTTCGACGCCGACGAGGCCGCGAGATGGGAGGGAGACCGCGGGCTCGGGCTGGTCGGGATGCGCGAGCGGGCGGCGCTGCTCGGCGGCTCGGTCGAAATCGAGAGCGAGCCCGGCAAGGGCACGACAGTCTTCGCGCGCGTCCCCGCCGCGCGGAAGCCCGGAGGAGGCGGCGGTGAGTAAGATTCGCGTCCTGCTGGCCGAAGACCACCTGACGGTGCGCCACGGCGTCCGCATGCTGCTCGACGCGCAGCCCGACATCGAGTGCGTCGGCGAGGCGGGCGACGGCCGCGCCGCGCTCCGCCTCGCCAAAGAGCTTGCGCCCGATGTCGTCCTGATGGACGTGACCATGCCGGAGATGAACGGGCTCAAGGCGACCGAGAAGTTGCGCGAGGAGAGCCCCGGTGTCCGCGTCGTCGCGCTCACGCGCCACACCGACCGCGGCTACATGCAGCAGCTCTTGCAGGCGGGAGCCTGCGGCTACGTGCTCAAGCAGAGCGACCCGTCCGTGCTCTTGCAGGCCGTGCGCGCCGTGGCCGCGGGCGGCGACTACCTCGACCCGTCCATCGCGGGCAAGGCGCTCTCCGGCTACTTCGGCCGCAAGCCCGACGGCGGCGGGTCGGTCGCTGAGGTTTACCTCAGCGACCGAGAGACGGAGGTGCTGCGCCTCATCGCCCTCGGCTACAGCAACAAGGAGATCGCCGCCCGCCTCAACTTAAGCGTCAAGACGGTCGAGGCCCACAAGGCCAACGCCATGCGCAAACTCGACATGACCAGCCGCATCGACATTGTCCGCTACGCCGTCCTCCAGGGCTGGCTCCGCGAGGAGGATTGAAAGGGTGTT
This sequence comes from Pyrinomonadaceae bacterium, assembly GCA_035563535.1. Lineage (GTDB taxonomy): Bacteria > Acidobacteriota > Blastocatellia > Pyrinomonadales > Pyrinomonadaceae > QHXN01. Next base: position 22,513 of record DATMVD010000087.1, on the reverse strand, counting down.
GGGTGCTGGGTGCTGGGTGTTGGGTGTTGGTTAAAGACTGGTTCTTCCCCAGCACCTACGGCGGCGTTCACATGGATGCGGCCCCGCTTGCCGGGAGCGCGGGCATCTCACTCCACGTTAACGACGGGCGGCTCGGCGTCAACGCCGAGCCGCCCGTCGTCTCCGTAAAACCACTCCGCGCGGCCGCGGAGCGGTTCCGTGGGGGCGCAAAACCGTTCCGCGGGGGCGCGGAGTGGCCGGAGATTAGTTTATTTACCTGAAACGTTAGGGTTTTTCCCTAGTCCACCTTCGCACCTTCCCAATAGTCGCGGGCGTACCGACGTGCGAAACTCTCCGCAGTCCACAGGAGGAGAGGGCGTACCGTTTCTGCCTGCACGGGGCGGCACGCCTGGTTTTTTACGCTGAGGTTCACGCCCGCGGCAGCTTTCACGACCGCCACGACAAGAGCGCGCGAGCTTCGACGAATCCGCGAGAGGCGTGTGCCCCTCGCGCCGAACCCGACACCCGACACCGGCGACAACCCCGAGTAAGTAACGTCATGTCAGCCCGACTCGTATCTGACGCCTACGCCCCCCGGCGCGCCCGCCGGGCCAAGGTGCTCGTGGCGGAGGATCACGAGGACACGCGCGCCCTGCTGCGGACGATCCTGGAGAGGCGCGGCCTCTCGGTCGTCGAGGCGTGCGACGGCTTCGCGGCCGTGGAGGCCGCCGAGCGCGAGCGCCCCGACCTGATTTTGATGGACGGCGGGCTCCCCCTGCTCGACGGCGTCACGGCGACGCGGCTGCTGCGCGGGCTGCCCGCGCTCTCGGCCGTCCCCATCGTCTTCCTCTCGGGGCACGCGGGGCCGCAGGCGCAGACGGCCGCGCGCGACGCGGGTTGTGACGATTACGTCGTCAAGCCGTTCGACATCGAGCGGCTCGACACGGTCTTGACGCGACACCTCCGCGGGCGCGGGGGGGTTCAGAACGAAGGGGTTTAAGCGACTCATGACACAGGCGGGACTTAGAGCAGGCATCAGGGAAGGGTCTGGCATCGGTCGCGAGGCCGCGCCGACGCGAAAGCTGTTCGGGCTCGTCGAGCTCGACGCGGCGGGCACGGTGCTCTACGCGCGCATCGAGGCGGACGGCGCGACGCCGGACGGCGTCGCGCCGGACTATACGGGGCGCAACTTCTACACGGAGGTCGCGCCCTTCAGTAACGTCGTCGAGCTGAGGGACCGGCTCGACCGATTCAGCCGCGGGACGCAGCCCGCGCTCAGCTTCGACTTCACCTGCGACTACGAGGACGGCCCCGTGCGGGCCAAGGTGCTGCTCGCGCGCATCCGCGAGCGCTCGCAGTCGGACGAGACGAAGTCCGTCCTCGTTCACATCCGGAGGGCGCAGTAACCCTCCTCGCGGCTCTCCCCTGGAGCCACCTACAACCTCACACTGCGGGCCGCGGCCCGGGAGAAAGTTATGGAGAATGAATTCGGCAAAACCAACACTTACACTCGCAAGGACTCGCGCGACCCGCGAACGGTCGCGTCCGTGCCGGCCGACGGGGCCGGCCGGCGCGCCGTCTCCGCCGCCCACGGCTTCGTCCCCGAAGCGCGGCGCGCGGAGGGCGACGCTTTAAACCTGCTGCTCACCAACAGGCTCCTGAGCGCGCTGCCCGCGGACGAGTTCGCGCGCCTCTTCACGCACCTCGAACCGGTCTCGCTCGCGGCCGGCGAGGTGCTCTACAAGCTCGACGAGGAGATGCGCTACGCCTACTTCCCCGAGACGGCCGTCGTCTCGCACATCTACATCCTCTCCGAGGGCGGGATGACCGAGGCGGACATGGTCGGGCGCGAGGGCATGACGGGGCTGTCGGCCGTCTTCAACGTGCCGCCGCCCGCCTACCTGAGCGAGGTGGCGCTCTCGGGGGCCGCCCTGCGCGTGCGCGTTGACGTGCTGCGGCAGGAGTTCGCGCGCGGCGGGGCCTTCCAGCAGGTGCTCGTCAAGTACGCGGCCGCGCGCATCGCGCTGCTCGCGCGCCGGGCGGTCTGCAACGGCAACCACCGGGTCGAAGAGAGGCTCTGCACGTGGCTCCTCATGATGCACGACCGCGCGGGCGACACGCCGCTGGCGCTGACGCACGAGCGCATCTCGCGCCACCTCGGCACGCGCCGCGCGGGCGTGACGAGCGCCGCCACGCTCCTGCGCGACCGCGGGGTCATTGACTACACGCGCGGCCACATCCGCATCACCGACCGCGCGGCGCTCGAAGCCGCCGCCTGCGAGTGCTACCCGGCGGTCAGGGAGAGCACCAACCTCGCCCGGTGACTGAAAGGTTTTTAAACCTTTTCACCACAGAGGCACAGAGACACAGCCTGAAGAGGGATAGCTCAACAGGCTGTGTCTCTGTGTCTCTGTGGTGAACTTATGTTCGCCGTCAGGCGGCGTCGATGGGCGGGGCGGCGTGCGCCTGCGTCGAGACGCGGTCGTAGAGGCGGAGCAGGAAGTGCTGGCCGGCGGCCGAGGGGGTGTCGATGCGCAGGCCGTAGAGGCCGTTGCGCCGGACGTGGATGAGCTTGGCCGTCAGGGGGATGATGCCCTCCTCCGCGATGAGCGACACCCAGAGCAAATCGCCCGTGGCCGCTACGGGGTCGCCCGGCAGGTTCCTGAGCGCCATGCCCAGACAACTGAAGTCCGCGACCTCAGCCGTCCCGAGCATCTCGTGGCGCGTCAGGTTGTCCACGGCCGCCATCAGCTTCCGCGGCCCGACCACGCGCACGAGCCCCCTCCGCTCGACCGGCTCAAGCCCCCGCTCCCCGAAAAAGTCTTCCATAAATCCCCCCCGGATTCCCGGCTTTCTGCGAATGATACCTCAATAAAGCACTAATCAAAGTCGAATTCCGCGCAACCGGGTCAGAACCGCCCGCGGTAGCGGGTGGGCCTTACATAACCGGCAAGTACGTGTCGCAAAGGCCCACCCGCTACCGCGGGCGGTTCTGACCGCTATTCACCCAAAGCCGCGTACTTGAAGAGGCGGAAGCGGTAGCGTTGTTTGCCGCGGATGTTGGCGGCGACCGCGCCGTGTAAGTTGTCGTCCCACTTCGCGTACTCGTCGATGAAGCGGTCGGCCGCCGCCTTGTCCCCCTCGTGCTGCACGCGCAGCACGCGCTCAAGCAGGTCGCGCACCACGTCGCGGTACTTGTCGTAGTCGATGCGCAACAGCTTCGTCTCGCGGTCGAAGGAGAGCAGGCCGCGTTCGAGGAAGTAGTTCCACTGCATGAGCTGCATGGTCTGGTACGGCTGGTCGCGGCGCGGCTTGACGTTCTGGAGCACGCGCAGCACCCCGCTCGCGTAGACGGCGCGCAACTGCGCGTCGGTGTAGTAGCCCTGCTTGCGCAGGGCTTCGGCGACGTAGAGCGAGACGAGGTCGGCCTTCATCTCTTCGAGCAGGTCGGCGTCGTCCTGCAAGGCCGCGTCCAGCTCGCGGCCGTCCTTCGTCACGTCCACGCCGAGGTAGTGGCCGACCTCGTGCCAGAGCGTGCGGTAGAAGTTGCCGTCCGAGGTCAGCTCCGCCCTGTGGCGCGGGTCAACGGACGCCTCCCAGACGACGGCCCCGCCCGTGTTGAAGAGTTCGGGCGAGCGCATGATGTTGGCGCGCAGCATGATGGTGCGGCCGTAGCGGCGGCCGAGGTAGGCGTCGTTCGGGAGGATGGTGGCCGTGTTGCCGCCGCGCGACTGCCCGAAGTCGGCGACCACGTCGTAGGCCCCGACCGAAATCTCCTCGCGCACGCGCCGCTCGAACTTGAAGGGCAGCGCGTCCTGTAGCGCCTGCAACCCCTTCATCGCCGCGCGCACGCGCTCGGTCTCCTCGCCCCGGTTGCTCAGCACGTTCAGCGAGTAGAAGGTCTTCACGCCGTAGAGCGAGTCGTCATAAGTTTCGTACGAGCCGATCTGCGCGTTGAGCTTCCTGAAGCGGCCCGTCACCCACGCGGCGTCGCCCGACTCGTAGTCGTCGGACAGGAGGTCGCGCGCGCGGTTGCGCAGGTAGCCCGCGAACTCCCAGTCGTCCTTCTCGACCGCGTCGGCGGCCTCGTGCAAAAGCGCGTGCGAGCGCACCATCTCGTCGGCCCACGCGACCGAGTACGGCACGGCGTAGAAGCCCTTCGCGTCGGGCCGCGTCGCCTCCAACTCTTTCCGAAGGCCCGGGTGCAAAGTGTCGAGCACCGGGTACTGCCCGAGCTTCGCCAAATCCCTCCGGAGGTTAACAGCGGTCGCGCGGCGGACGGCGGTGCGCGAGCCGAGGATTCGGTCGCGCTTGTCGGGGTGTGCGGCGAGGAAGGCTTCGACCTCCTCCTTCGTCGCGCCGCCATACATGGCCGCGCCCGGCGCGGTCAGCTCGACGGGCGCGATGGGCTCGCGCCTGTTTTCGAGCGTCGTCGCAATCGGCCCCTGGAAGAGCCTGTAGATGTCGAGCAGGTTGCGCGTGGACTGCGGCGAGCCGAGCCGCTTGTCCAGCGCCAAGAGCGCCGCGTGCGATTCGGCGGCGCGCTCGTGCCGCTGCTCCTCGTAGACGGTCTGGAAGATGCGGCCCACCTCGATCAGCTTCGCCAGCGCCCGCCGCTCGCCCTCCGTGAGGTGCGACGTGTCGGGCGCGAGCCGCACCTCGCCGGTCTTCTCCAACAGCGCGCGGCTCTTCTCCTCCGGCCAGTAGCCCTGCGGCACACCGCCCGCCGCCGGCCTGCGCGTCGAAGTCTGCGCCAGAAGGTTCGACGCGGCGAGCCCCGCCAGCGCGAGCGTAAACAGGATTCTCAATGCTTCACCTCCGCGGATGCTTTAAAGGGATTGCCTCACACTTTAGCAGACAACCGCAGCGTCCGCAGCCATTCACCCCACGCCGAAACCAGGTCAGAACCACCCGCGGTAGCGGGTGGGCCTTACGTTGACGGCCGGTTGATTGATGAGAGGCACGCTGTCATCCATCGAGCTGGACGCGTAAGGCCCACCCGCTACCGCGGGCGGTTCTGACCTGTTTGCCGTCCGCGAAACCTTTTCGCCCCGGCTCGGGTATAATCAATCCGCAATCCCCACGCCGAAGCTTTGCACAGTTAACACCTCCCGTCGAAGGAGCCAGAAGGAATGTACAGGTCTCTCTTACTCGTAATCTTAATGCTGCTCTGCGCGGTCGGGCAGGCCGCGGCACAGCCGCGCCGCGCCGACGACCTCGCGCGGCTTTTGCGCTACCCGGACATCCACGGCGACACAATCGCTTTTGTTTACGCGGGCGACATCTGGGCGGTGCCGGCCGCGGGCGGCACGGCGCGGCGGCTCACGTCGCACGCGGGGCTCGAGCTGTTCCCGAAGTTCTCGCCCGACGGCCGCTGGATAGCCTTCTCGGGCCAGTACAACGGCACGCGCCAGGTCTTCGTCATCCCGGCGGAGGGCGGCGAGCCGCGCCAGCTCACCTTCTACAACGACGTGGGCGCGCAGCCGCCGCGCGCGGGCTACGACAACCGCATCCTGGGCTGGACGCCCGACGGCAAATCGGTCATCTTCCGCGCGCACCGCGTCCCGATGAGCGACCGCCTGGGGCGGCCCTACCTCGTGCCCGTTGAGGGCGGGTTGGAACAGCCGATGCCCATCACCGAGGCGGGCGGCGTCAGCTACTCGCCGGACGGCTCGCGCGTCGCCTTCACGCCCATCTCGAACGAGTTCCGCGGGTGGAAGCGCTACCACGGCGGGCAGTCGCCGGACATCTGGATTTACGACCTGAAGAGCAACACGTCCGAGCAGGTCACGACGGGGCGCGAGCAGGACATGCTGCCCGTCTGGCTCGGCGACACCATCTTCTACGTCTCCGACCGCGACTGGACGATGAACGTCTTCGCCTACGACACGCGGACGAAGAAGACGCGGAAGGTGACGAACCACACGGACTCCGACGCCGGGTGGCCTTCTGGCTCGGGCGACGGTCTGGTCTACGAGCAGGGCGGCTACGTCCACCGCCTCGACGCGAAGTCGGGCAGGTCGGAGCGCGTCCCCATCAAGGTCGTCGGCGACTTCCCCGACACCGTGCCCTACTTCGTCAACGTCAAGGAGTTCGTCGAGACCTTCTCCATCTCGCCGAGCGGGGCGCGCGCACTCTTCGGCGCGCGCGGCGACATCTACACCGCGCCGGCCAAGGAGGGCGAGGTGCGCAACCTCACGGACTCGCAGGGCGTGAGGGAGCTTGCGCCCGCGTGGTCGCCCGACGGCCGCTGGGTCTCTTACCTCTCCGACCGCTCGGGCGAGTACGAGATTTACGTGCGCCCTTCGGACGGCACGGGGCAGGAGCGCCGCGTCTCGACCGACGGCGACGTGTGGCGCTACCCGCCCGTCTGGTCGCCCGACAGCCGCATGCTCGCCTACGGCGACAAGAGGCAGCGCCTCCGCATCGTCGATGTCGCCACGGGCCGGACGACCGACGTTGACCGCGGCACGCGCAACGACATCACCAGCTACAACTGGGCCCCCGACAGCAGGTGGATCGCCTACGCCAAGCTCGGCGCGAACCAGTTCTCCGAGATTTGGGTCTACTCGGTGGCGTCTAACAGGACTCAGAAACTCTCGGGCGGGATGTTCAGCGACACCGAGCCGGTCTTCGACCCGAAGGGCCGTTACCTCTACTTCCTCTCGAACCGCGACTTCAACCTCACCTTCTCCGGCTTCGAGTTCAACTACCTCTACACCAACCCGACGCGCGTCTACGTCGGGCTGCTCGCGGCGGACGGCCCCGCGCTCTTCCTCCCCACGAGCGACGAGGAGCGCGCCAAGACCGCCGAGCGCCCGCTCACCCCGCCGCCCAACCCTGCGCAGGCCCCGCCCGCGCAGGGCGCGCGCCCGCAAGCGACGCCTCAGGGCGGAGGCGCGCAGCCGCAGCCTTCGCCCACGCCCGAAGCGGCGGCCGCGCAGCCGAGCCCGACTCCGGCCGCACAGCCCGCGGGCGTTAACGTCCGTATCGACTTCGAGGGCTTCGAGAACCGCGTCCGCGCCATCCCCGGCCCGAACAGCAACTACCGGCACCTCTCGGCGACCGACGCGGGCGTGCTCTACCTGACCGGCACGCCCGGCCGCCTCGTGCTCTACAACCTCGAAGCCAAGACCGAGCAGCCCATCATCGAGGGCATACAGGAGTACGACCTCGCCGCCGGACTCAAGCACGTCATCTTCCAGGCGCGCGACAACTACGGCATCGCGCCGCTCGCGCCCGGGCAGAAGCCGGACGCCGGCCTGCTCAAGCTCGAAGGCTTGACGATGAAGCTCGACCCGAAGGCCGAGTGGGCCGAGATGTACACGGACGCCTGGCGCACGATGCGCGACTGGTTCTACGACCCGAACCTGCACGGCACCGACTGGAAGGGCCTGCGCGACAAGTACGGCGCGCTCGTCCCCTACGTCGCCAACCGCGAAGACTTCACGTACCTTTTGACCGAACTCGGCAGCGAGCTGATGGCGGGCCACGTCTATGCCGAGCGCGGCGACGACCCGCCGAAGGTCAAGCGCGAGGACGGCGGCCTGCTCGGGGCCGAGATCGTGCCCGACGCCTCGGGCTATTTCCGCATCGCCAAAATCTTCCCCGGCGAGAACTGGCAGGAGTCCTTCCGCTCGCCGCTCACCGAGCCGGGCGTGAAGGCCAAGGTGGGAGACTTAATCCTTGCGGTGGACGGCCGCACGACCCGCGGCGTCAAGAACTTTTATGAGCTGTTGGAGGGCAAGGCCGCGCGCGCCGTCACGCTGACGCTGAACGACAGGCCCGACGCCGCCGGCTCGCGCGAGGAGCGCGTCCGCCCCATCAGGAGCGAGTCGAACGTGCGCTACCTCGACTGGATACAGTCGCGCCGCGCGATGGTCGAGAGGCTCTCGGGCGGGCGCATCGGCTACATCCACGCGCCGAACACCGCGGTCGAGGGGAACCGCGAGCTGTTCAAGGGCTTCTACCCGCAGGCCAACAAGGACGCGCTCATCATCGACGACCGCTACAACGGCGGAGGCTTCATCCCCGACCGCATGATCGAGCTGTTGGAGCGCCGCCCGCTCAACTACTGGGCGCGCCGCGGCATCGAGCTGACCTCGACGCCCGCCTTCGCGCACGTGGGGCCGAAGGCGATGCTGATTAACGGCTACGCCGGGTCGGGCGGCGACGCCCTGCCCTTCTACTTCCGCGAGCGCAACCTTGGCCGCATCTTCGGCACGAGGACGTGGGGCGGGTTGATCGGGCTTTCGGGGAACCCGCAGCTCGCCGACGGCAGCAGCCTCTCGACGCCCTCCTTCCGCTTCCTGGACGTCACGGGCAAGTGGGCGGTCGAGGCCGAGGGCGTTGACCCCGACGTGGAAGTCGTAGACCGCCCCGAGGCCCTCGCCCGCGGCGAAGACCCGACGCTCGAAGCCGCCGTCAAGTGGCTCCTCGAAGAGCTGCAACGCACCCCGCCCAGGCGTCCCAACGCCCCGACACCGCCCGTCCTGCGGCCGAATCAGTAGGCAGTAGGCAGTAGGCGCATGGCAGTAGGCAATGGCGCGGAGCCGCGAAGCGGCGGCATAAGGTAGCCAGGGGCAAGCCGCAGACGCGAGCCGCAGGCGAGCGGCAAAGGCGACGCCCCTGGTCGTCGCCGAATAAAAACACCGGAGCCCTGTAAGGGCGGCAGACTCTGTCGCCCTTACAGGGCTCCGAATATTTAAAACCATCGTTACCAGGGGCGGCGCTTCGGCTACGCCTTCGCCTTGCCCCTGGCTACCTTATGCCGCTCCTGTGGGGCTCCGAACTGCCTACTGCCGTCTGCCTACTGCCTACTCTCCCCTCCCAGCAAAGCCCAGAGCAGAATCGCCGAGGCCGTGCCGTCCATCGTCGGCTCGTTGGTCGAGTAGTCCTTGATGTCGTCGTGGTAGACGGCCCGCTCGTCCTGGAACGGAGCGAGCGGGTCGGGCTCCGTGATGCCGACGCCTTTGAGGCTCTGAAAAATCCGCCGGTAGACGGGGCCGTCCACGAGCCCGCCGCGCACCTCGCGCTTGAGCAGCGCGTTCGTGAAGAGGTGCGGGTCTTTCGGCGAGACGCCGCCCGCCGGGAGCCCCGTGAACATCGAGACGCCCCAGGGGTTGCGCCCCAGCAGCCAGTCGCCTTGCGCCGCGGCGAAGCGTCGGAAGCGCCTGTCGCCCGTCATCCTCTCGTAGAGAAGGCACTGCGTGGCGAGCGCCGCCACGAGGTTGTTCGAGCACCAGATGAAGGGGACGCCGACGCCGTAAGGGTTCTTCGAGCCCGCCGTCAAACACCGCTCAATTCCCTCGCGGTAATACCCCGCCAGCTCCGCGCGCAGCCTGCGGTCGGCCGGGTCATAAAGTCTGAAGTGTCCGACGTTCATGAACGGGTAGAACTGGTAATGCCCCGTCTGCTCCTTCCCCATCCACGACTCCGACGCCGCCAGCCGCGCGTACCTCTCCGCGTCTCTCAAATAACGCCGCTCGCCCGTCGCGCGGTAGAGTTCGGCCGCGCCCCACTCCATGTCGTCGGCCCACGTCGTCTCTTCGTAGCGGTACGGCGCGCCGTACGAGTTGCCCTGCTGCACGCCCTCCTTCGCCCTGCCCAGTTCGTAAACTTCGACGCCGGCCCGCAAAAGCCTCTGCGCGTACGCGCGCTCGCGCGGCGAGTCCTTCCAGACCTGATAGCCGAGCGCCATCGCCGCGGCGTAGCGCCCGGCGAGGTTAGCGACCCCGTCCGACCTACTCTTGAACTGCCTCAACCCCTGCGGCGCGCCGTCGGCGAAGTAGACGACGCGGTACGACCCTTTGCCCCAGCCGTAGTCGGCCGTCTCGTTCTGCGGGAGCCTGAAGCCGACGTGGTCGCGGTCGTCCGCGACCTGATGGTAGAGGCCGCCGGGCGCGGGGTGCAGCTTCAACATCCATTCGAGCCCCCAGCGCGCCTCGTCCAGCACGTCCGGCGTGCCGTTCGCGCCCGGACGACCCCGCCCGTCGAACCCGTCTTTGAAGACCGCGCCCGACTTCCGAGACCGCCCGCGCGCCGCCGGACTCGTGAGCACGTAGGCGAGGAGCATCTGCGCGGTCGCGTTGCTCGAAGTCAGGAGATACTTCAACTGGTCGCCCGCGTCGTGCCAGCCGCCCGTGGCGTCGAGGTAGGTGCCAGGGGCTTCGGGGCCGTAGGCCGTGCGCCCGTCGAACGGGTGGCAGACCGCGTCGAGGAAGGGGTTGTAGCCGCAGCGCTGCTGACGCATGAACTCAAGCAGCTCGTCGGCGAGCCCCGCGTACACGCCCGTGCCCACTTCAAAACTCGCGGACTCCGCGCCGCCCACCCGCAGCCGGTATCGCCCGGCCCTCCTCAAGCCCGTGAAGTCCAGCTCCGCGTGGGCGGCGAACCGCCCCCAGCCGCCCGCCGCGCGCCGCGCCGCGCCCTCGAAGGCGACGCGCTTGTCCCCGGCGTCCACCACCTGAAACTTCTCGGGTAGCTCCCCGGTCGAGAACGCGACCGCGACCTTCGCGTCGCCGACGCGGTATCCGAGCTGGTTGACGCGGACGTAGAGCTTCGTTTCGCCCTGCGCGCGGAGCGGCAGGGGAAGGAGCGAGAGAAGGGTCAAGGCGGCGAGCACAGTTCGACGCATCATGAGAGTCTACTTGTATGCCCCCAGCGTCCCGGCGGTCAACAGGGGTTTTAAGTCGTCGCGCCTGATCCTTTTCCTCTCCCGCCTGCGCGTTAGCAGTGTGAGGGACGCGCTCTCTCTCGGCGTGGGCTACCAAATTCATCAAGGAAGGGATTCATCAATGACCAACTTACTACGTGCCGGCCGCCTCGCGCTCGTGCTGCTCTGCGTCGGGGTCTTCGCCGCAGAGGTGCGCGCCGACGTGAAGATCAAGTCGCGCCAGACCGTACAGGGCCAGTCGTACGAGAACGCGACCTACATCAAGGGCAAGCGCCAGCGCACCGAGCAGATGGGCGGACAGTCCGTCACCATCCAGCAGTGCGACCTGCGCCGCGACCTTCAAATCATGCCCGCGATGAAGGCTTACACCGTCAACCCCTACGACGACGGGAGCGCCGCCAACACACCGGCCTCCGACACGAACAAGACCTCCGAGCGCAGGCAAGGCGGGCTCGTCACGTCGGTCATCACGACGAAGGACACGGGCGAGCGCAAGCAGATGTTCGGCTACACCGCGCGCCGCCTGATTATCACGATTGAGACCAAGTCTTCGCCCGACTCGTGCAGCCCCGTGGACACGAAGATGGAGACCGACGGCTGGTACATCGACGCGACCTTCCAGCTCGCATGCGACGCGGAGCGCGCCGCGCGCTACTACAACCCGCAACAGGCGGGCGGCTGCCGCGACCGCTACGAGACGAAGACCGTCGGCACGGCCAAGCGCGGCTTCCCCGTCTACGAAAAGATGACCATGTTCGACAAGGACGGCCGCGAGAGCTTCTCGATGGTCAACGAGGTCGTCGAACTCTCGCAGGCCACGCTCGACGCGTCACTCTTCGAGCCCCCGGCCGACTACCGCGAGGTCAAAGACTTCTCCGCCGCCGCCATGATGTCGGCGCAGTCGGGCGGCTCGGACGACGTGAACTCCGGCCCTCAGACGCCTTCCAGCTCCGGCGTGAGCGCGGCCGTGAGCGACCTCGCCGGCCCGCAGACACAGCAGGCCCCCGCCGAGTTGGGCGCGAAGAAGCCCGGCGTCGTGCGGCTCGGCCTGGCGGGCGTCAAGACCGGCGCGGTCGGCGAAGCGATGAGCGCGGCAGACCTCGCGGCGGCCGTGCAGAACACCCTGGCCGCGTACCTGAAGGGCCCCGCGGTCGAGACGGTGCAGCTTGAGGCGAAGCTGCCTTCGCAGGTTGAAGAGGAGGCGCGGCGGAAGGAGTGCGACTTCGTCGTCTACGCCACGGTCTCGCACAAGAAGGGCGGCGGCGGCTTCGGCGGGATGTTCGGCAAGGTGATAGCGCCGGCCGTCGGGCAGGTCGGCTACGGCCACACGGGCAGCACCGCCGGCAACGTGGCGGCCTCGGCGGCGACCACCGCCGTCATCAGCGCCGGCACCGTCTCGGCCAACGTCAAGCAGAAGGACGAGCTGACGCTCGACATCAAGCTCCAAGCGCCCGGCACGCCCGGCACGGCCGCGGCACGGCAGTTCAAGTCGAAGGCCAAATCGGCCGGCGAGGACATCATCACGCCCGCCGTTGAGCAGGCCGCGGAGATGATCCTCGGAACGCTAAAGTAGGAACGCTGAACTATGAACTGAAAGGCCGGGGGCCGAGTTCCTGCTTGGGAAACTCGGCCCCCGGCCTTTCAGTTCATAGTTCATAGTTCAGCGTTCATCCTTCAACGTTAGGTGCTTCGTCGTGCCTTCGGTGACGCTGAAGCCGGTGGGGATGAACTCGGAGGTGTCGGCCGCTTTGAGCGAGGGCTGTTCCGCGCCCTTCGGCAGCGCTTCGGGCGCGAGGCCGCGGGCGCGCTTTTGCAGCTCGACGATCTTCTTGCTGACGAAGAGGCCGTTGAAGATGAGCGCGAGCCCGACCAGGAAGGGGATGACGCCGACCACCCAGACGTTGCGGATGATCTCGGCGTCGCCGGGGGGGTTCTGGCCGCTGTTGGCAATGGCCGGGCCGAGGACGGCGAGGAAGAGCATGACGCCGACGCCGACGAAGGCCGTGATGACGCCGCCCTTGATCTCGTTGTAGCGCCTGATCTCGGGGGTCAGGCCGTGCTTCTGTTCGAAGTCTGCCTGCCGCCTGTTGCGCTCCGACTCGGAGAGCATCATCTCGGCGACCCACGTCTTACTCCAGTCGAACTTCTCTTCGGTCGCGCGCGTCGCGACCACCTGCCGCACGGCGTACAGGTTCGCCCCGCACAGGTTGCAGAACTTCAGCTCGTCGCTCTGTTTATTCCCGCACTGTGGACAGAACATTCCGGCACTCCTCTTTCAGATTAAACGGCGGCGCAGTAGGTCGAGAGCGAACTGCGAGGCGCGCGTGCGTATGAGGTAGCGGTCGCCGGGCAGCATCAGCCGCCTGTGCTCGGTGTGCGCGTCGTCGGCGAGCGCGACGTAGACCAGCCCGACCGGCTTCCCCTCGCTCCCGCCGCCCGGCCCCGCGATCCCCGTGACCGAGAGGCCGAAGTCGGTCCCGGCCCTCTGCTTCACGCCGACGGCCATCGCCTCGGCCACCTCCGCGGAGACCGCGCCGTGCGCCTCGATTAGCTCCGCGGGCACGCCGAGCAGCCGCGTCTTCGCCTCGTTCGAGTAGGTGACGACGCCCTCCATGAAGTAGGTCGAGGAGCCGGGCACCTCCGTCAGGCGGTGCGCGACGAGCCCGCCCGTGCAGCTCTCGGCCGTGGCGAGCGTGAAGCCGGCGACGGCGAGGCGGAGCCCGACGACCTCCTCCATCTTCTCGCCGCGGAAGGCGAAGACCGAGTCGCCCAAACGCTCCTCTATCTGCCCGGCCAGGCCGTCGAGCAGCAGCTCGGCCTCGGCCTCGGACTTCGCCTGCGCCGTCAGGTGAATCTCGATCTCGGTGCTGTTGAAGAGGATGGTCGTCTGCGGGTTCTTGTACTGCGTGTAGACCGGCGCGATGCGCTCGTCCACGGCCGACTCGCCGAGGCCCGCGACGCGCAGCACGCGGCGGGCGACGCGCACGCCGCCCGAGCGCTCGGCGAGCTTCGGGAGGACGAGCCCCTCGAACATCGGCTTCATCTCGCGCGGCGGGCCCGGCAGCAGGACGACGACGCGCCCCTCGTGCTCAAGGTACATGCCCGGCGCGGAGCCGTTCGGGTTGTCCAGAACCTGCGCGCCCTCCATGACCATCGCCTGCCGCGCGTTGATCTCCGGCATCTTGCGACCCCAGCGGAGGAACTTCGCCTTGATGTCGTCCAGGACACGTTCGTCGAGCAGCAGGCGGCGGCCGAGCGCGCGCGCGGCGATCTTGCGCGTGATGTCGTCCTCGGTCGGGCCGAGCCCGCCGGTCAGGACGACGACCCCCGAGCGCTTGACGGCGTCGCGGACGGTCTCTTCGAGCCGCGCGTCGTCGTCGCCGACGATCGTTTTGAGCTTGACCTCGACGCCGACCGTGTTGAGCCGGTCGGTCAGCCAGAGGCTGTTGGTGTCTGTGCTGAACGGCGTCAGCAGCTCGGAGCCGACGGCGATGATCTCTGCTGTGAGCATGTCGTGCGAATGATAGACGAAGGGCCGGGCTCAACCAATCGGGCTCGTGTCGGACGGCTCTCGCCGCAGGGCTGCCTTCTCGCGCTCGCGCGGGGCGGAGCCGAGCAGCTCGGTCGTCCCCTCGGTCACGGAGAAGTGCGCGGGCGGGAGCGCCGCGTCGCGCGCGCGCGCGAGCTGTGTCGTGACGGCGGGCGCGGCGGGGAGCGGCTTCTCTTCGGGCTTCCGGTTGAGCGTGCGGTGCAGGCGCGCAATCCCGGAGAGCGCCATCCACCAGCCGACGATCTCGCCGATGACGAGGACGCCCCAGCCGATGTTGACCACCTTCGGCCTGGCCGACAAAAGTATCATCGCCAGCGCGCCCGCCAGCGCGAGCACCGCGATGGAGAGGCCGCCCACGATCTCCTGCAAGCCCGCGCGCGAGGCGGCCGTCAGCCGCAGCACCTCGACCTCCGCGGGCGCGCCCGCCGCGCTCGGCGCTCCGCAGTGTCGGCAGAAGCGCGCCCCTTGCCCGTTCTCGGTCCCGCACGAGCGGCACAGGCCCGTCGCGGGCGTCGTCTGCGCGAGCGCGACGAGGGCGTCGGCCTCGCGTTCGAGCGTCAGGAGGTCGCCCTGCGTCGAGCAGCCGCCGTGCGTGACCGCGAAGTCGAACGTGACCTGCGTCGTCGCCGACCCGCCCTGCCTCAGGCCCACCGACAGCTTGCGCGGGTGCTCCGTGAAGTCGGCGCGAAAGATGTCCTTCAGCTTGCCGCGCCGCGCCTGCAAAGGGCTCTCGCTGACGACCGTGTAGCCGAGACTTTCGAGGGCGTAGACGAGGCGGGCGCGCACCGTCTCCACGTCGCCCGCCATGACGCGCCGCGCCGCGTGCTCGGCGACCGTCTGGCTCCCGCCCGACTCGCCCGTGACCGCGATGAAATCTGACATACGTGGGGCCTCCGTCGTGGCCTTCGGACTCACTCTCCCCTTTTACGACGCGGGCGTCTCGCGTGTTTCCGGGCCTTTCAGTCGGCCGCGCCGAACGCCTGCACCTCGCGCACCCACATGACGAAGGGGCGGTTCTGCGGCCCGGCCTGCGCGGGCTGGAAGAGGCGCAGGCGCTCGGCGACGAAGGGGGCGAACTCGAAGGCCGCGCGGTCGTAGTTGTCGCCCGGCTCGAGCTTCGAGACGGTGCGCCACCCCGCGCCGTCCGGGGCCTGTAGCTCGACGCTGCGCGAAGGCATGTAGCGGTCTTTGTCGAAGCCCCAGTAGACGTAGACGGCCGTCACGCGCGCCGGCTTCTTGAATTCGAGCTCGATCCAGTGCGGCTCCGGGCTCTCGGCCGAGACCCAGTTGCCCTGGTTGTAGCGCATCGCCCCGATCTCGCGCACGTCCGTCACGCCGTCCGTCAAAGGCCGCGCGTTGTAGCTGTCGTAAGACGAATCGACCTTCACGGACGAGGCGAGCATCGTGACCCCCGCGGGCGGTGGCTGCGGCGAAGGCATAGGCTCAGTCGTCGGGGCCGGGGTCGCCTGCGCGGCCGGCTCCTTCGGGTTCGAGAGGTCGATGCTTGAGACGAGGTAGACGAGCGCGGCGAGCAGCGCGAGCAGCGCGGCCGAGACGCCGAAGAGCCTCAAGCCCTGCCCGCCCCTGTGGCGCGTCGTCGCCTCCTGCCGCGCCAGCTCGGCCGTCGCGGGCGACGCCGTCAGGTCGTGCCCGCAGGTGTCGCAGACCGCGTCGCCTTCATCGACCGCCGAGCCGCACACGCGGCAGACCTTCTCCTCGCCCGAGGTGTCGGCCGAGAGCGGCTGCGTGTGATAAGGGTCGCCCGAAAGCTCTTCCGTCGCCTCGCCGAGCACGCCCGTGGCCTTCGCGGCCGCCGGAGGCGAGACGCCGACGCCCTCCGCCGCGGGCCGGGGCGCGTCGCGGCCCCGCGCCTTGCGCACGGCGCGCAGGAAGTCGGCGGCCGTACTGAAGCGCCGCTCCGGCTTCTTCTCTAGCGCGCGCAGCACGACCTTCTCGACGGCGGCGAGTATCTCCGGGTTGAGCGAGGTCGGCGCGGGCGGCGGCGTCTCGCGGTGCGCGCGCAGAATCTCTGTCCGGTGCCAGCCGTCCTTCGCGCCCGCGCGGCCGCCGAAGGGCGGCTCGCCGGTGAGCATCTCGTAGAGGATGACGCCGAGCGAGTAGATGTCCGAGCGCTGGTCGAGGTGCTCGCCCGCGGCCTGCTCGGGCGAGACGTAGCGCGGCGAGCCGTAGGCGATCTTCGACGTGTCGGTCGCCGACGCGCCGACCAGCTTGACGATGCCGAAGTCCGTGACCTTGATGCGGTCGCCGTCCGTGACCATGATGTTCGGCGGCTTGAGGTCGCGGTGGATGATGCCTTCGTGAGTCGTGCCCGACTCGTCGCGGTAGACGAAGGTGTGCGCGTAGGAGACGGCTTCGAGTATCTGCTCGAAGAGGTCGATCGCGCGTTCCATCCCGAGGCCGCCCGGGTGCTGGGAGATGCACTGCGCGAGCGAGCGCCCCTCGACGAACTCCATGACGATGAAGTAGGTCTGCTCGGAGACGATGTAGTCGTAGATTTTGACGATGCCGGGGTGATCGAGCTGCGCCTGGACGTAAGCCTCGCGCTCGAAGCGGTGGCGGAGCCGCCGGAGGTCGTGCGTGCCGCGCGGGTTGATCGACTTGACGGCGACGACGCGGTGCAGCTTCTCGTGCCGCCCGCGGTAGACGACACCCATCCCGCCGCGGCCGACGGGCTCTTCGATGACGTAGCTCCCGACCTTCTTCCCTGTCTCAATCGTCATCGGACTGGGCGTTCAACCGGCGAGGGGCGAAATCTTAAATCTGTAGTTCGTTATAGCAGAAACGGGGGCGCTTGACATTAACGCGGCGTTAACCGGCGCAGGCCGCGGGGGGCGAAACCGTACCTTCTCACCGCCGGTAAACGGCGAAGCGCGGCGGCCTTCCAGGAGGCCGCCGCGCTTCTCAGAGTCCCCCTCGTGCTCAGGCCGTCTTCTTCTCTTCGTCGTAGAGGTCGCGCAAGACCTCCGCGATGGGCTGGGGCACGACCGGCGTCGGCGTGGGCGGCGCGAGCGGGCGCTTGCCCGTCAGGTGGTGGAGCCCCAGCTCCTCCGGCCTGTGCGTCGCGGCGGGCGGGATGGCGGCCTGCTGCCGCCCGGAGGCCAACCGCGCGCGGCTCTCTTCGAGCATGGCGGCGGCGCGCGCGCGGCGTGCGCGTTCGAGGCTGCGCATGGCGGCCGTCGTCTGCGGGGCCTCGGCCGGCTCGCGCTCGATGCGGCGGAGCACGTCCACGTAGCGGCGCAGCTCCGCCGAAGGCTGCGTGCGCGAAGACTCGTCGCCGCCGTCCTCTTCGAGCACGTAGGCGAGGTGTTCGGCCGCGGCCTCGTGGTCGCCCGCGCGGTGGTAGAGCGCGCCGAGGGTGAAGTAGACGAGCGGCGGCGGGTCGGCCATCATGTGCAGGACGCGCTCGCCCTCGGCGATGACGCGGTTGACCTCGAAGCCGTACCAGCGCTTCTCGTCGTCGCGGAGGATTTCGTTGGCCGAGACGTAGAAGTCGAAGATGTTCTTCACGTCCTGCTGCTCGGAGCGCTGGACGGCGCGCCAGACGAAGAAGACCACCGTCGCGAAGAAGACGATGACGGTCAGCGGGATGCCCATCACGGCCAGCATCGCCATGATGACCAGCACCGCGATCAGCCTCTGCGCCGTCTCCTGCCCCTTCGTCATAAGCTTCGCTCGTAAACCGTGAACCGTAAACCGTGACAGGATAAAAGCAGCTCTTACTTGTCACAGTTTACGGTTTACGGTTCACGGCCTTTCTGATCTTCTCCCCCGCCTCGCGGGTCGAGAGCGAGCCGCCGAGGTCTCGGGTCGTGTCGCCCGCGGCGATTGAGTCGCGCACCGCGCTTTCGACCGCCGCCGCCGCCGCCGCGTGTCCGAGGTATTCTAGCATCAGCGCCGCACTGAGGATAGCCCCTGCCGGGTTGGCCTTGTTCTGCCCCGCGAGCGGCGGCGCGCTGCCGTGGACGGGCTCGAAGAGCGAGACGCGCCCCGGATGTATGTTGCCCGAGGCGGCGAGCCCTAAGCCCCCCTGGAGCGCCGCGCCGAGGTCGGTCAGGATGTCGCCGAAGAGGTTGTTAGTGACGACGACCTCGTACTGCGCGGGGTTCAAGACCATGAACATCGCGGCCGCGTCCACGTACTGGTGGTTCGCCTCTATCCCGTCGTAGCGCGCGGCCACCTCTTTGAAAACGCGCTGCCAGAGGTCGCCGCCGAAGCGCTGCACGTTCGACTTGTCGCACATCGTCACCTTCTTTCGGCCGCGGCTCCGGGCGTACTCGAAGGCGGCGACGACGATGCGCTCGACGCCCTTGCGCGTGTTGATCTCCTCCTGCGTGGCGACCTCGTCGGGCGTGCCCCGCTTGAGGAAGCCGCCCATGCCCGTGTACGCGCCCTCGGTGTTCTCGCGGAAGACGACGAAGTCAACGTCCTCGACCGCGCGGCCCTTCAAAGGCGTGAGCCGCTCGTTGAGCAGGCGCACGGGGCGCATGTTGATGTAGAGGTCGAGGCCGCGCCGCATCCCCATCAGGATGTCCTCGGCGTGCTGGTTCGAGGGCACGCGCGGGTCGCCGAACGCGCCCGACAGTATCGCGTCGAACTCCGACGCGAGCATCCCGAGCGCGCCCTCCGGCAGGCTGACGCCTTCGGACAGGAACTTGTCCGCGCCCCAGTCGAAGTGCTCCAGCTCTAGCCGCACGCCGTGCGTCCCGCCGAGCGCGTCGAGCACGCCGACCGCCTCTTCTATGACCTCCGGCCCGATGCCGTCGCCAGGCACGACCGCGACTCTCTTCACGCCTTCTGTCATCAACCCTCCGTCCAACATTTAGAAAGGCACGCAGAGCACGGGCACGCGCGCGCCGCGCAGCACCTTCTCGGCCGTCGAGCCGAAGAGGAGTTCTTCGGCCCCGGTCGAGCGGCCGCGCACGCCCATGACGATCATCGGCAGGTCGAGGTCGCGCGCGATCTTCAGGATTTCGACGAAGGGGCTGCCGACGACGATCATGCGCTCGATGTCCACCTCATCGGTCTGAATGCCTTCGAGCGCGCTCACGAAGTTCGACTCGGCCTGCGCGCGCATCCGCGCCGTGATGTCCTCGGTCGAGCCCATCCCGGCCGCGACCGCGTCCTCGACGAAGTCCCTGTCGATGACGTGCAGCAGGGTCAGATCGCCGCCCGGCTCCGCGATGCCGAGCGCCACGCGCACGGCGTTGATCGACGTCTGCGAGAAGTCCACGGGTACGAGTATGTCAGGAGCTTGCAACATGGGAGACCTCCGAAACGAGAAGGGGAAGGGGTAAAGGTGAACGGTGAATCTTCATCTGCTCGCTTCCCCTTTCCCCTTCCCCCTTTCACCCAGAATCTTTTCCTCGACGCGCGGCAGCGAGGCGAGCACCACGTCGCCGACCGCCTTGAGACTGTGGGGTGAGATTTTGTCCAACGTGTCCTCGGGGGTGTGCCAGTGCGGGTAGGTCGAGAGCTGTATGAGATCGACCGAGGGCACGCCCGCCTTCAGGAAGGGCACGTGGTCGTCGCCGCCGACGGACTCGGCGCGCTCGACGAACTGCTTCGAGTAGCCCAGCTCCCGCGCCGTCTGCCACAGGATGTCCACGAGCCAGGGCGTGCTCAGGTCGTCGCGCCCCAGCTCGAGGTTCTCGAACCCGACCATGTCGAGCAGGATGAAGGCGCGCACGTGCTTCAGCCGGCCGGAAGACTTCAGACGCCCGACCTCGTGGCGACTGCCGTATGTATTATCGGGGCGGCCCGGCTTCGAGCACTCGTCCCATTCGCGGCAGACCGCCTCTTCGCCGTCGAAGAAGAGGAGGCGGTAGGTGAAGCGCCGCTTGTCTCCCGCGGCGCGCAGCGCCCGCGCGATCTCGATGAGCGCGCCGGTCGAGGAGCCGCCGTCGTTGGCCCCGACGAAGGCGAACTCCTCGAAGCGCTTCGTGTCGTAGTGACTGCCGATGACGATGGTGTCGTCCGATTCGCCCTTCAGCTCCACGACGACGTTCGCCATCTTCACCTTGCCCGCTGGCGTCTCCGCCGTCCACTCTTCCAGCTCCCCGCCCGCCTCTCTCTGTATGTACTTGCGCGCGAATTCAAGCCCCTTCGAGCCCGAGGGGCGCGGGCCGAACTCGACGAGCTTCCTGACGTGTTCGTACGCGCGCTCGCCGCTGAAGGGCGTGGCGTCGCCCCGCACCCGTACGAGGACGGGACTCTTGCCGCACTGCCCCGACTGCGCGCGCGCGCCCGCCGGCGACACGTGCGCGGCCGCGCAGAGGAGGACGGCGAAGAGGATGAGAGGCTTGGCTCTCATGAACGAAGTAGACAGTAGACAGTAGTCAGTAGACAGTAGAAGAACCCTTCGCCGCTCGAACCCTACGACTGTCATCGTCAACGTATCCCAGGCGGAGCCTACTGACTACTGACTACTGTCTACTGTCTACTTCTCAGATGGCGGGGCCTTCGTGGCCGGGGTCGCTGCCCGAGGTCGGCGGCTGCGTCGGCCCGGCCGCGGGCTGGCGGCGCGCGCGGTCGGCCTGCGAGAGCCTGCGGCCCCGGCCGGCGAGGAGGTCGAGCCCCTTGCCCATGAGATCGAAGGGGAGGTTGACGGCGCTCACGAGCGTCTCGTAGGCCACCTCGGCTTCGAGCCCGGCGAGCGTCGCGAGCTTCTTGCGCAGGGGCAGGCGTTTGAACTCCTCTTTGAAGTCGCGCGCCGTCTCCTCGGTCGTCTCTTCGCGCGCGGCCTGCGGGACGGGCCGCAGCACGAGGTCGCCCGCGCGCTCGGCCTTCGCCTGGCACGCGAGCCGCTCGCACGCCATCAGCCTCTCGCCCCCGAGCCGCGTGCGCTCGGCGTCGGACGGGGCCGACAGGAGATCCGCGCCGGCCTCGACGACGACCGCGCACGTGTCGCACTCGCCGCGCCCGCCGCACTCGGTCGGGAGCTGAATCCCGTGACGCCTCGCCGCGTCCAGCAGGCTCGTCCCGTCCGCGACCAGCCCCGTGTGCCCGCCCGCGGCGGTCTTCCACTCGACGTTGACGGTCATACACAACCTCGCACTCAAACTGTCATCAGGGAGACAGGTGAAAAGTACATCAGGCGGAGGGGGAAAGGCAAAAGGCGCGTGAACCGTAAACCGTGAACCGCGACAAGAAGAAGCCTGTTCTTACTCGTCACGGTTCACGGTTTACGGTTCACGCGCCTACTGCGTGTTCGGGGCCGAGGCGAAGCGGATGCGGGGCTCGGCGGCGGACTCGTCGGTGGGGGCGCCGGCCTTGCGCTGGCACTGGGCGCAGACGCCGAAGATGCGGAGGCTGTGCTGCGTGGGGCGGAACTTGTGCTTGGCGACGATGGCGTCCTGGATGGCTTCGAGTTCGGCCGAGAAGAACTCGATGGTCTTGCCGCACTCGGTGCAGATCATGTGGTCGTGGTGCGGGTGGTTGTAGTTGTGCTCGTAGCGCGTGCGGCCGTCGCCGAAGCGCACCTCGCGCGCGAGTCCGGCCTCGACCAGAAGCTTCAGCGTGCGGTAGACGGTCGTGTGGCCGACGTTGGGGTCTTCCTCCTTGACGAGGTGGTAGAGGTCTTCGCTCGACAGGTGCTTCTCGGTGCGGAGGAACACGTCGAGGATGGTGTCGCGCTGCGCCGTCCGCTTCAGCCCCGCGCGCTGGATGTGCCGGTGGAAAATCTCTTTCTCTTCAGTCATGTGCCGCCCGCTTCCGTCCGCCGCCCCGACGAGGTTCCGCTGTGCGCCCATTTTAACACGACCCGTCCCGCGCCCGACCCCGAATTTTGAACCCCGCCGCGCCCCGTGCTATCTTCACGCAAAGTGCCGGGGTGGCGAAATCGGTAGACGCAACGGACTTGTTCTTTGAGCACCGGGAGCGAAATCTCCCGCGTGAATGGGGTCAAATTCGGTGAACCCTCTAACCTGGCAACACCGAGCTAAGCCTGGCGGTTCTATTTTTACCGCGATAGGTTGGCGTCAGGGCGTGGCAGTTTGGGCATAGCAGCCGAAGATTGGGGAGCCGGTTATCGGAATGATTCCCGTTGACGTGGTCTAGTTCCAAAGGGATTGGCTGGTTGAGCCATTCAGTCCCTCCGCAACTAGAACACACAGCAGGAAGAATCCCTTCCGCTAACAGCCGCTTCATCAGCTTGAAAGAGGCGATCCTTATCTCTATGTTAAGGAATCTCTGCAACGGTTGTTTTGGCCCAACTGTTTTTCCCTTGTTCCAACCCTGTCCGGTGAAATGGGAAGTGTCGAGACCGAAGTGGCGTATCGCGCGCCGCAACA
>DATMVD010000086.1:0-49020 GCA_035563535.1 Pyrinomonadaceae bacterium | reverse complement strand
GTCGGTGGTCTGAGCGGCAATGGCTTTCAGGCGCCTCCGCTCCTGAGCATTCAATTTCAAGATGGTCATCCGTGCTCGACTGATTTCTGAGAACTGACGACCATCGTACTTGTGCAAAGACTTTTTGCAACCTACTTAGTATTAGACCGAATGATTCGGTTTAACTCCGTAACGGGGTTGCAAAAGCCGAACGGTGCGGTCTGACTCCGCGAGGGGGTTGGCGGGGGCCGGGGCGTTCGGCTCGTGTCGGCGAGAGTGTACATAAGAGTGCGCCGCCCGGCGAGCCCCTTTCGTAGAGCTTTATGTGCGTGGTGTTGTGTCCGCGGGAGCGTCGAGCCACGTCGCCTCGACGTGCTTCGTGTCCATGTACTCGCGCACGCGCGTGATCTTCCCGTCGCGCAGCGTCAGCGCGAAGTGGTATTCGTTCGCGTAGACCTTGCCGCTGCGCAGCTCGCCGCGGGACGTGACCTCCGCCGCCACGCGGTCGGCCTCGGCTATCATCCCGCGCACGGTCATCCTCAGCCCGCCCTTCAACTGCCGCCCCATGTTCGACAGCAGCCTGCGAACCTGCTCCTTCGTGTGCTCGCCTGAACCGGGCGTCCCCTCGATGCCGCCCGCGATCCACCACGTCGCGTCCTCGCCGAGCATGTCGAGCGCCCCGGCCAGGTCGCCCGCGTCGAGGCGCGCGAACCATTCCGACACGATCCGTTTGTTCTCCCCGGTTTCCGTCTCTGCCATGTTATTTTCCTGCCGCGGCCGTCTCCCGCGCCTTCGCGTACAGCGAGACCTTGCCGAACTCTTTGAAGTCCACGTCCCGCTCGTACTTCATCCCGATCTTCTCCGCCACCCGAACCGACGCTACGTTCTCGGGGTTGATGACGGCGACGAGGCGAGTGAGCCCGTACTTCTCGAAGCCGAGCCCGGCGACTTCACGGGCGGCCTCCGTCGCAAGACCCCGCCCCCAGTAATGCTTGTCGATGAGGTACGAGACCTCGACCTCCTGCGCGCCTTCAATCTGCTGGTAGATCAGGCCGCAGCGCCCGATGAGTCGGCCGCCCTCTTTGAGCACGACCGCCCACAACCCGAAATCGTGTCTGCCGTAATAGTTGGCGATGTGCAGCCGGAGGTGGTGGCGCTCGAACTCGACCGAGTCCGGTCGCCGGCCCATGAACCTCATGTTGTCGGGGTCGGTGTAGATGCGGTAATTCTCCTCGGCGTCTTCGGGCGTGAAGCGCCTGAGAACGAGCCTTTCCGTTTCAGCCACAATCATCGGGCTCACTAATCGCTCTCGCCTTCTACGTCCCGCACCCAGTCCTCGGTGAAGCGGTGCCGAAAAATATTTAGCGCCGTGAGCTGGTCTAAGGACATGCCTTCCAGCCGCGCGAAAAGGTCTAACGCCTCGGTGCTACGGTTCCCGCCCTCGCACGGGCCGTAGACGGCTTCGCCCTGATGCCAGACGATCACCGTCCGATCTCCGAAGCCGCCCGCCGCGTCTACTTCTATGTAGAACACCGCCGAGACGAACGAGAGCTTAACGGCCATCCGAATCAACGCCGGGTGGAGCCTCATGAACAGCGTGTCCTCGTACGGGTCGTCCTCGGCCCTGTATTTCCCGAAAGTCGCCACCACCTCTTCGCAGAGCTGTTCGGTGATGGGCACCAGCGTTACACGGTCGTTCAGCCGGAAACGGTGCAGGTGGCGTAAATCGTCCGGCAGCATTTCCGCGGCCCGGTGGTTGAGGAGAAAGGCTTCGAGTTTGTAACAAAGCATCTGTTAAGCCCGAGGCGCTGTATCGTCGAGTCGCTCGGTCTCGGCCGGCGGCGGTCGGGGCGTCCGGGGCCAAGCCCCTGACAGCGTATAGAAAGCCGCGGCCGGCGACAAGGCCCCGCCGCAGGGCTTTGAACGTGTCTTCGGCGGCGGCCCGCCCGCGGCCTGCGCGGGGGCGGCGGGTCGGCGTAGAATGGCGCATGGCTCATTTTGAACAGCTACACGATTGGGCTTTGACGCCGCGCGAGGCGGTGGAGCTTCAGAAGCGTCTGCGGGAGCGCGTGCGCGTCGAGCCTCTGAGGAAGAAGGTCGAGACGGTGGCGGGCGCCGACATCAGCTTCAATAAGTTCGACCCGACGATCTACACGGGGATTGTCGTGCTGCGCCTCCCCAACCTCGAAGTGGTCGAGGAGGTCGGCATCGTCGGCGAGACGAAGTTCCCGTACGTGCCGGGGCTGCTCTCGTTCCGCGAGTCGCCGTCGGTTTTAGAAGCGTGGGCGAAGTTGAAGACCGAGCCGGACGCCGTCATGTTCGACGGGCAGGGGTTGGCGCACCCGCGGCGCGTCGGCATCGCCTGCCACGTCGGGCTCATCGTCCAGCGCCCGACGCTGGGGTGCGCCAAGTCCGTCCTCGTCGGCAAGTATGAGGAGCCGGGCGAGGAGCGCGGCTCCTGGTCGCCGCTGGTGGATAAGGGCGAGACGGTCGGCGCGGCCCTGCGGACGAAGAGGCGCGTGCAGCCGGTCTACGTCTCGCCCGGCCACCTGATAGATTTGGAGGGCGCGATTGACCTGACGCTGCGCTGCGACGGCGGCTACCGCCAGCCCGAGCCCACGCGCCGCGCGCACCTCCTCGTCAACGCGCTGCGCCGCGGCGAGAGGAACCCGACCTCGGAGCCCGGAGGCGCGGACGCGAGCGGCGGGGCGGAAGGGCAGGGGAGCCTGTTCTAACGCGTGCGGCGCGGCGCGGGTCGTGAGCCGCTCGCGCAGGGCGCGCCAGTCAGTTTACCTCCCGCTTAGAGGCGGCTGCGGCCCGCCGTAGCGTGATACATCGCAGCACGCCACGGCGGGCCGCAGCCCGCCTCTAAACGGTCGTCGGTATTCTCACGCGAATAACGCCCTCAGTTGAACGGCGTGGCCAGACTCTTCCCGAGGGATTTTAGGCGCGAAGCCTTCGCGGGTTCGGACGGCGGGACGATCTTCGTCTTGTGCTGGACGGTGCAGTACCGGCGCGGCTGCTCGCCCGCGGGGAAGGTCAGCGTGCTCACGTTCGGACAGTCCTGCGTCGCCAGCATCCCGTTCACTGCATCGACGGTGACCGTCACGGTCTGCATCGGCCGCAACTGCTGCGGGCCGGGTTCTGAACCCTTGTCGGCGGAGGTTGTCTCCGAGGGCGATTGGCGGTTCGCACGCTCCTTGCCGCGCGCCGACCGGCCCGCGTCATCGTGTGTACCGACCTCAGACTGCTGCGCCTTGGCGGAGGGCTGAGCCTCCTCACGTTCGGCAGGCGGCGTCTGCTCGGGCGCGGGTCGCGCGCCCTGCGGCACGAAGGAGATTAGAGCGACGACGAACGCGGCGCAGAAGACCAGGGCCGTAGGCAGAAAGACCCGCGGGCGTTTTCGCGCGGCGGTCGTGACGGTCGCGGCGGCGTGCGCGCGGGGCACGTCCGGCGCGGGGGCCGGGCGCGGCCGCCTCGCGCCCCTCCCCGAAGTCAGACGCTCGTACGCCTCGTTTACCTCCTTCAGCTTCTCCTGGGCCTTCTGCTGGAGGCGCGGGTCGTGTGCGAAGCGGTCGGGGTGCCAGACCTTTGCGAGGTCGCGGTACGCCTCCTTCAACTCCTGCGCGGAAGCGCCCGGGCGGACGCCGAGCAGTTCGTAGTATCTCTCCGACTCTTCGTTCAAGGCGTCTCCCCTCATGACAGAATCCGGGCCAGTTGTGAAATGCTCTCGAAGCGTTCCAGTACCTCGTCCATAGCGGGCAGCGGGACGCCCATGTAAGAGAGTGCCGCCAGCATGCAGGCCACGAAGACCAGCGCCGTGACGAAGGCCCGGAGGGCCGCGCGGCAGACGTGGCGCACGAGCGCCGGGGCGAGGCGGGACGGACGGAGACGCATTGTTGTTGCCTTACTTGTCGAGATTATTTTCGGCGCGGTCTGCCGGACTGGGAAGGTCAGGCTTCGCCGTTTGCGCGGCCGGGGGGCGGCGGCGGGCACGAAGTATTATGGCAGGCCGGGGGGCTTACTGACAACGGTCTTCCGGCGCGTGTGCCGCGCTCACTTCACTTCGCGGCGGAGCGTTTGAACTCAAGCTCCTTGAAGTCGAAGTCTGGGTTGGGCACGTCGATCTTCATCTCGGAGACCTTGCCCTGCGCGTCGAGCTGGAAGGTGACCCAGCCGCGCGGGTAGGGGTAGACGACCGACTCCCGCCACTTGATGCGGAAGGTGTCGAAGTGCCAGTGTTCGAGGTCGCCGACGTAGGCGGGCGACGGCAGCAGGCGCACGACCAGTCGGCCGCCCTCCTCCGTCACCTTCGCGTCGCCGTACATCTGGCCGCCGTAGGTCCCGGCGTACGCCGAGAGCGGGAGCGAGGGCTTCGTGCCGGGGACGCGCGACTCCTCGGCCCGCTTCGCCTCGGCCTCCGCGCGCTCGCGGGCGGCCTTGGCGCGCGCCATGAAGTCGGCGCTCCAGTCGCGCGCGGGCGCGCCCAGAAAGACGTCGAAGACCTTGTAGTAGAGGAAGGCTTGCAGCGGCGTCTCGCTGTTGGTGAGGACGACGACGCCGAGGTTCTCCTCGGGCAGCAGGGCCACGCGCGAGGTCATGCCGTCGAGCCCGCCGCTGTGCGTGACGACCTTGCGGCCGCGGTAGTCGCTCAGGGCCCACCCCAGCCCGTAGAGGTTGAAGTGGACGGTCGGGTTGAAACGCTCGGCCGCCTCGCCGACCCCGCCGACGACGGTGTGCGGCGTCCACATCTCGCGCGACGCCGCGGCGGAGAAAATCTTCCTGCCCTGGTAAGTCCCGCGCCCCAACTGCAAGCGCACCCACTCGGCCATCTCCGCGGCCGAGGAGTTGATGGCGGCCGCGCCGCCGGCCGAGTCCACGTTGGAATACTTGACGACCTTCACGCGCCCGTCCGTCTCGTTGTGCGGGGCGGCGACGTTCTGCGAACTCGTCAACTGCCTGAGGGTCGTCACCGTGCGATTCATGCCGAGCGGGGCGAAGAAGCGCTCGCGGACGTAGTCGTCCCAGCTCTTCCCCGTCACGGCCGGCACGATCTCGCCCGCGGCGAGGAACATGATGTTCTGGTAGCCGTAGCGGCTGCGGAAGCCGTAGACCGGCTTGAGGAAGCGCACGCGGCGGATGATCTCCTCGCGCGAGTAGGTCGTCTCGTACCAGAGCAGGTCGCCGCCGAAGGTGGCGAGCCCGCTGCGGTGGCTCAAAAGGTCGCGCACCGTCATCTCGCGCGTGGCGTAGGGGTCGTAGAGCTGGAAGTAGGGCAGGTACTTCGTGACGGGGTCGTCCCACTTCAGCTTCCCCTCGTCCACCAGCGTCGCGAGCGCGGCCGACGTGAACGCCTTCGTGTTCGACGCGACGGCGAAGAGCGTGTCCCCGTCCACCGGCTCCGGCTTGCCGAGCTCTCTCACCCCGTAGCCCTTGACGAAGACGACCTTGTCGTCCTTCACAACCGCCACGGAGAAGCCGGGCACCTTCCACTCCTGCCCGGCCTTCGCGGCGTACTCGTCGATCTCCCTGAGCCGCTGCTCTAAGGTCTGCGCGGGCGCGGAGCCGGAAAAGGTTAAGAGCGCGAGCAGGAGCAGCGCGAGGCGTGCGTGTCTTTGGCGCATCTGTCGTGTGTGACCTCTGAAGGGCGTTCGTCTCTCTCCGCGTGTTACTTGCGTTTGACGACGAGGACTGCGTGGAGGCCATCGTCCATGAAGGTGAGCGTGGCCGTCAAGTCGGAGAGCCCGCGCATGGTGCGGCCCGCCGGGCTCTGGTCTGAAGGGGCGGCGGGCTGGCGCGGGTCGGCGGCCGTGCCGTGGACGCCGCAGGAGACCTGGCGGCCGTCGGCCGAGACGCGGTACGCGCCGCCCTCCGGGCAGACGAAGCGCGCGCCCGCGAGGCGCTCGGCCAGCTCGACCGTCCCGCGGTCGAGCGCCTCGCCCGCCGGCGGCTGCGTCCCTTCCGCGACCGCGGTCAGCGCGCGCGCGGCGGAGGCGAGCGGGCCGAGGTTGTTCAGGCACGCCTCGCGCTCGTTCTCGGCCCAGGAGAGGTTGAAGTCGGGCAGCACCTCGTTCCAGTTCCCCGCGCGCACGCGCGCGAGTCCGTGCCCCGAAAGGTCTCCGTCGGGTGTCGCCGGGGGGCCGGCCGCGGCGGGCGGGCCCTGCGCGTGGAGCGCGGCGAGGTCTTCGAGGATGAAGGGCTTGGTGGCGACGTAGACGCCGCGCCCGATGCGCGCCCAGTAGAAGTTGATGCGCGCCGGGTCGAAGCGCAGGCCGAAGGCGCGCGCGGGCTGCCCCGTCGAGAGCTTGTACTTGTAGAAGTCGTACTCGAAGGATATCCAACGGCCGCGCCGCTCGTTGCGCGCGGCGTAGGAGAGCGCCGCGTCAGACCAGTCGAGGTAGTCGTCCACGACCTTCTCGTCGGCGACCGGGACGGAGAGGTAGACCGGCGAGTTGATCGAGAGCATGCCGAGCGCGAAGAAGGCGCCCATGCCGAACAGCTCGCCGCCCGTGACGACGCCGCGCCCCGCGCCGCTCGACGCCAGCATCCCGAGCAGCGAGGGCATGTTCACCTCAAAGGGCGGGCGCGAGTCGTAGACGTGGAAGGCCATCTGGTTGCCGACGCCTTCCGAGAGCAGCCCGTAGGTCTTCTCGCGCGCCGCGCGTCCGCCGGGGAAGCCGAAGGGGAGGTCGAAGAGGTCGTCGGACGTGTTCGGCCTCCGCAGGTCGGCTTCGACCTCTTTGAGCATCTGCTCGCGGTTGAGGCGGAGCCCCATGCTGAAGATGTTGCGGCGCGGGACGGGGAGCCCGTCGAGCGGCTCGGGCCGGCCGCCGAGCGCGCGCGCGAGCCCCGTGTAGATGGTGTTGTCGATGAGCGGCAGGATGACGGTCTCGACGCGCAGCTCCTCGGGCGCGACCTTCAGGCGGAAGGCGATGGGGTCGAAGAAGGTGCGCCAGTAGCGGTTGTACTCCTCGACGAACGCGTTGTACTCGTCGGCCTCCTCGCCCGAGACTTCGGCCACGGGCGCCTCGATGTTGGGCGTCAGGCGCAGGGCGTGCCCGTGGTGCGAGCAGACGCCGTGCGTCCCGGCCTCGGAGAGCGCGTAGCGCCCGCCGTCGGGGCAGGAGAGCGCGCCCTCGCCGAAGAGGCCCGGCGCCGCGCCCGAGTCCCTCAGCTCTTCGAGAGACCTGGGCGCGCGGCCGCGCTCGGTGCGGAAGAGGAGCGCGGCGTGCCCCGTCATGCGCAGGTGGTTGTAGCAGAGCAGGCGGCGGCGCTCCGTGAGCTTGACGACCGGCCCCATCAGCCGCCGGACGAAGGGGTCGGAGAGGTAGACGAAGCCGTCCTCGCGCGCGTCGCCCCGCGGCATGAGCGTGCGTATGTATGCGAACTCAAGGGCGTCTCCGAGGCGGCGGACGGCGCGGCCCGAAGCGTCCTTGCCTTTGACGGCTTCGACGACGCGCTTGAAGGCCGCGAGCGAGTTGCTGCGGACGTGCAGCCCCTCCTCGGGGTAGGCGGAGACGACGCTTATGTCGCGCTCGGGCGTCTGGAGCTGCGTGTACTGGACGCCGAGGTACTCGCCCGCCTCGCGGCGCGCGTCGGGCCTTGCCTTCGCGGCGTTGTCGATGAAGTCGTCCATGCGGCCGCGGAAGAGGAGGGGCTGCTTGACGCGGAAGAGGAGCGTCACGTCGCTGCCCTCGCGGACGAAGGGGTCGCTGCCCGTCACGGCTACCTCCTCGACGACGAGGTCGTAGAAGGGGCGCGTGCGCGGGTCGGTCTCGACGGCGAGCTGCCGCTTGAGCCGCGCGCCCACGTCGAGCGTCATCGTGTCGCGGAACGCCTGGTTGTAGAGGTGCGAGCCCCAGAGGTCGCCCGCGTCGAAGGCGTCGAGCAGCTTGGTCAGCGCGCGGAACTCCGCGAAGTAGAAGTCCTCGGGGACGGCGCGCGCCAGCGGCGAGACATCGGGCCTCCGGCCCGCGAGCATCTTCTCCCACGGGTGGCTCTTGATGTCGGGGCCTTTGAGCGCCGAGACCTTTACGCGGCCCTGCGTGCGCGGCCGTGCGGGGGGCTCGGGCTCGCGCCCTTCGAGCCCGGCGATGAGGCGCTCTTCGGCGTTCACGTTGCCGTCGGCGCGCTGGGCCCGCGTCTGTCCCCGGCGCCGTCGCGTCTGACGCCGCCGCCTCCCCGTCGGCGACGCCACGTTCGCGTTCGTGACCCGCGCGTTGAAGTTGCCGTTGAAGTTCGCGGGGGCCGGCGTGCGCCTCGGCGTCACGGAGCGCATGGCGTCGAGCTGCAAGCTCTCCTGCACGGCGAGCGCGCCGGTGAAGAGGCTGAAGAGGTCTGTGCCGCGGCCCCGCTCCGCGCGCGGGTCGGCGTCCGCGCCGGCGAGGCGGCGGACGCGCGGCTCGACCTCGTCGAAGCGCCCCGCGCGGCGCGCGAGCTGGAGCACGACGTATTGCAGGTAGGCGTCGCGCGGCTGGAGCGCGAGCGCCGCGGCCGCCTCGTCGAGCGTCCACGCCTGGCGCGTGAGGGCCTCGCGGCCCTGCGCGCCCCCGCGGGGCGACGCGACCAACGCCGAGACGAGAAAGACTGCGGCGGAGACGAGGCAGCAGACGGCGGCCTTCGGGCGGGGTTTCATCATCGCTCTCCTGTCGAAGCGGCGTCGCGCGCGTCGCGCCGTCACCTCTGTTTGTCCGGCCTGTCCATGAACTGGACGGCGAGGGTGTTAGGGGGCCTGTACACGACGCGCAGGTCGTAATACTTCTGCCCCAGCCGCATCCGGAGGTACTCGTAATTCCTCAGTTTCTCTTTGACGCCGGGGCGGTCGTCGCTCCCGTAATCCGCGGCCGGGCGGCAGTCGGGGCCGAAGACCTGCTCGATTCTGAAAACGCCTTCGTCGCCGCTCCGTATGAAGCTGAACTTGAGCGCCCCGACGGGCTGCCCGTTTTCGGTGAAGAGGACGCCGGCCGAACCTCCCAGGGGTTGGCCCGGCCGGACGACGACGCGCGACTCGGCGTCGCCGTACTCGACGCTGGTCGAGCGACCCTGCGGCAGGAGGCGGCCGAGGCAGCCGTCGTCCAGAGTGTCGCCCTGCAAGGGCGTCGCGGTCGGGGTCGGCGTAGTGGTCGTTGTCGGCGAGACGGCCGGCGTCCGACCCAGGGAAATCAGGTTAGCGTTACCGTTCGTCACCGTCGCGGGTGCTCCGGAGAGGGCGCGCCAGAGGAGGAAGCCGACGGCGGAGAGCAGGACGACGAGCGCGACCGAGTGCCACCAGGCTCTCAGGAGCTTTCGGAGGCGGAGTAGCGGGAGCGGGTAGGGCCGAGTGGGTGGCGGAGTGGGCTCGCCGCGGATGGCGTCAACCAAACGTTGGATGTCCTCCTTCCACCAGCGCTGACTGAGCGGGAACGCCTGTCGGGCGGCCAGCCCTCTGACCTCCTCGGGCAGCTCCTCGGGCGTCGGCATCCGCGCGCCGTCGATGAGCAGGGGTATCAGGGTGACGGGCCGCGCGAGCGCGTCGGCTATCTCGCGGCGCACGAGGTCGTCGGGCTCTCGCAGCCGCGCGAGCGCGCCCAGCCAGTTGGGGCTGATGAGGATCAGGAACACCTCGCAGGACGCGACCGCTTCGCGGATGGCCTCGGTGAAGGGCTCGCCGGGCCGGATGTCGTCGTCGTCCCTGAAGACCGACCCTTCGCCGAAGGCGTCGGTGAGCCTGTCCTTGAGCCCGAGCGCGGGGTAGGAGTCTGCGCGGCGGTAGCTGAGGAAGACCTTCGGGCCCGTTCGCCGGGGCGTTGGATGTTGGCCGCTGGTGCTCATGCGGATCGCCGGGGGTGACGCTGGCCGAAGGTCGAGACTGCGCGCGTGCCATCGTCCACGAAAGTGTGCGCGGCTGTCAACGTTTCCGCCCCGCGCCCCGGCGGGAAAGAGAAAGGCGGCGCGCTCAGGTTAAGAGCGCGCCGCCTTCGGCTGAGGTCGAGTTGTCGCCGGCCTTACTTGTCGGCCGTGACGGTGAACTTCTGCGTGGGGTTGAGCGACTGGCCGGAGACCTTGTCGCGGACGCGGACGGCGATCTCGTACTCGCCGGGGGCGAGGTTGGAGGTCGGCATCAGGCGCGCCAGCGTCAGGCGCTGGCCGGCGTCGGAGTTGCCGCGCCAGTCCTCGGCCTGCTTGAAGACCTCCTTGCCCTCCTTGAGGAGCACGTACTCCACGTCCACCGCGGGCCGGAGCGTCGTCTGGTCGATGCCCGCGTTGTAGACCTGCATGTAGATGCCGACGTCCTGCCCGCGCTTGTAGACGCCCGAGACGTTCGGCAGCACCTTGTAGGGGCCGATGGCGAACATGCCCGGGAGCTGGTCGTTCAGCGCCTGGAGCTTGACGGCGAGGACGAGCGTGGAGGCCCCGAGCTTCTCGGGCGCGAACTTAGGCACCTCGAAGCCGATGGCCTTGACCGTGGTCGCGCCGGTGTTCACGTCGCGGATGAGCAGGTCAACCTTGTAGTTGCCGGGCGAGAGCGGGAGCACGCGCTGGTAGGCCGACTTGCGCTCGCGCAGCGTGGTCAGCTCCTCGACCGTGGCGGTCGTCGTGACCGGGTCCTCGAAGCTCGTCACGCGGCGGCCCGAGAGGTTCGTCACGCGGCCGTAGATGTTGAGGCGCGCCGTCTGGATGCCGCTGCCGTCGTCCTTGAACTGGAGGTCGTTGTTGTCGGTCTGGACGGTGATGGCCGTCATCACGCGCTCGTCCGAGGCGCGGTAGAAGTCCACCTTCGTCGCCACGTCGAGCGCGGCGGTGTCCTCCACGCCGGAGCCGGTCGTGGCGAGCAGGCTCTTCTCGAGCACGTCGTTGACCTGCGGCGGCCGCTGCAAGTCGGTGTAGAGGATGAGGCGCGAGAACGGGCTGTCGGACTCGCGCGCGCCGGGGCCGGTGTAGCCGAAGGCGCCGCGGTTGGCGACGCGGTCGGCCTTGCTCGACATCCCCAACTGCTCCATGAGGGTGAGCCCCGCGCCGGGGATGTTGAGCATGGCGTCCTTCTCGTCGGGCGAGCGGGCGATGCGGTACTCGCCGGTGCCCGTCGGATCGACGAACTCGATCTCGATGCCGGAGCCGATGCCGGGCAGGTAGCGGTAGAACCAGACTTCAAAGGGGTAGGTCGTCGTCGAGCCGCCGCCCTCGTAGGAGGGGCGCTCGTAGCTGCCGCCCGCGGGGTGCGACTCCTTCTGGTGCGGCGCGCCGTACATGATGTAGATGCGGCCGCGGTCGGTCTTCCAGCCGGGGATGCCGGAGGCGAAGTGCTGGTTGGCGTAGGCCACGCGCTCGTAGTGCTCTTCGAGGTACTCGTTCAGCTCGGTGTCCGGGTCGGGGTCGCGGCGGCGCCAGAAGGCTTCGATGAACTGCTCGCGCTCGGCGTCCGTGGCGAGCTTCTTCCAGGCCTTCTTCTCCTCGTCGGTGATGATGTACGCAACGTCCTCGTCGATCCACTTCTTGAACATGTTCGACTTCTCTTTTTTGACGGTGCGCTCGCGCTCGGGCACGTCCTGCGGGTCGCTCGACTTCTTCTTCTGCGCCAGTGCGGCGGGGGAAGCCGTGACGAGCAGGGAAAGGGCTAGGGCCAGAGAACGCGTCCTCTGTTGACGGGCCATCGCTTTACAACTCCTGTTCGGCTGAAGACAAAGATTAAAAGGTTTACCTATCGGGGCGGTCGCGAAAAGGGCGACGCCTGAGAAGCCGCCGGGGCGAAGTCCCCGCGAGAGGCTTAAACCCAGTCATCGCCGCAACTTTCGCGCTGATTTTAGGGCCTCTGCGGAGACACAGTCAAGATGCGCCGGGGGGCGTCCCGGTTGCCTGTCGGACGCCTGTAAAGTCCCCCGAAATGGCCCCGCCGGCACATCTTTCAAACCATGATTACCGGGAATCCCCGGTTGGATACGCCCTGAAGAAGGTGTCGGGTGTCGGGCGCCGGGTGTTAGTTAAAAACCGAGTCTTCCCCAACACCCAAAACCCTCTATCTACTCCGCCGTCCGCGGGCGCGAGAAGAGCCAGGCGATGAGAATGGAGATGAAGTAGAGGACGACCATCGGGGTGGCGAAGAGGAGCATGTTGGGGATGTCGCTGGTGGGCGAGAGCACGGCCGCCGCGATGAGGATGACGATGGCCGAGATTTTCCAGTGCGAGACGAGGAAGCGCGCGTCCACCAGCCCGATGCGCGCGAGCACGTAGGTCACGGCCGGCATCTGGAAGACCACGCCCATCGCCAGCAGGACGAGGATGACGAAGTCGAAGTAGTCCGAGGCGTTCAGGAACAGGCGGAAGTCCTGCCCGATCCCCAGGAGGTACGCGATGGCCGGCGGGAAGAGGACGTAGTAGGCGAAGGCCGCCCCCGCCACGAACGAGAGGCTCGACATCAGCACGAAGGGCATCGCCCACCCGCGCTCGTGCGGGTAGAGCCCCGGCGAGATGAAGGCCCAGATTTGCCAGAGCAGGAACGGCACCGAGAGGCAGACCGCCGCGTAGAGCGAGACCTGCAGGTAGAGCGTGAAGGGCTCGGTCGCCGTGCGGACGACCAGCTTGTCGTCCTCGTTCGGGAGCCCGCCGTCCCTCGCCTGAAAGTCCAGAGGCAGCCGCACGCCCTTCGGGATGACGGACGTGCCCGCGAAGAGCGCCTCGTCGGTGAAGACGCCGAGCTGCCCGTCCGGCCCCTTCGCCACGCGCACGGCGACCGACGCGCCCGGCGGGACGACGGCCGTCCCGAGCTTCGTCGTCTCGTCGAAGACGTAGCGGCCCGCGTCCCCCTCCCTGATGTCGCCCAGCGGCAGAATCCGCTCGCCGCCCGTCAGACCTTGCAGCGGGACGGGGCGCTGCGAGGCTTCGGCCAGCGCGCGGTTCATCGGGGCGGAGAGGAAGCGGTAGATCGGGCCGGAGACGAACCAGCAGAGGACGAGCGCGACGAGGACGAAGATCATGGAGCGGATGAGGCGGCGGCGTAGCTCGTCGAGGTGTTCGAGGAAGGACATCTGGCCGCCGAGCTGGCGACCTTCCTGCCGTTCGTCCTCGCCGCTGTCCAGAAGGGTCGAAGCCATCTCGTCGGTCGGAGTCTGCCTGAAAGTAACGGGGAAGGGGCGCCGGCCCGCCTCAGGAGGCGTTGAGTTCGTCGTCGTCCTTCTCGGCCGGCCGCGCCGCCGCGCGCCCCGTCGCCACGTCCCACGCGTGCCCGTCCTCTGCGGCCGCGC
Organism: Pyrinomonadaceae bacterium; assembly: GCA_035563535.1. Lineage (GTDB taxonomy): Bacteria > Acidobacteriota > Blastocatellia > Pyrinomonadales > Pyrinomonadaceae > QHXN01. The sequence continues at coordinate 35,824 of DATMVD010000086.1, read as the reverse complement.
CGCGCGCGACCGTGGGCTCGGGCGTGGCGGCTTGGGGGTGTGCGCCGTCGAACTCCCCCGCGCCGTAGGCCGGGAGCGCCGCCGGCTCGCCCGGCGCGCCCTCTTGGACGGCGGCCGCGGGTTCGGCCGCGGGCCTGCGCCGCTCGATCTCGACCTCGTACTCCCACGTGCGCTTGAAGTCGTCGGAGGCGCGCTTGAACTCGCCGATGGCCTTGCCGACGGTGCGCCCGATCTCCGGCAGCTTGCGCGGCCCGAACAGGACGAGCGCGACCACCGCGATGACCAGCAGCTCGGTCGTGCCGAGGAACTCGAAGACGAGAAGGAATGGGCGCATAAGTGGAAAAGTGAATAGTGAATAGTAAATGGTGAATGGTTAAGACAGGCTCTTACCATTCACCATTTACTATTCACTATTCACTACTCTTGTACTCCGGCGGGTAGTAGATGACTTCGACGGCGCGGTCGCCGACGCCTCTGGTGTAGAAGGAGACGGAGCGGTCGCGGTGCTCCTTGACGGGGCGGTTCCCCTCGCGGCGCGCGGCCTCTTCGAGCGCCTCGCGCGTCTCGACGCGGATGCCGATGTGCTGCGGGTGCTTCGACCCCGGCGGCAGGAGCGCCACGCCGAAGCCCCGCGCGTCGCGCAGCATGGCCCAGTCCTCGTAGAGCGTCTCGACGCGGAAGCCGAGCCGCTCGTACGCCCGCACGTCCCCCTCCATGTCCTCCGTCCTGACCGCGATGTGGTCAACGACGCCCTCGACCGTTAACTCTTTCCGCTCCTGCATGGCGGGATTGTAACCCCTCGGCGCGCGCGCGCAAAAGCGCGGGGCGCGCCCTCCTTGACAGCCCCGCGGCGGTTGCGCCAACCTCGCCGCAGAGATTCAGCACGAGAGAGGGGAAGGGCAAGGGATGGGTCAAGGCCCGCGCATCGTTTCGCTCCTGCCGTCGGCGACCGAGATCGTCTGCGCGCTCGGGCTCGAAGAGAGCCTCGTCGGCGTGACGCACGAGTGCGACTTCCCGCCGTCGGTGGTGGGGAAGCCCGTGCTCACTTCGAGCCGCATCTCGCACGCCGAGATGTCGAGCGCCGAGATCGACCACGCCGTCCGCTCGCAGCTCGACGGCCACGGCTCGATCTATAACCTGGACGAAAAGTTGTTGGCGGAGCTGAAGCCCGACCTCGTCATCACGCAGGAGCTGTGCGAGGTCTGCGCCGTCAGCTACAAGACCGTCCAACAGGCCGCGCGCCTCGTCGGGTCGGACGCGCGCGTCGTCTCGCTAGAGCCGAACAACATCCAGGACATCTTCGCCAACATACGCACCGTGGGCGAGCTGGCCGGCGTGGCTTCGGCGGCCGACGCGCTCGTGCGCGACCTGACCGTGCAGTTGGACGCGCTGGCCGTCCTGCTCACCGAAGTCGAGGCGCGGCCGCGCACGCTCGTCCTCGAATGGCTTGAGCCGCCGTTCGCGCCGGGCCACTGGGTGCCCGAGCAGGTCGCGTTCGCGGGCGGCGACGCCTCGTTCGGCAACCCGGGCGGAAAGTCCCGGACGACCACGGCCGAAGAGATTCGAGACTACGCCCCCGAGGCGGTCGTGCTCGCGCCGTGCGGCTACTACAAGGAGGACATTTTGCGCGCGCTCGAACGCGCCCGGCTGCCGCGCGGCTGGCGGGACCTGCCGGCCGTGCGCGAAGGCCGCGTCTGGGCGGTCGATGCCACGAGCTACTTCAGCCGCCCCGGCCCGCGCGTCGTCGAGGGTGCGGAAATACTCCTGAAGATCATCCACCCCGAAATCTTCGGCGAGCCCGCGGAGGCCCAGGCCGTGCGCGTCCCGGCGGAGATGATGACGGAGGAATAGCGGTCAGTACCGCCCGCGGTAGCGGGTGGGCCTGCCGTGTGCAGCATGACGATTTATAACCGCGTGGCTCTCGTCAATCGTCAAGCCGTGCTCGCCAGACCCACCCGCTACCGCAGGCGGTACTGCCTGGGCCTTGGCGAGACTCGTTAATGCGTAAAGAGAAAAGGGCATCAACGTTGACCGAAGCCCCGCCCGCGGGCGCGACCCTGCAAGGCTTCGCCGGGGTCGCGGACGCCGTGGGGGCGACGACGAAGAAGCTGGAGAAGGCGGCGCTGCTCGGCGCGTACTTCGGGGGGTTGGCGGACGAAGACCTCTCCTTGGCGGCGCGCTACTTCGCGGGGCACGTCTTCCCGCTCTACGACGCGCGCACGACGAACGTCGGCGGCGGGATGCTGCGCGACGCCATCTCGGAGGTCACGGGGCTCGAAGTCGAGAACCTGCGGCCGCGCTACGTCCGCCTGGGCGACTCGGGCGACGTGGCGTACGAGGCGTTCGCGGAGACGAAGGGCGTCTCGAACGTCACGCCGACGCTCACGCTCGCCGCTACGCGGGCGCTCATCGAGCGCCTGAGCGAGACGCGCGGGACGAAGAACAAGAAGTCGCTGCTCGTCGAAGCCCTCACGAATGCCACGCCCGCCGAGGCGAAGTACCTCGTCAAGCTGCTGGTCGGCGACCTGCGCATCGGCCTGAAGGAGGGGCTGGTCGAGGACGCGGTGGCGCGCGCCTTCGGGCGGCCGCTCGCGGACGTGGCGCGCGTCAACATGCTGACGGGCGACATCGGCGAGACGGCCGTGCGCGCGCGGCGGGGCGCGCTCGAAGGGGTGGCGATGCGCCTGTTCCACCCGATCAAGTTCATGCTCGCCACGGCCGCCGAGACCGCCGAAGACGTGGCGCGCACGATGCCCGAAGAGTTCTACGTCGAGGACAAGTTCGACGGCATACGCGGGCAGGCGCACGTGCAGGCGGGCCGCGTCGCGCTCTACACGCGCACGCTCGACGAGGTGACGCACCGCTTCCCCGAACTGGTCGGGCCCCTGAAGCGGTTGCCGTCTGACGCCGTGCTCGACGGCGAGATCGTGCCCGTGCGCGGCGAGGCCATCCTGCCCTTCCTCGAACTGCAAAAGCGGCTCGGGCGCAAGACCGTCTCGGAGGAGTTGTTGACGGGCGTGCCCGTCGCCTTCGTCGCCTACGACCTGCTCTACTCGTCGGGCCGCGTGCTGACCGACGCGCCGCTCGCGGAGAGGCGCGCGGCGCTCGAAGCCCTGGTGAAGGATGAGGCGGCCGGGGTCGTGCGTTTGTCGAGGGCGAAGTTGACGGGCGGCGTCGAGGGGCTCGACGCGGAGTTCGAGGCGGCGCGCGGGCGCGGCAACGAGGGGCTAATGATTAAAGACCCGCGCTCGTCCTACAAGCCGGGCAAGCGCGGGCGCGAGTGGCTGAAGCTGAAGAAGGCTTACGCGACGCTCGACGTGGTGGTGACGGCCGTCGAGGTCGGGCACGGGAAGCGGCGGAGCCTGCTCTCCGACTACACCTTCGCCGTGCGCCGCTCGGAGGACGACCCGGAGCTTTTGAACGTCGGCAAGGCTTACTCGGGCCTGACCGACGCCGAGCTGGCGGAGTTGACCGAATGGTTCCGCGCGCACACGCTTCAGGAGTTCGCGCACGGGCGCGTCCGCGTCGTCGAGCCGAAGGTAGTGTTGGAGGTCACCTTCGACCGCGTGCAGGAGTCTCGAAGGCACAAGAGCGGCTACGCCCTGCGCTTCCCGCGCATCCTCCGCCTGCGCGAAGACAAGAAGCCCGAAGAGATCGACACGCTCGACACCGTCCGCCGCATCGCGCGCGAGCTTGAGGGAAGTGAAGAGCAGTAGGCAGTAGGCAGACGGCAGCAGGCAGTTCATCCCCGGAGGGGATACAGACAATAGCCGGGGGTCAGTGAGGGAGCCGCAGGCGACCGCAGCGCCACCCCCGGTTAGCGATGAAAATAATTATGACCCTGAAAGGGTCGCACAGCGTTACAGGGTGCGACCCTTTCAGGGTCGGAAACTTTTATCGCGGTCTACCGGGGGCGGCGCTCACTGTCGTTCGCTCTGCCCCCGGCTATTACCTTTATCCCCTTCGGGGATTAAAACTGCCTACTGCCTACTGCTCAGGATTGGTCAGTACGTCAACGAGGCGCGGGGCCTTGCCCTTGGCGCGCTTGAGTTCCTTGCGTATCTCCTTCAAGACTTCCTCTTCGCGCTCGCGGCGTTTCTCCTCGCGCTTGCCGCGGCGTTCGCCGTCTTCGTAGTCCTCGACTTCGTCACGCTCGGGCTCGGCGAGTGTCGCCGTGGTGGTCGCTCTCGCGCGGCGCGGGCGCGTGTCGCGTGTGACGGGCCTCGGGGGCTGGGCTTCGCGCGGCACGTCGGCGTCCGCGCGTGTCGTCGGTTGCGGCGGAGCCTCGGCGGCTTGAACCGGGGCGGGTCGGGCCTGCTCCGGCGCGCTCTCGGCGCGCGGACTCTGCATGACTTTCGTGGCGACGGCGCCGCCGAGCGCGGCGACCGCGAGCAGGGCGACGGCCAGCAGCGCGGGCGTCCACGAGCGTCGCGGCATACGCATCCGTCGCGCGCGCGGGGCGTGGCGGGCGGGCACTTCGGCGAGCGGCACCACGGGGTGCGCGCGTCGCGCCTCGTCCGCGTCGAAGCGCGGCGTGACGAGCGTCGCCTCCGGGTCTTCCGGGGCCGGGTTGAAATTTTCAGGACGCTGCCGCATACGTTTTGGCCTCAAACAGTACGTAAAAACCTTCCCGCCGGTAATAGAGGCAAAAACGGGGCCGCCCGGGGCGGTCGAAGTTGCCGCCCCGCGATAAAAAAAGGATAATCCAACGCTTGTCGCCGGGGGCTTTCGGGAAGCGGTGCGCGGTGACTTTTTCTGAAGATGTACATCCTCGGCATATCGGCCTACTACCACGACTCGGCGGCGTGCCTCGTGCGCGACGGCGAGGTGCTGGCGGCGGCGCAGGAGGAGCGCTTCACGCGCAAGAAGCACGACCACCGCTACCCGGCGAGCGCCGTCGAGTTCTGTTTGAGGCGCGCGGGCATCACGCCGAAGGAGCTGGACTACGTCGCCTTCTACGACAAGCCGCTCTTAAAATTCGAGCGGCTGCTTGAGACATACATCGACTACGCGCCGCGGGGCCTGCGCTCGTTCCTGTTGGCGATGCCCCTGTGGCTGCGCGAGAAGCTCTGGATACGCGAGCAGGTGTCGAAGGAGGCGGGCTTCGACGGCAAGGTGCTCTTCACGGAGCACCACGAGTCGCACGCCGCCTCGGCCTTCTTCCCCTCGCCGTTCGAGTCGGCGGCGGTCTTAACAATGGACGGCGTGGGCGAGTGGGCCACCTCGTCTTACGGCTACGGGAGGGGGAACGAGCTTCACCTCTTAAAAGAGCTTCACTTCCCGCACTCGCTCGGGCTCCTCTACTCCGCCTTCACCTACTACACGGGCTTCAAGGTCAACTCGGGCGAGTACAAGGTGATGGGCCTCGCGCCCTACGGCGAGCCGAAGTACGTCCGTGCCATCCTGGACGAGTTGGTAGAGCTGCGCGAGGACGGCTCGCTCCGGCTCAACATGAAGTACTTCAACTTCGCCGCGGGGCTGACGATGACTAGCGCGTCCTTCGACCGCCTGTTCGGCGGGCCGCCGCGCAGGCCCGAGTCGGAGGTGACGCAGCGCGAGATGGATTTGGCGCGCTCAGTGCAGGAGGTGACCGAGGAGGCGATGCTGCGCATGGCGCGCCACGTTCACAAAGAGACGGGGGAGAAGAATCTATGTCTCGCGGGCGGCGTCGCGCTCAACTGCGTCGGCAACGGCCGGATACTTCGGGAGGGGCCGTTCGAGCGGGTGTGGGTGCAGCCGGCCGCGGGCGACGCGGGCGGGAGTCTGGGGGCGGCGCTGTCGGCCTGGTATCAGTACCTCGGCAACGAGAGAAGGGTGGAGGAGGTCTGCCGCGGCCGCGCCGACGGGATGCGCGGCGCGTACCTCGGGCCGGAGTTCTCGGACGACGAGATCGAGGAGTCGCTGGTGACGCTCGGGGCGCGCTACAGGAAGGTGCCGCACGCCGAGCTGGCCGGGACGGTCGCGCGGCTCTTGGCGGAGGAGAAGGTGGTCGGCTGGTTCCAGGGGCGGATGGAGTTCGGCCCGCGCGCGTTGGGCGCGCGCTCCATCCTCGGCGACCCGCGCTCGCCCCGGATGCAGTCGCAGATGAACCTCAAGATCAAGTTCCGCGAATCTTTCCGCCCCTTCGCGCCGTCGGTCTTGCGCGAGCGAGTGTCGGACTACTTCGAGCTTGAGACCGATTCGCCCTACATGCTTCTGGTCGCGCCGGTGCGCGAAGACTTAAGGCGCGAGACGGCGGGCGAGGAGGCGGGGCTCTTCGGCATCGAGCGCCTGAACGTGCCGCGCTCGGCCATCCCGGCGGTGACGCACGTGGACTACTCGGCGCGCGTCCAGACCGTGAGCCGCGAGGAGAGCCCCGCCTACTACGACCTGCTCGCCGCCTTCGAGCGGCTCACGGGCTGCGCGGTGCTCGTCAACACTTCCTTCAACGTGCGCGGCGAGCCCATCGTCTGCACCCCCGCGCAGGCGTTCGCCTGCTTCATGCGCACGGAGATGGACTGCCTGGTGGTGGGCGACTTCCTGCTGCTCAAGTCGGAGCAGGGGCCGAACGCCTACTCGGAAGACCTCTCGTGGCAGGAGGAGTTCCAACTTGATTGAGCCGAAGGGGAGCGTGACGCACGCGGGCGCGGTGACGAACGCGCAGGCGCGCAAAAGCGCGCTGCTCGTTGCCACAGTCCTGCTCGGCGTCGCCGCGTGGAACCTCTACCGCGGGCGGACGGGCGTGGTCGTCGTCTTCGGCGCGCTGGGCGCGGCGCTCGTCGTCGCGGGGCTCTTCGTGCCGCCGGCGGCGCGCGCGTTCCACACGGCCTGGATGAGGCTCGCGGTGCTGCTCGGGCACGTCAACAGCCGCGTGCTGCTGACGCTCTTCTACTACCTCGTCATGACGCCCTACGGCGTGGTGTCGCGGCTCGTGGGCCGCGACCCCCTGCGGCGGCGCGGGGCCGCGCGGGAAAGCTACTGGGTCGAGCGCAAGGCGACGCGCCAGACGCGCGAGGGGTTCGAGCGCCTGTTCTGAAGGGTCAAGGGAGGATTCAAAGTTCCGATGGGTAAGCTCTCGCTCGCCGCCGAGGTCTGGATGTTCCTGCGCCAGAACAAGAAGCTCTGGCTGCTCCCCATCGTCCTCGTCCTGCTCCTCCTCGGCGCGCTGCTCGTCTTCGCGCAGTCGTCGGCGCTCGCGCCCTTCATCTACACCATCTTCTGAGCAGTAGGCAGTAGGCAGATGGCAGTAGGCAGTTAAAAGCCCCGCCGTCCGAGCGTTTGGGTTAACCTCTCAACATCCGTCACGCGGAGCGCACCGCCTACTGCCATCTGCCTACTGCCTACTCTCCTTCGTTAACACTCCGCGCCGCCTCCACGTCTTTATGGGCGTAGAGGGAGAGGGCCGCGGGCGTTTTGAACCTCAGGGGCGCGCGGCGTCGTAAAACTTCAAGGCATGTTCGAGGTCGAGACCGGCACACTCATCTTCGCCGAGCGGGGGGCCGAGGCGGCGGCGCAGGCGCGGTCGCCCGAGGCGGCGCTCGTCGAGTCGGCGCGCGCGGGCGACCGCGCGGCCTTCGAGCGCCTCTACCACTCCTTCGCGCCGCTCGTGCACGGCGTGCTGCTGGCGCGAGTGCCCTACGGCGAGGTCTCAGACCTCGTGCAGGACGTTTTCCTGACGGCGTTCCGCAAGCTCGGGGCCTTGCGCGACCCCGAGCGCTTCGGGCCGTGGGTCGCCATCATCGCGCGCAACCGCGCGGCGGACTTCTACCGGCGCACGCGCCAGACCGAGGAGCTGCGCGACGAGATAGCGCAACGCGCCGGGCGCGGGGCCGAGGCGTGCGAGGCGCTGGAGGTCATCCGCTCGCTGCCCGAGGCGTACCGCGAGACGCTCGTGCTCCGCCTCGTCGAGGGCATGACCGGCCCCGAGATCGCGGAGCGGACGGGGCTGCGGCCCGCGTCGGTGCGCGTCAACCTGCACCGCGGGATGAAGCTCCTGCGCCAGCGGCTCGGCGTGAAGCCGGACGGTGATCGAAAGGACGGGGGTTTATGAGCGACTACCTCTGGGACAAGAAGGGCGAACCCGATGCGGAGGTCGCCCGCCTCGAAGCCCTGCTCGGCGCGTTCGGGCACGAGCCGCGCACGCTCGCGCTGCCCGCCGAGGCGACGCCCGAGCCGCGGGCGTCCGGGCTCCTGCCGTTCGTGTCGCGCCTGCGCGCGTCGAGGCTCTTCGCGCCGGCCGCGCTCGCCGCCGCCGCCGCGCTCGTCGTCGCGTCCGTCGTCGTCGCGTTCGCCTTCCTCCGAGCGCAGCGCACGGCGGCGCGCTCGGCCGCCGAGGTCACGTTGAGCTTCCCGCCGGGGGCGAAGGGTAAGAAGGCCGTGGATGAAGCGACCCCGGCCGGCGTCAGGGCCGTAGAGGAGAAGGCCGAAGGCGAAAAGGTTAAGGTCGTGGCCGGAAGCCTCCCGCGCCCGGAGCGCCGGCGCAAGGACGTGCAGGTGGCGGCCGCGCCGGGTCGGCGGCAGCGGCAACTCCCGACCGTCGAGACGGCGAAGGGCGCGGGCTTGACGCTCGAACAGATGGGCACGTCCTACGGCGCGTCCACGCTCGTCCAGAACACGCGACTGTTGGCGAAGGAGCAACTGGTCTACGCGCTTCGTTTCACCGGCGCGAAGCTCAAGGACGTGCAGGAGAAAGCAGTAAAAGACAAGTAGCCAGTAGACAGTAGTCAGTAGTCAGCAGGCTCCGCTTTGAGGAAGTTGAGGATGACAGCCGCAGGGTTCGGGCAAGACAGGTTCTTCTACTGACTACTGACTACTGACTACTGACTACTTGATTTAAGTCATGAAACAGGCACTTCTTAAAACCATCGTTCTCGTCACCGCGACTTTCGTCGTCGTCGTCGCGGCGCGCGGGCAGGGGACGCCGCAGGCGGGGGCGGGGCGGCTGCGGCTCGAAAGCCTTGAGAGGCTCGCGCCGAAGGCGGCCGAGGCGGTCAACATCGAGATCGACGGCGTCCTCATCAAGTTCGCCGGCTCGATGCTCTCGGACGAGGACGCCGACGAGCGCGCCGTGAAGGAGCTGATCACGAGCCTGCGCGGCGTCTACGTCCGCAGCTACGAGTTCAAGTCGGCGGGGGAGTTCGCCGAGGCGGACGTGGCGGCGGTGCGCGAGCAGTTGCGCGCGCCCGGCTGGTCGCGGGTCATGGACGTGAAGTCGAAGGGGTTGGACTTCGGCGAGGGTGAGGTCTACCTGGCGACCTCGGGCGGCCGCGTCGAGGGCTTCGCGCTCCTCGTCGTGCAGCCCCGCGAGCTGACGGTCGTCAACATCGTCGGCGCGCTTGACCTCGACAAGATCAGGCGGCTCGGCGACAACTTCAAACTCCCGGGCGTCACCGTCAAGCGGAAGAAGAAGGCCGAGAACTGAGGGCTCACCTGAGGTACTTCCGAATCATCCGCACGGACTCCGCGGGGTCGGCGACGGCGAGGAGCGAGGCGACGTCGAGCGCCGCCTCGTAGAAGGGCTGGGAGGTGCCCCGCCCGGTTATGATAACCAGCGCGTCCCCGTGCGGCGTGGCGACGAGGACGCGCTTCGGATCGACCTTCTCAAGCAACAGCCGCCGCTCGTCGCTCGCCGGATCGCACACCGCGTCCGCGAACCGCTCCCAGCGCGCGCGGTAGTGCCACCACTTCGGGAGGAGCGGCGGCATCACGAACAGGGTCTTGTGGGAGAGGTCTGAGTCGCCGACCCTGCGCATCTCCCAGTCGAGGCCGTCCGTCTCGCCGAGCATCAACACGATCACGCGCGCCAGCAGCATGGCCTTCTCCACCTCGTCCTGCCACTCCTTCCTCTTCCTGTCGGCGCTCACGTAGTACCTGACCCCGCCCTGCGCCGGCAGCCTGTACCAGACCGCGGGGAAGACGGCGATCAGGAACTTCTTCAGCCGGTCCCTGCCCAGAGCCCGCGCGAGCAGCCTCACGCCCCGCTTCGACAGCAGCCCCTCCCTCTTCTCCTCGAAGTCTAACAGCCGCACCTGGCCGAGGTATTTCAGGCGGTCAACGATCAGTTGCTCAAAGGTGTAGCTCCACCCGTACACCCTCTTGTAGGGCGGCGAACTGTTGGCGCTGCCGCGCCTCGACACGAACTTCACGTCGTCGTCGAAGGAGCGGAGCAGCAGCAGGTCGGACGCGGTCATGTGCTCCATCAGGGGCACGCGGTAGACGGTCACGTGCTCGCGCCGCCACTGCGTCAGGAAATACCCGTAGACGAAGTAGCAGGGGAAGGCGAGGGCGAAGAGCAGCGCGCAGCGCACCGCATGCTGCTGAAACGGCACGCGGCCCCTGCCCAGCTCTGTGGTCTGAAGGCGGGAGACCATGTGCCACGCCTCCGAGAACTCCAGCCGGCCGACGGCGGGCAGGAACTCTTCGTTGACGAATCCGTACAGGGCGGCGAAGAAACAGGCAGTCCCGACGGCGAACCAGAACCACCCCAGCGCCATGCGGTAGGGGGCGCCCCGGTTGAGGTAGGGGGTCTCACCCCCGCCGACGCTTCGAGCCCCTTCGGCGCTCTTCCACTCGCCCGACCACAGGCGCAGGCAGAGGAGCACCTGTCGGCGGAACGCCTCCCAAGGGCCGAACGGCAACAGGCTGATGAGCAGCACGTAGAAGGGCCGGATCAGATACTTCTCGTAAATCGTGAGGACGACCAGCAGGGATATGAGGATGAGGAAGCCGGTCGCGCGGTTCAGTTCGTCGGGCAGGGGCCCCGCGAGGGCGATCCCCACGAGGATGAGCACGCTCAGCGTGACGAAGTTGACGGCGAGCATCAGGGCGAAGAAGAGTCGGGAGAAGTCGTTCTTGCGGGACAGGGCGAAGGCTAGGGGCAGGAGGACGGCGGCCGCGAGCAGGAGCGTCCGCGCCGTGAGGGCCTGGTCAACGAGGCCGGCCTCGCTGCGGGGCCGGGTCAGCAGTAGCCACCACCAGAAGGCGGCCGAGAGCAGAAAGGCGGCGGCGGTGAAGACGCGCCAGCGCGTGTCGAAGGCATCCCGCATCCTCACTAGGTTCGTGATGTCGATGAGTGCGATGCGCATGACGATTCGTGAGACTGAACCGCGCCGCGCCCCGGCGACGTCAGGCTTTAAGCGCCCGCCGCGCCGCGGGCGAAGAGGTAGCGCGGGTCGGGCTTGGAGTTGAACCAGCCGGCCAGGGCGGTCTTCGGCACGTCGCCCTCCACGTCGAGGACGCGGTGCTCGAAGCGCGGGCCGATGGGGAAGAGGATGGCGTCGCCGAAGCCCGTGTTGGGCAGCTCGCAGAGGACGCGCTTCGTGCCGGCGTCGCGGATGATCGTCGTGCCGCCGCGGTAGACGCGCTCGCTCAGGTTGATGCTGAGCGTGACCATGTGGCCCTCCTCGTTGATGTCCGTGTGCCAGCGGCTGACGTGGCTCTCGCCCGGGGCGCGCCGGTAGATGCGACCCGTGAAGCAGGCGGGGCGCGGGTAGCCTGTGAGCCGCGGGATGAGGTCGAGGACGGGGCGGCTGTTGAGCAGCAGCTCCAGCGCGGTGTAGGGCGCATTGTCGAGCGGGCGCAGCTCGCTGCCGACCGCGCGGTCGATGCGCGCGAACTCGGCCACGGCCAGCTTCGCGCGCAGCATGTCGAGCAGCGGCGGGTCGAGAAAGCCCGGCAGCGCGAGGTGGTGACGCCCCTCGAAGTGCGCGCGCATCCGCGCCAGCTCCTCCCCGGAGCCGGAGAGCACCGGCCCCGACCTCGTCAACTTCAAGACGCCGCTCACCAGGGCGGCCCCCCGACCTCGACCCGCCCCGCAGGCCACACGCGCTCGCCGCAGGGCTTCACCATGACGCGGTAGGGCCAGACGACCTTGCCCGAGGGCTGGTCTATCTCGACCTCGTCCTCCACGGCCTGCCAGCCCTGCCGCGTGTAGAAGGGTTCGAGGCGCGGCAGGCAGAAGAGCATCCCGAACTCCGCGCCCAGCTCGTGACACATGAACTCGTCCGCCTGCCGCATGGCGGCGTGGACGAGGCGTCGCCCCTGCGCCTCGGGGCGCGTGACGACGCCGCCGACGCCGCCGACCGTGATCTGACGGCCGCCGACGCTCACCGTCGTCTTGATGACGCCGACGTGACTCAAGGGGCGGCCGTCCTCCTCGACGACGAAGTGGTAGTCCTTCGGCCGCCAGCTATAGCCCGCGTCCTCAAGCCCGAAGACGTGCTTGTCCCAGAAGAAGAGCGCCTGCCGCTCCTCCTCCGTCAATCCTTCGGCGTAACGAATCTCGACGCTCAACTCTTCGACGCTCCTCGCAGATGCCGATTGCCCGCGCGGGCGAAAGGCAATATAGTGTCCGGCAAACGTCAGCCGTTTTAAAGCTTTCCCGGTCGGAACACAAGTCCATTCTGCTCAAGGAGCCTTACACATGTTGAGGGTACGTCTTCTCTCGCCGATGGCCGCCGCGTCCCTGCTCACAGTCATTCTTCTCTTGAACATGTTGCCGCTGCACGCGCGCGCGCAGCAGCCCGAGGCGACGCAGGGGCAGCAGTCGGGCGCGCCGCAGCGGAAACCTTTCGGCCCGCTCGCCTACAGGCAGATCGGGCCGTTCCGCGGCGGCCGCGCGGCCGCGGTGGCGGGCGTGCCCTCGCAGCCCTTCGTCTACTACTTCGGCGCGACGGGCGGCGGCGTGTGGAAGACGACGGACGGCGGCGTGACGTGGGAGCCCCTGGGCGACGGAACGTTTAAGACCGGCTCGGTCGGGGCGGTGGCAGTCTCCGAGTCCGACCCGAACGTCGTCTACGTCGGGATGGGCGAGGAGACCTTGCGCGGCAACCTCTCGCACGGCGACGGGATGTACAAATCGACCGACGCGGGCAAGACCTGGAGGAAGCTGCCGGGCCTCGACGACACGCGCCACATCTCGCGCGTCAGAATCCACCCGCGCAACCCAGACCTCGTCTACGTCGCCGCCATCGGCCACGCCTTCGGCCCGAACGAGCAGCGCGGCGTCTTCCGCTCGAAGGACGGCGGGAAGAGTTGGGAGAAGATTCTCTACAGGCACCCTCTGGCCGGCGCGATTGATTTGACGTTCGACCCGTCGAACGCGAGCGTCCTCTACGCCGCGCTCTGGCAGTACATCCGCCGGCCGTGGACGTTCGAGAGCGGCGGCCCCGCCAGCGGCCTGTTCAAGTCCACGGACGGCGGCGACACGTGGCAAGAGATTACGCGCAGCCCGGGGCTGCCGCGCGGGATGGTCGGCAAGATCGGCGTGACCGTCTCGGCCGCGCAGCCCGAGCGCGTGTGGGCCCTGGTCGAAGCCGAGGACGGCGGCGTCTTCCGCTCCGACAACGGCGGGGCCAGTTGGACGAAGGTCAACGAGTCGCGCGACCTGCGCCAGCGCGCGTGGTACTACACGCGCATCTACGCCGACCCGCAGAACGCCGAGCGCGTCTACGTCCTCAACGTCGGCTTCTACCGCTCGAACGACGGCGGGCGCACCTTCACCCAAATCCCCGTCCCGCACAGCGACAACCACGACCTGTGGATCGCGCCCGACGACTCAAACCGCATGGTCGAGGCCAACGACGGCGGGGCCAACGTCTCCTTCAACGGCGGGCGCACCTGGACGGAGCAGGATCAGCCGACCGCGCAGTTCTACCGCGTCGCGGTCGATAATGACTTCCCCTACAACGTCTACGGCGCGCAGCAGGACAACTCGACGGTCAAGATACGCAGCCGCACCGAGGACTTCGGCATCGACGAGACCGCCTGGCACGACGTGGGCGGCGGCGAGTCGGGCTGGATAGCCCCGAGCCCGAAGGACTCGAACGTCGTCTTCGCGGGCTCCTACGGCGGATACCTGACGCGCTACGACCACCGCACCAGGCAGTTGCGCGCCGTCAACGTCTGGCCCGACAACCCGATGGGCCACGGCGCGGAGGGGATGAAGTACCGCTTCCAGTGGAACTACCCGATTCTCTTCTCGCCGCACGACCCGAACGTCCTGTACGCCGCGGGCGACCGCCTCTTCCGCTCGACCAACGAGGGGCAGTCGTGGGAGATGATAAGCCCCGACCTCACGCGCAACGACAAGTCGAAGCAGGGGCCGACGGGCGGCCCCATCACGAAGGACAACACGAGCGTCGAGTATTACGACACCATCTTCAGCCTGGCCGAGTCGCCCGTCACGCGCGGCGTCATCTGGGCGGGGACGGACGACGGGCTGGTGCAGGTCACGCGCGACAACGGCAAGACCTGGTCGAACGTGACGCCGCAGGGCATCCCCGAGTGGATTCAGATCAACTCCATCGACGCCTCGCCGCACGAGGCGGGCGCGGCCTACGTCGCCGCGACCATGTACAAGTCCGACGACTTCAAGCCCTACCTCTACAAGACGGGCGACTACGGGAAGACGTGGAAGAAGATCGACGCGGGCATTCCCGAAGGGGCGTTCACGCGCGTCGTCCGCGAAGACCCGGCGCGGCGCGGCCTGCTCTACGCCGGGACGGAGACGGGGCTCTACGTCTCCTTCGACGACGGCGAGCGCTGGCAGCCGCTCCAGTTGAACCTCCCTCACGTGCCCATCACAGACCTCGCCGTCCACAGGCGCGAGAAGGATTTGGTCGTCGCCACGCAGGGCCGGAGCTTCTGGATACTCGACGACCTCACAGTCCTCCATCAACTGACCGACGCGCAGCGCGCGGGCGGCGGCGAGACGGCCCTCCTGAAGCCCGAGGACGCTTACCGCATGCCGGGCGGGGGCGGCGGCCCTCTGCCCGCGACGGCGACCGTGGGCGCGAACCCCGCGAGCGGGGTTGTCGTCTACTACTACCTAAAGTCACGGCCTTCGACGGACGTGACGATTGAGTTCATCGACCCGGCGGGCAAGTCCGTGCAGAAGTTCACGGCCAAGGCCCCGCCGCGCCCGAGTCCCACGCCGACGCCTTCGGGGGGGACGGCCGGGGTGCCCGGCGCTTCGACCGCGCCCGGCTCGGCGCAGGTGCAGACGCCGCCGGAACAACAGCCCTCGGCCCCGACCGGGGAAGAGTCCACGGAGTTCACAGGGCGGCGCGGAGGCGGCGCGCCGCGCGTCACGGCCGACGCGGGGCTCAACCGCTTCGTCTGGGACATGCGCCACGCGGAGGCTTCGCGCTTCCCGGGCCTCATCCTCTGGGGCGGGGGCACGAATGGGCCGCGCGCCG
Source organism: Pyrinomonadaceae bacterium (assembly GCA_035563535.1). Taxonomy (GTDB): domain Bacteria; phylum Acidobacteriota; class Blastocatellia; order Pyrinomonadales; family Pyrinomonadaceae; genus QHXN01. Next base: position 20,648 of record DATMVD010000086.1, on the reverse strand, counting down.
TGCCCGGCACGTACCGGGTGCAGCTCACGGCCGACGGCCGCACCCACACGCAGAGCTTCGAGATAAAGAAAGACCCGCGGCTCCAGACGACGCAGGAGGAGTTCGACAGGCAGTTCGCGCTGCTCACGAAGATCCGCGACAAGCTGACCGAGACGCACAACGCCGTCTCGCAGATACGCGACGTGCGGCGGCAGGTGGACGACCTCCTCAAGCGCGTCGCCGACCAGCCGAACGCGAAGCCGCTGCTGGCGGCGGGCGGCACTCTTAACAGGAAGCTTCAGGCCGTCGAGGAGGCGCTCTACCAGACGAAGAACCAGAGCAGCCAGGACCCTTTGAACTTCCCCATCCGGCTCAACAATAAGCTGGCGGCGCTCGGCTCCATCGTCGCGAGCGCCGACGCGCAGCCGACCGAGCAGTCTGTCGCGCTCTACGACGAGCTGGCCGCGCAGATCGACGCGCAGCTCCGGCAACTGAATCAGGTGATGACCGGCGACCTCAGGAGCTTCAACGCGCTCGCGCGCTCTTCCGACATCCCCTTCGTCATCGTCAAGCCCGCGCCGCCCGCGCCCGGCGCGCCGCCGCAGTAGGGGGCGCGGAGGGACTTCGCGCGTCGGAAAATGGCATTGACATGCACGGTGCGTAGGGATAATGTCCCCACCCTGACCGGGCGCGCGGCGCCTCGCCCGCGCCCCCTCTAAATCTCACGCGGCCGGAGGTGACTGCCGTGAAGCCGTTCTTCTCATACAACTTCGACGACAAACATTTCGTCAGGCGCGTCGCCTTCTACCTGCGGAAGCAGAGGGACATTGCGCCCTTCTGCTATGACGACGTGCCGCACGAGAATAGCTGGGTCAGGGTGGTCGGCAAGGCCATCGACGACTCGGACGGGTTCGTGCTCTTCCTCGGGCCCCAGCTAGGCAAGACGCAGGACGAGGAGATCGAGCTGGCCGTCAAACGCAGGAAGGAGTCGGAGGCGGCCGGCCGGGAGTACAAGGTTCTGCGGGTAGACCTGCCGGGCGCGGCCCGGCTGCCGGGCGAGCTCAACTTCTTCAACACGAAGTGCCACGTCCTCGCCGCCGCGGGACTCGGCGAGGCGGAGGCGCGCGACTGCGCCCACGAGGTCGCCACCTCGCTGGGCGCGGCGTGGGTGCCGCCCGACGACCTCCCCCTCAGCTACCAGTTCGACTACGAGAAGGACATCATCGCGGCCTACAGCCGGGGCGAGTTGCCGGGGAAGCTGATCGAGGCCGGCTGCCCGAGGGAGTGGCCCGCCGTGACCCGGAGAGTTGGCGACGCGGAGAATCTCGTTCCGGAGGACGAGATCGGCCTCTTCGGGGACTGGGATCACGAGCACGGCGCGCCGCGCGACGAGGAGCCGCAGGTCTTCGTCGCCGCGCTCGCCGACTACTACAAGGGCGGGCCCGGGAACGTGAGGCTGGCCCTCCCGGAGGCGAGGCCGCGGAAGAGGCTCTACTACCCGAACAGGCAGGGCGGCGGCCTCACGGTCGGCGTCATGGTCTCGGGCGGCATCGCCCCCGGCATCAACGCCGTCATCGCCGGCGTGGTCGAGCGGCAGTACCTCTACGCCGCCCGGGGCGGGTACGAGAACGCCCTGACCGTCAACGGCTACTACAACGGCCTCGACGGCCTCATCCGGCAGGGGACGCTCCCCAAGCCGCTGAAGCCCGACATGATGAAGAACCAGAACACCCGCGGCGGGTCGATGCTCGGGACGTCGCGCTCGCGGCAGTTCATGGACAACGACCCGGCGGTGCGGGAGGCGGCCCTGAAGAGGGCCGTGCGGCGGCTGTGGGACGACCACGGCACGGAAATCCTCTACATCATCGGCGGCGACGGCAGCATGCGGGCGGCACACGCGCTCTGGAAGACGGCGCAGGACATGGGCTACGACCTCTCGGTCATCGCCATCCCGCGCTCGGTGGACAACGACATCCTCTGGGTGTGGCAGTCGTTCGGCTTCGCCTCCGCGGTCGAGTGGTCGAAGGGGTTCATCCAGCAGCTCCACACCGAGGCCGAGTCCAACCCGCGGCTCTGCGTCATCCAGCTCTTCGGCTCCGACTCGGGCTTCGTCGTCACCCACGCCGTCACGGCCAGCGGCGTCTGCGACCTCTTCCTCATCCCGGAGAAGCCTTTCACCATCAAGGGCATCTCCGGCTACATCGAGCGGAACCTCAGGAAGAAGTTCCTCGACAGCGGCCGGGTCAGCGCCTACGGCGTGGTCGTCATGGCCGAGACGGCGATCCCGACCGACGCCAAAACGTACCTGGACGAGGAGGAGGTCGGGCTGACCGACAGGGAGAAGAAGGCGATCCAGGACTTCGAGGACAACCACCGCAGGGTCTACGGGCAGACGCCCGACGAGCTGCGCTCGGCCGGGCTCAAGCTCGTCTCGCGCATGCTTCAGAAATGCATCCGGCAGATGGCGGGCGGCTACTGGAAGGACTTCCGCGTCTTCACCAACGAGCCGCGTCACCTCATCCGCGCCATCCCGCCGAGCAGTTCTGATATCATCTTCGCGCACCGGCTCGGCTCGCTCGCCGTGGACTGCGGGATGGCCGGTTACACCGACTTCATGATCAGCCAGTGGCTGACCGAGTACGTGATGGTGCCGCTGCGGCTGGTTACGCTGGGCCGCAAGCGCATCCCCGAATACGGCATCTTCTACAAGTCGGCCTGCGCCAGCACGGGGCAGCCGCCCGACCTGAGCTGAGGGCGGCCGCGGATTCATTACGGGACGGGAGGGGACGGACGATGTTTGAAACGGCAACCGGACGCCGGGCGCGGCGCCTTCTCAGCGCGGTGGCGGCCCTGCTGCTCTGCCTGGCGGCCCCGGGCGGCGTGCGGGCGCAGGCGCAGGAGGACGTGGTGCGCGTCGAGTCGGAGCTGGTGCAGACCGACGTGATGGTCTTCGACAAGGCGGGCAGGTTCGTGGAGGGCCTCGGCCGCGAGCAGTTCGAGCTGAAGGTGGACGGGCGGCCCGTCCCGCTCGCCTTCTTCGAGCGCGTCTCCGCGCCCCCGAAGCCCGGCGAGGGCGCGCCCGGCGCGGCCGCGGCCGCGGCCAACGCGGCGGCCGCCTCGCGCGCGCGGGGCCGCACCACCGTCTTCTTCATCGACGACCTGCACCTCTCGCTCGACAGCCTCAACCCGACGCGCGCGGCCATCACCCGCTTCATCGACGAGGAGATGGCCCCGGGCGACCTCGTCGCCATCGTCACGGCCTCGGGGCAGCTCGGCTTCCTCTCGCAATTCACGGACAACAAGGCGGTGCTGCGCGCCGCGGTCGCCCGCCTCAGGCACGTCCCCGACACGACGCGCGACACCGAACAGCCGCCGATGAGCGAATTCATCGCCACGCGCATCGCCAACGGCGACCGGCAGGCGGCCGCCTTCTACGTGGACAAGTTCGTCGAGGGCACCACCAGCAAGACCGCCGCCAAGGCCGGCGCGGGGATGAACGTCAGCGCCATCTACGAGATGGTCCGGAACCGCGCGACCAACATCACGAAGCAGATGGAGGCCGTGACTAACGGCTCGCTCGCGTCGCTCCACAGGCTGGTGCGGCTCACGGGGCAGATCGAGGGGCGCAAGCTCGTCTTCTTCATCTCGGACGGCTTCTACCTCGACGGCCGGAACACGACCGCCCCGGCCGGCGGCCGTCTGCAACTCGTCACCGGCGAGGCCGCGCGCACCGGCACCGTCATCTACAGCATCGACGCGCGCGGCCTGTTCGCGCCCTTCAACGACGCGACGGGGCTGAAGCCGCGCGACCCGAACGGGCGGCTCGACCGCGCCTCCATCGGCGAGGGCCTGCTCGCGCAGGAGGGGCTCGCCAACCTCGCCGACGAGACGGGCGGGCAGTTCCTCAAGAACCAGAACTACTTCGACCGCTGGGTCTCGCGCGTCGTCGAAGAGACCTCGAACTTCTACCGCATCGCCTGGAAGCCGGAGGCGGACGAGCAGAAGGGCGGGCGCTTCAAGCGCGTCGAGGTGGCGGTCGTCGGGCGGCCCGAACTGACCGTGCGCCTGCACCGCGGCTACGTGCCCGCGGCGGCGCGCGCCTCCGAGGAGGCGAAGAAGGGCGGGGCGAAGGCGGACGCGAACGCCGCGCCGCCTAAGGGGGCCGAGGCCGACCTCCGTGCGGCGCTGATGGCGCCCGCGGCCAGGCGAGGGCTGCCCCTGGCGCTCTCGGCGAGCTTCGTGGACGTGCCGGGCAGCGGGCCCGTGCTGACGGGCTCGGTGGAGGTCGGGACGGCGGCGCTCGACTACGGCGCGGACGGGAAGCAGCCGGCGTCGGTCGATCTGGTCGGCGTGGTCCTGAACGAGCAGGGGAAGACCGTCAGCAGCTTCACCAAGCGCCTGACGGTCGCGCCGGGGTCGGCGCCCGCGGGCGAGCAGGCCGGGGTCATCTACAACCACAAGGCCCCGCTCGCGCCGGGGCTCTACCAGTTGAAGGCGGCGGCGCGCGAAGCGCGCGGCGGGCAGTTGGGGAGCGCCGTGCAGTGGATCGAGATACCCGACCTCTCGAAGAAGCGGTTGGCCTTGAGCAGCCTGCACCTCGGCGGCCGCCAGGTCGGCGGCGGCGCGGACGGGGGCGCGCCGCAGATACAGTTCAGCGTGGACAAGCGGTTCCCACGCTCGGCGAAGGTGGACTTCCTCGGGTTCGTCTACAACGCGGCGCGGGCGGGGGCCGGGGTTGACCTCTCCGTGAACCTGCGCGTGCTGCGCGACAACAAGGCGCTGGTCTCTTCGCCGGCGCGCAAGCTCACGCCGGAGGCGGGCGCCGACCTCGCGCGCATCCCCGTCACCGGCGCCATCTCGCTCGGGCAACTGCCCCCCGGCCGCTACGAGCTTGAGGTCAACGTCACCGACAACGTCGCGCGCACGACCGCCGTCGAGCGCGTGATGTTTGAGATTAAGTAGGCGGTAGGCAGATGGTAGTAGGCAGTTCGGAGCCCCGGAGGGGCGACGGAACGTGTGACACGTCTGTCGCCCCTCCGGGGCTCTGAAATTTTTCCTGACCGTCAAACCGGGGGCTCGCGTCGGCGTTCACCGCCTTGAAGAGCCCGAGCGTCAGCGCCCGGTTGCCGCCCCCGGGTTACGTCAGCCCGCGCGCGAGCAGCGTGAAGAGGAAGCCGTACGGGTTCCGGGTTGTAAATAGTGATCCCAGATCATCGGTCGGCCGACTCTACCTGGTGGGAATTTCAAATCATCCTGATTGACAGGCCGGCGGGGAATTGGTATTCCAACGTAGCCATAGCGGTCAGTACCGCCCGCGGTAGCGGGCGGGCCTTGCGGGTGCAGCCTGACGACTACGGGCAGCAGCGCCTTCATCAATCAACAAGCCGTCATCGTCACGCACGGCCGCTACCGCGGGCGGTACTGACCCGGTTGCGTCAATAGACTTTAAACTCGGAACACACAGAGACAGATGCACACCTTCTCGAAGAGAACCCTGCCGTTGCTCGTCGCGCTCTTCTGCCTGGCCGCGCCCGCGGCCGCGCGGCAGTCGGACTACCGCGTGGTCTCGCCCAACCGGAAGATCGAGTTGCGCGTCGCCGCCGCCGGACGCGTCCGCTACGACGTGCTGGTCGCGGGGAAGGCCGTGCTGCGCGACTCGACGCTCTCCATCGACATCGACGGCCGTGTCCTCGGGCTCGACCCGAAGGTGCGCAGGGCCACGCCGCGCGCGCACGACGCGTGGGTCGAGCCGGCCGTGCGCCTGAAGAGCGCGCGGGTTCGTGACGCCTACAACGAGCTGCGCCTCGAATTCGACGGCGACTACGCCGTCACATTCCGCGCCTACGACGAGGGCGTGGCGTACCGCTTCGAGACCGCGCTGCCGCAGAAGGAGGTGAAGGTCAACCGGGAGGAGGCCGCCTTCAACTTCGCGGACAACTACACGGCCTTCTACCCGCAGGAGGAGAGCCTCTTCTCGCACAACGAGCGCGTCTACGCGCCGAAGCCTTTGAAGGATATTCCGCCCGCGGCCTTCGCCACGCTCCCGGCGGTGGTCGATGCGAACGGGGTGAAGGTCGCCGTCGCCGAGTCGGACGTGGAAGACTACCCGGGCCTCTGGCTGCGCGGCACGGGCGGCAACGGCCTGGGCGCGATGTTCCCGCCCTACCCTCTGAAAGAGGAGCTGAAGGGCGACCGCGACTTCAGGGTGACGCAGGCCGCCGACTACATCGCCGTGACGAAGGGGACGCGCACCTACCCGTGGCGTCTGCTCGGGGTCGCGGAGCGCGACGGCGACCTGCTGACGAACAATCTCGTCTACCTCCTGCAAAGCCCTTCGAGGATTCCAGACACGTCGTGGATCAGGCCGGGCAAGGTGGCCTGGGACTGGTGGAACGCGAACAACGTCTACGGCGTTGACTTCCGCGCGGGCATCAACACCGAGACCTACAAGTACTACATCGACTTCGCGTCGAAGTACGGCGTCGAGTACGTCGTCCTCGACGAGGGCTGGTACAAGCTCGGGAACGTGCTCGATGTCGTGCCCGACATCGACGTCGAAGAGCTGGTGAGCTACGGTAAGCAGAAGAGGGTCGGCATCATCCTGTGGGTCGTCTGGAAGACGCTCGACGACCAGTTAGAGCCCGCGCTCGAACGGTTCGAGAGGTGGGGCGTCAAAGGCATCAAGGTTGACTTCATGCAGCGCGACGACCAGAAGGTCGTCAACTTCTTCCACAACCTCTCGCGCGAGGCGGCGGAGCGCCGGATGCTCGTGGACTACCACGGCGCGCAGCGCTCGGCCCTGATGACGCGGACGTGGCCGAACATCCTCAGCACGGAGGGCGTGCGCGGCTTGGAGTGGAGCAAGTGGAGCGCCGAGGCCGAGCCCGAGCACAACGTGACGCTCCCGTTCACGCGGATGTTCCTCGGGCCGATGGACTACACGCCCGGCGCGATGCTCAACGCGCAGCAGAAGAGCTGGGCGAAGGTCTTCGACCGCCCCATGTCGCTCGGCACGCGCTGTCATCAACTGGCGATGTACGTCGTCTTCGAGAGCCCCTTGCAGATGCTCGCCGACAGCCCCTCGAACTACCTGCGCGAGCCCGAGGCGATGGAGTTCCTCGCGGCCGTCCCCGCGGTCTGGGACGAGACGCGCGTGCTCGGCGGGCGGATCGGCGACTACGTCCTCGTCGCGCGCCGCAGCGGACGCGAGTGGTACGTCGGCGCGATGACCGACTGGACGGCGCGCGAGCTGGAGGTGGATTTCTCCTTCCTGCCCGAAGGCACTTTCAGGATGGACGCCTACCAGGACGGCGTGAACGCCGGGCGGTTCGCGTCCGACTACAAGAAGGTCTCGGGCCGCGCCGACCGCTCGACCCGCCTGAAGATACGGCTGGCCGAGGGCGGCGGCTGGGCCGCACGTCTCCGCCCGTAACCTGTCGCGCACGGGCGAAGGCCGGGCGTCGGCCTCCGCCCCGCGCCGCGCTTCCCTTTGCCCCCGAGGAGAGACCGAAGATGTTGAAGAGAACCCTGACCGCGCTCTTTGTCCTCTGCTGCGCGACGCCCTTGCTCGCCTACGTCCCCGCCGAGAGCGTCTACACGGACATCGCGCCCGCGAGCTGCAAGACCGTCGAGAAGCAGGAGGAGGAGGGCGCCTACTCCAGGCAGAAGTGCGCGGGCGTCGGCGGCTACACGCTGATGGTCGAGGACGACGACTCGCGCCAGTCGGTCACCGTCATCAGCCCCGACGGGAAGGAGCACCCGCTCAACTACTGGCAGGTCGTGACGCCTGCCTTCTCATCCCTCGGCGAGAAGGCCGAGTGGCGCGTCGAGAAGAATGGCGACCGCGTGCGGCCCTACGCCCTCATCGTGCGCGTCAACGCGAGCGAGAACCCCGAGAAGCCCGACCAGAAGTCCTCTTACCTCGCCGTCGCGAAGATCACGGCCGCCGCCGTCTGCGTCACCGACAAGGTGAAGACCAACGAGGAGGCGCGGGCCGCGGCCGACGCCTCCGCCGACAAGCCCTGCCTGCAAGCGGAGTCGGAGAGTGCCGCCGCGTCGGCGGCGTCTGAACCTACAGCGGCGTTCAGATGAATGCGCCCCCTGTCGCCGGGAGCGCGGGCATCCCTGCCCGCCATGAGCGCGCAGCGCGAAGGCCGTGAAGCTTTTGAACTCAAGGTTGAGGGATAAAGCTTCACTGCTAAGCGTGCTTAGGCACGCTTTGGCGGGCAGGGATGCCCGCGCTCCCAGCAATACGCGGTCTTATTGATCGCCGCTCTAATTGTCTGAGCCCCGACTGAGGTCTTGAAATGAACCCTCGTAGATTCCACTCGAAAACCCTCGCGCTGGCGGCTGTACTGCTGTCGCTCTGCCTGAACGTGCGCGCGCGGCAGGCGGCCGCGACGCCCGCACAGGCGGGCGACCCGGCGCGCGTCGAGAGGCTGGTGGGGCTGGCGAAGGTCTGGGGCGCGGTGAAGTATTTCCACCCGCACCTCGCCTACCGCGACATCGACTGGGACGGGGCGCTTGTCGAGGCGATACCGAAAGTCCGGGCCGCGAAGACGCCGCAGGAGTACCGGGCGGCCTTGAACCAGATGCTCGCCGCGCTCGGCGACCCAGCCACGCGCGCGGAGGTCGAGACTGAGGCTCAGGCGTCTCCGCCCGGTCAGGCCCCCGCGGGCGAGCCCGTGCGGACGGAGGGCGGCGTCCTCCTCGTCGAGGCGATGCGCATCGCCGAGACCGGCGCGAAAGATAACACGGCCCTCCGCGCCCTGTTCGGCAAGGCCGTCGAGGCCGCCGCCTCGGCCAAAGCGGTCGTGATAGACGCGCGGGGCGCGGGGCGGGCCGACCCCTTCGCCGCCTACATCTTCGCGGACGTGCTGCGGCAGGTCTTGCCGCAACTGCTCGACTCGAACGTGACGCTCGGCCACAGCCGACAGCGGATACACAACGGCTACGCCACGCAGACGGGCGGCGCCTCCTTCTACTACTCGGCCTTCGCCGGCCTCGCGCCGCAGACGCTCGCCGGCCGGAACAAGGCGAAGACGCCGCCCGTCGTCCTCCTCGTCAACGGGCACACGCCGCCCGCGGCCGAGACCCTCGGCGGCCTTCAGCACGCCGGCCGCGCCTACGTCATACAGGAGGGCGAGCGAGCGCCCGAGGCGGGCGGCGGGGGCTTCACGCTTGAGCTGCCCGAGGGCGTGAAGGCGCGCCTGCGGACTTCGGAGTCGGTCAACCCGGACGGCTCGGTCGGCTTCAACGCCGACGCGGTCGTGGCCGTTGCGCCGCAGGGGGAAGATGCCGCGATGCGCGAGGCGCTGCGCGCCGCGCAGGAGGGCAGGACGAGCGGGGCGGGGCGCAAGACCGCGGCCGCGCCGACGCCGCTCGTCGGCCAGAAGGAGCGGACGTACGCCGAGATGGAGTTCCCCTCGGCGGAGTACCGCCTGCTGGCGCTCTTCCGCTACTGGAACGTCGTCAACTACTTCTACCCCTACAAGCAACTGATCGCGGACACGTGGGCGACGGTGCTGCCGCGCTACATCCCGAAGTTCGAGGCGAACAGGGACGCGGCCGACTACCAGTTGACCGTCCGCGAGCTGGTCACGGAGATGCACGACTCGCACGGCAACGTGCAGAACGCGAACGCCTCGGCCGAGCGGCTCGGGACGTACCTGCCGCCGGTCGTCGTGCGTTACGTCGAGAACAGGACTGTCGTCACGAACGTGCTCGACGAACGGCTCCCGGTCAAGGCCGGCGATGTCGTGTTGACCGTTGACGGCGAGCCGGTCGAGAAGCGCGTCGAGTTCCTTTCGCGCTACACGGCCGCCTCCACGCCGCAGGCCCTGATGAGGAGCGTGCACCTGAACCTGCTCCGCGGGCAGAAGGACACGTCGGCCCGCCTGCGCGTGCGCGGCACGGACGGGCAGACGCGCGAGGTCGAGCTGCCGCGCTCGTTCGGCAACGCAGACCGTGCGAAGCTGTTCGCCGTCATGCAGCGTCAGACTCCGGTCGTGCAGGTTCTGCCGGGCGGCTACGGCTACGCAGACCTCGCGCGCCTACAGCCGGGCGAAGTCGAAAAGATGTTCGAGACGGTTAAGGGGACGCCGGCCCTCATCTTCGACATGCGCGGCTACCCGAACGGCACGGCGTGGCCCATCGCGCCGCGGCTGACCGAGAAGAAGATGCCGGTCGCCGCGCTCTTCTCGCGCCCGATCCTTGAGGCGGCAGCTTTGAGCAACGAAGAGCTGGCCGAGAGCCCGAGCTACACCTTCGCCCAGCGCCTGCCCGAGCGGAAGGGCGACGTGTACAGAGGCAAGGTCGTGGTGCTCATCAACGAGGACGCTATCAGCCAGTCCGAGCACACCTGCCTGTTCTTCGAGGCGGCGACCGACGTGACCTTCGTCGGGACGCCGACCACGGGGGCCAACGGCGACGTGACCTTCATGGTGCTGCCTGGCAACCTCGCCGTCAGCTTCACCGGCCACAACGTCCGCCACGCCGACGGACGCCAGCTCCAGAGGGTCGGCATCCAGCCCCACGTCAGGGCCGCGCCGACAATCGCAGGGGTGGCGGCCGGGCGCGACGAAATACTCGAAGCCGCTGTAAAATACCTGCGGGAGAACTCCAGAAAATAGTCGTCCGGAAAACGGTAAGCTGTAGTTAAGGGGGAATTGGCATGTTACATCGCGGCAGAACGTTCAGACTGACGGCGGCGGCGCTGATTATCTTCGGCCTCGCCGCGCCCGCCTTCGCCACGCAGGACAAGAAGGATAAGAAGAAGAAGGAGCCGCCCGCGGGGACGCCCGTCCTCTGGCGCGAGCCCGCGAACGTCGCGGCGCTCGACCTCCTCGCGGGGCCGGGCGGCGAGGAGATGCGGCCGCAGGAGCCCTTCGCCTTCGTCGAGGAGGAGAAGGGCGGCTACTCGAAGAAGTACCGCGTGCGCGACGCGAAGGGGCGCGTCTGGGTGGCGAAGATCGGCGTCGAGGCGCAGCCCGAGACGGCCGTCACGCGGCTGGTCTGGGCCGCCGGCTACATCCCGGAGATCACCTACCTCGCCCCGTGCGCGAAGATCGAGGGCGCGCCCGACCCCGGCAAGGATTTCGAGCGGTGTCAGGACGGCGGCCTCGCGAACGTCCGGTTCGAGGCGCGCCCCGAGAACACCAAGCGCTTCGGCGAGTGGCGCTGGGCGAGCAACCCCTTCTCGGGCAAGCGCGAGCTGCAAGGGCTCAAGATCATGATGGCGCTCGTCGAGAACTGGGACCTGAAGGACGACAACAACCGCATCCTCGCGGTCAGCGGCCCGCAGGGGACGGAGCTGCACTACGTCGTCAGCGACCTCGGCGCGACCATCGGCAAGACCGGCGGGGTGGGCGGGCTGATGGCCCGCATCCGCCAGATCAAGGGCACCCGCAACAACCCCGAGGACTTCGCGGGCGACAAATTCATCGAGGGCGTCCAGGGCGGCCGCGTCCGCTTCAGCTACGAGGGGAAGAACAAGGAGATCATGCAGGACGTGACGGTCGCCGACGCGCAGTGGCTCGCCGGGATACTGTCGCGCCTCTCCGACAGGCAGCTCGCAGACGCCTTCCGCGCGGCCAACTACAACGACGAAGACGTGCGCCTCTTAGCCTCCGCCGTCCGCGGCCGCATCAACCAACTGGCGGCGGTCAAATGACCCGCCGCCGGTTACGCCGGCGTTAGCTTTACGTCCGTATTGCCGGTCGCGAGGCTTTGCCATGATTGCGCCATGAGGTGACAGCTTATGGGTCGGGAAATATTAATCCAACGTTCCGAGGAGCTTCTCGGGGGCACGCCCGTCTTTGCCGGGACGCGCGTGCCCGTGCAGACCCTGTTCGACTACATCGAAGAGGCGACATGCTCGACGAGTTCCTGGATGATTTCCCCGCCGTGAGTCGGGAGCACGCCGTGAAGGTACTCGAAAGGATGAAAGAGACGCTCCTGGCTCAAGAGTATGAGAGTGCTGCTTGACGAGTGTGTCCCGCGCAGGCTAAGGCGGGAGCTGCCGGGGCACGACGTGCGCACGGTCACGGAGCGCGGCTGGTCTGGGGTAAAGTCGATGTAAACTTTATCGGCCTTAACCGCCCGCTGTCGTCTGCCTGCTATTCCGGAGGCCAACATGACGAAGCTGATACCGCGCGCGCTCTTCCTGCTGGCGCTGTTCACGCCGGCTGCCAACGGACAGTCGCCTGCACCCACTCAGTCGGCGAAGACCTGCATCGCCGACTTCGACGCGTTGGAGGCGAAGGTCAGGGGCGACTACGCGGGCTTTCAGGACAAGGTGACGGGGCCGGGGCGCGAGGCGGAACTCGACGCCTTCACCGGGCGCGTGCGCGGAGAGGTACAGGCCGCCGCGGACTCGGCCGCGTGCACCGCCGCGCTCCGCCGCTGGACGGGATTCTTCCGCGACCGGCACCTCGCCGTCTCCGAGACGCGCCCGCAGCCCGCCGCGCCCTCCAAAGAAGAGAAGAAGCCCGCCGCCGCCCCGGCCGTTGACGACGGCGCGCCCGCGCTGCGCTTCTACGAAGACGGCACGGCGGTGCTGCGCCTGCCCGACTTCGGCCACCGTTACAAGGAGCCGATTGATAAGCTGATCGCAGACAACCGCGCGCGGCTGCTGGCGACGCCCTACCTCGTCATCGACGTGCGCGGCAACGGCGGCGGCTGGACGTCCGCCTACGACGCCGTGCTCCCGCTGCTCTACACCGACCCAGTCTTCCGCGACGGGATGGACGTGTGGGCCTCGCCCGGCAACATCGTCTCGGCGCGCGAGATCGCCTCCTCGGACAAAGTGCCGGCGGCCATCCGCAACCAGGCGCGCGAGCTGGTCGCGCGGATGGAGAAGAGCCCGGGCCAGTTCGTCACGATGGTCGAGGACGGAGAGTTGCGTCTCGACGCCGTGCTCCCCATGCCGCGCGCGGTCATCGTACTCGTAGACCGCCGCTGCGCGAGCACCTGCGAGCAGTTCCTCCTCGACGCGCGCCAGAGCCGCAAGGTCAAGGTGCTCGGCGACCGCAGCACCGGCGGCCTGCTCGACTACGGCAACGCGCTCACGACCCCGCTCCCCTCAGGCCACCGCCGCATGCAAGTCCCCACCACGCGTTCGCGCCGCCTCCCCCTCATCGCCCTCGACCTCGCCGGCGTCATGCCCGACGTCCGCCTCCCCAGAAACGAACCCGACCCCGTAGAGTTCGCGCGCCGCTACCTCAAGGCCGCGCCCGCCGCGCCGACGCCGCAGCCGAAGTGAAGGCCCTCGCCGGTTCAGAAAAAAATCAGCCGCAGTTAACGCGGAGTTAACACCGCCCTGATAGGCTCGGGCGTTCTAGAGGTTCCCGCAGGCCCGCAAGCAAGCCACAACCTTGACGGCGGAGGTGCGTGATGGGTGAACTCTCCCTGGGGCTGCTGGTCGTGCTGGCGCTGGTGCTGGCGGCGGAGTTCGTCAACGGCTGGACGGACGCGCCGAACGCCATCGCCACGGTGGTCTCGACCCGCGTCCTGAGCCCGGGGCTGGCGGTCATCATGGCGGCGGTGCTCAACTTCGTCGGGGCCTTCTTCGGGACGGCCGTGGCCGCCACCATCGGGAAGGGCATCGTCGAATCCGACGTCATCAACCTGGTGACGGTCGGGGCGGCCATGTTCGCCATCGTCTTCTGGAGCACGCTGGCCTGGCGGCTGGGCCTTCCGACGAGCGAGAGCCACGCGCTCATCTCGGGGCTGGCCGGGGCGGCGCTGGCGACCGCCGGGCCGGAGGCGCTCCTCTGGGACGGCTGGCAGAAGGTGCTCATCGGGCTCCTCTTCTCGACCTTCCTCGGCTTCGGCTTCGGGTGGGCGATAGTCGTCGGCATCTACTGGCTCTTCCGGCGCGCCAAGCCCGGCACGGTGCGCAACACCTTCGGCCGGCTCCAGATCGCCTCGGCCGCGCTGATGGCCTTCAGCCACGGCAGCAACGACGGGCAGAAGTTCATCGGGACGTTTACGCTGGCGCTGATGCTGGGCGGCGTCCTTCCCGAGTTCGTCGTCTCGTGGTGGGTGATCCTGCTCTGCTCGGTCGTGATGGGCGTGGGGACTTCCGTCGGCGGGTGGCGCATCATTCGCACGATGGGCGTCAAGATGGTCGCGCTCCAGCCCTACCAGGGCTTCGCCGCCGAGACCGGGGCGGGGGCCGCGATCCTGCTGGCGTCCGCGCTGGGCGTGCCCCTGAGCACGACCCACACCATCAACACCTCGATCATGGGCGTAGGCTCGGCCCGCAGGCTGTCGGCGGTGCGCTGGGGCGTCGTCGGCGAGGTCGTCGCGGCCTGGGTGCTGACCTTCCCCGTCTGCGGCCTCATCGCCTGGCTCACCGCCCTCGTCTTTCAGAGAATATTCTGAACCCCGGCGCGGCTAGAAGATGACGACCATCGAGCCTTCGGGCACCTGGTCGTAGAACTTGCTCACGTCGGAGAGGTGTAGGACGACGCAGCCCCAGGAGAGGTGGCGGGGGCCCGCGTCGTCCCATTCGCGCGCCCAGCCGTGGAAGCCGATGCCGCCGCCGAGGCGCGTCGTCTCAATGGTGGGGGCGCGCCGCTCCCAGGCCGCGGCGATTGAGGACTCCTGCTTCAGATTTATAAAGCCCGCGGCGCGGCCGCGCGCGGCGTCGTACTTGTTCGGGTAGTTTATTTTTATCCAGTGGCCGCCGTAGAAGGCCCCGTAGTCGCCGGGGAAGTCGCCGCGGTGTTTTCGGATGACGAAGTACATGCCCTTCGGCGTCCGGTTGTCCCCCTGCACCCGCTTCTCGCCGACGCCCTGCCCCAGACTGATGTTGTACTCGCCCGCCACGCGCCCGCCCGCGTAGAGCCGCGCCTTGTAGCGCCCCTGGTCAACCAGGACGAGCGTCTTCTCGCCCTGGGGGACGGCGAGCCTGCGGTGCGACCTGATGAAGCCGGAAGGGTCTTCGTAGTGCTCGCGCAGCCACGCGGCGTCCTTGCCGTCGGAGGAGGGCCAGTAGGTCGGCGGGAGCGTCGGGTCGCGGCGCAGCTCCAGGTGCAGGTGCGCGTTGAAGAGCTTCTCCGGGTCTTGCCCGACGGTCGCTATCAACTGTCGGCGTCGCACCTCCTCGCCCTCGCCGACCTTGATCTCGTCGAGGTGAGCGTAGAGCGAGCGCACCTCGCGCCGCTCGTGGTTCTCGTAGAAGAGGTGCTCGACGACGACGACGTTGCCCCACAGCCGCCCGCAGTCGCGCGCAAAGACGACGCGGCCGTTGGCGACCGCATAGACTGGCTGGCCGAGGTCTGTGTTCCCGCCCCCGTTGCCGTTCCAGTCTTCGCCCGTGTGGAGCCCGAGGCTGTAACGTTCGGCGAAGCGCGTCGCCACGTACCAGCCGTCGTGGCGCCTGCCCGTCGAGAGGTCTGTGTAGGGGCCACCGCCCTCGCCGTCGCCGAAGGGGAAGTCGAAGCCGTCGGCCGGCGCGAAGTCCGCGCGCATGTACCCGTCGAAGTCCAAGGGCGCGCGCGGTGCGGCGGCGGTCGTGGCGTTGGAAGCAGCGCCCGCGTCGCCCGCGCGCGGCGCGATGGAGCAGGCGGAGTTTGAGAGCAGGAGAACCGCGAGCGCGAAGGCTGAGTACGTTAACGGCGTCTTCGGCGACATCGCTACGTATGACGCCGGGCGTACATTCGCGGTTCCTTTAAAGTCGCGGCGGGTTTTGCGTCGGCCGCGGAGTAGTTGTTAAATAGGCGTCGAAGAGACTCATTCGCCCGGACGCTCGTAGAAGTGCGCGCGGCCTCGGAGGCCGCCGGCCGACGACGATTTTTAAGAGAGGCAGGTTTATGAGGAGAGCATTCAGCGCGTTCGTCATCATTCTCGTCTTCGCCTTCGCGCTCGCGGGGTGCCGCAGGTGGACGCAGCCGGAGCAGGGGGCGCAGACGCCCGAGCGGCAGGGCGACTTCAAACTGCCGCCGCCCACCGCGCCCAACGTCGAGCAGAACTCTTACGCCGACGTGGTCGCGCGCGTCGCGCCCGCGGTCGTCACCATCCGCGCCGAGCGCCGGCGCGCGCCGCGCCAGCACCCGTTCCTCGACGACCCGACCTTCCGCGACTTCTTCGGCGGACGCCAGCCGCAGCCGGAGCAGCCGGCCCCGCGCCAGCGCGCGCTCGGCTCCGGCGTCATCATCACCCCCGACGGCTACGTCGTCACCAACCACCACGTCGTGGACGGCGCGGAGCAGATCACGGTCGAGTTCACCGACCGCCGCACCTCCCCCGCCAAGCTCGTCGGCTCGGACGCGCCCTCCGACCTCGCCGTGCTCAAGATCGAGGCGACGGGGCTGCCCGTGCTGACGCTCGGCGACTCGGACAAGGTGCGCGTCGGCGACGTGGTGCTCGCCGTCGGCAACCCTTTGGGCGTCGGCCAGACCGTGACCTCTGGAATCGTCTCGGCCAAGGGGCGCTTCACGGGGCTCTCCGACGGCAGCTTCGAGGACTTCATCCAGACCGACGCGGCGATTAACCAGGGCAACTCTGGCGGGGCGCTCGTCAGCACGACGGGCGAGCTGATCGGCATCAACTCGCAGATACTCTCGCCCTCGGGCGGCAACATCGGCATCGGCTTCGCCATCCCCTCGAACATGACGCGCAACGTCACCGAGCAGCTCATCAACGCGGGGCGCGTGCGGCGCGGGCTGCTCGGGGTCGTCGTGCAGGCGGTGACCGAGGACATCGCGCAGAGCATGGGCCTGAAGGAGGTGCGCGGCGTCATCGTCGGGTCGGTGCAGAGGGGGAGCGCGGCGGAGAAGGCGGGGGTGCGGCAGGGCGACGTCGTCACGGCCTTCAACGGCGCGGCCGTCAACGAGCCGAACGAGCTGCGCAACCTCGTCGCCTCGACGCAGCCGGGCTCGGAGGTCACGCTCACGCTCCTGCGCGACGGGCGCGAGCAGGAGGTGAAGGTCATGGTCGGCGAGCTTCAGGCGGACAGCGCGGGCGCGCGCGGCGGCGAGCAGGGCGGCGAGCAGTCGGAGGGCGGCGGCCGGTTGGGCGTGACGGTGACGCCGCTCACGCCCGACCTCGCGTCGCGCCTGCGCCTGCCCGCGGACAGGCAGGGGCTCGTCGTGACGGAGGTTGACCCCTCGGGCCCGGCGGCCGACGCGGGGCTCCGGCAGGGGGACTTGATCGAGCAGGCGAACCGCGCGCCCTTGAAGTCTACGGAAGACCTCCGCGCGGCCGTCGAAGCCGCGGGCGAACGCCCCGTGCTCCTCCTCGTCACGCGCGGCAACGAAGGCTCGACCTTCATCACCGTCCGGCCGCGGAGGTAAGAAAGGCCGTGAACCGTGAACCGTAAACCGTGACAAGATTAAGGTCACTCTTTCTTGTCACGGTTTACGGTTCACGGTTCACGCTCTTGCTATGTTTCTCGTCGAGATACTGTTGCCGCTCTACGACAACGGGGGGCGGCGCTTCGGCGCGGGAGAGTTCGACCGCGTGAGCGAGGAGCTGGCGGCGCGCTTCGGCGGCGTGACGGCCTTCCGCCGCGCGCCCGGCGAAGGGCTGTGGCGCGAGGGCGGCGGCGAGAGCCGCGACCGCGTCGTCGTCTTCGAGGTGATGGCGGAAGGTTTAGACCGCGCGTGGTGGCGCGAGTACCGCGAGGAGTTGGAGCGGCGTTTCCGTCAGGAGAAGGTCGTCGCCCGCGCCACAGAGTTCGAGGAGCTTTAACAGTACCGCGAGCGGTAGCGAGCGGGTGCGGGTGACACCGACGATACGGTTGGAGTAACCCGCACCCGCTCGCTACCGCTCGCGGTACTGTGTGTTTTTCTATAAACTCCGAGGCGCATGAACAGACTCTCGAGGAAAGATCGCAGGGGCTTCCTCGCGTCGGCGCTCGGGGCGGGCGCGTACGCGGCCCTGGCTCACGTCCCGGCCGCACGCGCCGCGCAGGAGGAGCCGCCCCGCCGCCTCGCGCCTTTAAAAGCCTCGCGCGACCGGCGCATCCGCACGGTCGTCGGCCTGCGCCCTTACCGCCCCGAGGGCTTCGTGCTCACGAACGAGCGCCTGGGCGAGAAGGTCGTCGTGCACAACTACGGCCACGGCGGCGGCGGCGTGTCGCTCTCGTGGGGCGTGGCGCTGTTGGCCGCCGAGCAGGCGCGCAACCTCGAAGACCGGAGCGTGGCCGTCCTGGGCTGCGGCGTCGTCGGGCTCTCGACGGCGCGCGTCCTGCAGCGGCGCGGCAAGGCCGTGACCCTCTACACGAGGGAGCTGCCGCCCGAAACCACCTCGAACGTCGCGGGCGCGCTCTGGTATCCGACGCATGTCTACGAGCCGGGCAGAGTCTCCTCGACGTTCCTCGAACGCTTCGGGCTCGCGTCCCGCCTCGCGCACCGCGAGTTCCAGTCCTACGTCGGCCCCGAGTACGGCGTCCGCTGGCTGGAGACCTACACGCTGCGCACGGAGCCCGAGCCGCCCGGCCACGAGCCCGCGGGCGGCACGGAACTCTACCCGGAGATTCGCCGCTACGCGGACTCGCGCACCTTCTCCGGCTACTCGCACGTCAGGCGGTTCACCTCCTTAATGATCGAGCCGCAGATTTACCTGCGCGCGCTCCTGCGCGACTTCCACGTCGCGGGCGGCAAGGTCGTCATCGGGGAGTTGAAGACGCGCGAGGAGGTGGCCCGGCTCCCCGAGCGCGTCGTCTTCAACTGCACGGGCCTGGGCGCGCGCGCACTCTTCGGCGACCAGGGGATGGCGTCGATGCGCGGCCAGATCGAGGTGCTCCTGCCGCAGCCCGAGCTGGACTACGGCTACCTCGCCAACTCGCTCTACATGTTCCCGCGCGCGGACGGCGTCATCCTCGGCGGCACCTTCGAGGCCGGCAACTGGTCGATGGACGCCGACGAGGCGACCACCACCCGCATCATCGAAGGCAACGCGCAGATCGCGAGGGGGCCGAGGGGGAGTAGGCAGTAGGCGGATGGCAGTAGGCAGAAGGCAGTAGGCAGTAGGCAGTCAGAGCGTCATCGTGATGAAGCCGGCGGTGAGCCCCGCAGGGGCGGCAGAAGGTAGCCAGGGGCGAGCGAAGGCTTTAGCCTTCGCTCGCCCCTGGCTACCTTCTGCCGCCGCTTCGCGGCTCGGATGCGCCGTGAACTCAACCGGCCCTAACCGCCTACTGCCTACTGCCTACTGCCATCCGCCTACTGTGTTAACCTTCCGCGATGCCGCCGAAGAAGCTGACGCGCGCGTCGCTCGCGCGGGGCGTGAGGAAGTTGTCGGAAGTTGACCCCGACCTCGCACGCATCGCGCGGGCTTACGGCTCGCCGCCTCTGTGGGAGCGCGGGGAGGGCTTCGCGACCCTCGTCCTGACGATACTCGAACAGCAGGTCTCGCTCGCCTCCGCGCTCGCGGCCTTCGAGCGCCTGCGCGCGGCCGCGTCAACGGTCACGCCCGAGAGCTTCCTCGCCTTGGACGACGCGCGGCTCCGCGCCTTCGGCTTCAGCCGGCAGAAGGCGCTCTACTGCCGCCTCCTCGCGCGCGCGATTCTGGACGGAGGACTCGACTTGCGGAGGCTCGCGTCACTCGGCGACGACGAGGCGCGCGCCGAGCTGACGCGGCTCAAAGGCGTCGGCGCGTGGACTGCCGAGGTATACCTCCTGCGCGCGCTGCTGCGCCCCGACGCCTGGCCCGCGGGCGACCTCGCGCTCCAGATGGCCGCGCAAAAGGTCAAGCGCCTGCCCGCGCGCCCGACCGCGGCCGAACTGGACGCGCTCGCCGCAGCGTGGCGACCTTGGCGCGCCGTCGCCGCGCGCCTGCTCTGGCTCCACTACCTCGGGGGCCGCCGCGAGGCCGTCCGCCTCTGAGGCTTGAAATCGGCCGGCGGATAAAGATAATGGCAGCGCCCCGCGCCACTTCGCACGGCGTGGTAATTCGACGTGAACAGGAAACAGACTCTCAAGCTTACGGCGCTCACGCTCCTCTTCTTACTACCGCCCGGCGCACGGCAGGCCGAGGCCCAGGGCGCGCGCCGCCTGCGGTTCGCGCGCGGCGCGGCCGCGGCAGTCGGCGTGCTCCGCCCGGGCACGCGCGAGGCGCGACACGTCTACGCCTTCCGCGCGAAGGCCGGGCAGCGCCTCTCCGCGCGCGTGACTTCGGGCCGCCTGAGCGTGCCCGGGGCCGGCGAGGTCGGCGCGGTCTTCCACGTGACGGACGAGCAGAGGAACCTGCCGCCGGGCTTCGGCGACTACCCCTACGGCGGCCCGACCGAGTGGTCGGGCGCGCTGCCGCGCGACGGCCTCTACCGCGTCGTCGTCTTCGTCGAGGACACGCCCGACGACCCCGACGAGGCCGCGCTCCGCCGCCTGAAGCTCTCGCTGCGCTACCGCCTCAGGGTCACGCTCCGCTGACCGGGCGCGCCGAAACTTTTACCGCCCGCGAACGTTTTGACAGCGGCCCGGTCCGCGACTTAACCTGTTCGCCCAATCCGACCGGAGGAACATACGCACAGATGCGAGGTCACGCGCACGCCCGCCGCACGAGGGGAATATCCAAGTGGAAGCTCACGCTCCTGTTCGCGCTCGCCGTGACGCCGTTCACGTCTTTCGCGCGTCAGCCGCCGCAGGCGGCGACCCCGACGCCGACGCCGGCCGCCGCGCAGACGCCGACGCCGACTCAGGCTCCGGCGGCGCAGCCCGGCCCCG
>DATMVD010000085.1:0-49893 GCA_035563535.1 Pyrinomonadaceae bacterium | reverse complement strand
ACGACTCGGCAGATGCCGCCTGCCGCTACATCTTGGAGATGAGCCGGCACGAGCGACTGAAGAAAGCCGGAGTCCTCTCTGGTAACTTCTGGCTGACGAACTGATGAAGTTGTGAAAGAACTTTTTGCAACCTACTTAATTTAGTGAGGAGAATTCCCGTTTCATACGCGAGCATACAGAATGTTAGTCACAGATAGTTGTGGACTCGCACCCTCGAAGCGGCTATACTGCGCGACGTTTTTGGAAGAAGTAGTACTTTTTTGTCGAGTCGCCTAAGGCTCTCACGTACTTCTAACGGCAACTAGTGGTCGGCCCTCGCCGATCCCGGCCTCGGGATCATTCGGCCGAAGACTCCGCACACGAGCGGCGGGAAGCCTCCTCGCAGACTGCCTCCCGTCAACCCTACACCGAATCCGGCGGCCCGGTCTGCCGACCAACTTCACTGGAACTCTCATGCTCACCCATACTCTCGCTCGTTTGCTGAAGAAGGCTTTCGTCCCCGCCTGCGTCGTCCCGCTCGGGGCCGCCCAACTCCACTCCCGGCAGCAGGTGCCCAGCTCCCACCAGTAGCAGCGGGGGCAACATCTCGGCCTCGACCTCTACCGAAACCCTAACGCCCGCTTCACGACAGAAAGGAACAACTCAGATGCCCCACCTGATAAAGATCGCCCTTTGCCTCTGCGTCGTCGTTTTCACTTTGCTCGAAGCCACAAGATTACAGCTCGCCGCACCGCAGAGCTACGACACCGGCACCGGAGATTACGGCCCCGCCGCCGCTCTCAGCCTCAACCCGGCGCAGCCAGCCCAGAACGGGCGCATCGCCTTCCTCAGCGCGCGCAACGGCAACGGCGACATCTACTCGGTCAACCCGGACGGCACCGGCGAGCGGCGCCTGACCACGCACGGGGCCTCCGACATCCAGCCGTTCTACTCGCTCGACGGGAGGCTCGTCTCGTTCACCACCAACCGCCACGGCAGCAGCGACATCTATGTCGTCAACGCAGATGGTACGAACGAGCGGCGCGTGACCAGCAGCCCGGCGACGGAGAGCGACTCGGCGCTCTCGCCCGACGCGACGAGGCTCGTCTTCTCAAGGCGGACTGGCATCACCGACAATCTCTACACCATCAACCTGGACGGCACGGGCGAGCAGCAGTTGACGTTCAACTCCGGCTTCGACATCGCGCTGAACGACCCGTCCTACTCGCGCGACGGCTCCCTGATCGCGTTTAGCAAGCGTGTCAACTCAAGCCCCAACCTCGACATCTACGTCATCAACGCCGACGGCACGGGCGAGCGACAGGTCACCTCACACTCGTCGGCGGAGTTCTACCCGAACTTCCTGCCCGACGGCCGGATCGTCTTCGCCGACAACCGCAACAACGTCGTAGACCTCTACGTCGTCAACGTGGACGGCACGGGCGAGCAGCGGGTCACGAACGGGGTTGCGAGCAACACCGAGCCGACGGTGTCGCCCGACGGCACGCGGGTCGCCTTCAGGACTTCGCGCAACAGCGTCTCCGGCGTCTACACCCTCGGCCTCGACGGGACGAACTTGCAGTTCGTCGGCGGCGGCGGGAGCCAACCCTCTTGGGGCGGAGCCGAAGCGGCCCCGACGCCGACGCCGACGCCGCCCAACACGCCGCCCGTGGCGAACGGCGTCGCGCTCTCCACCGCCGAGGACGCCGCGCGAGCGTTCACGCTCTCGGCCTCGGACGCCGAGGGCGATGCCCTGACTTACACGGTCGTCTCCGCCCCCGCGCACGGCACGCTCACGGGCGCGCTACCCGCGCTCGTTTATACCCCGGCCCTGAACTATAACGGCCCCGACTCGTTCACCTTCAAAGTCAACGACGGCGAGGCCGATTCCAACGTCGCGACCGTCTCGCTCAACGTCACGCCCGTCAACGACGCCCCGGTCGCGACCGACGACGTCTACTCGGTCGTCGGCGACCTCTCACTCTCGGTCGCCACGCCCGGCGTCCTCGCCAACGACGCGGATGTCGAAGGCGGCGCGCTGACCGCGGCCATCGCCTCCGGCCCGGCGCACGGGACGCTCGCGCTTAACGCGGACGGCTCGTTCACCTACACGCCGGCCGCCGGGTACGCCGGCCCCGATTCGTTCACCTATCGCGCGAGCGAGGGGCCGCTCCAGTCGGCGCCCGCGACCGTCACGCTCGACGTGAACGCCCCCGTCTGCTCGTCCCCGCCCTCCGACCAGATTGCCTGGTACCCCGGCAACGGGAACGGTCAAGACCTCGTCGCCGGCAAGAACGTCACGCCCAAGAACGGGGCCGACTGGGCCGCGGGCAAGGTCGCGCAGGCGTTCCGGTTCGACAACCCCGGCAACTCGAACGAAGTCTTCTACACTACGGGGCCGTCCATCAGCGAGCCTTATGAGCAGTTGACCATCCGGGCGTGGGTCTACCCGACGCAGCACGGCCGCACCTCAAACGGCTTCGGCAAGACCGTCATCAGTCGCACCAACGGCGACGGCTTCGCGCTGCGCCTCTACAACGGGCAGATCGAGGCCGATCTGCGCCTTTCAAGCGGCACGGGCACGGGCCCGCTCAACATCTTCACGGGCACGGTCGTCCCGCTCAACCGGTGGTCGCACGTCGCCATCACGTACGACGGGGCGCAGATTAAGGCATACCTCGACGGCCGGTTAATTGGCGCGCAGGATGCGACAGGCCGAATCCGCAACTGGGAGAACCGCACGGCCTGCACGATGATCGGCAACGAGCCCAACCCGCCCTGCTCGATCCAGGGGGACGGTGGGTTTGGCTGGAACGGCCTGATCGACGAGGTCGAAGTCTTCAGCCGCGCCCTCTCGGCCGCCGAGATTCAGGGCGGCTACCACGCCAGCTCCGCCGGCACCTGCACGTCGCCCGCGAGCGCGACCGCCGTGCAGCCCGCGACGGCCGCCTACAGCCCGGCCGATCAGGCCGTGACGCTCCAAGCCTCCGTCACCAGCCCGGCCGGCGCGGTCAACGCCGGCTCCGTCCAGTTCACCGTCACGACGGCCGCCGACGACCTCGTCGGCATGCCCGTCAACGCCCCGGTCACGAACGGCACCGCCGCGGCCGTCTACACGCTGCCCGGCGGGACGCCCCCGCAGGCGCTCACCGTCAGCGCGTCCTACGGCAGTCCGGCGAGCGAGTTCCAGGGGAGTCAGGGCGAGGCCGCGCTGACCATCACGAAGGCCGCGCCGACGGTCAGCGTCGACGGCGGCACGTTCACCTACGACGGCCGGCCGCACCCGGCCGAGGGCACCGTCACCGGCGCGGGCGGCCAGAGCCTCGGCACGCCGACCTTCACTTACACGCCGGGCGGCGCCGACGCCCCCGTCGCGGTCGGCACCTATCAGGTCTTGGCCTCCTTCGACGGCGACGCGAACCACGAGCCGGCGTCCGACACCGCGACCATCATCATCAACAAGGCTACCTCGACCGTGACCGTCACGGCCGACGACGCAACATACGACGGCCAGCCGCACGGCGCGACGGCCGTCGCCAACGGCGCGGGGGGCCTCGACCAGACGCTCGCCGTCACCTACGCGGGCCGCAACGGCACGAACTACCCGCCCTCCCAGACGCCGCCCACCAACGCGGGCTTCTACACCGCTTCCGCGAGCTTCGGCGGCGACGCGAACCACGACGGCGACGACGCGAGTGCCGACTTCACCATCTCGAAGGCGACGGCCGTCATCTCCGTCACGCCTTACAACGTGACCTTCGACGGACAGCCGCACACCTCGACGGGCACGGCCACAGGGGTCAACAACACGCCGCTCGCCGGCCTCGACCTGACGGGCACGACCCACACCGGCGCCCGCACCTACGACGACATCTGGACGTTCAACGACCCGACCGGCAACTACGACGACGCGACCGGCACGGTCACGAACACCATCGCCAAGGCAACGTCCGCGGTGACCGTGACCTGCCCGCCGGGCGTGACCTACACAGGCGAGGCACAGACGCCCTGCACCGCCAACGTCACGGGCGCGGGCGGACTGAACGAGTCGGTCTCTGTCACTTACCAGAACAACGTCAACGCCGGCCAGGCTTCGGCCGGCGCCACCTACGCGGGCGGGCCGAACCATCTGGGCGGCACCGGCAACGCGGCCTTCATCATTAACAAGGCCGCTTCGATCACCGTCGTCACTTTCGAGCCTGGCCCCTACGTCTACCGCGGCTCGGCCTTCACGGCCAGGGCCTTGGTCACGGGCGCCGGTGGCCTCGACGCGTCGGTTTCGGTCGGCTACACCGGCGACTGCACCAACGTGACCAACGCGGACGGCTGCACGGCAACGGCGACTTACCAGGGCGACGCCAATCACGACGGCAGCTCCGACGCGAAGAGCATCACGATCACGAAGGCGAGCGCGACTATCGCGCTGGCTGATCTCATCCAGACCTACGACGGTACGCCGCGCGCTGCGACCGTGACGAGCAGCCCGTCCGGCCTCTCGGGCCTGCTCGTCACCTACGACGGATCGGTCAACGCGCCGACGAACGCGGGCAGCTACACGGTGCTCGCCGTGCTCGACAACCAGAACTATCAGGCGGCCCAGGCGTCCGGCACGCTCGTCATCAACCGCGCCGCGGCGTCCATCAGCGTATCCGTGCCCGCAGGCCCCGTCGCCTACGACGCACAGCCGCACCCGGCCACCGGCTTCGCTTATGGCGTCGGCGGCACGTCGGACGTGCTCGCGCCGGCCGTCACCTTCACCTACAACGGCTCGGCGGGCGCGCCCGTCAACGCCGCGACCTACGCCGTCGTTGCCACGTTCGCCGGCAACGCGAACTATCTGCCCGCGGCCGACAGCTCGTCTTCGATCACCATCAAGAAGGCGACGCCCGCCGTCCACTGGGCCGACCCGGCCGACATCACGTACGGCACGCCGCTCGGCGCGTCACAGTTGAACGCCGCGGCCGACGTGCCCGGCGTCTTCAACAACGTCGCCGGCACGTTCACCTACACCCCGGCCGCGGGCGACGTGCTCGGGGCGGGCGCGCACACCCTGCGCGTCGAGTTCATACCGGCCGACGCCGCCAACTTCAACGGCGCTTCGAAGGACGTGACGCTCAACGTGACGCAGGCCGCGCTCTCCGTCCGCGCCGACGACAAGGCGAAGACCTACGGCGACCCGGCCGTGCCGTTCACCGTCGGCTACGCCGGCTTCGTCAACGGCGACGACGAAGGCGACCTACAGGGCTCACTCGCCTTCAACTTCGCCGACTCGCCGACCACCCCGGCCGGCTCCTACACGATCACGCCTTCGGGCCTCTCATCGCAGAACTACGCCGTCAGCTTCGTTGACGGCACGCTCACGGTGAGCACGGCGGCGTTGACCGTCAAGGCGGATGACAAGTCGAAGACATACGGCGACCCGGCCGTCACGTTCACGGCGAGCTACGCCGGGCTCGTCAACGACGAGCAGCCCTCCTCGCTCGCCGGCACGCTCGTCTTCGACTTCGCGGACACGAACGCCACGAGCGCGGGCAGCTACACCGTGACGCCCTCCGGCCTGTCTTCGCCGAACTACTCGATCCAGTACGTGGCCGGCACGTTCACGGTCGCGAAGGCCGACCAGACGGTCGTGTGGGACGACCCGGCGGGCGTCGTCTACGGCACGCAGCTTTCCGCCGCGCAGTTGAACGCGACCGTTACGGTCGTCGGGCCTTCCGCGTCCGGCTCGGTCAGCTACAGCCCGGCGGCGGGCCACGTTCCGAACGCCGGCGACGACCAGCCGCTCACGGTCAACGTGGCCGGCACAGACAACTACAACCCGGCGTCCAAGACCGTCCACATCGACGTGGCGAAGGCGACGCCGGTCATCGACTGGGATACGCCTGCGGCCATCACCCTCGGGGTCGCGCTCTCCGGCGCGCAACTGAACGCGACCGCGGCCCACCCGACCGTCTCAGGCCCCCTGAGCGGCACGGCCGTCCCCGGTGCGTTCGCCTACAACCCGGCGGCGGGGGCCGTCCTCCCGGTCGGCAACAACACGCTCTCCGTGCTGTTTACCCCGGGCGACACGGCGAACTACAACACGGCCGCGAAGTCGGTCGTGCAGCGCGTCAACTACCTGGTGAGCGTGCTCTTCGACCAGACTCAGGCGCACCAGAGCGGGAGCACCATCACCATCAGGCTGCAACTGTCCGACGCGTCCGGTGGGGATCAGTCCTCGTCGGGCATCAAGGTCACCGCCATCGGCGTGCGGAAGATTTCCGACGTCTCGTGGGGTACGCCCACCGCCCCGGGCAACTCCAACCCCGACCTCAACTTCAGCTACCACAACGGCGGCTATACGTTCAACCTGAAGACGACCGGCTATACGACCGGCACGTACGAATTAGGCTTCGTGATCGGCAACGACCCGACCGTGTACACACTTCAATTCCAGATTGAGTAGCGGCGGCGGTCAATCTACAAGGGAGCGGAGGCGGCGGGCTAAACTGCGGAGCCCGCCGCCTCCGTGCTGTGTCCGCGCTCTTTCACACCGCTGAGCGAACGATAGAAGGGGTTGAGGAGGCTCACATGATGAGGAAGGGCCAACTGAAAAGGATCAGCGGAGAGGACGTGGTAGTGCGGGCGAAGTTCGTTGAGAGCCTGTTCGGTGTAACCGCATAGTTAAGGAGCGATTCAAGTCTTCTGTTGGCTTTCAGCAATTTTCGCAATACAGCCGTGTCAAGGGCTGTGTTGCGAAAAATGAGGTGAAGCGTGCCAGGACGTGATCAAGGCTGGAACTTCCGCGCGAGAGCCTGTTCAGAAGTCGCTGGTTAACGTAGCTGTAGAGTACCCTTTCCACCTCAAATTAAGTCCATCACACCACCCGCAAAATCAATCACGATACTTTTCACCCCGCGGGGGCACTCGTCCGTTTAAGGAACGACTGCGCGGGCTGCTCTTCGTCTGTCGTGACGTGTGGCCTGCGGAAGCGGCGATGAAGGCAGGGTTCGATCTTCGTCCGAGACGGAGACCACGATTGTGGCTCTCACACCCTGTTTCTAACAGGCTTTACAAAATCCCTCTGAGCAGCTCGAATACGCCCCCGGAATAAAGCCGTCAACAATCCGTCAACCCTCCACATCCCGGCTCGTAAGTGATGGTAATAAAGTCTTTCCTTACTCGCCGGAAACTTGTTATAGGATAAGGGCTCGGCCATGTCAGATTCGTAAGCGCGGACGTCACTTCCGGGTTAGGATAGAAGCCAAGCGTAACGCCTGCCGCGGCCGCACGTCAAAAGGAGCCAAGCCCTTCGCATGAACAACCCCCTTCTCAAACGCGCCCCGATGTTTCTAGCCGCCGCCCTCCTGTTCGCGGGATGTATTCGGAATACGGTCAACGCCCCCGCACCCCAGGCGGCGGAGAGCGCGCAGGCCGCGCTCGTCGTGCGCGAGGCCGACTCGCCCGCGGGCGCAGACAGCCGCGAGCCCGAGCTGTCCCCGACGGCCGACGGCCGCGCCATCCTGAGCTGGGTCGAGAAGAAGGGCGAGAAAGGGCATGCGCTGCGCTTCGCGTTGAGAGATGCGGGCGGCTGGTCTGAGGCGCGGACGGTCGCGGAAGGCGACAACTGGTTCGTCAACTGGGCCGACTTCCCCTCGGTCATCGCGCTCGCCGACGGCTCGCTGGCCGCGCACTGGCTGGTGAAGAGCGGGGCGGGGACTTACGCCTACGACGTGAACGTCGCGCGCTCGGGGGACGGCGGAAAGACCTGGGGCCGCGCCTTCGTCCCGCACACGGACGGGACGCAGACCGAGCACGGCTTCGTCTCGCTGCTGCCGCTCGCGGACGGCCGCCTCGGCGCGGTGTGGGTGGACGGGCGCGCGTTAAAGGACTTGAAGGAGGGGCACGAAGAGGACGGCCCGCTGCCCGCCAGCATGCAGCTCCGCTACGCCGCGATTGACGGGCAGGGGAGGCTCTCGGACGAGGCCGTGCTCGACGAGCGCATCTGCGAGTGCTGCCAGACCGCGGCCGCGATGACCGCCGAAGGCCCCGTCGTCGCCTACCGCGACCGCTCCGAGCAGGAGGTGCGCGACATACATTTTGTGCGGCGACAGCCGGGCGGCTGGAGCGCGCCGCGCCCCGCACACGCGGACAACTGGCAGGTCAAAGCCTGCCCGGTCAACGGGCCGCAACTCGCGGCCGACGGCCGGCGCGTGGCGCTCGCCTGGTTCACGGGCGAGGGCGACGCGCCGCGGGTGCAGGTCGCGTTCTCGTCGGACGCGGGCGCGACCTTCGGCCGTCCCGCGCGCGTGGACGACGGGGAGGCGATGGGGCGCGTGGACGTGCTGCTGCTGGCGGACGGTTCGGCGCTCGTCTGCTGGATGTCGGGCGGCGCCGCGGGCGGCGCGAACAAGGTCAGGCGCGTCGCGCCCGACGGCACGCTCGGGCCGGTCGCGGTCATCGCCAGGACGGACGCCTCCCGCTCTAGCGGCTTCCCGCGCATGGCCCGCCTCGGCGACACGGTCCTCTTCGCCTGGACGCAGTTCGGCAAGCCCTCGCAGGTGCGCACGGCGACCGCCGACGTGAGCGCCTTCAGATAATACCGAACAGAACCGCGAGCGGTAGCGAGCGGGTGCCGGTGACATCGACGGTACGTCTGAAGTCACCGGCACCCGCTCGCTACCGCTCGCGGTTCTGTTAAGGCAGTTGACTCTGTAGTCGAGTCCAGGGTTTATACTTAACGCATGGAGTTGGAGAGGGGGAGAAACGATGCGTGAGCTGAAGCGGGGCATGAGGGTGGTGGACGAGGAAGAGGGGCGGCGGATGCTGAAGATCGGCGAGGTCTCGCGGCGGAGCGGCGTCGGCGTCGAGGCGCTCCGCTTCTACGAGAAGTCGGGGCTGCTCGAACGGCCTTCGCGCACCTACGCCGGCTACCGCGTCTACGGCCGAGAAGTGCTCGACCGCCTCGCCTTCATCAAGCAGGCGCAGGCGCTCGGCTTCTCGCTCGAAGAGATCAGGCGCATCATCGAGGACGCGCGCAAGGGGCAGAGCCCCTGCGAAGAGGTGCGCGAGATCGTCCGCCGCCGCATGGAAGAGTTGGACGAGCGCCTGCGCGAGCTGCAACGCCACCGCCGGGAGCTGAAAGCTACGCTCGAAGAGTGGGACAAGGTCGGCCGCGCGCCCGGCCACGTCTGCGGCCTCATCGAAGGCTCGGACATCGGCCACGCGCACCACGACCGGGCCGAGGGGTTGAAGCGCGGGAAGCGCGGGGGTTGAAGGGAAGGGGTTGAGAGATGCGTGCGACTGCGATGAAGGAAGAGTTTGTCGATCCCGTCTGCGGGATGACGGTTGACCCGGCGCGCGCCGCCGGGACGAGCGAGCGCGAAGGCGTGCGCTACTACTTCTGCTCGCCCGGCTGCAAGCAGAGGTTCGACGCCGCGGGCCCGGGCGAAGCCGTCACGCAGTCGGGCTGCTGCGGCGGCGCGTCGGCGGAAGCGCCCGTGCAGTTGTCGGGCGCGCCCGTTCAGTTGACCTCGTTACGCAGGGCGCAGGCGCGGCCTGACCGCCGGGAGCACGCGCGCCATCATCACGCCGCCGCCGGGCCGGGGCACGCACGTGAGGGCAGCGCGGAGGAGGCGCAGGGGCAGAGCTACCGCACGATGATGCGGAAGTTCTGGTTCGCGGCCGCGGTCGGCGTCCCGCTCCTGCTGCTGATGTTCGCGGAGTTCGTGCCGGCCTGGGGCCACGCGCTCATGCCCTACCACCGAATCATCGGCGTCGTCTCGGCCGTCCTGACGCTGCCGGTGCTCGCCTGGTCGGGCCGCCAGTTCTTCGAGAGCGCCTGGAACGGCCTGCTGAACCACAACACGAACATGGACACGCTGGTCGCTTTGGGGACGGGCGCGGCGTGGGCCTACTCGACGGTCGCCGTCGTCGCGCCCCGGCTCTTCCCGGCGGGCACGACGGGGATGTACTTCGAGGTGGCCGTCATCGTCGTCGCGCTCATCCTGCTCGGGCAGGCGTTGGAGCTGAGGGCGAAGAGCCGTTCGAGCGCGGCGCTCAAAAAACTTCTTGAGTTGCAGGCCAAGACGGCGCGCGTCATCCGCGACGGGAAAGAGCTGGACGTGCCGGTCGAGGAGGTCGTCGTCGGCGACACCGTGCTCGTCCGCCCCGGCGAGAAGGTGCCCGTGGACGGAGTTATCACCGACGGCGAGTCGGCGCTCGACGAGTCCATAGTGACCGGCGAGTCCGTCCCCGTGGACAAGAGGCGCGGCGACGCGGTCATCGGGTCGAGCGTCAACAGGACGGGGGCCTTCACCTTCCGCGCGGGCGCGGTCGGCGCGGACACGGCGCTCGCGCGCATCGTCCGGATGGTCGAGCAGGCGCAGAGTTCCAGGCCGCCTATCGGGAGGCTCGTGGACAGGGTCAGCTCCTACTTCGTCCCCTCGGTGATGATCGTCGCGGTACTGACCTTCCTCGCGTGGTTCAACTTTGGGCCGGAGCCGGTCGTCAACCACGCGGTGGTGACGATGGTCGCGGTGCTCGTCATCGCCTGCCCGTGCGCTTTGGGACTGGCGACGCCGATCAGCCTCATGGTCGGGGTGGGGAAGGCCGCCGAGCACGGCGTCCTCATCCGCAACGGGGAGGCGCTGGAGTCGGCCTCCAGGCTCAAGACGGTCGTGCTCGACAAGACGGGCACGCTCACGAAGGGGCGGCCGGAGTTGACCGACGTGCTGCCGCTCGGAGAGTTCGATGAAGAGGAGTTGCTACGCCTCGCCGCGACGGCCGACCGGAGGAGCGAGCACCCTCTGGCCGCGGCCATCGTCGAAGGCGCGCGCGCGCGCGGCGTGGAGTTCGGCGAACCCGAGCAGTTCGACGCCGTGCCCGGGCACGGCGTGGAGGCGACCGTCGGAGGGAAGCGAGTCGCCGTTGGCAACTGGAAGCTCATGGCGCGCGAGAAAGTCTCGCTCTCCGAGTTCGAGGAACTCGCGGCGCGGCTCGCCGACGAGGGCAAGACCCCGATGTACGTCGCGGTGGACAGACAGGCGGCCGGCATCGTCGCCGTCGCCGACACGCTGAAGGAGGACTCGGCCGAGGCCGTGCGCGCCCTGCGCTCGATGGGCATCGACGTGGTGATGATAACCGGCGACAACGAGCGCACGGCGCGCGCCGTCGCGCGCCAGGCCGGCATCGAGCGCGTGCTCGCGGAGGTTCTACCCGAAGAGAAGGCGCGCGAGGTCGAGCGCCTGCAAACGGAAGGCGGGGCGCGGGGCGGGCGTCTCGTCGGCATGGTCGGCGACGGCATCAACGACGCGCCCGCGCTGGCGCAGTCGGACGTCGGCTTCGCCATCGGGACGGGGACGGACGTGGCGATTGAGGCGGCGGACGTGACGCTCGTCGGCGGGAGTCTGAGGGGCGTCGTGACGGCCGTCGAGGTCTCGCGCGCGACGCTCCGCAACATCAAGCAGAATCTGTTCGGCGCGTTCGTCTACAACGTGCTCGGCATCCCCGTCGCGGCCGGCGCGCTCTACCCCGTCTTAGGCGTGCTGCTCTCGCCCATCATCGCGGGGGCCGCGATGGCCGCGTCGAGCATCACGGTCGTGACGAACGCGAACCGCCTGCGGTTCTTCGAGCCGCGGCAGGTCAAGGAGGTGAAGTGATGGACACGACGAACATCGTCGTCACGCTGGTCGGCTTCGGAATCATCGGCTGGATCGTCTGGTACTTCTGGCTCTGGAAGGGCGAGGCGGTCTCGGCCGGGGCGGGCGCGGGCGGGTCGCAGGTGGTGGACGTGACGGTGAAGGGCGGCTACCAGCCCTCTTCCATCGTCGCCGAGGCCGGCCGCCCGCTGCGCCTGAACTTCACGCGCCGCGAGGCTTCGCTCTGCGGCGAGGAGGTCGTGCTGCCCGACTTCGGCCGCCGCGCGCACCTGCCCGAGAACCACACGGTCGCGGTCGAAATCCTCCCGCGCGAGCCCGGCGAATACGAGTTCACCTGCGGCATGAACATGTACAAGGGCAAGCTCATCGTGAGGTAAGTGAAAGCGTCTGACATCCCCTTCGGGGATATTTAAACCTGCTCTATTAAAACGCGGCGCCGGCCGCTTCGTGCGCGGCGTAGGCGCGCGTGTCGAGGATGGCGCGCATCTCGCGGACGACGTGCTCGAGCTCCTCGTCCTTCGTGTAGAAGTGGGGCGAGATGCGGATGCCCGCGCCGGGGCGGTAGTCCACGATTGTTTCGCGGCGGATGAGTTCCTTCGTGACGGCGGGCGCGTGCTCGACGGCGACGGTGATGGTGCCGCCGCGCCGGTCTGGGTCGCGCGGGCTCGTCACGCGGAAGCCCGCCTCTTCGGCCAACTCGATGAGCATCTGCGTCTGCCGGACGCTCTTGGCGCGGATGCGCTCGACGCCGATCTCGTTGATGACCTTGTAGCCCGACTCGGCGGCGTAGAGCGCGGGCACGGCGGGCGAGCCGTGGAGGAAGCGCGCGGCCCCCTCGGCGTAGGTGATCGACTCCTCGAACGCGAAGGGCGCGGCGTGCGCCATCCAGCCCGTCACCTTCGGCCGTAGCTGTTGTCTGAGGCGCGGCGCGACGTAGAGGTAGCCCGCGCCGGGCCCGCCGCAGAGCCACTTGACCGACCCGCCGGTGCAGAAGTCCACGTCCAGGTCCTTCACCGAAAGAGGCACGGTGCCGGCCGACTGGTAGGTGTCGAGCACGACGAGCGCGCCGACCTCGTGCGCGCGCCGGGTGACGGCGCGCGCGTCCTGCAAAGACGCGCTCTTGAAGAGGACGTGCGAGAGGGGGACGAGCAGCGTCTCCTCGTCGATGGCCGCGAGCGTCGCTTCGAGCGGCGCGGTGACGCCGTCCTCGGACTTGACCTTGTGGATGCGGAAGGCACGGTCGCGCGCGTGCGCCTCGTAGACGTACATGACCGAGGGGAACTCGAGCTCGGAGTAGACGATCTTGTTGCGGCGCGTCTCGGGCGTGGTGTCGAAGCAGGAGAGGATGAGCGACTGGCAGACCGAGACGTTCTGGTGCATGACGACCGTGCCGGGCTCGGCCCCGATGATGCGCCCGACCTCGTCGCCGAGCGCCTGCGGCATCTCCCACCACCCCTCGGCCCACGCCCGCACGCCCCGCGTCGCCCACATCTCGGCGTAGTCTCGCAGACGCTCGTACGTCCGCCGCGGCATCGCGCCCAGGGAGTGCGAGATCAGGTAGACCGCGCTCTCCAGAATCGGGAACTCCCGCCGCCACTCTAAAAGCTCATCCGTCAAACGCTTCAACCTCCGTAGTCTGTTCTGTGAGCCCGCCCTCAGGCGCGCTTTCTCATCTTGTCTTTCAACTCGGCGTGTCGCTTCAGGAAGCCACCGCGCTTCAACTTGTAACGTCCCGGCTTAAGGGTCTCGTCTTCCGTCATTCCGGCCTCGATGTCGCGACGATAATCCTCCTCCGAAACTTCAATAGTCACGTTCTCTCCGTCGTCCTCGACCACCGAGAAAACGAACGGCCTAGGTGTTTCTTTCTTGCCCATAGATTTTGCGTTCAAGCTTCTTGGCGCGACGGGCTGAGATGACGCGCACCACGTCACCTGCGCGTTCGGCGTAGACCACGTATAGCATCCGCCGGCCCGACATGCCGACGATAAAGAATCGCGCCTCGTCGTCCGAGTGCTCGGAGTCGTAATCACCGAAAGCGTAGGGGTCGAAGAAGACCTCGGCGGCTTCGTCGAAGCTGACCCGGTGCTTGCGCAGGTTGGCGGCCGCCTTGGCGTCGTCCCACTCGAATCTCAAGGGATTGAGCGCAGCCTTTCTTAAGCTGTTCGAGGTTGACGCTGGCGGACGCCGGGTTAAGTATAGCCGCGCGGGATTGGGATGGCTACTTTGCCGGGGGAAGGGGAGTGGTTATTCGTCGCGGAGGACGCGGTTGATTTCGCGGTCGGCGTCCACGGGGGACTTGCGGAAGGTGTTGGAGGGGGCCTTGAGGTTGTAGGCGGCCAGCCGCCGGTTGAGGCCGGCGACCTGGCGGCGGAAGTCTTCCGTAGCGCGACGCCAGTCGGCCTCGGCTCGTGCGGTGTTGCGGCGCGACTTGATGCTCTCGCGGTAGGCGTTGCGCGACCGCAGGAGGTCTGCGCGCGCGCCGTCGAGCGCCGCCGACAACTCCTCGCCGTCCTTGATCCAGGGGAGCGCGAGCAGGTTGTTCTTGAAGATGCGGAAGGTCGTGCGCGCCACCTGCCCGGCGATGAAGTCGGCCCCGCCGCGCGCCAGCTTCGGCGCCGCGCCCGCCGCCCCCTGCGTCCCGCGCCGCAGGCCGCCCCTGAAGACCCAGCCGAAAAAATCTTCCCACTTCATGTACTAAATCCTCTCAAAGGCACGCGCCCCGAGCCTTTCCTGCCAGCCCCTTACGAACGTGCGCGGGGCGGGGTTTCTGCTTTTATGAAGCCGTCAGCGTTCAGCCTTCAGCTTTCAGCCAATCCCGTCGAAGAAGAAACGATTTCATCGGAAACCGACAGGATTTGTCCGGCTGACTGCCGAGCGCCGAGCGCCGACGGCTTCGATTTGCTACACTCGACCTCTCGAAACCTATGTGGCACCCCGAGCCCGTCGTCAGACATTCGATTCCCGAGGCGCGCTGGCCCACGGCCGAGGAGGCCGGGCGCTCTCTGCTCTTCCGCCCCGTCCGCGTCGGCCGCGTCGAGCTTGAGTCGCGGACGTGGGTTCCGGCGATGGTGCCCTGGCGCGCGACCGAGGACGGCTTTGTCACGCGCGAGAACCTCGAATGGTACGGCCGCTTCGCCGCGGGCCGCCCCGGCGCGCTCGTCGTCGAGGCGACCGGCATCCGCGACGTGCCGTCGGGGCCTCTGCTCCGCATCGGCCACGACCGCTTCCTGCCCGGTCTGCGCGAGTTGGTCGAGACCGTCCGGCGCGAGAGCCGGGGCCGCACGCGCCTCTTCATACAGATCATAGACTTCCTCTCCGTCAAGCGACGCCCGGAGCCTGCAAAGTTCTTCGAGCGCTTCCTCGACATCTCAGACCGACACCGGCGCGCGCTCGTACACCTGTTCGGGGACGAGACCTGGATGTCGCGCGAAGAGGGGGAGGTGCGCGACTTCCTCAAGTCCGGGCCCGACTGGCTCCACGACTGCGTGCTCGACGAACGAGAGCTTGAGTCGCTGCGCTTCGGCTACCGCGAGCGCGTGACCGACACGCACCTCGAACACGTGCGCGAGCTTCCCGCAGTGCTGCCCGGCCTCTTCGCCGACGCCGCGCGGCGCGCGCGCGAGGCGGGCTTCGACGGCGTCGAGCTGCACTACGCGCACGCCTACACGATGGCCTCCTTCCTCAGCCGCCGCAACGACCGCGCCGACGGCTACGGCGGCTCGCAGGAGCGGAGGGTGCGACTGCCGCTGGAGGTCTACCGCGCGGTGCGCGGGCGCGTGGGCGAAGACTACACGGTCGGCGTGCGCTTCCTCGGCGACGAGGTGATCGAGGGCGGGAGCCGCGTCGAAGACGCGGCCTTCTACGCGGCGGAGTTCGCGCGCGCGGGCTTCGACTTTCTCTCCGTGTCGAAGGGCGGGAAGTTCGAGGACGCGAAGCAGCCGAAGGTGGGGCAGGCCGTCTACCCTTACACGGGGCGGAGCGGCTACGAGTGCATGCCGACCGTCCTCTCCGACGCGCAGGGGCCGTTCGGCCGCAACCTGCCGCTCTCAAGGGAGGTGAAGCGCGCGGTGAACGAGGCGGGCTTTCAGACGCCGGTCGTGGCCGCGGGCGGCGTCGGCACGTTCGAGCTGGCCGAAGAGATTCTCAGGCGCGGGGACGCGGACATCGTCGGGGCCGCGCGCCAGTCGCTCGCAGACCCCGACTGGTTCCTCAAGGCGCGCGCCGGGCGCGGCGCGGAAGTCCGCCGCTGCACCTACACCAACTACTGCGAGGCGCTCGACCAGTCGCACAAACAGGTGACATGCAAGCTCTGGGATCGCGAGGGGCTGAAGGAGCCCGGCGTCCCGCTCAGCAACGACGGCCGCCGCCGCCTCCTGCCGCCGAAGTGGGAAGAGAAAAATGAGAAGTACTGAGTACTGAGGACTGAGTGGGGAAGAGTTTTAACTCAGTCCTCAGTCCTTCTCATTTTTCTCCGCGGGCGTTCCTCAACGCCTTGACGAAATCGCCGGTGGCGTCTTCGGGGTTCTTGTCGTCGCCTTCGGACTCCCAGACGACGCGCGGGGTGCGGTCGGGGCCGACGGCGATGACGAAGAGCTTGCCCCAGACGAAGGGGTCGTCGGGGAGGGCCGAGCGGCGCTGCCCCGTCACCTTGAAGACGAGGACGAGGTCGGCGTCCGCGAGGTCCTCGACCGCCGTCGAAGACCTGTACTTGCGTATGTACTTGTTAATCTTCTCGGCGACCCTGCGCGCGGCGGCGTTGTGCTGGCGCGGCGCCCGGCCGTCGAGCGCGCGCCGGTAGTCCTCCACCGCCACCAGCGCCGGGTCGCGCGCGTCCACCACCAGCGAGCGCGAGACCAGCAGCGCGAGGCGGATAAGGCCCGGCACGCCTTCCAGCGTCCCGCGCGGCACCGACGCGTCACGAGAGTACGAACGCTGGCCCGCGGCCGCGCGCGGCAACACCGCGCCGCCCGCGAGCAGCGCGAGACAGAGGAGCGTGCGGAGTGCTCTGGCAGTTCTCTTCACGTCTAATCTCGAAGGGCGCGCGCGCCCGCCTCCTCCTCATAAGCGGCGACGAAGGCCGGGTCGCGCCGCCGCAGGCTCTCGCGATCGACGCGCGTGCTGCGTGTCATCAGGCTGTAGGCGAAGGGCAGAGGCTCTGCGCGGACGTGCTCGCGCGCGCGCTCGAACCAGACGCGGCTCTCGTCGGCCGCGCGCTGGTACTCCTCGACGACGGGGCGGCGCTCGCGCTCGAACGCTTCGAGCGCCGCGGGCACGCCCGCCCCCGCGGCGAGGTGGCGGAACAGCTCGATGGAGTCCTCGATGGCGAGCTTCGTCCCAGAGCCGATGGAGAAGTGCGCCGTGTGCAGCGCGTCGCCGAGCAGCACGACGTTGCGGCAGAACCAGCGCGCGTTCTTCACCAGGACGAAGTTTATCCAGCGCGAGTTGTTCGACAAAAGCTCCTCGCCTCCGAGGTCGCGCGCGAAGACGCGCCCGAGGTACTCGCGCGACTCCGCGTCCGACATCTGCCCGAGCCCCGTGCGCCGCCAGGTCTCCTCGTCGCACTCGACGATGAAGGTGCTCAGCTCTTTGCTGAACTTGTAGGAGTGCGCGGCGAAGACGCCGCCTTCGGTCTCGCGGAAGGTGAGCGTCAGCCCGTGGAAGAGCCGGCGCGTGCCGTACCAGATGTACTTGTTGCGCCCCTCGGCGAGCGCCGGCCGGAACTCTTCCGCGTAGCGCTCGCGCACGACGCTCCCCACGCCGTCCGCGCCGACGAGCAGGTCGCACTCCCCCGCGAGCGCCTCGATGTCTTCGACGGCCGTGTCGAAGCGCAGGTCCACGCCCAGCTCGGCGCAGCGCTCTTGCAGGATGTTGAGGAGCTTGATGCGTGCTATCCCCGAGAAGTCGTTCCCGCGGATCGTAATCTTGCTGTCGCGCAGGACGACATCCACGTTGTCCCACGTCTCGAAGCTCTCCGTGATGCGCCGGTGCGAGACCTCGTCGGCCTCGCGCAGATTCCTGAGCGTCCGCCCCGAGAAGACCACGCCCCACCCGAACGTCGCCCCCGGCGGGTTCCGCTCGTACACCACGACCTCGCGCGCCACCCCGTGCCGCTTCATCAGAAGCGCGAAGTACAGCCCCGCCGGCCCCCCGCCGATGACGTTGACTCTCATGCGTCGAAGTTTAAGAGGACAGAATCTTATCTAGCAGGTCACGCACGCCCAGCTTGTCCGCCCACTCGTTCAGGTATTCCACGTCCAACGTCGCGCCCTGTGCGCCGACGATTCCTAAAACATCCGCCCACTGTACCCGCGAGACTTCGCCACCCTTGCGATACCATAACAGCTTCGCCAGGATTGAGTCCTCCGCGGTCGCCACGTAAATCTCCCGCTCTATGTCAGGGGCCGTCTTTTCCGCGCACCGGCGCGCGAGTTGTTGCCGGCTGAAGTCGTCGTCCGCCGGCACGAAGATATCTACCTTGAAGACGGCGTCGAAATGTATGGCGTTGAAAGAGCCGTGGCGGGAGACGGCGCGACGGACGGCCTGCTCATCTATGTAGAACTTCTCTTGCAATGCCTCCACAAGCGGGCGGACGTGCTCGGGTCTGAGGTCGGCCACAATGTCAATGTCGGCCGTGGCTCGGTACAAACCGCGCATCGAACTGGCGAAAGACCCGACGACGACATAAGTAATGCCGTGCTCCTCGAAAGCGGTCACCACCTGACTTAAGACTTCGAAAGGGTTCTCCATACGTCGGCGCGCTTTTTTAATAACCTTCGTTAACGGGGTCAAAGCCGAAGGCACGTTCAACCTCTTCGCGCGTCAGCATCCGGGCGATGAGCCTGCGCCGCAATTCTTCCTCGCTCGCGTGTGGAAAACGGCGGCGGAGGTCGGCAAGCATCAATAGGCGGGTCGTCTGGATAAGCTCGCAGGTCAATCTAAGCCGCTTCCAGACCGGGGTCGCGCGCGTCAGGTCGAACAACACGCGCTGAGCTTCGGGAGAAGTGTCCGGCCAGATATTTTCCATAGGGGTGATCTGCGGGGCGGCTGTTTCAGGGCGCCTCACTTCAAAGCTCAACCTATTCCTTCAACATCTCTCTCGCGATGATGAGTTTTTGAATTTCGCTGGTGCCTTCGTAGATGCGCAGGGCGCGTACGTCGCGGTAGAGGCGCTCGACCGCGTTGCCGCGGACGAGGCCGTGGCCGCCGTGTATCTGGACGGCCTCGTCCACGACGCGCTGGGCCGCCTCGGTCGCGTAGAACTTGGCCTCGCTGGCGAGGCGCGTCAGTTGGGCAGGCGACGCGCCCGAGTCGCGCAGGTGCGCGGCGCGGTAGACGAGCAGGCGCGCGGCGTCCAGCTCGGTCTGCATGACGGCCAGCTTCTCCTGGATCAACTGGTGCATGGCGAGCGTCACGCCGAACTGCCGGCGCGCCTTCGAGTAGGCGACCGCCTCGTCCAGCGCGCGGCGCGCCATGCCGCAGGCCGCCGCGCCGACGCTGGCGCGGAACATGTCCATCGTCTGCATCGCCAGTCGGAAGCCCTGGCCCTCCGCGCCGACGCGGTCTTCGGCCGGCACGCGCACGCCGTCGAACTCGAGCTCGCCGATGGGGTGCGCGGCCACAAGCTCGGTGCGCGCCGCGACGCGGAAGCCGGGCATGCGCGCGCCGACGACGAAGGCCGAAAGCTCGGCGCGCCCGTCCGCCCGCGTGCCCGTGCGCGCGAAGACCGTGTAGAAGTCCGCGAGCCCCGCGTTCGAGATGAAGCACTTGCGCCCCGTGATGACGTAGGAGTCGCCCTCGCGCCGCGCCGCCGTCTGGATGGACGAAACGTCGGAGCCGGCCTCGGGCTCGGTGAGCGCGAAGGCGGCGACGGCCTTGCCTGTGCGCGCGCGCCCCAGCCAGAAGTCGCGGACGTGCTCGGGCGCGGCGAGCGAGACGGCGTAGGTGCCGAGGCCCTGCATGACGAAGGCGAGGTCGGCGAGCGGCGAGTGGTAGGAGAGCGCCTCGCGCACGACGCAGAGCGAGCGCGCGTCGAGCGGCGCGCCGTCGCCGCGCGCCACCGCGTAGCCCAGAAGGTCTGCCTGCGCGAGCAGCGAGAGGAGCGAGCGGAAGCTGGCGTCCGCGTCCGGCCCCTCCTCCTCGCGCGCGAAGGGCTCGACCTCGCGCGCGGCGAAGTTCGAGACGCTCGCCGCGAGGCGCGCGTGCTCATCTGTGAAGAAGGGGTTCCCCTCGACGAATCCGTCTCGCTGCATCCCCGCGGCTCACCTCACTCGACGCGTATGACCTTGCCGCTCCTCCTGTCCAGGACGAGCGTCCTGCGCGGATTGTAAACCGGCCGCTCGCGGAACAGAACCGCGTCGCCGTCGAGTTGCGGCTCCTCAAAAGTGTGGAGGGGCTTCGACCCGTCGGCGCGCTCGACTTCGAGGTCGTCGTGCTGCCACGCGTACTCGCCCGTGCGCAGGTCGAGTTTGCCGACCAGCCCCAGGCCCGTCACGTAGAGGTCGTGCCCGTCGCGCAGCGGCCGGCCCACGTCCCCCGCGGGGATGCGCTGACGCCAGAGGCCGCGCATCGACGGCTGCTCGAGCCGCGTGACGAAGCCCAAAGGGACGCCCGCGATGTCCGTGTGGAGGAGGAGCAGCAGGTCGCCCTCGAACTCGGAATAGAGGAGGTTCGTGACCGCCTCGCCCGCGTCGAGGTGCAGGTTGAAGCCGCGCGACTTCTTTCCCTTCGTCCTCCGCCCGTTGCCGTTCGCCCTGACGTGGTAAGAGAAGCCGTTCATCTCGAACTCGAAGGACTGTGCGGAGGGCGTCGCGTCGGCGTTGACGGCCCGGGCCTCCTGAAAAACTTTTGAAGGCTTCGGCGTGTCGGCGGCGGCTTGCCGGGCGGGCGCGGACGCGCCGGCGAGGAGGAGTCCCAACACCGCCGCTGAGAGCTTCCGGCGGCTCATCCTTCGTCCGCGCGCGCGCCCCCGAAGCGCGGCTCGCGCTTCTCCGTGAAGGCGCGGTAGGCTTCGCCGTAGTCCGGGTGCTGCATGCAGACGGCCTGCGCCTGCGCCTCCAGTTCGAGCGCCGTGTCGAGCGACACGTCCAGCTCGCGGTTCAGCATCTCCTTCGTCACCGCGAGCGCGAACGAAGGCCCGCGCGCCAAGCGCTCGGCCAGCGCGTGCGTCTCCGCTTCGAGCTGCGCGGGCTCGACGACGCGGTTGTAGAGGCCGCAGGCGAGGGCCTCTTCGGCCGTGATGAAGTCGCCCGTGTAGAGCAGCTCGGTCGCCTTCGAGAGCCCGACGAGCCGCGGCAGGAGGTGCGCCGCGCCCATGTCCGCGCCGGAGAGTCCGACCTTCACGAAGAGGAACGCGATGCGCGCCTCTACGGAGGCGACGCGCAGGTCGGAGGCGAGGGCGATGCACGCGCCCGCGCCGGCCGTCGTGCCGTTCAAGCTCGCGATGACGGGCTTGCGCAGCCGGCGGATGTTGCGCACCAACTCGCACGTCAGGCGCGTGAACTCCAACAGCCCCTCGGCGTCGCGCCCCTGCAACGCGCCGATGATGTCGCGCACGTCGCCCCCCGAGCAGAACGCGCGCCCCTCGCCCGTCAAGACGACCGCGCTCACCCGCGGCTCGTGTTCGAGCGCCGCGAACGTGTCGGTCAGCTCGCGGTAGACCTCGAACGTCAGCGCGTTCAGACGCTCCGGCCGGTTCAGCCTGACCCACGCGACGCCCTCGCGCACCTCGTATAAGAAACTCTTTGGGGAAATCATTGTCTTCACGGATAGGTCGTCTCTTCTATCACCGACACGGGCGCTGGAAGGTTGCCGGCCCCGATGACGACGGCCAGGTCTTCCGCCTGACGCCTGTCGAAGCCGCCCGAGACCACGACGTTAAGCCAGATAGGCGCTTTGATGTAGGGCGCGGAGAGCGCGCGCCCGTCGAAGACGACCGCGACGTAGCGGTTGTTGTTCGCGCGCGTCCAGGCTTTGAGGCGGGCCCCGCCCGCCGGCCTGAGTCGGCAGTCCACCTCGTACGATACGGAGAGCAGGTGGCCGTCGCCCTGCGCGCGCAGGGCGACGGCGCTCCGCACGTCATCGCCCGTGATAATCGGCGCGCGCTCAGCGACGATGTAAGTCTCCCCCTCGTACTCCTCATACGGGAACACGTCCCGGTCGCCTCCCGCCGCGGCCTCGGCTTCGGCGCGCGTCGCGTACTCTAACAAAGGGTGTGGGTTGGGCGGCGAGACGACGGCGCGCAGCTCCAGCCCTTGCGCCAGCAGAGTCTGCTTGACGCGTCCCGAATCCTTCGTGGCCGAAAAACGGAGCGCGAGCCGGTTCGCCGCGCCGCCCGGCCCCACGCGGCAGTAGACGCCGAGCCGCGCGCAACGCCTGCGGATGACTGCCGCGGCGCGCCCGACCACGTCAGACATACGCGCGCCCTCCGCCCTGACTTCGAGCAGGAGCGAGGTGCCGCCCCTGTCGCGCGGCGCGCGCCGCTGCGCGGAGGCGAACTCGGCCGCGCCCGCGAGCAGCGACAGCGCGAACGCCAGCGCGGAGACGTATGTCATGAGCGTCTTCACAGAACGGCCGTCGCCTCGATCTCGACCTTAGCGCCGTCTTCGAGCAGACCTTTGACTTCGACGAGCGCCATGGCGGGGTAGTGTCTGCCCATCAGCGCGCGCCAGCGCTCGCCGATCTCGGCGGTGCGCGCGGCGTACTCGCGCTTGTCAGTGACGTAGACGATGAGGCGCGCCACCCCCGTGGGCGCACCGCCCGCCTCGCGCACGACCTCGAGGACGTTGCGCAGCGCGCGGTCGAACTGCTCGACGA
Organism: Pyrinomonadaceae bacterium; assembly: GCA_035563535.1. GTDB lineage: Bacteria > Acidobacteriota > Blastocatellia > Pyrinomonadales > Pyrinomonadaceae > QHXN01. Next base: position 27,463 of record DATMVD010000085.1, on the reverse strand, counting down.
AGTCGTCGCCCACGAGCCGCTGCTCCGCGTCCCACCCGATCTGCCCGGCGACGAAGAGTAGGCGCGGCCCCGGGCTCGTCAACTGCCCGTTCGAGTACCCGCGCGGCCGGCCGAGCGATTTGGGGTTGATGGTTTTCATGAGTAGACAGTAGACAGTAGCCAGTAGGAAAACCTTCGTCAGTCGAACCGTGCGATTCTCATTCTCAACGACCGCAACGCGGAGCGCTGCTGTCTACTGACTACTGTCTACTGACTACTCAAAACAGAACTGTTCCGCCGTCAACGTTGATCGCCTGTCCCGTGATGCCGCGGCCGTCGTCGGAGGCGAGGAGGAGGGCGAGGGCGGCGACCTCTTCGGGGGTGACGAGGCGGTGCTGTGGGCTCATCCGCTTGATGGCTTCGAGCGCGTCCGCGGCCGAGCGGCCGGTCTTGGCCCGGATGTTCTCGACGGCGCGCGTCGTCATGTCCGTGTCCACGTAGCCGGGGCAGACGGCGTTGACCGTCACGCCCGTCCGCGCCAGTTCGAGCGCGACCGAGCGCGTCAGGCCCAGCACGCCGTGCTTCGACGCCGTGTAGGCCGCGACGTAGGGCGCGCCCGTCTTGCCCGCGACCGACGCGACGTTGATGACGCGACCCCAAGCCCTCTCGACCATCGGGGGCAGCGCCGCCCTCATGCAGTAGAAAGTCCCCGTCAGGTTGATGTCGAGGTGTCGCCGCCAGAACTCGTCGGAGGTCTCAGTGAACTTCGAGCTGTCGGCGACGCCCGCGTTGTTGACCAGCACGTCAACGGGGCCGCCCAGAAAGTCGCGCGCCGCCGCGAACGCCTCTTCGACCGAGCGCGGGTCGGCCACGTCGCACGACGCGTGGCCGGCCGCGCCGTCCCCGAACTCGGCGCGAACTTCCGCGGCCACGCGCTCGACGTCGGCGGCCGTGCGCGCGACGACGAAGACGCGCGCCCCCTCGCGCGCGAACGCGAGCGCCACCGCGCGCCCGATGCCGCGCCCGCCGCCGGTGATGAAGGCCGTCCTCTCCGCGAGTCTCATAGGCGAGTCAGCAGTTTATCACGTCCCCGATAAAATATTTTCGCGGCGTGATCCCTTCCGCGCGCCTTTTACGCATTAGGTGTCAGAGGACATCCGGTAGCGCGCCGGTCGGCTTTCCTCCGCCGCCCACGCGCTTGAGCCCAACACCACCAGCCCAAGAAAGGTGTCATCATAAAATGAAATTCTCAAAGATCGCCTCCACCACGTTTCTCGTCGCGGCCGCCGCCGTCTGCTCGTTCCTGACCCTCGACGCCGCCGCCAAGCAGGCCCGCCCCTACGGCGACGTGCAGGTTCTCGCCACCTTCCCCGCCGAACCCGGCTTCCCCGAAGGCATCGCCGTCAAGGGCAACAGGGTCTACGTCTCGGGCCCCGCGCGCTTCGGCACCGCGGGCACGGGCCCCTCGACCGTCGTCGCTTATAACCGCGACACCGGCGCTCTGGAGAGGACCTACACGACGCAGGGCGAGGCGCTCGCGTTCGAGCACGCCAACTCCTGCATCGCCTTCGACGGCCAGGGCCGCCTCTACGTGCTCAACATTCAGCTCGGCATGTACCGCATCGACACCGGCTCGGGCCAGCAGGAGTCCTACTCGACGCCCTTCCCCGACCTGCCCGCGTGCGACGGCAACAACGCGCCCTGCTCGCCGACCTTCTTCGACGCGCCCGCCCTGCCGAACGACATCGCGTTCGACGAGGACGGCAACGCCTACGTGACCGACTCGTTGCAGGCGACCATCTGGCGCGTCCCCGCGGGCGGCGGAACGCCGCAGGTCTACTTCCAGGACGCGCGCCTCGGCACCGTCCCGAACGGCATCGGCGCGAACGGCATCCGCCTGAGCCCCGACCGCTCGAAGCTCTTCGTCGTCGTCTCGATCGACCCGACGGGGATGCCCTTCATCTACACGCTGCCACTGGTCACCCAGCCTCAGGCGTCCGACCTCGCGGTCTTCAAGGCGTTCGCGCCGGGCGACATCCCCGACGGCATCGCCTTCGGCAAGTCGAGCAACCTCTACGTCGCCATCGCGACGCCGGGCGCTTCCGGCGTCGTCATCCTCAACACGTCCGGCTCGGAGGTGGGAAGGCTCACGAACCCTGTGGGCAGCCCGTTCTTCCCTTACGACTCGCCGGCGAGCATCGCCTTCGACGGCCACGGCTCGATTCTCCTGAGCAATCACGCCTTCGCCACGATGATCCCGTCGAACTTCACAGTCCTCGACGTGTACGTCGGCGACAAGGGCTCGCCGCTCTCCAAGCCTGATCTCCCGTAATAGCGGTTAGTACCACCCGCGGTAGCGGGTGGGCTTAACAATGAAGGCTTGTCGATTGATGAGAGTCGCGCTTTCATCGATCGACAAGCCTTTGCCGTAACGCCCACCCGCTACCGCGGGTGGTACTGACCTGGTTGTTCCTCGAAGTTGAGGAGCCAGACGTCGGCCTCGGTCACGTTGAGGCCGTAGTAGAGCGTGCGGCCGTCGGCCGAGATGCCGAAGCCCGAGAGCCGGTCGGGCGCGACCGAGAGGAGTTCGCGCGTGCTCTTGCTCAAGGTGTCCACGAGGTGGAGCACCGCGCCGCGCCTGAAGAGGAGCCGCCGGCTGTCGGAGAGCCAGACCGGATTCTCGCCGAGGTCTGCGACGCGCTCGAAGGCTTCTGTCTCAAGGTCGTAGACCATTATCCCACCCGGCCCGCCCTTCAGCGGGCCGACCGACCACCCCGCGAGCCTGCGGCCGTCGGGCGACCACGAGTAGGCCCAGAAGGCCGCGAGCCCCTCGGGCGGCAGCCGCAGGCGCTGCGGCCTCTGCTCGGCCCACGGCAGGTGCGCGTCGATGATCGTGCACGACTCGCCGACGCGGTTGTAGACGACGCGCGTGCCGTCCGCCGAGAAGAAGGGGTAGGCGACGCCCGCCGCGTCCGTCTCGGTCAACTGCCGCAGGCCGCTCCCGTCGCGGTTAATCACCCACGCCTCGTACCTGCCGCTGCGATCCGAGTAGAAGACTAGCTGCCGGCCGTCGGGCGACCAGCGCGGGTCGCGGTCGCGGTGGGGGTCGTCGGTCAACTGGCGCGGCGTCTGCGCGCCGTCCCTGTCCACGACGAAGATGTCCTCCTGCCGCTCGTTCTGCGAGCTGTAGACGAACCACGCGCCGTCGGGCGAGAGTTCGGGCGAGGAGGCGTGGCGCGAGCCGCGCGTGACCGCCGTCGTCTCGCCGGCGACTCTCTCGCGGGCCGGGTCGAAGGCCGCCTTCAGGATGTTGGTGCTGCCCGAGCGGCTGACGTAGACGGCGCGGCGGCCGTCGCGCGAGAAGCTGACGCCTTCCGCGTAGAGCGCGGGCGTCGTCAGGGCCTCGGGCGGCCCCGCGGCGCGCCCCGTCCGCTCGTCCACGGGCAGCCGCCAGAGGTTCATCTGCCCGCCGCGGTCGCTTGAGAAGTAGACGTGGCGGCCGTCCGAAGACCAGACCGGGTTCCAGTCGAAGGCGTCGTCGTCGGTGAGCTGCGAGGGCTCGCCGCCCGCGGCCGCCGCCGTCCAGAGGTCGCGCCGCCCGCCCCTGTGCCGCCCCCAGTAGACGACGCGCGCCCCGCTCGGCGACCAGGAGGGCTGCGTCGCGTCGCCGCTCGCTTCGGGCGTGAGGCGGCGGCGCGCCCCGGTAGAGACGTTGACGACCCAGACGGCGCTCGGGTCTACGCGCCGGTTGTGCGGGTCGTTGACGCCCTGCGTGGAGAAGACTATCTCCGCGCCGTCGGGCGACCACGAAGGGTGGTAGCCGAAGTCGGTCAGGCGGCGGACCGACTCGCCCGTCGCGCCCATGACGAAGATGCCGCCGCCCTGCCGCCCGGAGCGGAAGGCGATGCGCTCGCCGTCGGGAGAGTACGCGGGCTGCGTGTCGTCTTCCGAAGAGTCGGCCGTCAGGTTGCGCGGGTTGCGGCCCCCGACGCGCTGCGTGTAGATGTCCCAACTGTTCCCCGACCAGGCGGAGTATGCGAAGTCCCTCCCGTCCGGCGAGAGGCTCGGGTGACGCTCCATGCCGGGCTGGAAGGTCAACTGCGTGAAGTTGACGCCGCGCGGCGCACGCGGCGCGACCGTCCCGCCCGCGTCCTGTCGTGAACCGCGCAGCGCGTAGAGACCCGCGGCCGCCGCGGCGACGGCGAAGAGGCAGAGGCCGGCCAGGACGTAGCGGCGCGCGCGCCTCGACGCGGCGGGCGCGACCGTCTGCAACGCGTGGTGCGGCGAGGTGCGGAGCCCGGCGGGCGCGGAGGGCCCGGAGGGGTTCGAGGCCGACTCGCGTTGCAGCCGCCTCAGCTCCGCGCGCAAATCCGAAGCGGTCTGGTAGCGCAGCTCCCGATCCTTCTCCAGCGCGCGCCCGACGACGTGCGCCAGCTCCGCGGGCAGCTCGGCCAACCTGTCGGCGGGCGGCTCGCGGTTGAGGATGGCGTCGAAGGTGGCCGCGGTCGTCGCGCCGCGGAAGGGGTGCGCGCCGGTCGCAAGCTCGTAGAGCATGACGCCGAGCGAGAAGATGTCCGCGCGCTGGTCTACGGCCTGCCCGAGCGCCTGCTCCGGCGACATGTAGGCGACGGTGCCCATGACGGCACCGGTTTCGGTCTGTAAGTTCTCGTCCCGCCGGCCCGAGGTCGGGGCGGCCTCGACGAGTTTGGCGAGGCCGAAGTCGAGGACTTTGACGTAGCCGTCGGGGCGGAGCATGACGTTCTCGGGCTTGATGTCGCGGTGGACGACGCCCTCGGCGTGCGCGGCCGAGAGCGCGCCCGCAACCTGCGAGACGACCTCGACGGCCTCCTTCAGGTCGAGGCGGCCGCGCGCCATGCGTCGGCGCAGCGTCTCGCCCTCGACGAACTCGGTGGCGATGTAGTGCGCGCCGTCGGCGCGGCCGATCTCGTAGATGGTCACGATGTTCGGGTGGCTGAGGGCCGAGGCGGCGCGCGCCTCGCGCTCGAAGCGTGCGACGCGCGCGGCGTCGCGCGTGAAGCGCGCGGGCAGGAGCTTCAGGGCGACGCTGCGGCCCAGCCGCGCGTCGCGCGCCAGGTAGACCTCGCCCATCCCGCCCACGCCCAGAAGCTGTACGACGCTGTAAGGCCCGACCGTCCGGCCGACGGCCGTCCCCGCCGACTCCTCCGCCGCCCCGGCCTCTTCGCCCGCGAGCCCGCGCGCGGCCACCTCCAGCGCCGGCGCTTCGATGAAGTCGCCCGCCCCGGAGTGGGCCGCGAGCAGCGACTCGACCTCGGCGCGCAGCTCCGCGTCGGCCGCGCAGGCTTCATCGAGAAAGGAGGCGCGCTCGGCGGGCGGGCGCTCCAGCGCCGCCGCGAACAGCTCGTCGATCTGCCTGTAGCGTTCGGCGTGCATCCGGTTCAGGCGCGGCTCAGCTCGCGGTAGAGCCAAGCCTTGGCCCGGCTCCACTCGCGCATGACGGTGATGGGCGCGACCTGCAAAAACTCCGCCGTCTCTTCGACGCTGAGGCCCGCGAAGAAGCGCAGCTCCACGATGCGCGCCTTGCGCTCGTCGAGTTTGCCGAGCGCTTCGAGCGCCTCGTCGAGCGCGACGATGTCCGCGTCGCGGCCCGCGCCGACTTCGAGCGCCTCGTCGAGCGCGACCTTGCGGGCGGGGGCCCCGCCCGCGCGCGGCCGGCCGCGCGCGAAGTCTACGAGGATGCGCCGCATGAGCTTCGCCGAGACGCCGAAGAAGTGCGCGCGGCTCTCGAACCGCGCCTCCTTCCAGTTGATGAGCCGGAGGTACGCCTCGTTGATGAGCGCGGAGGTCTGGAGGGTGTGCGCGTCGCGCTCGCGCGCGAGGTAGCCGTGCGCGAGGCGGCGCAGCTCGGCGTGGATGATGGGGGCCAGGCGTTCGAGCGCCTCGCGGTCGCCGTCGCCCCAGGCCGCGAGCAGTTCGGTGACTTCGTGGGTTGAGGGGTCGGGGTCTCCCATATAGGCCGCCGGGTCTTCGGACAAAAGTGGGGCGGGCGCAGAATTTATCACAACCCGGACGGGACTCTCTAAACATTTGGGCCGAGGCGGTAAAAATTCGATGAGGGCGGCACTGACCGCTCCGGCGTTTGAGGATGGGTTCCCCGTGAGGCGCGCTCAGCCCTTCTTCGCGGCGCGGCGTTCGAGGAAGGCGCGCACGCGCTCGCGCGCCTCGCGCGACTGGAAGCACTGGAGCTGCGCCTCGGTCTCGTACTGAAGCATCCGCTCCAAACTCTCCTCCTCGCTCATGTAGACGGCGCGCTTGGCCGCGGCGACCGAGGCGTGCGGCGCGGCGCGCAGACGCTCGGCCAGCCGTCGCGTCTCCTCCATCAGCTCCGCGTCCGGCACGACGCGGTTGACTAACCCGAGTTCGTGCGCGCGCCGCGCGTCAACCGCGTCGCCGAGGAAGAACATCTCGCACGCGATGTTCGCCGGCACCGCGCGCGGCAGGAAGAACGAGCCGCCCCAGTCCGGGTGCAGGCCCACTTTGACGAACGACTGGCTGAAGGTCGCCGACTCGGCCGCGAGTCTGATGTCGGACGCGAGCACGAGGTTGAAGCCCGCGCCGTAGGCGGGCCCGTTGACGGCGGCGACGACGGGCTTCAACATCTGCCGCATCGCGGTCAGCACGCGCCTCCCCGCGCCGAGCAGCCGCCGGAACTCCTCGACCTCGCCGCGCTCCATCAGCTCGCTCATGCGCGCCACGTCGGCCCCCGTGCAGAAGGCGCGCCCCGCCCCCGTCAGGACGACGACGCGCACCTCGGGGTCGCTCCCCGCGCGCTCCAGGGCCTCGGCCAGGTCACGCCGCATGTGACCCGCGAACGCGTTCAGCTTCTCCGGCCGGTTCAGCGTGATCGTCACGACCCCGGCGTCGAATTCGACCTTGATGTTTTCGTACATGGCTGTCTGGTGAATGGTGAATGGTAAATAGTAAATGGTGGTTGAGTGTTCACGAGCCGCGCGGACATCCGCCACGTTGCGACCCTCAACGACTATTCACTATTTACCATTCACTATTTACCCCTAAAAACAGGCTTGCGCTTCTCGACGTAGGCGCTCAGGCCCTCGCGGGCGTCTTCGGATTGGAAGAGCTGCTGTTGGAGTTCGCGCTCTAAGGCGAGGCCGTACTCGAAGGGGACTTCGGCCCCGGACTGGACGCTGCGCTTGATGCGGCCGACGGCGAGCGCGGCCCGCCCCGGCGCGGTGAAGCGGCGCGCGTAGGCCACGGCCTGCTCCTGGAACGAGGCGGCCGAGTCGGCCTCGAAGACGTGGTTGACGAGGCCGAGTTCCGCGCCGCGCTCGAAGTCGAACAGTTCGCCGGCGGCCATCAGCTCAATCGCCTTCGACTTGCCGACGACGCGCGCGAGCCGCTGCGTCCCGCCCGTGCCCGGCAGCACGCCCAGGGAGACCTCGGGCAGCCCCATCTTTCCCGCCCCTTTGCGCGCGACGCGGATGTCTGCGGCGAGCGCGACCTCCAGCCCTCCGCCGACGCAATGCCCGTTGATTGCCGCGACGACGAGCTTCGGCGTCTGCTCCAGACGCGAGAGCGTCTCGTTGGCGTGGAGGCAGAAATAATATTTGAAGGTCGGCGTCATCTCCGTCAGCATCGAGATGTTGGCGCCCGCGCAGAAGAACTTCTCGCCCGCGCCCGTGATGACGATGACGTGCACCGAGTCGTCCATCCGCGCGCGCAGGACGGCCGCGTCGAGCTGCCGCATCATCTCGTAGGTGTAGGTGTTCGCCGGCGGGTCGTCGAGCGTTAAGACGGCCAGCCCTTCGGCCGCCTCGTAACGGACGAGCACCCGCCCGGACTCTCCCGCGGCCTTAGCCTCCGCTTCTGCCATAAGCTTTCTGACTCCGTGTTGTAGGAATGTTAAGTGCGGCCGATTTAGACGCGATTAATCATGGACGGGCGCGCGCGCGCGCGTCAAGCGCCGGCCGCGCGCTTGACAGCCGCGGCGCGCGCCGCTTAGGTTGGCAGCGTCCCGCCAGACACGAGGAGGCGCATCCGTTCTGGTGAGCGGCGCGGTCTTCAAAACCGTCCGCGCGCCTGTGAGAGCAGGCGCGGGTGGGTTCGATTCCCACACGCCTCCGCCAAAAAAGCTGTCAGCGTCCAGCTCTCAGCTATCAGCTTCCCGCCAACATTAATCTGGCCGTGTGCGCTCAGCCGGGCTTATGCCGGAAGGCAAAAGCCGACGGCTGAACGCTGACAGCTTCTTATGAAAGAGTGGATCGCGCTCAACATGACGCCGGGGGTGGGGCCGCGTGCGGCCGCGCGCCTGTTGGAGAGGTTCGGGTCGGCCGAGGGCGTGTTCGGGGCGCTGCGGTCGGAGTTGGAGCGGCTGCGCCTGCGGCCGGAGGCGGTCGAGTCGATTTTGTTGCGCGACCGGATGGGGGAGGCGGCCGTGGAGCTTGAGCGGGTGCGCGCGCTCGCGGGCGCGGACGTGCTGGCGCTCGACGACGGCGCGTACCCGGCGCTGCTGCGCGAGATTCCGGACCCGCCCGTCACGCTCTACGTGCGCGGCGCGTGGCGCGCGTGCCTCGAAGCGCCGTGCGTCGGCGTGGTCGGGTCGAGGCGTTGCTCGACCTACGGGCAGAACGTGGCCACACAGCTCGCGCGCGAGCTGGCCGCGCGCGGCGTGACCGTCGTCTCGGGGCTCGCGCGCGGCGTGGACGCGGCGGCGCACCGCGGCGCGCTCGAAGCGGGCGGGCGCACGGCGGCCGTTCTGGGGACGGGCATCGACGAGGTCTACCCGCGCGACCACCGCCGGCTCGCCGAGGAGATTCTGAAGCAGGGCGGCGCGCTCGTCACGCAGTTCCCCCTGGGGACTCCGCCCGTGGCGGAGAACTTCCCCTACCGCAACCGCATCATCAGCGGCTTGAGTTACGGCGTGATCGTCGTGGAGGCTTCCGAAAATTCCGGCTCGCTCATCACCGCGCGGCTCGCGCTCGAACAGGGGCGCGAAGTCTTCGCCGTCCCCGGCAACATCACGAGCCGCAACTCGTTCGGCACGAACTTCCTCATCAAGGGCGCGGGCGCGAAGCTGATTCAGACCTGGCAGGACGTGGTCGCGGAGTTCCCGCCCGACGTGGCCACGAGCATCCTCCCACCGGAGGTCAAGGCGAAGGGCGAGCCCTCGCACGCACGCCCGCGCGAGCCCGCGGGACTTTCGGAGGATGAGAGCGCGGTGCTCAAGCTCATCTCGACGGACGAGCCGGCGCACATCGACGCGCTCGCCGAGCGGACGGGGCTGCCCGTGCAGGAGCTTGCGGCGGTGCTCTTGGCGCTTGAGATGCGCGAGCTGGTGCGCCAGCTCCCCGGCCGCTGCTTCGTCAGGAAGCTTTAAAAATCCCGGCAAATCCCTTGAACGGGGCGCGCGCTTCCGCCCGGCTTGCTTTATAATGCGGCGACGCCGCGAGCAGCCGACAGGTCTTTCGCGGGCGCACGTTCGTGGGAAGGAGCGCAAGGGTTTTGAGCACAGACGCCGGGTCGGTCAGGGTTAACATCTTCAACCAGACCTACAGCCTGCGTTCGGCGAACGGCGACGGCGCGCACGTCGAGCGCGTCGCGCGCCTGGTGGACGAGCGCATGCGGGCCGTCGCCTCCGGGCTCGCCGTCCACGACGTGGCGAAGGTCGCGGTGCTGACGGCGCTCAACCTCGCGGACGAGCTGGAGGGCTTGAAGAACTTCTACGAGGCCGAGCTGCGCGAGGTGCTCGAACGCGCGCGCGCCGCGGAGGCGGAACCCGAGACGCCCGAGCCCGAAGCCTTTGCGCAGCCCGCCGCGGCCGAAGCCCCGGCCGCGCCCGCGCCCGCGCAGCAGGAGGAGGCGTCCTGGTTCGACGCCATCTTCGACTTCGACGCGCCGCCCGCGCGGACGAACGACGAGAGGCTCAGCAGCCAGATCGCCTCGCGCCTGCGCCGCCTGCGCCAGCCCTCGACCGGCGGCTCCATCACCGACGGAGAAAGCAAATCCTGACTATAGCGGTCAGAACCGCCCGCGGTAGCGGGTGGGCCTTGCGGGTGCAGCCTGACGATTACAGGCGGCAGCGCCTTCATCAATCGACAGGCCGTCATCGTCACGCCCACCCGCTACCGCGGGCGGTTCTGACCTGACCGCCAACCTCGCAAGATTTCAGACGCACCTCGTTCAGAGTTCGGTTACGAAAGACCCCTGCTAAAGAGGAGACAGCCCCATGAGACTATTCAGACAGCTCGCGGCGCTCGCGCTGCTGCTGGCCGCCGCTTCCCCCGCGTTCGCGGACATCGCGCTGCCGAAGAAGCCCGGCGCAGACCCCAACGGAGTGAGGAGAGACCTGCCCACCGCGCGCATGGTCATCGAACGCGTCGAGGGCCTGCGCGAGGCGCGTCTGCAAATCCCGCGCTCGCGGCTCCAGGAGATGGGCCTCGCGGCCGGAGTCGAGGCGGGCGGCGGTCAGTCGGCGTGGCTCAAGTCGGCGGGGACGGTCGTGGGCGGCGTCTTCATCTCGCTCGCGTTCGTGCTGACGGGGCTGCTGCTCGTGCGCTCGCGCAGGGGCCTGCGCGTCGGGCGCGCGGCGACCACGCTGGTGCTCTGCGCGTGCGCGGCCGGGGCCGCCGCGACCGCGGCTTACGCCAACCTCGCGCCGCCGCCGGGGCTGCGGCCGCAAGACCCGGGCACGCTCGTCAAGGCCGTGACGGGCGCGCCGCTCTCCGGCGCGATCCGCGTCGAGCTGGTTGACGAGGGCTACGAGGTCAAGCTGCTCGTCCCCGCGAAGGCGCGCACGAACAGGGGCGACGAGGAGGAGTAGGTGCAGAGTGCCGCCGACATCGGCGCGCTCGGCGCGGCGAACGCGCGGGGCGGGGAGTCTGTCTCGAACGCCTCGCCCGCGGCGTTCGGCCTAACGTGCGTGTGCGTGCTCGTCGCCGCGGCGGCGCTGGCGGGCCTGGCGCCGCTGTGGCTTTCGGTCGCGACGGTCTTCGCCTTCGCGGGGCCGCACAACTGGGCGGAGCTGCGCTTCTTCATCACGCGTCTGCCCGCGCGCCTGGGCCGCTCGCGCGGCTTCTTCGCGCTGGCGGGGGCGGGCGTCTTTGGCCTGACCGTCGCTTACGCGGCGCTGGCGCTCGGGGCCGACTCGGGCGTGTGGGGCGAGGGCGGCTGGTACGCCGCGACCGCCCTCTGGAACAGCGCGGCCGTGGCGTGGGTCGTGGGGCTGGTGGCGTTGCGCGGGCGGCAACGGTCACGCGGCGGCGGTTGGGTGTGGGCGCTGCCGGCGGGCTGCGCGCTGGCTGGGTTGGGGTGGCTCGCGCCGCAGGGGTTCGCGCTGGCGCTCGTCTACGTGCACCCGCTCGTCGCGCTCTGGTTCCTCGACCGGCAGATACGTCTGACGCGGCGCGGTTGGGGCCGTGCTTACCGCGCGTGTCTCGCGCTGCTGCCCGTCGCGCTCGTCCTGCTCTGGTGGGGGCTCGCGGGGGCGGCCCCGCTCGCGGAGGACGGGGAGGTCGCGTCGCGCGTCGTGCGCCACGCGGGGGCGGGTATCGTGCCCGCCGTCTCGACGCACGTGCTCGTCTCGACGCACGTCTTTCTTGAGACGCTCCACTACGGCGTCTGGCTCGTCGGCGTGCCGCTGGCCGCGGGCGTAGGGCTCGCGCCGTGGCGAGCGGCCGGCGTGCCGCTCGCCAGAGACGGGCGAGGCCGGCCGCGGCTGATTCGCGCGCTGCTCGTGGCGGGCGGGTTCATCGTTCTGCTGCTGTGGCTCTGCTTCGCGGCCGACTACGCGACGACGCGCGACATCTACTTCACAGTCGCCATGGCGCACGTGCTGGCCGAAGTGCCCTTCCTCCTGCGGACGCTCTGAGCCGTGGGTGTGGAAGACCTCTGGCGCTTCCTACTCTTCGGCTATCTCCTCACGGTGGCCTTCGAGACGTCCGTCCTCGCCCTCTTCCTCTCTAAACATCACCCGCTGAGGCGCAGGCTCTTCGCGGGGCTCTGGCTGACGGCCTGCACCTACCCGGTCGTCGTGCTCGTCCTCCCGCCTCTCTTCGCGGACTCCTCGCGCGCCCTCTACCTCCTCGTCGCGGAGACCTTCGCGCCGGCCGCCGAGTGCGCGCTCTTCTACCTCGCCTTCGGCGGGAAGGGAAGCGGCGGCGCGACGTGGCGCGACTTCGCGGCCATCATCGCGGCCAACCTGCTCTCCTTCCTCCTGGGCGAAGTCCTGAGCGCCTACGGCTGGTTCGGTCTTTTGAGTTAAGGGTGAGGGCGCTCCCGGTAAGACGCGGCCCGCCTCACGGCAGGTCGAGCGTCGTCCCGTCGGCGAACTCCACGCGCGCGACGCCCGGCGGGTTTCTTAATTCCTGAAGTACGGGCGATAATAGCGGCATCCGCGGGTGAAGCGTTCTCGAATCGCAAGGGCTCAAAACGGAGGGAGTGATGGGTCTGAGGAAGAGACTGTTTGCGTTTGCTCTGTCGGCGTTGACGCTGGCGTTGCCGGTCCGAACCCCCGCGCAACGCACGCAGAAGCCGCCGCTGCACGGCCGCCACTGGATGGCGATCACGGGGAAGCCCCTGGGCGCGACGGCCGGGGCGATGGCCTTCCAGAAGGGCGGCAACGCCGTGGACGCCGCGTGCGCCATGCTGGCCGCCACCGCCACGATGTGGGACACGCTCTCGTGGGGCGGCGAGACGCAGGCGCTCATCTACAACCCGAAGACGGGGAAGGTCGTCGGCGTCAACGCGCTCGGCGTCGCGCCGACGGGCGCGACCGCGGAGTTCTACAAGTCGAAGAAGTTGCGCTACCCGCCCGAGTACGGCCCGCTCTCGGCCGTCACGCCGGGCACGCCGGGCGGCCTGATGACGATGCTCGCCGAGTACGGCAGGCTCAGCCTGAAGGACGTGCTCGACCCCGCCATCCAGCTCGCCGACGGCTTCCCCATCGAGGCGCAGCTCGCCAACACCATCGAACGCCAGAAGGCGGAGATCAAGAAGTGGCGCTACACGCCCGCCGTCATGCTGCCGCACGCGGGGCAGAAGCGCGAAGCGCCGGAGCCGGGCGAGGTCTTCAAACAACCCGACCTCGCCGCCACGCTGCGCAAGCTGGTCGAGGCCGAGCAGAAGGCACTCGCCTCGGGCAAGGACAGGAAGGCCGCCATCTACGCCGCCAACGAACGCTTCTACAGGGGCGACATCGCGCAGGAGTTCGTGCGCGGCGTGAAGGAGGACGGCGGGCTCATCACGGCCGAAGACCTCGCCAACTGGAAGGTGCGCATCGAGGAGCCGGTCAAGACCACCTACAAAGGAATCGAGGTCTACAAGCTGACGCACTGGACGCAGGGGCCCGCGATGCTTCAGGCGCTCAACATCCTTGAGAACTTCGACCTGAAGGGGATGGGCTTCAACAGCGCGCGCTACGTCCACACCGTCTACCAGGCGATGAGCATGGCCTTCGCCGACCGTGACTTCTATTACGGCGACCCCTACTTCCCGCCCGAGGAGCCCATCCGCGGCCTGCTCTCGAAGGAGTACGCGAAGCAGCGCGCCGCGCAGTTGAACCCGCAGCGCAACGACCCCGCCATCAAGCCCGGCGACCCCTACCCTTTCCAGGGCTCGCAGCCGAACCCGTTTAAAGACCTGCTCGACAGGTGGAGCCCGAACCCGCAAGACCCCCGCACGGCCCCGCCGCCCACCCAGGACACCATCCGCTCGTCGGCCTCGCTCCGGTCTTCCGAAGAGGATTTCAAGCGCGCCTTCTACGCGGGCACGACTTCGGTCGAGGCGGCGGACGCCGAAGGCTGGGTCGTGTCGATTACGCCGAGCGGCGGCTGGGTGCCCGCGGTCATCGCGGGGCGGACGGGCGTCGGCCTGAGCCAGCGCGCGCAGAGCTTCGTGACCGACCCCGCGGAAGGCCCCTTCAACGTCATCGAGCCGGGCAAGCTCCCGCGGGTGACGCTCACGCCGACGCTCGCGCTCAAAGACGGCAAGCCCTACCTCGCCTTCGCCGTGCAGGGCGGCGACAGCCAGGATCAGAACCTCCTTCAGTTCTTCCTCAACGTCGTCGAGTTCGGCATGACGGTGCAGGAGGCGGTCGAGGCCCCGAACATCAACAGCTTCCAGATGCGCAGCTCCTTCGGGGCGCACGAGACGCGGCCGGGGCGCATCCTGCTCGCCGAGTCGATGCCGCCGTGGGTGCGCACGGAACTGCGCCGGATGGGCTACGAGCTGACCTACGAGGAGCGCACCTCCGGCCCCATCAACGCTATCCTCTTCGACCGCGCCCACGGCACGATGTGGGGCGGCGCGAGCAACCACGGCGAGGACTACGGCGTGGCCTGGTAGCCTCGAAGAATAAAGATTTAACCACAGAGACACGGAGGCACGGCCTGTTGACTTACTGTCTTCAAGCTGTGTCTTTGTGTCTCCGTGGTTAATTCCGGAGCCCGCCTAAGTCGTTGATTGCATAGGGAAAGAAAGCCTCGGCCCGAGCGAGCCGGGGGGCAGGGTCGCGCATCTAAGCGGGGGTCGGGTTTGCATTTTGGGCGAAATGTGAGAATAGTAGAAAAAGGTTAACAGACGTTCGCGCCCGGCCTTGTGCTCCTTTTGAAGGGTGTGACTTTTAATAGAAGGAAGAATAGATGGCGAAGAATTTAGTAGTGGTCGAGTCGCCCGCCAAGGCGAAGACTATCGGAAAATACTTAGGCCCGGACTACCGCGTGATGGCCTCCATCGGCCACATCAAAGACCTGCCGGCGAAGGGCCTCGGCGTTGACATCAAGAACGATTTCGAGCCGACCTACGAGGTCATCCCCGACACGAAGAAGCGCAACAACCGCAAGGTCATCTCGGAGCTGAAGAGCGCGGCGAAGGAGGCCGAGGCCATCTACCTCGCCGCCGACCCCGACCGCGAGGGCGAGGCCATCTGCCAGCACCTCGCGGAGGAGATCGTCCCGAAGCGCCCGAAGAAGCCGCACTTCCGCGTGATGTTCAACGAGATCACGAAGCGCGCCGTGCAGGAGGCTTTCAAGGAGCCGAAGGCCATCGACGTGAACCTCGTCGCCGCGCAGCAGGCGCGCCGCGTGCTGGACAGGCTCGTCGGCTACAAGGTCTCGCCGCTCCTGTGCCGCACCATAGGCGGAAGACTTTCCGCGGGTCGCGTCCAGTCGGTCGCGCTCCGCATGGTCGTCGAGCGCGAGCGCGAGATCGAGAAGTTCGTCAAGACCGAGTACTGGACGGTCGGCGCGAACCTCTCGGCCAAGCTCCCGCCCGCCTTCGACGCTCGCCTCTGGAAGGTCGGCGAGCAGACGGTCAAGACCTCGGGCTTCGACCAGGAGGTCAAGAAGAGCGAGATTCTCATCGGCGACGAGGCCGCCGCGAAGGCCATCGTCGAGGAGGCCGATCGGCAGCAGTTCGTCGTCTCGGAAGTGACGACGAAGGAGCGCAAGCGCAACCCCGTCCCGGCCTTCATCACGTCGAAGCTCCAGCAGGAGGCTTCGCGCAAGCTCTCGTTCCCGGTCAAGAAGACGATGATGGTCGCGCAGAAGCTCTACGAGGGCGTCGAGCTTGGGGCCGAAGGCGCGGTCGGCCTCATCACCTACATGCGCACCGACTCGACGCGCGTCTCGGACACGGCGCTGGCGGAGGCGCGCGAGTTCATCTCGACGCAGTACGGCGAAGCGTACCTGCCCGAGAAGGCGATTCACTACCGCTCGAAGAAGGACGCGCAGGACGCGCACGAGGCCATCCGCCCCACGGACGTTTCGCGCACGCCCGAGTCGGTCGCGCGCTACCTCGACCGCGACGAACTGAAACTCTACCGGCTCATCTGGCAGCGCTTCGTCGCCTCGCAGATGAACCCCGCGCTCTTCGACCAGACGACCATCGACATCGAGGCCGGCCGCTTCCTCTTCCGCGCCACCGGCTCCGTCCTGAAGTTCGACGGCTTCCTGAAGGTGTACGAGGAGGGCCGGGACGAGAAGGCCGAGGAGGACGAGGAGGCCGCGCGCAAGCTGCCACTGGTCGAGGCGGGCGAGAACCTGAAGCTCAACGGCGTCACGCCGGAGCAGCATTTCACCGAGCCGCCGCCGCGCTACACCGAGGCGACGCTCGTCAAGGCGCTCGAAGAGAAGGGCATCGGACGGCCCTCGACGTACGCGGCCATCATGACGACGATTCAGGATCGCGAGTACGTCGAGCGCGTCGAGGGGCGCTTTCATCCCACGGCCCTTGGGATGACCGTCAACGACCTTCTGGTCGAGGGCGGCTTCGACGACCTCTTCAACGAGACCTACACGGCGCGGATGGAGGAGGAGCTTGACGAGATAGAGGAGGGCAAGCTCGCCTGGACGGCCGCGCTCTCTGAGTTCTACGAGAAGTTCGCGCGCGACCTGAAGGCGTTCGAGAGTTACGTCAAGGGGCGCAAGCAGCAGGCCATCCCGACCGACGAGACGTGCGAGAACTGCGGCTCGCCGATGGTCATCAAGCTCGGCCGCTTCGGGCAGTTCCTCGCCTGCTCGAACTACCCCGAATGCCGCACGACCCGCGAGGTCTCGAAGCCGCAGGCGGCTGACGGGGACGGCGCTACGGCTGGCGCGCAAGGCTCGACGGATGGCGGCGCGGAAGAGGTCGCGGAGACGTGCGAGCTGTGCGGCAAGCCGATGGCGATGAAGCGCGGGCGCTTCGGCCCGTTCCTCGGCTGCACGGGATACCCCGAGTGCCGCAACATCCGCCGCGTCTCGAAGAAGACCGGCGCGGTCGCGCCCGCGCCCGTGCCGATTGAGGGCGAGACCTGCCCGGTGGACGGCGCGCAGTTGGTCAGGCGGCACGGCCCTTACGGCGAGTTCGTCTCGTGCGCGAACTACCCGACCTGCAAGTACATCAAGCGCGAGACGACCGGCGTCGCCTGCCCGCGGCCGGGCTGCAAGGGCGAGATCGTCGTGAAGAAGTCGAAGCGCGGGAAATACTTCTACGGCTGCTCGGAGTACCCGAAGTGCGACACGGTCTACTGGGACAAGCCCGTGGCCGAGCCCTGCCCGCAGTGCAACGCGCCCTTCATGCTTGAGAAGACGACCAAGAAGGGCACGACCCGCGCCTGCGTCCGCGAGGAGTGCGGCCACAAGGAGGAGGTGCCCGCAGCGTCCGCGCCCGCCCCGGCCGCGAGCCGGACGCGGAGCGAAGGCCGCGTCGCCGGCTGAGCTCTCGAGACGCGTTCGCTTCCGGAAGGGGGCGGGGCCCGCGGGCCCCGCCCCTTTTCGCGCCGCGAGAAAAAACTTGGTGGCCTGCCCGGGCTGCGTTAATATCCCCGGGCTCTACCAGACTGCCCCGAAAGGAACCTCCCATGAAGCTCGCAGACTTTCCCACCGACGGCCTCTCCTTCAAAGACCTCGCCCTTGACAAGGATTGCTCAAGGGACATTCAGATTCGCCTCAGAGACCTCGGCATCCTCGACCCGCCGGCGGACGGTGACTTCGGCCCCCAGTCACAATTCGCGCTGCACACGTTCGCCAAGCTGGTCAACCAGACCATCGACCAGACGGTCACGAAGTCTCTCGCGCAGGCGCTCATCGACACCAGCTCGGCCAGCCTGCTCCCCCTCGAGCCCGCGAACGACCTGGCGGGGCGCGTCATCAAGTACATGCAGGCGAAGGACTACTGGATCGCGCGCGCGCCCGGCTACCTCAACATCGTCTACGTCGAGGGCATGAACGCGGACGGCGCGCTCAACGACGACGCGCCGAACAAGTGGAACGACCTCCGCCTCGTCATCCAGATCAAGGGCAAAAAGCCGACCATCGTCGGGAGCTGGGACGCGACGACCGAGCCCGGGTTCCACTTCGTCTTCAACCCGATGAACCCGGGCGGCGCCGCGCGCATCGCCTTCGGCCAGTACAAGGCGTGGAGCGTCGGCTTCCACAACGCCTCGAAGCCCTCGAAGCACGAGGCGCTCGTGCAGGTCGATGTCATCACCGTCCACCGGGACTTCAACAAGGACATGAAGCGCACGGGGGACAAGACGGACGTCGGCAGCGCCTTCGCCGTCAACCAGCACCAGGGCTTCAACATGCCGCCCGGCAACATCGGCAAGTCGAGCGCCGGCTGCCTCGTCGGCCGCACCAACGCGGGGCACCAGGAGTTCATGAAGCTCGTCAAGACCGACCCGCGCTACAAGGAGGCGTCGCGCCGCTACAAGTTCATGACGGCCGTCATCGCGGGCGACGACCTGGTCAAGACCATCGGCTAGGCCGGTGCCGCGCCGGCGCGCGAAAAGAGAGACGGGGTGTGGCTTCGCGGCCGCGCCCCGTTTGTCTTTTCGCGCCCGGCAATTTAAATTTTACCCACACTGTAACCTACGTCTCGGCGCGCGTGTCTCCGGCATGAGACCGCGCCGCGAGACTTTCGCAGGGGAGCCCATCAAGATGTTGACGAGACGCCGGAACGCGGCGGCGCTGCTGTGCGCGCTGCTGCTCTGCTCGAACCTTCCCGCGCGGGCGCAGACGCCGACACCGGCCCCGGCGCCCGACGCGAACGACCCCGTCCGGCGCATCCGCGACGAGGGCCTCAACCGCTCGCAGGTGATGCAGACGCTCAACCACCTGACGAACGTCATCGGCCCGCGGCTGACCGGCTCGCCGGGCATGCGCCGCGCCAACGAGTGGACGCGCGACCGGCTGACCGCCTGGGGCCTTGTGAACGCGAAGCTCGAACCGTGGGGCGCGTTCGGCCGCGGGTGGGTCTTGAAGAGGTTCTCGGCCGACGTGGTCGAGCCGCAGACCTACCCGCTCAACGCATACCCGAAGGCGTGGTCGCCCTCGACCGCCGGGCCGCTCACGGCCGAGGTCGTCCACGTGGACGCGAAGGACGAGCAGGGGTTGCAGAGGTTCAGGGGCCAACTGCGAGGCAAGATCGTCCTCAACGGCGCGGTGCGCGACCCGGCGGCGCACTTCGACCCGCAGGGCACGCGCCGCACAGAGAAAGACCTGCTCGACCTCGCCAACGCGCCCGACCCTTCGACGCAGCCGCCGCGCGCGCGCTCGACGAACGAGATGCGCGCCACCACGCGCTTCAACTCGGTCAAGCTCAACTTCTACCAGGAGGAGGGCGCGGCGCTCGTCATCGACCCGAGCCGCGGCGACGGCGGCAACATCTTCGTCCAGCAGGCGCAGGTGCCGCAGCCGCTCCCCGCCAGCCCGCAGGCGCTGCAAGCGCTCCTCGACCGCGCGCCCGACGCGCCGCGGCAGGTGCGCGCGTGGGAGAAGACCGCGCCGAAGTTCGCGCCGCAGGTCGCGCTCTCCATCGAGCACTACAACCGCCTCGCGCGCATGCTCGCAGCCGGCGAGCGCGTCCGCCTCTCCGTCAACCTCGACGCGCAGTTCATCGACGAAGACCCGACCGCCTACAACACCGTCGCCGAGATACCGGGGACGGACTTGAAGGACGAGGTCGTCATGCTCGGCGCGCACCTCGACTCGTGGCACGGCGGCACGGGCGCGACCGACAACGCCGCGGGCGTCGCGGTGGCGATGGAGGCGGTAAGGATTCTGAAGGCTCTGAACCTTCAGCCGCGCCGCACCGTCCGCATCGCCCTGTGGAGCGGCGAGGAGCAGGGCCTGCTCGGCTCGCGCGCCTACGTCGGGCAGCACTTCGGCAAGCTCGAAACGCCGCAGCCCACGCCGCAGCCTACGCCCCCGCCCGGCGAGGCGGAGAAGCAGCCGACGGCCCAGCCGACGCCCGCGCCGGGCGCGGCCCGGCTAGTGACGAAGCCGGAGTACGAGAAGCTCTCGGCCTACTACAACCTCGACAACGGGACGGGGCGCATCCGCGGCGTCTACATGCAGGGGAACGAGGGCGTGCGCCCTTACTTCCGCCGCTGGCTCGCGCCCTTCGCAGACCTCGGCGCGCAGACGCTGACGCTCGCCAACACGGGCAGCACCGACCACGTCCCCTTCGACCAGATCGGCCTGCCCGGCTTCCAGTTCATACAGGACGCGGTCGAGTACAACACGCGCACGCACCACTCGACGCAGGACACCTACGAGCGCATCCAGCCCGACGACGTGAAGCAGGCCGCCGTCATCATGGCCGCCTTCGTCTACCAGACCGCCATGCTCGACGAGAGGCTCCCGCGCAAGCCCGCGCCCGGCCGCTCCGAGCGCGAGACTTCCCGCCGTTGACTTTGAGGGATTTTAGATTTTAGATTTGCGATTTAAAGGAGTGGGACTTACAAATCGCAAATCTAAAATCTAAAATCCCTTTAACTTTCAGGAGCACTTCGCCCACATGACGAGACGCAAGGCAGCCGCCGCGCTGCTCCTTTTCACACTGCTGTCGCCGAACGCCGCGCGGCTGCGCGCGCAGACTCCGGCCGCGCCGCCGCCCGCCGCCGACCCGGTCGAGCGCATCAAGGACGAGGGGCTCAACCGCTCCGAGGTGATGAAGACGCTCGAATACCTGACGGACGTGATTGGCCCGCGCCTCACGGGCTCGCCGGCGCTCAGGCGCGCCAACGAGTGGACGCGCGACCGGCTGACGCAGTGGGGCCTTGTGAACGCGAAGCTCGAACCGTGGGGGCCGTTCGGCCGCGGGTGGACGCTCAAGCGCTTCTCGGCCGAGGCGGTCGAGCCCGTCGCGTTCCCACTGCTCGCCTACCCGCGCGCGTGGTCGCCGGGCCTCGACGCCCCGCTCACGGCCGACCTCGTCGTCGTGGAGGCGAAGACCGAGGAGGAGTTGCAGAAGTACAAGGGGCAGCTCCGCGGCAAGATCGTCCTCGCGGGCTCCGAGCGCCAGCTCAAGCCGCGCTTCGAGCCGACGGCCTCGCGCCTCGGCGAGAAGCAACTGCTCGAACTCGCCGACGCGCCCGACCCCTCGCTCCTGCCGCCCCGCCGCCAGCGCCGCCAGCAGACGCCCGAGCAGATCGCCGCCCAGCGCTTCGGCGACCGCGTGACGCAGTTCTACTACGAAGAGGGCGTCGCGCTCCTCGTCGGCTCAAGCCCCGGGGGCGACGGCGGCATGTTGCAGTTCGTCCAGTCGGCCGCCGTGCCGCAGCCTTCCGACACGCCCTGGGATCAGCGCAAGCAGCCCTGGCAGAAGGACACGCCCCGGCTCATCCCGCAGATCGTGCTCTCGAACGACCACTACAACCGCCTCGCGCGCATGCTCCGCCGGGGCGAGAAGGTGAAGTTGAGCGTCAACCTACAGGTCGAGTTCGACGACACCGACCCGATGAGCTACAACACGGTCGCGGAGATTCCCGGCACCGACCTGAAGGACGAGGTCGTCATGCTCGGCGCGCACCTCGACTCGTGGCACACGGCGACGGGCGCGACCGACAACGCCGCGGGCGTCGCCATCATGATGGAGGCGGTGAGGATTCTGAAGGCGCTCAACCTGCAACCGCGCCGCACGATCCGCATCGCCCTGTGGAGCGGCGAGGAGCAGGGCCTGCTCGGGTCGCGCTTCTACGTCCGCGAGCACTTCGGCCCGCTGCCCGCGCCGACGCCCGCCGCCGCCGGCGCGACGCCGCCGGACGCGGCCGCCGCGGCCGTCGCCGAGAAGACGGGCAGGACGCCGAAGAAGCGCGAGGCGCGCGACGCCGCCGCGAAGACCCCCAGTGCGCAGCCGACGCCCGCCGCGCCGCAGCCGACGCCGCAGACATCTAACACGGCCGCGCGCTACAAGCCCGAGCACGCGCGCCTCAACGTCTACTTCAACGCCGACAGCGGGACGGGCGCCATCCGCGGCGTGCACATGCAGGGCAACGAGGCGCTGCGCCCCTTCTTCCGCAAATGGCTCATGCCCTTCGCGCAGTTGAAGGTCGGCGAGACGACCTACACGGCGACGACCGTCACGGCCGCCAACGCCGGGGGCTCCGACTTCCTCGCCTTCGACGCCGTCGGCCTCAACGGCATCGACTTCCTCCAGGACGAGATGGAGTACGGCACGCGCACCTGGCACTCCAACCAGGACACCTTCGACCGCGCCGTCCCCGAAGACCTCAAGCAGGCCGCCGTCGTCGTCGCCGCCTTCGTCTACAACGCCGCCATGATGGACGGCATGCTCCCGCGCAAGCAGCGGAAGGAAGTGGATGCCAGTCAGTAGGCAGATGGCAGTAGGCAGTTCAGAGTAAAACAGAGCGGTTAAGCGAAACGGAGGCGGCGGGTTGTGAATCCCGCCGCCGCCTTTTTTTAGACCCCTTTTTGTCTTAACTGCCTACTGCCTACTGCCATCTGCCTACTGCTTAATACTTCCCCGAGGCGACGTACTCCGTGAGGTAGCGGCGGAGCTTGTCGCGGTTCGCCTTGCGGTACTCGGCGTAGTCCTGCGCGATGCCCTCGTCGGGGCGCGCGAAGAGGACGTAGGCTTCGAGCAAGCCGGCCTCTTCGAGTTGCAGGAGCAGTTGCAGGTCGTGCGAGAGCTGCCTGACCTTGCCCTCCTTCTGCTGGTTCCGCACGGACTCGACGACGGCGCGCAGCGCGAACGCCTCCTCGCGCAGGCTGTGGCGGTAGGTCTTCTCGGCCGGGTACTCCTTCCTGAACTTCTCGTAGTCGTTCGTCGTCCACGCCGCGCGCGTCAGCCCGTACAACAACCACGCCGCGCGCCCGTCGTCAGACTTCTCCAGGGACTTCGGGTCGATGGTGAT
The DNA here is from genome assembly GCA_035563535.1 of Pyrinomonadaceae bacterium. GTDB lineage: Bacteria > Acidobacteriota > Blastocatellia > Pyrinomonadales > Pyrinomonadaceae > QHXN01. The sequence goes on along the minus strand of DATMVD010000085.1, from coordinate 4,851 downwards.
GGTCATCTTGTCGTCCTTCATCGGCGTGACGCTCTGCTGCACGTCGATCTTCGGGTGGGCGAGGCGCACGTCGTACCTCTGGCCCCACTGCGCTAGCCCGACCCACGCGCGGCGGTTGTAGGGCTCGGCCACGATCGCGTCCACGAAGTGCGCGCGCGACTCGTCGCGCCTGTTCTGCCCCATCATCAGCGCGTTGCCCCAGTAGCGGTGCGCCGTCTCGCGGTCGGCGTCGATCCGGACGGCCTTCGCGAACCACTCGCCGGCCTGCGTCATCAGCTCGTCCTTCTTGCGGGCGTCCGACTCGAGGTGCCCCTTCTTGAAGTACATGTCGCCCGCGTAGAGCGCCGCCTCGTAGAGCCGGGGGTCGAGTTCGAGAGCGCGCTTGTAGGCGGCGAGCGCCTTGTCGAGCTCGCCGCGCACGAACGCGTCCTCGCCCTCGCGGATGGCCCGCTCCGCGTCGCCCACCTTAGAGAAGGGAACCCCCGTGGGGTCGCCCGTTGCGAGCGCGTCGAGAGTGCCCCGGGTCAGATTGCTGTCGTCGCCCGCCTGCTGAGACCTCTTCAGAACCTCGCGCGCGCGATCCCTCATCTGCCGGCGCTTCGCCGGGTCTTTGACCGAGGCCGAGGAGGCGTAGAGGGAGAAGCCCAGGCGCGAGAGCACGGACGGCTCGTTCGGGTACTTCTCGGCGAGCTTCTCTAGCAGCGGCGTCGCCTCGACGAAGTTCTGGGCCTCGTAGAGCCCGAAGGCGCGTTCGGCCTCGGGGTCATTCTGCGGGTCTTGCGCGGCGACGGCCGGCGCGAGCGAGGCGAGGGCGATGAAGAGGGCCGCGGCGAGCCGCCGCGCGCGTTGGGGCGTGTGCATGAAGATTCCTCCGTCAGGGGTCAGGTCGTCGGGGAGACCCAATCATCGTGCAGGCGCGCGGGGAAGTCAAAAGAGCGTGAACCGTGAACCGTAAACGGTGACAAGTAAGAACTGCTTTACTCTTGTCACGGTTTGCGGTTCACGGTTCACGGCTTTTTTCCGGCACGTGCGGTTGCAGGCCCGTGCCGCCCTCGTCGAAGGTGATGCCGGCGGCGACCTCTTCGGGCAGGCGCTCCCAGCCTTCTCCGGGCGTGTGGCGGAAGGTCTCGGCGTTGGCGCGGGCGTAGGAGCCGGCCTCCGCGCGCCAGACGCGGCGCTCGACCTGTATGTGCGGGTGCTTGAGGCGGATGACGTTGAAGGAGTTGGCCTCGCCGCGCCCGCGGGTCGAGGTGGCCGTGCCCGCCTGCACGAAGAGCGCGGAGTGGCCCTGAATCTTGTAGCGCTCGGCGGTGCGCCCCGTCTGGCTGACGTGCATGTGGCCCGCGAGCAGGAGGTCTGCGCCGCAGGCGGCGAACGCCTCCATCGCCATCCGCGCGCGCCCGACGATCTCGCGCTCGTCAGCCCCTGCGGGCACGTCGAAGGGGTGGTGCGTGACGATGACCTTCAAGACCCCGTCCGGGTACTTACACAGGCGCTCCTTCAGGCCCGCGACCTGCCGCTCGTTGACGCGCCCGTACTTGCGCGTCAGCGACCGCGCCGTGTTGACGCCAGCGACGACCATCTCCTCGTCTTCGTAGACGGGCTCGACCTCTTCGGAGATGAAGCGCCGCCACTTGTCGAGCGGCCGCGCGAAGCGCTCGACCACGTCGTAGAGCGGCACGTCGTGATTCCCGGGCACCACGACCTGCGGCTTCGGCAGCCTGTCCAGGAACGCGCGCGCCTCCTCGAACTGGTGTGAGCGCGCGCGCTGCGTCAGGTCGCCCGAGACGACGACCAGCGAAGGCCGGGCCTCGCTCACGGCCTCGACCAGAGGCCCCACGAGCCCCGCGTCGATGCGCCCGAAGTGCAGGTCTGAGAGGTGGACGATCTTTTTCATGGCTCACGCCAGTGAATGGTGAATAGTAAATGGTGAATGGTTAAGCCAGGTTCTCACCATTCACCATTTACTATTCACCATTCACTTCCTTCGGAACTATCACCTTCAAAGCGCCGGGGCGGATGCGGTAGTGGAGCGGCGTCGAGAGCACGTTGACCTCGCCGTCGGTGGCGACGGGGATGCGCCTGGGGCGGCGCGTCTCGACCCAGATTTCGCGGGCGCTGAGCGCGTCGAAGTCTTCGGCCTGTCGCAGCCGGCCGAAGAGCGCGTGCAGGGCCAGGCGCAGGAGGCCGAGGCGGCCCGTGCGGTGCGCGACGTAGAGGCTCAGCCTCCCCGCGTCCAGGCGCGAGCGCGCGCCGAGTTGCAGGTTCTCCACCTGGTACTCGTTGTTGCCGACGAAGACGAAGGGCGTCTTGCGCGCGATCTGCTGGCCGTCCGCGTCGAGCCGCACGTTCATGAAGGGGTAGCGCCCCAGCACGGCCAGGCTCGCGCGCAGGAACGCAGACCACTTGCCGCTCCCCTCGCGCGCCTGAAGTTTCTTGCGCCGCCGCACGATGCGCGGGTAGAGCCCGAGGCTCGAGTTGTTGACGAAGATGCGCCCGTTGACCTCGCCCACGTCAACGGCCGCGACCTCGCCCTCGCAGACGTTGCGCGCCGCCTCTTCGAGCGCGAGCGGGATGCGCAGGTCTTTCGCGAAGTGGTTGAGCGTCCCGAGCGGCAGCACGCCGAGCGGCCTGCCCGTGCCGACGAGCGCCCCCGCGACCGAGCCGACCGTGCCGTCGCCCCCGCCCGCCACGACCGCCCGCGCCCCGTTCGTCAGCGCGCGCCGCGCCAACTCCGTCACGTCCCCGCCGCCCCGCGCCAGAGAGACGCGCGCGCGCACGCCGCACGCGTCGAAGGCCGCCTCGACCGCGCGCGCCGTCTCCCCGTCCTCCGCGCCGCCGCCGGCCGCGGCGTTGATGATGACCTCGACGTCCTCAGACATCGCGCCCGAAGCGAAAGCGGGCGGGCGCGCCGCCGCAGCGACCGCCCGCCCGCTCGAAAGTGAAGTGTGAACCAGGAATGATGAACGATGAACTGAAGACGCCTCCTCTTTTAGTTCATCACTCATCGTCCCTGCTTGATCGTTTAGGATGCGCCGTAGCCTTCCGTCCCGCCCGCGGCCGCGCGCGCGTTGGCGCCGCCGGGCGCGTCCGTCGCGCCGGTCGAAGTCGTGCCGGTCGTGCCCGCCGGGGTCGTCGGGCCGCCGCCGGAGTAGGCGGGCTGCGCCGGGCGCGCGCCCGCGGCCTGCTGGCGCGGCGCGGCGCCCTGCTGCTGACCCGAGAGGTCGAGCCCGACGAGCCCCTTGAGCTTGCTGAGCAGCGCGGGGACGACGACGGTGCGCGCCGTCTTGGAAAGCTCTTCGAGCGCGCGCTCGCCGAGCGTGGAAAGCTCCTCCTGAAGACGGTCGTAAGCCTTCGTCTCCTTGAAGCGTTCGATCAGGCCCGGCCCCTTCGGCTCCTCCTCTTCCGCCTTCTGCGCCGTGGGCGGCTGGTAGGCGGCGAGCGCCTGCGGCTGCGGCGCGGTCGGCGCCTGGTAGCCGCTGCTGTAGGAGGGCCTGGTCTCCGGCCCCACGTCGTCGCCCTCGTCCGTGATGCGCTGGTAGCCCCCGGCCGACGCGCGCCCGAGCACGGGCTGCGCGGCGTAGGAGCGCGACGAGCCTTTGAGGCCGCGGTCGAAGCCCTGCTCGATGCGGTCGAAGGCCCCGTCCTCGTCGTACTCCTCGTCGCCCTCGCCCTTGAAGGCCCCCATCACCGCGTAGCCGGCGGCCACGCCGACGGCGAAGGCCGTCAGGGTGAAGGGGAGCGTGTGCCGCCTGTACTGCTCGCGCCAGTCGAGCGTGTCGCTGATGTTCTCTCTCACCTGCTGGTACTGGTTCACCACCGTGTCCTTAATCTCCGTGACGGTCTGGGAAATGGATTCGCGCGCCTCCTCCATCCGGCGCTGAAGCGCGGCCTTGGTCTGGTCTGTCTCCGCGTCGGCTGAGTCGTTCGCGCGCGCCAGGGCTAAATTTCGTTCTTCAGCCATTGCTTGTCCTTTCTGATCTCTTCGAGGGTCCTCGTCGGGACGGGGTTGTAGGCGGCCAGCTTGTTCTTCATCACGAGGACGATGACGCCGCCGATGACGACGTAGAGGACGCCCGTGATGAGGAAGCCGAGGCCGTAGCTCGTCGGCGTGAACCTCTCGGCCGCGGCCGCCTCGTTCGCGAAGAAGTTCGAGATGAAGAACGCGACCGCGACGTTGACGAGCGCGAACCCGATGAGCGCCACCATCGCCCCGACGGCCGTGAAGGCCCCGTTGCGCGCGTAGAAGGAGGCGTCCTCCTTCAGCTCGACCTTGACCAGGCTGAGCTTCGTGTCGACGAGGCGCATCACGTCGTCGCCCAGCTTGCCGAACAGCGTCGGCAGATTCTCCAACTCCGAACCCGTCCCGGCCTGCGCGGGCACGTCCGCACGCCTTCTCTCAACTTCGGCCATCGCTCACCCCCATTTCAGTAGGCAGTAGGCAGATGGCAGCAGGCAGTAAGTCCGCGTGAAGGGAGTTGAATGATTAACCCCGGCCTCTCGGAAGACGGGTTTTCAACTGCCTACTGCCTACTGCCTACTGCCTACTCCTCTCCGAACTACCTGCGCCCGCCGCGGACGAGGAGGCCGATGACGAAGCCGGCGGCGGCCGCCACGAGCAGCGCCTGCCCCGGGTTCTGCCGCGCGTAGTCCTTCGCCTGGTTGGCGTACTCGGCGTAGTCCACGTCGCGCAGCCCCTGAATCTTTTCGCCGACCACCCCGGCCTTGTCGGTGATGTAGTCCTTGGCGTGTGAGGCCGCGTCCGCCACGGACTGGCCGTACTGCTTCGCCCGGTCGCCGAGGCCGCCCGAGGCGGGGGCCGTCGCCGTGCCCGTCGCCGCGCCGCCGCCG
>DATMVD010000084.1:0-26747 GCA_035563535.1 Pyrinomonadaceae bacterium | reverse complement strand
CGTCGCGCATCGAGAGGACGACGTAGCGGTGCTCCCGGTCGTCGGCGAGGACGTTGCTGCCCGCGCCGAGCACGCGCCACGCGACGCCGGCCGCGTCGAGCGCGCCGGCCACGCCCGCCGCCTGCTCCTCCGTCTCCGGCCGCAAGACCCAGTCAATCGCGCCGCCGACGCGTAAGCTGGTCAGCTCGGCGAAACGCCGGCCGCGCTCGGCGCGCACGCCGAAGCGCCGCGCGATCTCCTCGACCAGCGCGTCGCGCCCCGCCCCCCCGGGCCTCGTCTGCGCCTCTTCCGCCATGCGTTGCGCGAGCCTCACCCGCCGCCTTCCTTCTCCTTCAAAAGCTCCACCAGTTTTTCGCCGACGCGGTAGACGTTGCCCGCGCCGAGCGTGATGACCATGTCGCCGGGCCGCGCCTCTTCGAGCAGGGCCCGCGTCGCCTCCTCGACCGAGCCGACCGCGCGCGCGTCCTTGTGGCCGAAGCGCTGGACGGCCCCGACGAGCGCCGAGGCCGAGACGCCGGGGATCGGGTCTTCGCTCGCCGCGTAGATGTCCGTGACCATCAGCACGTCGGCGTTATTGAACGAGCGCGCGAACTCCTCCATCAAGTCCTGCGTCCGCGAGTAGCGATGCGGCTGGAAGAGAACGACCATGCGCCGCCCGGCCGAGCCGAGCTTGGCCGCGACCAGAGTCGCGCGGATCTCGGTCGGGTGGTGGCCGTAGTCGTCGACGACGAGCACGCCCGCGGCCTCGCCCTTCGTCTGGAAGCGCCGGTTGACGCCCGCGAAGGCCGAGAGCGCGCCGGCGATGGTCTCGAACGGCAGCTCCAGCTCGAGGCCGATGCCGACCGCGGCCAGCGAGTTGTAGACGTTGTGCAGCCCCGGCACGTGCAGACTCACCTCTCCGATGGGCTCGCCCATGCGCCGCACCTGAAAGGTCGAGCCGAACTGCTTGTCGTAGCGCACCTCGCGCGCCGCGATGTCGGCCTGCGCGCTCAGCCCGTAGGTGATGCGGCGGCGGACGATCTCGGGGATGACGGCCTGCACGTGCGGGTCGTCGAGGCAGAGCACCGCCGCGCCGTAGAACGGAACCTTGTTGACGAAGTCGGCGAAGCACTTGCGCACGTCCGTCATGTCGGCGTAGTGATCCATGTGCTCGCGGTCGATGTTGGTGACGACGGCGTAGGTCGGCGACAGCATCAGGAACGAGCGGTCGCTCTCGTCGGCCTCGGTCACCATCAGGTCGCTCTTGCCCAGACGCGCGTTCGACCCCATCGCGCCGACGACGCCGCCGACCACGACCGTCGGGTCTAAGCCCGCCTGCGCCAGCATCGAGGCGATCATCGAGGTCGTCGTCGTCTTGCCGTGCGAGCCGGCCACGGCCACGGTGTGCGGCTTCAGGCGCATCAGCTCGGCCAGCATCTCGGCGCGCGCGATGACGGGGATCGAGCGCCGCCGCGCCTCCTCGATCTCCGGGTTGTCGTCGCGCACGGCCGTCGAGCGGACGACGACGTGCGAGTCGCCGACGTGGCCGGCCGCGTGACCCTCGAAGACGCGCGCGCCCATCGCTTCGAGGCGCGTCGTCGCGTCCGAGCGCCGCAGGTCGGAGCCCGACACGCGGAAGCCCATGTTCAAGAGCACCTCGGCGATGCCGGACATGCCGATGCCGCCGATGCCGATGAAGTGGACGTGCTGGATGCGACGGAACATAAATTCAAGTAGACAGTAGTCAGTAGTCAGTAGCCAGTGGCTTTGTCTTTGCGGTCGGCCGAATGTTTGCCGTCATCGTTCGACTCACGCCGGCGGTCTGTATTTCTACCGTCTACTGTCTACCAGCCTCTCCATCAAATCGACGGCCGCCTTCGCCGCGTCGCCGCGGGCCATCCCGCGGCTGGCCTCGGACATGCGGGTGACGCGGTCGGGGTCGGCGACGAGCGCCGAAAGCTCGCGGGCGAGGCGCTCGCCCGAAAGCTCGGCCTGCGGGATCATGCGGGCCGCGCCGGCCTCCTGCATGACCTCCGCGTTGCGCCTCTGTTCGAGCTGGCCGGGCAGCGGCACCATCAGCGCGGCGCGGCCGGCCGCCATCAGCTCGAAGCTCGTCGTCGCGCCCGCGCGCGAGACGATGAGGTCTGACGAGGCGAAGGCCGAGACCATGTCGTCTATGTACTCGCGCACGTCGGCGCGGGCCTCCCACCCGGCCGCCTTGTAGCCCTCGCGCACCTTTTCAAAGTCGAGCTTGCCGGTCTGGTGCGTGATGCCGAGCACGTCGCGCACGCCCGAGAGGTGCGGGAGCGCCGCGACCACCGCCTCGTTGACGGCGCGCGCGCCCTGCGAGCCGCCGAAGACGAGCAGGCGGAACTCGCGCGGGTCGCGCGCCTTCGCCGGCACCTCAAAGAACTCGCGGCGGACGGGGTTGCCGGTCACCACGCCCTTGCCCCGGAAGAAGGGCAGCGCCGCCTCGAACGAGACGGCCGCCGCGTCCACGAAGCGCGCCAGCACGCGGTTCGTGAAACCCGGCACCGCGTTCGACTCCATCACGAGCGTCGGCACGCGCATCAGCGCCGCCGTCAGAAGCACCGGCCCCGAGACGTAGCCGCCCGCGCCGACGACTATCGAAGGGGCGAACTCGCGGACGAGCCTGCGCGCCTGCGCGAAGCTGCGCGGCAGGACGCCCAAGCCGCGCACGCGCGCCGCCAGCCCCATGTTCACCAGCCCCGCCGATTCAATGAGCGAAAGCTCGAACCCCGCCTGCGGCACGAGCCGCGTCTCCAAACCCTTCGCCGTGCCGACGAACCTCACGGCCGCCTGCGGGTCGCGGCGCCTGACCTCCTTCGCCACCGCGATGCCGGGGTAGATGTGCCCGCCCGTGCCCCCGGCGGCGATGAGCACCCGCAGCGTCATCGCGCGGCCGACCACAGGGACGCGGAGGCGCAGAGGAAGGCGAACGCCTTCAGGGCCGCCGCGCGCGCCCGCCCCGGCTCGATCCCCAAACCGCGCCTCCGCCCCTCGGCGGCGAACGCCCCCGCGCCCGTCACGCTCCCCTGCTGCGAGATGTTCAGCAGCACGCCGACGGAGAAGAGCGTCGGGACGAGCGACGAGCCGCCGTAGGAGATGAACGGCAGCGGGATGCCCTTCGTCGGGACGAGCGAGAGCACGACGCTGATGTTGAAGAGCGCCTGCGCCACCACGCCCGTCACGATGCCGACGCCGAGCAGCATCCCGAACCTGTCGGGCGCGCGCAGGGCCGCGCGCATCCCGCGCCACAGGAAGAGCGCGAAGAGCGCCACCACGCCGAGGCCGCCGAGCAGCCCCAGCTCCTCGCCCACCACGGCGAAGATGAAGTCCGAGTACGCGAACGGCAGGAAGAACATCTTCTGCCGCCCCTCCGTGAACCCCAGCCCGTTGACGCCGCCCGACCCGACCGCCAGCAGAGACTGCACGACCTGATAGCCCGCGCCCTGCGGGTCGGCCCACGGGTCGAGGAACGTCACGAGCCGCTTCAGGCGCCACGGCACGAAGAGCAGCAGGCCCGCCAGCGCGGCGAGCGCCGGCGCGGCCGCCAGCGCCATGTGGCGCAGCCGCGCGCCCGCCGTGAACAGCATCGTCACGCAGATGACGCCGAGCATCATCGCCGTCCCCAAGTCGGGCTCGGCGACGACCAGCGCGGCCATCAGGCCCGCCACCGCCACCGACGGCGCGAACGTCCTCCGGAAGCTCCCCTCCTCGCCCGCGCGCCGTTCGAGGAAGCGCGCGAGGAAGACGGCGAGCGCGAGCTTCGCCAGCTCCGACGGCTGCATCGAGAAGAAGCCGGCGAGGCGAATCCACCGCCGCGCCCCGTTGATCGGCGGGAAGGCGAAGACGGCGACGAGCAGCGCGACGGTCAGGATCAAAAGCCCGTAGGCCACCTGCCCGCCCTTCAGCACGCGGTAGTCGAGCCGCATGCCCGCGAGCAGCGCCACGAGCCCCGCCACCGTCCACACGCCCTGCCGCGTCACGTAGTGGTACTGGCTCTGGTTCTCGCTGGCCGCGACCACGGCCGACGCGCTGTAGACCATGATGACGCCGAACAACGCCAGCGCCACCACGGCCGCGAACAGCCACTCGTCTGCCTGTAGCTTCCTCGCCATAACAATCAAGTGCGGAAGTCAGAGCGCAGAGCGCAGAGTTAAAGCGTCTTCGCCTCTTCATTCTGCACTCTGCACTCTGCATTCATCATCTCCCTGACCGCTTCCTTGAACGCCCGCCCCCGGTGCTCGTAGCTGGTGAACATGTCGAAGCTGGCGCAGGCCGGGGCGAGCAGGACGGTGTCGCCGGGGCGCGCGGCCTCGTGCGCGCGGCGGACGGCCGCCGCCATGTCGCCGGCGCGGACGATCTCGGCCGCGCCCTTCAGCTCCGCCTCGATGCGGTCGGCGTCCTCGCCGATGAGGACGAGGGCGCGCGCCTTCCGCTCGACGAGCGGCGCGAGCGGCGCGTAGGGCGCGTTCTTGCCGCGGCCGCCGAGGATGAGGACGAGCCGGCCGGGCTCGTCCATCAGAGCCTCGACCGCCTTGACGGCCGCGTCCACGTTCGTCGCCTTCGAGTCGTTGTAGAAGGTGACGCCGCCGACCTCGGCGACCCACTCCAGACGGTGCTCGACCGGCGCGAAGCCGCGCACGGTCTCGCGCATCGACTCGGGGTCAGCGCCGCAGGCGAGGCCCGCCGCCAGCGCGGCCAAAACGTTCTGCACGTTGTGCAGCCCCTTCAGCCGCATCTCGTCGCGCGTCAGGAGCACGCGCTCGCGGCCCGCGGAGCGCGCGACCAGCTCGCGGCCGCGGAGGAACAGTCCTTCGTCCAGCTCGCGCGACGTGCTGAAGAACGTGACGTGGGCTTCGAGGCCGCGCGCCCACGAGGAGACCGTCTCGTCGTCCGCGTTGAGGATGGCGGCGTCGCCCGCCGTCTGGTTGCGGAAGATGCGGTGCTTGGCCGCGCCGTAGTCGGCCAGCGTCTCGTAGCGATCCATGTGGTCGGGCATCAGGTTGAGCACGACGGCCACCGAGGGCCGGAACTCCCTGATGGTTTCGAGCTGGTAGCTCGAAAGCTCCGCGACCGTCCAGCCGTCCTCGCGCGAGGACTCGGCGAGCGAGACGAGCGGCGTGCCGATGTTGCCGCCGACCTGCGTCGGTATCCCCGCGCCTTTGAGCAGCTCGCCGACGAGCGCCGTCGTCGTCGTCTTCCCGTTCGTCCCCGTGATGCCGACGACGCGGCCGCGCAGGAAGCGCCACGCCAGCTCGACCTCGCCGATGACCTCGGCGCCCGCGCGCTCGGCGTAGCGGACGGGGATGCTCGCGGTCGGCACGCCGGGGCTCAAGACCAGCAGCTCGACCTGATCGAGCAGCCACGAGGGCACCTCGCCGGCGAGCAGCTTGACGACGCCGTCGCTCTTCAGGGCGAGGGCGTTGTTGGGCCAGTCGATGAACTCCTTGCGGTCGTTGAGGACGACGAGCGCGCCGCGCGCGGCGAGGAAGCGCGCGGCCGCCACGCCGCTGCGGGCCGCGCCGACCACCAGCACTTTCCTGCCTTCGAGTTCCAACCCCGCCCCCGGCCGCGGGCCTTCGGCGCCCGCGAGCAAATTGAGAAACGCCACCTGTTCGTCCGCGCTCAGCCCGAAGTCCGGAGTCCGCATCGTCTGTCCGTTCACCGCAGCTTCAGAGTCGAAAGGCTCAGCAGCGCGAAAAGAATCGCGACGATTAAGAACCTGAAGACGACCTTCGGCTCGACCGTGCGCTGGCCGAAGCGCCGCTCCCACTGAATCTCGAAGTGGTGGTGGAGCGGGGCCATCTTGAAGATGCGCCGCTTGGTCATCTTGAAGGAGAGCACCTGCAGCGTCACCGACAGCGCCTCGACGACGTAGACGCCGCCGACCAAGACGAGGATGAACTCCTGCTTCGTCAACACGCCGATGGTGCCGATGGCCCCGCCGATGGCGAGGCTCCCCACGTCGCCCATGAAGACCTCGGCCGGCGGCGCGTTGAACCAGAGGAACCCGAGGCTCGCCCCCACCATCGCCCCGCAGAAGACCGTCAGCTCGCCGATCTCGCGCTGGTGTTCGAGGCCGAGGTACTCGGCCCACCGCGCGTCGCCGCTCACGTAGGTGAAGGCCGTCAGCGTGGACATCGCGACGATGGTCACGCTGATGGCGAGGCCGTCGAGGCCGTCCGTCAGATTCACCGCGTTCGAGAAGCCGAGCAGGACGACCGCGATGAAGGGCAGGTACAGAACGGGGCCGATGTCCGTGACGCGCGAGAGCACCGTCTGCTTGAAGAACGGCAGGCTCAGCTTCCACGAGTAGTCGGCCCAGCCCTGATACGTGAACAGCAGCAGCGCCCCCCACACGCCGGCGGCGATGATGAGCTGCCCGGCCAGCTTCTTCCTCCCCGTCAGGCCGAGGTTCTGCTTCTTCGCCACCTTCGTGTAGTCGTCGACGAAGCCGATGACGGCGAAGCCGACCGTGGCGAGCAGCACGATCCAGACGTAGAGGCTGGTGAGCCGCGCCCACAGGAGCGTCGAGATGAGCACCGAGCCGATGATGAGGACGCCCCCCATCGTCGGCGTGCCGCGCTTGGCCTGATGCGACTGCGGCCCCTCCTCGCGAATCTCCTGCCCGTACTTCAGGCGCCTCAGCGCCTCGATGACCTTGCCGCCGAAGACGAGCGAGATGAGCAGCGCCGTGATCGCGCCGTAGGCCGTGCGGAACGTCACGTACTGGAAGACGTTCAGCGCCTTGACGAAGTAGGACTCGCCCCCGCCGCCGGCCGAGAGCGCCTTGAAGAGCCACTCGTAGAAGATGTAGTAGATCATTAGTAGACAGTAGTCAGTAGCCAGTAGCCAGTAGAAGAAAGCCTCTCTCGCGAATCGTCAGCGTGTCAGCGTCAGCGCCCCGGTGCGGGGCCTACTGGCTACCGACTACTGTCTACTGTCTACCGCTTTCAGCGCCTCGACCACCTTCTCCGTGCGCACGCCGCGCGAGCCTTTGACGAGGACGAGGTCGCCGGGCCGGACGAGCCGGACGGCCTCGCGGGCCGCCTCCTCGGAAGACTCGAAGTAGCGCGCCGCCTCTTCGCCCATCCCGGCCTCGCGCGCGCCTTCGACGAGCGCCAGCGCGTGCCCGCGCACGCCCCACACCGCGTCGAGCCCGAGGCCCGCCAGCTCGCGCCCCGCCTCGCGGTGGATGGCGTCGGACTCGGCCCCGAGTTCGAGCATCTCGCCCGCGATGACGATCCGGCGCTTCACGCCCTCGCCGCCCTGCGCGACCGCCTCGGCCATCGAGAGCAGCGACCGCGGGTTGGAGTTGTACGAGTCGTCCACGACCGTGAAACCCTCGGCGAAGCTCAAGACCTCGCCGCGCATCTGCGAGGGCGCGGCCGTCCGCAGGGCCTCGGCGATGTCGCGCGCGCGCGCCCCGAAGCGGGTCGCCGCCGCGGCCGCCGCCAGCGCGTTCAGCACGTTGTGGCGCCCGTGCATCGGGAGCACGACTTCGGCCTCCTCGCCCCCGGCCCGCAGGCGGAAGCGGCTGAGGCCGACGCCGACGGCCTCGACGCCGAGCGCCCTCACGTCGGCCCCGCGCTCGATGCCGTAGGTGACGACCGGCCCCGCGTGCTTCGCGCGCATCGCGGCGACGCGCTCGTCGTCGGCGTTGAGCACCGCCGTCCCGCCCGGCTTCAGGCCCTCGACCAACTGGGCCTTGCCTTCGGCGATGGCCTCGACCGTGCCCATGAATTCGAGGTGGACGGGCGCGACGTTGGTCAGCACGGCCACGTCCGGCGGCGCGACCGCGCAGTGGCGCGCGATCTCGCCCGGCATCGACATGCCCATCTCAAGCACGGCCACGTCGAACTCCTCGGGCCGCGCGCCGCCCGACTCCATCTGCAAGACCGAGAGGGCGACGCCCAGCTCGTTGTTGAAGTTCTTGCGGCTGCGCAAGACCCTGCGCCCGCCCGCGCCGAGGACGTGCGCGGTCAGGTCTTTCGTCGTCGTCTTGCCGGCGCTGCCCGTGATGCCGACCACGGGCCGGCCCCAGCGGTCGATGACGCCGCGCGCGAGCAGTTGCAGCGCCCCGATCACGTCCTCGACGAGGAGCAGGCGGTCGGCGAAGGGCCGCAACGCCTCGTCGCCGCCGACGCGCTCGGCGCGCGCCACGGCCGCGACCGCGCCGCGCCCGAACGCCTCGGGGATGAAGCGGTGCGCGTCGGCGAAGGACGTGGCCGTGAAGCAGTGCCGCCGGTAGTCCTCGGGCGAGAGCGCGAAGAACAGCTCGCCCGGCGCCGACGACCGCGAATCGATGGAGAAACCTTGTATTTCCTTGTCAAAGAACTCCCGGCCCGCCTCCGCGAAGGCGCGCATAAAATCTCTGGCTGCCCCGACTTTCACGCCCCGTCACCCTCCAGCGCACAGGTTTCGCGTCCGCAACCCCACGCGCCGCGGTGACGGGCCGGCCCTCTCAGGTCTCCCCGCCCCGCGCCTCGAAGGCGACGGCGAGCGGGGCCGTCTCGGGCCCGTCGGCCGTCAGAACTCCGAACTGTGGGGAGGCGCGTTCGGCTATTCTGCGCGCCGCGCGCTTCCGGCGCAAACGTTCGCGGCAGTCGGCGATTCTCCGCCGCATTTCCGCCCCTTCGTGCCCCCCGCCGTGGGCGGGGATCGCCTGCGCCTTGTGGTTCCTCATCTCAACTTCCCGTGGCCGCGGGTTGCCGGTTAGCAGTCGCCGGCCGTCAGACACCGAGTCTCGGGCGTCAGTCTTTCGCCTTTAACTGTTGACTGACGACGGGCAACCGCTAACCCCTTTTCAGTCGCTCCGGCCGAAATCGACGCGGACGCTTTGGCCGGTCTCGACGCGCGCGCCGGCCGCGGGGCTTTGGCCGAGGGCGCGGCCGTCGCCGCGCGCTTCGAGTTCGAGGCCGAGCTGCGCGCAGACGCGCGCCACGTCGCGCACGCTGCGGCCGCGCAGGTCGGGCATCAGCAGCGCCCTCTCGCCGGCCGGCGCGTAAACCACCTCGCGGATTTCCCCGCCGCGCCGCTGCACCTCGGGCAGGCCCACGACGGCGTCCGCCTCAGTGCCCTCGTCGTCATCTTCGACCGCCGCCCCTTTCTCCGCGACGAGCGGCGCGGGCGTCGGCGAGGGCGCTTCGTCGGGCGCGACGCCGAGGTAGGGGAGAATCTGGTCGGCGATGTCGCGGAAGATGGGCGCGGCCACGTCGCCGCCGTGGTAAGCGCCGACGGGTTCGTCCACGATGACGGCGATGACGACCGAGGGGTTCTCGACGGGCGCGAAGCCGACGAACGAGGCGACGTGTTTGGTCTTCGAGTAGCCCCGCGTCTGCGGGTCGATCTTCTGCGCCGTGCCGGTCTTGCCCGCCGCCGTGTAGCCTTCGAGCTGGGCGGCGCGCGCCGTCCCCTTGAGCGTCACCTCCTCCATCATCCTGCGCAGCACCCGCGCCGTCTCCGCGCTCACGACGCGGTGCGACTCCGGCTCGGCGCGCGCGACCGTCCCGCCTTCCGCGTCCCTGACCTCTTTGACCAGGTGCGGCGCGACGCGCACGCCGTCGTTGGCGACGGCCGCGTAGGCCGCGGCCATCTGTAGAGGAGTCACGCCGACCTCGTGCCCAATCGGGATGGAGCCGATGGAGCCCGGCTGCCACTTCGAGACGGGGCGGACGAGCCCGGCCGTCTCGCCCGGCAGCTCCACGCCCGTCTTCGCGCCGAAGCCGAGCCGGCGCATGTACTCGTAGAGGCGGTCGTTGCCGAGCCTCTGCCCGAGCTTGATGGCGGCGACGTTCGAGGACTTCGCCAGGGCCTCGGTCGCCGTGAGCGACCCCGTCGCGTGGTCGTGCACGACGCGCCCCGGCAGGCTTATCGAGCCGGGGCAGTCGATGCGCGTCTCCGGCGTGATGAGCCCCTCTTCGAGCGCGCCGGCGAAGGGCACGATCTTGAAGGTCGAGCCCGGCTCGTAGATGTTCTGGAGCGAGTCGTTGCGCCGCTGCTCGGGCGTCGCGCCGCCCGCGTCGTTCGGGTCGAACGACGGCGCGTTGGCGAGCGCCAGCACCTCGCCCGTGTGCGGCTCGAGCACGATGGCCGCCGCCGACTTCGCCTTTGTCCTTTCGAGCGCCGCGGCCAGCTCGCGCTCGACGATGTACTGCACCGTCTGGTCGATGGTGAGCACGACCGTCCGCCCGTCCTGCGCGTCGAGCCCCTTGCTCTCGAACGGCCTGCGCTTCGCGTCGGCGTCAAGGATGAGCTTGCCCTCTTCGCCCGTCAGCGACGCGTCGTAGACCTGCTCGACGCCCGCCAACCCCTTCGCGTCCAGGCCGACGAAGCCGAGCACGTGCGCCGCCAAGGCCCCGTTCGGGTAACGCCGCCGCTGCTCCTCGGTCGAGTAGACGCCTTTGAGCTTCAGCGCCTTGACCGCACGCGCCTGCTCGTCCTCGACCCTGCGCGCCAGCCACACGAAGCCGCGCCGCGCCGACTTCGCCTCCTTCAGACGCACGGACAGCCCCGTCGCGTCCATATTAAGGACACGCGCGAGCGCGGCCGACGCCGCCTCCACGTCCTCCACCTCGCGCGGGTCGGCGTAGAACGAATCGACGTCGATGCTGCGCGCAAGCTCGCGCCCCTCGCGGTCGAGGATGAGGCCGCGCGGCGCCTGAAGCGGCTCCTCGTCCACCTGCTGCACGCGCGCTCGCTTGCTCAACCACTCGTGCTGTGAGGTCTGTAGGTAGGCGAGCCGCGCCCCGACGAGCAGCATCCACAGACAAAGAAAAACGGCGACCACTAAAGCACGTCGCCGTGAAACGTCGGGACGCAGAGCTTGCTCCGAGCCGTATCGGTCTAACATGTCAGGCAGCGGCCTTCTCATCAGCTTCCGAAGCGACGGCCGCGGCCCGCGCCGAAGCCCCTTGGTCGCCCCTCTAAATTCCCCCGCGCGACCTCGTCAGTGAAGAGGCCGCGCGGCCCGTAACCGCAGTTCCCTTTCAAACCTCCTTCATCTAACGGCGACCGAGCGCCGCGCCCGCGCCCGCCGTCCCCACGAACACTCCCGGCTCGGCGCGCTGCCCGCCCGACGCCGCCCCCTCGATCTGCGCGGCGCGCGCCGGCTGCATCCCCAGCTCGCGCCCGGCCTCTTCGAGTTTGGCGGGCGACGAACTCTCCTCGAGCGCCAGCCTCAACTTGCGCTGCTCGTCGAGCAGCTCCTCGCGCTCGCGCCGGAGCGCCTCGGCCTTGTAGCCGTAATCGACGGCCAGAATCTGCTGGCGCACGGCGTAGAGAAAGCCGCACGCCAGCACCAGACAACCCACGAGCAGAACGGCCTGCCGCCTTGCGGCGCGCGGGTCCCTTTGGCGGCGCACGTGGGGGTTGGGGTACTGCTGGGGCAATCTTCTCATCGGTTATCGGGCCTCTCTCCGGCTCGGGTCAGTTGCTTCGTGATTCGTCGGGCAGGGCGTGAGGGTCTTGCGGCCTCTTCGGCTCTTCCCCGGCGCCCTCTAGAGCTTCGAGCAGGCGCGCAGCTTGGCACTCCGCGCGCGGGGGTTCTCTTCCAACTCCTGCTCGGACGGGACTACGGGGCGCTTGGTCAAAACTTCGACCGCGCGCCGCGCGCCGCACGCGCAGACGGGCAGGCGCCGTCCGCACTCACAATGCCCCGAGAGCCTCCGGAGCGCGCGCTTCACGACGCGGTCTTCCAAAGAGTGGAAGCTGATGACGGCCAGCCGCCCCCGCGCCTCTAAAAGATCGACCGCCGTCTCGACGAACTCGCCCAGGCCCTCCAACTCGCCGTTGACGGCGATGCGCAGCGCCTGGAACGTCCGCGTGGCCGGGTGAATTTTGTCGCCCCGCTTGTACCCGACCGCCCGCGCCACCAAAGAGGCCAGCTCGCCCGTCGTCCTCAAGGGCTCGCCGCGCTCGCGCCGCTCGACTATCCAGCGCGCGATGCGGCGCGACTTGCGCTCCTCGCCGTACTCGTAGATGACGCGCGCGATCTCCTCCTCCGGCAGACGTTCGAGGAGTTCGGCGGCCGTCTCCTCTTCGCCCGCTGCGTCCATGCGCATGTCGAGCGGCGCGTCGTGGCGGAAGCTGAAGCCCCGCTCCGGCGTGTCGAACTGGAGCGAGGAAACGCCGAGGTCTGCGAGGACGCCGCTCACCTCCCGCTCACCCGCCTCGTCCAAAATCCGGGATATTTCTCGGAAATTCCCGTGGGCGGCGCGGAAGCGCGGGCCGAAACGCGCCAGACGCTCGCTCGCGAGTCGGATTGCCTCGCGGTCGCGGTCGATCCCCAGAACGCGCGTGTCGGGCGAGGCCGTGAGGATCGCTTCGCTGTGCCCTCCGAGACCGAGCGTAGCGTCCACGAACAGCCCCCCGCGCGCGGGGTCGAGCAGTTCCACCGCTTCAAAGAGCAACACGGGGCGATGGGGCGCTTCAGGCCCCCCTCCTGACGCAGCCATTACCACCGCCCCGTGGTCTTGAAAAGTCGCTTGGAGTCTTGGGTGTTGCGTGACAGGCGGCCGAGCGCGGTTTCTGTAAACTTTGCTTTTGCCTTATCGCTCAACACTTTCCACTCTTCCGCGGCCTTTCAGATTCCCAGTCGCGCTATCGCGGCCTCGTCCTCCTCCGTGTAGGGGTCGGAGAGAAGCCTCTGCTCGAAGCGCTCCAGTTCCCAGACTTCCAGGTATGTCAAATATCCCAGCACGGCCACGTCGCCGGCGATTCCCGCGGCCTTTCTCAAGAGCGGGTGGACTAAAACGCGCCCCTGATTGTCAACCGTCGCCTGCTGGCCGTAGTAGTTCGTCCTGTCAAGGAACTTTCTTCTCGCCGGATCCATCGACGGGAGGAGCGCCAGACGCTGCTCGATGGACTCCCATTCGGGTAGGGGGTAAATCCGTACGCAGTCGCCGTTTAGGCTGGTAACATAGACTTCCTGGGTGGTATATTTCTCCTCAACGTAGCGCCTGAAGGCCGTCGGGATTTTGAGTCGCCCCTTTTCATCAACCCGCGCCGTGTAATTTCCTCGCAACATTTGGGTTCCCGGCGTCGGTTGGGGGTTGACATTGCTTAAACCTTAAAGTGAAACTCTAAGCATCGGCGGCAAGCTGCTCACTGGAGCCCACTTTCAGCCACTTTTGACCACCCGTCGCGCATAGTACGCCTCTGCTTAAGCACCTGTCAAGAGCAAAAACACGGTCAAAACCAAATTTTTTAAGCACGATTTGGTGTAGTGGGTTTTAAGCTCACCGTAGCCAACCCGTCCGGTATCCTGTATATTGATCGGCAAGGGTATAAATATTAAGGACAGGTGCGGTCGGCGGTCTCGAATCTTCGGATGAGTTTCGGCGAACTTCTCTTCTTCGGCACCCTGGTGGCGCTGGCTAACGTCGGGGGCGGGCTGCTTCTGGCCCGCCCCGGCACTTTTCAGCGCAGCCGACACTTTCTCAGCTACCTCGTCGCGCTCGGCGCGGGCTTCATGCTGGCGGCGATTTTCCTTGAAATCATGCCGGAAGTGGTCGTTTTGTGGGGAAAAGGCGACGATCCGGGGCACGGCGTGCTCGGGGCGATGACGCTCCTTCTGGCCGGATACCTGCTCATCCACTTTTTTGAACACACCATCGCCCCGCACTTTCACTTCGGCGAAGAGACGCACCCCGAAGCGGTCGTGCGTACTTCGGCGGCCTACGCGGCCATCGGCGGGCTCTCGATTCACACCTTTTTCGACGGGGCGTCGGTCGCTTCGGCGTTCGTGGTGGACAGAAAGGTCGGGCTGCTGGTCTTCGTGGCCGTCCTGTTACATAAAGTGCCTGAAGGGTTTACGGCCGCGTCCATCATTCTGGCGTCGGGGCGTTCGGCGAAGAGGGCCTTAACGGCGACGCTGATCATAGGGGGGGCGACGCTGGCTGGGGTTTTGACCGTGGCCCTCTTGCATGCGCGCGTGGCGGAGGCGGTCTCTTACGCGCTCCCCTTCTCGGCCGGCGTGACCCTCTACGTCGCGGCGAGCGACCTCATCCCGGAAGTCAACCACATAGAGCACAAGAATCCTTTCGTCTCGCTCGTGGTCTTCGCCGGCGTCGCGCTCTTCTACCTGCTGCACCTTCTGATTGAGGGTTAGGCAGCGTACAGTTAAAAAACAAGAGGATGAGATTTTCGTAATACCGTTCGACGTATATAACTCAAGTGAAATCGACCCGGAACAGGCTTTTGGCCCCGCTCGCGGCGTGTCTGACGCTGGCGTGGCTGCTCGCGTCCGCGGGGGCCGCGCGGGGGCAGGACGCGCGCGCCTACACGGACGCGCCGCTCCCGCGGCCCGAGGGCTTCTACAAGTACGTCACGGATAACGCGAACGTCATCGACCCGGCGACGAAGGAGCGTCTGGCGACGATCCTCAACCGCCTGAAGGAGCGCGCGGACATCGAGTTCGCCGTCGTCACCGTCCCGACGACCGGCGACGAGGACATCTTCGATTATTCGCTCAAGCTCGCGCGCGGGTGGGGCATCGGGTCGAAGGAGGGCGAGAAGAACGGACTACTGCTGGTCGTCGCCGTCAACGACCGCAAGTGGCGCGTGCAGGTCAGCCGCCACTTGGAAGGCGACATGCCCGACGGGCTGGTGGGAGAGATCGCGCGCCAGCGGCTCGTGCCGCAGTTCAGGCAGAACAACTACGGCCAGGGCGTCGGCGACTTCGTGCAGGCGGTGGTAGCGACGCTGGCCGAGAAGCGCGGCTTCCAGCTCGAAGGCATCGACCAGAGTTACGCCTACCGCGCGCCGGTGCGACGCACGCCCCCGACGCGCGCGCGGGAGGCGGGCGGCATCAGCATCGGCACCTGCTGCGTGATTATCATCGTCGTCATCATCCTGCTCGCGCTGGCTGGCAAGGGTCGCGGCGGGCGCGGGGGGTGGGGCGGCGGCGGCGGGGGCGGCGGCTTGCTGAGCTCGATCCTCATCGCCAACGCCATCGGCAGCGCGATAAGCAGCGGGCGTCAAAGTTCCAGCGGATGGGGCGGGGGCGGCGGCTCTGGCTGGGGCGGAGGAGGCGGCGGCTTCGGCGGCTTCGGCGGCGGCGGAGACTTCGGCGGGGGCGGCGCCGGAGGCGACTGGTAAGGAGTGATGAATGATGGATGAAAGACAGCTTGCTTCTTATTCATCACTCATCACTCATCGATTCGGAGAACGTGATGGCGAATAGAGTGGCGCAGGAGGCTTTCAACCACCTGATCGGCGACCTGAAGGCGACGCACGGCGACAACCTGGCGTCGGTCGTCCTCTACGGGTCGGCGGCGTCGGGCGACTTCGTGCAGGCGGGGTCGGACTACAACCTGCTCATCGCGCTGCACCGCATCACGCCGGAGGACTTGCGCGTGGCGCAGCCGCCGATGCGCGAGTGGCAACGCTTAGGCCACCCTCTGCCGGTCTACTTCACCTTCGCGGAGCTGCGCAACGCGGCCGATGTCTTCCCCATAGAGTTCCACCGGATGGAGCGCGCGCGGGTCGTGCTCTACGGCCGCGACCCCTTCGAGACGCTACGCATCTCGGACGTGAACCTGCGCCACCAGACCGAGTACGAGCTGCGCAGCAAGCTCATCCAACTGCGCCGCCTCTACATCCCCGCGACGGGCTCGCCCACGCGGCTGCGCGACCTGATGGCCGACAGCCTTTCGAGCTTCGCCACGCTCTTCGCGCCCGTCCTGCTGCTGCACAACCAGGAGCCGCCGGTGCTCAAGCATGAGATCGTGCTCGCGGCCGTCCGGCTGCTGGGGCTCGACGGCGCGGTCTTCGAGCGCGTCTTCGCGCTGCGCGAAGACGCGGACCAGTCGCTGGGCGAGCGCGAGGCGGACGCGCTGTTCGCTTCGTACATGTCGCAGATCGAGCGGGTCATCGAAGCCGTTGACCACTTGGACGTATCTGACGGGAGTTAAGTTTTAGGACGCGCGTTTTCAACCCTCGCGCGGCATCGTTTGATTTCGAGGAGGAGTTATGATGAAAACAGGAAGGGTGTTGCTCGTCACGCTCGTCGCCTTCGTCGCCTTCGCGGCGAGCGGCTGCGGCTACAACACGCTCACCAGCAAACAGCAGAACGTGAGGCGCTCGTGGGCCGACGTTGAGAGCCGGCTCCAGCGCCGCGCCGACCTCGTGCCGAACCTCGTGGCGGCCGCGCAGTCGGCGGGTGTGAACGAGCAGGCGATCTTCGGGCAGATATCGGAGGCGCGCTCCCGGCTCATCAACGCCGCGGGCGCGCAGGGGCAGGGCGAGGGCGGCGACAAGACGCCCGAGCAGAGGCAGGCCGTCATCGACGCGGCCAACAGCTTCGGCGGCACGCTCGGCCGCCTGCTCTCGTTGCAGGAGGCTTACCCGAACCTGCGCTCGAACGACCTCTGGCTGAAGGTGCAGGACGAGCTGTCGGGGACGGAGAACCGCATCAACGTCGCGCGCGAGGACTACAACGCGGCGGTGCAGGACTACAACACGACGCGCAACAGCTTCCCGACCGTCCTCGGCGCGAAGCTGTACGGCTTCAAGGAGGAGCCCTACTTCAAGGCCGAGGAGGGCGCGCGCCAGGCGCCCCGCATCGACCCCAACGTCATGCGCCGCGACCAGGGCGGAGCGAACAAGTAGGGCAAGGCGTGAACCGTAAACCGTGAACCGTGACAGGAGGAAAGCAGTTTCCTCCTGTCACGGTTCACGGTTTACGGTTCACGCCTTCAGAAGCCTCGGGCGCTGCACTGGCCGCAGTGGTCGCAGGGCTTGCCGCCGGGTTCGAGCGTGCAGGTCTTCTCGCGCTCGAAGAACTCGACGAGTTCGGAGACGGCCTCGCCCAACCCCTCGAACTGCTCCTGGCTGGGGTGTGAGGTGGCCGGGACGTAGGTGCCGCTCAGCCACGTCGAGCGGGTCTGCGCCGAGGGGCTCGGGTTTGAGGAGGTAGAGGATAAAGTTGACGCGGTACGGGCGTCGTCCGGCCGGCGCGCGCCGTGCCCGCACCCTTCGCCGTGCGTGATGTGCGACTCGACGTGCGTGAGCCGCCGCTGTATCTCGGCGAGGCTGGCGCGCACGGCGGCGAGTTCCCCGCCCCCCGAGGCTTCGCCGCCGGCCTGCTCGCGCGGCGCGTCGCCCAGACGGCGCGCGACGCGCTCGGCCAACTCCCTCACCCTGTCCTGCTCGTCGCTGCTCACTCTCAGGCTTCACCTTCCAAGAGGTCGATGCGGTCTACGACGCCGACGATGGCCGAGTCGATGGCCGCGCCCTGCTCGCCGGTGGCGGCGGTCGAAGCGCCCCAGCCCTCCTGCACGATGAGGACGGTGTCGCCCTCGCCCGCGTCCACCGAGTCGAGCGCGAGGAGCGTCGCGCCGAACTCCTCGCCCGCGGGCGTGACGGGCTGGCAGAGCATCACGCGCGCGCTGGCGTAGCGCTCGTTCTTCTGCGTCGCCACGACGTTGCCGAGCACGCGCGCGAGAATCAACGGCTCCCCCTCCGGTTCGAGACGTGCGCGTCCGAATCGACGATGCCGACGATGGTGCAGTCGGTCGGCGTGTCCTCGCGCCGGAAGGGGAAGCTCGCCTCCTTGCCCCTGCACCAGAAGACCAGCTCGCCCACGCCTGCGCCGACCGAGTCGAGCGCCACGAGCGGCGCGCCCTGCGGCCTCAACTCGGCGTTGAGCGACTGCACGACGAGCAGCTTCCGCCCCTCCAGCGAATCGTTCTTCACCGTCGCCACCACACACCCGATGACGCGCGCGAGTTGCATCGTCAGTCGTTCACGAAATCGACCGTGTCGATGACGCCGACGATGGCGGCGTCCACGGGCTTGTCCTTCTGCCCCTCGGCGAGGCGCGCGGAGGAGCCGGCGACGACGAGGACGCGCTCGTGGAAGCCGGCGCCGACCGTGTCCACGGCGACGAAGTAGCCGGAGCCGTCTGAGCCGTCGAGGTTCAAAGGCCGGACGAGCAAAAGCTTGCTGCCCTTCAGCCGCTCGTCCTTCTGCGTCGAAACGACCGTGCCGAGGATGCGCGCGATTATCATTCCCTTAGTGAATGGTGAATGGTAAATAGTAAATAGTCGTTGAATGATGGCCGGGTTGGAAGTTCATCGCCTGGGCGTAAGCACTCAACCACCATTCACTATTTACCATTTACTATTCACTTCTTTACTTGTCGGCCCCGACCGGGAGCGCCTCGTCCACGCTGCCGTGCGGGCGCGGGATGACGTGGACGCTGACGAGTTCGCCGACTCTGCGGGCGGCGGCGGCCCCGGCGTCCGTGGCGGCCTTGACCGCGGCCACGTCGCCGCGGACGATGGCCGTGACGAAGCCCGCGCCGATCTTCTCGTAGCCGACCAGCGTGACGTTGGCGGCCTTCACCATCGCGTCCGCCGCCTCGATCATCGCGACGAGTCCCTTCGTCTCGACCATGCCGAGTGCTTCCTGTGGCATTCTTCCTTCTCCGATTAGCTGACCTGTTTACGTTAGAGCTGATTAACCCCGCGGCCCGCCGCGCCCGAACTCTACCACCGCCGGTTCCGCGTTCGCGTTGCTTGCGCCGAGTATAACCGAAGTGGACGCGTCCGCCACCCCCCGGCGGCCCCGCGCGCGGCGTCACCCCTTCGCGCGTGACGACGAGCGTGTCGCCCTCGAAGCCTTTGGCGGCGACGCCCGCCCCTTCGCCGCGCGGATGTGTCCGGCGATGTAGGGGAACCTCTCGTCGTCCTCCCTCATGCCGTTCAAGTACCAGTCCTGCACGAGGAGCGCCTGCTGCTCGACGTTGTAGTCGCCCCAGGCCGCGCCCGGCTCGTAGTCGTAAGCCTTGTTCCGGTGGCCCTGCGTGAGGACGGCGTACCCCTGCCAGAGCAGTGATTGCGCCATGTAGGCCCAGCCGAGGACGCCGTGGTAGCCCTGCCAGACGTGCGTCAACTCGTGGATGAACGTGTCCCTGAATCGGGGGTCGTCGGCCCCCTCGTCGAAGACCTCGGGGCCGGCGAAGATCGTGTAACTGCGCATCGCGCGCACGGGCACGAACGCCGAGAGGGAGGCCACCGTGGCGGCCGTCCCCTCGTTGAAGGGGAGGAAGCGGCTGGAGAGGTAGACCCTGTCGTAGGGGAGCCTGTCTTCAAAGACCTGGCGGGCGAACTCTATCTCGGACTTCCTGAGCGGGCGACTCGCCACGGGGGCTCCTTTCGCGCGGGCGGCGTGAAGTGATTGAGTCCGCCTTGATGAGACCGTGTCCCGCTAGCGCGCGCCGCGCGCCGCCTGGCTCAGAAGCTCGATCAACTCCTCGCGCGTCAGACTGATCTTGCCGTTCGAGGCCGCGCCTTTCTCCGCGGCGCCGCGCGCCGTCGCCGCGGCGTCGCGCTCGCCCGTGGGGCAGACGACGCGCGTCTGGTGCAGGTAGCCGCACGCCTGGCAGCGCGCGCGCTCGTCGAGGTAGCCGGCGCGCTCGCGCACGTCGATGAGCTTCTCGATGGAGTCGGGCGGGAGGTCGCGCGCTCCGCCCAGCGCGCGCGCGAGGATGGCGATCTTCGCCGTGTGCTCTAAGGTTTCGAGCCGGTCGAAAGCCTGCCACACGTCCGCGCCGTAGGCGACCGCGCCGTGGTTCGCCATCAGGAGCGCGTTGTGGTTCTTGACGAGCGGGCGCATCGCCTCGGTCAGCTCCTCGGTCGAGGGCGTGCCGTACTCCGCGAGCGGGACGCAGCCCAAGGTCAGAATCACTTCCGAGAGTATCGGCTGGTCGATGGCGAGCCCGGCGACGGCGAAGGCCGAGCCGTGCGGCGGGTGCGCGTGGCAGACCGAGCGCACGTCCTCGCGCTCGCGGTAGATGAGCAGGTGCATCGCCAGCTCGCTTGAGGCGCGGCGGTCGTTGAGCGGCTTGCCTTCTAAATCGGTGAGGGCGAGCGAGTCCTCGGTCATGCGCCCCTTGTTGGTCTGCGTCGGCGTGGCGAGGACGCGGCCGTCGTCGAGGCGCACGCTGACGTTGCCGTCCGAGGAGACGACGTAGGAGCGCTCGTACATCAGCCGCCCGACGCGCACGATCTCGCGCCGGGCCGTCTGCTCGTCCATTGGAATCTTCTGCGGCCGTCCGGCTTCAGCGGTACGCGGGCGCGAAGTCCATCTCGACCACGCGCGTGACGGTGACGGGCACGCCGTTCAACGTCTCCGGCGTGAACTCGATGCGTTGCGCCGCCCGCTCGACCGACTCCCACATGGCCTTCACGCGCACGAGGTCGCTCTCGTCAGGCCCTTTGAAATCGAGCGTGAGCGGCCTGACCTGCGTCACCCTGCCCTCGGAGCCGAAGGTCACCTCGACCCGGGCGGAGGCCACGTCGGCGGCCTCGAACCCGCGCGCGGCCGGGTAGGCGACGACGGGCTTGTAGAGGATGTTGAGCGGCTTCGACTCGGCGACGAGTTGGTGGCGACGGGGCTTCGCGCGGCAGCGGCGGCCGTAGTCGTAGGTGCGCGTGCCGAGCGCCGACTCGGCCTTCTTCTCCGACGGGCCGAAGAGCCCGACGAGGCCGCCGAGCGCGGCGCCGAAGACGAAAGTGAGCGTGAACGGAAGGGCCCTCTTGAGCAAGAACGAATACATAACCAAAACTCCTTGTCAGCTCTGCTGCAACTCCTGCTCCTCGCGCTGCGCGATCTCCTCGTAGGGGAGCAGGCTGCGCGGGTTCGTGACGCAAGTGATCTGTGGGCGCGCTAAGAAGTACGATAGCGATTCGAGCGAAATCGTCAAGTCCACCGTCTTCACCTTCACGCCGAGGCGCGCGTGCAGGCGGACGGGCGCGAAGTTCAGGACGGCCTTCACGCCGGCCGACATGACCTGGTTGAGCACGCGCTGCGCGACGCGCGCCGGCACGGCGATGACGGCCACGTCGATGCCGAGGTCGCGCACGACGCGGGCGAGGCGGCGCACGTCGTGGATGACGGTCTCGGCCGCGCCGACCCGCCGGCCGATCTTCGCGCGGTCGTTGTCGAAGAGCGCGACGACCTCGAAGTTCGACTCGCGGAAGCCGTTGTAGTTGGCGAGCGCGGTGCCGAGGTTGCCGGCCCCGACAATGCCGACGCGGTGCGCGCGGTCGAGGCCGAGGATCTGCGTCAGGTGGCGGCGCAGCTCGCCCACCGAGTAGCCGACCCCGCGCGTCCCGAACTCGCCGAAGTGCGCCAGGTCTTTCCGTATCTGCGCCGAGTTCAGACGGAACTGGTCGGCCAGCGCCTGCGACGAGATGGTCTTGATGCCCGCGGCGGCCAGAAGGTTCAGGCAGCGCAGGTAGACGCTCAGGCGGCTCGTCGTCAGCTCAGAAATCTTCTCCGACTTCATCCGAAAACCTTTTCCGAGGAGAGCAACGACCCCGAGTATACCGCGCGCGGGGCGCGGCGTGAAGAAGCCCGACCCCGGCTCAAAAAAAGCGTGGACGGAACTCGCGCCGCGCGTCCATAATGCGCCCGGCCCCGCCGAACCCTGAGACCCCTGGAGAGAGCCCGAGCCGTATGCCGAGACCCGCCCGCGCCTTCGCCCTGTTCGCCGCGCTCTGCGCCCCGCTCTTAACCGCGCCGACGCTCGCCCAGACGGGGCCGCGCGCGCGCGACCTCGGCGTGCCGTTCGAGGGGACGCCCGGCCCCCTGAACGCCATCACGGACGTGCGCGGCGTCGAGGTCGGCTCCGTCACGCTCGTCAGCGGCGAGGGGAAGCTCTCGGCGGGGCGCGGGCCCGTGCGGACGGGCGTGACGGCCGTGCTGCCGCAGGGGAAGGCTTTCCGCGGCCGCGTCTTCGCCGCGTGGCACACGCTGAACGGCAACGGCGAGATGACGGGGACGACGTGGCTCGAAGAGTCCGGCTCGCTGGGCACGCCGATACTCATCACCAACACGCACAGCGTTGGGGTGGTGCGCGACGCGGTCATCGAGTGGAACGCGCGCCGCGGCGCGGGCGAGGGCTACTCGGGCGACTTCAGCCTGCCGGTCGTCGCCGAGACGTGGGACGGATTCCTGAACGACATCAACGGCTTCCACGTCCGGAAGGAGCACGCCTTCCAGGCGCTCGACGGCGCGAAGGGCGGGCCCGTGGCGGAGGGCAACGTCGGCGGCGGGACGGGGATGATCGCGCACGGCTTCAAGGGCGGCACGGGAACCTCTTCGCGCGTGCTCTCGGCGGCCGAGGGCGGCTACACGGTGGGCGTGCTGGTGCAGGCCAACTACGGCCGGCGCGACCTCCTGCGCGTCGCGGGCGTCCCCGTCGGGCGGGAGATCACAGACCTCATGCCCGAGCGCGGGAAGCCGGACGACGGCGCGGGCTCGATCATCGTCGTCGTGGCGACCGACGCCCCGCTGCTGCCGCACCAGCTCAAGCGCGTCGCGCGCCGCGTCTCGCTCGCCGTCGGCGCGATGGGCGGCCGCGGCGAGAACAGCTCGGGGGACATCTTCATCGCCTTCTCGACCGCCAACCCCGAGGCCAGCAAGGAGGGGGGCACGGCGCAACTGACGATGCTGCCGAACGAGCGCATCAACCCGCTCTTCCGCGCGACCGAGGAGGCGACCGAGGAGGCCATCGTCAACGCGCTGGTCGCCGCACGCACGATGCGCGGCATCGACGGCAACACCGCCCACGCCCTCCCGCACGAGCGCCTCCGGGAGGTGCTGCGGAAGTACAACCGGCTCGTCAAGTGACGGGGGGCCGGGGCTTCATAAATCGGGATTCGAGACCGGGGGAAGAACGTGAAGAGTCTCTGGAGCAGGACGGCGCTCCTTCTGGTCGCGGCCTGCTGCGCGGCGTCGCAGGCGGGCGCGCAGGAGGAGGGCGGGAACCCCGCCAACTGGTGCCGCAACGGCGCGTTCACGCGCGACTCGAAGGAGTTCGGGCTCGCGCGCGTCCGAGGCGAGAAGGGCTCGCGCGTCCACTTCTACGGCGAGGAGGAGGGCTGCCCCGGCCCCGACGTGAAGTGCAGGCGGAAGGCTTACCTCGTCCCCGGCGACGAGGTCATCACGTCGCGGACGTTCGGCGACTGGGTCTGCGCATGGTTCCAGCCCGCGCGCGGCGCGGAGACGGTCGGCTGGCTCGCGGCCGACCGCCTCGAAACTGTCGCGACCGCAGAGAACGCCCCGCTCGCCTTGTGGCTCGGGACGTGGGCGTTCTACGACAACTCGCTGCGCGTGAGCCGCGGCCGGCGCGTGGACGTGCTCAGCGTGAGCGGCGACGCGACGTGGCACGGAGTCAACCCCGGCAACGTCCACGTCGGGGAAATCTCGGGCGAGGGGACGCCGGTTGACGACACCCTCAAGCTCGGCGCAGACCCCGAAGACTGCCAGGCGAAGCTGCGCCTCGTCGGCCCCTACCTCCTCGTCACCGACAACAAGCAGTGCGGCGGCGTCAACGTCACCTTCGACGGGGTCTACCGGAGGAAGAAGTAAGGACTGAGTACTGAGGACTGAGGACTGAGTCAAAAACACGTCTTCACTCAGTCCTCAGTACTCAGTACTCAGTCCTCCCCTCCCGTTGCCGACCGTCGGCGGTTCATCTAGAATCGCCGGGTAACGTGAGACGCTCCCGAAATTCCTTCTCTCGTCAAAGCAAGTAAAGAATGATCGCACACCTTTCCGGGACACTGCTGGCGAAGCACGCGACCAGCGTGATCGTGGACGTCGGCGGCGTCGGCTACGAGGTGACCATCCCGGTCACGACCTTCTACGACCTGGGCGAGGCCGGCGAGGCCGTCCGCCTGCAAATCTACACGCACGTCCGCGAGGAGGCGCTCCAGCTCTTCGGCTTCCGCACGCTGCGCGAGCGCGAGCTGTTCACGCTGCTCATCTCGGTGAGCGGCATCGGCCCCAAGTCCGCCGTCGCCATGCTCTCGGGGATGAGCGCCGACGAGATCGTGACGGCCATCCGCCAAAGCAACTTCGCGCGCATCACTTCGATCCCCGGCGTCGGCCGGAAGACGGCCGAGCGGCTCGTCATCGAGCTGCGCGACAAGATGGCCGCGCTCTCCGGCCCCGCGCTCGAAGAGCAGATTGCGGCCGGCGGCCCGACGGCCGCGCAGTCCGAGGACGCGCTGCGCGAGGACACGCTCGCCGCGCTCCTCCAGCTCGGCTTCCCCAAGCCCGCCGCCGAGAAGGCCATCACGAACTCGATACAAGAGGGCGGCGACCTCTCGGTCGAGACGCTCCTGCGCCGGAGCTTGCGGCAACTGTCGAAGGGATGAACTTTAGTAAATGGTGAATAGTGAATGGATAAAATCACCATTTACTATTCACCATTTACCATTCACCACTCTTTATGTCTGACAACTTTGAGCCGGGCAACGTGCGCGAGCGGGGGCCGTTGGAAGACGAGCGGCAGTTCGAGCTGTCTCTGCGCCCCGCGCGGCTCGGCGAGTACATCGGGCAGAAGCGCGCGACCGAGAACCTCGGCATCTACATCCGCGCCGCGCGCCAGCGCCGCGAGGCGTTAGACCACGTCCTGCTCACGGGCCCGCCGGGCCTCGGCAAGACGACGCTCTCCGTCATCATCGCCAACGAGATGGGGGCCGAGCTGCGCTCGACCGCCGGGCCCGTCATCGAGAGGCCGGGCGACCTCGCCGCGCTCCTCACCAGCCTGCAAGAGGGCGACGTACTCTTCATCGACGAGATACACCGCATGGCGCCCGCCATCGAGGAGGTCTTGTACCCCGCGATGGAGGATTACGAGCTCGATATCATGATCGGGCAGGGGCCGTCGGCCAGGTCTGTCAAACTGCCGCTCCCGAAGTTCACCTTAGTCGGCGCGACGACGCGGCCCGGCTTAATCACGGCCCCCCTGCGCGGGCGCTTCGGCATCGCCTTCCACCTCAACTTCTACACGCACGACGAGCTGTCAACCATCGTCCGCCGCTCGGCCGAGATACTGGGCACGGAGATCGACGACGGCGGCGCGCGCGAGATAGCGCGGCGCGCGCGCGGCACGCCGCGCATCGCCAACCGCCTGCTCCGCCGCGTGCGCGACTACGCGGAGGTCGAGCACGCGGGGCGCATCACGAAGGAGATCGCCGACGACGCGCTCAACCGCATGGAGGTGGACACGTTCGGGCTCGACGAGATGGACAGGAAGCTCCTGCTGATGATCATCCAACAGCACCAGGGCGGCCCCGTCGGCCTCAACCACATGTCTGCGGCGCTGCAAGAGGAGAAGGACTCGATCGAGGAGATCATCGAGCCCTACCTCATCCAGATCGGCTTCCTCAACCGCACGCCGCGGGGGCGGGCCGCCACGCGCCTCGCCTACGAACACTTCGGCATCGAGCCGCCGCGCCCGCAGCCGTCACGTCCCCTCTTCGACGCGCAGTAGCGCACGCGCCTTCCCACACACATGAGACCGACGCGCCGAACAAAGGGCCTCCTTCTCGCGCTCCTCGTCTGCGGGCCGTGCGCGCACGGCCTCGACGCACGGGCGCAGCCCGCCCCGGCGCGGCCCGCGGCCGCGAAGCCCGCGGCCAAGTCTCAGCGCGATACGACGGCCCGCGCGCGGAGGCGGAAGGCCGTGGCGCTCCTCCTCGAAGTCGCAAGTACGGCAAGTCACATCGAAGAACCGACCGAGCGCGCGGGCGTCCTGACCTTCTGCGCGGACGCGCTGTGGGACGGCGACGAGCAGTCGGCGCGCTCCCTCTTCCGACGCGCGTGGGAGACGGCCACGGAGGCCGACGAGGAGGACTGGACTGAGGTCGAGCGCAACGGCGGCCGCGACCTGCCCGAGCGCTACACGGCCGCGCGCGACCTCGTGCTCCAGTACGCCGCCGCGCGCGACCCGCGCATGGCCGAGCCCCTTCTGCGCGCCCTCGACGAATGGCTCGCGCGGCATCAGAGCGGCGCGGGCGACGCGGACGGCCCGCCCGCGCACGACGACGGCCGAAGGCTCTCGCTCGCACACACGCTGCTCGAAGACGGGGCGTATGCGAGCGCCGCCGCCGTCGCCGCGCCCGCGCTGTCGGGCAGCGTCGGCGGCGACTTCGTCCACTTCCTCGTGCGCCTGCGAGAGCGCGCGCCCGCGGAGGCCGACGGCCTCTACCTCCGCGCACTGGCCGCCGCGCGCTCAGACCCGAACGCCGGGGCGAACGAAGCACTCCTCCTCTCCTCCTACACACTCACGCCGAGACTGCTCGCCTCGTTCGACGTGGACGGCGCGTTGCACCTGCGCCCCGTCGCGGCGTCCGGCGGCGCGGCCCCGGACATCTCGCCCCGCGTACGCGCCGCCTTCTTCGACGCGGCCGCCGCGATACTGCTGCGGCCGGCGGGCGACGCGCGGCCGGGCAACACCCCGGCGGCGCTTTACTTCGCGGTCGGCCGACTGCTCCCCTTCTTCGAGCGTGACGCGCCGCGGTACGCCCCGGCGCTGCACGCGCGCGCGGCGGCACTCGCGCAGGAGTTGGAGGCGGCGCGGCGCGCCTCACTCGACTCGCGGCTCGCGACGTTGGGCCCGGCATCGGGGAACCCGCAAGACCCGCTCGCCGCGTACGTGGAGGCGGCCGCGCGCGCCTCCGACGAGAGGTCACGCGACGGGGCGCGCCTCACGGCCGTCGAGGAGGCCGCGAAGCGCAGGCTCTGGGAGCGCGCGCGCTCGCTCGCCGCAGAGATCGCGGACGAAGAGATGCGGCGCGTCGCGCGCTCCGTCACCGCCGCCCGGCAGGTCGCCGCGCTGCCGGAGGCTTACGCCGACGACCAGCGTGACGACTTCGAGAAGGCGGCCGCGTTCGTCCGCGCGGCCGAGCTGACGCCCGCGCTCCGCGCCCTCGGGCTGG
>DATMVD010000083.1:0-21003 GCA_035563535.1 Pyrinomonadaceae bacterium | reverse complement strand
TAGAGGCGGCTGCCGAAGCGATCCATGTACTCGAAGGAGCCGATGAAGGCTTTGACCATCTCGGCCGCGATGTAGTCGCCGTTGAAGTCGTTGAGCTTGCCCAGCCAGTGGTTGTAGCCGGTGAAGTCCGTGTCCGGCCCCGAGTCGGGGTCGCGCTGCAAGTAGCCGAAGTATTGCATCAGGACGAACGACTCATTCCTGGTCTTCGACGTGACCGAGTCGCTCTCGGCCACGCTCCGCAGCGCCGCCGCCTGCCCCGCCGCGCCGCCGCCGCCGAAGGCGCTGACGGCCGCGTTACGTTCGGCCGCGGAAGGCTGTACGCCCGCGTTGGCGAACAGCGAATCGACGTACGCGCCCGCGTCCTGCCCGCCGTGCGCCGCCTGGAAGGGCGCGCGCTGGACGAAGGCGAGCGCGAACGCCTGCTTGTTCGCTTCGAGCTGCGCCTCCCAGCCGGTCTGCCCGACGATGACCTGCGCGGGCGTGCTCGCGATGGCGCGCGTGTCGGCGAGGAAGTCGGCGCGGCGGACGGCCACGGGCCTGCCCGCGAGGTTGCCGAAGGCCGCCTTGTGCATCTTGTAGACGAGGTTCCCCGTCCCCTGGAACTCAAGCGAGAGGAAGAAGGCCGCCGAGACGTTGATGCGCTTGACCTCCACGCAGGTCTTGTCCGTCCCGCAGGCGAGCACGTCGTCGCGCCAGAAGGCGAGCCCCGGGGCGTCGGGCTCGCGGTTGAGGAAGTCGAGGTAGTGCTGGCGGACGAAGAAGTTCGCGTCGCCGACGGGGTTGAAGCCCCAGCCCACGTCGCGCAACTGCAAGCCCGTCAGGTCGGCCGGGACGGCGACGCTGTGGATGATGTCGCCCGCGTTGTCCGGCTCCATCAACTGATTCGGGAAGAGCAGCGTGTCCCAGTGCGAGACCGACGAGCCGCCGGAGAAGGTCGTGGGCGTGAAGACCTGCGGGTGGCCCTGCGCGTCAACGCCCGAGGCCGAGGAGCCGTCAACGAGCAGCGTCGCGTTGACGCCCGCGGTGAGCTGGCCCTTGATCGTGTTGCCGTTCTCGAACGTGACCATCACCGACGGGATGTTGATCGTCGGGTCGCTGCCGCCCATGCCGCCGAACACGCCGCCCGAGCTGTTGGCGATGATGACGCCGATTGCGCCCGCGTTCTGCGCGTTCTTGACCTTGACGACGAAGTCGCAATTGCCGCGGTCGATGAGCGCCAGCCTGCCCGCGACGGCCGAGGGGTTCGTCAGCGCCGAGCAGCCGTCGGTCGTCAACGCGCCGCTGGCGTTCGAGGGATCGAGCGCCTGGACGACGTTCGCCGTCGTGCCCGCGACCGAGAGCGGCGGCCCGAATTCGGCCGTGTTGACGGCGTAGCTGCCGGCTATCCCCGCGGGCGCGTTGACGCGCACACGCGCGGCCCCGAGCACGCCGCGGGCCGCGCCCGTCACGTTGGGGCCGTTCCAGACGAGGTTGCCGTTGCTGACCGCCGAGGCCGCACGCTCCCCGTTCGTCATCTGAATCCAGGTCTTGCCCGTCGAGTTGTCGAGGAGGAAATGGTCGTAGGCGGACGGGAAGGCGTTGCCCTGCGCGCTGGCCTGCGCGCCCGTGCTGCCGTTGGTGAAGGTCTGGAACCCGAGGCCGTGCGCGAACTCGTGCATGAGCACCGCGACGAGGTCGATGTCCGCGCCGTGGTTGTTGTCGAGCCCCAGGTAGAAGCGCGTGCCGCCGAGGCAGTTGGCGCTGCCGTTGATGTTCGAGTTGAACTGCGTGCTGATCTCGGCCGTGCCGCCGTTAACGTCGATGCCGCTCAGGGCGTTGGCGAGCGCGGTCGAGTACCAGGTGTTGCCGAAGGGCGCGTTGGGGAAGTTGCGGAACATGCCGACCGAGCCGGCCTGGGCGAGCGTGCCGCCGTTCGCGTCGCACGGCAGCGCGACCCAGCTCGCCCTGATGACGATAGGCACGTCACTCCTGAGGGTCGCGCCCCAGAGGTTGGCCGCGAACTGGAAGGCGTTCAGACGCTGCTGGCCGACGGTCGTGCCGGTGTTGCCGCCGACGGGGGCCGCGGGCGTCGGGTCGTTGAAGCCGGAGCCCGCCGGGTCGGTGTTATGGATGAAGATGGTCGCCGCGGCGCGCGCCTGCACGGAGGCCGCGACCGCCACGGCGAAGGCGAAGGCGAAGACGATCAGCTTCGAGATAAAGTTCCTCTTCATCACTTGCTCGACGCCGCCTTTCTGTTAACGCCCGCGCCGGTGCCGTTCGCGGGCTTCCCCGCGCCGGTGAGGAAGGCGGTGGCCGCCTCGGGCGTGTCCACGCAGGCCGCGGAGACCGAGCCGTCGTCGTTCTTCTTCGCCAGCACCACGTTCTGGAAGCGGCCCTGCAAGTCCACAGAGACCGTGCCGTCCGCGTGCTTCTCCTCGACGAGGCCGGCGGTCGCCTTGTTGCCTTCGAGCTGTGCGGCGAGCCTCTGCGCCTCGGCCTCCGTGAGCGGCCCCTGCTGCAAAGCCTGCGCGTTCACGCGCAGCTTCCTCCCCCCGACCTCGACCGTGACGTGGGGGTCGGCGGGCCGCGCGTCGGGGGCCGCGGGCGCGGCCTTCGGCGGCTCGGCGCTGCGCGACGCGTAGGCGGCGACGGCCGTCGCCACGCCGACGACGAGCAGCGCGCATGCGAACGCGCCCGCGCGGAAGGCGCGCCCGCGCTTGGGCTCAGAGACCCTCTTCGACTTCTTCATGACTGGCGGTTCCTCTGTGGTAGCGGTCAGTACCGCCCGCGGTAGCGGGTGGGCGTAACTGAGCCCGGGCGATTGACGACAGCGTGTCTCTCATCAGTCATCAAGCCTTAATCGTAAGGCCCGCCCGCTGCCGCGGGCGGTTCTGACCCGGTTGCTCCGGACGTTGTAGTCGTGAGCGACTACAGGCTGCTTTTAAGGGTTGCGGACGGACTAGCGGGGCGCGGGCTCCCCTGGGGAGGACACGTCGGGTGTGGCTCCCGCGTTTAGACGTGCCGACCCGCCTAGCCGTTGCACACGGCCGCGCGCCAAAAAAAGACGCGCCCGGGGCTCTCGCAAGACCCCGGGCGCGGTTTCGGTCGTGTCGGACGGCGGGCGGCTACGGCCGCGTGCCGAAGCGGTCGATGTACTCGAAGGATTCGAGGAAGGCTTTGACCATCTCGGCCTGGATGAAGTTGCCGTTGGCGTCGTTGAGCTTGCTGAGCCAGAAGTTCCAGCCCGAGAAGTCCGTGTTCGGCCCCGTGTCCGGGTCGCGCCGCAGGTAGCCGTAGTACTGCATCAGCACGAAGGCGCGGCGGAACTCAATCGTCCCCGGAGCCTTGAGCTGCGGGTTCTCGGCCACCGCGTAGAGCACCGCGGCGCGCGCGGCCGCCGCGCTGGGATTGCCGCCGAGCTGCGCGATGAGCGCGTCGCGCTCGCCCGCCGTCAGCGTGATGCCCGCCCGCGAGACGAGCTGATCCACGAACTCCGCCGAGGTCATCGTCAGCGGGAAGGCCGCCAGGAAGCGCGGGCGCTGGACGAACTCAAGCATGTACGCCTGCTTGTTGGCTTCGAGCTGCAACTCCCAGCCCCCGAACCCGACGACGACACCCTTGCTGATACGCTGCGAGTCGGGCAGGAACTCGTTGAGGCGGATGATCGGCACGACCAGCCCCGTCGAGGGTTCCGTCCGGTCGCCGTACGCGGCCTTGTAAGTCCGGTAGGCGAGGAAGCCCGTCTCCTGGAACTCGATGGACTGGAAGAAGGCCGCCGAGACGTTGACGCGGCAGACCGTCAGGTCTGCGGGCGGCGGGTCAGCGCAGATCGCCGTCTGAGCCCTCCAGTGCTGGAAGCCCGAGAGGTCGGGCTCGCGGTTCAGGAAGTCGAGATACTGCTGGCGTGTAAAGAAGTTCGCGTTGAAGCTCTCCTTGCGGACGGGGCTCGGGCCGTTCGCGTCGTCGTTCGAGTTGATGGTGAGCGTGGCCGTCGGGTTCGCGCCGAGTATCGTCCCCACGGGGTTCGAGAGCGTGAGCGTGACGGTCTCCGGCCCCTCCTGGAAGGCGTCGTCGGGGACGAAGACGTTGAACGTCTTGGTCGTCTCGTTCGGCCCGAAGACGAGCGTGCCGAGCGCCTGCTCGTAGTCGCTCAGCCTGCTGGCCGTGCCGTCCGAGGTCGCGTAGTCCACGGTCGCCGTGCCCGACGTGTCGCCCGAGCGCGTGACGGTGACGACGCGGAAGCCCGTCCCGTCCGTGCCAAGGCCGTTGCCGCCCGTCCCCTCGCTGACGGCGTAGGCCGCGGAGGAGAGCGAGACGCCGTTTTCCAAAAGGCTCAGCGTGTAGGAGCCCGGGGCGGCGGTGTCGAAGGTGGTGGCGATGATGGTGTAGACGCCCGTCTGCGGCAGCTCTAAGAACTGGCCGGCCGCCGGCGGGATGCGCGAGTTGGTGTTCACCTCGGGTTCGATGTCGTCGTTCTCGATGACGACCGAGCCGTCGGGCCCGATGAGGTAGAGGTAGGTGTCGATGCCGGGGCTCCCCGTCGTGGACATCGTGATGCGGACGCGCTGGCCGGCGCGCGCCGAGAAGGTGTAGAGGTCGGCGAAGGCCGTCTCGCGGCCGGGCTGCGCCGCGTTGCAGTCGGAGGAGGCGAGCGCCCCGGCGAGAGTCTGCCCGATGCCGATGGCCGTCGCGGAGGCCAGGCAGGCGGGCGAAGCCGGCTGCGTGATGGCGAGCTGCCGGCCGCCGATGTCCACGAAGGCGCGGCGCGGGCCGTCCTTCCCCGTGTTGGCCGCCACGGTGTAGCCGACCGAGCCGCTGCCAGTGCCTCCCTGGCTGTCGAAGTTGAGCCAGGACGCGCCCTCGGCCACGCCCCACGGGCAGTTCGCCGTCGTGACGGCGACCGTGCCCGTCCCGCCGGCGACGGGGAAGTTCCTCGACGTGGGCGTGATGTCGTAGTTGCAGCCCGCCGTCGCCTGCGGCAGCAGACAGGCCACGCCGTTGACGGGGATGTTGCCGTTGGCGGTGATGTGGGTGGTGATCTGGTCTTTCGAGAACTGGCAGAACTGGTTTGTGCCCTGCACGGACGAGTTCATGAGCGACTGGTCGCAGCCCGTCGGGACGGGATTTTCCGTATCCGTATGGGTCGCGCCGAAGTTGTGACCGATCTCGTGGGCGGTGACGCCGACGCGCAGGGAGCTGGTCGCGGGCTGGTTGACGAACCTGCTCTGCGAGATGCCGTAGGCGTAGGCGGGGAGGTTGCAGACGACACCGCGGAAGGCGATGCCGATTGTGTCGCCGTCGCTGGCGTTTGTGTCGATGTTCTTGCCCGTGAACAGGTGCGTAAAGTC
Source organism: Pyrinomonadaceae bacterium (assembly GCA_035563535.1). Lineage (GTDB taxonomy): Bacteria > Acidobacteriota > Blastocatellia > Pyrinomonadales > Pyrinomonadaceae > QHXN01. Next base: position 15,676 of record DATMVD010000083.1, on the reverse strand, counting down.
GCGCGGCGGCGGGCCGTCCACGCCGAAAGTGTCGTCATACTTATTAGCGAACTCTGTGAGCAGGGCGCTGGCGTTCGTTGCATCGTAGGGGTCGCTGCTGGTCTTCCACACGCGCGTTTCGACAAGCCTGAGAACCCTAACGCCGAGCTCGGCGTCGTAGATGCCGTCCACCTGCGTGATGATGGATTCGATGTCGTTTTTCGTCGCCGTCTCGTCGCCGCCGTTGGCCTGGAAGAACTCGAAGTCAGCCTCGGCCGCGATCTCCGCCTGCCGCTTCGGCCCGAACAGTTCGTCGGCCGGCGGCGTGCTGCCAGAGGTCGCGGCGGCGGGGCGGGTCTTCGCGGCCTCGGCGGCGACCTTGCCGCCCAGCGACACCTCCACGCACGACGCGTCGGTCTGCTTCACGCTCGACGCCTCGTAGAAGACGAACTCCTTCGAGCCGGCCGCCGCCGAGAGGTCGCGCGCGGGCTCGACGAAGAAGGTCTCAGTCGGAGTGATGATGATGCCCTGCACCTTCTGCCCGTCGAGGTAGAGGCGGACGACCGTGTCGTCCCGGCCGCGGACTTTTCCGCGCCACGAGTTCGAGGGCGTGCGCGGGAGTTCGGTCGTCACGCCGTCCGCGCCGACGGCCGTGGCGCGGTAGTTGTCGGAGCGTATGTCGTACGGCTCGACCACGAGGTCGAACGTGCCGCGCGCGGTCTGGAGCGCGACGGAGCCCTGCTCTCGCACGGAGCGGACGACTTCGCCCGGGTCGAGCGTCACGGTCTCGAAGCTCGTGAGCACCTGGCCGATCTCTTCGGCGACGCGGCCCCCCTTCTGGCCCGAGGCGGCGGGCGAGACGAGCATCGCGGCGGCTGCGAACAGGCAGAGGGCGAGCGCCGGCATCGTGGCGCGGGGGTACTTCCTACGATTCATCCTTAAGACCTCTACGGGGAGTCTCGAACTATTAACTTTTGGATTCAGAGGCGGGTTAACGCTCTGGGAAGAGACGCGGGATTCTAGCACAGGCCAACTCAGAACCGCGAGCGGTACTGTTCACTAGCGGAAGCGCTGGCCGATCTGCTCGGTGCCGAAGGTGCCGATGCCGTTGAGGCGGAAGCTGAAGACGAAGCGGTTCTCGTTCCGGAGGCCGACGTTGAAGGTGAAGTACTGGCCGACGACGGCGCAGCAGTCCCAGGCGTGGCCCAGCGTGACGGTCGAGCTGATGAGCGAGGAGCTGCCCTTGCCCGGCCGGTTCTGGAAGTCGAAGAAGAAGGAGGCGCCGCCGAACGGCCCGCGGTTGCGGTCGCCGGCGAAGAAGGAGGGGCTCCACTGCGACCCTTGCAGCGTGCCGGGCTCGTTGCCCGCCGCGTTGCTGTACTGCCTCAAGCTCGGCGCGAGCGTGATGGCGCGCGTGTAGTAGAAGGTCTGGAACGCCTCTATCGCGCGCAGCACACGCATGCGGCGGCGCAGGCCGAAAGAGATGGCGAGGTCGCGCAGGCCTCCGCCCTGGCCGAGCGTGTCGATGTCGGTGCGCACGTCGGTGAAGAGTTCCGAGTCGGCGCGCGTCGGCGTGCGCAGCCGCGCCTCGATGTTCAGCGGCGAGAAGCGGCGCGGCACGCCGCCGTAGGTGAAGCCGGAGAAGTTGTAGATGGGGTAGAACTGGTTCCGCCTCCCCGGAATCAGCGCGCCGCCGAAGGTCGGGTCAATGAAGTACTTCTGCCTGACCGTGACCGAGAGGAACTCGTAGGGCTGGCGCGTCAGGGGCGACTGGCTCGCCCTGAGCGCCGTGAGCTGCCCGCTCACGCGCGTGTTCCGCGGCACGCGCGGGTCTCCGGCCTCCTCCTCCTCCTCCTTCTCCTTACCTTCCCTCTCCTTCGCCTCGGCCTCGCGCTCGCGCCGCACGTCTTCCGCCGTGCGCTCGCCCGCGCGGCGGACGCCCGCGTCCTCCGGCCTCACCCTCCCCTCCCGCTCGGCGCGGCGGCCGACCGATTCGGCCGAGCGGCGGAGGAAGAAGCGGTTCGTGACGCCGTACTCGAACTCGTTCGTGTCGGCGACGGCCTCGGCCTCGTCGAAGCGTATGAGGTCGTGGAAGCCGTCGGAGATGCCGCCTATCTTCCGGTAGGTGAGGTAGGGCTCGACGACGTGGCGGAACCGGAAGGAGCCGTCGCCGCGCCGGAAGTTCCTGGCGAGCGCGGGCGGCCGCACGTCGAACTCGAACTCGCCGTAGCCGCGCACCACGTCCTTCGCGAGCACGAGGCGCGTCAGAGGGTCGATGGAGTTCGAGTAGTAGGTCGCGCGCGCCCGCCCCGTCAGCGTCACGCCCCAGCCGTTTATGTCGAGCGGCAGCGTCACGGCGGGGCGGAAGTCGAGCCGCTGCACGATGGACGGCGTGATGACGGGGTTCTGGTTCCCCTCGGCCAGAAACGTCGCCAGGTCTTCGACCGTCTCCTTGCGGCTCACGCCCTCGATGCTGCTTTCGTAGGAGAAGTAGAGGGGCAGCTTGTCCTTCAGCCACGAGACGAGCCCCGGCCTCTTCTCGAAGGTGATGCCGGGCAAGGAGCGCGTGCGGACGCGGACGGTCGGGATGCTTGTGACCTGCGTGCGCGCGATGAAGTTGAAGGAGTAGGCCCCGACGTTCTTGTTGACGAAGACCTGCGAGCGCTCCTCCGGCGAGATGGCGAGCTGGATCGAGTCGGAGAAGATTTGCCGGAAGGCGAGGTTCGAGGTGATGTTGATGTCGGCGGCGGCCAGAAAGCCGTTCGGGAAGTAGTGGACGCCGTCAACGTAGAAGCTCGAACCGCCCTGGTCGGGGTGCGCGTCGTCCTGCCTCGGCCCGAGCACGCGATCCTTGACCGTGTAGAAGCCGAGGTTGAGGAACGAGCGCGAGTTGGCGCGCGTGCGCAGGTCTGCGCCGAAGCCGATGCCGCGCTTGGTGTAGACGTCGTTGCGGAAGGTGATGTCGGCCGAGCGGCCGAGGGTCTGGTAGTAGGCGTTCGAGAAGCGCATCCCCTTCTCGCCCGAGCCCGAGAAGGTCGGCGTCAGGAACCCCGAGGCGCGGTCGCGCTGCTTGATGGAGACCGAGGCGTACGGCAGCCAGAAGACGGGCACGCCCTTGACGAGCAGGCGCGGCTTCGAGAGCTTCACCTTGTCGGCGAGCTTGATGCGGGCGCGCGCGGTCTTGAAGCTCCACTTCGGAACCTCGTCGTCGCCGCAGGCCGTGACCTCGCCGTTGATGATGACGATCTGGTCGCCCGAGACCTTCTCGACGCGGTCGGCGGTGAAGTACATGATCGTGCCGTCCTGCGTCTGGTTCGTAAACCCGGTCGAGTTCTCGAAGAAGCCGACCTTGGTCGCGTAGTTCCACTCGGCGCGCGAGCCCGTGATGCGCTGGAACTCGCCCTGGTCGAAGACGACGTTGCCCTCGGCGACCACGCGGCTCCTGGCCTCGTAGTCGGTCACCTTGTCGGCCTGGAGGCGGTAGATGCCGACGCGCACGTCCACGTTCCCCTCGAAGACCGTGACGTGGTCGCCCTCGGGGCCCGTGACGGTCTGGCGGTCTGAGCGGATGTCGATCTCGTCGGTCGGCTGCGCGCCCTGCTCGCCGGGCGGGCGCGTGCGCGGGCGCGGGCGGATGACGGGCCTGTCCTGCGAGAGCGGGTTGACATTGGGCGTGTCGGTGACGGGGTTCTCGACCTTGCGGTCTACGGGGTTGGTCTGCTGCTGCGCGCGCGCGGGCGCGGCCGAAAACAGAAACGCGCAGACGAGCACGACCGGCAGCGTCAGCGCAGGGCCTCGCCTGTGTTGAGGGACGTAAGCGCGCAAGAGTTTGAGCCGAAAGCCTCCCGAGAGACGAAACGCGCCCGATGCTAACACGCGACCCTGAAGGGGACAAGCAAGGCAGTAGGCAGTAGGCAGGTGGCGGTAGGCAGTTGAAAGACCTGCGGTCGAAGCCTCCGAATTAATCCCTCAAGATTCATAACGCGGAGCGACTGCCTACTGCCTACTGCCTGCTGAACATCCGGTAGCGCGCGGTGAGCGCGAGGCCGAGGCTCAGGATGACGAGGGCGAAGACGACGAAGGGCCAGACGTAGGGGAGCGCGAGGACGACCGCCCAGAAGGCCGCGCCGAGGAGGAGCGCGACCGACTCGGAGCGCCGGTCTTCGGGGAGCAGCACGCGCTGGAGCCAGCGCCCGGTGGCGGCGTGGATGACGACGCGGCCGAAGACGTAAGAGAAGAGTAGGAACAGCAGCGCCGTCACCCCGACGAGCGCCGCCAGCGCCGGCGGCAGGAAGTGCAGCGCCGTGGTCACGCCCGGCCCCAGGACCAGCCCGCCCACCAGCCCGATGAGCGCCACGCGCGGCAGAGTCAGTTGCAGACGCGCCGCCGCCCGCCCGACCGCGCCGGGCGAGACGGCCGTCAGGGCAATCGAGACGACGAACCAGAAGAGCACGGCCATCAGACGCCACCCGACGAAGGCGAGCGAGAACTCCGGCGTCAGGAGCGACGCGGGGTTGCGCGCCATCTCGCGCAGCTCCTGCTCGTAGCCGGCGTACATCAGCGTCTCCCCGGCCGCGCCGCGCCCCCCGCCCTCGTTGCGGTACTCGCCGCCGAAGACGATCACGTCGCCGCCCACGTGCGAGCCCGCGAGCTGCACGACCGAGCCGCCCACGGCCGCCGCGTCGCCCTCGATCCTGCCTTCGACGATCACGTCGCCGCCGAACGCGATGACGCCGCGCACGTCGCCGCGCACGCGCACGCTCCGCCCCATCCCGAACACGTCGCCCGCGTGCCGACCCTCGATCACTAGCTCCTCGCCCCGCGCCGCCGCGGCGGCCGGGAAGGCAAAAGGCAAAAGGCAGAAGGCAAAAATCAAAAGGGTAAGACGGCGCGGGACGCGGGACGCCGCGCCTTCACTTTTGCCCTTTGCCTTTTGCCCTTTGCCTTTTGCCTTCATAGCGTGAGCGGCCAGCGCCCGTCCCTCCCGCGAGTGACGAGGGCTGGCCGCCGCTCGGTCTCTCAAAAGATTCTCAGTCGCGCGCCGAGGCGCGGTGGTAGCGGCTCACCAGCCGCAGCAGCAGAAGAACGCCCGCCGCGAGCAGTAGCACCCAGAGCAGCGCGGTTGATTCCGCGCCCGAGACGATACGGCCTGCCACCGCGCGCAGCACCACGGCCGCCCCCGAGCCCGCGTCGGCCGAAGCGCGCCCGGCCACGCCCAGCGCCCCCGAGGCCGCGCCCAGCGCACGCAGCGCCGGGCGAACCGCCACGTCGAGCGCCGCGAACCCCAGCAGCGCGAAGGCCGCCGCGCCGAGCGCCGCGCAGATCTTCAGAGCGCGCCGCCGCTCCCGCGCGTCGCGCACGCCGCTCAGGTCGTTCTGCGCGCGCGCCTTGAGCTGGCGCGTGAAGCCGTCGGGCAGCTCCAGCTTCTTTTCAAAGGTCTCGTCGAAGGCCGTGTCGAGCAGGCAGAGGAGGCGTCTTTGTTCGAGGAGGGCGGCCGAGCAGTCGGGGCACGCGCGCGCGTGTTCGTCGAACTCCGCGCACGCCGCGGGGTAGAGCTCGCCGTCGAGGTAGGCGGCCGTCAGGCTCGTCCGCGGGCATACGGCCCTATCGCGCGCGACTTCCGCCATGCCTTTACATCCCGGTGATGCCCCGCGCCACGAGCAGCTCTCGCATCGCCTCGCGCGCGCGGAAGATTCTGTTCTTGACTGTGCCCAGCGGGAGCCCCGTCACCTCGGCGATCTCGTCGTAGCTGAGGTCGTGCGAGTGGCGGAGCACGATCAGCTCGCGGTAGGCGGGCGAGAGTTGCGCGACGACCTCCTCGATCTCGGCGCGCCGCTCGCCGCGCTCGGTCTCCTGCTCGGGCGTGAGCGCCTTGCTCGCCAGGGGCTTCTCGAAGGTCGTGCCCTCGTGCCCCTCGACCTCCATCTCCTCGGTGCGCGCGGAGCCCTGCCGGCGCAGGTGGTCGATGGCCGCGTTGTGCGCGATGCGGTAAATCCAGGTCGAGAACTTGAACTCGGGGCGGTAGCGCCCGAGCGAGTTGTAGACCTTGATGAAGACCTCCTGCGCGAGGTCGAGCGCCGCGTCGTAGTCGCCGACCATGCGGTAGACGTAGGCCACGATGGGGCGCTGGTAGCGGCGCACCAACTCCTCGAAGCCGTCCTCGCGCCCGGCGAGGGCGCGCACGACCAGCTCGGTATCTGCCAAAGCCGCGTTCGTCGGGGAAACTGCGTGTGCGATCATGACGCCAAAGTTTTACGCGCGGGGCGGGGGGGAAGTTTCAAACGGGAAGTTTCAGGGGCGGCCCGCGGCCGCGCCCGCCGGGGGGGCCGGGGCCTTCGGCGCGGGCGAGAGTTCGAGCGCCCTGCGGACGCCCGCGCGAACCATCTCGGGGACGCGCGGGTTGTAGCCGCGCACGCGCAGGACGACGTGGCCGTCGGCCGCCACGACGAAGGTCTGCGGGATGGCGAAGGAGCCCGGTCGCGTCGGCTGCGGCGCGTTCCAGTTGGTGAGCTTGAGCACCGTCTCCCTGTCGATCCAGCCGACGCGGTAGTTCATCCCGAACTCGCCCACGAACTGGCTCACCTTCTCCGAAGACTCCTCGGGGTCTTCGGCCGTCAGCCCGACGAACTCGACGCCGCGCGCGCGGTAGTCCTCGTAGATTTTGTTGAAGCCCGGAATCTCCAAACGGCACGGCCCGCACCAGGTGGCCCAGAGGTTGACGACGTAGACGCGCCCGCGGAAGTCCTTCAGCCGGAACGCGCGACCCGAAAGGTCGCGCAGTTGGCTTCCCGTCACCTCTTCGGGCAGGAACTTCGGCGCCTCGACCGCGGCCGTCTGCGCCGGCGCAGACGACGACAGGCAAAGGACGATGGACGTTATGAGGAGAATCTTCTTCATCTTCATTCGACGGCGGAAGCCCGAGCCACGGAACGCTGAAGTATGAACGCTGAACGATGAACTGTAAATACCAACTGCCTACGGTTCACCGTTCGGCGTTCAGCGTTCCTGCTTCCTTACGCCCACGCGAGGGCCGCGAGGCCGGCGGGCGCGGCGATCTGGCGGAAGTCGATGCCGGCCGCGGGGAACGTGAGCCGCAGGTCGGATGGCTGGACGGCGCGCGGCGCGGCGCTCAGCGTCTCCTCGACGATGGCGCTCGCGGCCGACTCGTCGAGCCCCGTCCCCGCGACGAGCAGCCGCCCGATGCCCTCACCGTAGAGCGGCGTCGCCGGGGCCTCGCCCTCGGCCCCTTGCGGCGAGGTGCGGTCGCGGTAGAAGAGCAGGAAGCGGTAGAGCTCGTCGGCGCGGTCTTCGGTCTCGCAGATGACGCCGCGCACGAAGAGCGGCGTGCCCGCGCGCAGGACGACCGCCGTGAAGCCCTCGGCGTGCGAGCTGACGAGCAGCGAGTCGGCGCGCGCCCCGGCGGACGGCCCGCCGCCGTCGCGCATCAGCCACCACGCCTCGCCCATGTGGCGCGGCAGGACGAGCCCCGCGTTCCAGCCCAGCGCCGCGAAGACCTGCTCGTACTCGGCGAGCACCGCGAGGCGCACGCCCGACACGAGGTAGCGCTCGCGCCCCTGCGCATCCCTTTGCAGGCGCTCGCGCGAGACGCGCAGCTCGTCGAGCGGCGCGCCCAACGCGCGCTCGGTCTTCCAGCGCAGCATCTCCTCGGCCTCGGCGCGCGAGGCCGGGGCCGTCTCCATCGTCAGGATCGAGGTGCGCGTCGCGGCCTCGGGCAGCGCGACCGACCAACGCCTGCGCCGCGCCTGCCCCGCGCTCGTCAAAAGCTCCGTGAGCGCCCCGGCCAGCTCCGCGCCGTCCGAGACGTTCTGCTCGTCGAAGCTGGGGCGCACGAGCCCGCCGGGCAGCGGCAGGAGCCCCGCGCTCCTGACCGCAAGCCCGCCCCCGCGCCGCTCCAACTGCACGACGCTCACGGCCTCGCCCGACAGCCCCACGGCCGCCTGCGGCAGGCGGGGCGAGATGAGTCTCTGGAAAGGGTTCATAAGAAAGTAGGCGGTAGGCAGACGGCAGTAGGCAGTGCGCTCCGCGTGACGGACGTTGAAAATTGATCCGAAGCTTTCGACAGCGGGGCTCTCAACTGCCTACTGCCATCTGCCTACCGCTCGTCACCATTCGCTGTACCGGCTTGAGCCGTCGGAGGAGATTTCGCCGGAGGCGGAGCGGACGTTGACGACGCCCTGCTCGCCGCCGGGCGAGCCCGGGTCTTCGCCGAACTCGACCTGCCAGTCGGCGGCGTCGGTCATCGGGTCGATGGGGATGTCGTGGATGTAGCCGGCGCTCTTGAGGTCGTCCAGGGACTGCGGCAGCTTCCCCTTGTCGGCGGCGTACTGGTCGATCATCTTCCGCATCGTGAAGAGGTCTTCGCGCAGCGTCGCCTCCCTGGCCGCCAGCACCGTCTTGTTGTACTGCGCCATCGCGATCAGGGCCAGGATAACCAGGATCGAGATGACGATCATCAGCTCCAACAGGGTGAAGCCCCGCGCCTTGCGCGAGTAGGCAGTAGGCGGTAGGCAGTAGGCGGCAAGCCCCCTCCGCGTACCTAAATGATTAACTTTTAGCCGCTCACTGCCGAACATTTAAATTAATCCTTGAGTCCAAACCTGTCTTCGACCGCCTACTGCCTACTGCTCTCTACCACTCATTGTATTTCTCTTTCCCGTTGAGCGCCGTCTCCTCGGACTTCGAGCGCACGTCGAAGACGTTGTTGGGGCTCATCGAGCAGCCGCCGTCGGCGTCGTCGTAGTTCGAGAGCAGGCACCACTCGGCCGTCCCCGTCATCGGGTCGATGGGAATCTCCCGCAGGTAAATCTTCCTCTTCGGGACGGGCGCCGCGTTCATCTCCGTCATGTTGCCCGCGGTGCTGCCCATCGTCTGCGCGGTGTTGGCGGTGCGCGGCAGCACGTCCACGCCCTCGACGAGCATCTCCAGGGTGGGCGGCCAGCGCTCGGGGTTGTCCACGCCGAAGATGGTGCAGTCGGCGATCCGCACGCGGCTGCGCGGGTCAACCCAGAGCCCCCCCGGAGCGCCGGGAATTCCCGGCGCGCCGCCGGTCGCGGAGCCGGGGCACTGCATGTTGACGGTGTCGCGGTGGAACTCATCGATGGCGGCGCGTATCTCGCGCAGCGCCTCGCGCAGGCGCGTCTCGCGCTGCCGCCTGATGGAGGTGCGGACGATGGGGATGACGGCCATCGTCAGCACTGCCATCACCGTCAGCGTGATGACCAGCTCGATGAGCGTCCACCCGCCCGCAGACTTCTGGGTAAAGGGGAAGGGGTAAAGGGGAAAGGTTCGGGACGCCTTCCCTTCCCCTTTGCCCTTTACCCCTTCCGCTGCCCTTATCATCGACATCCCCCTTCGCAAACTTACTGCGTGACCTTGAAGCGGCCGGGGGTCGTGCGCGGGCGCACGGTGCGGCCGTCCGTTGCGACGAGGTGCACCTTGTCGGCGTCGAACTGGAGGCCGGTCTCGCCGGGCGCGAGCCCCTCGACCTCGATGACGAGCAGCAGCCCCTCGCCCGTCAGCGCCGGAGCGCCGGCCGCGGGCGCGACCGAGACGACCAGCACCCCCGAGGGGTCAACCGACTGCGTCAGGACGGGCCCGCCCGCGCCCGCCAGTCCGCCCTGCGTGACCGAGCGGACGGCCAGGGCCTTCGGGTCGAAGCGCAGGGTCGCGCTCGCCAGGCCGAGCGGCGCGTCCGTCTTCAGGAAGAGCATCAGCCGCCCGCGCTCGCCGACCTTTAACTCCTGCCGGTCGTTCATCAGCAGCAGCTCGGCCGTACTCTCGGCCGGGGCCGGGGCGTTGACGGCGGGCGCGGCCGGTGACTCGGACGCGGGAACCACGGGGCCGCCCGAGACCGCCGGGACGGGCAACGCGAACGCCGCCGCGTCGAGGCCGACGTTGACGGCCTGCGCGCCGGAGTTGTTCGCGGCGGCCGGGGCGGACGGCACGGCCTGTGCGAGGGCCTTCGGCGCGGGGACGAAGGTCACCTCCTCGGCGGGCGCGGCGGGCGTCTGAATCTGCGCGGTCACGTTGGTCGGCAGACTGCGCATGCGCGCGAAGTGCTCCTCGCGCTCGGCGTCGCGCAGCAGCGCTTCGAGCGAGGGCGACTGCGGCGTCTGCATCGTGCCGGTGTCCTTCGGCTCAAGGTCCTGCGGCGTGATCTCGGGCGCGCGCAGCACGCGCGGCGTCATCGTGATGACGATGTCGCTGAGTTCGTTGTTCTTCGTCGGCGTGGTGAAGAGGCGGCCGAGGATGGGGATGAGGCCGACGAGCGGCAGGCCCGCGCGGCCGTTCCGCTCGCGATCCTGCGCGATGGAGGCGATCAGCATCGTCTTCCCGTTCGGGATGCGCGCCACGCCCTCGATCTTGCGCTGCGTGAAGATGGGGGTCAGCGGGTCTGGGCCGGCCGCCTGGTCCTTCGACTCGATGGTCATCGAGACCTGCACGTCCTGGTTCGGGTAGACCTTGGGCTTGAAGTCGAGGTTGAGGCCCACGTCCTCGTACTGGATGACGGGGTAGCCGCCGCCGCCGAAGACGTTGCCGACGCCGGCCTGGTTCTGGTTCTGGTTGTTGCCGGTGTTGTTGATCAGCCCGTTGTAGACCGAGGCGGTCTGCACGGGCACCTTCGAGCCGACGCGCGTCGAGGACTTCTCGTCGTCGAAGGCGTGCACCTGCGTCGAGAAGAGCAGCCGCGTGTTCGTCTTGCTCTGGAAGAGCGAGAGCGTCGAGGGCGGGATGAGCAGGCCGAGGCCCGAGCCCAGGCCGACCGTCGAGGTGCCGAGCGCGAGCGCCGGCGTCCCGCGGTAGAGGAGCGAGCCGGCCGCGATGCCGCCCATGTTGGTGAGCGAGGACTGCGTGCCGACCTGGTTGCCGATCTGGAGGAGGTCGGCGCGCGAAATCTCGAAGATGGAGACCTCCATCACGACCTCGGCGCGGTCCTTGTCCACGCTCGACAGGAGCTTCTCGATGGTGCGCATGTTCTCGGGCGTGTCGCGCACGGTGATCGAGTTGGTCGTCGCGTTCTCGATGAACTGCGGCTGGCGGCCGGCGTTCGCGGGGAGCGCGCCGGTCAGGAGCGTGCGCGCCTCGGAGGGCTTGATGTTGTAGAGGTAGAAGGTGCGGAGCACCAACTGCTGGTACATCGGCCGCTTCGACTGGTCGGCGACGAGGATGGTGCGGCGGTCGAGCTTCTGGAAGAAGAGGCCGTTGGAGAGGAAGACGTAGTCGAGCGCGCGGGCGGGCGTGATCTCGCGCCACTTGATGTTGACGTTGCGCTTGACCTGCGAGAAGGCCTGGTCGAAGACGACGTTGAGGTTCATCTCCTCGGCCAGCTTGCGGATGAAGCCTTCGAGGTCGCCGTTCCACTGGATGTTCTGCAACTGCTCGGAGCGCGCGGGGATGCCGTCGGCCTGCCCGTCGGCGCTGGAGGGGACGGGGACGGTGCCCGCCGGCCCGCGGTAGCTGGTCGGCGAGGTGCGCGGGTTCTCCTTGCCCTCCTTCTCGCGCTGGAGGCGCAGCATGCGATCCATCTCCTGCGCGGCGAGGTCGTTGACGGGGTCGAGCCCGTAGGCCTGGCGGTAGGCGTTGTAGGCCCCGATGTAGTCGCCCTGGTCGGCCATCGCGCGCCCCTTCGTCATGTAGTTCTGCGAGGCGTTGAAGACGGCGCGGCGGTAGTGGAGTTGGTACTCGGTGTCGTTGGGCGCGGCGGCGACGGCGAGCGCGAACTCCTGCGCGGCCTTCTCCCACTGCTGCGCCTTCTCGTACTCCAGGCCGCGGTTGTAGTTCTTCTCGCCCTTCTTCGCCAGCACGCCGACGGGCGCGGCCAGCAGCAGAAACGCCATGAGCAGCGCCGCAAGGGGGCGCGCCAGGGGCTTAGACTTCATCTCGAACCTCACTTACTTGATTCCTTGTTGGGTTTAACTCGGCCGCTGAGGCCGCGCGCCTTCTACGCTGAATCGGGGAGTGGCCGCCCCAAACGGCTTTCAGCACGTACACGCCGGGGCGTAGATAATAGTTCCTAAAAAGCAGAGGGACAAGCGAGTAGGCAGTGGGCAGACGGCAGCAGGCAGTTAAGAACCTACCGACGGGAACTCTACCTTAAACGCCCAACGTCCTGAACGCGGGGCGGCCTGCCTACTGCCGTCTGCCTACTGCCTAGTGCTCGCGGCGATCTCGTCGCCGTTCATCTTCACCTCTTCGACGAAGGTGACGCGGTTGATCTCGTGGAGCGTGGAGACGCCCTGGAAGACCTTTTCGAGCGCCGACTCGCGCAAGGAGCGCAGGCCCTCGGCCTCGGCCGCGCGGCGGACTTCGGAGCCGGGCCGCCGCTCGATGATCATCTCGCGGATGTTGTCCGACATGTTCAGCAGCTCGTGGATGGCCGTCCGGCCGCGGTAGCCCGTGTGGTTGCAGGCGTCGCAGCCGACGCTCATGTAGAACGGGCGCTGGTTGTGCTCCGTGGGGCGCAGGCCCGACTCCAAAAGCTCCTCGTCGGACGGGTGGTACGGCCGCTTGCAGACCGTGCAGAGCATGCGGATGAGCCGCTGCGCCAGCACGCAGTTCAAGGACGAGACGAAGTTGTAGGGCTCGACCCCCATGTTCAGGAAGCGGCCGATGACGTCGATGACGTTGTTGGCGTGGACGGTCGTGAAGACGAGGTGGCCGGTCAGGGCCGACTGGATGGCGATCTGCGCCGTCTCGTTGTCGCGGATCTCGCCGACCATGATCTTGTCGGGGTCGTGGCGCAGAATCGACCGCAGGCCGCGGGCGAAGGTGAGCCCCTTCTTCTCGTTGACGGGAATCTGCGTGATGCCGTGGAGCTGGTACTCGACGGGGTCTTCGATGGTGATGATCTTGTCTTCCTCGTTCCGAATCTCGTTGAGCGCGGCGTAGAGCGTGGTCGTCTTGCCCGAGCCGGTCGGCCCCGTGACGAGCACCATCCCGTAGGGCTCCGCGATGTAGCGTCGGAAGTCGCGCAGGTCGCGCGCGAGGAAGCCGACCACGTCGAGCGTCAGGTTGCGGAACTGCTCGTTGATCTGCTCCTTGTCGAGGATGCGGATGACGGAGTCTTCGCCGTGGACGGTCGGCATGATCGAGACGCGGAAGTCCACGTTCCTGCCCTTGTAACGAACCCGGAAGCGGCCGTCCTGCGGGATGCGGCGCTCGGCGATGTCGAGTTCCGACATGACCTTGATGCGCGAGATGAGCGTCTGGTGGTAGGCGATGTCGATGGGCTCGACCTTCTCGTAGAGCGCGCCGTCGATGCGGTACTTGACGTGGACGGCCGTGTCGCGCGTCTCGATGTGGATGTCGGAGGAGCGCGACTCCATCGCGTTGTAGATGATGGTATCGACCAGCTTGATGATGGGCGACATGTCGGAGTCGGTCGCCAGCCGGTCTAAGTCGAGAACCTCTTCGCCCTGCTCGGTCTCCTTCACGAGCGAGATGCGGAAGCCCGACGCCGCCTCCTGCAACACGCGCTGCGTCGCGTCGCCCTTCCTCAGAACCACCTCAATCGCGCCCGCGGTCGCGACGTGCGGGACGACGCGCGCGTGCAGCGCCGAGGCGATCTCGTCCAGCCGCTCCAGGTCGGTCGGGTCGGCCATCGCGATGTGGAGCCGGCGGCCCTCGCGCCGCAGGGGCACGAAGAGGTGGCGCAGCATCAGGTCTACGGGAATCTCGCCTAAAAGCGCGTAGTCAATCGGGGACTCGCCGACGGGCGGGAGCAGGTCAACGTATGGCAGCCGGTAGCGCCGGGCAAGCGAGAGCGCCGCGCGCACCTCGGGCGGGGTGTGCTCGTCGTCGCCGTCCAGGGCGGCGGCGGGGGGTGCCGGGTTGACGAGTGTGGGCGTGTCGGCCTGGTTCTCCGTTTGACTCATCGTGTTTCTGATGCCTCGGGCGGGCGGGGGATTGCCTGCCGTTTCAGCCGCTGCGGATACTTATATTCGAGATGGACTGGATGATGGGCAGGTAGATGGAGAGCAGGATCGTCACGACGACCCCGCCCATCACCAGCAGGATGGCGGGCTCTAGAACGGTGGTCAACTGTTCGAGCCTGACTTCCGACTCGCGGTCGTGGAAGTCGGCGACCTCTTCGAGCATCTCGCGCAAGGAGCCCGAGCGCTCGCCCACCCCGATCATATCAAGCGCCAGCGGCGGAATCCACCCGGCCGACTCCAGGCTCTCGGTGAACGAGCGCCCCTCGCGGATCATAGGCAGCGTGGCGGAGCTTCGCGCCCGCAGCTCCTTGTTCGTGATCGACTCGGCCGCGATCTCCCAGGACTCGACGAGCGTGATGCCGCCCGCGAGCAGCGTCGCCAGGCTCCGCGTCATCTGCGCGACGGCCAACTGCCTGATGAGCTGGTTGACGATGGGGAGCTTCAGGAGGAAGCGGTCGAGGTTGAGCGCGCCCGAAGGCGTGCGCGTCCAGAGGTAGAGCCCGACGCCGCCGATGAGGACGGCCGGCAGCAGCCAGTAGAAGTTCCCCGAGGCGAAGTGCGAGATGCCGATGACGGTCTTCGTCACCGCGGGCAGCTCGCGGTTGAACCCCTCGAAGAGCGAGGACATCTTCGGCACGACGTAGACGGTCAGGAACATGACCATGCCCATCGACGCCGCGAGCAGGAAGAGCGGGTAGGCCAGCGCGCCGCGAATCTTCCGCCGTATCTCCACGCCGCGCCGCATGTATGAGACGTAGCGCGCCAGCACGTCGTCGAGCGCGCCCGAGCGCTCGCCCGCCAGGATGGAGGCCGTGTAGATGCGCGGGAAGATCGGCCCCTGCGCGGCGAAGGCCGCCGAGAGCGCCATCCCCGAACGAATCTTCTCCTCCACGTCGGCCAGCACGGCGCGCAGGCGCGAGGAGGAGGCGCGGCGGCGCAGCATGGCGACGGCCTGAAGGATCGGGATGCCCGCGCGGATGATGGCCGAGAGCTGCTGGTTGAAGATGAGGAAGTCGCCCGGCTTGACGCGCGGCGCGGTGCCGGCCTTGCCGCCGCGCGTGACGCCGGCCAGGCCCGCCACCCTCGGCGCGTTGACGGAGAAGACGCGAAAGCCCTCGGCTTCGAGGCGCACGCGCGCCTCCTGCGCGCCCACGGCCTCGACCGTGCGCGTCACGACCTCGCCCGCGGGCGTCCCCAAACGACAGATGAACTCGGCCATGTCTTTTTCTTTACTTCTTCCCCGGAAGGGCTGCGGCGCACGGCCCGGCGGGAGGGCCTGCGCCTAAACTAAGGCGCTCGATTGTAACACGGGGCCGCGCCGCCCTCCCACCGCCCGCGTCGCTTACACGCGCGTTCCTGTGTGAAGTTGCACGGAAATAGAATCGTGAGAAAGTCGCAACCGAGATGTTTGTTGCGCGCGCGCGGGCGCTGTCCTACAATACCCGCGCGAAGGAAAGAGGAAGTCTCCCCGTCTTCCCAGCACGCCACCGCGTACAACCAAAAGGGCGCGCGCCGCCGTCCAAGCAGGCACGCACGCACGCCCCCGAGCCGGGCCCGCGGGCGCCGAAGAAGGCCCCGGGTCGGCGGTTCCCCTTTTCACGTCGGCGAAAGACACTTCCGCAGGAGGCTTAACATGAGGGCCCGGCGCTCCGAGAGTTTTACCAGAGTCGCGCTCGTCTCGCTCCTCTTCGCCGCGGGCCTGGCGGCCGCGCCGCGCGCCGCCGCGCAGCCCGCGCAGCAGC
>DATMVD010000082.1:0-10918 GCA_035563535.1 Pyrinomonadaceae bacterium | reverse complement strand
GCCCGCGTCCGCGACGGCAAGATCGTCGAAGCCTGGAACAATTTCGACTTCATGTCCATGTTCCAACAGCTCGGCGCGCTCCGCCTCGACGCCGCCGCGCCCGCCTCCGACCAGGACGACGCGCTGCCGTCGCTGGATTGAAGTAGGCAGTAGTCAGTAGCGCTCCGCGCTGCGGTCGTTGAGGATGACAACCGCAGGGTTCGTAATGAAAATGTTCTTCTACCGACTACTGTCTACTGTCTCCTGACTACTCTGAAAATGTCCGCAGCCATCCCCACCGACGAGACGCTGGTCATCGAGACGCCGGAGCGCGTGCCGCTGCACTTCGCGCTGGCCTCGACGGGCAACCGGTTTCTGGCGTGCGCCTTCGACCACTTCCTGCAAGTCGTCGTCATCGGCCTGCTCCTCCTGAGCGTCATCTGGTGGGTCGGCTTCGCGGACGTGGAGAGCTGGGCGCGCAACGCGCCGAAGTGGGTGCTGGCGCTGCTGCTCGTCGCGGTCTTCGCGCTGTGGTCGGGCTACTTCGTGATCTTCGAGTGGTGGTGGTCGGGGCAGACGCCGGGCAAGCGCTGGCTGCGGCTGCGCGTCATCCGCGAGGACGGCCGTCCCGTCACCTTCTGGGAGGCCGCGGCCCGGAACCTCGTCCGCATCCTCGACATGGAGCCCTTTCCCTTCTACTCGGTCGGGCTCGTCTCGGTCTTCGTCAGCACGCGCGACCAAAGGCTGGGCGACCTCGTCGCGGGCACGGTCGTCGTGCGCGAGCGCGAGGCGCAGGCCCCCACCTTCGACCAGGTCTTCTCCGCCCCGACGGCCGACGTGGCGCTCCGCCGCTCCTTCAAGCCCGTCCCCTTCCGCGCCGAACTCTCACAGCTTTCCGAGCCCGAGGTCGAGGTGGTCGAGGCTTTCCTCCGCCGCCGCTGGGACATGGAGGAGATGCCACGGCAGTGGATGGCCTGGCGCGTCGCCACGCCGCTGCTCTACAAGCTCCGCCCCGACTACGACCCCGCCGACTTCACCTACGAAGGCTTCCTCGAAGAACTCCTCCACCGCTACCGCGCCACGCACCGGTTTGAGGGGTGATGGGTGTTGGGTTCTGGGTTCTGGGTGCTGGTTAAAACCAAAACCCAGAACCCAACACCCCTTCAACTCTTGACCTCACGGCCCTTCCGGATGCAACTTATCGGCACCGTCTTGGCGGCGCCCAAACGCAGGGCGCGGGCCGATGTTTCGTCGGCCGGGCTGCTTTAGGCAGCCTTGAGAGGCGGCAGCGGTTGTCGCACAACCGGCAAGGCGGGGCGGGCGCACCGGCGTGTGCGCCCGCTTCTGATTTTTTGCAAGAGGCGCGGAGGGCTTGCGGCGTGGGTCTCTGGGATTCAATACGCGGGCTGTTCAAGGGCGAGGGCGCGAGCGCGGGTGGCGAGCGCGGCGTGGACGAGCTGGCGCGCCGGCTCGGCGTGGGCGAGGCGGAGCTGCGCGCGATTGAGCCGCGCTACCGCCCGTTCGCCGTCAGGAAGCGCTCCGGCTTGCAGCGCATCATCGACGAGCCCGAAGCAGACCTCAAGCGCGTGCAGCGTCTCATCCTCCGCCGCCTGCTCCGACGCCTGCGCGCGCACCCCGCGGCGCACGGCTTCGAGCGCGGCCGCTCCATCGTCACCGCCGCGCTCCCGCACGCGCGCCGCGCCGTCGTCCTGCGCATGGACGTGCAAGACTTCTTCCTCTCGACCAAGGCCCAAAGGGTCGAAGCCTACTTCCGCCGGATAGGCTGGGGCGCGGAGGCGGCGGCGCTGCTCACCAGACTCTGCACGTCGCGCGGCGGGCTGCCGCAGGGCGCGCCGACGAGCCCGCGCCTTTCAAACCTCGTCAACTTCCGGCTCGACGCGCGGCTCGCGGCGCTCGCGCGCGCGCACGGCGCGAGCTACACGCGCTACGCCGACGACATGACCTTCTCCTTCGCTTCGGACGAGCATGAGACAATCGTCAACGTCATCCAGACGACGAAGAAGGCCCTGCGCGACGAAGGCTACCGCCTGTACACCGAGCGCAAGCTGCGCGTCCTGCGCCCGCACATGCGCCAGACGGTCGCCGGCCTCGTCGTCAACGAGCGCGTCGGCCTGCCGCGCGCCACGCGCCGCTGGCTCCGCGCCGTCGAACACCGCGCCGCCTCCGGCCGCGAGACCACGCTCACCCCCGCACAGCTCCAGGGCTGGCGCGCCCTCCGCCATATGATTGAAGAACAATCGAACCGACAGGTGCCTTGAGAAGCCCCGAAGGGGCGGAATGTGAAAGCCAGGGGCAACGCCCCTGGTCAGCGGTCGTGAATAAAGGTGAGCCCTGAAAGGGCGGAATATGTTCGACGGTTATTCCGCCCCTTCAGGGCTCAACGTATTCATCACGACGTGACCAGGGGCGGCGCTCAGGCTAAAGCCTTCGCTCTGCCCCTGGCTTTCACATCCCGCCCCTTCGGGGCTTCTCAAACAGACTCTCAAACGAGTGGCACTCCCACGCTCACTTCTTCCATTTAGTCGGGGAGAGCGCGCCGGCCTTCTCGGGGTCGAGGGGGAAGCCGAGGAGCGTGATGGCCTGCGAGAGGACGGGGTCGCGGCCCGCGGCGAGGTCGGCGGCCTTCGGGAGCAGCACGATGTCGGGCTTGACGCCGACGTGTTTGAGGCTCTTGCCGTCCTTCATGATGATGTCGGCGTCGGTGACGTTCACGCGGTAGGACACGATCACGGGCATGCCCGACTGCTGTTGGTGACGGCGGCTCCGCATCACCGTCCCCGCCGTGCGGTCGCCCATGACCGTGCCGCGCTTCTCTAACTGGACGGCGCGCGCGAACAGCTCGGAGGCCGAGGCCGAGCCGCTGTCCACCAGCACGATGAGGTCGCCCCTGTAGACGTTCTGGCCGCCGCGCGTCTTCGCCGTCAGCGGCTTCGACTCCCTGCGCCCCTTGACCTCGCCCACGGTCACGTCGCGGTCGAAGAGGTTGGCGAGCACGCGCAGCAGAGCATGCTCCGCGGCGCAGCCGTTGCTGCGCAGGTCGATGACGAGCGCCTTGTGCTTGCGCGCCTCCGCCATCACGGCGTCGATCTTCCTGTCGGCGCGCGCCGACTCCCCGAACTTCCAGAGCATGACCCGGTCGTCGCCGAAAGACATCGAGCCGCCCGCCCCGCACCGCTCGCGCTCTTCGTCCTCCAGCTCTTGGACGTAGTCGCCGAGGTCGGTGCCGTAGTAGCCCTGGTGGGGCACGTTGATGCTGCCCCCGGGCCTGTTACTAACGGCGACCTCGGACCGGGGACTAGAGCCCCCGGACCCAACGGCTCTCTTGTGCTGCGTGACCTCCGTCATCACGTCGAGCTGCCGCTCCTTCCCGTCCGGCCCCGCGACCACGAGGCGCACGCCGGGCGCGGGGCGCAGGAAGATGTAGGCGTACTGCATCTTCCAGTAGTTCTGCCGCGTCGGCTGATAGCCGTCGAGGCTGACGACCTCGTCGCCCGGCTTGAGCCCCTTGGCCTCGGCGTCGCTGCCCGGCCTGACGGCCGTCACGAAACAGCGGTCGCCGACCATCTGCGTGCGCCAGCCGTAGTTGTAGCGCGCGGCGCGGTGCGGCGGGAGGAAGTAAAGGTGTGGGTCGTCGAAGTCGAGGAGCGCCTGCGCGACGATGCCGTAGAACTGCCCGTAGGACTCCGCCTGCTTCATCTTCTCCTCGGCCTTCTTGAAGTGCGCGTCGAGGTCGATGCCGTGGAAGTTCGGGTCGTAGTAGTTCTTCCTGATGTTGTCCTTGATTAAGCTCAGCGCGCCCTTCCAGGGTTCGGGCCCGAACTCCCTCGTCGGCGGTATCTGCTGCGCGAGCGCCGCCGAGGCGAGGGCGGCGGCGAGGAGGGGGAGGACGGCGGCGCGCACGAGCGCGTGCAGGCGTGGGGAAACTGCCCGGGGTCTCATCTCTAAAGGGTCTCCTTTCATGGCGTGTGACGGTCGCGCGGGTTCGGTGAGCGTGCCGTCTTGAGGGCCGCCGTGGCGGCTAAGGCCGAAGAGGTTACCAACGCGCCGCCCGAGGGTAAAGCTGTTACTTAGCGGGACGCCTTACGCCTTCGTGCTTCTTCGCGCTCGGCAGTTTGTCAGGCAGGTCTAGCTCGTCGTCAATCAAAGCCTCAACATAAACGTTCGCAACGCGGGCATATTGTAAGAGGATGAGCAACGAAGGTTCGCGCTTCCCGGTCTCGAACTGTGAGACGTAGTGTCGGTAGCCGCTCCCGCCAAGCCCTATGCGGTTGAGCATTTCGCCCTGCGACACGCCGAGGGCGTTGCGTATCTGAAGAAGCTTTTCGGCCAAGCGTTCGGGCCGCTCGCGTGCGCTGCCCATCAGGATTTCTCTCCTGACAGGGCAGCCGGACGCGCTTGCCACTTGCATCTAGTCACTGTTGTGACTAGAATGTCTTTGCGTAACTGATTCGCCGTGAGTAGGAACCTTCCTTGCTCAACGGCGATGCTCATCTCTTCTGAGGGTGAGCAGGCTTCCGCATCCGACCCGTTGCCTTATCAAAGACCGGCGGGAATATACCACAGGAGTCTCACATGGGCATTTTAGTCGGCCGTCAGTAACGGGGGCGCGTAAGGGCAACGCTACCCCCCGGGCACGCCCGCACTCACACGGGCTGTGCCGCGGGGCCGCGTGCGCGCTGGCGAGGACTGCGCACGCGGCCCCCGCGTCTGCCGACCCCGGCCGCATAATCGAAATAAGACCGCCCGCGCTCCCGGCTTTGAGGGGCCAAATTGACGTTGGCGAGCGGCCTCCTTTACACTGGCGGGTTGTTTCGGCGGGCAGATTTCTGACAGTGAGGCACATCTAAGAATCACTATGACCAAAGACATTTTCATCCTCGGCGGCAGGCGCACGCCGATGACCGAGTACGTGGGCGCTCTGAAGGACGTGAAGGCCATCGACCTCGGCGCGGCGGCCGCGCGCGGCGCGTTGGAAGCGACGGGGGTGGCGGCCGAAGAGATCGACCACACGGTCGTCGGCAACGCCTTGCAGACCTCGGGCGACGCCATCTACGGCGCGCGCCACGTCGCACTGAAGGCGGGCGTGCCCGCCGACCGCCCCGCGCTCACCGTCAACCGTCTGTGCGGCAGCGGCATCCAGTCGGTCATCTCCGGCGCGCACATGATCCTTCTGGGCGAGGCGCGCAACGCGCTCGTCGGCGGCATGGAGTCGATGTCGATGGCCCCGCACGTCATCTACGGCGCGCGCTCGGGCTTCGGGCTGGGGCAGGGCAAACTGGAAGACTCGCTGATGGTCGCGCTGCTCGACACCTACTGCAACACGACGATGGCGGGCACGGCCGAGAACCTCGCGCGCCGCTACGAAGTCTCGCGCGAGGAGCAGGACGCCTACGCGCTGCGCTCGCAACAGGAGGCCAAGCGCGCGCAGGACGCGGGCGTCTTCGCCGAAGAGATCACGCCCGTCGAGGTCAAGACGCGCAAGGGCGTGAAGGTCGTCGATCGGGACGACCACCTGCGCCCCGACACGACGCTCGAAGTCCTTGCGAAACTCCCGACCGCCTTCAGCAAGGACGGCTTCGTCACCGCCGGCAACGCCTCCGGCATCGTGGACGGCGCGGCCATGCTCGTCATCGCGGGCGGGGACTACGTGAAGGAGAAGGGCCTGAAGCCCGCCGGGCGCATCGTCAGTTGGGCCTACGCGGGCGTCGAGCCCGACGTGATGGGCATCGGCCCCGTCCCGGCGATTCGCAAGGCGCTGGAGAAGGCGAACCTGAAGCTCTCCGACATCGACCTCGTCGAGGTCAACGAGGCTTTCGCCTGCCAGTACCTCGCCGTCGAGAAGGAACTGGGGCTCGACCGCTCGAAGACGAACGTCAACGGCGGGGCCATCGCCCTGGGCCACCCGCTCGGCGCGTCGGGCACGCGCCTCATCCTGACGGCGCTCAACGAGCTGAAGCGCCGCGGCGGCCGTTACGGCCTCGCCTCCGCCTGCATCGGCGGCGGCCAGGGCATCGCTATTGTCTTCGAGCGCGTGTAAGACTCGCGCTCTTAATTTTCGCCGGGCGCTCAGGGAGTCGAGCGCCCGGCACTGCTCGCATCACATCTCTCCGACATCAACAAACTGTCGCCGCATCTCTCCCGACCGCAGGCGCCAGCCTGTCACCCGTTTCCTAAGAGAGGACGCTCGCCACGGCTCATATCGCTTTACGACGGCGACTACGTCCAGGCCGAGATGGTCAAAGCCTTCGTCTCGTCCGACGAGTACCGCAAGCGGTTAGCGCAGTAACGGGGCGAAGGATGAAGGGGAAGGTGTTGGGTGCTGGTTTAAGGACAATCAGCCTGTCTAAAACCCGGAACCCAGAACCCAGAACCCGACACTCCTTCATCCTTTATTGTTCCCGCTGCTGGCATACTTTTTGTTTCTCCGGAAGGCGAAGATTTGCGGCCGCGGGCTGCGTGACAGCGGGGCTTGAGGGGGGCGTGTGAAACCCTTTCGCCGTCTGCTAGTTAAGTCAGAGGGTCTGTGAAGGCTCACGCGCCGGGGCCGCGAGCGGCGGCCGAACGCATCCGATTTTTTGGACTTTTCGATTCAAGATTTCGGACAGAGAAAAAGGGCCGCCGGGCGGGGACGTTCCACCCTTGCGGGGTGCGGCGAAATGTAGTATTTAACATCGCGTTTCCGCCGCCGTAGCAGCCGCGTAAACATCTTCCTGTAGGATGTGAGTTTCAGTTCTCTTTCAAGCCATCTTCAATCAAACAAGGTCGGACGACAGCTCTTCGGGAGCGGCTTCAGAAGGAACGCACCCGTTGTCCCGAGCCACCACAGCTAACTCAGCAAGAAAAGGAAGAAATATGCCGAACAATCCCCTCCGCAAGTCAGCCTCCGCGCTCGCCTTGCTCATCTTCTGCCTCGTCTTGGGCGCGGCGCCGGCGTGGGCGCAGTCCACGACCCAGGGCGCCATCGGGGGCACGGTCAAGGACCCGCAGGGCGCCGTCGTCGCCAACGCCCCCGTGACCGTCAAGAACGAGGAGACGAACCAGGAGGTCGCCGCCACGACTGACGACGAGGGACGCTTCCGCGTCGTGCAACTCGACCCGGGCAACTACACCGTCACCATCAGCGCCTCGGGCTTCGCCGCCTTCTCGCAGCAGAAGGTCGTCGTCGAGGTCGGCCGCGTCACGCCGCTCGACATCAGCCTGACGGTCGGCGGCGCGCAGGAGACCGTGGAGGTGACGAGCGAGGCTCCCGTCATCAACGCCGACCGCCAGGACTTCTCGACCAACATCAACCAGGTCTCGATCAACAACCTGCCGACCAACGGGCGGCGCTGGTCGAACTTCGCGCTGCTCACGCCAGGCGCGGTGCCCGACGGCTCGTTCGGCCTCGTCTCGTTCCGCGGGGTCTCGGGGCTGCTCAACAACTCGACCGTGGACGGCGGCGACAACAACCAGGCGTTCTTCTCCGAGGAGCGCGGCCGCACGCGCCTCAGCTACTCGATCAGCCAGGACTCGGTGCGCGAGTTCCAGGTCAACACGTCGAACTACTCGGCCGAGTACGGCCGCGCCGCGGGCGGCGTCGTCAACGCCGTCACCAAGTCCGGGACGAACGAGTTCCACGGCAACGTCTTCTTCTACGTGCGCGACGACAAGTTCAACGCGCGCAACCCGCAGCTCCCGACCAAGACCGAGGACAACCGGAAGCAGTTCGGCGGCACCATCGGCGGGCCCATCGTCAAGGATCGCCTCTTCTTCTTCTTCTCCTACGACCAGCAGAAGAGGAACTTCCCCGGCATCTCGACCTACAGCGCCAACACCTTCAACACGACCAACTTCAACAACGCCGCGCTGCTCACCCGCGGGCTGACGCAGGGGCAGATCGACCAGACGAAGTCGTTCCTCGACAGCCTGACGGGGCCGTTCAACCGCCGCGGCGACCAGACCCTCTTCCTGCCGAAGGTGGACTGGCGCATCAACAACAGCAACTCGCTGGCCGTGACCTACAACCGCCTGCGCTGGAACTCGCCGAACGGCGTCCAGACCTCTTCGAGCCTGACGCGCGCCACCACCAGCATCGGCGACGACCTCGTGGACGTTGACTGGATCACCCTGCGCCTGACCTCGACCATCACGCCGAACTTCATCAACGAGGGGCGCTTCCAGTACGGCCGCGACTGGGAGCGGCAGGTCTACCCGGGCCCGCTCCCCGGCGAGCCGACGACGGCGCCCCCGGGCGGCGTCCCGCCGCAGATGGGCCTCCCCGGCTTCACGCTCGGCAAGCCGAACTTCCTCGACCGCCGCTCGTTCCCCGACGAGAAGCGCTGGCAGTACGCCGACACGATGACGCTGCTCCAAGGCAACCACGCCTTCAAGTTTGGCTTCGACATCAACCACGTCAAGGACGTGAACGACAACCTGTTCACGGAGTCCGGCTCCTACGTCTGGAGCACGACGAGCGACTTCTTCGTGGACTACGCCAACTTCCTCTCGAACAACGCGCTGCGCGCCCAGAGCGCCAGCACGCCGACGACCAACCCGCTCGGCCGCTGCGTCGGCTCGACGCGACGCGCCGGCCAGTGCTACAACGGCACCTTCAACCAGGGCTTCGGCACGCCCAAGTTCACCTTCTCGACCAACGACTGGAACTTCTTCCTCCAGGACGACTGGCGCGTCAGCCCGAACCTGACGGTCAACCTCGGCCTCCGCTACGAGTACCAGCAGCTCCCCGAGCCGCAGATCCCCAACGCCGCCTTCGACGCCGACACGAGGTTCGCGGCCAAGACCGGCGTCTTCCCGGCCGACAAGAATAACTGGGGCCCGCGCTTCGGCTTCGCCTACAACCTGACGGGCAACACCCGCAACGTCATCCGCGGCGGCTACGGCGTCTACTTCGGCCGCATCCAGAACTCGGTCATCTCGAACGCGATCACCAACACGGGCGTGCCCGAGGGGCAGGTCCAGCTCAGCCTGAACACCGTGGTCTTCCCGCAGGCGTTCAACTCCGCGTCCGAGGCCAGCGGCGGCAGCGCGCCCATCCCGAACATCGTCGTCTTCTCGCCCGACATGTCGAACCCGACGATCCACCAGGCCGACCTCATCTTCGAGCACGAGCTGACGCGCAACACCGTCGTCTCGGCCTCCTACATCATGAGCGCCGGCCGCAACCTGACGACCTTCAGAGACATCAACGCCCCGGAGCCGACGGCGACCACGACGATCCCGCTCAACGGCGGCCCGCTCAACGGCCAGTCGATCACCGTCCCGCGCCTGACCGGCAACCGCATCAACAACAACTTCAACTTCATCACGCAGGTCAGCAGCGACGTCGAGTCGAGCTACCACGCCCTCGTGTTGCAGTTCAACCGCCGCTACACGAACGGGCTCCAGTTCCAGACCAACTACACGCTCTCGAAGGCGGAGGACTTCGGCCAGTCCACCGGCACGTTCACCTCGAACAACCTCCTGCTCAACCCGTACGACCTGGGCCTGGAGGAGGGGCCGGCGAACTTCGACGTGCGCCACCGCTTCGTGGCGAGCGCCGTCTGGACGCCCGAGTTCTTCGGCGACCAGAGCAACAGCAAGGTCGGGCGCGCCGTCTTCGACGGCTTCAACTTCGCGCCCGTCTTCGTCATCCAGTCCGGCTTCCCCTACTCGATAGGCATCACCGGCACCCCCACGTCCGCCGCGTTCGGCCCCGCCATCATCCGCGCGGGCAGCAACCTGACGGGCTCGGGCGCCACGGGGCGCGTCGGCGAGCGCAACAGCCTCAACTACCCGAAGTTCTGGAACTTCGACCTGCGCATCTCGCGCCGCTTCCGCATCCGCGAGACGATGAACTTCGAGGTCGTGGCCGAGAGCTTCAACCTCTTCAACCGGACACACGTGATCGGCAACCTCGACACGGTCGCCTACACCATCGACAACACCAACAACCGGGCGAACTTCTCGCCCTCGTTCCAGACCATCCAGCCGCCGGGCGGCGAGACGCTCTACAAGGCCCGGCAGTTCCAGTTCGCCCTGCGCTTCGAGTTCTAAGCGCAGGACTCTCGGAGCCCGCCACTCCTTCAAGGGCGTGCAACCTTTAAAAGGTTGCACGCCCTCTTTTCTTCCCCGAGCCTTGTCCCAAGACCGGCCGCCCGCGCGTACGGAAACGAACCCGGCCCTCGAACCTGCCCGGGCGAGTCCGCGGGCACATCTCCCCTGCCTTCAACACCTTTCGTCCGCGGGCGCTGCTGGCATGTCGGTTGCCATCTTTAAACCCTGAAACGTGAGAGTTGACGCGCTCTCCCGCATTTACACACTTTAGGAGGATTACAAATGGGTGCTCCGAACAGGGACGAGATGGAAGGCAAATACGAGCAGGCCAAGGGCTCGGTCAAGGAGGGCCTCGGCCGCCTGACTGACGACGAAGAGATGCAGGCCGAGGGTACGGCCGACAAGATGAAGGGCCACGTCCAAGAGGGCTGGGGCGGCGCGAAGCGCAAGGTCGGCGACGCGCTCGAAGACGCGGGCGACGCCATCAAGCGCTAACCCCGCCCTTCTAACCTGAACACACGAAGAGGCCGCCGCCGGTTACATGTCCGGCGGCGGCCTCACTCTATTTTGTGACGAGGCTAAGGAACAAACTATAACCGCGGAGGCGCGGAGGCACAGCTTGCAGCCGTTAGCTCGACAAGCTGTGCCTCCGCTTCTCCGCGGTTAATCTCGCGCCCGCCCTTACTCTTGCCTTATATGCTCCGCGCCCAAATCCCTGAGCAGTTCTTCCAGCTTGTCAGCCTCCTCGCCGGTCTTCGCCTCGACGCCGATGAGGATGCCGCCCGCGCGCAGAGACGCGTCGTAGACCTTCGCGCGGTGTTCCGGAATCCCCGCGCCGACGAGCGCGCCGATGAGCCCGCCGGCCGCGCCGCCCGCGCCCGCGCCC
>DATMVD010000081.1:0-23852 GCA_035563535.1 Pyrinomonadaceae bacterium | reverse complement strand
TCCGCGTGGGTTAGGCTTGCGTTTAGGAAGCTGCGCTTCAATGAGCTTCCACTGCTTGTCTGTTACGGCTCGCCAAGTCATAGACTCGGTAAGCTATCGAAACAGAACTACTTGTCAACCAGTTTCGGGATGACTTCTAGTTAAACTAGAGCAGTTCGCCGATCAATCTACCTCCCGTTTAGAGGCGGGCTGTGCCCGCCGGGGCGTGATACACCGCGGCGAGCAGCGGCGGGCACAGCCCGCCTCTAAACGGGAGTCTTCATGCTCACGCAATAAACGCTCTAGGGCCGGGAGCGGTTCAGGCGAGGCGGGAGCCGGTTCCGTCGATCTTGTCGGCGAGGTAGGTCGAGAAGTAGCCGCGGTATTTATCCTGTAATTCGGGTCTGCGCCAGTCCTGGCCCGTGATGACCCCGCGGCAGGTCTTCGCGCCGCAGCGGCAGTCGAGTTCGTAGTCGTCGTCGTCCGTCGTCGCCCAGTCGTGCGTCAGCTCCTCGCCGGCTTCGATGTCGCGCATCGCGACGAAGACGATCTGCCCGCGCACGCCGATGTTCGGCTCGCACGAGTGGTTACTGAAGACCATCGAGCCCTCGCGCTCCTCTTCAAACGCCGGGCCGATGAAGAGGTCTTCGGTCAACTGTATCTCCGCCGCCCTGTACCACTCAGGCACCGCCTTGAGAGTCGCGCGGTCGAAGACGTAGCCGCCCTTCACGCACACGACCTCCCCCTCGGCCAACGACTCGCGCGCGAAGAGCCCGCGCCCGTGAATCGGGCTCTCCCTCACTTCGGCCTTCGGCGAGATGTAGGAAAGGTTCGGCATGAGAAAAACCGTGAACCGTGAACCGTAAACCGTGACAAGAAGGAAAGGCTTTTAACTTGTCACGGTTTACGGTTCACGGTTTACGCCTATTCGTAACTGAGCGCGTCAACCGGGTCTTGCCGGGCGGCACGCAGGGCGGGGTAGAGCGCGCCGACGGTTCCGCCGAGCAGGCCGATGACGAGCGAGACGGCGAGCCACTTCGGCTCGATGTCCACGGTTAGCGTCGTCGTCCGCATCACGACGAAGCGCGCGGCCAGTGTCAGCACCACGCCGAGCAGGACGCCGAGGACGCTCACGGCCAGAGCCTCCTGCTCGATGACCCACGCCACGCCCGCGTTCGACATCCCCAGGGACTTGAGTACGCCGATCTGGCGCGTCCGCTCCGTCACGGTCGTGTACATGGCGAGGAGGATGACGAGCATGCTGATGACGGCCGCGACGCCGACGATGACGTTGATGAACACGTCGAGCGCGGGCACGCTCGAAGCGTAAAGCTCGGGCAGGTCGCGCGTGAAGATGAGCTGGTCTTCGGGGAAGGCGGCGTGGATGCGCTCGGCGACGGCCTCCTGCTCGGCCGGGTTGATGACCGAGACGAGGACGGTCGTGCCGAACTCGCCGTTTTCGACGCCCGCGTTCTCCTGCATCGTCGAGAGCGGCACCTTGATGCGCGCGCCGCCGGGCGGCTCGTAGACGCCGACGAGTTTGAAGTCGCGGCCGAAGAGCTTCACCGAGTCGCCGATCTTCGCCTTCCGCTGCTCCTTCCAGTGCGAGTCCACGATTGCCTCGTCGCCGCGCCCGAACGGCTGGCCCTCTATGACGCGGAGGCCGGACATCCGCGCGTAGCAGTCGAAGGGGATGCCGTCGATGACGCGCATGCCGAAGCCGGAGTCGCTCGTGTCGGTCGTCTGCGCGGCGGGGCAGGCGACGCGCACGCCGGGGATGCGCCCGACCTCCTCGGCGCGCGAGACGGGCATGGCGAAGCGTTGCGCGCCGAAGCCGGTCGAGCCCGCGGCGCGCATCATGATCTCCGCGCCGACCTCCGACTCGCGCCGCCCGCGCTCGCGCAGCACGCCGTGCGCGAGCCCGACGGTGAAGGCGACCAGCAGGACTCCGACGGCGACCCCGAGTATCGAGACGAAGGTGCGCGCCGGGCGGTGCGTCATGTTCGAGAGAACCAGGTTGTCCATAACTCCTCGCAGTCGCGGGTGGCGCGCAAACGCCTTCCGCAGGGCGTCGGGCGCGGTGTGCCGGATGAGCATCAGCAGCCCCGTGAGCGCCCACACGATCATGCTCGCCTTGCGCACGATGCCGATGGTCAGCCCCGTCGCCACCGCGTAGCCGAGCGTGTGCAGGATGAAGCCCGTGCCCCCCTCGTAGACGCCGATGGTGGCGGGGACGAAGCTGAAGACGAGGTTAATGACCTTCGTCAGAGAGTCGATAATGTACGACACGCCGAAGCCGGGCTCAAAGCCGAGCATCCAGAGGACGGCCGCCACCTCCGTCACGGTCGTCAGGTGCGCGAGGAAGTCGCAGCCGAGCATGGTGAAGAAGGTGCGGGGGCGCTTCTTGTAGAAGTCGTAGACGTTCTCCTCGACCTCGTGGAAGTGCTTGCGCTTCGCCCCGAACCAGTTGGCCTTCCACCCGCGGCGGATGAAGAAATCGACGGCCGCCGTCACCGGCATCCTGTCGGAGACGACCGCCCACGCGACGAGCGTGATGACGAGCACCATGCCGCCGGCGATGCCGAAGAGCGGCAGGCGCGCGCCCACGGGCAGGTCGTACAGGAGCAGCATGACGAGCGCGCCGCTGGAGATGAAGACGGCGACCGAGAGGTTGTAGAGCAGGTTGTCCACGGCGAGGGCCTGCACGGCGGCCTTCGTCGGCACGCGCTTGCGCAGGAGCGCCGCCTTCGTCGCCTCGCCGAGGACGGGGCCGGTGAAGGTGAAGAAGGTGATGGTCTCGCCCGCGAGGCGCGTGGTGTAAGCCTGCCAGAAGTTGAAGCGGCGGTGCTCGCGCGCGACCGCGACGCGCATCGAGAAGCTGCGCAGGCCGTGGCGCGCGCCCGCGAGCCCGACCAGCAGGAAGAAGCCGTAGCCTATCTGGCCGAGCGCCTGGAAGATCATCTCGACGCCGACCTTGCGGACGAGCAGGGCGAGGAGCGTCGCCCCGAAGACGAAGGCGAGCAGTTGGACGTAGAGGAGTCGGCTTTTGCGCCGAGCGCCGGGCTCGCCCGTGTCGGCGGTGATGTGTATCTCCGCCTCGAAGAGGTCTTCGCGGCCGACCTCGCTCTCTTCGCGCGCGGCGGTCAAGGCCGCGCCTCCGGCGTCGTGGTGTCGGCGACGGGGGCGGCGGGGGCGGGCCGGTCGAAGAGTTCGCGGACGACGCGGCCGGGGAACCGGCGGAAGCCCTGCCGCCAGAGGACGGGGGCGGGGCGCGCGTCCTCTTCGAGCTGGCCGGTGAGCGTGAGCAGCGTCGGCATCAGGCTCAGGGAGTCGTAAGGCTCTTCGACCGCGAGGCCGCGCGGGATGCCCGCGTTATCGCCGCCCGCGAGCATGAGGGTCGAGTGGGTCGAGACGCGGAAGAAGGAGCCGTGATTGCCGCCGGGGTTGAAGCCGCGCACGTCGAAGTTCCAGTGGTCGTTGGCGAGGATGAGGAGGTCGTTCTCCACCAGCACGCGCTGACGCCGGCGGAAGCGCCGGATGAGTCTGTCGTCGGCGGAAAGTCCCGCGGCGCCCGCGTCCGTGCCCTCGACGACGTGTCGCGCCAACTGCTCGTGGAGCCCGACGACGGCGTTCGAGTATCTGGTCAGGTGCGTGGCGCGCAGCCACTCGACGTCAGTGTGCCAGCCCGAGAGCCAGCGGCCCCGGTCTTCGCCCGCGGGCGGCGTCAGGCGCGCGTCCTCGAAGAGTTTGAGCGGGAGCCCCGCGCGCCAGCCCGTGCGGTCGAAGGTGACGCGGCCGTCCGCCCGCTGCCTGAGGTTCGAGACGGGGAGGTAGCGCAGCTTGAGCCGGCTGCCTTCGTCGCGCGAGAGGATGAGCGCCTGGCGGTCGGGGGCGCTGTAAAGCCAGACGGCCTGGTCGGGGCGTTCGTCGGCTTCGAGCGCGGAGCGCAGTGACTCTTCGGGGACGCGGACGGCGACGAAATCGACGGGGCGGCTCTCGACGAGCGGCTGCACGTTGTTGCGGACGCTGATCTCGCCGAGCAGAGAGAAGTAGTTGACGCGGCGGAAACTCTTCTCCGCGTCGAGCGAGCCGTCGGGCGCGAGCACGAGCCCCTGCGGGCCGGGGCCGACGACGTAGTTCTGCAAACCGTGGAGAGTGTTGTGGTCGCCCATCGTGCCGTGAGGGATGACAAGTTCGATCTGGACGGCCGGAGGGTTCAAACGCTCGCGGTCGAGCGCGAGGAGGTTGGCGAGCGACTGGAGGAAAGCCGTGTACTTGCGGTCGTCAGTCGTCCACGAGTCGAGCCGCGCCGATTCGCGCCTGGCCGCGCGGTCGCGCCCCGCCTCCGCGTCCTCCTTCGTGAACTTCTTCGGCTGCGCGGCGACGAGGGCGCGCTGGCGCTCGATGAGCCGGCGCAGCGCGCCCAGCTCTTCGCGCACCTCTTCGAGCGTGCGCTGCCAGCCCGCGCGGCGGCGGTCGAGGGTGGCGAAGAGGGCGTCGGTCGCGGCGCGCCGCACGTCCTCCGGGAGGTCGCCGCGCTTGAGCTGTTGGAGGAGAATGTGGACGAGGTTGAGGTCGCTGTCGCGCAGTTGAATCGAGGCGCGCTCGTTGCCGTCGAAATCGACGAGGGCCGTCGGGTACGCAGTGCTCTGGCCCTTGAGGTAGAAGGAGTCCTCGGTCGTCGTGTAGATGAGCGGGATGAGCGGGTAGATGCCCTTGAGCGCGTAGTCGTTCAGGAGCCGCCGCTTCGTGACGACGTGGTGGCCGCCGCCCGCGGCCGAGCCGAGGAACTTGACGAGGTTGTAACCCTGACTGTAGACGCGCCCGTCGGTGTTCGTGCCGTGGTCTGAGACGAGGACGAGCGCGGTGTCGGCCGCCCCCGGGCTCTTCCGGATGGCCGTCCAGACGCGGCCGACCAGGGCGTCGAGGTCGCGCAGCGCGGCGAGCTGCGTCGCCTCGTCGCGGTTGTGGTGCGCGGCGTGGTCGAAGTCGGTCGTGTAGAAGTCGAGGTAGCGGATTTTCGGGTCGGAGAGCTTCTCGATCAGCTCGCGCTCCATCTGCGCCATGAGGATGTCGCGCCCGCCCCAGCCGAGCTGCCACTCGTCGAACAGCGCGCCGGGCGACCTGGCGAACGTCTTCTGGAGCCCGCGCTGGAGCGTCGTCCAACGCGTCCCGCGCTGGTAGAGCTGGAAGCTGAGGTGGCGCTCCTCGTTAGGGTACGCGTCGAAGAGGAGGGGGACGCCGACCTCGTCGAGCAGCTCGGCCCCGGGCATGTCCACGCGCGCCCCGCCGACGTTGGCGATCCAGAAGGGGATGAAGTTGAGGTAGTCGTAGGAGTGGAGCGTGTAGCGGTCGAACTCGACGTTGCCCTTGATCTGCAAGTGCTGCCCCGTGTCCAGGAGCGACCACGAAGGCCCCGACAGACTCATCCCGCGCACGTAAAAGTTGTTGAGGCGCGTGCCGCGCTCGTAGAAGACGTGCTCGAACCACGGCAGGAGGCTCTTGCCCGTGCGCGGGTCGCGCCGCCGGACGAAACGCTCGACCGTGTCCTGCGGCAACCCGTCAACCTTGACGACGACGAGCCGCTTCACGCCCGCCGCCCCGGCGGACGTGCCGAAGCAGAAGAGGAGGGCGGCCGCGGCTAGGGCGAGCCCGAAACGGCGGACGGGGCCGCCGCCTAAAGTGTTCGATGAAACTGGATGCACCCGGAGATTATCCCCACACACGGCGCTAACTCAAAGCGGCGTCTCAACGGCCGATGGCGGCGATGATGGCGCGGGCGTCCTCGGGGGCGATGCGCTGCTCCTCGCGCAGGGCGTTGCGCAGGTACTCGGCCGTGAGCAGGCGCAGCTCCGCCTCGACGCCGGGCGACTGGTAGATGCGCAGCAGCGCCGTCTTCGCGGCCTCGTTGTCGATGCGGTAGAGGCAGTCGAGGCAGAGGCGGCGCGTCTCGGCGTCGCCCGTCTGCTCGAAGATGCGTGCGGCGGCGCGGGCGGCCCCGGCGTCGCCGCGCGTGTTGGCCGCGGCGACGTAGCGCAGGCTCCGGCGCACGTCCTCGATGTTCCAGACCACCTCGACCACGGGCGTGGACTTCGCCACCTGCTGGAGGAACTTCTTGTGGTAGGCGAGGCGGCGCTCGGCGTCCAAAGTCTGCCGGACGGACTCGGGCGCGGCCGGCTCGCGGTGCTTGTAGAAGCCTAGGCTCAGGACGTTGGCGAAGCTCTGGAGCACGCGCTCGGTCTTGCCGTGTTTGAGCGGAACCATCTCCTCGCGCCGGTCGCGGTCGAGGCGGGCGGCGAGACCTTTGGGGTCTTTGGCCGCGGCGACGAGCGCGGCGTACTGCTGGCGCGCGAGGCGCGCCTCGGCGTCGAGGTCGTTTTCGAGCGGGTTGAGCGAGACGGTCTCGACGCGCTGGCCTATCTCTTCGCGCAGGTCGCGGTCGAGCGTCTGGTCGAGCGCGAGCAGGAGCTTCAGTTGCGAGTAGGCGCGCAGGCGCGTCGGCTGGTTCACGTCGATGCCGCGGCGGCTGGTGACGAAGTCGAAGACCGTGCGGCCGAGGAAGTAGTGCACGTCGCCGTAGCGCGAGAGCGAGAGGACGTTGCGCGCCACGTCCTCGATGACGCGGTGCGACATCTCGCGCCGCTTCGGGTTGAGCTTGTCGCGGAAGTCCACGAGCAGCGCGGGGATTTTAGGGAAGTCGAGGCCGTAGAGCGCGAGCGGTATCAGCTCAAGCCTGCGCGCGCCCTCCGCGCCGGAGGCGACGGGACGCCCCTCGGCGTCAACGTAGCGCGTCTCGACGTGGCCGCCCCAGCGCGCGAGTCGGGAGTCGTCCCAGGGGTTGTCGATGTTGAGGAAGCGGTCGCCGAACTTGCGGCCCCTGTTCTTCTGCAAGTCCTCGCGCGAGACGTAGAGGATGGCGTGCGTGGCCTCGCCGTCCGGCATCGTCAGGGGCTCGAAGTAGAGCCCCTCGGTCTCGGCGCGCTGGCGGAGCAGCTCCCAGTTGTGGCCGCGCGTGTCGAGCGTCTGCGTGTTCTGGCGGCGCAGGACTTCGTCGAGGTACGCGTCGTCGATGAGTCCGCCGAAGGTCTTGCTCGTCAGCATCAGGCGGGCCTGTATCTCGGCCGACTCGGCCAGCGTGAAGGCGGATTCCGCGCCGGTCTCCGCCTCGTAGAGCGAAAGGATGGCGAGCGCGCGGAGGATGTGCGCCTGCCTGTAGGCCGCGGTGTTGCGGCGCAGCGTCGAGGTCGAAGCCTTGGCGGCGATGCCGTAGGGGTTGAAGACGACGTTCTGAAGCGCGAGCCACATGAAGCGGTGCCACACGTCGCGCTTCGGGTCGGCGAGGTCGATGACCGGCGGCGGCACGCCCTTCCGGCTCGCGCTCTTCTTGCCGCCGACGCGGCCGTAGAGGAAGGGGATGGCGGAGGCGACGCGCTGCATGGCGGTCGGGCGCGTGTAGGTCAGCATCCAGACCTGGCGCAGGCGGTCGTTCTCGGGGTCTGCGTCGCCGAGCGTGTCGCGGAGGATGCTGACGAGCGGGACTTCGTCGGGTTGCGAGGCCCCGTCTTTGAGTCCGTCGAGCCTGCCGAAGACGGTCAGCAGTTGCGCGTCGCGGCCGACGGGCAGGGTCTCGATGCGGAAGGGCGAGGGGCCCGCGGGCTTGCGCGGGAGCGTGTCCTCGCTCTTCAGCGCGGGCACGATCTGAACCTGCTGCGCCGGTGCGGAGGGGAGATGCCCGGCGAGGATGAAGAGGGCGAGCGCGAGCGTCAGGTACATCTTCGCCGGCCGCGGCCGGTGAACAGTCTTCATAAACGTCCCTTGTATTTGATCGAAGGCTCCTGTCGGAGCGATAAGACTGCGCGCGGCCGTGTCGATGCGAACCGAAATGTTGCGCCCCGCGCGTCTCACAAAGCCTCACGGCTCAAAAGAGCAACCGACGTTCCGCTTGCACAGACAATCTACACGAACCAGACCGCGGTTGGCACGCTTTATTGTCGCCCGTGCGATGCCGCCAAATGCCGGCACTGTTGCCAGTAAATCGCTGCTGCATGAGCTGGGTCAGAACCACCCGCGGTAGCGGGTGGCCCTTTGTGATACGCTGCGCCCGGGTAATCAAGGCCCACCCGCTACCGCGGGCGGTACTGACCTTTATTGACGACCTCGTCGAACACCCCGTACGTCGCGGCGTCGAGCGCGTAGACGCGCGCCGAGGGCACGCGGCCGAGCGAGATGTCGGCCGCAGGCTTAGACGCCGCTTCGAGCCGCGCCGTTAACTCGTCGTTGCTGAAGTAGCGCCGACCGCGCGCGACGACGACGACGTCGCCCGGGCGGAACTCGCTGAGCGCCCCGCGGTCGGAGAGCGAGACCGAGCGCAGGTCTTCGCGCCCCGCGAGCCTCAAGTAATGGGTCAGAAGCTCGGGCGTCTCGCTCGCCACGCGCGCGTTCGGGGGCGCGAGCGCGGCGACGGCGTCGGCGATGTCGCGCGTGCTTGAGTCGTAGAACTCGTCGTGCGGGAAGTATGAGCCGGCGCGTGACTCGCCGCCGCCGATAAAGTTCGTGTAGAGCCTGTAGTGCGGCGCGGCGCTCGCCGAGGCGTAGAGCGAGAGGGCGGCGACGACGACCGCGAGTCCCGCGCGGGCGTAAGCGCCGAAGGCTTCGCCGCGCGGCCGCCCGGCCCAGAGGCGGCCGAGTAGCCCGCCCAGGTAGTTGAGCCCCACGGCCGAGGTCATCAGCACGGCCGGCAGGGCGAAGGTGAAATAGCGAGTGAACTTCCCGCCGAGGAAGGTGAAGGGGAAGAACCAGAAGAAGAGCCAGAAGAGTAGGAAGTAGCGCCCGTCACCCAAGCGCCGCCGGAAGAGCAGAGGGAGCCCCGCGGCGCAGCCCACGAGCACCAACACGGGCAGCTTTACGCCCATGAAGACGTAGTAAAAGTACCAGGGCGAGCCGCGCAGCCACAGCGTCATCTGGTTGCGGTAGAGGTGGCCGAGGAACTCGTAGGCGTCGTGGCCGATGCGCTTCTCGCCCGCGAACGTGCGCATCTCCTGCCACGTCCCCGGCAGCAGTATCGTCGGGTTGCAGATGACGAAGGCGACGCCCAAGACCGCGAACCAGACGAGCCACTTCTTCTTGCCCATCCGCCAGCGCGTAGCCTTCACGCCCTGGAAGGCCCAGTAGTACGCGCCGCTGATGGCGAGGAAGTGCGGCACGTACTTCGACGCCATCATCGCGCCGAAGGCGGCGGCCGTCGCCCAGTAGTACGGCTCGGGCTTGCGCAGGCCCTCCTCGGCCACCTTCTGCCCGCGCAGCCAGAAGACGTTGGCGAGTAGGAAGAAGAAGACGAGGAAGCTGTCCTCCTTCGCGATGCGGTTGAAGCCGACGGCCGCCGGGCCGAAGGCCCAGAGCGCCGCCGCGAGCAGCGCCACCTCCGCGCCGAAGAGTTCCCGCGTGACGAGGAAGATGAGGACAGAGGTGAGCGCGCCGAGTAGTACGCCCGGCAGGCGCGCGGCCGTCTCGGTCGAGAGTCGGAGCCGCGGGTTCTGTCGCGCGACCGAGGTCGAGTTCCAGCCTTCCGAGGCGACGATGCTCACCGCCATCAGCGCCTTCATCAGGAAGGGGTGCTCGCCGTTGGCGGGCGTCAGTCCGCGCTCGCGGTACTCGGCCACGGCGCGCACCTTGTTCAGCTCGTCCTCGCTCAGACTCTCCGCGCCGAGCTGGTAGGCGCGCAGGCCGAAGCCGACCAGCACGAACACCGACAACGCCGACAGCACGAGCGCGCGGCTCGTCGTGCCTACCAACTGCCCCGGGAAGAGTTCGGGCCTGACGGGCGCGTTCGTGGCGGATGCTGCGGGCGCGGACAAGGTTCGGCTAAATCTCCGTTGAAAGTCGCGGGGCGCGCGCACGGAAGAGAACGCGCCACGTCACCTAAAGCACGGAGAGTAACGGACAAGGCCCTGCCTGTCAAAACCGTCTGTGGCAGAAAGATAAGCGTCACACTGAAGAGAATTTCAGATTTGAAATTTGAAATTTCAAATCAGCGTTTCGGCTCGGCGGCGGGGCGTGAGTCCTTGGGCGGCGTGGCGGTGTTTGAGTTGGCGTTCGGCTCCTCGGCGGGCTCGGCCGTCTTCCAGCCGGCGCGTTCGAGCAAGGGGAAGACGTACTTGACGGGGACGGCGTAGTTCTGCCCCTCCATCTCGGTGAAGGTCGCGAAGTTGACGCCGATGACGCGCCCCTTTGGGCCGAAGAGCGGCGAGCCGGAGCCGCCGACGGCGTTGCGCGCGTCGTAGACGATGTTGCGCCCCTGCAAGTCAGTGATGTGCCCCTGCGTCGTCAGCGGCTTGATGTAGTTGCGGTCGGAGAGGCAGGCCAGCAGCGACTCGGCCGACGCGCCGCAGCGCTCGCGCAAAGAGCGGGCCTCGGCCTCGTTGATGGTCGCCATCAGGCGATCCTGGCCCGAGGGGTAGCCCATCATGACGACCGTGCCGCCAATCATCGCCGTGTCCGGGTGGGTGTCGAGCGGGAGCGCGGGCAACCCGGCAGGCAGCTCCTTCGCTTCGAGCGTCCCGACGGCCACGTCGTCGCGCGACGCCTGCCGCACGCGCACCACGAACGGCTGGCGGATGCCGGGGAAGAAGGCGACAACGCGCGTGACGCGGAACTGGCCGCGCACGCTCTGGCCCAGGGACTGTACGCCCTCGTCGGCCGACCAGGGCTCGACGGCGAGGTGGCGGTTCGTGACGACAAAGCCCTGCCCGACGTGGAAGCCCGTGCCGACGAAGTCGCGGATGAAGGGCGGGCCGTTGCCCTCGGGCGTCAGGAGCGGCTGCTCGCCCGCGCTCTGCAAGTTCTCGCCCTCCTCGTTCGTCTGCGTCTCGGGGTAGCGGAGGGGGCGGCCCGTGCCCGGCTCGAAGAGCATGTAGGAGCCGGCGATGAGGCAGACGCCGTTGCCGTATTCGCTGCGCAGGCGCGGCGCGAGCGAGAGGCTGTTGATGATCTCGCGGTTGCGCTGATCGACCGCGCCGAACTGCTCGCCGACCTGTTCGAGCTGCTTCTGCTGCGCGGCGAGCTGCTCGTTCTGCTTGTTGATGAGGTCGCGCGAGCGGCGCAGCTCCTGCTGGAGCGCGTGGCCGAGGTAGAGCACGCCGCCGATGAGGATGGCGGCGCAGAGGAAGATGCCGATCTTCGTGCTCCACTTGATCTCGCGCAGAAGCTCACGCGTGAACTCGCGGAGGAAGACTTTCGCGTCGTCGCGCCGCGCGGTGGCGGCGGCCTCGATGGCGGCCTGCTCGATGAAGGGTGCGACGCTGGCGCGGCGGTTGGAGGCGGTGACGGCCGGGAGGTTGCCGACGGGGAAGAACTGCATGCGCACGTCGAAGGCGGGGAAGCGCAGCTCGTCGCCGTCGTCGATCTTCGCGTTGCGCGCGACGGGCCGGCCGTTGAGGGTGATGCCGATCTCCGGGTCGAACTCCTGCACGCGGAAGTGGCCGTTGTGCCGCGTCAGTTCGAGCATGACGCTGGAGTCCGTGAGGAGGTCTGAGCCGAGCCGGATGTGGCAGCCCTCGCCCGGCCCGATGAGGACGCGCTCCTGCGAGAGCACCTCGGTGTGCCGCTCCTGCCCGTTCGAGATGTGTACGACCAGACCGCCTGACATCGAGCGTTAAAGCCTTCTCAAACCCCGCCTAAGACTAAACTGTGGCGAGCGCCCCGGCGGCCGTTTTGTAAAGCTCGCCGACGGCCGGGCGCGTTCGCCACCGGCGCAGATATTATATTACATTCAACGCGCGGGCAAAGTTTTGCACCGGGCGAGCCCTGAATCCAAAGGGGTGGACTTTTCAGGGAAACATGCGACGCGGCCGGCGCGTAAAACCTGACCTGAACGGACAGCATTCCTTCGGCGCGGGCGCATCCAAGAAGTCGCCCGGCCCGAGTCTCAAGACAAGGAGCTTCAGAGATGCTTCGACGAACTGCGGTCTTCCTACTTCTGTGCGCGCTCTGCGGCGTCGCGACAGCTTCGGGCCAGACGCGCGTGCCGCCCATCAACTTCAAGGAGCGCACGCTCGCCAACGGACTGCGCATCTTCAGCGTGCAGGAGAAGTCCAGCCCGACGGTCGCCATCCAGGTCTGGTACAAGGTCGGCTCGAAGGACGACCCCGAGGGCCGGAGCGGCTTCGCGCACCTCTTCGAGCACATGATGTTCAAGGGGACGAAGAACCTCCGCGACGAGCAGATGGATCGCCTCACGGAGGACGTGGGCGGGTTCAACAACGCCTCGACCTGGGACGACTTCACCAACTACTACGAGGTCGTGCCGTCGAACTACCTGGAGACGCTCCTCTGGGCCGAGGCCGACCGCATGGGCACGCTCAACGTGGACGAGAAGAACTTCAAGTCGGAGCGCGACGTGGTGAAGGAGGAGTTCCGCGCGCGGATACTTGCGCCGCCCTACGGCCGGCTCTTCTACTCCATCGAGAAGAACACCTTCACCGCGCACCCCTACCGCCGCCCCGGCATCGGCAGCATCGAGGAGCTGGACGCCGCGACGCTCGAAGACGTGCGCGCCTTCCACAAGACCTTCTACCGCCCCGACAACGCGACGCTCGTCGTCGTCGGCGACTTCGACCAGCGGCAGCTCGACGCGTGGGTGGACAAGTACTTCAACCGGGTCGCGAAGCCCGCCGGCCCGATCCCGCGCGTGACCGTGAAGGAGCCCGCGCGCACCGCCGAGAAGCGCGTCACCGTCACCGGCCCCAACGTGCCGCTGCCGGCGGTCGCCATCAGCTACCTGTCCCCGCCCGTCACGGCCGACGACTCGTACGCGCTGCGCGTCGCCGAGTCCATCCTCTCGGGCGGCGAGTCGTCGCGCCTCTACCAGTCGCTCGTCTACACGCAGCAAATCGCGCAGGAGGCTTTCGGCAGCGCAGACCTGCGCGAAGACCCGGGCCTCTTCGTCCTCGGGGCCATCCTCGCCGGCGACAAGAAGCCGGAGGAGGCCGAGCGCGCACTGCTCGCCGAGTTGAAGAAGATGCAGGACGCGCCGGTGACGAAGGCCGAGCTGGACAAGGCCGTCAACCAGCTCGTCGCCAACGCTTTGCGCGAGCGCGAGACCAACGACGGGAAGGCGTTCGCCCTCGCCCGCGCCGCCGTCCTGCTCGGCGACCCGAGCCTCGTCAACAGGGACATCGAGAAGCTCCAGGCCGTCACCGTCGCCGACGTGCAGCGCGTGATGAAGAAGTACTTCACCGACACGAACCGCGTCGTCATCACGTACCAGGCGGAGCCGCAGAAGCCCGAGGAGAAGAAGGCCGAGGGCACGCAAGGGGAGGGAAGCCGATGAGAAACGTCTTGAAGGAAGTCCGGCCCGCGGCGCTCGTCGCCGCCGCCCTCCTGTTCGCCGCCTTCGCTCTGGGCACGGGTTCGAGCGCGCAGACAGGCACGTCTACCGCGGGGGC
The DNA here is from genome assembly GCA_035563535.1 of Pyrinomonadaceae bacterium. GTDB lineage: Bacteria > Acidobacteriota > Blastocatellia > Pyrinomonadales > Pyrinomonadaceae > QHXN01. The sequence continues at coordinate 10,431 of DATMVD010000081.1, read as the reverse complement.
AACTCCGCAGGAGACGCCGCCGCCGCCGGCCGCGCCGCGCCCGGTCAACGTGCCGAAGCCGGTCGAGCGCACGCTTCCGAACGGCCTGCGCGTCATCGTCGTCGAGAACCACTCGACGCCGCTCGTCGCCGCGCAGCTCCTCGTCAAGAACGGCGGCGAGGTTGACCCGGCGAACCTCTCCGGCCTGGCCGACATGACGGCCGAGCTTCTGACCAAGGGCACGAAGACGCGCACCGCCCCGCAGATCGCGCAGGAGATCGAGGCGCTCGGCGGCGTGCTGAACTCGGGCGCGGGCTGGGACGCCTCGCGCGCGTCGGTCAACGTCCTCTCGTCGAAGGCGGAGCCGGCACTGGCCGTCCTCGCCGACGTGGCGCGCAACCCCGTCTTCAAGGAGGACGAGGTCGAGCGCCTGCGGCAGCAGTACCTCGACTCTCTGAGCGTCGCAATGAACGACCCCGGCCAGCTCGCGAGTTGGGTCGCCTCGCGCGTCGTCTTCGGCGACAGCCCGTACGGCCACCCGGTCTCGGGCACGCCCGCCTCCGTCCAGCGCATACAGCGCAGGGACGTGGCCGACTTCCACGCGCGCTACTACCGGCCCGACAACGCCGTCCTCGTCTTCGGCGGCGACATCAAGGCCGACGACGCCTACAAGCTCGCCGAGCGCCTGTTCGGAGACTGGGCGAAGCCTTCCGCCGCGCTGACGGCCTCGGCCGCGGCGCGCGTCCAGGGCGCGGCGGCGAAGCGTCGCGTCGTGGTCGTGGACATGCCGGGCGCGGGGCAGGCGGCGGTCGTCTTCGCGCGGCGCGGCATCGCGCGCACCGACCCGGAGTTCTACTCGGGGGTGGTGGCGAACTCCGTGCTCTCGGGCTACTCGGGGCGTCTGAACCAGGAGATACGCATCAAGCGGGGCCTGAGCTACGGCGCGCGCTCGTCGCTCGAAACGCGGCGCGAGGTGGGGCCGTTCACCGCGTCGGCGCAGACGAAGAACCAGTCGGGCGCGGAGGTGGCACAGCTCCTCATGGGCGAGCTGGCGCGCCTGTCGAGCGAGGCGGTGAGCGAGGCGGAGCTGACGCCGCGCAAGGCCGTCGTCATCGGCAACTTCGGCCGCTCGCTTGAGACGACCGAGGGGCTCGTCGCGCAGATCGCCTCGCTGGCGCTCTACGGGCTGAGCCTCGACGAGATCAACCGCTACATCGCGAGCGTGCAGGCCGTGACGCCCGCGCAGATACAGAAGTTCGCCGGCTCGCGCCTCGGCGCGGCGGACGCCGCCATCGTCATCGTCGGCGAGGCCAAGGAGTTCATCGAGCCGCTGCGCAAGCAGTTCCCCGAAGTCGAAGTCATCAAGCACGACGAACTCGACCTCGACTCCGGCAAGCTCCGCAAGTCCGACGGCGGCACGGCGAAGCAGTAACGTTGAGAAGGCTGAATTACCCGCAGAGACACGGACGCATAGCTAAGACAAAAACCTGCTTCAAGCCGTGTCTCCGTGTCTCTGCGGTTCAATGTTCTTTTGAGGTCAGGCCATGAAGAGCAAGACGACGTTAACGCTGGCACTGTTTTCACTCCTCGTAACCCCGGCGCTCGTGTGCGCGCAGGACTCCTCGGCGGTCGCGCGTAAGCTTTCGAGCCGCGTCGCGTCGGAGCGTCGCGCGGCGGCGGAAGAGCTGGCGCGCCTCGCGGCGGTCGAGCACCGCCGGCTCGTCGAAGGCTTCCGCGTGCAGGAGAGGGACGCGCGCGTCAAGCTCGCGCTCGACTGGGCGCTCTACCGGATGGGGAAGAACGAGACGCTGTTCGAGCTCGTCAACGCGCTCGACGAGAAAGGCCGGGCCGAACAGTCGGTCGCCTACCTCAAACAGCTCGAAGGCCCCGATCCGCTCTACGTCTTCCTCGGCCGCGTCAACGGCCACACGCAGGCGCGACTGCTCGAAGTGCTCGCCGCGGTGGGCGACCGCGCCACGCTCGAAAAGATTCAGCCCTACACGCAGTCCACCGACCCGCTCATCGCCGACGCCGCCAAGTTCGCCGAGCGCGAAATCACCATCCGCGTCGAAGAGACCCCGACGGTCGAGCCCAAGCGCGAGCGCAAGGTCGGCAACTCCGACGATACGCCGCCGCCCTTCTGATACCGACTCCAAAACGGTAAGCCCCCTCACGCCGGGAGCGCGGGCATCCCTGCCCGCCAAAGCGTGCCTGAGCACGCTTAGCCATCAATCGTTATCACTCAACGATGAGGTTTAAAGCATCACGGCCTTCGCGCTTTCGCGCTCATGGCGGGCAGGGATGCCCACGCTCCCAGCTTTAAGAAGCCTTATTCCGACCTGAAAGTCCGTATTACGAGGGCTTCGTAATGCGATACGCAAGCGGCGTAACGCGCTACGCGACCAGAGTAAGACGCTACGCGATTGGCGTAAGACGATACGCCAGCCGCGTAACACGCTACGCCAGCCACGTAAAACGATACGCAAGCGGTGGAACACGCTACGCGACTAGAGTAAGACGCTACGCGACTGGCGTAATACGGTACGAAAGCGGCGTAACACATTGCGCCAGTCGCGTAATACGATACGAAAGCGGCGTAACACACCACGTCAGTCGCGTAGCGCGTTACACCGCTTGCGTATCGCAATTCCCGAGTCGCGTAACGCGATCTAAAGCTTAAATATCGTGGTACGCAATGCTGAAGATGCGATCCCGGACGCGGAAACCGCACACGACGGGGCGGATTCCTTAAAATCCCCCCGGAAGATCGCGTCCCCCGGCGAGAGACCGTCTCTCTTCGACCCGCAAGTCGGTATGACCTGTTTGTTCTCGACCTCGCGTGTGTGATTTACTGGCGGCGCATGCACCGCAACCTCCGCTCGTTTCTCGAACTGCTCCGCAAAGAGTCCGACCTCGTCGAAGTCGGGGCGGAAGTTGACCCCGACCTCGAACTCGCCGAAGTCCACCGCCGCGTCATCGAAAGGGGCGGCCCCGCGCTCCTCTTCACGAAGGTGAAGGGCAGCCGCTACCCCGTCGTCACCAACCTCTTCGGCACGGCCGCACGGATAGAGAAAGCGTTCGGCCCGAAGCCCGAGGCGCTCGTCCGCCAGGCCGTCCACGTCGCCGAGTCGCTGCTGCCGCCGAAGCCCGCCGCGCTCTGGCAGCACCGCGCGCTCGCGCTCGAAGCCCTGAAGCTCGGCACGAAGAGGGTGAGCCGCGCGCCCGTCACCGAAGTCGTTGACCGTCCCGCGCGCCTCGACGAGCTGCCCGTGCTGACGACGTGGCAGGAGGACGGCGGGCCCTTCTTCACGCTGCCACTCGTCTACACGGAGCACCCCTCGACGGGCAAGCACAACCTCGGCATGTACCGCATGCAGCGCTTCGACGCGCGCACGACAGGCATGCACTGGCAGATACACAAGGGCGGCGGCTTCCACTACCACGAAGCCGAAAGCGCGGGGCAACCGCTCCCAGTCACGATGTTCCTCGGCGGCCCGCCCGCGCTCATCCTCTCCGCCATCGCGCCGCTCCCCGAAGACGTGCCCGAGCTTGTCCTCGCTTCCGTCTTATCGGGCGAGAAGATTCGCGTCGTGGAATCTCCGCTCGAAGGCCACCCGCACCGGCTCGTCGCCGAAGCCGAGTTCGCCTTAGTCGGCAAAGTCCCGCCGCGCGAGCGACGGCCGGAAGGCCCCTTCGGCGACCATTACGGCTACTACTCTCTGCGACACGACTACCCCGTCTTCCACGTCGAGGCCGTCTATCACCGGCGCGACGCCGTCTACCCCGCGACCGTCGTCGGCAAGCCGCGGCAGGAAGACTTCTTCATCGGCGACTACCTGCAAAAACTCCTCTCGCCGCTCTTCCCCGTCGTGATGCCGTCCGTGCGCGACCTCTGGACGTACGGCGAGACCGGCTTCCACTCTCTGGCCGCCGCGGTCGTGCGCGAGCGTTACGCGCGCGAGGCGCTCGTCTCCGCCTTCCGCATCCTCGGCGAGGGTCAGCTCTCGCTCACCAAATTCCTGCTGCTCACGGACACGCCGCAAGACCTGCGCGACTTCCCGCGCCTCTTCGAGCACGTCCTCGCGCGCTTCCGCCCCGAGACAGACCTCTTCGTCTTCTCGAACCTCTCGATGGACACGCTCGACTACACCTCGGGCACGGTCAACCGCGGCAGCAAGGCGGTGCTGCTCGGCCTCGGCGACGCCGTGCGCGAGCTGCCCCGCGAGTTCCGCGGCCGTCCGCCCGAAGGGGTCACGCGCGCCGAACCCTTCTGCGCCGGCTGCCTCGTCGTCGAGGGCGCGGCGTTTGAGGAAGAGCCCGAACTCGCCGCCCGCCTCGCGCGTGAAGAGTCTTTCGGCGACTGGCCGCTCGTCGTCCTCCACGACGACGCCTCGGTCGCGCGCAGCGCCTCCGACTTCCTCTGGGCCACCTGGACGCGCTTCGAGCCCGCCTCGGACATACACGCCGCCGCGACCGCCTTGCGCAAGCATCACATCTCATACACCGCGCCCGTCGTCATCGACGCGCGCATGAAGCCAGGCTACCCCGACGAACTCGCCGTCCGCCCCGACATCGCCGACCTCGTCACGCGCCGCTGGCGCGAATACTTCCCGCGAGGGCTGAAGGGGGATGACGACTGAGCGCGGCGAGGCGGACTGTGTAGTCGTCGGCGGCGGGCCGGCCGGCGCGGTGCTCGCGCTGCTGCTCGCGCGCAAGGGCGTGCGTGTGACGCTCCTCGAAGCGCACGAAGACTTCGACCGAGACTTCCGCGGCGACACGCTCCACCCCTCCGTGCTTGAGCTGATGGACGAGATCGGCCTCGCCGAACGTCTGCACCGGCTGCCTCATTCCAAAATCCACACGGGCACCATCATCACGGACGAAGGCCCGACCGTCCTCGCCGACTTCCGCCGACTCAGGACGCGCTTCCCCTACATCATGATGCTCCCGCAGAAGGACTTCCTCGCCTTCATCGTCGAAGAGGCGAAGCACCTTCCGTCTTTCGAGCTACGGATGGGCGCGCGCGTCGAAGGGTTGATTGAGGAGGGTGGCGCGGTGCGCGGCGTGCGCTACGAAGACCGGAGCGGAGAACACGAGCTGCGCGCTTTACTGACAATCGGGGCCGACGGCCGCGGCTCGCGCGTGCGCCACCTCGGCGGGTTCGGGCAGGTCAAGACCTCGCCCCCGATGGACGTGCTCTGGTTCCGCGTCCCGCGGCAGGCGGGCGACCCCGAAGGCGGCGTCGCATACTTCCGCGGCGGCGTCGGCATAGTCATGCTCAACCGCGGGAGCCAGTGGCAGGTCGCACACCTCATCCTCAAGGGCGGCTTCCGCGAAGTGCGCGCCGCGGGCGTCGAAGCCCTCCGCGACAGACTCAAGTCGGCCGCCCCCGAGTACGCCGAACGCTTCGACGTGCTCCGCGAGTGGAAACAGGTCTCGATGCTCTCGGTCGAGTCGAGCCGCGTCGTGCGCTGGCACAAGCCGGGGCTGCTCCTCGTCGGCGACGCCGCGCACGTCATGTCGCCGGTCGGCGGCGTCGGCATCAACTACGCCATCCAGGACGCCGTCGTCGCCGCCAACGCCCTCGCCGAACCCCTCCGACGAGGGACGCTCACGGAAGAACATCTTCATAAAGTGCAGCGCCAACGCGAATGGCCCACCCGCCTCATCCAGGCGCTCCAGACACGCATCCAGAAGCGCGTCATCGCCGCCGCCCTCGACCCCCGCAACACCTTCCGCGTTCCCCTCGCCCTCCGCCTGCTGCTCCGCCTCCCCGTCCTCCGCACGCTCCCCGCACGCGTCATCGGGCTGGGGTTCAAACGAGTTCACGTCGAACGATAGGGCGGCTTGATGTTCTTCCCACAGCCTATAGTTTAGAGGCGGGCTCCGCCCGCCGGCTCATGCAGGGTGTTATACGGGCAGGCGGGCGGAGCCCGCCTCTAAACGGCCGTTAGGCAACTTAAAGCGCTCATCAAATCAGAGGGGAAGCCGCAGCGTAAAGACCGCGCCCCCGTTCGGAGAGTTCGCGGCGGAGAGCGTGCCGCCGTGGTCTGTGGCGACGCGGTGGGCGAGGGCGAGGCCGACGCCGTGACCCTTGGACTTGGTGGTGAAGAAGGGGATGAAGATTCTGTGCAAGTCCTCTTCGGCGACGCCCGCGCCGGTGTCTTCGACTTCGACCCGCGCCCAGTTGTGCCCCGCGGCATCCCGTTCGACCGAGCCGGTGACGAGGACGCGCCTCTCGGCCGCCTCGTCGGGGATCGCCTCGGCCGCGTTGCGCATGAGGTTGAGGAGCGCCTGGCGGAGCATGCGCTCGTCGGCGCGGACTTCCGCGAACTCGCCTCCGATGGCGAGCGCGACGGAGCGCTCTTTGAAGAGGGCCGCGAGGTCTGCGGCGCAGGTGTCGAGCAGCTCGCGCAAGTTCACGTCGTCGAGGTCGGGCGTCTTCGGACGCGCGAAGTTGAGGAAGGAGTTGACCATCTCGGAGAGGCCGCGCACCTCCTGCAACAGCGCCGCGGTGGAAGAGGCGCGCGCGTCCCCCGTGAGCGACGCGTTCTGCAGGAGCTGCGCGTAGCCGTGGAGCGTCGCCAGCGCGTTCTTGAACTCGTGCGCGAGCCCGGCCGACATCTCGCCGAGGCTTTCGAGGTTGCGCTTGCGCGCGACCGCCTCGCGCAGCTCCGCCACCTCCGTGATGTCGGTCAGCATGCAGAGTACGCCGCGCGAGCCGCCCGCGGGGGCCGGGTTCACGGGCGCGACCGTCACGCCGAGCCGCCGCGCGCGCCCGCCGTCGAGCGCGACGGACGCCTCCTCGCGCCTGTAAAGCTCGCCCGTCTGAAGACAGCGCCCGACCATCCCGGCCAGCCCCGGCGCGCGTGCCAGCAGCCGTTTGAAGTCTTCACCTTCGACGCGCCCCTCCAGCCCCAGCAGGGCGCGCGCGGGCGCGTTGACCACGGTCGCGCGCCCGTCGGAGTCGAAGGCGACGAGCCCCGAAGGGAGGCTGGCGACGACGCGCTCGCTGAACTGCTCGGCGGTGGCGGCCCGCTGGGCCGCGCGCGCGCCCAGGCGCTCAAGCTCGCGCTGCTTGGCGCGGAGCTGCGCGACGACCTCCTGAAAAGTTTCGAGCACGAACTCAGACTCGTCTCTGGTGCGCCCGCGCGCCGCCGCCTCGACCGGCGCGCGCTCGGCCTCGTCCACGAGTTGCCTGTAGGGCCTCAGGAGCCAGCGCGGCAGCAGCAGGATGGAGGGGACGCTGATGACGAGCGTCAGGACGAAGACCGTGTACAGGACGGGCGCGCGCTCCGCGCGCGTCGCGGGCGACAGGGCCACCAGCGTCAGCGTGAACAGGTTGGCCAGGAGCAGCAGCCCCACCAACAGCGCCAACGCCAACTGCATCCGGTTTTCGTGACGAGGCATAAGGAGCGTGAACCGTGAACCGTAAACCGTGACAAGTAGGGACGGCGTCGGAACGCCCGAGCGCTTGATAACACGTCAGCTCTTGTTACGGTTCACGGTTCACGGTTTACGGCTTTCAAAATTTCCCCACGTACCAGTCGATGATGCGCGTGCCGAAGAGGAGGCTGACGAGCGAGCCGAGGCCGAGGAAGATGCCGAAGGGGAGGAGCATCTGCATGTCGCGCTCGCCGCGCCGCGCCATCGCGGCCACGCCCGCGACCGAGCCCGTGAGCACGCCGACGAAGATCGTCAGGAGCGTCAAGGGCCACCCGAGGAAGGCCCCCACCATGAACATCATCTTCACGTCGCCGAGCCCCATCGCCTCGACCCCCCGCGCGCGCTCCCAGAGCCAGCCGACCGCCCAGAGAAACCCCCCGCCCACCACCGCGCCCAGCACCGCGCCGCCGAGCGAGAGCAGCCACGCGGGCGTCTCCGCCCCGCCGAGCCAAGCCACGCCGTAGAGGTTCGGCACGACTGCCCGCGCTACGAGCGCCAGCGCCGTGCCCGGGTAGGTGATGACGTTCGGCAGAATCATGTGCTCCGCGTCGATGAAGACGAGCGCGACGACGGCCGCGACGAAGGCGAGGTCGAAAGGCAGCGAGAGCGTGAGTCCCGAATGGAGCACGTAAGTAAGCGCGAAGAGCACGCCCGTCAGAAGCTCGACCGCCGGGTAGCGCGCCGAGATGGGCGCGCGGCAGGCGCGGCAGCGCCCGCGCAGGACGGCCCAACTGACGACGGGAATGTTGTCGTACGGCCGTATCGCAGTGTCACACGAGGGGCAGTGCGAGGCGGGGAAGGCGACCGACTCCTCGCGCGGGACGCGGTGGATGACCACGTTTAAAAAACTGCCGATGACGGCCCCGACGACGCCGACGGCCGCGGCAATTATGTACACAGGGAGCCCCGTCTGCGCGTCCTGTGTCACGAATCTCTGAAGAATGTCCATTCGATGTGGATGAAGAAAGAAGAATGGTTTAACGCGGGACGCCGCTTGACGCGTGGCGCCCTATTTGCATATTAAAGCTTTATCAGGCTTTGTTAAAGGCTCGGAATCATACAGTTGTTGATGAGAACGTTCTGATAAGGAGTACGGCGACTTGAACCCTCGCAAACCGATCTACGCGTTGATGGTCATCGGCGCGGTCGTCATCCTCGCGCTGACCTTCGCGCCCTACGCGCTGATGAAGGACGCGCGCAGGGCCGCCGCCGCGTACATACACATCCCGCTCGTGCAGACGGCGGCCGTGCCCGCGTCGTCAGTCCCCGCGCCGCCGCAGCCCGCCGCGCCGGCCTTCGACGTGGCCGGCTGGTACGCGGGGCGCAACGACGACCCCGCGCGCCACGCGCTGCTCGTGCAGTCTACGGACGGCCGCGTCACGCTCGCCGAGCACAACGCCGACGGCGCTTACAACCCCGCGTCCCTCGTCAAGCTCGCGACCTCGCTCGTCGCGCTGCGCAAACTCGGCAAGGATTTCCGTTTCGAGACGAAGTTCTACATCGACGGCGAGGTGGACAAGTCGGGCGTGCTGCACGGCCGCCTCGTCGCCGCGGGGGGCGACCCGACCTTCGGCGACTTCCACGCGACGCTCGTGGCGAAGAAGCTGGCCGAGCGCGGCGTCAAGAAGTTCGAGGGCGAGCTGGCCGTCACGCCCGACTTCGCCTTCAACTTCGCCGTCAAGCCCGAGGAATCGACCGCGCGGCTCGCCAAAGTGCTGAAGCTCGGCCCGAAGAGGTGGGCCGTCACCGAAGCGCCGCAGGGCGAGCCGGCCTTCGCGGTGCTCTCGTACCCTCTGAACGACATCCTGCTCTACATGAACGCGCATTCGAGCAACTTCGTGGCCGAGCGCCTGGGCGCGCTGGTGGGCGGGCCGGAGGGAATACGTCAGTACCTTATCGACGAGTTGAAGCTCCCGCCGGAGCAGGTGACCCTGGCGACGGCCTCGGGTCTCGAAGTCAACCGCATGACGCCGCGCGGGCTCGTGGCGGTCATCCGCGCGCTCGACGACGAGGCGCGCCGGCAGGGTTTAGAGTTGGTTGACATCATGGCCGTGGCGAGCGGCGACTACGGGACGCTGCGGCGCAGGATGGTGGGGACGCCGCTCGAATACGCGGTGGTGGCGAAGACGGGCACGCTCGTCCACGACGACGGCGGGATGGCGAGCCTCGGCGGCGTCGTCTACACGCAGAAGTACGGCAAGGTCTACTTCGTCGTCCTCAACCAGGGCTCTGCGGTCGCCGAGTCGCGCCAGCTCACGGACGAACTCCTCTCCGAGATCACACTCAGCCAGGACGCCCCGGCCCCCATCCCCAAACCCGAGAAGCCCCGGCATCAGTTGGAGAGCACCGACCTCGAAGTCTTAGAGTAAAAGATTCGTGAACCGTAAACCGTAAACCGTGACAAGAGAAGACGAGTTCTCTTGTCACGGTTTACGGTTTACGGTTCACGTCTTTCTGCATTTCCCAAAGCATCACGTGCTTCAGGAAGGCGTGGTGGGCGGCGAAGCGTGCGATGGCGAGGCCGGCGAGGCCGTCGCGGAAGCCGCCCTTGAGGACGAAGCTGCGTGTGAAGGCGGCGGGGGCGGCCGCCGCGATGCGGAGCGGGGAAGTGCGGCGGCCGGCCTCGAACATCTGGCGCGCGGAGAGCGGCGCGTAGCGCTCGCCGATCATGCGGTGGTGGTGCGCGGCGTCGCGGACGCTGTAGTGGAGGAGGTCGCCCCGCAGCGTCTCGACGCGCGCGCCCGCGTCCATCTTCACTGACTCGTGGACGTGCGCGCCGGCCCAGCGTCCGCGCGCGCGGCGGTAGAGGCGCAGTTGGTGGTCTGGATACCAGCCGCCACCGCGAATCCAGCGGCCCATGTAGAAGGAGCGGCGCGGGATGCGGTAGCCGTCGGCGAGGCGTTCGGCGGGCGCGGCGCGCAGCGCCTCGACCTCGGCGCGCAGCTCGGGCGAGACGCGTTCGTCGGCGTCGAGGCTGAAGACCCACTCGTGCGCGGCGGAGTCGGC
>DATMVD010000080.1:0-353917 GCA_035563535.1 Pyrinomonadaceae bacterium | reverse complement strand
CCCGCACGGTGATCCGCGGGTTGTGCTTCGCGAGCACCTTCGTGATCGCCGCCGTCAAAGTGGTCTTCCCGTGGTCGACGTGCCCGATCGTCCCGATGTTGACGTGCGGCTTCGACCGGTCAAACTTCTCCTTCGCCATGTCCCTCTTGCCTCTTCCTTAGGTTGAGTTCTGCGGTTTAGCTTTAAGCCCGAGACGGGATTTGAACCCGTGACCTCCTCCTTACCAAGGAGGCGCTCTACCCCTGAGCTACTCGGGCGCGAAAACGCCCGAACGGTTTGGTTGATACTTGGAGCGGGAGACGAGGCTCGAACTCGCGACCCTCAGCTTGGAAGGCTGATGCTCTACCAACTGAGCTACTCCCGCCCTTGAAAAGGATGAAGGATGAAGGATGAAGGATGAAAGCGACGCCGTTTGGCCGTCACTTCATCCTTCATCCTTCCTGCTTCATCCTTCCGGACTGGTGCAGGGGGTAGGATTCGAACCTACGTAGGGTGTGAACCCGCCGGGTTTACAGCCCGGTGCCATTAACCACTCGACCACCCCTGCGGATGTCAAACTCGGCCAGAGCCGGTGGAGGGATTTGAACCCCCGGCCCGCGGTTTACAAAACCGCTGCTCTACCCCTGAGCTACACCGGCTTATCACGGTAGAGAATCCGCGCCTTCCGGCAAAACGTGAATACTAGCAACGCCTTCGGGAAAAGGCAAGCCGCCGCGGCGGCCCGCCGCAGACGGGCACGGGGACGCCGGTGAACAAACTTGTTGACGCTCCCGCGCGCCAGCCGCTAGGATGGAAAGTGCCTGCCGGGGCGGAGCCCCAGATGGGCTCAGGGCCGCCCCACGCGCCTCTTCAAACACGCCCCGCCCGCTGTCCCGAAGCACTCTGAAGCGAGTCACGGCCTGCGGATTGTCGGACACCTTTGATGCCACAAACACACAAGGAGATTACCCGTGCCTAGCTGCGACCCGTTCCCCGTCCGCAAACTGCTTATGCTTCTGCTGTTGCTCTTATTTTGCGCCTTCGCGCAGGCCGCGGCAAGCGCCCAGACCGCGGGCCGCCGCACCGCGCCGCAGAGGCCGCAAACACCCGCCGAAAGGCCGACCCTCGTCTCTTCGGAGGCGCGCCGGCCCGCGCCCGCCGCGCGCGCCAGCGAGTCCGCGTGCGGCGGCTTCATCGAGCAGACCCCGCAGGCCGCCGCCGCGCAGATCGTCGGCGCCGAAGACGAGAGGGAGCGCCGCACCTTCGCCGAGGGCGACTTGGTCTACCTCGACGCGGGCTCGCAGGCGGGCGTGCGCGTCGGGCAGGAGTTCACGGTCGTGCGGCCGCGCGGGCAGTTCCGCTCGAAGTTCTCGCGCAAGACGGGCCCGCTCGGCGTCTACACGCAGGAACTCGGGCGGCTGCGCGTCGTGCGCGTGCGCGACCGTGTCTCGGTGGCGATGGTCGAGCGGTCGTGCGCCGACCTGCTGCTCGGCGACCTGCTCCGCCCGGCGCCGGCCCGCCCCGACCTGCCGGCGCGCGCCGAGACCGCGCTCGACCGCTTCGCCGAGCCGACGGGCAAGCAGACCGGACGCCTCGTGCTCGCGCGCGACGGCCGCGAGATGGTCTCGCGCGACGAAGTGGTCTTCGTCGACCTGGGGGCCGAGGACGGCGTGAAGGTCGGCGACTACCTGACAGTCTTCCGCCCGGAGGAGCACGCCGTGATCGTGGACTACGGCGACGAGGTCACGGGCAACATAAACAACGGCTTCCAGAGCGACTCGCGCCGCGGCGGCCGCCACTCTAACAAGGCGCAGCGCGTCAAGGACGTGAGCGGGTCTGAGTCGGGGGATACCGTCAAGACGCCCGACATCAAGCGCAAGCGCCCGGCCGTCCCGCGCAAGGTCGTCGGCGAGCTGGTCGTCCTCCGCGTCGAGGGGCGCACGGCGACCGCCGTCGTCACGCGCGTCGCGCAGGAGATACACACCGGCGACGCGGTCGAAGTCCAGTAGCTCACGCCGTTCGCCATAAACCGTAAACCGTGAACCGTGACGAGGAGGAAGGCAGTCCCTCCTCGTCACGGTTCACGGTTCACGGTTTATGGCCTTTATCGGTTGGGAGTCGTGCGTGCGGCTTGCGGGAGCGGGGCGCGTGGGGGCTCGCGCTCGGCGGCGGAGCGCTCGACCGCCGCGCGGTAGAAGGCGCGGAAGTATTCATACATCGAGAGGCAGGCCAGCAGCACCACGACCCAGAGCGTCGCGCGCCCCAGCGTGTAGAGGAGCACCTGCCAGTCCGTCCCCGTCACCGCGCCCGCACCGAAGAGGTGGCCGACCGCCGCGCGCAGCTCGGGCACCGTCCAGAACTGTATCGCGGGGAAGGCGTCGCCGAAGTTCGCGACGGGCGGCCTCCCCCCCGTGCTCGCGGCGATGAGCAGCGCGACGGCCAGGACCTGCGCCGCCATCTTGAACTTCCCCATCCGCGACGCCGAGATGACGACGCCGTCGGCCGCCGCCACGCTCCTCAACCCCGACACGGCGAACTCGCGCCCGACGATGATGCAGACGGCCCAGGCCGGGGCCAGGCGGTTCTCGACGAGCGAGATGAGCGCGGCGCTAATGAGCAGCTTGTCGGCGATGGGGTCGAGCAGGATGCCGAAGCGCGAAATCTGTTGGCGGCGGCGCGCGATGCGCCCGTCGAGGAAGTCCGTGAAGGAGGCGGCGAGGAAGAGCGCGACGCCGAGCAGGTGGCGCTGGACGCCGAACCAGTTCTCCGAGAAGGGCGTGAGCAGCACGACGACCAGCAGCGGCACGACGAAGATGCGCGACAAAGTCAGTGCGTTCGGAAGATTCAGCACGTGCCTCTCCTGCCCTCTCTCGCGTCGTGCCGGGGTCGCTTGTCCGCGGGCTTCTCTACGCCGCGAAGTTTAGGAGCCGCGCGCGAGGGGTGTCAAGACAGGGCACCGCGCACGTCGAGGCCGCGCTCGACGAGAGTGCCGCCGGACTTCGTCCTCACTGCTTCCGGCCGCCGCGCGCGGGCTTCTTCGGCCTCTCCGGCTTCGGCGCGGCTTCGAGGCACTTCGACGCCAGCGTGAGGACGGCCAGCGCCCGCAGGTGCTTGTCGTCGAGCCCGAGCGCGGCGAGGAGCGCCGCCTCGAAGTCGCGCCCGCCCGACTCGCGCAGCACCGCCTCCAGGTTGAAACCGGGCGAGGCGTACGAGGTGTAGACGTTGAACTTGCGCCCGTCCACGGCGCGCGTGATGAAGGGGCGCATCGGGTCCACGTCGGGCACGCGGTTGATGGCCGCGACCGCCTCCGTCAGCACCTGCGCGGCGCGCGGCGGTTCGAGCTGTAAGTAAAGGTGCGCGAGCCTGACGAGCGCCCTCACCTTCTCCTCCGACTCCGGCGCGCCCTGCGCGGACTTGTAGACCGACTCGGCGACGGCGAGCGCGAGCGGCGCCGCGCCCGACTGCTTCAGCTCGGCCGCGGCCAGCTCGCCGGCGAGCCCCGCGCGCTGTTCGAGCGAACCGACCTTCTCCGCGAAGCGCGCGGCCTCGTCCGGCCGCCCCTCCCTCGACGCCCTGAGCGACTTCTCGAAGTACGCGGTCTCCAGGAACTGCCGGCGCGCGCCCTCGTCCTTCAACTTGTCCGCCGCCGCCTCCAGCCGCTCCAGACTCTCCCTGCCGAGCATGCCGAAGAGTCCCATGATGATCGCCCGGTCGTGCGCGTCCGGGTCTTTGATACGCTCGGCGTTCGCCAGCACGCTGTCGAAGGCCGAGGAAGGGTCGGGCGGCGGAGTCGGCTCCGTGCGCGGGGCGCGCTGCGCGCCGCCCTCCGCGCGGCGGAGCCCGTTCCCGCTCAGCATCGCGCCCGCCGCCTGCTTGTGCGGCGCGGCGAGCGCCAGGAAGTTCTTGTCCGAAGGCCCGTAGACGTTCTCAAGCGAGACGAGCGCCCCGTAGATCAACTCCGCGTCGGAGGGCGGCTGCTGGTACGAGTCGGCCGAAGGCGGCGGCTGGCCCGCGGCCGCTTCGAGCCGCCGCGCGGCGAGCCGCAGGAAGGCGCTGACGAAACGCCTCTGTAAGTCCGGGCTCGGCGCGAAATCCTTCGGGGGCACGCCTGCGCCGTTGTAGCCCGAGCGCAGCCCGAGATTCTGCGAAAGCCCGAACGGGTAGCCGGAGAGTTGGAGCAGAGAGGCGAGGTCGGCCGTCGAGTAGGCGCGCAGCGCGTCGGCGTAGAACGCGTCGGCCGCGGCGCGGTCGGTTCGCGCCACGTTATAGATGAACTGCGAGAGGAAGCGCGAGGCCGGGTGGCGTAAAGACTCGCGCGCGACCGCGAGAGCGAGCGCCGGGTCGCTCGCCTGGAGCGAGGTCGCCACGGTCATCAGCCTCTCGGCCACGGCCTCGCGCCCCGTCTTCGCGTCGGCCTCGGCGGCGCGCTGCCGCGTGTCTTCGGCCGAGCGCGCGCTGAGCTTCTGCGCCCACGCAGGGTCGCGGCGCGCGACCGCGCGGATGACCACGACGCGCGGGTCGGTCAGCATGTGCCTCAGCCCGGGCATGGCGTTGTCCCCGTCCGCGCGCGAAGACTTGCGCACGGTGGACTCCTGCCCGTGCTCCCTATAGTGAGATGATGCGACCTCGAACGCCTCGGCGAAGACCGCGCGCGCCTGCGCCTCGTCGAAGGGCCAGAGCAGTTCCGCGGCGCGCGCCATCACGGCCACGCGCTTCCCGCCGTTGGCGAAAGCCTTCGCCTCCGACAACTGCTCACGGACGAGTTGCAGCGCGCGCTCCGCCTCGCAGGAAGGGGCCGGCCTCTCCGTGGCGGGAGCCGACTTGTCGGCGGGCGCGGGCTCCTGCGCCTGCGCGGCGAAAGGCTGTGGGGCGAGCGAGAGCCCGAGTAGGACGGCGCTGAGCGCGCGGCACCAGGACATTTTTTCGAGTTCCGCCTTTCTGAGTTTCGGTTACGGCCGGCGTGCGGGCTTCCGTTTTCACGCCGCCGGGGGCGGCGCGTTCCGCAATTCGGGCGGGTCGCTTGCCCGCCCCGTGGGAGTCGTTTACAATCGTCGTTTCCGCACCGCTCGGGATTCTCCACTGTAGTGCGCGCGGATGATTTCAGGCAATGGCAATTGACCGCATCACGGTGCGCGGCGCGCGCCAGCACAACCTGAAGGACATCAGCGTCGTGATCCCGCGCGACAGCCTGACCGTCATCACCGGCCTCTCCGGTTCGGGCAAGTCTTCGCTCGCCTTCGACACCATCTACGCCGAGGGTCAGCGCCGCTACGTCGAAAGCCTCTCGGCCTACGCGCGGCAGTTCTTAGACCAGCTCGAACGCCCCGACGTGGACTCGGTTGACGGGCTCTCGCCCGCCATCTCCATCGAGCAGAAGACCGTCTCGCGCAGCCCGCGCTCGACCGTGGGCACGGTGACCGAAGTTTACGACTACCTCCGCCTCCTCTTCTCATCGGTCGGCCAGCCGCACTGCCACATCTGCGGCGCGCCCATCACGCGCCAGTCGGTCGAGCAGATCGTCCACAGCGTCCTCTCGCTCCCCGAGGGCGAGCGCGTGATGGTGCTCGCGCCCGTGGTGCGCGGCCGCAAGGGCGAGTTCAAGAAGGAGCTTGAGAAGCTTCAGAAGGACGGTTTCCTCCGCGCGCGCGTGGACGGCGAGCTGGTCTCGCTCGACGAGGAGATACGGCTCGACAAGCGCCGCAACCACACGATTGAGGCCGTCGTCGATAGGCTGCTCATCAAGCAGGGCATCGGCGAGCGCCTGACCGAGTCCGTCCGCACGGCCCTGAAGCTGACCGGCGGCGCCGTCCTCATCTCCGTCGTGGACGGCGAGGAGAAGCTCTACTCGGAGCGGATGGCCTGCGTCAACTGCCAGATCAACGTCCCGCCTCTGGAGCCGCGCTCCTTCTCCTTCAACTCGGTCTACGGCGCGTGCAAGCGCTGCCACGGCCTCGGGACGGTTCTGGAGGTAGACCCGGCGAAGATCATCCCCGACGCGACCGAGCGCGCCGACAAGCTCTTCTTCAGACTCTCCTCGATCTACAAGCAGGGCGGGGCCTACCTGAAGAGCGCGCTCCTCGCCGTCGTCGATCACTTCAAGGCCGACCCGCAGCTCCCGTTCGCCGAACTCCCGCGGCAGGTGCGCGACGCCTTCTTCTACGGCGTCGAGGGGCAGCTCACCTTCCGCCACGGCCTCTACAAGTACGAGAGCGATTGGAAGGGCTCCGTCCGCTACCTCAACGACCTGATGCACAACGCGCCGAGCGAGCGCGTGCGCGAAGTGATCGAAGAGCTCGTCTCGCCCGTCGAGTGTTCGGACTGCCGGGGCCAGCGCTTGCAGCCCGAGTCGCTCGCCGTCCGCGTCGGCGGCCGCGGCATCGCGGAGTACACGGCGCTCCCGATTGAAGAGGCCGTCGCCGCCTTCGACTCGCTCAAGCTCAACGAGCGCGAGGAGCAGATCGCCGGCCTCGTCCTGCGCGAGATACGCAACCGCCTCCGCTTCCTCGACACGGTGGGCCTGGGCTACCTCACGCTCGACCGCGCCTCGGCCACGCTCTCCGGCGGCGAGGGCCAGCGCATCAGGCTGGCGACGCAGATCGGCTCGCAGTTGAGGGGCGTGCTCTACGTGCTGGACGAGCCCTCCATCGGGCTGCACCCGCGCGACAACCAGAAGCTGCTCGAAACTCTCTCGGCGCTGCGCGACCTCGGCAACACGGTGCTCGTCGTCGAGCACGACGAGGAGACCATCCGCCGCGCCGACTACGTCGTAGACCTCGGCCCCGCCGCGGGCGCGCACGGCGGCGAGGTCGTCGCCTCGGGCACGCCCGAAGAGGTCGCCTGCCACCCGGCCTCGGTCACGGGCCAGTACATCTGCGGCAAGCTCTCCATCCAGGTGCCGCGCGAGCGCCGCGCCCCCAACGGCAAGGCCGTCACCGTCCGCGGCGCGCGCGCCAACAACCTCAAGTCCATCGACGCCACCTTCCCGCTCGGCCTGCTCACGGTCGTCACGGGCGTCTCCGGCTCGGGCAAGTCAACGCTGGTTGACGACATCCTCTACCGGGCGCTCGCGCGCCACCTCTACGGCTCCCTGGAAGAGCCCGGCGAGTACGACTCCATCGAGGGGCTCGAACACGTGGACAAGTGCATCGAGATCGACCAGTCGCCCATCGGCCGCACGCCGCGCTCGAACCCCGCGACCTACACCGGTCTCTTCACGCCCATCCGCGAGCTGTACGCGATGCTCCCCGAGTCGCGCGAGCGCGGCTACAAGCCCGGCCGCTTCTCCTTCAACGTCAAGGGCGGGCGCTGCGAGGCGTGCGAGGGCGACGGCATGAAGCGCATCGAGATGAACTTCCTGCCCGACGTGTACGTCCTCTGCGACGTGTGCCGCGGCGCGCGCTACAACCGCGAGACGATGTCGGTGAAGTACAAGGGCAAGTCCATCGCCGACCTCCTCGACACGACGATTGAGGAGGCGATGCCGCTGCTCGAGAACATCCCGCAGATCAAGCAGAAGCTCCAGACGCTGCTCGACGTGGGGCTCGGCTACATCAAGCTCGGCCAGTCGGCGACTACCCTGTCGGGCGGCGAGGCGCAGCGCATCAAGCTCGCCCGCGAGCTGTCGAAGCGCGCCACCGGCCGCACCATCTACATCCTCGACGAGCCGACCACTGGGCTCCACTTCGCAGACGTGCACAAGCTGCTCGACGTGTTGCAGCGCCTCGTCTCCCTGGGCAACACCGTCATCGTCATCGAGCACAACCTCGACGTCATTAAGTCCGCCGACCACATCGTAGACCTCGGCCCCGAGGGCGGCGCGGGCGGCGGCCGCGTCGTCGCCTGCGGCACCCCCGAAGAAGTATCCAAGGTCAGGAAGTCCCACACAGGCCAGGCCCTCCGCCCCGTCCTCAACGGCCACGCCTCCAACGGCGACGGGGACGGCCACGCGACGCCCAGGCCCAACGGCCGCGGCAAGCGTAAGAACGCTGCGTGATATACTCCACCCGACGTGACAAGTGATAAGTGATAAGAGAAGACGGCGGGCCTTGTCTTCCTCTTATCACTCATCACTTATCACTTGTCACTTTCACCGCCATGTCCATCTACGAAGACATACAGCCGCTCGGGCTCGAAGGCGTGAGCACCTACCCGCTGGCGTCGCGGCCGAGCAAGGTCGCGGTCGAGGACTTCGCGCGGCCGTTCGGCGAGGACGCTTCCCTGCGGGACTTCCTCGGCAGCTTGCCGAACATCCTCGCCGTGCAGTCCATCCGCGAGGTCGCCGCGCGCATGCGGCGGGCGCGCGAGTCGGGGAAGCCGGTCGTGTGGGGCGTCGGCGGGCACGTGGTCAAGACGGGGCTCGCGCCGCTCATCATCGACCTCATGCGGCGCGGTTTCGTGACGGGGATTGCGGCGAACGGCTCGGTGCTCGTCCACGACTCGGAGGTCGCGCTGGTCGGCTCGACCTCCGAGGACGTGGACGCGACGCTCGGCGCGGGGGCCTTCGGCGCCGCCGACGAGACGGGGAAGCTTTTGAACGAGGCCGCGCGTCGGGCCGCGAAGGACGGCGTCGGGTTGGGCGAAGCGCTCGGGCGGATGCTCGTCGAATCCGGGCCGAAGCACGCGGAGCTTTCGCTGCTCTGCGCGGCTTACAGCTCGCGCGTCCCCTTCACCGCGCACGTCGCCATCGGGACGGACATCGCGCACTTCCACCCGCAGGCCGACGGCGCGGCGCTCGGCGCGGCGACGCACACGGACTTCCGCCTGCTCTCGGAACTCGTGCGCCGGATGAGCGGCGGCGGCGTCTACCTCAACGTCGGCTCGGCCGTCATACTGCCTGAGGTCTTCCTCAAGTGCGTCACGCTCGTGCGCAACCTCGGCCACGCGCTCGAAGACTTCACGACGGCCAACTTCGACTTCATACAGTCCTACCGCCCGCTCACCAACGTCGTCCGCCGCCCCGTGAGCGGCGGGGCCGGGCGAGGCTTCTCAGTCACGGGCCACCATGAGCTGACTATCCCGCTCCTCGCCGCCGAACTCCTCTGCGGCGGCTCTGATGCGAACTTGTAAGACGGCCGCGACGCCATAGCGGGCGGTACCGCCCGAGGTGGCGGGCGGGCCGCTGTCATACGGCTGTGTCGGTTAACGACGGCCCACCCGCTACCACGGGCGTTACTGATCTGCTATCCCCCGCGACGGTCGCACCCGCCTGCACCCCGCCATCACTCACCCCCGGGAACTGCCGGTTGACACCTCCGCGGCGGAGGCATATACTTCCGATGAAATTGAAAACGGATTTCAATTTTACCCTTCAAGCTCTTTCGACTTCTTAGCCTTCAGAGCAAGGCAGCCCTAAAAAGTAAGGAGCCCGCGCGGCCTGTGTCCCTGGCAGAACCGACCGCGCGAGCCCGGCCGACAACCTCGGCGGCTGACGACCCGCCCGCATTCTACGGTCAGTCAGCCACATCTTTCAACGCGAAGGTCATCAACGTATGGCTGGCGACTCTCCGACACCGACCCACACAGCCCGAAGACCCCGGACAGACGAACTACACATGCCCGGCGCGGCGCTCCGAGGAGGCGTCGGGGGTGGCCGTATCGCATGCGCGAAAGGAACCACCATGCAACGTCCGACTACACTGAGCCGTCTGCTCCAACTCTCTCTCTTCCTACTGCTCGCCTGCCCCCTGGCCCGCGCGGAGATGGCCGCGCAGCTCTCGCTCCGCGGGCGTGTGCTCGACCCGAACGGGGCGGCCGTCGCCGGCGCGCTCGTCACGGCGGAGGCCAAAGGCCGCCCGGCCGCCTACTCGGCGACGACCGACCAGAACGGCGAGTTCGTGCTGGCCGTCGGGCCCGGCGAATACATCGTGAAGGTGGCCGCCAAAGGCTTCTCCGAAGCTTCGCAGACCATCACGCTGAGTCAGGAGGGCGGCGCCTCCCTTGAGGTAAGGTTACAGGTCGCCGGGGTGGACGGCTCGGTGACGGTCTTCGGCGCGAGCGGCGGCTACCAGACGGACGTGACCGGCAGCGCGACCAAGACCGCGACGCTGCTGCGCGACGTGCCGCAGTCGGTCGCCGTCGTGGCGAAGGAGCAGTTGAACGACCAGCAGATGCAGAGCATCGGCGACGCAGTCCTCTACACGCCCGGCCTCACGGCCCAGCAGGGCGAAGGCAACCGCGACCAGGTCGTCATCCGCGGCCAGAGCACCAGCGCCGACTTCTTCCTCAACGGCGTCCGCGACGACGTGCAGTACTACAGAGACCTCTACAACCTCGAACGCCTCGAAACTCTGAAAGGCCCCAACGCCCTCATCTTCGGCCGCGGCGGCGGCGGCGGCGTCATCAACCGCGTGACCAAGGAGGCCAACTTCTCCCCCTCGCGCGAGTTGATCATGACGGGCGGCTCCTTCTACAACCGGCGCGTCTCGGGCGACTTCAACCAGCCCCTCGGCGAACACGTCGCCTTCCGCCTCAACGGCGTCTACGAGAACTCGGACAGCTACCGCCGGTTCGTCAACCTGAACCGCACGGCCTTCAACCCGACGTTCACCATCGCCCCCGACGAGCGGACGCGCATCACCGTCGGCTACGAGTTCGCGCGCGACCGCCGCACGGCCGACCGCGGCGTCACTTCGTTCCAGGGCCGCCCGGCGGACGTTCCCTCTGAAACCTTCTACGGCAACCCCGACGACGCCCGCGTGCGCTCGAACGTGCACATCCTTTCGGGAACCTTCGACCGGCAGTTCGGCAAGCTCAACCTGCACAACCGGACGACGTACGGCGACTACGACAAGTTCTATCAGAACTTCGTGCCGGGCGCGCCGAACGCGGCGCAGACCCTCGTCGCGCTCTCCGCCTACAACAACGCCACGCGGCGCAAGAACCTCTTCAGCCAGACCGACCTGACCTACTCCGCCTCTACGGGTCGGGTCAGGCACACGCTCGTCGGCGGCTTCGAGCTGGGGCGACAGCTCACGGACAACTTCCGCGAGACGGGCTTCTTCAACAACACGAGCACCTCCATCCAGGTGCCCTTCGACGACCCCGTCACCGGCGTCCCCGTCACCTTCCGGCAGAGCGCGACCGACGCCGACAACCACGTCAAGACCAACCTCGCCGCCGGATACCTGCAAGACCAGATTGAGCTGTCGCGCTACGTCCAGGTGGTCGTCGGCCTGCGCTACGACTACTTCGACCTGAACTTCCACAACAACCGCAGCGGCGACCGGCTGCGCCGCACCGACAACCTCGTCTCGCCGCGCCTCGGCCTCGTCGTCAAGCCCGTGGACAGGCTCTCGCTCTACGGCAGCTACAGCGTCTCGCACCTGCCCAGCTCCGGCGACCAGTTCTCTTCCCTGACCGCGGTCACGCAGCAGGTCAAGCCCGAGCGGTTCACCAACTACGAGGTCGGCGCGAAGTGGGACGTGCGCCGCTACCTCTCTCTGACGACGGCCGTCTACCGCCTCGACCGCACCAACACGAGGTCGGTTGACCCGAACAACCCGACGGCCATCATCCAGACCGGCAGCCAGCGCACCAACGGCTTCGAGGTCGGGTTGAGCGGGGCCGTCACGCGCGACTGGAACGTCGCGGGCGGCTACGCCTACCAGGACGCCTTCATCACGAGCGCGACCGCCGCCGCCCCGGCGGGCCGGCAGGTCGGGCAGGTGCCGCACCACACCTTCTCCCTCTGGAACAAGTACCAGCTCACGCGGAGCCTGGGCGCGGGGCTCGGCGTCATCTCCCGCTCGGACTCGTTCGTCGCGGTGGACAACACCGTCGTCCTCCCGGGCTTCACGCGCGCCGACGCCGCCGTCTACTACTCCTTCAGCGAGCGCTGGCGGCTGCAAGGCAACGTCGAGAACCTCTTCGACGCCGACTACTTCCTCAACGCCCACAGCAACACCAACATCACGCCCGGCTCGCCGCGCGCCCTGCGCGTCGCGCTGACGGCGAGGTTCTGAGCGGTTGTTGATTTTCTAGTCATCAAGGGGGCGCCGCCGGTCGGCGCCCCCTTGTGTAGAAAGACGTGAACAATGATTAAGACTCCTTCCGGGCGCGCGCCGCTGCTCATGCTGGCCGCCGTCTGCTGCATCCTCTTAGCCGCCGCGGGCGCGTTCGCGCAGGCGTCGCGCACCTCGGTCTCGGGGCGCGTGCTCGACCCGAACGGCGCGGCCGTGCCGGGGGCGCGCGTCGCGCTGCGGCAGGCGCGCACGAACGTCGAGTTCACGGCCGCCGCGGACGGCGCGGGCGCCTACAGCTTCAAAGACCTCGCGCCGGGCGCTTACACCTTGAGCGCTTCGGGCGAGGGCTTCGCGCCCGCGTCGCGGGAGGTCGCGCTCGCGGCGGGCGAGGCGCGCGACCTTGAAGTGACCTTAAGCCCGGCCGGCGTGGCCGAGGACGTGGTCGTCTCCTCCTCACGCATCGCGGGCTCGCCCGAAGTCCTGGAGCGAATCCCCGGCTCGGTCGAAATCCTAAGCACGGAGCAGCTCGAACAGGCGCGCGTCTTCAGCACGACCGAGGCGCTGAGGAAGAGTGCGGGCGTCAACGTCCGCGACGAGGAGGGCTTCGGCCTGCGCCCCAACATCGGCATCCGCGGCTTGAACCCGACGCGCTCGACGAAGGTGCTGCTGCTGGAAGACGGAGTCCCCCTGACCTACGCGCCCTACGGCGACAACGCGTCCTACTACCACCCGCCGATTGACCGCTTCGAGACCGTCGAGATTCTCAAAGGCTCCGGCCAGGTCGTCTACGGCCCGCAGACCGTGGGCGGCGTCATCAACTACATCACGCGCAACCCGCCCGAACAACCCGCGGGCTCTCTGACGCTCGTGGGCGGCAACCGCGACTACTTCAACGGCCACGTCAACTACGGCTTCACGGCCGGGGCGACCGGCCTACTCTTCGACTTCACGCGCAAGCAGGGCGAGGGCGCGCGCGACGACGTGAGGTCGGGCTTGAACGACTTCAACTTTAAATCCGTGACGGCCTTCGGCACGCGCCAGGCCGTCACGACCAAGTTCAACTACTACGGCGAGGACTCGCAGGTCACGTACTCGGGACTCACGGAGGCCGAGTTCCGCGCCGACCCGCGCCAGAACCCCTTCCGCAACGACCACTTCTACGGCGACCGCTTCGGCGGCTCGGCCACGCACGCCCTCGTCCTCAAGCCCGCGGCCGTTCTGACGACGACCGTCTACGGCTCCTACTTCAAGCGCCACTGGTGGCGGCAGTCCTCGAACTCGGGCGAGCGGCCGAACCGACTGCGGACGCTGGCGGGCGGCGACCCGGACTGCCGCGGGATGCAGGACCTCGACACGACCTGCGGCAACCAGGGCCGCCTGCGCAAGTACTACTTCTTCGGCGCGGAGCCGCGCCTCAACGTCAGGCACCGGCTCTTCGGCGTGCGCTCCGTCTCCGACTTCGGCGTCCGCGCACACTTCGAGACGCAGGACCGGCGGCAGGAGAACGGCGACCTACCCACCTCGCGCACCGGCACGCTCGCCGAGCACAACGAGCGGCGCAACCAGGCGTACTCGGCCTTCGCGCAAAACCGCTTCGAGTTCGGCGACTGGGCCGTCACGCCCGGCGTGCGCGTCGAGCACGTCGAGTACCAGCGCACGAACCGCCTGAACGGTGTCAGGGGCCGGACGGACTTGACGCAGGCCGTGCCCGGCCTCGGCGTCTCCTACACGCCTTCGCAGAGGCTCACGCTCTTCGCGGGCGTGCACCGCGGCTTCGCGCCGCCGCGCACCGAGGACGTGATCAACAACAACACGGGCGGCGTGGTCGAGCTCGACCCGGAGCTGAGCTGGAACTACGAGGTCGGCGCGCGCGCCGCGCCCCTGGACGGGCTGCGTCTGGACGCGACCTTCTTCCGGATGGACTACGAGAACCAGATCGTCCCGGCTTCCCTCGCGGGCGGCGTCGGCGCGACGCTCACCAACGGCGGCGAGACGCGCCACCAGGGCTTTGAGTTTTCGGGCCGCCTCGACACGGGCGCGCTCCGCCGCTCGCGCCACAACGTCTACCTGCGCGCGGCCTACACCCTCCTGCCCGTCGCGGAGTTCCGCGGCCTGCGCCGCAGCAGCATTGACAGCATTACTCTCATCACGGGCCGCCGGCTCCCTTACGCGCCCGAGCACCTGCTGACGGCCTCGGCCGGCTACTCGCACCCCTCGGGCTTCGACGGGCTGGTCGAATCGGTCTACGTCGGCGGGCAATTCTCGGACGACCTCAACACCGTCAACCCGACGGCGAACGGGCAGCGCGGCTACGTGCCGAGTTACACGGTCTGGAACGCGACGGCGAACTACACGGTCGAGCGCTGGGACACGACCTTCTTCGTCACCGCCAAGAATCTCTTCGACCGCCTCTACATCGCCGACCGCTCGCGCGGCATCCTGCCGGGGCAGCCCCGGCTCGTGCAGAGCGGCCTCAAGTTCAGGTTCTGAAGAGCCGTGAGCCGTAAACCGTGAACCGTGACAAGAAGAAGTCAGCTCTTTCTTGTCACGGTTCACGGCTCACGCACCTTTTACGGTTTACCGTTTACGGCTCTTCCTGGGTTATAATCCGCGCTCCCAAAAATCTTTTATTCCGAGGTATCAAGGAGAGGCGATGGACGAGAAGAAGCTTGACCACTACCGCACGGTGCTGCTCGAACAGTTGCGGCAACAGAGCGAGGCGGCGCGGGGGAACCAGAACGACGCGCTGGAGTTCGCCGCCAACGACGACGGCGTCAAGGACGTGGCCGACCAGTCGGTCAAGGACGTGAGCCAGGAGATCGAGTACCGCCTGAGCGAGCGCGCCTCGCAGGCCGTCGCCGACATCGACCAGGCGCTGCTGCGCATCGAGGAGGGCAGCTACGGCGTCTGCGCCCGCTGCGGCAAGGACATCCCCGAGCGCCGCCTCGACGCCATCCCCACCGCCCGCTACGACGCCGAGTGCCAGACCCTCATCGAGCAGTCCACGGGCGAGGACGAGCACGCGACGCTTTAAAAGCCGTGAACCGTAAACCGTGAACCGTGACGGGAAGGAACTGCCTTCCTCCCGTCACGGTTCACGGTTTACGGTTCACGGCTTTTAAGCTTTCGGGTGCGCCTTGTCGTAGACCTCGATGAGCTTCTCCATGGAGACGTGCGTGTAAATCTGGGTGGTGGAGAGGCGTGCGTGGCCGAGCAGCTCCTGGATGTCGCGGAGGTCGGCGCCGCTGTCGAGGAGGTGCGTGGCGAAGGAGTGGCGCAGCGAGTGCGGGCTGATGTCGTGGATGCCCGCGCAGATTTTGATGTACTTGTCCACCATGCGGCCGACCGAGCGCGTGGTGATGCGCGTCCCCTGGTAGTTGAGGAAGACCGCCGCCTCGTCGCGCTCGGCGGCGGGCGCGTTGTTGAGGAAGGCGGGGCGCACCTCGGTCAGATACCTCATCAGGGCGTGGAGCGCGGGCTCGCCGAAGGGCACGACGCGCTCCTTGCGCCGCTTGCCCTTGACCCTGATCGTCCTCCCCCTGAAATCAATGTCGCGCATGTCGAGCTTGACCAGCTCGGAGACGCGCACGCCCGTCCCGTAGAGCATCTCTAAGATGGCGCGGTCGCGCTTGCCGAGGTCGGTGTTGGCGTCCGGCGTCTCGATGAAGCGGACGGCGTCCTCGACCGAGAGGTGGTTCGGCAGCTTCTTCTCAAGGCGGGGCGTCGAGACGAGCTTCGCCGGGTTGGCCTCGACCGCGCCCTCGCGGATGAGAAACTGGAAGAAGGTGCGCAGGGCCGCGAGCTTGCGCGCGATTGAACTCTTCTTCTTCTGCGCGTCGTGCAGCTCCGAGAGCCACTCGCGGATGGTGATGTGGTCGATGTCTTTGACGTCGATTTCCCGCCGCTCGCCCGTCGCGGGGTCGGCCGGCGCGAGGTGTTCGAGGAACTGGCCGAGGTCGATGGCGTAGTTCCTGAGCGTGTGCTCGCTCACGTTGCGCTCGTAGCGCAGGTGTTCGAGGAACTGCGTCAGTAGATGATCCATAAAGCAGTAGTCAGTAGTCAGTAGTCAGTAGATTCCTCTGGTGACCGCGGCGTTAGAATAAAACAAACGGCGGGCGGCTGCTACATCTTTCTACTGGCTACTGATTACTGACTACTGTCTACTAGCCTTTCGGGGCGTAGTAGCCCTTGCGGGTGCGGACCTGGAGGCCGGGGCGGGTCTTGACGTTGAGTTTGAAGGTGCGGAAGCGGCCGTCGCGGATGTCGCCCGAGGGGTAGTAGCTGAGGACGTACTGCTGCGAGAGGTCGGTGGCGATCTGCTTGAAGGCCGCGTTCAGCTCGTCGTGCGTGCGCGGGACGTAGACGGCCCCGCCGGTCTGCGCGGCGAACTCTTCGAGGCGGCGCGCGCCCGCGAGGTCGTGGAGGTTGGGGCTGTCGCTGTTGCCCGTCCGGACGGCGTAGACCTGCACGTCGTCGGCGATGAGCGCCGCCATCGTCTCGTCGAAGCCGAGGTCGCTCACGGTGTCCGTCCCGTCGGAGATGATGACGATGACCTTGCGCGTCCGCAGCGGCTTGAGGTAGTCGGCCGCCTTGACCACGGTGTCGAAGAGCGCGGTGGCCGCGGCCTCCGGAGTCTTGAAGTTTTCGATGGTGCGGGCGAGCGCCTTCACGTCGTTCGTCAGGGGGTGCGAAAGCTCCGGCTCGGTCGAGATGGAGAAGACGGCGGCGCGGTCTACGGGGCGGACGACCGACCTGACGAAGCGGATGCCCGCCTGCCGCTCGAACTCGCGCCCGGCGACCTGGCTCGAACTGTTGTCGAAGAGGAGCGCGATGCTGACGGGCGTCTCCGCGCGGGAAACTTCGCCGATGGGTTGGGCCTGGCCGTCAACCAGCAGCTCGAAGTCCTCGACCTTCAGGTCGGCGACGGCGCGGCCCTGAGCGTCCACGACCGAGGCGGGGAGCGGGACGAGGTTCGAGCTGATGCGGACGACCTCTTCGCCCTCGTCCTCGTCGGGCGTGGGCTTGGCCGTAGGCGTCTGCGCGGCCTCGGGCGGGCGGATGCCGGTTCCCTGCTTGCGCCGTTTCACCTTGGGGTCTGGGGTCGGGGGCGGCTCGGCGATGGGGCCTTCGAGGGGGCGGGGCGAGACGGGCGCGGGCGTGGGCGACTTGACGGGCGCGCCCTTCTTCCCCTGCGTCTCGGTCGCGGGCGTGGTGCTGCGGCGGCCCGACTGCGCCCGGAGGACGGACGCAGAGGCGAGCAGCGCCAGGGCGCAGGCGAAGGCCGCCAGCGCGCGCTTCGTGCGCGCCGAGGCGGACGCGAACGCCGTCGCGCTCAGAGCGTCGCGGCCAGCGGCTCCTTCTCTCCGCCCCGAATCTGTTCTAGCCACCTGTCCCATTCTTCGAGCGCCAGCTCGACCTGCCGCACGTGGCGGTCGCGCTTCTTCTTAAACCTGCGCCGCTCCTCTTCACCGAGCGGTACGAGCAGTGCGAAGGTGATGTTCACCGGCTGGTAGTTCTCGGCGTCCGCGCCGGAGACGTACCGGGCGAGTGCGCCGGTCGCGGCCCGGGGCGGGGCTTCGAGCGGCTCCTCGCCCTTTGCCACGCGCGCCGCGTTCCTCCCCGCGAGCCAGCCCGTGGCGACCGACTCGACGTAGCCCTCGACGCCGCTGATCTGCCCCGCGAAGAAGACCTCCGGGCGCTCGCGCATCTGCAAGGTCGGCGCGAGCACGCGGGGCGCGTTGATGTACGTGTTGCGGTGAATCTGGCCGTACTGCAAAAACTCGGCACGCTCCAGCCCGGGTATGAGTCGGAGCACGCGCGCCTGTTCGCCGTAACGTAGATGATTCTGGAAGCCGACGAGGTTGTAGGCGTCGGCCATCAAATTCTCCTGCCGCAACTGCACGGCCGCGTAAGGCTCTCGGCCCGTCCGCGGGTCTCTCAACCCCACCGGCTTCATCGGCCCGTAGCGCAGCGTGTCCACCCCGCGCCGCGCCAGCTCTTCGATGGGCAGGCACGCCTCGAACCAGCGCGTCTCCTCGAAGCGCTGGAGCGGGACGCTCTGCGCCGTCGTGAGCGCCTCGTAGAAGCGCGCGTACTCCTCCTCGTTCAGGGGGCAGTTGAGGTAGTCGTCCCCGCCCTTGCCGTAGCGCGCCGCGCGGAAGGCGACGCTCGTGTCCACGGACTCGGCCGCGACAATCGGGGAGATGGCGTCGTAAAAGTAGAGCCCCGTCCCCGCCGTCAGCCGCGCGATCTCCCCGGCCAGGGCATCCGAGCAGAGCGGCCCGGCGGCGATGACGGTCACGGCCGTCTCGTCAACCGCGGTCGCCTCCTCCCTCAAGACCTCTATGTTCGGGTGCGCCTCGATGCGCTTTGTAATCTCCTCGGCGAACTGCTGACGGTCAACCGCCAGCGCCGCCCCGGCCGGAACCTTCGTCCGCATCGCCACGTCGAGGACGACCGAAGCCCCGCGGCGCAACTCCTCCTTCAAAAGATACGGGGCCGTCCCCGGCTCGTCCGACTTCAGAGAGTTCGAGCAGACGATCTCCGCCAGCCTGTCCGTCCGGTGCGCGGGCGTCTGCCGCACGGGGCGCATCTCGTAGAGCCGCACGCGCGCGCCCTCCCGCGCGGCCTGCCACGCGGCCTCCACCCCGGCGAACCCGCCGCCGATGACCACCACATCCTTCATGCCCCGATTGTAACGTGATTTAAAAACGAGCGCGACGCCATAACGGTCAGAACCGCCGGCGGTAGCGGGTGGCCCTTTGTTACCCGGACGTGCCGGTGAAGTAAGGGCCACCCGCTACCGCGGGCGGTTCTGACCTGTTTAATTTTCGCGGGCGGCTCAGGGCTGCGGCGGGCTCTCGCCGTCCCTCTTCGGCTCATCCAGCTTCTCTTCGCCCGTCCTGGCGGTGAAGCGCTGGAAGTCGGAGGACTCTTTGGCGGTGTCGAGCTTGATGCCGTTGAAGAGGTCTTTGCGGGCGTAGGTGTTGATGTGGACGAAGCGTTCGAGCCAGACGGCTTCGGACACGCGCTCGTGCTCGAAGACGACGACGGGGTCGGGCGGGGGCTGCGGGGGCGGGGGCGGTGCCTTGCCCTCCGTGCGCTTCTGCTCCTCGCGCGTGGCCTTCTCCAAACGCTCGGCCGTCTGCTTCAGCTCCTTCTCGGCGCGCTCCCGCGAGACCGGCACGCCGTCGCGCGAGACGAGCTTGCGCGCGAACTCGCCGCGGACGGGGTAGACCTCGTAGACGTTGACGGACTGCCTCTTCACGTCGCCGCCCTTGCCCGGCTCGCGGTCTGTGACCTTCAGAGTCCAAGTGTATTCGAGCCGCCGCGCGCCCATCGCCCTCTCGTTCCGCGCGACTTCGAGCAGCAGCGCCTTGACCTCCGACCCTTCGGCCGACTGCGCGCACGCCCCCGCCGACGACTGACCGCCTAACAACACCGCGGCCAGCGTCAACGCGAACGTTCGGGCGAAGGCCGGACGATGATCTCTTCCCGTATCACTCATCTCTTATCACTCGTCACTCGTCACTCGTCACTTCTCTTCCGGCTTCTCCTTCTTCGGCTCGTCGAGCTGGTGCTCGCCGGTCTTGGCGCTGAAGCGTTTGAAGTCGGAGAACTCGTTCGTCGCGTTGATGCTCAGGCCCTTGAAGAGCAGGACGCGGGCCGAGGCGTTGACCTGCGAGTAGCGTGGGAGCCAGACGCCCTCTTCGAGCCGCGTCTGCTCGAAGAGGAAGGCCGAGCCCGGCTTGATCGAGGCGAGCAGGCCGCCGCCCATCTTGAACGAATCGACCAGACGCGCTTCCAGGCGCATCACCTGCCGCTCCGCCGGGTCAACCCAGATGACGCCGCTCAGCTTCGAGACGAGCGACTCGCCGCGGTCGGAGGGCTTGAAGCCCGCGCGCGGCCGGAAGTCGAAGACGATCACGTCGCGCCCGCGGAAGCTCTCGCGGCGCGGGCTGACGAACTCGCACGCGCGGAGGAAGGTCGAAATCCCCACGTCCGCGTCCTCATCGTCTTCGACACTCGCGCCGGACTTCGCGGCCTTCGCGCGCCGCTTCTCGCGCTCCCTGGCACGCTCCCGCTCGCGCTTCTCCGCGCGCTTCGGCCCCTCGCGCTCCGCCTTCTCCATCTCCTCCGAGACGCGCTTCAACTCCTTGGCCTCGCGCTCCGGCGTCAGCGGCGCGCCGTTCTCGCTGACGAGCTTCTGCACCCAGCCGTAGCCGACGAACGGGTAGACTTCGTAGACCGTCACCTTCTCCTTCTTCAAGACCCCCTTGTCGTCCAGCTCGCGCTCCGTGACCTTGCGCGTGAAGGTGTAGTCGTTGATGCGCTTGTCGGTCTCCTCCTGGTTCTTCGACAGCTCGCGCAGAAGCGCCGGGATGTCGAGCGTCGCGTCCGCCGGGGGCTCGAAGAGGGACTCGGCGAGCCCCGTGTTGTAGCTGGCCGACGCGAGGGCGAGCGTGAGTGCGGGCTCGCCCTCGCGCTCGATCTCGACGCGGTGCGGCTCCAGCTTCAGAGGGCTCCCCGCGCGCGCCCGCCAGTCCGCGTAGCGCACGCGCGTCTTGCGGGCCTCGTCGGAGGACTGAAGGAGCAGCTTGCTCTGCGCGTCGAACCAGTAGCGCAGACGCGCGCCCGCGCGCGTCGTGAACTCGACCGCGTAGGCGGCCGAGCCCGCGACCTCCTCGCGCCCCACCGTGCGCGCCAGAACCTTCTGCTTCTTATAGTCCGCGAAGAAGCCCGCCTCCAACATTGCCTGGAGGCGCGCGGCGAAAGCCTCGCGGTCTGTGAGCGTGCTCAGACGCCCGTCGCGCGCGCGCAGCCAGGCGGTGCGCGGGTTGGCCGCCGCGTCCCACTCGCCGTCCGAGAGGAGGAAGTCCGTGCGGAGCGCGCCCGTCGTCTTTAACTGCGTGCGCGCCGTGCCCGCCTCCTTGCCTTCGCGCGAGACGGCCCACTCGTAGGTCACGTCGCGCAGGGAGGCCACGCTGCGCTTCCCGCCGACGGCCTTGAGGTACTCGCCGACGATCTTGTCCGGCGCGGGGAGCTTCGCACCTTGCGCGCGCGCCGCGGCGTCGAAGCCGTTGAGAAGGAGGAGGAGCAGGAGCGTTCTCGACAGCAACACTCTCAACTTCAAGCGAGGTGACGGCGCGTGCGCGCGCGCCTGGGGGGTCGTTCGTATCATGGGTTCTATGACGCGGGGAGACGTGAGACCGTTGACATCAAAATTAAAAGTCGGAGGAGAAAAAAAGCCCGGAGGGACGACGGGAGCGCTGTCGGGCGTCGTTCCTTCCGGGCTTCTTACGGCCGCCGGCCGTGGTTTGTTTCAGAGGCGGCGAGACCTTCTCGCGAGAAGGTCTCGCCGCCTCTCCGCCTCTCAGGAGGGCTTCTCCTGTCCGGGGTCATCGTACCCGGGCGGGTGCGGCACCTCCGCCTCCATCGCCTTCGCTGACTCCTCCTCCGCGCGCAGCTCGGCCGCCTCCTCGCTCGCGGAATCCGTTCCGCCCGCCGCCCCGCCTTCCGACCTCTCGTCAGTCTCTTCCATCCTCTTTCACTCCCTCAAGAATCGAGCTGAGGGGCCGCCCTTAACGCCTGGAGCCGCCCTTCTTTGCCGCACCTTTCTTAGCGCCGCCCTTCTTAGCCGAGCCCTTCGCCCCGCCCTTCTTAGCTGCGCCTTTCTTAGCCGCGGCCTTCTTCGCACCACCCTTCTTGGCCGAGCCCTTCCCGGCAGAGCCCTTACCGCCGCCCTTCTTCGCCGCGCCGCCTTTCCTGGCCGCACCCTTCGCCGCGCCCTTCTTCGCAGCGCCCTTGGCTCCGCCTTTCGCCGCGCCCTTCTTCGCGGCCGGCGCAGACTTCTTCGCGGCCTTCCCAGCGGAGCCACCCTGCTTCGCCCTGCGGCGCTCGACTGTCTCTCGCGCGCGCTCCTCGACCTGCCGGATGCGCTCGGCCACGTTCTCGGGCAGGCCCGACTCGGACGCCCCGCGCAAACCCTCCACGGGCGCGTCGTCCGGCACCTGGTGCGCCTGCTCCTCCATCTCGCCCTTACCCTGGTTGAACTCGTACTCGTTCAGGAAACCGCCCTGAATCTTGTATTGGTCTTGGTTTTCGGCTGGGTCTTTCGGCATCTCTCCTCCTCGCTCATTCTCACCGGGCGCCCCGCTTGACATTCGCCGCGGCCGCTCCGTATATTTTCATTTCCAACGGGCCACCTTAGCTCAGTTGGTAGAGCAACGGTTTCGTAAACCGTAGGTCTCCGGTTCAAGTCCGGAAGGTGGCTTCAGAATTTAGGTTGCCGTATAGCTGTGACGACAGTTATACGGCAATCTTTTTGACACCTCAATCCTCGACCAGCCACTTCCTATAGCCGAACTGCTGAATGGTGTGCTTCTGGTGATGGTTGGCACACAGGATGCGGCACTTAGCGACCTCTGCCTTAATCGATTCCAAGCTGTAGGTTTGATGGGCCATGCGGCTCAAGTCGCCGCGCTTCTCCTCCGGCCGCAAGTGGTCGAAGACGAGCATATCCGGGTCGTTGATGTCACACCCCTCCCACTCGCAGCGTTTCGTCTTCAGGTATTCGTAAAGCCAACGACTGTTGCTCCGCGCCTTCTCCCGGTTGCGCCGGTAGTTGCGGCGCGGGTTGCGCTTGTAATGTTCTTTGTCGATCTCCCTCTTGCAGGGGCGGCAGTAAGGCTGCAAACCGTCTTTGTTGCGTGCGTACCGCTGAAACTCGCTTACGTCTTTGACGGCGCGGCAGCGGTAGCAACGCTTCGTCCCTTGGCCGTTTGAAACCTTTTCGACTTCAATCATAGCCCGAGCGCCTTTCGATTCCGGGTTTGCAGGTGGCGGGATTATACGCTAAATAGATGCGGCCCCCGCGCCGCTGCGTCCGAAGGCTCCGGCGCGAGGGCACGCTCAAAGACACCACGTAGAGACCGAACGATTTGTCATCAAGAAAACTCAACGACGGCCTCGCCGCCGCGAGCGGACTCCGGCGGCTGACTTTAGTCCCCGCCGCGCTCCTTCTTCTCTTCGCAACAACCGTCCCTTCTTCTTTCAGTCAGACGCCCGCGCGCAAGCTCATCGTGACGGCCTCGGGCGCGCGGCTGCGAGAGCGCCCCGAGACGGCGGCGGCCGAGGTCGGCCGTCTGACGCTCGGTGCCGTCGTGGACGAACTTGAGCGCTCGGCCGAAAGGTCGAAGGTCGGCGCGTCCGAAGACTTCTGGCACCTCGTCTCCGCGCCCGGCGGCGCGCGCGGCTGGGTCTTCGGCGGCCTCGTCGCGCCGTTCGACCCCGCGGGCCGCGACGCCCTCTACCTCAAGCTCGCGAACGAGCGACTCGCCAACACCGCGTCCACCTTCGCAGACCTCTCCGAGCTTGTGCGCTTCCTCGACCGCGCCACGCGCGAGGTCAAGAGCCGCAACGCGCTCGCGGAGCTTGAGCTGGCGCGGCTCGTCGCGCTCGCGCGCTCGCTCGCCGCCATGCCGCCCGAGGGCATGAACAACCCGCCCTACAAGTCCTGGACGGACGAGCGCGACCAGGAGATCGTCTACAGCGAGCCGGCCGGGGAGTGGTACGTCAGCTCGAAAGCCTTGTGGGACTTGCAGCGCAAGTATAGAGACCTGCCCGTGGCGGAGCGCATCGCGTGGGAGGCTTCGCAGACGCCCCTGCCCGGCGAGTGCGAGGGCTACCTGCCCTGCTACATCTACAAGGAGGGCGAGACCAACGGCCGCTACCTCAAGCTCTACCCGCGCGGCGCGCACGCCGACCGGGCGCTCTCGAAGCTCGCGGAGTCTCTCGGTTACATCGACGAAGACCTGCGCGGCGGCAACCCCGCCTACGAAGTCCCGCGCGAAGACCGGGCGAACTTCCGCCGGAGCCTGGCCCAGCTCCGCGCGCAGCTCGCGCTCGTCCCCGCCGCGAAGAAGGCGCGCGTCCTCGGGCAGCTCGGCCGGATCGCCAGGCGCTTCCCTTGAAAATGAGGTTGACGGGCGGGCGGTTTTGAAATACAACCCGGGATTTGGGACGCTCTAACAGCTTCAGCAGCCACGGAGGGACGACGCGCATGGCCAAGAGTAAAGGCTTCGTCCAGGAGTTCCGCGACTTCATCGCGCGCGGCAACGTCATCGACCTCGCGGTCGGCGTCATCATCGGCGCCGCCTTCACCAAGATCGTCACCTCACTCGTCGAAGGGATACTGATGCCGTTCGTAGGGCTCTTCACGGGGCGCATCGACTTCGCGAGCATGTTCTACGTCCTCGACAAGACGAAGGGCATCCCCGTCTCGCTCGGCGAGGCGAAGGAGAAGGGCATCTCCGTCGTCGCCTACGGCCAGTTCATCAACGACATCATCACCTTCCTCATCGTCGCCTTCGTCATCTTCCTCATCGTCAAGCGCGCCAACCGCCTCTGGAGCGGCGAGCCGCCCGAGAAGGAAGAGCCGACGACCAAGAACTGCCCCTTCTGCGTCTCCGCCATCCCCATCAAGGCCACCCGCTGCCCGCAGTGCACCAGCGAGCTGCAAGCGGCCTGAACGTACCCGATAGAAAAACGAAGGAGGATGACAGTAAGTCTGTCATCCTCCTTCCTCATTCAAACCCTTCAGGACTCGTGCGCGCTCAGACGGCCGGGCGGAGCAGGCCGCGGAAGATGCCCTGGACGGCGACCTTCGAGGCGTGCAGGCGGATGGGGGCGTGCTGCGCGTTGGCGGGGCGCAGCTCGACCTCCGTGCCGAAGCGGTAGAGCCTCTTCAAAGTCGCGCGCACGCCCTCGACGAGGGCGACGACTATCTCGCCGTCGCGCGCCTCCGTCCGGTTCTCTATCAGGGCGATGTCGCCGTCGCAGATGTGCTCGTCGATCATCGAGTCGCCCGTCACCCTCAGCGCGTAGACGCGGCCGGGGCGCACGCGCCCCAGGAGGAAGCGCGGCACGGCGATGGTCTCGCGGTCTTCGCTCACGTCGAGCGGCGCGCCCGCCGCGATGCGGCCGAGCAGGGGCACCTCGCAGGACGCGTCAACGTCCACCTCCGCGTGCTGCACGGTGAGGCCGAAGGCGCCGTCGTTGCGGTGGCGCGAGATGAGCCCGCGCCGCTCCAGAGCCTCGATGTGCTTGGCGATGGTCGCCTTCGAGGAGACGCCGAAGTGGCGCGCGATCTGCGCGTAGGAGGGCTCGTAACCGTGGCGCTCGATGAAGCGCGTGATGTATTCGAGGATCTCCCTCTGGCGCTGCGTACGGGGTTGCATCGGTAGACAGACTCCTTGCCGTGTGAGCGTCTGGTGTCTTCGGCGGGGGGTCTTGCTCGCTCTTACGGGACTGCGGCGATTGTATGGGCGCGGCGTCCGAGCGTCAAGGAATAAGATTGAAAGCGCCGCGTCAAACACGCGGCACACGCACCTTCGAGCCGGGCCTATAATTCTGTTGCATTCTGTGCCGGGCGGCGTTAATCTCCGTCCACGCCCGTCGAGTGTCGCGCTCGAACCGAGACGGGCGGCCCAAAATTCTCTCCCGCCACACGCATGAAGCGCCCGAGGGAGTCAAACCGTCAACCCCGTCAAGGGGCGACGGTTTTTTTCTTCGCGCCGAAAAAACTGCAATGCTGCTTAAGGAATCAACCGAGATGACTTTAGCCGACGAACGCCTGAAGGGGGCGGACGGCTTTTCGGCTCCGGCCGACGAGGAGCACGCACTCTCCCTCCTCAAGCTGATCGAAGAGCAGGGCGGGGCGGAAGGACTGCACAGTTCGGAGGTCTACGAGCTTTACCAGCGCGCCGACGGGCTCCTGCGAGAGACAGAGGACGCAGAGACGCTGGCGCGTCTGAGGTCTTGCGCGCGCGTGGTCATGCGCAGGCTCGCCGGGCCGGAGGTCGGGCGCGAGGGCTTCAACATGTACGAGGTCGTCCACGACTTCGAGGCGAGGCTCATCGGGCAGGCGCTTGAGGAGGCGCGCGGGAGCGTCACGAAGGCCGCCCGCCTCCTCGGGCTCACTCACCAGACGCTCGGCACGATTCTCAACACGCGGCACAAGAGCCTCGCGGGCAAGCGCACCCCCGTTCGCAGACGCCTGCGCAGCATCCTCAAGAAGCCCGACCCCAGGCAGAGGCACTGAGCCCTCCCCTTACTCTCCCGACGAGGGGGAACTTCCCACACGTCCCCTCCGATACCGCCCCGAGTGCCTTAAAAGTTGCAGCACGCCGTAACCCCAACAGTTCGGCACCGGGCGACGCTTCAATCCCGGATTATTTTATTGATTTGGCCGGGGCCAGACGCTAATCTCGCCACGCTGCGCACGAACTTCGGCCGAAGCTGAGCGAAACGCGTGCGGTGCCGCCTCACCGTACGAGAGCCCCCGCAGCACTTACGAGCCAACTCATTTTACGGACGGTTTTTCCCGACCTTGTAAACCCTCGTGTGAGGTTTTACAGCGGCGGGCCGAGCATGACTCTCTCTCCAACCCCTGAAGTTCGTGCGTGCGCGGGCCGCGCGGAGTCGGCCTCCGCCGCGGAAGGGCGCACCGCGCGCAGGTTCTCGATTCTCTACGCGGAGCAGGCGCCCCTTGTGGCGGACGCGGTGCGGGAGACTCTGGAGGCCGAGGGGTGGCGCGTGGAGGTCTGCGCGCGCGGTGACGAGGCGCTCAGGCGTCTACAGGGCGAGGCGCGTTTCGACCTCCTGATTCTTGACTTCCGACTGCCGGGGCTCGACGGGTTGGAGCTTGTGCGGCGCGCGCGCGAACTGCCGCGCGGCGTGCGGACGCCGATCATCATGTTCACCGACAGCGAGGTCGAGCGCGACGCGCGGCGCGCGGGCGTGGACGCTTACTTGAGAAAGCCGCGCGGCGTCTACAGCCTCGCGCGCACCGCCGCCGCGCTGCTCGCGCGCGGGTGAGTCGAGTCGTACGTTAGGTTTGAAGGATTGAGTGGGGGCGCGATGCGTCGGGCAGCCGCACCGCCCCTGTACGGCACGTCTGCCGAAAGGGCACGGCGGACTGTGCCGCGGCCGGCGCGCGTCCACCCGCGCGCCGGCCCTCCCATTGCACGCCAGACGCGTGCAGCACCGTTCGTCGGACGCAGGAAAGGCTGACCGCGGTTCGACGTTGAGGGGTGCCGGCGAGTCGCCAACGCTCGCCGGCGCCCCTTTTTCTGTCCGCCGCGTTGCAGGCTACTTAATCGAGTAGCGCGCGAGCGTGTTGGGGAAGGTGATGATGCCGGGGAGCACGTCGGCCATGTTGACCTTGTTCGCGCCGGTGAGCACGCCCTTCGCCTTGAGGCCGTAGAGGGCCTCGTTGAGGTTGTTGTCTGGGTTGATGACCGCGCCCTTGATTTCGAGCCCGGCGAAGAGCCCCTTGCTGCGCGAGTAGGAGAGTATCCCCGCGTCGAGCGTGAGGTTGGTGGTGGCGCTGGCCGTGCGCCCGACGGGGCCGGCCGCGGCGCTCGCCTCGCCCCCGAGTTCGAGCTTGTCTTCGAGCAGCCCCTTCAAAGCGTCCTCGTTCATGAAGAGGAGGACGAGGTCGGTTTTGGCCGCGCCGATCTGTAGGCCGAGGCTGGCGCCGCCCATCTTGAAGAAGGCGGGGGCGCTCCAGCCGCCCGTGACGCGGCGGCTGATGACGCCGCTGCCGCCGCGCCCGCCGACGACGAAGCCGGCCTTGAGCATGCCCGGGAAGACGGCGACGGCCTCCGCGCGGTCGAGCAGCTCGCGCGGGATCGAGCGGTCGGGCGCGCCCATCACCTGCTCGAAGACGCTGGCGGCCGACTCGGCCTTCTTCGCGGCCTCCTTCTGCTGCTTCGGGCTGGCGTTCGGCGTGGGCTTCGTGGCGACGCGCTGCCGCTCCTCCTGCCGGGCGCTCGTGCGTGCGGGAAACGCCGCGGCCGTGAGCGCCAACGCGCCCAAGACCGCCGCGAGGGTCAAACGGGTCGAAAGCTTCATTCAAAGTCTCCTTTGTAGATGAAGGATGAAGGCGGAAGGATGAAGGCTGAAAGGAATGCTGTGCGGCCGTCCCTTCATCCTTGATCCTTCCGCCTTCATCCTTTCCTTCCTAGTTGGGGAGCCGGACGGAGTAGCGTGCGAGCGCGAGGGGGAGCGCGCGCACCTGCGTGGGGACGGGTCTGTCCTCCCGCCCCTTGACCAGCTCCGAAGCCTTGCTGCCGTAGAAGGCTTCGTTGAGGTCGTTGTCGGGCGTGATGGCAACGCCCTTGAGCGCGACGCCGAGGAAGGCACCCTTGCTCCGCGCGTAGGTCAGAATGCCCGCGCTCAGCCGCGCGTTGGTGGAGGCGCTGGCCGCGCGCCCCACGGGGCCAGCGGTCGCCTCGGCCTCGCCGCCGATCTCGAACTTGTCCCCCATCAGGCCCTTCAGCGCCTCCTCGTTCATGAACAGCAAAACGTAGTCGGTCTTCGAGCCGCCGATCTGCGCGCCGACGCTCCCGCCGGTCAGGTTGTAGAAGACGGGCGTGCTCCACTGCCGCTTCAGCGTGCGGCGGCTGATGACGCAGTCGCCCTTGCGGCCGCCGACGATGAAGGCCGCCTTGAGCACGCCGGGGCAGACGGCGACCGCCTCCGCGCTCTCAAGCAGGTCGCGCGGAATCTCCTTCTCGGGCACCGACATGATCTTGCGCAGGACTTCGGCCGCCTCCTTCGAGTGGCGCGCGGCGTCGGCCGCGCGCTTCGGGGCGGGAGCGCCGCGCCTCTGCGCAGACGCCGGGGCCTGCGTCAGGCACAGGGCGGCGGCCGCGGCGAGCGCGAGCGCCGTTACTCTCCACGAAACTCTCATACACACTTCCCTCCTCGGCACGTTCATTGTCCGTTCGATGCTCGGGGAGAGTGTATACGAGGTCTGGGAAAACGTCAGTTGGACTCCGGGTTCTTTGAGGCGTCGAGGTAGGCTTCGACGGTGCGGTAGATTTCGTCGTCCATGAAGACGTTGATGCGGTGGAAGGAGCGGGCCAGTTCCTCGGGCGGGCGCGGGGGGAGCGCCCCGCGGTAGAGCTCGATGAACTCGACGAGCGTGACGCGCAGCAGCGTCAGCTCGCGCACGACCTCCTTCAGCTCGTAGCCCTGCCGCCAGCGCTGGCGGCCGTGCTCGCGCCCCTCCGTGAGCATCGGCGCGCTTTCGCGCACTTCGCCGAGCGCCTCGTGCAGCTCCTCGACGATCTGCGGGATGTGATCCACGAGTTGCAGGTAGGAGAGGCGTTCGTCGGAGTTGATGCGGCGGTCGGACGTCACCTTCTCCGTCCAGGTGCGGACGATGGTCTCCTGCCCGTTCTTGAGCAGGCGGCGAATCTCATCTGTCATCTCGGGGGAAACCCTCCGGGTCATGTCGGGACTGGCGCGCACCGCAGCCGGTTCGGGAGATGGGTCTGTCGGCGGCGCGGTGCGCGCGCGCGAGTATAAGTCAAGCGGCGCTCGGCGGGCAACAGATTTGACCGGCGGGCGCGGTTGATGAGAGGATGCAGCCTCCCGAAACCCCCTGGACGCAATGATGACTTTGTGAGGTAAGAACCTTTATGGAAGACTCGAAGGGCAAATTGGTGACGCAGGAAGAGACGGGCGAGCCGGCGCCCATCGACGAGGTCGAGGGGCGCGTCGAGGCCGAGATGAAGCGCATCGAGGGCTCGGCGCGCGAGGCGGTCGCGCAGGGCACCCAGAACCCCGAGCGCGAGCGCGAGGGGCGCGAGCTGCGGGAAGAGGGAGAGAGAGAGTTGGAGGAACAGAAGTAGGCAGTAAAAACGTAAACCGTAAACCGTGAACCGTGACAAGAGATCGTCTTCTTGTCACGGTTCACGGTTTACGGTTTACGTCTTTTCCCTCAGTCCCCCGCCTTCTCGCTCGCCTGCGCCTTGTCGATGGCGGCGCGGATCATGGAGGGGATTTGGTTGCTGAAGCCGCGGAACTTGGTGACGATGCGGCCGCCCGGGGCGATGACGAAGGTCTGCGGGATGCTGGTGTTGCCGTTCATCAGCGCCAGCGAGACCTCGCGCGGCGACCAGCCAAGCTTGTAGTTGATCTTAAACTCTTTGGCGAAGTCGCGCACCAACTCCTCGGCGTCTTCGGGGTCTTCGGTCGTCAGGCCGATGACCTCGACGCCCTTGCCGCCGTACTCAGTCTGCAACTCGACGAGGTGCGGCACCTCCAGGCGGCACGGGCCGCACCAGGTGGCCCAGAGGTCGAGCACGACCACCTTGTCCTTGTAGTCCGACAGGCGGAACTTCGCGCCGTCCACCCCCTGTATCTCCGTGTTCCAGGCGGTCGCCGGGACGGTTTCGAGCTGCGGCGGCGCCTGCGGCTGCGCGCCCTGCTTCGAGGTGATGGTGACCTTGGGCGCGCCCGGCGACTGCTTCTGCTGCGCGCCCGTGTTCGCCGCCAGGTTCGCCGTGTCGTTCGACTTGCAGTTGGAGGCGACGAGCGCCAAGCCGCCGAACGCCGCGCACGCGAGCGCGACCCGCGCGCCCGTCCAGAAACGTCTCTCTTCACCGCCCTGTTTCTTCATGTCGATAAGTGCCTTGAAAACTGTCTGAGTTCTGTCGCCCCGCCTACCGCTCGGCGCGCACGAGGCGGAAGCCGAGAACGGGGTCGCGGAAGTTGCGCGGTATCCAGCGGCGCGCGGTGACGGTGATCGGCTCGTCGCCGTCGGGGCGGCTCTTGAACGAGCCGCCGCGCGCGACCAGCTTGCCGCGGTCTCCCGACGCGAGCGAGGTCCGGTCGTTACCTTTGTACATCGAAGCCTCGGACGCCGTCCACTCCCAGACGTTGCCGATCATGTCCTCGACCCCCTGCGGGGTGCGCCCCAGGGGGAACGAGCCGACGGGCGCGGGCCCCGCGCCTTCGAGGTTCGCGTAGCCCTGCAACCACTCGCCCCCCCACGGGTACATGCGCACGTTGTCGCCGCCGCGCGCGGCGAACTCCCACTCCTCCTCGGTCGGCAGGCGGTAGGTCACGCCGTCGCGCTTCGAGCGCCACGCGGCGAAGGCGTTCGCGTCGTCGTAGGAGACGTTCGAGACCGGCAGGCGCTCCTCGCCGACGTTCGGGCGTGCGCCGTCCCAGATGCCGGGCGGGGGCTTGTGCCCCGTCTCTTTGACGAACTCGGCGTACTCGGCGTTGGTCACTTCGGTGCGGTCGATGGCGAAGGGGCCGACGGTCGCCTCGTGCGCGGGCCACTGGCTGTAGACCCAGAGCAGGTAGGCCCCGCGCGTCGCCTTCAGCTCGTCCGTGACGGGCGGCACGTCGGCGCGCCCCATCTGGAAGGTGCCGCCGGGAATCCAGAGGAGGTCGGCGCGCGTCCCAGTCCCGCCCGGCTCCTCCGCGTTCTGGTTCGAGGGGGCGGGGGTCGGAGTCGCTTCCGTGTTGACGTTCGACGCGCCGTTCGCGTTGGCGACGCCGCCCGAGTTCTGCGCGCGGAACTTTTGATAGGCGAAGTAGCCGAGGCCGACGACTCCCGCGAGCAGCCCGAGCAGGATGACCACGCTGACGACGATGAGCGTCTTGTTTGAACCCGTCGTCGTCGGGCCGCCACCCGGAGGCCGCACCCCCGGCGGGGCTATGTCGGGCGTGGGCGCGGCTGCACCGGCCGCCGCCGCGCGCCCTTCGGCCTCGCGCCGCTGCCGCTCCTCCGCCTCACGTCTCTGACGCTCCTCAAACTCCCTGCGCTGACTCTCTTCAAACTCGCGCCGCTGCCGCTCCTCCTGCTCGCGCCGCGCGCGCGCCTCCGCCTCAAGCCTCTGGCGCTCCTCGGCCTCGCGCCGCTCGCGCTCTTCGGCCTGACGCCTCTGCTCTTCCTCCTCCTGCCGGCGGCGCAGAGACTCCGCGCGGCGGCGCTCCTCCTCGGCCTCCGCGAAGGTGTCGGAAGAGAGGGGCTCGGTCATCGCGTCTTGCGGGAAGAGTTGCGCGGAGGTGGGCCGGGCCACGCCGAAGGGGCCGCCGGTCTCCGCGGGCGTCTGTCGCCCCGTGTCGGGGCCGTCCGCGGCGCGCGCTTCGCCGTCGGCCGGAGGCTCGGCCGCGGTCACGGGGGCTTCGGGGCCCGCTTCGAGCGCGCCCGTCGAGAGCGCGTCGGGCATGCTCGCGACGGTCTTCAGGCTGTCGATGCCCTCGGCCTGCAAGCCCGTCCGCATGGCCTGCTGGTTCTTGAGGCCCATCGTGTCGGACGGGCCGATCTGCACGGTCGTCGCGCCGGGCTCGCGCAGGTCGCCGCCGCCGCCAAGCTGCGGCATCGCCTCGCGCAGCTCCGCGACGAACTCATCGACCGACTGCGGGCGCTTGTTCGGGTCTTTCTCCAGAGCGTGCTGGATGGCGCGCTCAAGCGCGGGCGGCACGTCGATGCCGCGCTCGGCCAGGGGGACGGGCGCGGCGTTGAGGTGCATACTCATGATCGAGGGGACGCTCTTGCCCTTGAACGGCACGTCGCCCGCGATCATCTGGTAGAGGATGACGCCCAGGCTGTAGATGTCCGCGCGGACGTCTATGTCCTCGTCGCTCCACTGCTCGGGGGCCATGTAGAAGGGCGAGCCCATCATCCCCTGGGTCTGCGCCGCGACGAACGAGCCGAGCAGCTCGCCCGACTTGATTTTCGCCAGCCCGAAGTCCAAGACCTTCAGGCTCTCGCCCGGCGGCTCGCCCGGGCGGAACATGATGTTCAGGGGCTTGAGGTCGCGGTGGACGATGCCTTGCCGGTGCGCGGCGGCCACGCCCGCGCAGACGGCCAGCATGATCTCGACGGCCGCGACGGGCGAGAGCCTGCGCTGCTCGGAGAGGATGTCGTGGAGCGAGCGCCCCTCGACGAACTCCATGACGAGGTAGGGCGTCGTGCCTTGCAGGATGCCGTAGTCGGTGACGCTGACGGTGTTGGGGTGGCGGATGGCGGCCGCGGCCATCGCCTCCTGGCGGAAGCGCGCGGCGAGCGAGGGGTCGTTCCCCACCAGGTCGGGGAGGATGACCTTGATGGCGTGCTGCGTCTTGATGAACTTGTGGTGCGCCTTGAAGACGAGCCCCATGCCGCCCTGCCCGAGTTTTCTTTCGAGCAGGTAGCGCTCGTCGAGCGTGGTGTCGAGGTTGATGAGAAACTTCAGGCGGTCACCGTCGCTCGGACAGTGATTGACTTGGTCTGCGAAGCAGCGATGGCAGGCCGGACACTCTTTCATTCAGGCGGCTCGCTCGTCACCCCTTACCGACTCACGGGACACGGACTCTTCACGGGAGACGTAAACGGCCTGGAGGCGGTTCCGTCTTCGGGGCAGTGCGCGAAAAATTCTAACAACTCAGTTGAAGTAAGGCAAAGGTAGAGGTCAGAGGTCGGAGGTCAGTGGTCAGTGAAAGACAACTGCTTTCTACTGACCTCCGACCTCCGACCTCTGACCTCTACTCGTAACAGTCCTGCTGCCCGTCCTCGCCGCAGTCGAAGAGCTGCGGGGCGAAGCGGCGCGAGAGTTCGGCGACGTTCTGCCAGACGCGCGTCTTGCCGTACTTCTCGCGCGTCCAGCCGAGCCGCTCCTTGTCGCGCCAGACGGAGGCGCACGCCTCCTCCTCGTCGGCGCCCGCGAGGTGGCGCGCCTCGTGCAGGAGGATGACGGCGCGCTCCACGTCGTCCGCGGGGTAGCGGAAGAAGTCCGGGTAGAGGGTCACGATCTCGAAGGGGAAGTTGGTCGAGGCGTAGGCGTTGGCGTGGCCGGCGTAGGCGTTCAGCCAGTTGTCCGTCGTGCGGAAGTTGGTCAGGCGCTTGAGCAGAAACGTCTCGCGCTCGAAGCCCGCCCGCTCGATGAGTTCGACGGCGCGCGAGACCTGCCGGCGCTCGTCGTAGGTGACGCCCTCCGAGGTGAAGAGCAGGGAGGCGTGGCAACCGACCAGCAGAAAGAGGAGCACGGCCGGCACCGCCAGCGCGCGCCGCAAGATGCCCCGCCCCTCCACTCCCTCAGGCGCGTCCGCGCCCTCGAACGCGAAGTAGGGTTCGAGCGGCGCTCCGCAGCGCTTACAGTCGGAGGCGGAGGGGAAGTTGACCAGCCCGCAGCCGGCGCACTTACGGTTCTTCATGGCGGCGAGGGGTGCGGCGCGGGGCTTACGAGTTGAGCGTGCGCGTCTGCGCGCCGTTGGTGACGGAGGTGGTCACGCGCTCCATGTCCTCCTTCGCCTGGTCGGAGGCGGAGCGGATGCCGGCGACGCGGAGGCGGAACTCGTCCGGGTTGGAGGCCCCGCGCAGCGCCTCCTCCATCGAGATGAGCCCCGACTGGTGGAGCGAGAAGAGCGACTGGTCGAAGGTCTGCATCCCGTACTGACTCGTCCCGGCGGCGATGGCGTCGCGGATGAGCGAGGTCTTCTCCTCGTTGATGACGTAGTCGCGGATGAGGCCGGTCGTGACCATGATCTCGGCCGCGGGGACGCGCCCCGCGCCCTCGGCCGCGCGCACGAGCCGCATCGAGATGACGGCGCGCAGGATGCCCGCGA
The DNA here is from genome assembly GCA_035563535.1 of Pyrinomonadaceae bacterium. GTDB lineage: Bacteria > Acidobacteriota > Blastocatellia > Pyrinomonadales > Pyrinomonadaceae > QHXN01. The sequence goes on along the minus strand of DATMVD010000080.1, from coordinate 319,565 downwards.
GTTGCAGGCGCACCGACTTCTGCAAGTGCGGCTCGAAGGACGAGACGATGCGGCGGATGGTCTCGGTCGCGTCGAGCGTGTGGAGGGTGGAGAGGACGAGGTGGCCGGTCTCGGCGGCGGTCAGGGCGGTCTCGATGGTCTCGTGGTCGCGCATCTCGCCGACGAGGATCACGTCCGGGTCCTGGCGGAGCGCGCCGCGCAGGGCCTCGGCGAACGAGCGCGTGTCCACGTCCACCTCGCGCTGCGTGACGAAGCACTTCTTGTCGCGGTGGAGGAACTCGATGGGGTCTTCGATGGTGATGATGTGGCCGCCGCGCGTGTTGTTGATGTGGTCGAGCATCGCGGCGAGGGTCGTGGACTTGCCCGAGCCGGTCGTGCCGGTGACGAGGATGAGGCCGCGCTGCTCGTCGGCGATGCGCTCGATGACGGGCGGCAGCCCCAGCTCAGTTATCGAACGAACCTTGTCGGGGATGACGCGCAAGACCATGCCGACCGAGCCGCGCTGCTGGAAGACGTTGGCGCGGAAGCGGCCCAGGCCCGAGACGCCGTAGGCGATGTCCGCCTCGGAGACCTCTTTGAACCTCTGCTTCTGCCTGTTGCTCATCATGGAGAAGGCCATGTCGAGCGTGTCCTCCTGCGTCAGGCGCGGCGCGGTCGAGATGGGGCGCAGCTCGCCGCCGATGCGCATGAAGGGCTGCGAGCCGGCCTTGCAATGCAGGTCGGACGCGCCGAAGGCGGCGGCCACGCGCAGGAGTTCGTCGATTTTGACTGGCATACGTTCTCTTCCGAAAGGCTTCGGGGGCAGATGGAGAACCGCGGCGACGGCACACACACTTGCGGCGCGCTTCGCACGGTCTGGGAACTGTCTCGGGTTGTTTCGCCGGGTGGATTGCGGCGGGGGCCTGCGCCCGGGCGGCTGCGAGTGCGGCCGGCGCATACAAACATTCTAACGGCCGCCCGAAGGGGCGTCAACAGCCTTTTTCCCGAGGAAATCGTTGCCAACTCCCGCGCCGCGTGATATACGAGCGCGTCTACGACCGAAAGGAGAACCCCCAATGACCGACCAACGCGAATTCATCAAGGCCCGGCGGACGAGTTACGAGGAGAGGGCGCGCGGCCTCAAGTCCTACATCACGGAGCTGACGGAGATGGCCGCCAGACACGGCACGGACGAGGCGCACATCGAGGAGGACATGGCGAAGGCGCGGGCAGACCTTGAGTTCTACGAGTGTCAAGCGGGCGAATGCGCCGACGCGCTGGGCGACCACCCGGCCGCGCGCAGGGTCTTCCGCGTCTACGAAGACGACGCGGGCGAATGGCGCTGGCGGCTGGTCGCGGGCAACAACGAGATCATCGCCTCGGGCGAGGGCTACCGCGACAGGAAGGACTGCCTCCACGCCATCGAGCTGGTCAAAGACTCGAAGGACGCGCAGGTCGAGGGCGCAGACTAGAGCGTTTATCGCATGAGATTACCGACGACCGTTTAGAGGCGGCTGCGGCCCGCCGAGGCGTGATACATCGCAGCCAGCGCCGGCGGGCACAGCCCGCCTCTAAACGGGAGGTACAGAGACGCGGAGGCACGGCCCTTAGGAGTTTCAACTTTGAAACTCCTAAGGGCCGTGCCTCCGCGTCTCTGTGGTTAACGTTTACTCTGTCAGCGTGACGTGGATGCCGGGGCGGGGCTCGCCCGCGGTGGACTGCGTGGCGGCCTTGCGCACCTCTTCGGTCTGCGCGGCGCGGTGGCCGTTGGCATCGTTCTGGGCGGCCTTCTGCTCGTTGACGAAGGTGAGCCAGTCGCCGGGCGCTTCGCGCTCGCCCGAGGTGACCTCGAAGAAGAGTTTCTGGATGCGCTCGGTGACGGGGCCGCGGCGCCCCTCGCCGACGGTGATGCGGTCAACGCTCTTGATGGGCGTGATCTCGGCCGCCGTGCCCGTGAAGAACAGCTCGTCGGCGACGTAGAGCGCGGCGCGCTGCAAGCCCGACTCGACAATCGGAATCTCCAGCGCGCGGCAAATCTCTATCACGCTGTCGCGCGTGATGCCCGGCAGGATGGCGGAGGAGAGCGGCGGCGTAATCACCTTGCCGGCGTGGACGAGGAAGATGTTCTCGCCGCTCCCTTCGGAGACGTACCCGCGGTCGTCGAGCGCGATGCCTTCGGCGAAGCCATTCAGCAGCGCCTCCATCTTGATGAGCTGCGAGTTCATGTAGTTCGCGCCCGACTTCGCCATCGCCGGCATCGAGTTCGGCGTCAGGCGGTTCCAGCTCGACACGCACACGTCCACGCCCTGCTCGATGGCCTCCTCGCCGAGGTACTTGCCCCAGTCCCACGCGCCGATGTAGCAGGTCATCGGGTTCGGGAAGGGGTTGACGCCGAAGGCGGGCCGCTCCTCATCGAGCGCGCGGAACATGATGGGGCGCAGGTAGCACTGCTGGAGCCCGCTGCGCCTGACCAGCCCGACCGCCGCGTCGCACAACTCGTCGAGCTTCCACTGGTGGTCCATGCGGTAAATCTTCGCCGAGTTGAGCAGCCGCTGCATGTGCTCGCGCAGGCGGAAGACCGCGGGCCCGCGCCGCGTCTTGTAGGTGCGGATGCCCTCGAAGACGCTCGACCCGTAGTGCAGGACGTGCGACATGACGTGGACGCGCGCGTCGTCCCATTTGATGAACTCGCCGTCGTGCCAGACCTCGGGCGCGATCTCCGGCTTCTTAAATTCCTTCTTGCCAAGGTCGTCTTTCGACATAAGCTTTGTGGCTCCTTAAGCTGCCCCGGCCGCACACCTTGCGGGGCTTCATGTGACGTGATTACTCGGTGCGGGCGTCGGCGAGGGCTGAGATTACGACGGTGCGCGTAAAATATCGGGCCGAGTCGGTGCTGTGTTTCGCGTGTATTCAAGGCGGCACGATACCTTAAACCCGAGGCGCTTGGCAAGAAACCCGAGGCGCTTGGCACGGCCGCGAAAGTCGTGCAGAATACGGCCGCGCCGCGCGCCTTCAAAAGACCCTTTCGGCACAGGAGAGACGCCTTTGCAGACCGCCCACGAGCCCCCGCGCGACACGCGCGCGCGGCCGAACAGCCCCGCGGCCCGCGCACTCCTGCCTGCGCTCCTGGCGCTCCCGCTGCTCGCCTGCTCGCTCTCCGACAGGGTCTACGTCGAGACGGACGCGAACGTCTCGACGCCCACGCCGAACGCCGTCGCCAAGACCCCCGACAACGGCGACTTCAAAGTCGCCGCGCGGGAGCCGGACGCCGGCATGACCGCGGAGGAGCGGGAGGATTACGAGGGGGAGTTGAAGTCGCTCCGGGAGACGGCCGACGCGCTCAACAAAGCCTTCTCGCTGCCCCACGACATCTACATCGGCTTCGACAACTGCGAGGAGGCGAACGCCTTCTACGACCCGGAGAAGAAGACGGTCACCGTCTGCTACGAGCTGGCCGCCGACCTCTACGAGACTTTCAAGTGGGACTACAAGTCCGACGAGCAGGTCGAGGAGGCCGTCACCAACGCCACCACCTTCGTCTTCTACCACGAGCTGGGGCACGCGCTCGTGGACGCCTACGACCTGCCCATCACGGGCCGCGAGGAGGACGCCGTAGACCAGCTCTCCGTGCTCCTCCTGGCCGACGGCTCGAAGGAGGGCGAGCAGATGGTTCTGGACGCCGCCGTCTCCTTCTCCAAGCAGGCGAACGACGAGCTGGACGAGCTGGCCTTCGCCGACGAGCACTCGCTCGACCGGCAGCGTTACTACAACATCATCTGCCTGCTCTACGGCCAGAACGAGGAGAAGTTCGCCTCGCTCGTCAAAGACGGGACGCTGCCCGAGTCGCGCGCCCAGGGGTGCAGCGACGAGTTCGCGCGCGTCGACAAAGCCTGGGACGCGCTGCTCGCGCCCTACACGAAGTGAGGGCTATACTCAGCCGTGATTCGTTCCGAGCTTCTTTCATCAAGGGGTTAAATGACCGCGCACACGACTCCGAACGACGAAGCGCTCCGGGTTCACCGCCGCGCCGTCGCCGTGGACATGCACGCCGACACGGTGCAGTTCGTCATCGACGAGGGCGCCGACATCAGCGCGCGCGTCCGGACGACGCACCTCGACGCGGTGCGCATGCGCGAGGGCGGGCTCGACGCGCAGTTCTTCTCGGTCTGGGTCGAGCCCGAGTTCTACGGCGCGGGCGGCCGTGCCGCCGTCGCGCGCGCCGACGCGCAGGTCGATGCCGTCCGCGCGCTCGCCGAACGACGCCCCGACGTCTGGGCTTTCGCCACCACGGCCGCCGACATCCGCCGCGCGCACGAAGGGGGCAAGCTCGCCGCGCTCCTCGGCCTCGAAGGCGGCTACGCGATTGACGAGAAGCTCGAAAGGGTGGAGCACTACTTCCGCCGCGGCGTCCGCTACATGACGCCCGCGTGGACGCACAGCCTCCCTTGGGCCGGCTCCTCCGGCGACGCGGCGGGCGCGACGCGGGGCCTGAACGACTTCGGCCGCGGGGTCGTCCGCGAGATGAACCGCCTCGGGATGCTGGTGGACGTGTCGCACGTCTCGGACAAGACCTTCTGGGACATGGTCGAGACGTCAACGTCTCCCGTCGTCGCCACGCACTCCAACTGCCGCCGCATCGCAGACGTGCCGCGTAACCTGACCGACGACATGATCCGCGCCATCGCCGAGACGGGAGGCTGTGTCTGCGTCGTCTACTACCCCGGCTTCCTCGAACCCGGCTGGAAGGCCCGCAAGGACGCGGTCGAGGCCGAGATTCAACCCTTAATCGAAGAGGCCGAGCGCGCGGCTTCAGATAACGGCGGCTCGCTCAGACGCATCGCCGGCGACCGCGTGCGCGAGCGCGAGTTCGCCGCGCGGCTCGCGCCCGTCCCCTACACGCGCGTCGCCGACCACATCGACCACATCGTTAAGTTAACAAGCGTCGAGCACGTCGGCTGCGGCTCCGACTTCGACGGCATCACGGCCACGCCCGCCGGCCTCTCCTCGGTCGCGGAGCTTCCGAACCTGACTGCCGAGCTGTTGAGGCGCGGCTACTCCGAAGAAGACGTGACCAGGATTCTCGGCGGCAACGTCCTGCGCGTGATGGAGGAGACCGAGAGGAGGGCCGCGCGTTGAGCATCCTCGTGAGCACAGACGCCGCGCGTCCTCGCATCGGCCTGCACACGGGGATAGCGGGCGGGCTGCACAACGCGCTGCTGAAGGCTCAGTCTTTGGGGGCCGACACGGTGCAGATCTTCTCGCGCAACCCGCGCGGGTGGAAGGCGCGGCCTTTGGAAGACGAGGAGGTCGAGCAGTTCAAGCGCGTGCGCGAAGAGACGGGCGTCACGCCGGTCGTCATCCACGCCAACTACCTCATCAACCTCGCTGCGGCCGACGAGACCGTCCGCGAGAAGTCCGTCGCCTCCTTCCGCGAAGAGGTCGAGCGCGGGCTCACGCTCGGCGCGGACTACCTCGTCCTGCACCCCGGCAGCGCCCGCGGGGCCTGCGAGGCCGACGCCATCCGCACCTGCGCCGAGAGCCTGAAGAGGGCGTGTGACGGGCTCGAGCTGAACTCTTTCCGAATCCTCCTTGAGAACACGGCCGGGCAGGGCGAGTGCATCGGCCACCGCTTCGAGCACCTGCGCGAGATTGCCGAACAGTGCCCAGACCTCGACCTCGGCGTCTGCCTCGACACGGCGCACGCCTTCACCGCCGGCTACGACATCCGTGAAGAGGAGGGCCTCGCGGCCGCGCTCGACTCGCTCGACGCGAACGTCAACCTCGAGAACGTCCTCGCCGTCCACTTCAACGACTCGAAGGCGGCCTACAACTCGCGCGTAGACCGCCACTGGCACCTGGGGCTGGGCCACATCGGGGCCGAGGCCCTGCGCCGCATCGCCGCGCACCCGCGCCTCGCCCACGCCGCCTTCCTCTTGGAGACGCCCGTGGACGAGACCTGCGACGACGCCCGCAACCTCGAAGTCCTCCGCTCTTTCGTCACCGCACCCGACACGCAGGAGACCGCCTGAGATGGACATCCGACTCAAAGACCGCGCCGAGGGCGGCCCCCACTACCTCCAGATCCGCGAGCAGCTCGAGGCGCTCATCCGCGACCGCCAACTCGCCGCCGGCGACACGCTCCCCTCCCCCGCCTCGCTCGCGGGCAAACTCTCCATCGACAAGGGCGAAGTCCAACGCGCCTACTTCGAGCTCGAACACGCCGGCCTCGTCACCAAGAAGACCGCCAAAGACTTCCTCGGCAAAGAGAAGACCACGTACACGGTCAAGTAGAGTGTAGAATTTAACAGGCCACGCTACTTAAACAAGTAGCGTGGCCTGATTTACGAGTCCTTTACCGCTACCGCGCAGCCAATTGCTTTTGCACGTAGGCCAACGCGACCGTCTTGTAAAGGTTATCCCAGTGCGAGTCGTCTTTACCGATCGCGTTGGGATTCCGACCTTTGCTGATGCTTGTGTTCTGCGTGAGGTTAATTAAATCCCCCCCCACCTCATCGAACAGCTTTTTCACCTCAGCGAACGAGCTTGTCTTCCAGCGAACGGTTCCGTCAACCAGATTCCTCTCTACTAAAAACCGAAATGCACCTAGAATCGGATATAGCGCGCCGTCATAAAGCTTCTGCGGCGTGCTTCCCCCGGTGAAGATTAGCGGGTACGGTTTCTTCTTCTTATCCTGGTAAAATTTCAAGCTCCCACCCTTCCCCGCATACTTTCTGTTGTACAACTCACGCCCCTTCGAGTGAACGTAGTCGTACAGCTCAAGAATGTTACTAAGAATGGGCCGAAGCTTTTCGTAGCTTGGCTGTTCCTTCAAATAGCGCTTCAAGCACTCCTCTTTGCTCGTGTAGGCAATTTTGGGATGCGAACTATCATCAGGAAATAACTCAAGATTGAACAGGGTGAGAAAACTTATAATGTCGCGTACTGTGAACTCACCCTCTTCATTTTGTTTGTAAGCGATTTGATCGGAGTAAGGCTTGTTCTTTAGCGCATCCTTAATCCACTCAAATCTCTTGTCCAAGTTCGCAAGCGCCATTTGTGGAACTTGCACAGATGTGTTTAGCCCCTGAGCGATGTCAACGATGAGGTCGTCTGGCACGCCGGTGAGTATTTCTATTTTCACGAACTGCCCGTCAGGGCACTCCGCATAATTCTCCCGAATTATCCTGTAGGTATGTCCTCCGTCAACTATACCGTCCCTCCCTTTGGTGAAATTTACGGTATAGACCCTTTTTTCTTCGTCAACGTTGACAGAATGCGCAATGGCCGTGATCCCCTTATTCTTAAGGTGGAAGGTAGGCCCGCCCTCTAACAGACTCTTACGAACATCTTTGTATACCTGCTTGTTCGTGTTCTGCTCCCGAGGATTAGGATCTGTCGGTATGGGAGGGTCGAAAGGTAAGCTCTTAACATCGCAGACAAACAGATGATGTTCGATGCGATGCTGACCGTTCTCTTGAGAATTTAACGGGTCCGGGAAGCGACGTGCGTAGGCAGGAGTAAACTGCAAGGTCGTGAACATTTTTTTCTCCTTTCGACTTCCGCCATCCAGCGGAGTCGGTCAGTTGTTGGTGTATGCGCATCCGCGCATCGCACGCGACTATAAGTAAAGAAGCCTTACCCGTCAAGAACTTTTTGAATTGCAAAATCTATTCGACAATCTTCAGAATATTGCGCTAACATGGCTGCACCTTTCGGGGTGGGAATGGGTTGAAGATGAAGCGTTTCGGCCATCCAGTTAAGCTCCTCCTTACGTAGCCGCACGGCCGGCGTCGCGCGCGGGGTGCGCGCGGCGGGCGGTGCGGCGACCCTCCCAGCGACAATCAAACTTAAAATTGAGTCGGGCCCCGCGCGTGCTTGAGAAAGCCGGGGGCGGTCGTTTACCGTAAGGGTGAAGGAAAGGCTACAGGGCTATCATGAACGAAAAGTATTTCCCCGAGCAGATCGAGGAGAGGTGGCAGAAGTTCTGGGAGGAGTCGGGCGCGTTCGAGGCCGAGCGCGACCCCGGGCGCGAGAAGCGTTTTTACTGCCTGGAGATGCTCCCCTACCCCTCGGGCTCCCTGCACATGGGGCACGTGCGCAACTACTCCATCGGCGACGCGCTCGCCTGGTACAGGCGGATGCAGGGCTACAACGTCCTGCACCCGATGGGCTGGGACAGCTTCGGCCAGCCCGCCGAGCAGGCCGCCATCAAGCGCGGCGTCATGCCCCGCGACTGGACGGAGCAGAACATCGACCACATGCGCGCGCAGTTCAAGCGCATGGGCTTCAGCTTCGACTGGCGGCGCGAGATCGCCGCGCACACGCCCGAGTACTACAAGTGGGATCAGTGGTTCTTCCTGAAGATGCTGGAGCGCGGCCTGGCCTACAAGAAGGTCTCGCCCGTCAACTGGTGTCCGAACGAGTCCACGGTGCTGTCGAACGAGCAGTCTTCGGGCGGCGTCTGCTGGCGCTGCGGCCACGCGGTCGAGAAGCGCGACATCGAGCAGTGGTTCCTGCGCATCACCGACTACGCCGAGCAACTGCTCGAAGACATGCGCGAGATCGAGGGGGGCTGGCCCGAGCGCGTCCTGACGATGCAGCGCAACTGGATCGGCAGGAGCGAGGGCGCCTACATCGACTTCCAGATTAAGGAGACGGACGAGCGCGTCCGCGTCTTCACCACGCGCATCGACACCATCTACGGCGCGAACGCCGTCGTCGTCGCGCCCGACCACCCTCTGATCGAGCACTCGCCGGTCAAGGCGGACGTGCGCCGCTTCGCCGAGCGCGTGCGCGCCGCCGCGTCGGTCGCGCGCGAGCCCGGGGCGGAGGTCGAGAAGGAGGGCGTCAACACGGGGCTGCTGGCCGTCAACCCGTTCAGCGGCGAGTCGATTCCCGTCTGGGCCGGCAACTACGTCCTGACCGAGTACGGCACGGGCGCGGTGATGAGCGTGCCCGCGCACGACGAGCGCGACTTCGAGTTCGCGCAGAAGTATTCCCTGCCCATCCGCCGCGTCATCGAGCGCATCTCGCACGAGCAGCCGCCCGCGGAGCGCGACCCGACGGTCGAAGACCAGTCGGTGGCGATGCGTGAGGCGTTCACCGACTACGGCATCCTGGTCGCCTCGGGCGATTGGAGCGGCAGGCTCTCGGAGGACGCGATGCGCGAGATGGCCGAGTTCGCCGAAGCGCGGGGCTTCGGCGAGCGCGCCGTCACCTACCGCCTGCGCGACTGGGGCATCTCGCGCCAGCGCTTCTGGGGCGCGCCGATCCCCGTCGTCTACTGCGACAGGTGCGGGGTCGTGCCCGTGCCGGAAGATGAACTGCCGGTCGTGCTGCCCGAGCGCGCCGAGTTCACCGGCTCGGGCGAGTCGCCGCTGGCGGGCGTCCCGGAGTTCGTCAACACGACCTGCCCGAAGTGCGAGGAGCCCGCGCGGCGCGAGACGGACACCATGGACACGTTCATCGACTCGTCCTGGTACTTCTTCCGCTACTGCGACCCGCGGAACGCGGACGCGCCCTTCGACAGAGAGGCCGTCGCGTACTGGACGCCCGTCGATCAGTACATCGGCGGCGTCGAGCACGCCGTCCTGCACCTGCTCTACACGCGCTTCTGGACGAAGTTCATGCGCGACGTCGGGCTGGTCAACTTCGGCGAGCCGGTCAAGCGTCTGATGACGCAGGGCATGGTCGTCGCCGAGACCTTCTTCCGCGGGGGCGAGGACGCGGGCTCGAAGGTCTACATCAACCCGGCCGAGGTGGACGTGGTGCGCGACGAGAAGGGGCGCATCCGTCAGGCGACGTTGCTCTCGGACGGGCAGCCCGTGACCGTCGGCCCGTTCGAGAAGATGTCGAAGTCCTCGAACAACGGCGTAGACCCGAACGAGATGATCAAGGTCTACGGCGCGGACGCCACGCGCCTGTTCGCCCTCTTCGCCGCGCCGGTCGAGAACGACCTGCGCTGGCAGGAGGCGGGCATCGACGGGGCGTTGCGCTTCCTGCGCCGCGTCTACTCGTTCGTCTACCGCTGGCGCGGGGCTCTGGACGGCGCGCCGGAGGAGGCGGCCGGCGAGTTCTCGTCGGAGGCTAAGCGGCTGCGCCACGAGACGCACCGGACGGTCGAGCGCGTCACGAACGACTTCGAGGGGCTGCGCTACAACACTGCGGTCGCGGCCCTGATGGAGCTGCTGAACGAGCTGTACGAACTGAAGGCTCAGCCCGCGTCGGCCTCGCCCTCAGACCTCTTCGCGGTGCGCGAGTCGGTCGAGGCGCTGGTGCTGATGCTGGCCCCCTTCTGCCCGCACGTCGCGGAGGAGCTGTGGGAGGCCCTGGGGCACGAGGGCGGCATCCTGCGCAGCGGCGCGCGCTGGCCCGAGTACGATCCGGCGCTGGCGCGCAAGGACGAGGTCGAGATCGCCGTCCAGGTCAACGGCAAGCTGCGCGGCCGCGTCAACGTCCCCGCCAGCGCCACCGAAGAGGAGACCCGCGCCGCCGCCCTCTCCGACGAGCGCGTGCGCCCCTGGACGGAGGGCAAGCAGGTCGTCAAGACGGTCGTCGTCCCAGGCCGCCTCGTCAACGTCGTCGTGCGTTAACAGTACCGCGAGCGGTAGCGAGCGGGTGCGTGATACATGCAGAGACCCTCTGAAGTATCACGCACCCGCTCGCTACCGCTCGCGGTACTGTTTTAGCCCGTAGTATGAACCGCCGCCGACTGCCTTCTCAACGGACTGCGCAGCATGAGCCAGGCCGAAGGGCCGACGACGAGGGCGATGCCGAGGACGACCGTAGGGCCGAACTGCCTCTTCCAGAGGAGCAGGTCGAAGACGAGCGCGAAGACGATCTGCATCAGCCCGACGACCGCAACGCGCGACGGGCTCCCCAGCGCGAACGCCTTCGTCATCGCCAACTGCCCGACGGTCGCGGAGAGCCCGACGCCGAAGAGCAGCCCGAGCGTCGTCGCGTCCCCCAACACCGAATAGTCAACCCGGCCGCCCGACGCGTACAGGAAGGCCACCGTGAAGATTGTCGCCACGCCCGAGAAGTGCGTCACGACCGCCCGCGCGTCCACGCCGCTCAGGCGGTTGAGCCCGATCATCGAGACCGAGGTCGAGAAGGCGTTGGCGAGCGCCAGCGCCGCCGCCAGGCGGTCGCCCACGGCCTCCGGCCTCTGAATCAGAACGATCCCCGCGAGCCCCGTCCCGACCGCGACCCAATGGGCCGCGCGCGGCCTGTGCCCCAACACCGGCCACGCCAAAAGCGTCACCCACAAAGGCACCGTGTTCGAGAGCGTGAGCGAAGTCGAGACCGGCAGGTGCGTCAGCGCGTAGAAGGCGAAGAGCACGCCGAGGCTCCCGGCGACGCTGCGCATCCAGAGCACTACGGGTCGGAAGAGGACGAGCCGCACGCCCGCCAGAAGCGAGAGCGTCAGCGTGAAGACGAACGCGAGCGAGCTGCGCGCGACGGCGACGACGTGCCAGTCGCACCGCTCGCCCGCGAGGTGGCTCAGCGCGCCCATCGACGCGAACGCGAGCGAGCTGAGGAGCATGAAGAGGTACGCGCGCCCGCCCTCGCCCTCCGCGTGCGCCGCCCTGCCGCCGGGGTCTTCCATTCGCACAGAAAGATAACAGCCGCGCCCCCCGCTGTCAGCCGCGCGCCGCCCTGTGGGCTCCGCGCGCGCGCCGTGGCATGTTGCTTGCGACCAAAGCCTTCAAGAGGTTGAAAGCGACTGATTTCACTACAGGGTTCACTGAACGGGAGGCATGCGGCAATGCGTAAAGTTCTAACATCGTTCCTGTTCGCGCTGGCGCTCGCCACGGGCGTCGCGGCGCAGGAGAGCAAAGTTGACACGGCCGTGGACAAGACCAAGACGGCCGGCCAGGAGGTCGGCGACAAGGCCGAGGACGTGAAGGACGCCACGGTCAAAGGCGCGAAGAAAGCGGGCAGCGAGACGAAGAAGGGCGTCAACGAAGTAGGCGACAAGGCCGAAGACGTAGGCGACGCGACCAAGAAGGGCGCTGAGAAGGCCGCCCAGGAGACGAAGAAGGGCGTCAACGAGGTCGGCGACAAGGCCGAGGATGTCGGTGACAAGGCCGCCGACGTGGCCGGCGACGCGAAGGACGCGACTGTCAAGGGCGCGAAGAAGGCCGGCAGCGCAACCAAGAAGGGCGCGGGGGAGGTCGGCGACAAGGCCGAGGACGTAGGCGATAAGGCAGTGGACACCGGCAAGGCCGTCGGCAGCGAGGCCGCCGATAAGGCCGAGGACGTAGGCGACCAGACGGCCAAGGGCGCGAAGGTCGCCGCCAAGGAGACCAAGAAGGGCGTCAACGAGGTCGGTGACAAGGCCGAGGATGTCGGCGACGCGACCAAGAAGGGCGCCAAGAAGAGCGGCAACTGGATCAAGCGCACCTGGCGCAAGATTTTCTAAAGCGGCCTCCGCTTTAGATTATCCAATCTAGTTAACTTACAGACGTTTAGAGGCGGGCTCTGCCCGCCGGCTCAACTCTATACTTGAGCCGGCGGGAAGAGCCCGCCTCTAAACGTTGCGCGAATCAGTTCGAGAACTTCAGCGCGCGGGGCCGACGCGGCCGGTGGAGCGCAGGCCCATCAGGCGCGCGGGGAACTCTGCGAAGTCCTCGACGACCCAGGTGTTGTCGCCCTCAAGCTTGACCTTCGCCGAGGGGATGATAGTCCCCTCCCCGCGGCCGCGTGAGTCGAGGTAGATCTCCGCGTAGCCGAAGCGGTAGTCGGCCGAGCGCGTCCCGTAGCGCAGCTCGAAGATGGCCACGTCGCGCACGTAGAGCACGGTCAGCTTCGTCCCGCCCTCCGCCTGTGGCGTGGCGATGATGGCGTTGGCCCTCACGCCCACGTTGTTGCCGATGGCGACCCGCCCCGCGTTGAGGCGCGAGAGCGCGCGCAGCAGTTCCTCCTGCCCGCCCGAGCGCAGCGCCTGGTTCAACTGCACCACGTCGTCCGGCGAGCTGTAGTTGTTGACCGTGAGCCTGAACGGCCGGTTGAGACCCGCGCGCCGCCCGCCGATGCCGATGACCTGCCCCTGTACGACCTGCTGCGCCGCCGCCTCCGCCGCCGACGCCGCGACGAGGCAGAGCACGCCCAGCAGAAAGAATGTTCTGCTCTTTCTCATGTTCCCTCCCTTGATCCGTAGATTCAGCAGATTATACGGGAGCGGGCGGGCGGAGTCCGTGCGCGCTCGTACTTTGCGGCTTCACCTGCCGGCGCGGGCGGACGCGAGCGGGTAGCTCGGCTCGATGTCCACGGGCACGCCCTTCAGGCGTTCGAGCGCGCCCTGCATCTCGGGGCGGACGACCGAGTACTTCGCCAGTATCGCCTTGGCCGCGTCGTACGAGCCCTCGGCCTCGATGGTGAGCAGCTCGCGCGTGAGCTTGCGCACGGCCTCCTTGATGCGCGACGGGACGACCGAGAAGGTCTTCGTCGCCGGGTCGTACTTGATGGCCCCCTCGTCGGTCAGGTAGTTGAACTGAAGCGCGACGCCGCGGCCGTGCGCCCCCTTGAGGCCGAAGCGCACCGAGCGGAAGGCGCTCGCCAGGAACGTCGTGTAGAGCGACTGCTCAAGCCCCTTGTCGAGGTGCCCCTTATCCATCAGGTACTGCATCGCCCACAGCCCCGTGATGTCGGCCTTCGCCTCCTCGATGGCCGAGTGCGCGTCCTTCAGCTCCTGGCGCACGCTCGTCTGCCGCCCGCCGACCGTGATCGTCTGCGGCCCGAGCCCGTGCATCAGCTCGTGGGCGAGGACGTGCGTGAAGAAGGCTTCAAAGGAGACGTTGCGCTGGTCGGCCGGAGTGAGCACGACGCGCGAGATGGGCACGAGCGTCTTCTGGAACTTCGCCTCCTGCACGTTCTTGAGCATGACGCGCTTCGAGCCCTTCTCGCTGACGACCTTCTCGTCGTTCGGCAGGTTGAAGGCCGCCGTCTGCACGCCGGAGTTCGCCTCGCCCGAGGAGTAGACGACGTTGACGACGCGGATGGGCGCGGACGCGCCGAGCTTCGGGTTGCGGTACTTGGGGTCAATCGGCAGGTTGTTCTCAAGCTCCTGCAACAGGCCGCCGAAGCGCGACAGCTTCGCCGTCTCCGCGTCGTCGCGCAGGGTGACGTACGCCTCGAAGGCCGCCTTGTAGCCGAAGAGTCCGTCGGAGTAGGTCTCATAAGGCCCGATGGTCACGTCGATCGGCGCGTCCAGTTCCATCCACGCCACGTCCGACTCGTAGTAGTTGTCGGAGAGGAAGGCGTCGGCGCGCTTCGAGAGGAAGGTCTTGAGCGTCGCGTTCGTCGTCAGCCCCGCGGCCTCGCGCAGGAGCGTCGCGGCCGGGGCGAGGAACTCGCGGTAGAGTTCGCTGTAAGGCACGAGCTTGAGCTTGCCCGCCGCGTCGCGCCGCACGGCCCAGAAGAAGCCCGTGGCCTTCTGCTTCTCCGCCTCGGGGAGCGTGGCGGCCCACGACTCGAACTCCTGCTTGGTCATGTCGTCCGGGTAGTGCGCGGCCGTCGCGGGCTTCTCCGCGGGGACGCCCGGCAGGAAGGCTTTGTTGTCGTCGAGCTGCGACCAGGGCCCGTCGTTAATCATGAAGTAGTGCAGGCGCGCCCGCCCCAAGGGGGTCTTGTCCGCTTCCAGTTTGCTCTTCAGAGCGACGTTGCCGCTCCACACCTGCCGGAGGAAGAGCGGGTCGAAGAGGCGCGCCGCCTCGATGACCTTGACGAGCGCGGCGCGGTCGCCCGCCGACAACCGTGACGTGTCGGCCGTGATGACCGTCGGCGCGAACCGCCGTATCTTCGCGTTCAGCTCGGCCAGCTCGCCCGACTCCGCCCTGGCCTTCTTCTGCCGTCCGAAAACGACCATCGGCATGAGCACACACAGCGCCGTCAACAGCGCGCAAACCTTAAGCGTCACTCTCATCGGAAGTGATTCCTCTCTCAATACGTCTCTATGTTTTAGACCACGTGGGAGACCTCTATCATACGCCGACCGCGCAGCCGCGCAAGTCAAATGAAAAGGGCGGAGCCGAAGCCCCGCCCTCGCAGACGTTCCTTTGTTAACCCTTCTTACTTCTGGCCGCCCTTCGCCTCGCGCGCCTCGGTCTTGGTGGTGAGCGTGACGCCGCCCGTGCCGCCGCTCTGCGCGTAGCGCGTGCCGATGGTGCGGACGTAGTTCTGCGTCTCGCGGTAGGGCGGGACGCGGTTGCCGTACTTCATCACCGCGCCCTCGCCGGCGTTGTAGCCCGCGAGCGCCAAATCCACGCGGCCGCGGAAGAGCTTCAACAGGTCGGCGAGGTAGCGCGTGCCGCCCATGATCGACTGCGCCGGGTCGTAAGGGTTCGACACGCCATAGCGCGCGGCCGTCCCCGGCATCAACTGCATCAGGCCCATCGCGCCCGCGTGGCTCGTCACGCCCGCGCGGAAGCCCGACTCCTGCCGGATGACGCAGTAGATGAGGTACGGGTCAACGCCGTAGCGGTTGCCGTTCAGGCGAATCAGGTTGTCGATGCTCCTGTTCCCGGTCGTCCAGGCGATGTCCGTGCGCACGCTCGGCTCGGGCGCGAGCGTGAAGGTCTCAATCGGCTTGCGCGCGGCGGCGATGGTCACGTCGGCCTTCGCGATCTCGGCCTTCATCTCCTCGACCTTGGCGCGCGCGTCGGCGATGTCCGTCCCCGTCGCCTCGTACTCCTTGCGCGAGATGAGGCCGTCCGTGTAGAGGCTCTTGAGCTGCTCCTGCTTCTCGGTCGCCTTCTTCAGATTTGCCTCGTAGGTGCTGGAGAGCTCGACGAGGCTGGCGCGGTACTCCTCGGCCGCCTTGATGAACTCCTGGCGGAACTTCTGCAAGTCGCTGACGGGGTCGGCCTGCTCGGCCGAAGCCTTCACGGCCTTGGCGGACTTTGCCTTGGCCTGCGCGCTCGCGGCCGTAAAGGAAGCGAAGACGAAGAGGGAGGCGAGGAGGAACTGGGGAACGAGCTTTTTCATCAATTTCAACCGGGTCAATAAGTCCAAATAAAAAGGCACTCGCGGTGCCGAAAAAGTCAGTCGGGAGTCTTTACGCGGCTCGAACCTGTTTGGTTCGGGGGTTTCTCTCTAAATCTCAAGCGGGGGGATTAAATTGTTGCGAATTAAGATGCTTCTCCTCCCCTTTGAGTTGCGTGGGCGGGGGCCGTGTGCGCCCCGTTCGTTTCCGCCCATTTCTGTTGTAAGGTAGCAGCGCGGCCGGGGTCAAGCGACATCAAACGACCGTCCGGCCCCCGCCAGATTGACCGATGTTCAAGACGACGACTCTCATCACGCTGCTTCTCCTCCTCTGCGGGACGCAGGCGCGCGCGCAGTGGGTCACGCAGAACTCGGGCACGAACGTCCGGCTGCGCGGCGTGAGCGCCGTCAACGCCAGGGTCGCCTGGGCGAGCGGCGCGAACGGCACTTACGCGCGCACCGTGGACGGCGGGCAGACGTGGCAGGCCGGGCAGGTGCCGGGCGCGGCCGAACTCGACTTCCGCGACGTGGACGCCTTCGACGCCGACACGGCCTATCTCCTCGCCATAGGCCCCGGCGAGCGGTCGCGGATTTACAAGACGACCGACGGCGGCCGCAGTTGGACTCTACAGTTCCAGAACCGCCGCGCCGAAGCCTTCTACGACTGCATGGCCTTCTGGGACAGGTCGAGGGGTCTCGCCATGAGCGACCCCGTGGACGGCCGCTTCCTCGTCGTCAGGACTGAGGACGGCGGGCGCACATGGAAGGAGTCCGAGCCGACCGGGATGCCGGGCGCGCTCGTAGGCGAGGGCGGGTTCGCGGCGAGCGGCACCTGCGTCGCCGCGGGCGGCAAAGCGGACGCCTGGTTCGGCACGGGCGGGCCTTCGGGGCCGCGCGTCTTCCGCTCCATCGACGGCGGGCAGACGTGGGTGGCCTCGCCCGCGCCCCTCGCGGGCGGCAAGGCGGCCGGCGTCTTCTCGCTCTCCTTCCGGGACGGCCTGCGGGGCGCGGCCGTCGGCGGCGACTACACGAAGGAGAAGGAGGCCGAGGGCAACGCCGCCCTGACGCTCGACGGCGGGCGCACGTGGCAGGCGGTCGGGGCCGCGTCGCGGCCCGGCGGCTACAGGTCTTGCGTCGCGCACGTGCCGGGCACCGACGGGATGAAACTGGTTGCCGTCGGGCCTTCGGGTTCCGACTACTCGACCGACGGCGGCCGCACCTGGCGGCCGCTCGGCGCGGAGGGCTTCCACGCTTTGAGCGTCGCGCCCCGCGGCGACGCGGCGTGGGCGGTGGGCGAGAATGGCCGCGTCGCGCGGCTCGAACGGCCTTCGAGACTGGGACGGTGATGGGTGAGTTCTCAAGCTTCGTGTCGGGGTTGCGGTCGCGCGTCGGCGCGGCCGGGCGGGAGTTGACCCGCGCCGACGAGTTCGACTCGGGCGCGGACGGAGGGCTGCGGCTGGCGGCGGTCGCGCTCGTCTTGAGGGAGGGACTCGAGGGGCCGGAGATGCTCGTCATCAAGCGCTCGGAGGCGGAGCACGACCACTGGTCGGGGCACATGGCGCTGCCAGGCGGGCGCGTCGAAGCAGAGGACGAGAGCCTCCTGGCGACGGCCGCGCGCGAGACGTTCGAGGAGGTCGGGCTCGACCTGCGCTCGGGCGGCGAGGCGGTCGCGCGACTGAGTACCATCAGGCCGTCGAGCCCCCTTGCCCCGCGCGTCTCGGTGACGCCGTTCGTCTTCGTCGCGCCGCCCGAGTACCACGCGGGCGGCGGGTCGAAGGAGCTGTCTTTGAGCGAAGAGGTCGCCGCGGCCTTCTGGGTCCCGGTCGATGAGTTGAAGAGGGGCGGGCGCTCGGCCGTCTTCCGCATGGCCTTCGCGGGCGTCGAGCGCGAGTGGCCCGCCTACCCTTCGCAGCACGGCCTGATCTGGGGCATCACCGAGAGGATTCTGACCGAGTTCCTCTCGCTGGTAGATTGAACAGTACCGCTCGCGGTACTGACTATGAGTAATACCATGCGAGTCTTAATCTGCCTTCTTCTTCTGACGCTCTTCCCCTCGTTTGCGCGCGCGGCCGAGCCGTGGGCGACGAAGCTCGACTCGGGCGTCCGCTTCTACCAATCGACCGACGTGGGCGTGCTCGTCGTCGGCACGGAGAAGTCGCTCTACGGCCTTGAGGCCGAGACGGGCGACGTGCTGTGGCGGCGCAAGGACGCGCGGCTCGACGAGACGGACGTGGCCGCGGTGCCGGGCACGGACGTGCTGCTCGTCACGCTTGAGGGCGGGAGCAAGACGCGACTCGAAGCCCTCGACATCGTGTCGGGCAACTCCCTCTGGCGCAGCGACAAGGTGCGCGGCGCGGTGATGCAGACGGCCTTCGAGCCCACGGCGGGCCTGCTCGCCGCGGTCTTCGTGCGCGACGCGAAGTCGCGGCCGCGCTCCGGGTTCAAGCGCAAGCCCGAGCTGCACGTCTTCGACCTCGCCACCGGCGACGAGCTTTGGAAGCGCCAGCTTGAGAGCGAGGTCGAGATGATGCCCGTCGCGTGGGGCGACGACAGGGACAGGGAGGTTCCCTACACGCTCGACAATTACCGGCCGCCCGCGTTCCTCGACGGCCGTCTCTACCTCTTCTACGAAGGCTTGACCTCGCTCGACGCGCGGACGGGCAAGGAGCGGCGGCGCGAGAAGTTCAAGGTCAACGAGGACGGCTTGGCCTTAACAGAATCAGACCCGGTGGCCGACGAGGGCTCCGTCTACGTCTCTGGGCGAGGCCGTGTGCGCGCCATCTCGCGCGCGGACGGCGAGGTCAGGTGGGAGTCGAAAGACCTCGGGATGACGCCGGAGCTTGTGCTCGCGGGCGGGACGCTCTACGCGCGGACGGGCGGGCAGTTCACGCGGCTCGAAGACGGAGAGGTGGCGGCGCGCGGGCCTTACGGCGTGAGCGCCATCGACCCGACTACGGGGAAGACGCTGTGGCGCTACAAGGGCGCGGACAAGGGCCTGACGAACTTCGCCATCCCGAACGCGGGCACGGTGGCCGTCGCAGACCGCGACGACCTGATCCTGCTCGACTCTTCGACGGGCAAGCGTCGCCTGAAGGTCTCGCACGGCGTCGAGGCCGCCGCCTTTCTTCTGCTGAACGAGCGCGGCGAATTGGTTTTGGGGGGTAAGAACGAGCTGGCCGCGTTCGACGGCAATGGGGCAACGCCGCTCTGGCGCGAGCGGCACGAGCCGCCGGGTCGCGGAATTCTGCGGACGGTGGCGGCCGTGGCGGCGCGCGCGGCGTCGCTCTATTTCAGGTACGGCGGCGCGGCCTCGACCGTCTTCCGCGGCGCGCGCATCGCGGGCGCGCTGGCGGGCCTGCGCTCGTCGGGGCTGGCGGCGCACGTGACGCTCGCCGACCTGACGAGCCTCGCGTCCGACTACACGCGCTCCTACGCGCGGCAGTACGCGGCCGAGAGGCTCTCGACCTACGGCGTGCTTTCGCGCGTGCGGCGCGGCTTCCCGACTTCGGCGAGCGTGAACGTGAGGCCGCGCGTCGCGACGCCTTCGGCCGGCGACGTGTCGGAGCGTCTGCTCGACCGGCTCGACCCGGCGAGCCAGCTCTCGCGGCTGTCGCGCTTCCTGATGAGGACGCGCAGGCTCGCCGCCCTGCGCGGGCGCTGGATGTACTTCTACTCCGGCCTGCGCGGCGGCGGGCGCGGGCTCGTCGGCGTGGACGTGGAGACGGGGCGCGCCTCGCGCCAGGTGCGCCTCTCGGACCCGGACGAGCGCTTCGTCAGCGACGAGGCCGCCGGCCTGCTCTACGTCTCGAAGGGCGACCGCCTCGTCGCGCACCGCCTGACCGAGAGCTATTAAGTCAGAACCACCCGCGGTAGCGGGTGGCCCTCTGTTACCCTGGCGCTCCGTATTGCGAAGGGCCACCCGCTACCGCGGGTGGTTCTGACCACTATAACGACCATGAGATTTTTAATGCTTCTGACTCTCCTGCTGACGTGCTCGGCCGTCGGCTTCGGTCAAACTCCCTCCGCGCCGCCGCGGTTCGAGGAGCTGGTCAAACAGTTCGACTACGACGCGAAGGCCCCGCTCGACGTTAAGGAAGTTGGGAAAGAGAAGCGGGAGGGCGCGACCGTCATCGACCTCACTTACGCGAGCCCGCGCGGCGGGCGCGTGCCGGCTTATCTGGTCGTGCCGGAGGGGCGCGGGCCGTTCGCGGCCGTGCTCTTCGGCCACTGGATGATGGGCGGGTCGCCGCTGCGCCACCGCGGCGAGTTCCTCGAAGAGGCCGTCGTGCTCGCGCGCGCGGGCGCCGTCTCGCTCCTGCTCGACGCCCCGTACGTCCGCCCCGGCTTCGTGCGCGAGAAGGAGGAGATGCGCCAAGCCGACCAGTCGGCCGAGGTCGGAAGGCAGGCGGTCGTAGACTTCCGCCGCGGGCTCGACATGCTCCTCGCGCGCCCCGACGTTGACCGGAAGCGCGTCGCCTACGTCGGCCACAGCTTCCACGCGCACGTCGGGGCCATCCTCTCCGGCGTCGAGAAGCGCATCGGCTCCTTCGTCCTGATGGCCGGCGGCTACGCGAACGAGGAGTACGTCTTCGACCCCGAGAACCCGCAGATGGTCGAGCTGCGGAAGAAGTACGGCGACGAGCCGCTGCGCAAGCACTTCCGCGACTACGCGTGGGACGACCCCGCCAACTTCGTCGGCCACAGCGCACCCGCCGCGGTCTTCCTGCAATACGGCCGGCAGGACAAGCCCATCCCGGAGAAGATGGCGCGCCGCGACTCCGCGCGCTTCGGCGAGCCCAAGCGCGTCGCCTTCTACGACGCCGGGCACGAACTCGACGCGGCCGCGCGCCGCGACCGCGTCGAGTGGCTCGCGCAGAGGCTCTCCCTCCGGCGCGTTGACTACGACGCGCTCGCGCGCATCCCGCAGTTGAAATAGTAGACAGTAGTCAGTAGTCAGTAGAAGAACAGGCGGCACGTTCGGTAATAATCCGGGCGGGCCGCCTTGTCTTTCCTACTGGCTACTGACTACTGTCTACTGTCTACGTCCTCTCCTACTGATTGTCCACCACAGACTCGATGACGTTCTGGATCGAGGCCGGGACGTTGGAGAAGAAGTCGTAGCCGGTCAGCGTCTCCACCTGATCGACGTTCACGCGGTAGGTCTTCCAGTCGGCGGTGCGGATGCCCTGCGTGTTCGGCATGATGACGGCGATGGTGCGCGTCGAGGTCGTCACGCGCGCCACGTCGTTCGTCCCCGAAGGCAGCACGATAACGACCTTCCACACCTGCGAAGGCACGGCGACCTTGCCGCCCGCGATGGTGAAGGTCGTCCCGCCGTTCGAGCCCGTCCCGCCGGAGCCCGACCCGCCCATGACAACGTACAGCTCGTTGCCCGAAGTGACCAGCGTGCGCAGGTAGTTCTCCATGTTGGCCCAGGGCCCCTGGTTGTTGTCCGGCGACTGCGGCAACATGTTCGTCATCAGGAAGGTCGAGGAGTTGTCGGCCACCGTCAGCGTGCGGTCGGCCGAGGGGCAGTGGTGGCCGCGGTCGAAGCCCGAGCCCGTGTAGTCAGTCTCCTGC
Organism: Pyrinomonadaceae bacterium; assembly: GCA_035563535.1. GTDB lineage: Bacteria > Acidobacteriota > Blastocatellia > Pyrinomonadales > Pyrinomonadaceae > QHXN01. The sequence goes on along the minus strand of DATMVD010000080.1, from coordinate 298,022 downwards.
ACCTGATACCACCCGGCCGGCAGCGTCGTGTCGTTGCGGAAGTCGTCCTGCCGCGGCGTGCTCCCTAACCACGAAGAGGCGAGGTGCCAGCTTACCCAGTTCGGCCGCCCCTTGTCGCGGTGGTACGAAGCGACCCACTGCGCCTTGCTCAGCAGGTAGTTGGTCGGCTGGTTCACGTCCGCGACGGCGTTGGAGGGGTTGCCCATCGTCAGGTGGACGCTCGTGGGCGGCGGCGCGGAGTACGGGTTGACCGTGACGTTGTCGATGTTGATGCGGTTGGCCCCGCCGCCTGTCTTGCGGACGGAGAGTCGCACCGGCCCGGCCGAGTTGACGGTGAAGGAGGCGGTCGAGAGCGAGGTCGAAGAGGTGCTGACGGTCGAGCCGACCTTCGAGTAGGTCGAGCCGCCGTTGGTCGAGACCCACAGCTCCCACGTCGAGGAGCCGTCGGTGCCGAAGACGGCGTGCTGGACGGTGACGGTGGCGGCCGAGGGGAAGTCGAACTGTGTGTCGAGCCGGCCGACGTTGCGGACGCGCGCCGACTGCGCGCCGGTCTTGCGGTCGGTCGAGAGGTTGCCGATCAGCGCGTCATCCATGTACCACCAGCCGGTGGTGAGGAGGACCGCGGCCGCGGCGTAGGAGGTCTTAGTGCCGCTCTCGAAGCCTTCGGCGGAGGTCTGGCGGCGCGCGCGCGAGGCGGGCGCGAGCGGCAGCAGCGCGGCGACGAGCAGGAGCGCCGCCGCGCACACCAGCGCGGCACGCCTGTGAACTGTTCTCATCAGGGATTCTCCTTCAGTTGGGTTCGGACGAAAGGCGGCCCGGCGCGCGCGAGGGCACGCACGCGCTCGGCGAAGATGTGAGGCGCGGCGCACACCCGCGCGCCGCCCGGACGGGGCAAGATGAACCGTCAGACTGTTACAACGAGAGCGGCTTCAAAGGGCACGCCGCAAGACACCGACGCGGGAGGCGGCACAGTGTAGCCCGCGCCGCCGCCTTCATCAAGATTGGAGAGCGGTTTTCGCGTGGGTTTACCGACGTCCGTTCAGGGGCGGGCTGCGCCCGCCGACGCGGGCTTCGACGTAACGCGCGACGGCGGGCCGCAGCCCGCCTCTAAACGGCAGGTAAGGTGATGCGCGTCCCGCCCTAAAATTCAGGTTAAGCCCAGAAGCCGACCGAGTGGAGGAAGTAGTCGCCCGTTTCGGGGCCGACCTGTTTGAAGCGTTTGGTGAGGGCTTTGACCTGCTCGGGCTCGGGCAGGGGCTTGAGCGTTTCGAGGAAGGCGGCGAAGGAACCGTGCCCGGCGGCGATGCTCTCGAACTCCTTCGCGTTGTGGATGACGGCCTCGACCTTCCTCGCGTTCCTGATGACGCCGGGGCGCGCGAGCAGCTCGTCCGCCGTCGAGCGCGAAAGCTGACGGATGTCGAACCCGTAAAAACCCTCGCGGTACTTCGGCCAGTGCTTCCGGATAGATGCCCAGTTGAGCCCCGCCTGGAGCATGCACAGGCAGAGTATCTCGAAATAACCCTGGTCGGATTCGGGGCGCGCGCCAGCGCGGCACTCGCCCTCCTCCTCCTTCGACAGGACGCAGTCCCAGGGCGCGCTGTGCGTGCGCGCGCCGCCCGCGGCCGTTGACATGAATGCCCCTTCTTGCTGACCGAACCCTCTACCCCGCGGTCGCCTGGCCGTGTGAGCCGTAGCCCTCGGGGTGCGCCTCGTGCCACTCCCAGGCGGTGCGGACGATTGATTCAAGCTCCGGGTACTGCGTCTTCCAGCCCAAGACCTCGCGCGCCTTCGTGGCGTCGGCCACGAGCCGCGCCGGGTCGCCGGGCCGCGCCGGCTCGACCCTCACCTCTATGTCGCGCCCGGTCACGCGGCGCGCTGTCTCGATGACTTCCATCACGGAGTAGCCGTGACCGTTCCCCAGGTTGATGAACTCCGACCGCCCCCCGCGCCGCAGGTGTTCGAGCGCGAGCGTGTGCGCCGTGCACAAGTCCGTCACGTGTATGTAGTCGCGGACGCAGGTGCCGTCCGGCGTCGGGTAGTCGTCGCCGAAGACCGACACGTACGGCCGCCGGCCCGCGGCCGCCGCGAGCACGTTCGGGATGAGGTGCGTCTCCGGGTCGTGGTGCTCGCCCTTACGTTTGGTCGCGCCCGCGGCGTTGAAGTAGCGCAGCGCGACGAAGCGCAGGCCGTACGCGTGGTCGTAGGCCGAGAGAATCTTCTCCATGAAGAGCTTCGACCAACCGTAAGGGTTGACGGGCGACTGCGGGTGACTTTCGTCAATCGGCACGCGCACCGGCTCGCCGTACGTGGCGCAGGTCGAGGAGAAGACGAAGCGCTTCACGCCCGCCTTCAATAGACCTTCGAGCAGGCCCAGACCCTGCCCGACGTTGTTCTCGAAGTAGAGCTTCGGCTCCGTGACCGACTCGCCGACGTAGGCCAGCGCCGCGAAGTGGACGCACGCGTCCACCCCGTGCTCGCGGCAGATCGAGGCGACCAGCTCGCGGTCGCCGACCTGCCCGTCGTAGTAAGGCACCGACTCATCCAGCGCCCGGGCGTGCCCGCGCGACACGTCGTCGAGCACGACGACCTTCTCGCCCGCCTCCGCCAACTGCTCCACCATCACGCTGCCGATGTACCCGGCCCCGCCCGTCACGAGTGTCGCCATCTTCCCTCAGTCCTTCCTTAAAGTTTAAGAACTCAGTGCATCTTGAACGGGCCGCCGCGCGGCTCGGGCTCAAGGTCGGGGCGCGCGGAGTCCTGGACGACCTCGTGCATCTCAAGCACGTTCGGGCCGGAGAAAGCCTCGCGCGGGAGCGTGCCCGACTGCGCGTGCCCGCGCACGAACTCGTCGGAGCGCACCCAGTTGAGGAAGTCCTGCCGGCTCCGCCAGACGGTGAAGACGACGTAGGGGTCGCCCTCGTTGACGGGGCGCAGCACGAGGTTGGAGACGAAGCCGGGCATCTTGTCCACCAGCCCCGCGCGCTCGCGGAAGCGCGCCTCGAAGGCTTCGCCGTACTCGGGGTTCACGTAGATGCGGTTGGCGACTGTAATCATTCAACTATCCTTTACTTCTCCCAGAGGCGCGAGCGGTCGGCGAAGGCTTTGAACTCAAGCGCGTTCCCGCTCGGGTCGAGGAAGAACATGGTGGACTGCTCGCCCGGCTCGCCCTTGAAGCGCACGTACGGCTCGATGACGAACGGGACGCCCGCGCCCTTCACGCGCTCGGCCAGCTCGTCGAACTGCGCGGGCGAGAGGATGACGCCGAAGTGCGGGACGGGCACGTCGTGGTTGTCCACGGGGTTCGACGACTCGACGCCCGCGCGCGCCGGCGCGAGGTGCGCCACGATCTGGTGGCCGAAGAGGTCGAAGTCGATCCAGTGTTCGGAGCTGCGCCCCTCGGGGCAGCCCAGCACGCCGCCGTAGAAGTCGCGCGCCGCCGCGAGGTCGTGGACGGGGAACGCGAGGTGAAAGAGCGTGTCCGTGTCAGCCATCTTCAGTCTCCTTCAAGGATTTGAAATTCCAAATTCGGAATTAAGACTCGTCTCCGCGGAGCAGACGTTCCTCGTTTCTCTGCTCCGCCAGAGGCACGTAGTAGCTCTCGACCATCCGCGACACCTGGTGCCGGTCGTAACCGTGCTCGGCCAGCCCTTCTTCAATCGCTTCGAGGTCGCCGCCGCGCGACTCGAACATGCAGAGCGGGTGGCCGCACCAGCGCGGCTCTGTGTAGTGCGCGTAAGGCCCGCGCAGGCACTCGCCCGCCTCGTGCTCGTAGTCGTCGAAGTCAACCCAGGGCATCCAGACCCGCCTCTGTCGCTTGGTGTGCGTGCTAGTTTACCGCGTCCGCGCCCGGCCGCCTACCGCGCGCCGTCAGCCCTGCCCGGGGTGTTCGAGCGCGCGCCACATGTACCAGCTCGCCACGGACCTGTAAGGCCGCCAGCGCTCGGCGTGCAGCTCCACCTCTTTCGGCTTCGGCATCTCGCCCAGCCCGTACGCGACCATGAAGCCCTTGCGCACGGCGAAGTCGCCCACGGGCAGCACGTCCGGGCGGCCGAGGCGGAACATCAAAAGCATCTCGACCGTCCAGCGGCCGATGCCGCGCACCTTCGTCAGACGCTCGACGATCTCCTCGTCCCCCATGCGCTTCAGGCGCGCGAGCGTCGGCACCGTGCCGTCGAGCGTCTTCGCCGCGAGGTCTTTCAGCGCCGCTGTCTTCGCGCCCGACAGGCCGACGCCGCGCAGAGACTCCTCCGGCGCTGCGAGCACGTCCCGCGGCCGGAGCCGCCCGCCGCCGAGGAGTTCGACGAAGCGTCGGTGTATCGCCTCGGCCGCGCTCCCGTGCAACTGCTGGAAGACGATGTTGCGCGCCAGAGCCTCGAACGGGTTGTGCATGTGCCGCGTCTTCAGGGCAAACGGCCCGGCCCTCTTCATCAACTTCGCCAGCACCGGGTCCGCCTTAGCCAGGTGCCTCACCGCCGCCCCCGCGTCGTAACAGAGCCCGTCGCCGAAGTCCTCTGCTCTCTTTTTCGTGGGAGTCGCCATCGAATCAATCTCCGCCGCTCCTTCGCGTCAAAAAAGTCTGGCCTTACAAGCGTCTTGTATGTTATACGTCGTTGCACGTTCGGCACAAGAACAATTTTCATCAAGGTGGGACTCATCATGTTGGACGACTCCGTCTCGGGCATCTACGCCGCGCGCGTCTCGACGCGGCTGGCGCGCCCGCTCCTGATGTGGCGCGTGCCGGCCGGCTTCCCCTCGCCGGCCGAGGACTACGTCGAGGGCAGCATCGACTTAAACCGCGACCTCGTCAAGCACCCCTTCTACACCTTCTACGTGCGCGTGGACGGCGACTCGATGGTGCCGAGCATCCAGCCCGGCGCGCTGCTCGTCGTAGACCGCATGGCCGAGACGCGCGAGGGGCACATCGTCCTCGCCCGCATCGGCTCGGCCTTCCTCGTCAAGCGCCTCCACTTCGACGAAGAGGGCCGCGTCTCCCTCCTCTCCGACAACGAGACCTACCCCCCCGTCGAGATCACCGAGGAGATGGACTTCGAGGTCTGGGGCCGCGTCCTCCACTCGATCCAAGACCACTGACGCGGCGGTGACACTTTGACCGAGGCGATTGCCCTCATCGACTGCAACGACTTCTACGTCTCGTGCGAGCGGGTGTTCGCGCCGCGCCTGCTCGGGCGGCCCGTGGTGGTGCTGTCGAACAACGACGGGTGCGTCATCTCGCGTTCGGACGAGGCGAAGCGGCTCGGCATCGTGATGGGCGCGCCCTACTTCAAGAACCGGCGCGTCATCGAGGAGCACGGCGTCGCGGTCTGCTCCTCGAACTACGAGCTGTACGCGGACATGTCGCGCCGCGTGATGTGCGCGCTCCAGGAGTTCTCGCCGCGCGTTGAAATCTACTCCATCGACGAGGCGTTCGCGGCGCTCGACGGCGGTCGCGGCCTTGAGGGGCAGGGCTTAGAGATAAAGGAGAAGGTGAAGCGTTGGACGGGCATCCCCGTCTCGGTCGGCATCGCGCAGACGAAGACGCTGGCGAAGCTCGCCGCGCGCCACGCCAGGCGGTCGGCCGGGTCGCCGGGCGTGCTCGACCTGACCGGCGCGGCGGCGCAGGCGGCCGTGCTCGAAGCGACCGAAGTCAGAGAGGTCTGGGGCATCGGGCCGTCCTACGCGAAGGTGCTGAAAGAGGCGGGCATCGAGACGGCGCGGGGGCTGCGGGACGCGGATCGCAGTTGGGTGCGGCGGAGGATGACGGTCGTCGGCGCGCGCATCGCCGAGGAGCTGCGCGGGGTGCGCTGCCTGCCCCTGGAGGAGTGCCCGCGGGCGAAGAGGTCTGTCACCTGCTCGCGCTCGTTCGGCGAGCTGACGGGCTCGCTCGAAGAGCTGCGTGACGCCGTCGCCTTCTACGCGGGGCGCGCGGCCGAGCGTCTGAGGCGCGGCCGCCTGGCCGCCTCGGTCCTCACCGTCTTCATCCTCACAGACCGTTACGCCGCGGGGCCGCAGTACGGCAACTCCGCCACGTACGAACTGGCCTCGCCGACCGACACGACGGGCGAGCTCGCCTGGTGGGCGCAGCGGGGGCTCACGCAAATCTACCGGCGCGGCCACCTCTACAAGAAGGCCGGCGTGATACTGAACGGGCTGCTGCCCGCGGGCTCGCTCTCGATGCGCCTGCACGGCGACGAGCGGTTCGAGAGGGCGCGCCGCGCGATGCGGGCCGCGGACGCGCTCAACCGGCGTCACGGCCGCGGCACCGTCCGCTGCGGCCTCCCGCGCGCGCCCGACGGCCGCTGGCCCACGAACTCACTCATGCGCTCGCCCGGCTACACGACCCGCCTGAAGGACGTGCTCCGCGTCGCCTGATACACCCCAAGTCGGACGCCGGGACCTCCCGCGACGGCGTGCGGGCGCTTGACGTACGGGCGGGAATGGTCGTTAATGCGTGTCAAGCTTTACAGAATCGTCGGCGGGCGGGCGGCGGCGGCGGCGCCGGAGGAGCAGGAATGCCACGCCCGCGCCGACGCAGATAACGGCGAGGGGCACGGCCCAGCGGCGTCCGACCAGTCCCACTAACAGAGCGAACAGGAAGATCAACGTCCCCGGCGGGGCGAAGGCGAGAAAGCCCGCGAGCAGCAGGGCGGCGATTCGCTTGGGACTCTTCATCGTCGGGCGGCCATCCTAGCACAGCCGAAGGAATTTCAAGTTTCAAATTCGGGAATTTCAAATCCACGTTTATGCCCGAGAGCATCAGCGTCTTCTTCCCCGCGTACAACGACGAGGCGAGCATCGCCGGGCTGGTCACCGAAGCGCTCGCGCTGCTCCCGGGTCTGACCGACGACTTCGAGGTGATCGTCGTCGACGACGGCAGCACGGACGGGACGGCGCGCGTGCTCGACGAACTCGCGCGCGCGGACGGGCGGGTCAGGGTCGTCCGCCACGAAGTCAACCGCGGGTACGGCGCCGCGCTGCGCACCGGGTTCGCGAGCGCGACCAAAGAGCTCGTCTTCTACACCGACGGCGACGGCCAGTACGACGTGCGCGAGCTCGGGCGTCTGCGCCCGCTGCTCGCCGAGGGGGTTGACATCGTCAACGGCTATAAGATACAACGCGCAGACGGTTGGCAGCGTAAGGCGCTCGGGGCCGCCTACAACGGCCTGGCGCACCTTCTCTTCAGCATCCCGATAAGAGACGTTGACTGCGACTTCCGGCTCCTGCGCCGCCGGGCGGTCGAGCAGGTCGAACTCGTCTCTTCGAGCGGCAGCATCTGCGTCGAGCTGGTGCACAAGCTGCACCGGCGGGGCTGCGTCTTCGCCGAGGCCCCCGTCCGACACCTGCCGCGCCTCCACGGGCGCTCGCAGTTCTTCACCCTCAGGCGCGTCGGGCGCACGGCGCTCGACCTTTTCTCGCTTTGGCTCAAGTTGGCCGCGCCCGGCCGTCGCCGTGACGGCGCGCGCGCGGCCGTGTGAACGGCAGGACGGTTATCTCCCCAACGGCCTTCCAGGAGGGTCATGAACGAGTCGGTAAACTTCGGAGAGTACAAGGGGCGCTCGGCACTCATCACCGGCGGGCTGGGCTTCATCGGCAGCAACCTCGCGCGGCGTCTGGTCGAGATCGGCGTCGGGGTCACGGTGCTCGACGCGCTGATGCCCGAGCAGGGCGGCAACCGCTACAACCTGCGCGACCTCCTCGGCCGCGTCGAGATACACACCGCCGACATGCGCGACCAGAAGGTGATCAACCACCTCGTCGGCGGCGTGGACTACATCTTTAACCTCGCGGGCAGCGTCAGCCACCTCGAATCGATGCAGCAGCCGCTGCGCGACCTGGAGCTGAACTGCGCCGCGCACATCACGCTGCTGGAGGCGTGCCGCAACTTCAACCCGCACGTCAAGATCGTCTTCACCAGCACGCGCCAGGTCTACGGCCGGCCGGTCTACCTGCCCCTGGACGAGCAGCACCGCGTCGCGCCGCTCGACGTGAACGGCATCAACAAGCTCGCCGCCGAGCACTACCACCTGCTCTACCAGCGCGTCTACGGCACGCGCGCCGTCTGCCTGCGCCTGACGAACACCTACGGCCCGCGCCAGCTCATCCACCACAACCGGGGGGGCTTCATTGCCTGGTTCATCCGGCAGGCCGTCGAGGGCGGCCGGATCGAGCTCTACGGCGAGGGCCGCCAGCGGCGCGACATGAACTACGTGGACGACGTGGTCGAGGCGCTGCTGCTGGCGGGCGCGAGCGAGGAGGCCGAGGGCGAGGTCTACAACCTCGGCGGCGACGAGTTCGTCTCGCTGGCCGAGCTGGCCGAGACGCTGATCTCGATCACGGGGCGCGGCACGGTGCACTCGGTGCCCTTCCCGCAGGAGCGGCAGTTGATCGACGTGGGCAACACCCATTCGAGCTTCGCCAAGATCGAGACCGCGCTCGGTTGGCGGCCGCGCACGCCCCTGCGCGAGGGGCTGCGCCGCACGGTCGAGTTCTACGAGCGGCACCGCGCACACTACCTGAAACCCGATGCCGGTCAGTTTTCTCGATCTCAGAAGACAGCATGAGGAGGTCGGGGCGGAGGTGCGCGCCGCCGTCGAGCTGGTTCTAACAGGCGGCACCTTCATCCTCGGCCAAGAGGTCGAAGCCTTCGAGCGGGAGTGGGCGCGCTTCTGCGGCGTGAAGGCTTCGGCGGGCGTCGCCAACGGCACCGACGCGCTGGCGCTCGCGCTCGTCGCGTCCGGAGCCGTGCGGCCCGGCCGCCGCGACGAGGTCATCACCGCGCCGCTCACCGCGGGCTACACCGCGCTCGGCATCCTGAACGCCGGCGGCGTCCCCGCCTTCGCCGACGTAAATCCCGAGACCTACACGCTCGACCCGCGCGGGCTCGAACGCGCGTTGACGAAGCGCACGCGCGCCGTCGTCCCCGTGCACCTCTACGGCCGGATGTCGGACATGGAGGCCGTGTGCGACTTCGCGTCGCGCCGCGGCCTCGTCGTCGTCGAGGACGCGGCGCAGGCGCACGGCGCTCGCCTCGCCGGCCGGCGCGCGGGCGCGTGGGGGCGGGCCGCGGCCTTCAGCTTCTACCCGACGAAGAACCTCGGGGCCTACGGCGACGGCGGCGCGGTCACGTCGGACGACGCGGGCGTCATCGAGCGCGTCAAGGAGCTGCGGCAGGGCGGCCACCCCTCGGCGATGGGCGGCGGGGTGGCGGGACGCAACTCGCGCCTCGACGAGTTACAGGCGGCGGCGCTGCGCGTCAAGCTCAAGCGCCTCGCCGCCTGGAACCGGAGGCGGCGTCAACTCGCGGGCACGTACCGAAGCCTCCTCTCGCGCGGCGCCGAACGGCTCTCGCTCCCTTCGACGGACACGAAGGCCGACTCGCACGTCTTCCACCTCTACGTCGTCCGCCACCCCGAGCGCGAGCGCCTGCGCGCACACCTCGCCGCGCGCGGCGTCGAGGCCCTGATTCACTACCCCGCGCCGCTCCACCTTCAAAAGCTCTTCAAGCGCCGGGGCCAACCCGCGCTCCCCGCAGCCGAACGGCTCACCGGCAAAATCCTCTCGCTCCCACTCTACCCGCAGCTCCGCGACGAAGAGCTGCGCGAGGTCGCCGACGCCGTCCTCGAATTTGAAAACGCTTAGCGCGGTCTGTCTTTGAATTTACCGTCTCCCGTTTAGAGGCGGGCTAAGCCCGCCGGCCCGAGTTTCAATGTACTTCGGGCCGGCGGGCTTAGCCCGCCTCTAAACGGTTGGTAGAGCGAGGGCCCAATCCGCTCTAATTTGGTTTCTCCGCGATGCAGATGGTCGAGAGGCCGGCGGGTAGGTCCACGTCGGGGCGTGCGAGCAGACTCGCTTCGGCTTTGAGCGCGGAGGCGAGGGCGCGGTTGAGCCGTTCGGAGCCGGGCGGCTTCACGTCTGAGCCGGGGTCGGCGAGGCCGAGTCGCTTGAGCACGAGCCTTCTGACGACGGCCGCGGGGAGGAGCAGGCTGTTGGCGTAGGTCGCGCGCCGGACGCGGAAGCCCGCGCGCTCCATCCTCCCTGCGAGTTGTGTCAACGTGTAGCGCCGCTGCGTGTTGAGGGCTTCGTCGTGGCCGCTGCGCATCCACTCGTAGGCGGCCGCGCGGACGAAGGCGATGCCGCCGGGGCGCAGCACGCGGAACATCTCGCGCATCGCAAGCTCGTCCGAGCCCTCGCCTGGCAGTTGCACCAGCACGTCGAAGCTCGTCACGAGGTCGAAGGTCTCCGCGTCGAAGGGCAGCGCGGTGACGGACGCTTGCGCCACGTCGCCGAGGCCGCGGCTGCGGCAGAAGTCGAGCGCGTCCGCCGAGATGTCCACGCCCGCGACGCGCCCGCCGCCCGCGTAGCGTTCGAGCCACGAAAGCATCCCGCCCGTCCCGCACCCCGCGTCGAGGACGTCCCGCCTCGGCCCCGGCGGGCACAGGGGGTCGAGCACGGCGCGCGTCACCTCGCGCATCCCGACGAACCACCAGAGGCTCTCCTCCAGCGCGTACAAGTCCGCGTAGTCCTGTGCCCGCAAACCGTGTGACCCTTCCCGAACGAGAGACGTTGAAGAACGCGTGCCAACATACCATCAAGGGCCCCGCGTTGTAACATGAGGCGATGTCGATTCACGTCGGGACTTCGGGCTGGAGCTACAGGCATTGGGAGGGCGTGCTCTACCCGCCGGGGCTTGAGCCGCGGGAGCGGTTGGGCTTCTACGCGCGGGCGTTCGGGACGGTCGAGGTCAACAGCACCTTCTACCGCTGGCCGCGCGCGGCGACCTTCGCGCGCTGGCGCGACGCCTCGCCCGGGGGGTTCGTGTGGACTGCGAAAGCGCCGCGCGCGATGACGCACGCGGCGCGGCTCTACGCGCCGGAGCGCTGGCTGGGCGAGGTCTGCCGCGGGGCGGAACGTCTGCGGCCGAAGCTCGGCGTGCTGCTCGTGCAGTTGCCGCCCGGCCTCGCTTTAGACCTCGCGCGGCTCGGCTACTTCCTCTCGATCCTGCCGCGACACCTGCGCGTCGCGGTCGAGTTCCGGCACGAGAGCTGGCACCGCGAGGAGGTCTTCCGCCTATTGGAGCGTTGGGGCGCGGCCTACTGCGTGACGAGCGGCGCGCGCCTGCCGTGCGTGCTGCGCGCGACGGCCCCGTTCGTCTACGTGCGCCTGCACGGCCCCGACCACGAGCACCTCTACGCGGGCTCCTACCCGGACGAAGACCTGCGCTGGTGGGCCGCGCGCGTGCGCGAATGGGCGGCCCAGGGGCGCGACGTGTACGCCTACTTCAACAACGACGGCGGCGGCAACGCCGTCCGCAACGCCGCCGCGCTGAAGCGGATGCTCGGAGTATGAGCGAGAAAGGGTTAACCACGTGGACACTGCTTTGGAGCAATTTGCGGTTGAATTTACCGTTTCTCGTTTAGAGGCGGGCTCCGCCCGCCGGCCCGACCTGCGGTGTATCTCGGGCCGGCGGGCGGAGCCCGCCTCTAAACGGTCGGTAACGTTGGTATAGGGATGTGCAACCCGTTCTAGAAGGTCAGCTTGAGCGAGACCTGAACCGTGCGCGCGCCGCCCGACGTGTAGGGCGGGCCGAAGCCGCCGGCCTGACCCGCCCACTCGCCTGTGCCGCGCGCCGAGACCGAGCGGTCGAAGTACGGGTCGAGCCGGAGCGTCGCCGCGTCTCCGGGCGTCGCGCCCAGGAAGGTCAACGTCGCCGCCGGGTCGTCGAAGTTCGGGTGGTTGAGCAGGTTGAGCGCCTCGGCCCTCACTTGCAGGTTGACGCGCTCGTTGAAGTCGAACTGGCGGCGCAGCGCGAGGTCGAGCTGGTAGAAAGGGAACCCGCGCAGGGCGTTGCGCCCGAGCGTCCCCTGCCGCGGCGAGCCGGGCACGAAGAAGGCCGCAGGGTTGAGGCGTCTCCCGCCCGCGGCCGCTGGGTCGTTGACGTAGAACGGCACACCCGTCAACAGGTCGGGGCGCAGGAACGCGAACCCGTAAGCGACGGGGAAGCCGTAGACGACGTTGACGGGCTTCCCCGAGCGCGCGTTGAAGAGCGCGTCCAGCGCCCAGCGGCGCGAGAGAGCGTTCCAGGCCCCGCGCCCGAACGGCGTCGGCAGGTCGTAGGAGGCGTACCCCGAAACGACGTGACGCGCGTCGAAGTCCGAAGCCCCGCGCTCCGCGTCGCCCCGCAGAAGCGCGCGCGACGGCGCGTCCTCCGAGAAGTCGTCAATGGACTTGGCCAACGTGTACGAGGCCATCGCCTGTAGACCTTCCGAGAGGCGTCGGGTGAACTGGAAGCGCGCCGAGTGGTAGTCGGAGCGCCCGCCGTTCGTCGTCACGCGCGCGAGCGAGAAGTCGGGCGAGGGGTCGAGCAGCGTGCGCGTCAGCAGAAGCCTCCGCCCGGCCGCGCCGACGTATGTGGCCGAGACGCTGTGCCGAGACCCGAGCGCGCGCTCGACGGAGCCGTGCCAGCGCAGCGTGTACGGCAGCTTCAGGTGCGGGTCGAAGACGGAGACCGGCACGCCGAGCCGCGCGCCCGGCGCGACGGACGGCCCCGCCGGCGAGAACGGGACGCCGAAGACGGCGCCGCCCGCGAGGAACGGGTGCGAGTCGTAGAAGGCGTGACCGGCCTCCTCGACGCCCGTGTCGTAGAGGAGCGCGACGCCCGCGCGCAACACGGTCTTGCCGTTGCCCGCGGGGTCGTAGGCGAGACCCGCGCGCGGCTCGAAGTTAAAGTAGGTCGTCTCCCACAGCGGCGCGTCCGCCGCGGCGAACGAGAGACGCGCCGCGTCTTCGACCTGCGTGAACGCGGGGGGCCTCTGCCCGCCGCCCGCGTGCGGCGCGGGGCTCAACTCCCAGCGCAGGCCGTAGGTCAGAGTCAGGCGCGTAGTCCTCTTCCACTCGTCCTGCGCGTAGGCCGAGAGGTTGTGGAAGACCGGCCGCCCTTCGGAGGCGCGTGTGAAGAGGCCGTCGCGCGCGGCCTCTCCTGAGAGCGCGCCCGCGACCGACTCGAAGTAGACCGTGCGCTCCGTCGCGGGCGCGCCGATGACGGGCGAGAGCCTCCTGTAGTCCGCGCCGAACTTGAGAGTGTGCGTGCCCGACACGTGGTCGAGCGAGCCGACGAGGTTAACCTGGCGCTGCCGGTTTGTGACCTCCGCGGCAGACCCGAGCGCCGCGCCGCGCCCGCCGAGGTCGAAGACGAACCCGCCGCCCTCCTTCGACAGGAGCGCGCCGGCCTGCGTCTCCGCGCCGGGCACGACCGCCCCTCCGAACGTGTCGAGCAGGCGCGAGCCGCGCGCGGAGACGCGACTGTAGTTGGCGCGCAGCGTCCAGACCGATGTCGTCGTGGCGGTGTAAGAGAAGACGCCCGTCAGCGTCTGCGCGAGCGTGCGCGTGCGGCTCAGCGTGTTGAGCGAAGTGCCACCCGCGCCGCGCACGTCGGCCTCCGAGTCGGCGACGGCGTAACGCGCGTTGACCGACAGCCTCTCGCCCGAGCCGTCGAGGCGGAAGCTGAAGGAGTCGAGCCCCGCGGGCGTCGAGAAGCCTTCGGCGAACTCCGCGAAGCCGTCCGCGCGCGCCGCGCCGGTCGGCAGCGGGAAGGCTTCGAGGAACGGGCGCACGGCGCCGGACGCCGCGAGGCGTGACGCGAGCGTCGGCACCTCCGTGAAGGCGAACGCGGGCTGCCGCCGCCGCTGCCCCTCGTAGGAGCCGAAGAAGAAGAGCCGGTCGCGCTTGAGCGGGCCGCCGAGCGTGCCGCCGTAGTCCGCGAGCCGCCGGGGCGAGCGCCCGCGGCCGAGGCTGTTGGCGAACCAGTCGTTGGCGTCGAGCGCCTCGTCGCCGAAGGAGCCGAAGAGCGAGCCGTGCAGCGCGTTCGTCCCCCCGCGCGTGGTGACGGAGAGTTGCGCGCCCGTCCCGCGCCCGTACTCGGGCTCGACGTCGAACGTGCGCACGGTGAACTCCTGCGTGGCGGCGACCTGGGCCAGGCCGTTTGCGCCGACGCCCGCGGTCAGCCCCGGCGCGGAGCCCGACGCGGAAGCGCCCGGGCTCCGGCCGCCCGGCTTGATGCCGACGTTGGCGCTCACGCCGTCAACGACGTAGCCGTTCGAGCGCGGGCGCTGCCCGTTGAAGGAGAAGTCGCCCGGCGCGGTTGCCCCGCCGACGGCGACCGCGCCCGGCATGAACGCCGCGAGTGAATGGATGCTCCGCCCCTTGAAAGGCAGCTCCATGACGGCGTGCGTCTCGACGTTCACATAGCACGCGGCCGAAGACGTTTCGACGACTGACGCCTGCGCTGTGACCGTCACAGTCTCGGCGACGCCGCCCGTGAAGCCCGCGCTCGGAGCCGAGAAAGGGCGCGAGTAATCCACGCTCCCGCCCCCGCCGTTCTGCGCAACCGGGGGGGCTTCGACGGGCACGTCCACGCGGCGCGGCTCGCCGCCGTCCGTCACCACACGTTCTTCGACCGCGACGAACGAGGTGAACTGAGTCATCAGTCTGTAGTCGAGCCCGAGCCGCGCGACCTCCTCCTGCAAAGTCTTGTCGGCGTTCCCGGGCCGCATGCTCTGCCCCATCAGCTCGTCCACGCGCCGCCGCGCCCAGAGTGTCGCCAGTACGTCGTGCGAGGGTTGGACGGCCGGCAGCTCGACCGCGACCTCGCGCGCGAACTCCATCCCGGCCATCTTGCCCCTGAGGCGCACGACGCCGCGCGCCGCGCCCGCGTAGCGGCCGACGAGGATGACGGGCTTTGCGCTGAAGAGGTCGGGGACGCGCTTCGGGTAGAGGTCTGCGACGGGCAGGCCCGCCCACTCGACCGAGAGGTCTGTGAGCAGCGGCGAGCGCACGCGCTCGTGGAAGCGGCGCGCGGCGTCCGCGCCGTCGTCGCCCTCCGAGACGTACTCGACCTCGCCGCGGCCGTACTCGGCCATCTTGTCGAGCAGGTAGCGGTTCGGGGAAGTGCCGAAGCCCATCGAGAAGACGCGCGCGTTCGGGTGCCTCTGCACCTCGCCGATGATCTCGGACTCGTTGCCGACCCAGCCGTCGGTCATGAAGCAGACGACGCGCACGTGGCCGGACGAGTCCGAAGGGTCGAGCGCGGCGCGGATGGCCTTCATCATCTCGGTGCCGCCGCCGCCCGACCGCGAGGCGAGGAACTCCTGCGCCTTCGAGAGGTTCTGCGGCGTCGCCGGCACGGGCTCTTTGAAGAGGACGTAAGTGTCGCCGGAGAACGTGATGAGGTTGAAGGTGTCCTGCGGGTTCAGCCCTTCGAGCGCGAGCCTCATCGTCTCCTTCGCCTTCTCGATGGGGAAGCCGCTCATCGAGCCCGACGTGTCGAGGACGAAGACCAGCTCCTTCGGCGTTATCTCCGCGGGGGCCACGCGGTCGGGCGGCTGTAGGATGAGCGCGAGGTAGCCGCCGCGCCCCGCGGCGGCGTGCGTGAGCAGAGCGTCCTCGACGCGCCCGCCCGCCACGTCGTACTTGAGAACGAAGTCTTTGTTCGGGATGGTGGCCGCGTCCTTCAGGCGGACGACCGCGCCCGCGGCCCCTCTGCGCTCGACCTCGATGGCGTGCGTGACCGACGCGACGCCTTCGAGCGGCACGCCCGCGTCGATGGAGACCTCGACGGAGATGTCGTGCCCCGCGCGCACGCCGTCGGGCATGACGGGCGGGTTGATGCCCGCCGCGTCCGCTGTGCCCGCGGGGACGTAGCGCTGGCCGACGACCATTGGGAACGACCACTCGTACGTGCCCGCCTCGTACTTCAGAGTCTCGACGTAGCTGATGCGAACTTTGACGCCCTGGCCGGGGAGGATGTTGGCGACCGACTGCGTGAAGACGTTCGGGCGCTCCTGGTTGAGCAGAGAGGCGACGTGCCCACGCTCGCGCGCCTCCCTGTAGGCGGCCTGCGCCTCCTCGCGCCGCATGGTGCGCCCCTTGATGGTGCGCCCGCCGACCTCCATCGTCATGTCGTCCACGGCCGCGGCCTGCGGCAAGGGGAAGACGTAGACGGCCTCGATCTTGTCCGTGAACGGGTTCTCGAACTCCTGCGTGACGGTGACGCGCGAGATGAAGCCGCTGACCTCCGCGCGCACGTCCGTGTGCTTGAGCGGGCAGGCGCCCGCGCCCTTCCCCGAAGGGTCTACGGCGTAGAGCGAGCCCTGCGTGGCTTGAGTGTCGGACTGTCTCGCGGCGCGCGCGGCTCCGACGTTGTTCAGACCGTAGAAGGCGAAGGCGAGCAGCGTGGAGGCCAGCGCGGCGAGGGCCGGCCTGAGGAGAATCGTGCGTCTCATGTTCCCTCCGTCGGACACACCTCGGCCGGGGCGGACGTGTCTGGGTGCGGCCGCGCGGGTCGGGTCAGTTTGTAGGATAGAAAGGGCCTCAGGCCCGGCCTCTGCTTCGGTGGACTCCTTGCGGGCCGGGTCAGAGAGCAAGAACAGCGCTCTTGTTTTCCTATGGATGCGGTCTCGACGCGGAAGGGTGGTCTAGGGTCGCCCGCGCAATTACATTTTTTTAGACGGCGAGCCAACCGAACAGAACCGCGAGCGGTAGCGAGCGGGTGCGGGATGCTACAGAGAGACCTCTGCGTGCATCCCGCACCCGCTCGCTACCGCTCGCGGTTCTGTTGTTGCGGTTCGCCCCAAGCTAGTGTGAGGCGTCGCGTTCAGTGCTTGTGCGGCGGGGCCTGCGTGGTGCCCGGGGCCGAATGCGCGTCGTGCTTCATCCTGCCCGGGCGGAGGCGGAAGAAGAGCTTCCAGGAGACGGGGCTCCGGCCGTAGAGCGCGTCGAGCGCCGCGGGCTTCGAGTAGAAGGTCAGGTCGCTCCCGACCGCCAGCGAGAGCTTCTCGGTGTTCCAAAGCTCCCTCGCCCCGCCGAACGTGTATGCGCCGACGCGGAAGGAGGCGTGGTGATTCGTGATGCCTAATTCTTCAAGCTCCTCCTCGCCCAACAGCTCGTCCCTGTCCACCAGCTCAAGGCGCGTGTAGACGTAGTTGCGCGTCAGGTAGTTGACCGTCGATTCGAGCGTGTACGAGTTCAGGTGACGCGCCCCGCCGTGCCCCGAAACGTGGTTGCGCCCCCAGACGATGGCAGAGGCCCAGAAGCCGCGGTCGAACGCCCTATTGTACTGCACCGAAGCGGTCGTGCGGCGGATGTCCTCCTCGGGCGCGTGCGCCTCGGGGCTGCGTAGGAAGCCGTGCGAGACTTGCATCGCCCAGTTCTCGTTCGGCATGAAAGAGAGCCGCGCCGAGCGCGAGTCCCACTTGTGCGCGTCGAAGTCGTAACGGTTCTCGTCCGGCTCGCGCCCGTTGAAGACCGAGCCTTCGAGCTTCAGCCCGCGGTAGGTGAAGCCGGTCGTCAGCACGCCGAAGGTGATGTGCGTCGAGTCCTGCAAGTGGTGGCCGAGCGTGGCCGAGGGGTTCTCGACGGCCGACAGGCGGTGCATGAAGGCCACGGGGCCGAGCGCCGGTTCGCCCGGGTAGCCTAAGTACGTGAACCACGTCGCGCGCTCGCCCAAGGGGTGCGTGTACTGCGCCGACAACTCCATAAGCAGGTCGTGCGGGTGCTGCGCGTCAACAATCGGACGGCCCTTGTAGGTCTCGCCCGTCTGGAAGAGGAGCGGCGAGCCGCCCGGCGGGAACGTGAACGGCTCGGCGCTGAACATGCCGCGCAACTGGAGCGTGCCGCGCCCCACCTTGCGATAGGCCATCGGCATGAACCAGTTCGCCGACTCGGCCTTCGTCACGCCGCGCGGCCCGCCCTGCCGGTTGAGCCCTGCGGTCAGGTTGAAGTGGAACATGACGAGCCACTCGCCCGCCACCTTGTGATACATGTTCATCGGCCCCGCCGAAGGCTGCCACGAAGTGCCCGACCCCATCGCGCCCATCGGCATCACGTTCCGCTTGCTCGAACCGACGCGGACGGCCATGCCCTCTTCGGACATGACCATCAGCCCCTCTTCCTCCGCCGGCTTCGACCCCGCCGCGCCGCCCGTCGTGTGCCCCTCGTGCGACTCGCCTCCCACCGGCGTCGGCGTCGGCGACGCCGAAGGGGTCGGCACAGGCGACGGTGAAGCTTTAGGCGTGGCGCTCGCGGCCGGCGGCTTGTGCGCGTCGTGCCCCTGATGCTGCGCCCGCGCGCCCGCGGGAACGAGTAGAAGCGTCAACGTGAACGCCAGAAGCGCGGTTCGCGCGCCGCCTTTGAAAGTGACACCCATGTTTATACTTCCCCCCGAACATTAAACTTTCGGCCTCCCGCGTGCCGAAAAACAGTATAGACTCTGTACTCGTCTACAAGGTCAAGCCCCGAAGAATGCGGCCGGGGTTCTGGACTTCTCCGCTAAAACTCTTCAACCTTAGAGGGGAGTCTGTAAAGCCGACGGCGATGGAGTCAGACACAAACATGCACCTCATCGTCCCCGTGGGGACGCAGGTCGTCACGCTCGCCGAGGTGAAGGGGCGTGCGGGCGGGCGCGCGTGCCCGCGCGGCGCGGTCGGCGAGATCGTCACCGCGCCGCAGGACACCTCGCACTCGTACCGCGTCCGCTTCGCCGACGGCACCGAGGCGGCGCTGCGCCGCCAGGAGTTCGCCGTCCGCAAGCGGCACCAGGCCGGCGAGCTTCTGCGCGAGGGCGACCCGCTCAGGGAGTTCAGCCTCTACGAGCACGTCATCTACTCGTGCGTCGTCGGCTCGCGCGCCTACGGTCTGGACGAAGAGGGCTCGGACACAGACCGCCGCGGCGTCTACCTGCCGCCGGCCGAACTGCACTGGTCGCTCTACGGCGTGCCCGAGCAGTTGGAGAACAAGGGCGCGGAGGAGTGCTACTGGGAGCTACAGAAGTTCCTCGTGCTCGCGCTCAAGGCGAACCCGAACGTGCTCGAATGCCTCTACACGCCGCTCGTCGAGAAGGCGACGCCCATCGCCGAAGAGTTGCTTGAGATGCGCTCAACGTTTCTTTCAAAGCTCGTCTACCAGACCTACAACGGCTACGTCCTCTCGCAGTTCAAGAAGCTGGAGCAGGACTTGCGCAACCGCGGCGAGGTGCGCTGGAAGCACGCCATGCACCTCGTACGCCTCCTGCTCGAAGGCGTCGGCGTGCTGCGCGAAGGCTTCCTCGCCGTGCGCGCCGACGAGCACCGCGCGCGGCTGCTCGCCGTCCGCCGCGGCGAGATGCCCTGGGACGAGGTCAACGCGTGGCGGCTCTCGCTCCACAGGGAGTTCGACGCCGCCTACGCCTCAACGCGCCTGCCTGAGCGCCCTGACTACGAGCGGGTCAACGCGTTCCTCATCCGCGCCCGCCGGGCGAGCGCCGAAGGGAGAGCCGAAGCCTGATGAAGATTGACGAGAGGGTCTTGAGGGAGGTCGAGGGGCAGCCGTACCCGCTGCTCTTCGTGACGATCAGCGGCGCGCACCTCTACGGCTTCCCCTCGCCGGACTCGGACTACGACGTGCGCGGCGTGCACGTCCTGCCCGTCTCAGAGGTGGTCGGGCTCGACCCCGGGCGGGAGACGGTCGAGGTCTCCGAAGTCCGCGAAGGGCTGGAGATCGATCTGGTGACGCACGACGTGAAGAAGTTCTTCGGGCTGCTGCTGAAGAAGAACGGCTACGTGCTCGAACAGCTCTACTCGCCGCTGGTCGTGAAGACCTCGGCCGCGCACGAGGAGTTGAAGGAGATCGCGCGCGGGTGCGTGACGCGCCACCACAGCCACCACTACTTCGGCTTCGCCGAGACGCAGTGGAAGCTCTTCGACAAGGAGCGCCCGCGCCGCGTCAAACCCCTGCTCTACGTCTTCCGCGTGCTCCTCACCGGCGTCCACCTCATGCGCACCGGCACGGTCGAGGCCAACCTCCGCGTGCTGAACGAGGAGTTCAAGCTCTCTTACCTTCCCGAACTCATCGAACGCAAGCTGCAAGGCCCCGAGCGCTCGACGCTCGACGACGCCGACATCGACTTCTACCGCGGCGAGTACGAACACCTCCGCGCGCTGCTCGAAGAGGCTTACCAGACGAGCGCGCTCCCCGAGGCCCCCTCCGCCCGCGACGCGCTCAACGACCTGCTCGTACGCCTCCGCCTTGATAGCGGTCAGAACCACCCGCGGTAGCGGGTGGCCCTTTCGTTACCCGTCCCAGCCGAATAATCAAGGGCCACCCGCTACCGCGGGCGGTTCTGACCTGCTTATCTGCGCGACGTGGCGGCCTTCTCAATCTCGACGGCGTAGACGTGCGTGGGGCCGAGCATGTTGGAGCGGAAGACGAGCCACTTCATGTCGGGGGTGAAAGTGACGTTGGGCTCCAGAGAGTAGTCGTGCTTCGCGAGGTTGACCATGCGCTCGGCGCGGAAGACGCCGGGCCGGATCAGCTCCTTCGCGTTGGGGAGCTGGCCGTCGGTGCGGTCGGGCAGCAGCTCCGGGCGGAAGAGGTATATCCACTGCCCGTTGTTGGGCGCGGCCACGCTGTTGGGGCCGCCGCCGTCGCCCGCGAAGAGCTTGCCGTCCGGCGAAGAGATGTAGTGCACGCTCCACTCCTCGCGCTTAAGGTTGTACCACGTCCGCTCGCCCGTCGAGACGTTGTAGCCCGCGACCCAGAAGACCTGACTTTTCGGCGTCTGCAAGTCGTACCAGACCGTGCGGCCGTCGGCCGCGAACCACTCGTGCCCGCCGATCTCCATCAGCATCGTGCGCGGGTGCACCTTGACGGGCGACTTGCCGTCCGTGCGGATGAGCCACGTGCGGTCAACCTTGTGCCAGGGCCCTTCGTGGCAGTACATGAGGAGCGTCGGGTCGGTCGGCGAGAACTGTATGTGGTTGTACCAGTCCGTCCCGCGCAGCAAGGTCTTGACCTCGCCCGTCTGCGTGCTGACGGTGACGAGCTGCAAGGGCCTGCGCTCGGCCAGGCGGTTCTCCATCATCTGCCCCTTGCCGGGGTACTCGTCCCGGCGCGAGCCGCCCTGCGGCGGCTGCGCGGGCTGAGCGCCGGGGCGCTGGTCGCCTTGCGCGGCGGCGGGCGGCGGGCCGTTGAAGCGGGGGCCGCGACCCTCGGCGATGTCCCTGGCGAGCTTCTCGTCGAGCGTGCCGGCGAGCAGCGTCTCGTCGGCGTTGACGGTCGAGACCGAGACGCCGGGCGGGAGCTTCGCCACCTCGCGCGTCTGCTTTGTGTCGAGGTCGGTGGCGTAGACGGTCGCCGAGAACTTGCCGGGCTCGCGCACGAAGCGCGTGTAGTAGACCTGCCCCGTCTTGTGCCCCACGATGATGATCGAGACGCGCCCTTCGACGACCTTCTCTATCGCGCGCGTCTTGAGGTTGACGGCCGAGAGGCCCGTCGGCGTCGTCATGATCATCTTCGTGCCGTCGGGCGTGTACGCGTTCTGGTGGAAGTAGAGGCTCTGGCTGCCCGGCTCCTCCGACAGGCGCACGACGCGGTGCCCCGTGTCCGGGTCGATCCACTCGCGCGGCACCTGCGCCTGCTGCGCCGCGGCGGCGAGAGCCAGCACGTGAATGAGCAGTAATGACTTTGGAATCTTCATGGTCGTCCCCCTATATCGTGCGAAGCAGGTTGTAACTTAAGCCTTCGTGCCGAACCGTCCAACTGCCGTCCGCGGGGAAGCCGGGGGCGTTCGCGCGCGGCGACCCCTTCCAGCCGCCGGCCATCAGGGCCACGGCGTAGAGCAGGCCGCCGTTGCCCGGCAGGTAGCAGGGCAGGTTCGGCCGCTGGTAGTTGTGACCGTTCGGCAGGTAGCGGTTCTTCGCCGTCTCCAACAGGAGCGCACGCACGGCCGAAGCGCCTTCGCCGAGGCGCGCCGCCGTCATCGCCGTCATGGGATAGTCCCAGCCCCACGTCTCGTCCCACTGCCACTCCTCGAAGACCCTGGCGAGCGTGCGGCGCATCGTCTCGCGCTCGGCCAGCTCGCCGGTCAGGATGCCGTAGGCGGCGAGCATGGACGGGTGGTCGCGGTTGCGCTCGGTGTAAGTCTGCGGGCAGTTCTCGTGCGCGAGGTAGACGCCCTCGCGCGCGGGCAGGGGGGAGAGTTTGGCGACGACCCTGTCCCAGGCGGGGAGGCGCTTCAGGCCCAGGCGCTCGCGCCACGCCTGCGCGGTGTTGAGGCCGAAGCGCCAGTATTCGAGTTCGTACGTCGGGTTCCAGGTCTCGCGCGCCGGGTGGTTCTCCTGCGCCGGGATGACCGGGGGGCCGAGGACGTAGCGGCCCGCCTTCTCCTCGAAGAAGGCGTAGGAGGCCATGAACTCGGCCGTCTCGAAGACCACGTCGCGGTAGCGCGCGAGCGTCCGCCGGTCGGGGCGCGAGCGGTAGCAGAGTTCGGCGTAGAAGATCGGGTGCGGCTGCTGCCAGATGAGCAGCGGGCCGATGGGGGAAGGGCTGTCGCGCCCTCCGGGGTCGGTCATCTTCGGCCAGCGCGCGCCCGCGTACCCCTGGAAGCGCGCGCGCTCGCGCGCCGAGGGCAGAATCTTCTCGTACCAGCCGAGGCTGTTCTCCAAGAGCGGCAGCCTGCCCCACAGGGCGAAGTGCGCGGCGTGCCACCAGTGCATCTCAAGGTGGAACTTGCCGTACCAACTGTTGGTCGTGAGCCCCGTCTCCTGCGGGGGAAGCCGTCCCGAACACTGAATCGCCGTGAGGTACTGCGAGAGCACGACGCGGCGCTCAAGCTCGGGCGCACTCTTGTCGCGGCTGTCTGCTAATTCGACCGCGCCGCCCGTGCCCCAGAAGCGCGCCCAGTGGCGGCGGCTCGCCTCGAAGGTGGCCGCGGCGTTGGGCGGCCTGCCGCCGACTGACAGCGGCGAGAACGCGGCGACGAAGTCGAGGCGCTGGCCGCCCGCAGGTTTAAGAAGAAGCTCGTGCCCGCCCTCCTTCCCCTCGTCCAGGGAGGCCCCGCCCTCCGCGTCGATGAGGACGAAGTACCTGTCATCATCCAGCCTTCGCTCCAAAAGGGCGCGACCCGGCGCGAGCTTGTTGACGCGCGTGCGGTGACGCTCGGGCTTGCCCCAGTCGGCGGCCTGCATCGAGGGCGAGCCGTAGGGGAAGGCGAAGCGCACGGCGAGCATGCCGCGCGGGATGAGGCCCGACTCTACCGAGACGGCGAGGAGGTCTGCGTCGGGGTGAACGGCCGTCCTGACCGTGACGGGCTCGCCCCAGACGCGGAAGCGGCTCGTGATGACGCCCGACCAGAGGTCGAGCCGCTGCTCGATGTCGGTGATGTCCGAGGGCTTCGCCTCGCCGCGGCCGGGCGCGTTCATGTGCAGGGCGACGCGGCCGAGGTGGAGGCGGTGCGGGTTCTCGCGCAGCCAGTCGTAGAGTTCCTTCTGTCCTTCGGAACTCGTGTGGTAGCGCACCTCGCGGCCGTGCGTGTCGAAGGGGACGAGGCGCAGCTCCTTCCCTTCCAGAGACGCGGGCCGGGGCGTCGTGTGCCAGCCCCACTGCGACATCGTGCAGAGCGGCATCTGCGACTCGTACTCTTCGGGGAAGGTTTGCAGGCCCGTCACGTCGGCGGTGAAAGCGAACTCGCCGTTGCCGACCGAGAGCGGCGAAAGGGGGTCGAGCTTACGCAGCACGGGGTCGTGGCGGCGCACGAGCGCCGCGCGGTCGATGGCGCGCGGGCGCTGGAACGTCTCGCCGCGCGTGACGTGTGCGAGGCCGCCGGACGCCGCCAGGGCGGCGAGGAACTTGCGACGTGAGATCATCCGCGATTCGCCTTTCGTGCTTTCACGCTGCCTCCCTTGAGAGCCCGGAGCAGACCGTCAAATTTGTAGACGCCGCCGGGGCGCGTCTTCAGCTCGATAACGTTCGGGCCGTAAGCGAGACGGCACGCCCCGCCGAGCTTCGAGCGGAGCGCGGCCGCCGCCAGCTTCCCTTCCTTCCAAACGATGTCCAGCTCGAACCCGCCGCGCGCGCGCAGGCCCTTGATTTCACCATCATTCCACGCGGAGGGCAGCGCGGGCAGCAGGCGGACGGTGCCGTCGTGGCTTTGAAGAAGCATCTCGACGATGCCTGCGGTCGCGCCGAAGTTGCCGTCTATCTGGAATGGCGGGTGCGCGTCGAAGAGGTTCTCGTAAGTCCCGCCGCTGAAGCGCACGCCCGCGACCTCGCCGCGCCAACCCACGGGCGTGAGCAGGAGCCGGAGCAGCTTGTGCGCGCGCTCGCCGTCGCCGAGCCGCGCCCAGAGGTTCATCTTGTGCGCGAGCGACCAGCCGGTGGACACGTCGCCGCGCGCCTCAAGAGTCTTGCGCGCCGCGTCGGCCAGCTGCGGAGTCCGGCCCGGCGTGATCTCGTCGCCCGGGTATAAGCCCCACAGGTGCGAGACGTGGCGGTGCGTCGGCTCCGGCTCGCCGTACTCTTCGAGCCACTCCATGACGCGGCCGTCACGCGCGACGCGTGACGGCGCGAGACGCGCGCGCTTCTCGTTAAGCTCCCTCTGAAACTCCGCGTCCACGCCGAGCGTGCGCGCGGCCTCAGACGTAGCGGCGAAGAGGTAGCGGAGCAGTTGCATGTCGTAGGTCGGCCCCATGCAGACGTTCGCCTTGCTGCCGTCGGGCAGGAGGTACGCGTTCTCGGGCGAGTTGGCCGGCGCGGTGACGAGCCACCCGTGACGGGGCTCTTCGATGAGGAAGTCGGCGTAGAAGCGCGCCGAGCCCTTCATCAAGGGGTAGGCGCGCCGCAGGAACTCGCGGTCGCGCGTGAAGAGGTAGTGCTCCCAGAGGTGTTGGCAGAGCCAGGCCGAGCCCGTCGTCGTCGAGCCCCACGACGCGCCCTCGCCAGGGCTCGTGTAGCCCCACGGGTTCGTGATGACGTGCGCGACCCAGCCGCGCGCGTCGTAGTATGCCTTCGCCGTCCGTGCGCCCGGCTCTTGCAGCGAAGCGATGAGCGCGAAGAGCGGCTCGTGCAGCTCGGAGAGGTTAGCGACCTCCGCGGGCCAGTAGTTCATCTGGACGTTGACGTTGAGGTGCCAGTCGGCGTTCCAGGGGGCCTGCACGCCCTCGGCCCAGATGCCCTGAAGATTCGCTGGCAGCCCGCCCGGCCTCGACGAAGAGATGAGCAGGTAGCGGCCGAACTGGAAGTAGAGCGCGGCAAGGCCCGGGTCGCCCGCGCCCCCGGCCGCGGCCTTGAGCCGCGCGGGCGTGGGCAACGAAGACGAAGAAGGGTTCGGCGGGCCGAGCTTGAGAGTGACGCGGTCAAAGTAGCGTCGGTAGTCGGCGAAGTGCGCGTTGAGGAGTTGGTTGTAAGACCTCGACGCAGCCTTCTGCATGTCGCGCGATGAAGCTGCGAGCGGGTCGGGCGTGCGGCGGCCGGCGAAGCCCACGTAGTCGGTCGCGGCGGTGACGAAGAGCAAGACCTCGTCCGCCCCCTTCACGCTCACGGCCTTCCCTTCCGCCGAGGCCGTGCCGCCGCGGTGGCGGACGCGCAGGCGCGCGGCGTACTTCATCCCCCTGCCGTCGGTGCCGTTGTTGAGCTGGCCCGTCATCAGGAGGCCACCCGCGCCGTCGGCCCCGACCTCGAAGCGCTCCGGGCGTTCGAGCGTCGCGTCGAAGGTGATCGCCTTCGGCCTGTCGGCCGTCAGGCGGATGACGAAGACCTCGTCGGGCGCGCTCGTGAAGTACTCGCGCGTGAAGCGCGTGCCGTTCTGCGTGTAGGTGACGCGCGCGACCGCACGCGAGAGGTCTAGCTCGCGCCTGTAGCCGGAGACGCCCGACTTGCCCGCGTCGAACTTGAGGAGCAGCCTGCCCAGCTCCTGGTAAGAGCCGTACTGCACGTCTTTGCCCGAGCCGTGCCCCGAGCCCGGGCCGCGGCTGGTGAAGTGCGCGTAGGTGAGCTTCTCCGCCTCGACGTTCCTGCCTTCGAGCAGGAGGCGTCGAATCTCCGGCAGGTACTTTGAGGCGTCGGGCCGGTCGGCGTCCTGCGGCGAGCCCGACCAGAGCGAGCTTTCGTTGAGCACGACGCGCTCAACGCCTACGCCGCCGTAGACCAGCGCGCCGAGGCGGCCGCTCCCGAGCGGGAGCGACTGCGTGAACTCGCGCGCGGGCGCGTCGAACCAGACGAGCAGGTCTTGGGCGGCGGCGGACTGCGCTTCGCCTGCGCGGCACACCAGCGCCAGCAAGAGCAGTACGGCCGGGACGCTCGCAGACCTCGGACGCCTCTCGGAAGGCACTCTCGACTCTCCCCGAAGAAGAAGTTTGTCAGCGGTGCGAACGCGGAAGGGCGGCGGAGATGAATCCGACCGCCCTTCCGCATGGCCGCGCGGGGGGATGCGCGGGTCGAAGGCCCTCCGCGACCTAGAAGAAGATGCGGAGGCCGAACTGGACGTAGCGCGGGTTCTGGCCCGAGAAGTTGCTCGTCAGCGTCCCGAAGTTCGCGTCGTAGGTCTGGCGGAGTCGGTAGAGCTTGTACCCCTCCAGGCTCGTGATGTCGAACGACAGCGGGTCGCGGGTGGCGAAGCCCTCCGGCAGCCGGACGTGGAAGAAGTCCAGCGGCAGCGGGCCGGTGCCGCTCGGGCGCGTGGCGTTGACGAGCGCCCGCACCTGCGCCAGCGTCGCCGACGAGCGGTTCGCCGGGTCGAAGGCCACCCAGGTGTTGAACTCCGCCTGCGTGATCGGCTGCGCGACGCCGCCCACGTTCTCGTTCGTCAACTCGGTCGGGAACGTGCCGAGGCCGAAGGGCGTGTTGCCCGTGTTGTTGTAGCGGAAGTTCGGGTGGTTGAAGGCGTTGATTAAGTCCACGCGGAAGTTGATCCGCCGCCTCTCGTTGCCGGCGAACGGCCACGGGAAGTCCTTCGAGAGCGAGAAGTCGAAATACTCCTGGCGCGGCGGCCGGATGTCGAGCGTGCGCGGGGCGTTGCCGAGCTGCCCCTTGACGGGGCGCATGAAGGCCGCCGGGTTGATGTAGGGCTCGCAGTTGCCCGGCCCCGCGGCCCCGATGGGGCAGTCGCGCGTCCAGCGCGGGTTCCTGAGCGGCACGCCCTCGACGATGTCCGGCCTCACGACGCGGTTGAAGAGCGTGCCGCCGAGCCGGTTCGGGTCGGTGATGAAGGGCAGGAACGGTGTGCCGCCCGGCATGCGGAAGACGCCGGAGAGCGTCCAGCGGCCGAACAGCG
Source organism: Pyrinomonadaceae bacterium (assembly GCA_035563535.1). Lineage (GTDB taxonomy): Bacteria > Acidobacteriota > Blastocatellia > Pyrinomonadales > Pyrinomonadaceae > QHXN01. Next base: position 270,949 of record DATMVD010000080.1, on the reverse strand, counting down.
CGTCCAACACCTCCGGCGCGTCCGCCAAGAACGCGCGCCCGCGCCCGAGGGGCACGTCCCAGATGGCCGTCGCGCTGAAGTTGTTCTTGATGTCGTAGGTCGCGATGGCGCGGTCGTCCTCGATCGCGCCGCCGAGCGAGACCTGCCCGCGCGCCTGCCCCGTCGAGAGCACGCGCGTGTCGGGGCTCGCGTCCGAGGCCGTGTCGATGGTCTTGCCGTAGGTGTAGTTCGCCGTAAAGGTCAGGCCCCGGCTCATGCGCCGCCGCACGTCCACGTAGCCGGCGTGCCGGATGCTCGAGGCGCGCGGGTCGAAGTAGCGGTTGAGCGGGTCGAAGCCGAGGAACTGGCTGAGCACGCTGGCGCGCGGGATGCTGATGACGGAGCCTTGCAGGTTCACGCGCCCCAGCGGGTCGGCGATGTTGCCCGAGAGGTCAACGCCCGTCAGCGCCGACACCTGCTCGATGGCCTCGATGTCACGCGGGTTGATGTTGATGAGCGGCAGGAACAGGTTCCGGCCCGCGGCCCCGACGTAGGCGAACTCGACGGCCGTGTTGCGGAACGGCTCGAACTGCACGGCCAAGTTCCAGTTCGCCGAGTACGGCACCTTCCCCGAGCCGCTGTCGGCGAAGGCCCCGACGGCGAGGCTGTTCTGGAAGACCAGCCCGTTGGCGTCGGTGCCCAGAACCTGGTCGATGGTGCGCGTCGTCCCCACCAGCGGCGGGTTGCCCGTCAGGCGGATCGGCTGGTTCGGGTCGGGCGTGCCGCCCACGGCCGAGCCGGTGGCCGTCTGGCCGACGTTGATGAACCCGCCGAAGTCCGGGGTCGGGTTGCGGTTGTTGCCCGTCAGCGTCGCGTGCGAGATGCCGAAGCCGCCGCGGATGACGACCGACCTCGCCTGCAGGTCGAGGCCGAACATCTTCATCTGCGGCTGCCAGGCGAAGCCCAGGCGCGGCTCCCAGCCCATGTAGTCCACGGGCGTGATGTACTTCGAGCGCCCGCCCATGCCGGAGAAGGCGAAGGCCGGGATGTTCACCGTCGTCGGGACGAGGGCGGGGATCGGGGCGTTCGCCGCGAACCCGAGGCCGGTCGCCAGCGCGCGGCGCTGCGCCTCCGTGAGCGTCACGGTCTGCGTGATGTCGGGGCGGAACGTGCCCTGGAGGTTGTGCTTCTCGTAGCGCGGGTACTGGAGCGAGTAGCGCAGGCCGAGGTTCAGCGTCAGGTTCGGCCGCACCTTCCAGTCGTTCTGGACGAAGGCCGCCCCGCTCCTCCAGCGGTAGTCGTAGTCGAGGATGAGCGGCCTCACGTCCACCGAGTTGGGCGCCCCGATCAGCGTGCTGGCGAGGGGGTTCCCGCCGCTGGTCGCCGCCGTCGAGCGGTTGAGGCTGGTCTGCACGACGCGGAACTGCCAGCGGCCGCCGGAGGCGGCGAAGAAGGGGGTGACGGTGAGCCGCGCGTCGTTGAGGTCAACGCCGAACTTCCAGGTCATGTTGCCGCGCGTCCAGTAGGCGATGTCGCTGATGTTGTAGCGCTGCTCGATGTTGAAGTTGTTGGTCGAGGACGCGGAGCCCACGTCGGAGCCCGGGTAGAAGCCGTCCTGGGCGATGAGGAACAGCGGGATGCCGCCCTGCGTCAGGGCGGGCAGGCCCAGCTCCCTGGCGAAGCTCCGCCCGCTCTTGATCGCGAACTCGGGCGAGTAGTCTTCGCTGAAGTTCCCGCGCGTGTAGTTGAGCCGCAGGTCGTTGACGAGGCTCGACGTGATGATGTTGTTGAAGGCCAGCAGGTACTGCTGGGCGTCGCTGTAGGCGGCGTTGTTGCCGTTGATGTCGTTGCCCGCCGACCTGATGCCGATGGCCGGCGTCGAGGAGTAGCGGAAATTGGCCTTGAAGTTGTCGGTGAAGCTGTGGTCGAGCCGGAGCGTGTAGCGCGTCTCGTCCTGCCGGACGGAGCGCGAGATGATGAAGTTCCTGACGGCGCCGGCGTTGTCGAAGTAGCCGCCGGCGGCCGGCATGAACTGGAGGATGTTCTGCGCGATGGGGTCGAGGAACTCCTGCGGGATGACGTTGAGCGCGTCGATCGGGTTGGCGTTGATGGCGGCGTTGCACTGCGGCGTCTGGATCGTCCGCGTCGCCCCGTTGACGACGATGTTCTGGTTGACGAGTATCCGCCGCGGGTCGTTGAACTGGCAGAACTGGTTCCCCGCCGCCAGCACTATCGGGTAGAGCTTGCTCTCGACGACGACGTAGTTCTGATAGATGTTCACGTTGCCGTTGGAGGTCAGGCCGAACTGCTGGGCGACCGCCGCCGGCAGCGCGCCGCTGGTCGTCCGCACGAGGCCGCGGAAGTCGCCCGCGCGCTCGGCGGCCGTGGGCAGCAGGGCCGTCGAGTTGATGAAGTCAGTCCGCCAGCGCGGCTCGTAGGCGAAGAAGAAGAAGCTCTTGTTCTTGCCGCTCCAGAGCCTCGGGCCGCCCTCGCCGAACCTCGGCAGGTAGATCGGGCCGCCGACGGAGGCCGAGACCTGCGTGTAGCGCAGGTTGTTCTTCGGGCGCGGGGCGGTGCCGGTCGTGAACGGGATCGCGTTGAACTTCGGGTTGCGGTGATAGACGAGCCCCACGCCGTGGAACTCGTTGGTGCCAGACTTCGTGGTGGCGTTGATGACGCCGCCCGCGGTGTTGCCGAACTCGGCCGAGTAGGCGGAGGTCTGGACGGTGAACTCCTGCACGGTCTCGGGCGTGAAGGAGACGACCGAGCGCGCGATGCCCACACCCGTGTTGTTCACGCCGTCGGCCAGGATCGCGGTGCTCCCCGCGCGGCCGCCGTTCACGTTCAGGTTGAAGCCCGGCACGGGCTGGTCGCTGCCGACGCTGGGGTCTTCGCTGCCGACGTCGCCCGAGACGTTCGGGGCCGTCAGGGCCAGGTCGAGCACGCTCCGGTTGTTGAGCGGGATGTCCTGAATCTGCCGCTCCGAGACGGTCGTCGTCGTGGTGCCCGACTCGGTGTTGACGAGCGGCGCGTCGGCCACGACCGTCACCTGCTCGCCGACCGCCCCCGGCTCCATGATGACGTTGGCCGTGCCGGTCGTCGCCGTGTCCACCTTCAGGCTCTGCACCGTGGCCGTCTTAAACCCCTGGGCCTCGACCGTGATGCTGTAGACTACGGGGTCGAGCGACTGAACCTGGAAGGCGCCGTCGTCCGAGGTCGTCACCGTCTGCTTCTGGCCCGTGCCGACGTTGGTGACGGTGACGGTCGCGCCGGGGATGGCCGCCCCGTTCTGGTCGAGCACGGTGCCGGCGATGGCGCCCCTGTTGGTCTGGCCGGCCGCGGCGACGGCTAACAGCAGGACAACGGCGATAATCTGCATCGGTCGCATATTAGCTTCCTCTCTGTGACTCCAGTGGTAAGGGCGTGTGCCTTTACCAGGTTGCTGGTTGACGGTGTGACGCCCACCTCAACACCGAACGCCTGAGGCACGGGGTCGCGCCCCCCGCAGGGCGCGGCCGACGCCGTTTGAGGTCTTCATCGCCCGCACGCTCTGTAAACTTCCGTCTCGCTCTGGAAAGGACTGAAGAGTCCCCTTCTGCCGCGAAGGCCGCGGCCGACTCACGCCGGGAAGAGTCGCAGAGGGTTCGCCCGCGGCGCGCCCAGTCAGGCGCGCCCTAAGAGACCGATTACAAAAACCGAATCAATGCCCGGCGGGGATAAAATCCGCCAGAATCGCTTGGTAAAGCGGTTATCTCGAAATACTGTCGCCCGCCGGGGGAAGGACTGACAATCAAAGGACGCGGAATGAAACTTTTTAGGCTTTTATTGTACTTTTATTGCGTAGTTGCCACCGGCCGGGCCGGAGCAAATTATCGCGGTAGAGCGTTTAACTCAGGCAATTTTTATTCCCCGAACCGTGCGAAGGAGATGCTCTAAAATTGTCGGGATTTAGACCGCGCCGAGGGGAAGTTAAAGGCTTTCCTCATCCGAAAAACGGGAAAAATCCAAAATAATCAATCCGGGGGCGGACGGCTTTAACTGTCTCTGTTTTGCGCGCATTGTAGCATCATTCTCCCCTTTGGCAAGCATTTCAGTTCGATTTTTCACCGCTCCAACAAAAGCACGTCGGCCCGAATAAACCGCTTCAATCGAGGTGAAAGACCTCTTCCAGGTTTTCGGAGACGGGGCTGTCGTCAGGGTTCGTCAGCATCAGTTCCTTCATGTAAGCCCACCAGCGGCGGCACGCCTCGGTCTCGGCGATCCTTTGCCAGAGTTCCTCCGACTCGACCTCCGCGTACGCGAACAGCCTCTCCGTCCCCGTCTCGTGGAAGATGGAGTAGTTGCGCACGCCGTGCGCGCGCAGCACCCCCTCCAGCTCCGGCCAGACAGGGTTGTGCCGCCGCTCGTACTCCTCGCGCCGGCCCGGCCTCAACTTCATCAGGAACGCTTTGCGAATCATAAGAGAAGTAGGCGGTAGGCAGCCGCCCCGCGTTTAGTCAGTTGAAAGATTACTCCGAAGGTTTCGACGGCGGCGCTTTTAACTGCCTACTGCCATCTGCCTACCGCCTACTTCTCCTCAGGCCAGCGTCAGCGTCAGGCGCGTGACGGAGGCGGGGGCGAAGCGGTAGACGAGGCGGCCGCCCGTCCCGAGGTTGACCGCCTCGTCGCGCGGCTCGAGGCCCCGCGGGTTCTGGAAGCTGTTGTGCGCGCGGATGTCCGTGGAGCTGAGCACGCGCGCCTGCGCCGCCGCGACGCGCCCGCCGGCGACGTTGATCTCGGTCTCGCGCGCGCCCTTCGCGTCCGGGTTGACGGCCGTGAGCGTCACCGTCCTGCCGCTCAAAGACGCGGAGCCCGCCAGGCCCCAGAACTCCTGCCGGCCGGGGCTGCTGCCGCCGCGCGTGTAGGAGACGCGCGGGGCGATGAACTCCGTGCGCAGACTCTGCCCGCCCTGGTGCGGCGTGTACATCTCGAAGACGTGGAAGTTCGGCGTGACGATGAACTTGTCCTCGTAGGCCAGGAACAGCGAGTGGATGGTGTTGACGAGTTGCGCGGGGTTCGCCATCGCCACCTTGTCGGCGTGGCGCTGGAAGGTGTCGAGGTGGAGCGCCGAGATGAGCGCGTCGCGCAGAGTGCTGTAGTAGGCGTAGAGATACCCGGCGGGCATCGAGGGCTCCTGCGTGTTGTGCCACGCGCCCCACTCGTCCACGGCGAGCTTGGTGCGGCGCTGCGGGTCTGTCTCGCCCATCACGGCCCAGTGCGAGGTGATGAGCGACTCCATCCGGTCGGAGCGGTGAATCAGCTCGTACCACTCGTCGTCCGTGTAGACCAGTGGGTCGCCCTTCCCCGTCGTCCCCGAGTAGTAGTGCAGGCCGAAGCCCCAGACCCGCTCGGCCATGCGCGGCCCCTTCTCCATGAGCTTGGCGAAGAAGCGGCGCGTCCAGCCCGTGTCCGCGCCGTTCGGCCCCGTGGCGACATAGTTGAGCTTCGTCGTCTGGTAGGTCGGCACCCAGGCGGTGAACTTGCGGAACTCGGTCGCGTACTCCTCGGGCGTGAGGTCGCCGCCGCAGCCCCAAGACTCGTTGCCGATGCCCCAGAAGGCGACATTGTAGGGCTCGCGGTCGCCGGCGGCGGCGCGCGCGTCCGAGAGCGTGGTGAGCCCCGCGGGCGCGTTGCAGTATTCGACCCATTCGAGGAACTTGCGCACGTCGAGGCTGCGCAGGTTGGCGGCGAAGTAGGGCTGCGACCCCGTGAGGCGGCAGAACTGCATGAACTCGCCGGTGCCGAACCAGTTCGGCTCGTACTTCTGCGGCCCGGTCTTCAGCGCCTTGTAGGCGTCGGTCGCCTTGTAGTTGGTGTCGGCCCAGAAGTTGACGCGGCGGGGGCGCTTGTCGCGCGGGCCCAGCCCGTCGCGCCAGTCGTACTGGTCTGCGAAGCAGCCGCCGGGCCAGCGCATGACGCCCGGCTTGATGCGCTTGACGTGTTCGACGAGCGCGCGGCGGATGCCGCCGACGTTCGGCACCTTCGAGTTCTCGCCGACCCAGATGCCGTCGTAGACGACGCCGCCGAGGTGCTCGATGAAGTGGCTGTAGATGTTGGGCGAGATGGTGCCGACCGGCTCGTTCAGGAGCACCTCGATCTTCGCCTCCGCCCCCTGCGCGCCGCGCGGCGCGACCAGCGCCAGCGCCCCCGCGGCCAGCGCGCCGCCCACGAACTCACGTCTGCCGACTGTCATTCCCTTCCCTCCGTTCGCGCTTAGAAGTTGAAGCGGTCGATGTTCTCCTTGTTGAAGATGAAGGGCGCGCCGAGTCGCACCTCGTCGCCCGCCACCTCGATCTTGCCGAGCCGCCCCGCGTCGATGCCCGTGTCGCCGGCCTTCAACTGGCCCTGCGCGAGCGCGTTCGACGCGTAGACCGTGAGATACCCGAGGTCGACCGTGTTCCAGAGCACGATGGATTCGATCACGCCCTCCTTGATGTACGGCCGGCACATGTTCGGCAGAGACAGCCCCGTCACCTTCACGTCTGTGCGGCCCGACTGCTTGACGGCCTCGGCCGCGCCGGGCACGGCGGGCGCGGCAATCGCCATGATGAGCTTCACCTGCGGGTAGACCTTCAGCACCGTCTGCGTCTCCGCGAACGCACGGTCGCGGTCGCCCTCCGAAGGCTGTATGGCGACGAGCTTGAGGTCGGGGTACTTCTCGGCCAGGCGCTCCTTGATGTACTTGATCCACTCGTTCTGGTTGGCGGCGCTCAAGGAGGCCGTGATGATGGCGAAGTCGCCCTTGCCGCCCGTGATGCGCGCGGCCTCGTCCGTCAGGGTGTGGCCGATGCCCTGCGGCGTCGCCTGGTTGATGAAGAAGTCGCGGGCGTCCTTCTCGGCGTCGGCGTCCCACGTGACGACCTTGATGCCCTTCTGCTTCGCCTTGCGCAGCACGGTCGAGATGCCGACCTTGTTCTCGACGCTGACGGCGATGGCGTCCACGCCGCGCGTGATCCACGCCTCGACCACCTCGTTCTGCTTCGCCGGGTCGAGGTCGGTCGGCCCGTCCCAGAGCAGCTCGACGCCCAGCTCCTTCGCCGCCTCGTCCGCGCCCGCCTTACAACTGACGAAGTAAGGGTCGCCCTTCGCCTTCGGCATCAGGGCGACGACCGCCCTTTTGCCGCCCGCCGGACTCGAAGGGCCCGCGCCCTGCGCGCCCGTGCCCGCGGCGGGTGCGGTCGCGGCGCTCTCCTTCACGGAGCGCACGAGCATCCAGTTGCTTCCCGCGACGATGAGCGCGCCGAGCAGGATGACGGCGCTCAGGACTGCGACTTGCGAATTTCTCACCTCTTCGTCCTCCGCGAATGTGTGTGCGCGCGCCGGCCTTGTGCGCGCGCGCGTCGAGAGCCTGTCGAGCAAGATAGTTGCCACCAGCAGCACGCCCGTCAGGATGCCCGCCAGCTCGGCCGGCTGCGCCGAGAGCCGCAGGCCGTTCTGGAGGATGACGATGCCGAACAGCCCCAGCAGCGTCCCCAGAACCGTCCCGCGCCCGCCGAAGATGCTGGCCCCGCCGAGCACCACGGCCGTGATCGCCATCAGCTCGTAGCCCGTCCCCGCGTCCGACTTCGCCTGACCTAGGTGCGCGACGTAGACGACCGCCGCGAGGCTCGACGCTAAGCCCGACAGAACGTATATGAGCGTGAGGCGCGACCGCACGGGGATGCCCGCGTAGCGCGCCCCCTCGGCCGAGTAGCCGATGGCGTAGAGGCTGCGGCCGTACGCGGTGCGTTGCAGCCACCACCAGCAGCCCGCGGCCGCCGCCGCCAGTATGAAGAGCTGCGTCGGCACCAGCCCGCCGACGTAGCCCTGCCCCAGAAAGAGGAACCCTTCGGAGAAGCCCGAGTAGTTCTCAATCCCGCGCGTCAAGCCTTCCGCCACGCCGCGGAAGAGCGAGAAGGTGCCCAGCGTCACGATGAGCGGCGGGAAGTTCAGGCGCGTGATGATGAGCGCGTTCAGCAAGCCCCCCGCGCCGCCGACGCAGAGCGTCAGCGCAATCGCCAGGGGCATCGGCAGTCCCGCGTCGCGCCACAAAGCGCCGAGCACGACCGCCGCCAGCCCCATCATCGACCCGACCGACAGGTCAATCCCGCCCGTGATGATGATGGGCGTCAGGGCGAGGGCCAGCAGACCTATCTCGACGGCGAGGCGCGTTATCTCGAACGCGTTGCCGCTACTCAAAAAGTTGCTGCCCGTGATGGTGAAGACGACGCACTCGAACAGGATGACGACGATCAGCACCCACTCGTTGTTCGGGAAGACGCGCTCGCGCCACGGCGCGGTGAGCTTCAGCGTGGGCGCTTCCGGCTGGGGCAGGGCTTCGCTCATTTGACGCCCCCCGCGGCCTTCAAAGTCAGGCCGCCCACGCGCATCCGCTCGAAGTGCCCGAGCGCAACGTCGGACACTAAGGCCGCCAGAATAATCGCGCCCTGAATCGCCTTCTCCCAGAACGGGTTGATGCCGACGAAGGTCAAAGCCGTCCCTATCGTCCCCAACAGCGCCGCGCCTATCAGAGTCCCGACCAGCGTCCCGCGCCCGCCCGTAATCGCCGCCCCGCCGACGACGACCGCCGCGACGGCCTTCAGCTCAAGCCCTATCCCCGCGTTGCTCGGCACGGCCGAGAACCTCACCGCGTTCAGCAGCGCCGCCAGCCCCGTCAGCGCGCCCATCAACACGAACACCCCGAAGACGACGCGCCGCGGCTCTATCCCCGCCAGCCGCGCCGCCTCCGCGTCCGACCCCGTGGCGTAGACCGCGCGCCCGGCCCCCAGGTTCCTCAACATCCAACTGAACGCGACCAGCACGCCCAGAGCGACGCCGACGATGAGCCACTGCGCCAGAGTCTGCCCCAGCCCGAACCACTGGAAGTCCGGCGGCAGACCCTGCACCCACTCGCCCTGCGTCACCCACCGCAGGGCGTCGCGCCACGCCACCAGCATCGCCAGCGTCACGATGATCGAAGGCAGACGCAAATAACCCACCAGCGCCCCGTTCACGGCCCCCATCATCGCACCCAACAACAACACCGACGGCAGCAGCAGGGCGACGGGCACGCCCTCCTTCGCCAGCCACCCCGCGGCCACGCTGCACACGGCGAACTGCGACCCGACCGAGATGTCTATCTCGCCGACGAGAATGACCAGCGTCATCCCCACCGCCACCAGCAGCACCGGCGCGTTATTCAACGCGAGGTCGCGCAGATTCCCCGCCCCGAAGAACGTCGGCGCGGCCGCCCCCACCGCCGCCAGCAGCGCCACGTACGCCAGCGCCGCCGAGAGTTCACGCTTGTACCGGCTGAGTTTCATCCGTCCGTAGCCTTTCAATCCCCGGCCGCGGCCGCGACCTCCTCCGAACTGTGGCCGAGCGCGAGGGCGAGCACCTTCTCCTGCGTGGCGTCGGCGCGGTCGAGGATTTCGACAATCGTGCCGCCGTACATGACGGCGACGCGGTCGCTCATCCCCAGGATTTCGGGAAGCTCCGAAGAGATCATCAGGACGGCGACGCCCTCGGCGGCGAGGTCGGTCATCAGCGCGTGTATCTCCGACTTCGCGCCCACGTCGATGCCCTGCGTCGGCTCGTCGAGGATGAGCACCCTTGGGCGGGTCAGGAGCCAGCGGGAGAGTGCGACCTTCTGCTGGTTGCCGCCCGAGAGCGTGGCGACGGGGGCGTAGATGGCCGGCGTCTTGACGCCGAGCCGCCGCGTGTAGTCGCCGGCCAGCTCCCGCTCGCGCTTGAAGTCGAGCCCCGCGCCGCGCGAGATCTGGTCGAGCGAGGCGAGCGTGATGTTCGAGCCGATCTGCATGTCGAGGATGACGCCGTGGCGGCGTCGGTCTTCGGGCAGATACGCGATGCCGCGCCGGATGGCCTCGCCCGGGCTGTTGATGCGCACGGGCTCGCCGCGCAGGAGTATCTCGCCGGAGTCCACGGGCGTGAGTCCGAAGACCGCGCGCGCCAGCTCCGTCCGCCCCGCGCCGACGAGCCCGGCGAGCCCCACGATCTCGCCCGCGCGCACCGAGAGGTTGACGTTGTTGATGCCCGACTCCGCGCAGCCCAGGTCGCGCAGCTCAAGCACCACGTCCCCCAACTCGACCTCCCTCTTTGGGAAGACGGCCGACAGCTCGCGCCCGACCATCATCTGGATGAGCTGCTGCCGGTTGACCTCCGACATCAGGCGCGTGTCGATGGTGCGGCCGTCGCGCAAGACCGTCACGCGGTCGGCGATGACGGGAAGTTCTTCGAGCCTGTGCGAGATGTAGACCATGCCGACGCCGCGCCCGCGCAAGTTTCGGATGACGTTGAAGAGGTTCTGCGTGTCCTCCTCGGAGAGCGAGGCGGTCGGCTCGTCGAGTATCAAGACCTTCGCGTCCGCGCCGAGCGCGCGCGCGATCTCGACCAACTGCTGCTGCGGCATCGTGAGGTCGCCCGCGTCCGCGTCCGGGTCGATGCGCGCGCCGACCTGCGCGAGCAGTTCCGCGGCGCGGCGGCGGCGTGCGCGCCAGTCAACGCGGCCGCCGAGCCCCGCCTGCTCGACGCCGAGCGCGATGTTCTCCGCGACGGTCAGCTCTGGGAAGAGCGCGGGCTGCTGGTAGATGGCGGCGACGCCCAGCTCCTTCGCCACGCGCGGCGAGTTGTGCGTGACGGTGTGGCCTTCGATCTGAAGCTCGCCGCCGTCCGCCGAGACCGCGCCGGTGATGATCTTAATCAGCGTTGACTTGCCCGCGCCGTTCTCGCCGATGAGCGCGTGCGCCTCGCCCGCGCGCAGCTCTAAAGAGGCGCTCTTGAGCGCCTGCACGCCCGCGTAAGACTTGGTGATGTCGGTCGCTCGCAGGAGCGGGACTTCGGCCATTGCCTTCAACCCCCGATGACGACGACGTAAAGCTCGGCCGGGCCGTGGACGCCGATGGCGAGCGTCAGCTCGATGTCCGACGTGCGCGAAGGCCCCGTGATGAAAGTTATCGCGCGGCTCAACCCTTCCACCCCTCTTTCATTGATGGCACTCAGCACCTCGGCCAGCGTTTGCCTGACCTGACTCGCCTCGACGAGCGCGACGTGCGCCGAGGGGACGAGCGAGGCGAGCCGATGCCTTTCGGCGTCGGACTCAAGCACGAGCGTGCCCGTCTCGGCCACGCCCCACTGCGCGCCCGTCACGCCGAGGTCGCAGTCGAAGAGGTTTTCGGCCGCGGCGTCCTCAAGCACCTCCGCCGCGAGCGCCGCGCGGCCCGCCACGCGGCCCGCCAGCGGCGAGTCGGAGACGGCGACGCGTTGAGAATTTCTCTGTTCAACTATCTGCCGCAAGACTTCGGCCGCCTCCGCCTCGTCCCTCACGACGAAGCAACGCCCCGCGACCGCTTCGAGCGCCTGACGAAAACGTTCGACCGCAGTCCCTTCAAACGCGACCACCACGCTCTTCTCGTCGCGCGCGGACACGTCTTCACCGTGCGCCGCGGCGGCGTGGTGCGCGGCCCTCACCGCGTCGTGCGGAGCGCTCGCCGCGAGGTGCTCGCGGATGGCGGCGAACATCTCGCGGCGGGCCTCTTCGTTTCGTCTCTGCTCGGCTGACATCCCGTGCCTTCGCGATAGTGGTCAGAACCACCCGCGGTAGCGGGTGGGCCTAACGATGACGGCTTGTCGATTGATGAAGGCCGCGCTCTCATCAATCATCTCGCATGAGTCAGAACCACCCGCTACCGCGGGTGGTTCTGACCTTTATTCTCTTCGCGCCACTGCTCGCGGAACGTCCGCGGGGCGAGCGGCGGCGCGTCGCGCCACTCCGTCCACGCGGCGAGCGGCGGCGCGAGCTTCGCCAACAGTCCGCCCACCTTGCCGATGCGCCCGCGACGCACGACCACGCGTTGCAGCACGCGCGCGACGCGCGCGCCCAGAAGGTAGAGCGCCGGGCTCGACCACGCGCGCGCGTAGAGGCCGAAGGCGAGGCGCTCCAGCGGCCTTCGCTTCACAGGCCCGTGCTGTGCGGCAGTCCCCGCGGCCGTCCCTTCGGTCACCTCCGCGCGCAGGTGAAGAAGTAACTCGGGGATGTCTATCTTCACGGGGCAGACCTCGCGGCACGCGCCGCAGAGGCTCGAAGCGTAGGGGAGCTGCGCCGACTGCCTGAGCCCCGAGAGCTGCGGCGTAATCACCGCGCCGATGGGGCCCGGGTAGACCGACCCGTAGGCGTGGCCGCCGACCTGCTGGTAGACCGGGCACGCGTTCAGGCACGCGCCGCAGCGTATGCACGCCAGCGACTGCCGCGTCACGGGGTGCGCGAGCATCCGCGAACGCCCGTTGTCCATCAGGACGATGTGCAGCTCCTCCGGCCCCTCGTCCTCGGGCCGCCGCTTCGTCCCCGTTATCAAAGACTGGTAGGCCGTCAAACGCTGCCCCGTGCCCGAGCGCGGGAGGAGTTTTAAGAAGACGTCGAGGTCTGTAAAACGGGGGATGACCTTCTCGATGCCCATCACGGCGATGTGCGTCCGCGGCAGGCTCGTCGTGAGGCGCGCGTTGCCCTCGTTCTCAAGGATGAGGATGGTGCCCGTCTCGGCCACGCCGAAGTTGACGCCGGAGATGCCGACCTCCGCCTCCGCGAAGTTCCGGCGCAGGATGCGGCGGGCCGCGCCGGTCAGCACGGCCACGTCGTCCGTGGGCTCTATCCCGACCTTCTCCGCGAACAGCTCCGCGATCTGCCGCTTCGACTTGTGAATCGCCGGCACGACGATGTGCGAAGGCGTCTCGTGGGCGAGCTGGATGATCCACTCGCCGAGGTCGGTCTCGACCGGCGCGAGCCCCTCGGCTTCGAGCGCGTGGTTGAGGTGTATCTCCTCGGTCGCCATGCTCTTCGACTTGACGACCTTCGACGCGCCGCGCGCCCGAATCAGATCGAGAACAATCCGGCAAGCCTCCGCCCCGTCGCGCGCCCAGTGAATCCGCGCGCCCGCGCGCTCGGCGTTCCCGGCGAACTGCTCAAGGTACCTGTCCAGGTGCGCCAGCGTCTCGTCCTTCGCCGCCCGCGCGCGCTCCCTCAACCCCTCCCAGTCCTCGACCGTCGCAATCGCTTCTTTACGCCGCCCGCCGAACGTCGTCGCGAGGTTCCTGAGCGCGCCGCGCAACTGCACGTCCGCCAGCGCCTCGCGCGCGTTCCGGTCGAAGGTCTCTGAAGTCTGCTGGTGCATTCCGTCTCCGCCGCGTCAGCGGCGTCTACTCGCGCGAAGCTAACAGCTCCGCGATGTGCATCGCCTTCACGTTCGAGTTGTTGCGCGTCAGGCGGCCGCCGATCTGCATCAGGCAGCTTGCGTCGCCGGAGACGACGGCGCGCACGCCCGCCTTCTCAATCGCGTCGATCTTGTGGTCGAGGATGGCGACCGAAATCTCCGGGTACTTCACCGAGAACGTCCCGCCGAAGCCGCAGCACGCGTCGGCGTTCGGCAGCTCGACGAACTCCGCGCCGCGCACGCCGCGAATCAAACGGCGCGGCTCCTCCTTGATGCCTAAGTCGCGCAGGCCGTGGCAGGCGTCGTGCCACGTGACTCGGCCTTTGAAGGACGCGCCCACGTCCTCGACCTTGAGCACCTTGACGAGGAAGGCCCCGAACTCGTACGTGCGCGCGGCGAGCGCCTCGGCGCGTCTGCGCCAGGGCTCGTCGTCGGCGAACAGCTCGTGGAAGTGGTGCGCCATCGCCGTGCAGGAGCCCGAGGGGCTGACGACGTACTCGGCCCCGCCCTCTTCAAAAATCTCTATGAAGCGCCGCGCGAGCCGTCGCGCCTCCGCGCGGTAGCCGGTGTTGAAGGCCGGCTGGCCGCAGCAGGTCTGCCGCTCGTCGAAGGCGACCTCGCAGCCCGCGCGCCTGAGCACCTCGACCGCGCTCGCCCCGACCGAGGGCCAGAGCTGGTCTACAAGGCAGGTGATGAAGAGCGAGATTCTCATCCGTCCCCTTCGCCCTCAAGCGAGCATCGACGCGAAGGCGCGCCTGAGGTCGTCGATCACCTCCTCCGACATCGGCGCGACCTCGCCGATGAGGCGGCTGTTGACGAGGGCCTCGGAGGTTGACTCAAGCACCTCAAGGCGGTCGAACGCTTCGAGCACGTTCGCGCCGACGATGAGCACGCCGTCGTTCTCAAGCAGCGCGATGGGCGCGCTCAGGGAGACCCGCCGGGCCAGGGCTTCGGGGTCGCGGAACTGCACGCCGTAGGGGACGCGCGACACGTCGCGCAGAAGCAGGTAGCTCTCGGGGATGGTGCGCGAGTCGAGCGGCGCGCTCGTCACGCTGAAGGCCGTCACGTTCACCGGCGAGGCGTTGAGCACCGCGCCGACCTGCGGGTCGCGCTCGTAGATGGCCCGGTGGTTGCGCGCCGCGCGGCTCGCGCGCTTGCCCGCCTCGGCCCGGCCCCCGCGCACGAGCACGAGGTCTTCGACTTCGAGCTCGTGCCGGTCTGCCTGCGAAGGCGTGATGAGGAAAGAGTCCTCGTCCACGCGCGCGGAGAAACTGCCGCCCGTGCTGATGAAGAGGCGCTGCCGGTAGCCGCGGCGCGTGAAGTCCACGAGCTGGCGGCGCAGCTCGCGCTCGGCGCTCGAAGCCGGGCCGGCCTCGAACTCTCCGAGCGGCGGCACCTGGTTGCGCAGCTCCAACTCTTCCTCACTCAGGTAACGAACGTCGCCGAGAAGCCGTGCTTTGACGAGCGTCTTCGCGGTGAACTCCAGGGTCTCGAACTTCTGGAAGGCGCTCTGCAAGCTCTCGCCGCCGATGGCGACGCCGTGGTTTTCGAGCACGACGCAGTCGAAGCCTTCGGCGAACGTGTCGGCGATGCTCTTCCCGAGGTCGTGGCTCCCGGGCAGCGCGTAGGGCGCGAAGCCGACGGGGCCGCAGACGTGGCGCGACTGGTGGAAGAGGCGCGTGTCCGGGGCCTGCCCCGTGATGCTGAAGGCGACGAGCGCGACCGCGTGCGCGTGCACGACGCCTTTAACGTCCGGCCGCGCGGCGTAGATCATCTGGTGGAAAGGCAGTTCTGACGAGGGCGGGTGCAAGCCTTCCGCGCTTCCGTCTGGGTTGACGCGGACGATGTCTTCGCGGCGCAGGCCGCCCTTGTCCACGCGCGCGGGCGTGACCCAGACCGTGCCGTCCGGCTCGCGGATGGAGAGGTTGCCCCCCGAGGTCGTCGTCATGCGGTAACGATAGATGCGCTCCATCGTCTGCATGATCTCGTCGCGCGGGTGCAGGTACTTTGAGAGTCTGCTCATCGCTCCACTTCTTCCGCCCGTCAGGCCGCGACCGCCGCCGCGAGGTAACGCGCCTCTACTTCGGCGTAGCGCCGCGCCGCTTCCCTTATCCTGTCGTCCGAGCGCGGCTCGAACCTGCGCAGGGAGACGTTCTCCGCGACGTGACGCCGCGCCTCAGCCAAAGACGCGAAGCGGCCGGATGCGACGGCCTGCACGAGTACGTTGCCCGTCACGGTCGCCTCGACCGGCCCTGCGAGCACGGGCTTCCCCGTCGCGTCCGCGGTCGCCTGGTTGAGGTAGTCGTTGCGGCTCCCGCCGCCGACGATCTGCACGCCCTCGACGCTGCTCCCCGTCAGCGCCTCAACCGTCCGCAGCACCGACGCGTAGCGGAAGGCGAGCGAGTCCATTATCACTTTCGTCAACGTCGCGGGGTCTTCCGCCGAAACGCGCTGGCCGGTCTCTGCGAGCTGCGAGTTGACGGCTTCGAGCATCGACGGAGGGTTGAAGAGCCGCGGGTCGTCGGGGAAGATGAAGCCCTGATGTCCCTTGATGTCGCCGACCCGACCCAACAGTTCGTCATACTCGACGCCGACGCCGCGCGCGGCCCACTCGGCGCGGCAGGACTCGAAGACCCAGAGCCCCATCACGTTCTTCAGGAAGCGGACGGTGCCGAACGCGCCGCCCTCGTTCGTAAAGTTGTGGCGCGCGACCTCGGCCGACACGAGCGGCTCGCCGCGCTCGACGCCGACGAGCGACCAGGTGCCCGAAGAGATGTAGGCCCAACCCCCCCCGAGCGGCGCGCCCGCCACCGCGCTCCCCGTGTCGTGCGTCGCCGGCGCGACGACCCTCACGCCTTCGAGCCCCAGCTCTTCCCCGACCTCCGGCGAGAGCGGGCCGATGTCCGTACCGGCCGGGACAATCTCCGCAAGAAGGCGGCGCGGCAGCCCCAGGCGCTCTATCAACTCGTCATCCCACGCGCCCGTCCGCGCGACGACCAACTGCGTCGTCGTCGCGTTCGTGTACTCGCACGCGGCGCGGCCCGTGAGCATGAAGTTGACGAGGTCCGGCATCAGAAGCAGCCGCTCCGCTTCACCCGGCAGGCCCTCGCGCGCGTGCGCGAACAACTGGTAGAGCGTGTTCAGCTCTAAGAACTGAATCCCCGTCCGCCCGAACAACTCCGCGCGCGGGACGACGCGGAAGACTTCGTCCATCACCCCGCGCGTCCGCGCGTCGCGGTAGCAGACGGGGTTCTCGATCAACCTTCCTTCGCCATCGACCAGCCCGTAATCGACCGCCCAACTGTCAACTCCGACGCCCCGCACGGCGCGACCCGAGCGGCGCGCGCGCTCCCCCGCTTCCCTCAGCCCCGCCTTAATCTCGCCGAGGATGTCCGCGAAAGGCCAGCGCAGGTGCCCGCCCTCCTCGCGCGGCGGGTACTTGAACCGCCGCACCTCTTCGAGCAGCAGCTCGCCCCCGGCCACGCCGCACAGGAAGACGCGCCCGCTCCCCGCGCCTAAATCAACTGCTATGTAAAGCGAATCGTCCATCAGGAAACGGCAGGCAGCCGCCGCGTCAGCGGCGTTCTGAATTTAGCCCGGCCTTTTAAGGCCGGGTAAACGTGGTCGAAGCCCGTCGCGTCGCGTCCGTCGTCGCCTGAACCGCGCGTCCCCTTCAGGCGACGACGGACGCGACGCGGCGTTTTATTAATCGTCGGCGGCCCCGGCCTTGAAAGGCCGGGCTAAACTCACGCGCCGCTGACGCGGCGTCCTTTACCGCTTACCCTCCTTAAACAATTCCGGAGGCGGCCGCGCCCTTCTGCGCGGGGCGCTCTTCGGCCTTGCGCTGGCGGTAGCCGCTGGCGCGGTAGGCCGCGACCGGGTCGATGGCGCCGCCCTCGCGTTCGCGGGCGCGGGCGAGGATGGGCGAGACGTCCGTGGTGAACGCCTGCTTGAGCGCGGCGAGCGCCATCAAGGGGTCGCAGTTCTGCTGCGCCTCCGAGAGCGCGTCGCGGTCTACGAGGTGCGCCTGGACGTATGCGCGCGAAAGCTCGACGGCGCTCGACATCAGGGACTCGACCGGGTCCGTGACGTTGTGCGACTGGTCGAGCATGTAGGCCGGGTCGAAGCCCTCGACCCCGGACAGCTCCGCGTCCACCAGCTCGTTGAAGATGAGGAAGAGCTGGAAGGGCTTGATGGAGCCCGCGTCGAGGTCGTCGTCGCCGTACTTCGAGTCGTTGAAGTGGAAGCCGGCGAGCTTGCCGAACTGGATGAGGCGCGCGACGATCATCTCGATGTTGACGTTCGGCGCGTGGTGGCCGAGGTCTACGAGGCAGAACGCCTGCGGCCCCAGCTCGCGCGCCGCGTGGTAGCTCACGCCCCAGTCGTTGATGACCGTCGAGTAGAAGGCCGGCTCGTAGAACTTGTGCTCGATGAAGAGCCGCCAGTCCGAGGGCAGCGCCTTGTAGATGTCGCGCATGCTGTCGAGGTAGTTCTCAAGCGCGCGGCGGAAGTGCTGCTGGCCGGGAAAGTTCCCGCCGTCGCCGACCCACACCGTGTGCGCCTTCGAGCCGAGCTTCCGGCCGAGCTCGATGCACTCGACGTTGTGCTCGACGGCCTGACGGCGCACCGCCTCGTCCGGGTGCGTGAGGCTGCCGTACTTGTAGGAGTGCGTCTGGTTGGCCTGATCCTGGAACGTGTTCGAGTTCATCGCGTCGAAGTGCAGGCCGCGGCTCCGGGCGAACTCGACGAGGGCGTCGGGGTCTTCGGGCCTGTCCCAGGGGATGTGGAGCGAGACGCCGGGCGTGGAGCGGACGAGCTTGTAGATGGTCGCGCAGTCTTCCAACTTCTCGAAGATGCCGCGCGGCTCGCCCACGCCGGGGAAGCGCGCGAACCGCGTCCCGCCCGTGCCCACGCCCCACGAAGGGACGGCCACGCGGAACGCCTGCGCCTTCGCCGTCAACTCCTCAATGTCGCGCCCGCGGCGGCTGAGCTGTTTGCCGAGGTGCTCGTAGTCCTCCTCGACCCAGGACTTCGCGGCCTTGTTCTGCTCGGCGATGAAGTCGTCGTCAATCTCGAAGTGAGTCGCCATCGTGTCCTCTCCTACCTCAAGAACCCGTCCTGTAAGCCGCCGTCAACGGGGATGACGTGCCCCGTCGTCTTCGCCAGCCGTTTCGAGACGAGCAGGAAGATGCCCTCGGCCTGGTCGGAGGGCTCGATGGGCGTCTGCGTGAGCGAGCGCTTGGCGTAGAACTGCGCCAGCTTGTCGCGCAGGCTTTCGGTCTCCTCCGACTCGTCGAAGTCGATGTTGTACTTGGTCAGGGAAGCGATGACGCGGTCGCGCGGGAACATCGTGCTGCCCTTGACGACCGTGGCGGGCGCGACGGCGTTGACGCGCACCAGCGGGGCGAACTCGACGGCCAGCTCGCGCGTCAGGTGGTTGGCCGCGGCCTTGCTCGTGTCGTAGGCGAGGCTCCCCTTCTTGGCGACGACGGCGTTGGCGCTCGTCGTCAGGACGACGTTGCCGGGCAGGCCCTGCTTCTTAAAAATCTGGTAAGCCTCGTCGGCGACGATGTAGGCGCCGGTGACGTTGATGCTGAAGGTGAGCGCCCACTGGCGGTCTTCGACGCGGCCCGACTTGTCGGGCGGGACGAAGACGCCGGCCGTGACGACGACCGCGTCGATGCCGCCGTAGGCGAGCATCACGTCCTCGAACATCCGGCGGACGCTCTCGCGGTTCGTGATGTCGCACGCGAGGCCGACGGCCGGGCCGCAGTTGCTTATCCCCGTGCCGGCGACGCCGATGCCGGGGCCGTACTGCGCGATGATCTCCTGCGCGGTCTCCTTCGCAGACTCTTCGTTGAGGTCAACGCAGACGATGTGCGCGCCCTCTTTCGCCAGGCGGTGCGCGGCCTCCTTCCCGATGCCGGCGCCCGCGCCGATGATGACGATGACCTGGCGGTCGAGTTCCTTCTCGGGCGGCATGCGGCGGAGCTTGGCCTCTTCGAGCAGCCAGTACTCGATGTCGAACGCCTCCTGCTGATCCATCGCCTCGTACTCGTCGATGGCCTCGGCGCCGCGCATGACCTCGATGGCGCAGTTGTAGAACTCCGCGGTCACGCGCGACTCGCTCTTGTTCTTGCCCCAGGCGAGCATGCCGAGGCCCGGGATGAGGACGACCGTCGGGTTCGGGTCGCGCATCGCGGGCGAGTCCGGGTGCTTGCAGCGGTTGTAGTAGCCCTCGTAGTCCTTGCGGTACTGGACGAGCCCGTCGGAGATGGCCCTCTTGAGGGCCTCGATGTCGCCCGTGGACGGGTCCCAGTCGACGAAGAGCGGCTTGATCTTTGTGCGCAGGAAGTGGTCGGGGCAGGAGGTGCCGAGCGCGGCGAGGCGCGGCGCGTCGTGGCTGTTGACGAAGCGGAGCATCCGCTCGTCGTCCTGCACCGTGCCGACGAAGCGCTTGTAGACCGAGACCTGCCCGCGGACGAAAGGAATGATGTCGGCGATATGGCGGCGGCGGTCGGCCTCGGCGAGCGGCGCGTGCTTCCGGCCGCCGAAGGTCTGCTCGCCCCTGTCCTTCGACTCGATGTAGCGGGCGGCGCGGTCGATGATCTCCAGCGCCGTCTCGTAGCAGGTCTTGTCGTCGTTGCTCCAACTGCTCATGCCGTGGTGGCCGAGCAGGATGCCCCTGGCCTGCGGGTTCTGCCTGATCAGTTCTTCGATCTTCAGGCCGATGTCGAAGCCCGGCCGCTGCCAGGGGATGTAGATGATCTCGTCGCCGTAAATCTCCTTCGTCAGCCGCTCCTGATTCACGGAAGCGGCGACGGCGATGACGGCGTTCGGGTGGAGGTGATCGACGTGCGTGTAGGGGACGAGCGTGTGGAGCGGCGTGTCGATGGAGCCGGCGCGCGGGTTGAGGTTGAAGACGCAGTGGCTGTACATCGGGTACATCGCGTCCTCGATCTCCGTCTTCGGCCCGCGGTCGGGGTCGTTCAGGTAGAGCGGCCGCATCGCTCGAATCTTGTCGAGGTAGAAGGAGGCGAAGCCGTCGCGCTTGGCCGTGCGCAGGTCGCCGCCCGAGCCCTTGACCCAGAGGACTTCCGTCTCCTGCCCCGTCAGGGGGTCGCGCTCCCGCAGCTTCGAGGAGGTGTTGCCGCCGCCCGTGTTCGTCAGCGTCAGGTCTTCGCCCAGCTTGTTCGAGCGGTAGACGAGGCGGTCGAGCCCCGAGAGTTGGTCCGCGACTTCGTCCTGCCAGAGATACTTCACGTACTCGAAAGATTTCTTCTCGCGTTGGCTGCTCATAAACCCTCCTGCGGTTTCAGACTCCTGGTCAAGCGGTTAACTCTGCGGGGCCGAAGAATTACCGAAGTCGCCCGTGTCGCGGGGCTCGCGACCGGGCTGCGGGAAAAGCTCGCTCCGGCTGTCAGGTCTTACTGCTAACGGGGTATGCGGGATTCTACCCGCTCGGGACTGGTTTGCCAAACGCCGATCGCCCGCCCGCGCACGCGCGCCGCCTACTTGCGCGGCGGCGCGGTCGAGTCGCGCGTGATGAGGTGCGTCGGGATGCGCAGCTCCGAGCCCTTCTGCTCGGGGTGCTCGATCATGTTGACGAGCGCCTCGACGACGCGGCGGCCGATCTCGGCGCGTGGCGAGCAGACGGTCGTCAGGGGCGGCTCGGAGAGTGCGGCGAACGAGATGTCGTCGAAGCCGACGACCGAGATGTCCTGCGGGATGGAGAGTCCCGCCTTGCGGAACTCGCGCATCGCGCCCAGGGCCATCATGTCGTTGGCGGCGATGACGGCCGTGGGAAGCTCCTCCGCGGCGAGTATCTCGCTCGCGGCCCTCCGGCCCCCGTCGAGGCGGAAGTCGCCCTCGTAGACGGCCGGCTCGGGCTCGTCGGGCAGGTAGCGCCTCATGAAGTCCTGGAAGGCTTCGCGGCGGATGACGCCCGAGGGGATGCGCGAAGCGCCCGCGATGTGCGCGATGCGCCGGTGGCCGAGGCTGACGAGGTGGCGGACGGCCTCCTCGATGCCGGCGGCGTAGTCCACGCAGATGTTGCTCATGCGCTCGGGGCCCACGTCGTGGCTGTCGAAGACGACCGAGACCTGCCGGCGCGTGATCGCCTCGAACAGCTCCGAGTCCAGCTCCGAGGTCATCAGGGCGACGCCCGCCATCTTCAACTCCGAGAGGCGGCGCACGTAGTCGGCGGCGCGCTCGGGGTCGTAGTTGGTGTTGAGCAGGATGACGTTGTAGCCGCGCTCGAAGGCCGCCGACTCGATGGCCTTGACCACCTCGGGGAAGAACGGGTTCGCGATGTCGGAGATGAGGAGGCCGAGCATGTTGCTGCGCCCCGAGGCGAGCGAGCGGGCGTGCGCGTTCGGCGAGTATTCGCAGCGCTTGACGGCGTCGAGCACGCGCTTGCGCGTGTCGTCGGTGACGTACTTGGTGCCGTTGATGACGTGCGAGACGGTCGCGGTCGAGACGCCGGCCTCGCGCGCCACGTCCTTAATTCGGGAGGTCTTGAAGGGGGGGATGGGCGGGCGTTCTACGGCATGGCTGCGTTGTTCTTCTCTCATTAGTCCTTTGCCCGGAAGTTCTCGCCTCGTGCGCGGCCTCCCGGGATTGGGGGCACTTTCGCGCGGGGGACAAGGCTGAGCCAGCCTGCATCATACTTCGTTCGGGTAGTTTTTAAAAGCCCGCCAGCGTCCGGCATGGTACGCAGGCGGGCCTTGAGTAAAGTCGGGTGCTGTGCGCGCGGGGCCGTCAGCCGTGGCCGCCGACGGCGAGACGCATGATGTTCTCCTCGTTCGTCTCCTCGCGCGTGAGCACGCCCGTCACGCGCCCCTCGTGCATGACGGCGACGCGGTCGGAGACGTTGATGACCTCCTCCATGTCCGAGGAGATCATGATGATGGCGACGCCCGATTCGGCGAGCTTGCGCATCAGCTCGTAGATCTCGGCCTTCGAGCCCACGTCGATGCCGCGCGTCGGCTCGTCGAAGATGAGCACCTTCGGCTCCAGCGCGATCCACTTCGCCAGCACGACCTTCTGCTGGTTCCCGCCCGAGAGGGTCGCCGCCGCCACCTCCACCGTGTGGGCCTTCACGTTCAGCCGCCGGCAGACCTCCTTCGAGCCCTCCTTCTCTTTCTCGAACGAGATGAGCCCGCCGGGCGCGTAGCGGTCGAGCGCGGGCAGCGTCACGTTCTCGCGGATGGGCATGTCCACGACGAGCCCGGCCGTGCGCCGGTCTTCGGGGACGAGGTAGATGCCGTGCCTGATGGCGTCCTGCGGCGAGCGGATGCGCAGCGGCCGCGAGTCGAGCATCAGGCGCGACTCGACGGCCGGGTCCACGCCGAAGATGGCCTGCGCGACTTCGCTCCGGCCCGCGCCGACGAGCCCCGCCATGCCGAGAATCTCGCCGCGCCCCACGTCGAACCTGACCTGCTTGTCGGGGTAGCGCGCCGTGCGCAGGGACTCGACCTCGAAGTAGCGCGGCTGCTTCTCGCCCTCGGGGTGCTGGTAGAAGCTCTCGATGTCGCGGCCGACCATCAGCCGCACCATCCGGTCGTGCGTGATCTCCTCGCGCGCGAGCTGGCCCGCGTTCGCGCCGTCGCGCAGGACGACCGCGCGGTCGGCGATCTGCTTGACCTCGCCCAAACGGTGCGAGATGTAGATGACGGCCACGTTGTGCTCGCGCAGGTCTTTGACGACTCCGAGCAGCCGCTCGGTCTCGGAGAGCGTGAGCGAGGAGGTCGGCTCGTCCATGATGAGGATGCGCGCGTCCAGGGAGAGGGCCTTCGCGATCTCGACCATCTGCTGCTGCGCGATGGAGAGCTTGGCGAGCGGGGTGTCGGGCTCGATGTTGAGGCCGAGGCGCGCGAGGTGCTTCTTCGTGTCCTCCTCCATCTTCCCGCGGTCTACGAGGCGCAGCGGCCCGCCGCGCGTCGGCTCCCGGCCCAGGTAGACGTTGGCGGCCACGTCGAGGTTGTCGAGGACGTTCAGCTCCTGGTGGATGAAGGCGACGCCGTACTTCGTCGCGTCCGACACGCCCTTGATGGTCGCGGGCGCGCCGTCGATCAGCACCTCGCCCGAGTCCGGCTGGTGCACGCCCCCGAGCACCTTCATCAAAGTGGACTTCCCCGCCCCGTTCTCGCCCAGGAGCGCCACGACCTCGCCCTCCGACACCTCAAGGCTCACGCCCTTCAGCGCGTGCACGCCCGGGAAGCGCTTCTGGATATCTCGCATCTGTAGGATGGGAGGCATATGAATAGTAGGCAGCAGGCAGACGGCAGTAGGCAGTTGAAGCAGTTGCGGAGTAACGGTCAAGGCACATTGCCCTCGACCGACTGCCTACTGCCGTCTGCCTGCTGCCTACTGCGTTTTCACCTCCCGCGGAGCTGGTTAATCTGCTTGGTGAACTCTTCGACCGTGTCCTTCTTGATGACCTTGGTCGGGACGAAGACCTGCTTGTTGGCGGGGATGCCCGCGCGGTCGCCCTTGAGCGCGGCGGCCATCAGCTTGATGGCCTGGTAGCCGAACTCGTAGGGCTGCTGGACGACCGTGCCGTAGATGGCCCCGTCCTTGATGCCGGCCAGGGTCTCGTCCTCCTCGTCGAAGGCGATGATCTTGACCTGGCCGGTCTTGCCCGCGTCGCGCACGGCGTTGAGGATGGCCGGGCCGTTGTAGCTCCACAGGCCGACCAGCCCCGCCACGTCCGGGTACTTGACGAGCGTGTCGGCGACGTTCGACTTGGCGCGGACGCGGTCGGTGTCGTCGGTGCGCGTGTCGATGATGGTGACGTTGGAGCCGTTCAGCTCCTCCTTGATGCCCTGCATGCGCTCGGCGGCGTTGCGCGCGTCGAGCTTGCCGACGAAGAGCATGATCTTGCCGCCGCCGGGCATCGCCTCCTTGATGAGCTTGCCCGCCTCGCGCCCGGCGGCGACGTTGTCCGTGCCGACGTAGCAGGCGCGCTGGCTGTTCGGCGCGTCCGAGTCCTGCGTGAAGACGAGCGTCTGCTTCGACAGGTCGTTGATGAGCTGCGTCTGGTTGTCGGGATCGACGGGGCTCATGGCGATGCCGTCGATGCCCTTGGCGAGCAGGTCGTCCACGATGCGCTTCTGCTCGGCGGCCGTCCCGTCGGAAGGAATCTTGAACTCGGCCGTCACGTCGGCCAGTTCGGCGTCGGCCTTCTCGACGCCCTTGCGCGCGATAGTCCAGAAGTCCGAGGCGTTGTTGGTGACGAAGGCGAGCCGCTTGGTGCCGCCCCCGCCGCCCGTCGTGGTGCCGCCGCCGTTCGTGGTGTTGCCGCCTGTGCCTCCCTGCTGCGTGCAGGCGGCCAACAGAAGGGCGACGCACAGAAGCAACATCTTCTTCAGTTTCATCTCGCTTCTCCTCATCATCCGAATTTTATGACTGCGTCCGCAGACCGCGCCTAACGCACGCTGAACTTATAAACGGTCGTCGAGCGGAACCGCGCGCCCTTGCGCAAAGTGGTCGAGGGGAACTCGGGGCGGTTGGGCGAGTCCGGGTAGTGCTGCGTCTCAAGGCAGAAGCCGTAGCGGTGGCGGTAGGGCCTGCCGCCCTTGCCCGTGTCGCTCCCGTCCAGGTAGTTCCCCGTGTAGAGCTGCATCCCCGGCTCGGTCGTCCACGTCTCCATCACGCGCCCGGTCGTCGGCTCCGAGACGCGCGCGGCGAGGCGCAGCACCCCGGGCCGCCCGTCGATGACGAAGTTGTGGTCGTAGCCCCTGCCGAGCTTCAACTGCTCGTAGTCCTCTTCGATGCGCGCCCCGATGGCGGTCGGGCGCGTGAAGTCGAAGGGCGTCCCCTTCACCGGGCGCAGCTCGCCCGTCGGGATGGCGCCCGCGTCGGTCGGCGTGAAGCGGCTGGCGTTGACCGTCAGGACGTGCCCGAGGATGTCGCCGCTGCCCTGACCCGCGAGGTTGTAGTAGTTGTGGTTCGTCAGGTTGACGACCGTGTCCCTGTCCGTCGTCGCGTAGTAGTCGATCTTCAGCTCGTTCGCGTTCGTCAGCGTGTAGACGACGCGCACGCTGAGGTTGCCCGGGTAGCCCTCCTCGCCGTCCTTACTCAGGTACGTGAGTTCGAGCGCCTGGCCGCCGCGCGCCGCGAGCGGCCGGGCCTTCCAGACGACCTTGTCGAAGCCGCGGACGCCGCCGTGCAGGTGGTTCTCGCCGTTGTTCGTCGCGAGCGTGTACTCCCTGCCGCCCAGCGTGAACCTTCCTTTGGCGATGCGGTTGGCGTAGCGGCCGACGAGCGCGCCGATGTAGGTGGTCGTCTTCTCGTAGCCCCCGATGTCGTCGAAGCCGAGCACCACGTCGTCTACACGGCCCGCGCGGTCGGGCACCTTGAGCGAGACGACCGCGCCGCCGTAGGTCGTGATCCGCGCCTCCGCGCCCCGCCTGTTGTTCAGCGTGTAGATGTCCACGGCCTGCCCGTCCCTCGTCTGCCCGAAGCTCTCCCTCTTCGGCACGCCCTGCGCCAGCGCCGCGGGCGCGGCGATTAAACAGAGCAGGAGCAGCGCCGTCCTCTTCAAGAGCATATTCAGAAATCTCCGGATGAATGGTTTCAAGAGCCCGCCCGGCCTCAGGCCGGTTTCGCGGCCGCCTTCACGCGCGCCGCGCGGCGCTGGAGTATCTGGTCGGCGATGACGCCGATCAGGATCACCGCGCCCATCACCGCGAAGTTCAAAGAGCTGGGGATGCCCAGCAGGTTGACCAGATTCTGCAACACCTGCAAGAGCGCCGTCCCGATGAGGATGCCGATGATCGAGCCTTCGCCGCCGCGCAGGGAGCAGCCGCCGAGCACGGCCGCCGCGATGCCGTACAGCTCGAAGAAGTTCCCGTGCGACGAGGGCGAGATCGAGTTGGTGTAGAAGGCGAAGACGATGCCTGCGACGCCGACGAGCGCGCCGAGGATGATGTAGGCGCTCGCCACGATCTTCTGCGAGTTGATGCCCGAATACCTCGCCGCCGTCTCGTTCCTCCCCACCGCGAACAGGTAGCGCCCGTAGACCGAGCGGTGCAGCACGACCCACATGATGATGCTGACGACGACGAGTATCACGAACGGCGTCGGGACGCCGAAGACGCTCCCCGTCGCCATGTCGCGCAGCATCTCGAACCCCGCGCCCGACCCGAACCCCTTCGTCTCGTCGTTCGAGATGAAGCGCGCCAGCCCGCGGTAGAAGAGCAGCCCGCACAGCGTCACGATGAAGGGCTGCACGCGCACCTTCGTGATGAGCAGCCCGTGCAGCGCGCCGAGGGCCGTCGCGACGAGGACGGTGACGAGCACCGCCAAAGGCCACGGCCAGCCCCACTCCACCAGCATGATCGAGAGCAGCACGCCGAGCAGCGCGAAGACCGACCCGACCGAGAGGTCGATGCCGCCCGTGATGATGACTATGCCGAGCCCTATCGAGAAGATGCCGTAGGCCCCGATGAGCCGCGCCATGTTCTGCAAGTTGGCCGGCGCGAGGAAGCGCGGGTTCAGCACGGCCACGACCACGCACAGCAGCACGAGCAGCAGGAAGGTGCCGAGTTCTTTCTTCATCGAGTTTTCTCTCGGAGGGATGCGGTTAACAGACGCGCGGGGACGCGGACGCCCCTCGGTCGAGGCGCGCCGGAGTCCACCGCGGGGGACTGTCAAACAGAAAACTGTAACTCTTGATACGTGCCTTCTACTGTAACTCCGGCCATTTTGCAAGCGAGACGGGCACGTTGAGGGAAATAATGAGCGTCCGCCATAGCGGTCAGTACCGCCCGCGGTAGCGGGTGGTTCAAACGCCCGGCTGGACAGAAGATTTGACGAAGCCTTAACCTTGCCGACGAATCCGAGCCGTAGGAGTTGGACTATGCCGACCGAATTTTTCGGGCGCGTGACCGCACTTCTCGCGCTGGCCTGCGCGCTTCTCTCATGCGCCGCCGGCGTGCGCGCACGGGGCGCGGCGGGACGTCCCGACACGCCGGCCCTCAAGTTCGACTTCGGCCCCGGCAAGGTCAAAGACGGCTACAGGCAAGTCCTGCCCGCCACCCTCTACACGAAAGAACTCGGGTACGGCTTCGAGCCCGGCGCGCAGGTGACGTGCGCAGACCGCGGCGGAGACGCCCTGCGCGGGGACTTCTGCGCTTCCGACAAGCCCTTCTACTTCTCGGTCGCGCTGCCCGAGGGCAACTACGACGTGACCGTCACCCTCGGCGAACGCGCGGGCGAGTCGTTGACGACGGTCAAGGCGGAGCTGCGCCGCCTCATGCTCGAAGAGGTGCGCACCGGCAGGGGCCGCTTCGAGACGCGAACGTTCACCGTCAACGTCCGCACGCCGCAGATTCCGGGCGGCACGCAGGTCAAGCTCAAAGACCGCGAGAAGACGATGGAGGCGTGGGCCTGGGACGAGAAGCTCACGCTCGAATTCAACAACGCGCGCCCGGCGGTCGCCGCGGTCGAGATCAAGAGGAACAAACGCGCGCCGACGCTCTTCCTCCTCGGCGACTCGACCGTCGCCGACCAGCCGCGCGAGCCCTACAACAGTTGGGGCCAGATGCTCACGCGCTTCTTCAAACCCGGCATCGCCGTCGCCAACCACGCCGAGTCGGGCGAGTCCCTGCGCAGCTCGCAGGGCGCGCGCCGCCTCGACAAGGTCTTGAGCCTGATGAGGCCCGGCGACTACCTCTTCATACAGTTCGGCCACAACGACGAGAAGGAGAAGGGTGAGGGCGTCGGCGCGTTCACGACCTACAAGGCTTCGCTCAAGCGCTACGCCGAGCAGGCGCGCGGGCGCGGCGGGACGGTCGTCCTCGTCACTCCCATGCACCGCCGCACCTTCGACGCGTCGGGGAAGATCACGGACTCGCACGGCGACTACGACGACGCCGTCCGGCAGGCGGCGCGGGAGTTGAACGCGCCCCTCATCGACCTCCACGCGATGAGCAAGCCGTTCTACGAAGCCCTCGGCCCCGAAGAGTCGAAGAAGGCTTTCGCGCCGGGCGACGGCACGCACCACAACAACTACGGCAGCTACGAGCTGGCGCGCGCCGTCGTCGAAGGCGTCCGATCAAACCGTCTGCCGCTCACGAAGTACCTGGCCGACGACGTGCGCCCCTTCGACCCCGCGCGCCCCGACCCGCTCGCCTCCTTCAAAATCCCCCCGAGCCCTCTGGCCACGGAGACGAAGCCGCTCGGCAACTGAGACTCTTTAAAAGACCGTGAGACCGTTGAAGCGACTGCCGGCCTGCCTGCTCGTGCTGCTGTCACTGTTCGTCCGGGCGGCGGCCCAGGGCACGTTCGTCAGCGGGGTGGCGGGGCGCGGCAACTACGTCGGGCGGACTGAGCGGCCGCTGCGCTACCGACCCGAGGGCACGGACTTCCTCATCGAGAACGGGGCGGAATTCTTCAACCGCCCGCTCTACGGGACGAACACGGCCTTCCGCGTGGACGCGGGCGACCGCCCCGAGTTCTCGCTCTACCTGCCCGGCCGGGGCGGCGTCCTGCGGCTCGGCCTGAAGACGGCCGCGGGCGCGAAGTGGCTCTTCGAGGCGCGGAGGGTCACGGCCCGCTACCGCCCCGGCTCGATGCTCTACGAGATACGCGACCCCCTGCTCGGCGGCGGCACGCTCCACCTGACGGCGCTGCCGTTGGGTGAGGCCGAGGGACTTGTGCTGCGCGCGGAGCTGCGAGGCCCGGCGTCAACGGCGGAGCTGGTCTGGGCCTACGGCGGCGCGAACGGCGAGCGCGGCCGGCGCGGCGGCGACATCGGCACGGAGTCGGTGCCTATCAGTCAATACTTCCAGCTCAAGCCCGAGCACTGCCGCGACAACTCCTTCTCGATAATCGAGAACACGTTCACGCTGCGGAGCAAGCCGGCCACCATCGCGGGGCTCGCCCCGCGGGGCTCGAAGCTGGCGGCGGCGGACGCGACGAAGTGGTCGTCTTTGAATGACCTCCTCGCGTCGGCGGGGAGGCCGACCGAGTTGCCGGTCGTGGTCGGTGAGTCGAGGCTGCTGCCGGGCCGCCCCTCATACGTCGCCCTGCAACGCTTGACGGAGAATCAGACGGGAGGCCCGCCCGTCTACAAAGCAGAAGACCTGCCGGCGGTCTTCGAGGCGGCCGAGCGGCGGCGGCGCGAGGCGGCCGAGAAGTTTTCGATAGACACGCCCGACCCGTTCGTCAACGCGGCGGCGGCCGCGCTCGCGGTGGCGGCCGACGGCGTCTGGGACGAGCCGCAGGGCGCGTTCATGCACGGCGCGGTCGCGTGGCGCTCGAAGCTGCTCGGGTGGCGCGGCCCTTACGCGGGCGACGCGCTCGGGTGGCACGACCGCGCGCGCCGACACCTGGCCTACTGGGCCGGGCGGCAGAACACGGGCCCCGCGCCCGGCCCGCCGTTCCCGCAGGACGCGTCGGTCAACTTCGCGCGCAACGAGCCCGCTCTCCACACCAACGGCGACCTGTCGAACTCGCACTACGACATGAACCTCGTCTACATCGACGCGCTCTTCCGGCACCTGATGTGGACGGGCGACGTGGGCTTTGCGCGCGAAGTGTGGCCCGTCGTCGAGCGTCATCTCGCGTGGGAGCGTCGCCTGTTCCGACGCGAGTTCGGGCCTGACAGGCTGCCGCTCTACGAAGCCTACGCCGCCATCTGGGCCAGCGATGACCTTCAGTACCACGGCGGCGGCGTCACACACTCGACGGCTTATAACTACTACCACAACCGCATGGCGGCGCGGCTCGCAAGCGTGCTCGGCGAGGACGCGCGTCCCTACGAACGCGAGGCCGAACTCATCCTCAAGGCTATCGGGCGCGAGCTGTGGCTCGCCGACCGGGGATGGTTCGCCGAGTGGAGAGACCTGCTCGGCCTCCGGCTCACGCACCCGAACGCGGGGCTGTGGAGTTTCTATCACACGACGGACTCCGGGGTTCCGACGCCGCTCGAAGCGTGGCAGATGTCCCGCTTCGTGGACACGCAGGTCGCGCACATCCCCGTCCACGGCGCGGGCGTGCCCGCGGGCGGTCACTACACGCTACCGACGACGAGCTGGATGCCCTACACCTGGTCGATCAACAACGTCGTGATGGCGGAGGCCATCCACACCTCTCTCGCATACTGGCAGGCGGGGCGGGGCGACGAGGCGTTCCGGCTCTTCAAGGGCGCAGTCCTCGACAGCATGTACATGGGGCTGTGCCCCGGCAACCTCGGCATGACCACGCACTTCGACATGGCGCGCGGCGAGGCGCAGCGAGACTTCGCAGACGCCGCCGGGGTCACGTCGCGCGCGCTAATCGAAGGGCTCTTCGGCGTGCGGCCCGACGCGCTCGAAGGGCGGCTGCTCGTCCGCCCCGGCCTCCCCGCCGAATGGCATCGGGCGAGCCTGCGCCACACGGACTTCGGCCTCACCTTCAAGCGCGCGGGACTGACCGAGACCTACACAATCGAGCCGCGCTTCAATCGGCCGATGCGCCTCCTTCTCCAGGCGGCCGCGCCGCGCGACCGCATAGCACGCGTGACCGTGAACGGCCGCCCCGCGCGCTGGCGCGCGCTCGAAGACTCCGTCGGCCGTCCGCGCGTCGAGGTCGAGAGCGAGCCCGCGCCCCGTCATGAAGTGGTCATCAACTGGAAAGGCGCGAAGCCTTCCGACGCGGCCGCGCCGAAGGTCGTCGCGAGGGGCGGCGAGGTGCGCGCCGCGTTCGGCTCGGCCACGCTCCTCGAAGTCGCAGACCCGCAACGCGCGCTCGGCTCGCCCAGGCGCGCGTCCGACGCGTTCCGCGCCGCGGCCGTCGGGCCGGACGGTCATCGCACGGCCTTCGCGAAAGTGCGGCAGGGCGACGTGACCTGGTGGTCGCCGGTCGCCTTCGAGATTCGGCCCGCGTACGAACTCCTTCAGGCCGAAAAACAGGCCGGCGCGAACTTGTCCTTCCTGCTCCGCAACAACACGCCGCAGGCCATCGACCGCGACCTCGTCGCGCGCGTCGGCGGGCTCGACTACAGGGCGCGAATCAAGGCCCCCGCTCACGGCGAGTCGGTAGTCGTCCGGCTCCCCGCCCGGGGGCTCGTCCCCGGCTCGCACCGCGTCGCGTTGGAACTCGACGGCGGCGAGGTCGCCGAGGGCCTGGTCGTCAACTGGAAGCTGAAGGCCGACGGCGCGGCTTCGCGGTGGGAGACGTTGAACCTCGCGCCGCTCTTCAACGACCGGCTGACGCGCATCTTCGAGAACGAGTACCTGCGGCCTCGGTCGCCCTACGTCTCGCTCGCCATCCCGAAGCGGGGCATTGGCAGTTGGGTTCACTTCGACGAGAAGTTCTCGGTTGACGACTCGGGGCTGCGCGCGGCTTCGGGGCGCGGCGGCGGGCTCTTCCGACTGCCGCAGGGCGTCCCGTTCCGGACGCCCCCCGAGGACGGCGCGAAGAACGTCGCCTTCACGTCGCGCTGGGAGAACTACCCGGCCGAGGTCTCCGTCCCGCTCGGGGGGCGCGCCTCGCACCTCTACCTGCTCATGGCCGGCTCGACGAACTGGATGCAGAGCCGCTTCGACAACGGCGAGGTCATCGTCACCTACGCCGACGGCTCGACCGAGCGCCTGGCGCTGCACAACCCGACCAACTGGTGGCCCATCGACCAGGACTACTTCATCGACGACTACGCCTTCCGCCGCCCCGAGCCGATTCCGCCGCGGGTCGATCTGCGGAGCGGGACGGTGCGCGTACTCGATGTGTCCGAGTTCAAAGGCAGAGGCGGCAAGGTCCCGGGCGGCGCGGGACTCGTGCTCGACCTGCCGCTGCGCGCCGACAAGGAACTGAAGTCGCTCACCGTGCGCACGCTGGCCAACGAGGTCGTGATAGGGCTTCTGGCCGCGACGCTGGCGCGCTGAAAGTCCTCCGGCCGGCAGGCGCGCCCCGCCGCGCTTGTACATTCCGGGACGATTCGGTTTAGAATCGGAGCCCCCAGAGCAATAGCTGTGCAGAAGAGTCGGGCGAGTTGTAGGCCCCTTCCTCGTCCGCAGTGTACGCGCGCGGAAAACCGCTTTACCCGTGAAAATCTTAGGAGAACCGTCCGCATGCTCTCCTTCGTCCGGAAGAGAAAGGCTTACGTAACCGCTCCCCTCTTCGCGCTGCTGCTCGTCGCGCTCGGCTCGGCCGCGCGGGCACGCGCCCAGGTACAGCTCCCCGACGTGCTCTCCGACTCGATGGTCTTGCAGCGCGGAGTGCGCGTGCCCGTGTGGGGCACGGCCTCGCCGGGCGAAGCCGTCACGGTCAGCTTCGCGGGGCAGACGAAGAGGGCGACTGCCGACGGCGAAGGGCGCTGGCGTGTGTGGCTCGACCCTCTGCGCGCGAACGCGACTCCGCAGGTCTTGACCGTCACGGGCAAGAACAGGGTCGAGTTGAAGGACGTGCTCGTCGGCGAGGTATGGCTCATGTCGGGGCAGTCGAACATGCAGTTCACGCTGGCCGAGACGAGGGAGGCGAAGGAGGCCATCGCGGCGGCGAACCACCCGGAGATACGCCTCTTCAACGTCAGCCGACAGGTCGCCTTCAAGCACAAGCCCCCGCCGCTCGCCGTGTGGCGGGCTACAACGCCGGAGACGGTCAGAGACTTCTCAGCCGCGGGCTACTACTTCGCCGTCGAGTTGCAGAAGGAGCTGGGCGTCCCCGTCGGCGTCATCAACTCCTCCTACGGCGGCTCGCAGGCCGAAGCCTGGACGCCGGTCGAATACTTGAACGCCAACCCGGAGCTGAAGGCCACGGTCGAGCGCACGAAGGTCTGGGACGAAGAGCGCCCGCGCGTGAAGGTCGAGTACGCGGAGCAGATCAAGCGCTGGCGCGAGGAGGCGGACAAGGCCAAGGCGGCGGGCGCGCGCCCCTCGCCCTCGCCGCCCGTGCCCGACGCGCTGCGCGAGTACCGCATCGCCTCGTCCATCTACGACGGCATGATCGAGCCGCTCATCCCCTTCCCCGTCCGCGGGGCCTTCTGGTATCAGGGCGAGTCGAACGAGGCGCGCGCCGAGCAGTACGGGATTCTTCTGCCGACGATGATCCGCGCGTGGCGCGAGCGCTGGGGTCAGGGCGACTTCCCCTTCGGCATCGTCCAACTGCCCAACTACCGCGACCCGAAGCCCGAACCGGCGGACGAGGCGTGGGGCCACCTGCGCGAGTGGCAGCGGCGCACCGCCCGCTCGACGAAGAACGCCGGCCTCATCGTCACCATCGACGTGGGCGAGGCGCGCGACATACACCCGAAGAACAAGCTCGACGTGGGCCGCCGCATGGCGCGCTGGGCGCTCGCCGAAGTCTACGGGAAGAAGATGACGGCCACGGGGCCGATGTACAGCAGGATGAAAGTGAGCGGGTCGAAAATCGTCCTCACGTTCGACGACGTGGGAGCCGGTTTAAGAATCCGCGACGGCGACAGGCTGCAAGAGTTCGCCGTCGCGGGCGAAGACCGCAAGTGGCACTGGGCGGAGGCGCGCATCGTCGGCAAGGATAAAGTCGAAGTCTGGTCGAACGAAGTGCCGCGCCCGGTCGCGGCGCGCTACGCCTTCAACAACAACCCGCGCCGCCCGAACCTGACGAACGACACGGGCCTGCCCGCCGCGCCCTTCCGCACGGACGACTGGCCCGACCCGACAGCCGGTAAACGCTGATGAAGATGCGAAAGAACAGTACCGCGAGCGGTAGCGAGCGGGTCGTCGTGTCATCACGCGGGCCTAACGTCGCAGGACGCACCCGCTCGCTACCGCTCGCGGTACTGTTGCTCTGCCTGTCGCCTTTCGTCTGCGCGGCGCAGACGGGCGGGTTGGCTCCGCTGCCGACGCCGCCGGTACAGCGCCCGGCGAACCCGAAGCTCCCGACCCTCTTCGTCGTCGGCGACTCGACGGCCAACAACAACGCCAACGGCGGCAAGGGCTGGGGCGACCCGTTCGTCGCCTTCTTCGACGCGTCGAAGATCAACGTCCTCAACCGCGCGCGCGCGGGCCGGAGCAGCCGGACGTTCCTGACCGAAGGTCTCTGGGACAAGGTCTTGCAGGACTTGAAGGCGGGCGACTTCGTCCTCATACAGTTCGGCCACAACGACGGCGGCCCGCTCGACACGGGGCGCGCGCGCGGCTCCCTGCCCGGACTCGGCGAAGAGACGAAAGAGGTCACGAAGCCCGATGGCACGAAGGAGGTCGTCCACACCTTCGGCTGGTACAACCGCAAATTCATCGCGGACGTGAAGGCCAAAGGCGCGACTCCCATCCTGCTCTCGCTCACCGTGCGCAACATCTGGAAGGAGGGCAAGGTCGAGCGCGGCTCCGGCCGCTTCCGCCAGTGGGCCGAGGAGCTGGCGCGCGCCGAGGGCGTGCAGTTCGTGGACGTGACGACCATCGTCGCCGACGGCTACGAGGCGTTGGGGCAGGAGAAGGTCAAAGCCCTCTTCGGCCCCGACCACACGCACACGAGCCCGGCCGGCGCCGAGTTCAACGCCGCGGCCGTCGTCGCCGGCCTGAAGGCCCTCAAGGGCGACCCGTTCGAGAAGTATTTCTCGCCGCTGGCGAAAGATGTCGCCGCCTACAAGACCGCGCGGTCGAAGTGAGATGAAGGACGTTGCAGCGCCGAAGTTTCGAGCGGGCATACGGCCGTTAACGGTCGTCATCCTTCTCCTGTCCGCGCCGCTCTTCCCCGCGCGCGCGCAGAGGCAGATGGAGGCGCTCGGGCGCGGCGTGGTCGCAGTCCGACAGGCGGACGGGCGCGTGTGGGTCGGCTGGCGGCTGCTCGGGACAGACCCCGACGCGCTCGCCTTCAACCTCTACCGCTCCGCCGGCGGCGCGCGCGCCGTCAGACTCAACGACAGGCCCATCACAGGCCCGACCAACTTCATCGACGACAAGGCCGACGCGTCGAAGTCCAACTCTTATTTCGTTCGTCCAATCCTGAAGGGTAAAGAGGGCGTCCCGAGCGCCGCGTTCACGCTCGCGCCCGGCGCGCCCGCGCGGCAGTACCTTTCGATACCTTTGCAGACGCCGCGGGGTTACGCGCCGGGCGACGCCTCGGCCGGAGACCTCGACGGCGACGGCGAGTACGAGATGGTCGTCCACATGGTCGGGCGGGGGCGCGACAACGGGAGCGCGGGCTTCACGACCGAGCCCGTGCTTCAGGCTTACAAGCTGGACGGCAAGCTCCTCTGGACGATCAACCTCGGCCGCAACATCCGCGAGGGCGCGCACTACACGCAGTTCATGGTCTACGACCTCGACGGCGACGGGCGCGCCGAGGTCGCCTGCAAGACGGCCGACGGCACGACGGACGGACGCGGACGTGTCATCGGAGACCCGGACGCCGACTGGCGCACCCCGCAAGGCACGCTCGCCACCTTCCGCGGCGAGTCGGGGCGCGAGGTGCGGCGCAACGTCGAAGGCTACGTCCTCAAAGGCCCCGAGTACCTGACGGTCTTCGACGGGCTGACCGGCGCGGCCCTCGCCACGACGGACTTCATCCCGCCGCGCCACCCGACGAAATCCGACCCGACGACCGAGGAGCTGGCCGCCGTCTGGGGCGACGGCTACGGCAACCGCGTTGACCGCTTCCTCGCCTGCGTCGCATACCTCGACGGCAGGCGGCCGAGCCTCGTGATGGCGCGCGGCTACTACACGCGCACCGTGCTGACCGCGTGGAACTGGCGCGGCGGAAAGCTCACGCGCGTCTGGACGTTCGACAGCGAGGACGGGACGCCCGGCAACAAGGCTTTCGGCGGACAGGGCAACCACAACCTTTCAGTGGGCGACGTGGACGGTGACGGCCGCGACGAGATCGTCTACGGCGCGTGCGTCATCGACGACGACGGCAGGGGTCTCTACTCGACGGGCCTCGGCCACGGCGACGCGCTGCACCTCTCAGACCTCGACCCGGCGCGGCCGGGGCTCGAAGTCTTCGGCATACAGGAGCGCTTCGGCGACGCGGGCGCGCACTTCCGCGACGCGCGCACCGGACAAATTCTCTGGAAGAAGCCCTCGGTCAAGGCGGGCGAGGACGGCGAGGGGCCTGGGCGGGGCTTGTGCCTGGACATAGACCCGCGCCACCCCGGCTTCGAGTGCTGGGTGCGCGGCGCGGACATCTTCGGACTCTTCGACGCGCGCGGCGAGATGATTTCAAAGACGACGCCGCGCTCGTGCAACTTCGGCGTCTACTGGGACGGCGACGCTTTGAGCGAGCTGCTCGACCGCAACTACGTCGCCAAGTGGGACTGGAAGGAATCGGCCGACAACGTGCTGCTCACGGCCGAGGGCTGCACCTGGAACAACGGGTCGAAGGCGACGCCGGCTCTGAGCGCAGACCTCTTCGGCGACTGGCGCGAGGAGGTCGTCTGGCGGACGACCGACAACAGCGAGCTGCGCGTCTACACGACGACCATCCCGACCGCGGAGCGCTTCTACACCTTCATGCACGACCCGCAGTACCGCCTGAGCGTCGCGTGGCAGAACGTCGCCTACAACCAGCCGCCCCACACGAGCTTCTTCGTCGGCCACGGCATGAAGCGGCCGCCGCGCCCGAACATCGTCGAAGTGAAGTTGAAAAAGTAACGAGCGAGAAGGAGGGAGACCTTGAGGAACCCGAAACTGCACACGAGGGCGCGCGCCTTCGCCTCGCTGCTGCTCGTCGTAATGTTGCTCGCGCCCGTCGGCGTCTTCGCCCAAAGGCAGCGGCGCGGTGGCGCGGCGCGCGGCGCTCAGGCGTCGGCGGCGCTCGCGTGGCCGCGCGTGACGAGCCAGTCGAAGCCCTGGACGCGCTGGTGGTGGCTGGGCAGCGCCGTCAACCGGCGCGACCTCTCGGCGGCGCTGGCGCAGTACGAGAAGGCGGGGCTCGGGGGCTTGGAGCTGACGCCCATCTACGGCGTGCGCGGCGAGGAGTCGCAGTTCATCGACTTTCTCTCGCCCGAGTGGGTCGGGATGCTCGAACACACCTTGAGGGAGGCGAACCGCCTGGGCCTCGGCGTGGACATGGCGACGGGCACGGGCTGGCCCTTCGGCGGGCCCTGGGTTGGCGCGGAGGACGCGTGCAGGGACCTGGTCTCGAAGACTTGGGAGCTGCGCGGGGGCGCGCGCCTGGGCGAGCCCGTGCGCGCGGTGCAGAAGCCCTTCGTGCGCGCTGTCGGGCGGCGGCCGGACATTTCGACCCTGCGCGAGCCCGTCAGCGCGAACCCGAACCTGCAAGAGCTTGCGCTCGACCAGGTGCGCTTCGAGAAGCCCCTGCCGCTGCAAGCCCTCGTGGCCCACTCGGACACGGGCGAGACGCTCGACCTCACCTCGCGCGTCAACTCCGAGGGCACGCTCGACTGGGTCGCGCCCGCGGGGCGTTGGAAGCTCTACGGCGTCTTCCAGGGCTGGCACGGCAAGTTGGTCGAGCGCGCCGCGCCCGGCGGCGAGGGCAACGTCATCGACCACTTCTCCGCGGAGGCGCTGGGCAACTACCTCAGGAAGTTCGACCGGGCGTTCGCGGGCCGCAACGTCCGCTCCTTGCGCGCCTTCTTCAACGACTCCTACGAGGTTGACGACGCGGAGGGCCAGTCGGACTGGACGCCGAAGTTCTTCGAGGAGTTCCGCGCGCGCCGCGGCTACGACCTGAGGCAGCAACTGCCCGCGCTGCTCGGCGACGCGGACGCGGACGCGCGCGCGCGCGTCCTCCACGACTTCCGCGAGACCGTCTCAGACCTCCTGCTCGACCGCTTCACCGCGCCGTGGCGCGAGTGGGCGCACAGGCGCGGCGCTATCGTCCGCAACCAGTCGCACGGCTCGCCCGCCAACATCCTCGACCTCTACGCCGCGAGCGACATCCCCGAGACCGAGGGCACGGACATCGTGCGGATGAAGTTCGCCTCGTCGGCCGCGAACGTGACGGGCAAGATGCTGGCTTCGGCCGAGACGGTGACGTGGCTCGACGAGCACTTCCTCTCCTCGCTCGGCGACGTGAAGCGCGCCGTAGACCTCAACTTCCTCGGCGGCATCAACCACGTCGTCTACCACGGGCTGGCCTACTCGCCGCCCGCAGACCCCTGGCCGGGACGGCTCTTCTACGCCGCCGTACATCTCGAGCCGACCAACCCGCAGTGGAAGGATTTTCCGGCGCTCAACCGATACATCGCGCGCGTGCAGTCGTTCATGCAGCAGGGCAAGGCCGACAACGACCTGCTGCTCTACTACCCCGTCCACGACATGTGGATGGAGCCGGGCAAGGAGGGCCGCCTGATTCACGTCGGCGGCGGCCACGACGTAGGCATCACGCAAGCGGACGCGCAGGCGCTCTTGGACGCGGGCTACGCCTTCGACCTCGTCTCGGATAGACAACTGGCCGGGGTCAACTTCTCGCGCGGCGCGCTTCAGACGGGCGGCCTCAGCTACAAGGTGGTCGTGCTGCCCGAGACGCGGTACGTCCCGGCCGCCACCCTGTCGCGCCTCGTCGAGCTGGCGCGCGCGGGCGCGACCGTCGTCGTGCGCAAGGGCCTGCCGACGGACGTGCCCGGGCTCGCGGGCGGCGACGCGGAGCGCGTGCGCTTCAGGCGACTCCTCTCCCAGATCAACTTCAACGAGACGGAGGCGGACGGCGTCCGCAGCGCGCGCGTCGGCGCGGGGCGCTTCCTGGTCGGCGAAGACCTCGGGGTTCTGCTCGCGCACGCGGGCACGCGCCGCGAGACGATGGGCGAGCAGGGGTTGCGCTTCACGCGGCGGCAGTACCAGGGCGGCGAATACTACTTCGTCCTCAACCGCGGCAACGCTCCCGTGGACGGCTGGGTGAAGCTCGCGTCGGGCGCGCGCTCGGCCGCCCTCTTCGACGCGCTGACGGGCGAGGCGGGGCTGGCCGCCACGCGCCCCGCGCTCGGCGGCGGGCTCGAAGTCTACCTGCAACTCGCGCCCGGCGAGTCGCGCGTCGTAAAGACATTCAACGCGGCCGCGCGCGGCCAGTCGTTCCCGTACTTCAAGGGCGCGGGCTCGCCGCAGCAACTGAACGGCGAATGGTCTGTGAGTTTCGTCGAAGGCGGGCCGACGCTCCCGTCAGCGCTGCGGCTGGGCGAGTTGAACTCGTGGCTGAGGCTCGACGGCGACGCCTACAGGAACTTCTCGGGCACGGCTCGCTACACGCTAACTTTCAACCGTCCGCAAGGGGCGAACGCGGACTGGCTCCTCGACCTCGGACGCGTGGCCGAGTCGGCGCGCGTCCGCCTGAACGGCCGCGACCTCGGCACGCACATCACGCCGCCCTTCCGCGTGAGAGTGCCGGGCGCGCTCCTGCGCGACGCGAACACGCTCGAAGTCGATGTCTCGAACCTGATGCTCAACCGCGTCATCGACATGGAGCGGCGCGGCGTGAAGTACAAGAAGTTCTACAACACGAACTTCCCCGCGCGCCGCCCCGAGAACCGCGGGGCCGACGGCCTCTTCGACGCGACGAAGCTCGCACCGCGCGACTCCGGCCTGCTCGGCCCCGTGACGCTCACGCCGGTCGAGCCCGTGAGGTTTTAGCGATGCAGCGACCACTGAGAATCACGAACACCCTCCTGCTGCTCTTAACCGCGCTCGCGCTCGCGCCGTCGCCCGCGCGCGGGCAGGCGCGCGTCACCGCCCCATTCGACAACGACTGGCGCTTCTTCAAGGGCGACGCGCAGGGCGCGGAGCGGCCGGAGTTCGACGACTCGGGCTGGCGCAGGCTCGACGTGCCGCACGACTGGAGCATCGAGGGGCCTTTCGACGAGAAGAACCCGACGGGCAGGGACGGCGGCTACCTGCCCGCGGGCGTCGGCTGGTACCGCAAGCACTTCACGCCGCCCGCCGCGTCCGCCCGCCGCCGCGTCTTCATCGAGTTCGACGGTGTGATGGCTAACAGCGACGTGTGGGTTAACGGCCTGCACTTGGGCAAACGCCCTTACGGCTACATCGGCTTCCGCTACGAGATAACTTATCAACTGAGGTTCGGCGCGGGCCAGTCGAACGTCATCGCCGTCCGCGCGGACAACTCGGGGCAGCCCGCCTCGCGCTGGTACACGGGCGCAGGCGTTTATCGTCACGTCCGGCTCGTCGTGACCGACCCGGTGCACATCGAACACTGGGGCACGTTCGTCACCACGCCGCGGGTCGCCGACGACAGCGCGACCGTGCGCGTGCGCAGCACCGTCGTCAACCAGTCCGGCGCCGCGCACGAGGTAGAGCTGCAAGTCACGCTCGTCGGCCCCGGAGGCAAAGTCGTCGGCACCGCCGAGACGAGTCCCAGACGACTCGCCGTCGGCGAGGCGGCGGACTTCACGCAGGAGTTTACCGTCAAAAATCCCGTGCGCTGGGACATCCGCGACCCGGCGCTCTACAAGGCCGTCGCGCGCGCGCGCGCGGACGGGCGCATTGTCGATGATGACACGGTCACGTTCGGCATCCGCGAGTTCAGGTTCGAGCCGGCGACCGGCTTCTGGCTCAACGGCCGCAACTTCAAGCTCTACGGCGTCTGCCTCCACCACGACGGGGGCGCGTTCGGCGCGGCCGTGCCTTTGCGCGTGTGGGAGCGAAGGCTAGAGATACTCCGCCGCTTCGGGGCCAACGCCATCCGCACCGCGCACAACCCGCCCGCGCCCGAGTTCCTCGACCTGACAGACCGCATGGGCTTCATCGTCATGGATGAGAACTTCGACGTGTGGACGGTGAAGAAGAGGGAGTACGACTACCACCGCCACTTCGACGAGTGGTCGCACATCGACACGCGCGACATGGTGCGCCGCGACCGCAACCACCCGTCCGTTGTCATCTACAGCACCGGCAACGAGATTCACGACACGCCGAAGCCCGACCTCGCCAAGCGGATACTGGCCGGGCTCATCGAGGTCTTCCACCGCGAAGACCCGACGCGCCCCGTGACGCAGGCGCTCTTCCGGCCCAACGTCAGCAAGGACTACGACAACGGCCTCGCCGACATGCTCGACGTGGTCGGGCAGAACTACCGCGAGAAGGAGATTCTGGCCGCCTACCACCAGAAGCCGACGCGCAAGATTCTGGGGACGGAGAACACGCACGTCCGCGAGCAGTGGCTGGCGCTCAGGGACAACCCGCCGTACGCCGGACAGTTTTTGTGGACGGGCATCGACTACCTCGGCGAGTCGCCCGGCTGGCCGATGGTCGCGGAGAACTTCGGCCTCCTCGACCGCACGGCCACGCCGCGGCCTCGGGCCTTCCAGCGCCTGAGTTGGTGGGGCACGACCCCCGTCGTCGCGGCCTTCCGCCGCGTCGCGCACACGCCGGCCGCGCCCGCCGACCCCGGCTACGGGTTAGACCGCCACCCGCAGGTGCTCTTCGAGGACTGGACGCCGCGCGACCTCTCGCCGCACGAGGAGAACGTAGAGGTCTACAGCAACGCCGAGCAGGTCGAGCTGTTCCTCAACGGCCGCTCGCTCGGCTCGAAGCCGCGCCCCTCGGACGACGCGCCGCGCAACTGGGCGGTGCCCTTCGTGCCGGGGACGCTGCGCGCCGTCGGCACGAAGGGCGGGAAGGTCGTCGCCACGCACGAGCTGAAGACGGCCGGCAGGCCCGCGCGCGTCCTGCTCTCGGTCGATAAACCGACGCTCGCCCACCACTGGGACGATGTCGTCTACGTCGAGGCTCTGGTCGTTGACGCGAACGGCCGTATCGTGCCCTCCGCTTCCGACCTTATCACCTTCAAGGCTTCAGGCCCGGGTCGCGTCGTCGCCGTGGACAGCGGCGACAACGCGAGCCACGAACCTTTCCAAGCGACGGAGCGGCGCGCCTATCAAGGGCGCTGCTTTGCCGTGCTCAAAGCTGACAGGCCGCGGGGCCGCATCACTGTCACGGCCTCCGCACCGGGACTCGCCGGCGGCACGGTTACGGTCAAGGCGGTCGCGAACAGGACAGGTCAGTACCACCCGCGGTAGCGGGTGGGTCGTTGTCACCCGGACGCGCCGTGTCGCAGAGGCCCACCCGCTACCGCGGGTGGTTCTGACTGGATTTCATATCCTTGAGGAGTAAGTCAAAAGATGCGCAGACTACACAAAGCAATCGTGCTCACGCTCGCGGCGCTCGTCCTCCTTCCCCTTGCCCCCGCGGCGCGCGCCGCCGACCACTTCAAGAACTGGCCCGCCGGCTCTTCGCCCGGCGAGGTCGGCAGGCGCGTCGCCGAGAACTGGGTCGCGCGCAACTTCGAGTTCGAGCAGACGGTCACCGGCTCGGACGGGAAGCCGCGGCCGCGCCGCCAGTACGTCATCTACCCGGAAATCTGCGCCTGGTACGGCGCGCTCACGGTCGCGCGGCTCACGAAAGATAGAGACCTGACGGCGAGACTGACGAAGGAGTTCGACCGCTTCCTGACGCCCGAGGGCGATAAGCACGTCTCAAGGCAGGCGCACGTCGATTACAGCGTCTTCGGCACCGTCCCGCTTGAGCTGTACATCCAGACGAAGGACACGGGCTACCTCGACCTGGGCCGCGGCTTCGCCGACCGCCAGTGGGACAAGACGACGCCCGACGGCATCACGGCCGAGGCGCGCTACTGGGTGGACGACATGTACATGATCAACGTCCTCCAGTCGCAAGCCTTCCGCGCGACCGGCGACAAGAAGTATTTAGACCGCGCGGCGCTGGCGACGGTCGCCTACCTCGACAAGCTGCAAGAGCCGAACGGCCTCTTCCACCACGCGCCCGACTCGCCCTTCTTCTGGGGGCGCGGCAACGGCTGGTACGCGGCCGGCATGGCGGAGCTTCTGCGCTCGCTCCCGAAGAACCACCCGCGCCGCGCGCGCATCCTTCAGGGCTTCAGGACGATGATGGCCTCGCTTTTGAAGTACCAGGCGGAGGACGGCCTCTGGCGGCAGCTCGTGGACAGGCCCGACGTGTGGGCCGAGACCTCCGGCACGGGCATGTTCGCCTTCGCGCTGGTGACGGGCGTGAAGGAGGGCTGGCTCGACAAGAACACCTACGGCCCGGCGGCGCGCAGGGCCTGGCTCGGCCTCGTCAAGCACCTCGACGCCCAGGCCAACGTGACGGAGGTCTGCGTCGGGACGAACAAGGCTTTCCAGGAGGTCGGGCCCGACCTGGCGACGCAGCTCAAGTTCTACCTCGAACGCCCGCGCAAGACCGGCGACCTCCACGGCCAGGCCCCTGTTCTGTGGACGGCGACGGCGCTGCTTCGTTAACGAGGGCCGGGTCGAACCGGCCGTCCCGCCGCGTCAGTGGCGTCTGAATTTAGCCCGGCCTTTCAAGGCCGGGTTAAGGCGTTCGAGAATTTTGTCGCGTCGCGTAGCGACGCCTGAACCGACACGGCACGTTCAAACGTCGCTACGCGACGCCGCGGTTGTTGCCGACGCACACCCGGCCTTGAAAGGCCGGGCTAAACTCAAGCGCCGCTGACGCGGCGGGGAAGATGATGATGAGGAAACATCGGCTCGGACTCGTTACCGCCGTCACGCTCGCGCTGTCCGCCTCCCTGTTGATTTTCGGAGGCGCTTCAATCACCTCTTCCGCGCAGCGGCGGGCGCAGCCAAACGACGCCGTCGTCTACAGCGTGCGCGCGTACGGGGCGCGCGGCGACGGGAAGACGTTGGACACGCCGGCCGTCAACCGCGCGATCGAGGCCGCGGCGGCGGCGGGCGGCGGCACCGTGCACTTCCCCGCGGGCACGTACCTCTGCTTCTCGATACGCCTGAAGAGCAACGTCACGCTCCACCTCGACCGGGGCGCGACCATCCTCGCCGCAGACCCCGCGAAGGACAGGGGGCGCTACGACGAGCCCGAGCCGAACGAGTGGGACATGTACCAGGACTTCGGCCACTCGCACTGGCAGAACAGCCTCATCTGGGGCATAGGCGTTGAGAACGTCTCCATCACCGGGCACGGCCTCATCGACGGCCGCGGACTGACGCGCCGCAGCCCGCGCCCCCGCCGCCCCTTGAGGCCCGGCGACACGCCGACCACCCTCGGCGGCGCGCAGTCAGCGCGCCCCGTCTCGCCGCTCGGCGAGGACGACCCGCACGAGGTGATGAGCGGGCTCGGCAACAAGGCCATCTCGCTCAAGCTCTCGCGCAACGTACTCTTGCGCGACTTCTCCGTCCTCAACGGCGGACACTTCGCCCTGCTCGCCACGGGCGTGGACAACCTGACCATCGACAACCTGAAGGTGGACACCAACCGCGACGGCTTCGACATCGACTCGTGCCGCAACGTGCGCATCTCGAACTGCTCGGTCAACTCGCCGAACGATGACGCCATCGTGCTGAAAAGCTCCTACGGGCTCGGCTTCCCGCGCGCCACCGA
Source organism: Pyrinomonadaceae bacterium (assembly GCA_035563535.1). Taxonomy (GTDB): domain Bacteria; phylum Acidobacteriota; class Blastocatellia; order Pyrinomonadales; family Pyrinomonadaceae; genus QHXN01. The sequence continues at coordinate 226,458 of DATMVD010000080.1, read as the reverse complement.
GAACGTGACCATCACGAACTGCCTCGTTAGCGGCTACGACATCGGCTCGCTGCTCGACGGCACCTACAAGCGCAACGTCAAGGAAGCGCCAGACAAGGACGGCCCCACGGGGCGCGTCAAGTTCGGGACGGAGTCGAACGGCGGGTTCAAGAACATCACCATCTCGAACGTCGTCTTCGACCACTGCCGCGGGCTCGCGCTCGAAACCGTGGACGGCGGGCCGCTCGAAGACGTGACCATCTCCAACGTCACGATGCGCGACGTGACGACCGCGCCCATCTTCCTCCGCCTCGGCGCGCGGATGCGCGGGCCGGCGGGCGCACAGCCGAGCGTCCTGCGGCGCGTGCAGATCAGCAACGTCGTCGTCTACAACGCCGAGCCGCGCTTCGCCTCCATCATCGCCGGGCTGCCCGGCCACCCCGTCGAGGACGTTCGCCTGAGCGACATCCGCATCCTCTACAAAGGCGGCGGCACGCGCGAGCAGGCCGCTCTCGTGCCGCCCGAGCGCGAGACGAACTACCCCGAGCCCTCGATGTTCGGCGACCTGCCCGCCTACGGCTTCTTCATCCGCCACGCGCGCAACGTCGAACTCTCCAACGTCGAAGTCCGTTTCATGACGGAAGACCTGCGGCCCGCCTTCCACCTCGAAGACGTGCGCGGGGCGAGCTTCCACGGCGTCTCGGCGCAGAAGGCCGCCGACGTGCCCACCTTCGTCCTCAAGAACGTCGAGGACTTCACCGTCCGCAACTCGCGCCCCGTCCCCGACACGCGCGTCGAGCGGGCGGAGTCGAAGAGGTTTTAGACCGCCGCCGCGGCCGGGGCCGTAACGACGTTGACAGCGCCTCACAACGGCCTTACTGTATGACCGCGCCAAAACCGTAGCCACGCTCCGGCCTTTTACACGTTAGCGCGCGCCCTTACCTTTTCGCTTACGCCGGCCCCGACAAGAGGTAAAACAATGCTCACGAAGCGGACGCTTTCTCCGGGCGTTCTCTCACGCCGCATCATCACGCTCCCGCTCGTCGCCTGCCTGCTCTCACCCGCCGCCGCGCAGACCGTCGCAACCCCGAGCGGAGCGACCTCCTCTGAACAGCAGCAGGAGGCCCGCGGGCGGACGATGGCGCCCAACGGTTCGACCAACATCTCCGCCCCCGCCTCCCCCGACCTGAGGATCTCGCAGAGCGGCGGCCAGGTTCAGACCGTTGACCTCGGAGACGTGACCGGCACGGTCTGCGACTGCGGCGAGATTCCGATTCCCGCGGAGCCGATTCCCGAGGTCGGCCTTTTCAGAAGGATTTTCCTCAGGCAGAAGGGCAAGAAGAGTAAGAAGAAGCCGTAGGCTCCCGCGACCGCCGCGACGGAGGAGTCCTGTGGGGTGAGGCGATGAAGAGTCAGAAACATGCGGCCACGTCCGGGCAGACGCCCGTCGTCTTCCTCAGCTACCGGCGGGCCGACACGGCGGGCCACGCCGGGCGCCTGCGCGACGCGCTGGACAGGCGACTGCGCGGCGGCCTCTTCAGAGACATCGACAAGATCGGCGGCGGGCAGGACTTCGTACAGGCCATCGACGAGGCGGTCGCCCAGTGTAAGGTTCTGCTCGTCCTGATAGGCGACCAGTGGCTCTCGATAAAGGACGCGGAGGGTCGCCGCCGCCTCGATAACCCCAAAGACTTCGTGCGCAGGGAGATCGCGGAGGCGCTCCGCCGCGGCGTGACCGTCATCCCCGTCCTCGTCGAGGGGGCCACCATGCCCGGCGAGGCTGACTTGCCGGACGACCTGAATAGCCTCGCGCGCCGCAACGCCATGGAGTTGAGCGAGACGCGCTGGGAGTACGACGTGGATCAGCTCGTCAAGGCTCTGGGGCAGCACGTCGAGGTGTGCGCGGACGGCGACGAGGCGGCGGGCGGGCTGTTCAGCCGCGGGAAAGGCGTCACCGTGACCAGGGTCGCGCTGGCGCTGCTGGCGGTCGCCGCGCTGGCCGGCGCGGGACTGGTCGGCCGGTCTCTCCTGTCCGGCCCCCTGACGAAAGCGTCGGAGGCGGGCGCCGTCATCACGGCGACGCCGTCCGCGCCTTCCGCGGCCGACGTGAAAGAGCAGGAACTCAAGCAGGCGCTCGAACTGATCGGGAACAGCATGTCCGCCTCGGACAAGGTGCTGTCCCTGACCGTGTTGGCTACGCATTTCGTCCCGGACACCGAAGAGGAAGCAGTTGACCTGGACAAGCGGCTCATGCAGCACATACGCGAGTACGAGCAGGCGAACACCGAATGGACGCGGAAGGGGCCCTGGTTGAACACACAACTGGGCGGTCGCCCCTCCTGGGCGGGTGCGCGTGACGCCGTCACAGCCTACATGAACTGCGTAAGCGGTCTGAACGCGGCCGTGAGAGACGGGAAGCCCCTCAAGGCGTTTCCGGACAGGTGCGAGCGCCAGAAAAATATGGCCCGGGATGCTGTAGACAAACTGACGGCGGATGGCGGGGAGGCGGGCCGTTAAGGTCTTGAGCACCCGCCCCCGCCAACCGAGCCGGACGCCGCTTAGTGCAAACGACCCGCCGCGGGGTAGAATTTCACACCGACAAAATTCTTTCGGCGAGACGGGGGAGGGGTCTATGTCTGCGAGGGGGCGGGCGGTGTCTACGGCGCTGCTCTTCGTCTGCTGCTGGTTGGTTTGCGTGGAGGCCGCGGCGGCGCAGAAGAGGACGGCGGCGGCGGAGTACGCGGGGCTGCCCGCGTGGGTGAAGACGGTGGGCGCGCGGCGCGGGCCGACGCGGCGGAAGGTCTGTGAGGCGAACGCGCACGGCGCGGTCGGGGACGGGCAGACCAACTCGACGAAGGCGATACAGTCGGCGATAGACGCCTGCGCGAAGGCGGGAGGCGGGGTCGTCCGTTTCAGGCCGGGCGAGTACGTGACGGGCGCGCTCTTCGTCAAGTCGGGCGTCAACTTCGTCGTGGGCGAGGGCGTGACTCTGCTCGGGAGTCAGGAGGACTCGGACTACCCTTCGATCTTCACGCGCGTCGCAGGGATAGAGATGAGGTGGCCGGCGGCGCTCATCAACGTCAACGACCAGCGCAACGTGCGGCTCTCCGGCGGCGGCGTCATCGACGGCCGCGGGAAGAAGTGGTGGGACAAGTACTGGAACCTGCGGCGCAACGACTACGAGCCGCGCGGCCTGCGCTGGGCCGCCGACTACGACGCCGAGCGCGTGCGCCTGATGGTCGTCTGGAAGTCGCGGGACGTGACGGTCGAGAACCTGAGTTTGAAGCGCTCGGGCTTCTGGACGGTGCAGGTCGTCTACTCCGACCACGTCACGGTTGACGGGATCAAGATCAGCGACAACGGCGGGCCGAGCACGGACGGCGTGGACATCGACTCCTCTTCACACGTCCTCGTCCAGCACTGCGACATCGACAACAACGACGACGACATCTGCCTGAAGGCGGGGCGCGACTACGACGGGCTGCGCGTCGGGCGGCCGACCGAGTACGTGGTGGTGCGCGACAACCTGACGCGGCGCGGCGGCGGCGTGCTCTCCTTCGGCAGCGAGACCTCGGGCGGCATCCGCCACGTCGTCGCCTACCGCAACCGCGGCGTGGGGACGAACGAGGGGCTGCGGTTCAAGTCGGCGAAGACGCGCGGCGGCTACGTCTCGGACGTGCTCGTCAGGGACATCAGGATGGAGAACGTGCCGCTCCCCTTCACCTTCACGCTGAACTGGAACCCGAGCTACTCCTACGCGTCCATCCCGAAGGAGATTACGAACCCGCCGCCGCACTGGGTCGTGATGAACACGCCGGTGCTGCCAGTCGAGCGCGGCTACTGCGAGTTCCGCAACATACGCGTGGAGAACGTGGAGATCGTTGGGGCTAAACGAATTTTCACCGCCTCGGGGCTGCCCGAAAAACCCATCGTCGGCGTCACCTTCGTCAACGTCACGGCCGAGGGCGAGGAGTCGGGCTTCATCGAGCACGCGCGCGACTGGCGCATGACGAACGTCCGCATCAGGACGGCGAAGGGCGAGCCCGTCAAGCTGACGAACGCCGTCAACGTCGAGAGCCCTGCGGTCTCGAAGAAGTGACGACTCGTCTGGCTTAAGGCACCGCGGGCAGGTTGCAACTGTTACCCTGCCTCGACACGTCGGCCGCCTCGTCCTTCCTGTCGTCCTTAACGTTCTCGCACCTCAGAGGCGGCGCGTCGCCCGAGAGCCTGTAGCTGTTCTGCCACTCGTCGAGCGAGAGGTTGCGCGTGACGTGCGCGCAGACCGCCCCGAGCAAATCGTTGAGCCCGATCTTACGCCACACGGCCCCGCTCCTCTCCGCGTCCACTGTCAGGACGCGCGTCCCGTCCCTGTTAACGAAGGCTTCGCCACCCGCCTCGACGCGGGCGACCTCGCAACCGGTCAGTGCGTTCCACACGCCCGTCAAGCCGGGGGTGGAGGCGTAGAAGAACTCCCCGGTCGAGTTGTAGAAAATTCTGAAGAAGGTTCCGAAACCGAGGTAGGATTTTTTGTACGGGATGGTTGCCACCGGCCGCTGGCTGCTCCCCAGCTTCCACACCCTCATCTCTTTCTCGCCGAAGGTCGCGAAGTGTTCGCCGTCCGGGCTGAACACCACCTCGGGGTAGGTAATGGCCGGGGCTAAATCCATCCTGTTGACGAGACGCCCGCTGAACGCCTCCCACACCATCACGACATGGTTCTTGTCCACCCCGCCCACGTACCCGCCTTTCACCGCGCCCACGCTGGGCGTGAGTCGGTACGACGGCTCGATCTCCGCCTGCCACGCACCGACTTGGCGGCCGCCCCTGACCTCAAGGACGCGAACCGGCATCCCTTTCTCCCTTTCGTCTCGATAAGCCACTACCAGGTGGTCTCCGTCCGAGGTGAAGCAGTGGAAGTCGAAATACTCCTTCTCCTGCGCGCCCAGCGACAAAACCTCCTTCCCGTCTCTCACGTCGAGCAGGAGGGTGGTGAAATCAGCGCCGCCCGAAGGCTGGAGCGCAAGGTACTTTCCGTTCGGGCTGAAGGTCGGCTCTACGAACTCGGGCACCTCGCCCTCCCTGCGCCACAGCTCACGTCCTTCGGCCAGGTCGAGGAGCCGCAGCCACCAGTCTGTGCTAGACTGCGCCGACTGCGGCGCGCCCTCCTCGTCAGGCGTGTAGGCGGCGAGGTGACGGCCGTCGTCGGCGAGGTACAGAACCGTATCGTCGTTCGCCGCCTGCAACGCCGACGTGAGATAACGTCCCGTGCCGGACTTGCCCTCAACACTGTACGTGAACTTGCCTTCGTCCACATCCCAGACGCGGAACTCCTCCGCGCCCTTGAGGAGGACGAACCTCCTGTTCTCGCTCTCGGCCGCGACGGAGGCTCCGGCGAAGACGACCTCGGCTAAACTCCCGCCCGCGCCAGGCACTTCCCAGACGCGGGTGGTGCCGTCGGTGCTCGCCGTTACAAGCCCCGACCCGCCCGCGCCGAAGCCCACGCTGTGCACCGAGCCCTCGTGCGACATCCGCGCCACCTCCGCAGCCTCGGTCTCTTGCAACCGCCAGAGCCGAGCCGTGCCGTCGTTGCTTGCGGTCGCGAGGTGTTCGCTGTCGGGGGCGAAGGCGAGGGCGTTGACGGGGGCCGTGTGCCCACTGATGAAGTAGGAGGTTATGGCCTGGTCGGCAGTCTCCTGGGGGTCGGCGTACGCGCCCGCGAAGACCGCGTCGGCGAAGATCGAGTCTCTGAACGCCGCCCGCCTAATCTCCACCCGCTGACTGGAGAGCGACGACACGAAGACGGCGTTGTTGTCGCCCGCCATCGCAAACCACTTCCCGTCGGGGCTGATGGAGAAAGCGGTAACGTGGTCGTCCCGTTCTCTTGCTCCCCACCTTAAGTTTTTGAAGCTCGTCTCGCCGTCGCGCGCCCAGACGAAATAAAAGCCGTTCGATTGCACCAACACGAGGCGGCTCCCATCGCCGCTGAACGCGAGCCCGAAGGCGTGGCCTGAGCCGAGCGGCATCGGCGACGAGAGGACTAAGGGGGGCGACGCGGGCTCATCAACCTTCCTCACCTCGATGAAGGGCTGAGACCCCTCCTGCGCTCCGCCGGAGAAGAACCCGGCCGGCCTGTAGACATCCGCCCCCCGCGCGCGTGTCAGTCTCAACGGCGCACGCTTCACCACGGCGACGAGCTTCCCTCCGGGGCTGAGCGCGGCGGCCTCCACGCGGACGCCGAGCGCGAGGCCGCCTGTCTCCTTCAGACTCCCCCCGCTCCACTGCCAGAGTTTGGCCGTGAAGGGTCTGTCGGGCTCGGCGGGGCTTTTGTCGTCGGCGGGCGGCGGGCGGTGGAAGGGTACGTCCGAGGTCAACAGGTACTTCTTGTCGGGGCTGAAGACGAGGGTTGTCAGGTGGTTGAATGTCTCGGCGGCGGTCTCTTTCTTCTGGGCGTCGTAGACTGCCAGCGTGTTCGGTTTCGCCTTCTGCTCCTTAGCGATTAGAGGCGCGAACGCGGGATCGTCGCGCAGCGCGGACAGAAGGTACTGGCCGTCGTCGCTGAGCGCTACGTCGGAGTAGAGCCCTTCGTACTTCGCGAGCGGGCGCGGCAGCAGCGAGAGGCTTTGGCTGAGCGCCTGGTAGGCGTCCGTCGAGAGGGCGTCGAACCGGTCGCGGCGCAGCGCCTCGCGCGCGAGGAGGGCGGCGTGCTGGTAGTTCCCCGCCTTCTGTGCCGACAAAGACTGCGTGACGAGCTGCGCCTGCTCGGCCAGCTTCTTCTGCTGCACGGCCTCGTAACGGAGCTGGTCGGCGATGGACTTCTCGCGCTCGGCGTTCTTGCGCTGCTGCTCGGCCTCGGCGGCGGCGGCAACTGCCTTGTTGCGCTGCGCCTCGACCTCGGTCTTCGCCTTCTTCTCCAGGCTTGCGGACTTCTCCGCCTCATTACGCGCCACCTCGGCCGCGGCGCGCGCCTCCTCCGCGATGCGCCGCTGCTCCTCCGCCGCGAGCCTCCTCTCCTCGGCGATGCGCCGCAACGCATCGGTCTCCCCGCGCGCCCGCTCTGCGAGGTAGCGCTGGCGGATGGCCTCGTCGAGCGCGGCGGTGGCCTGCTGCCACTGGTAGAGCGCGAAGACGGCGACGGGGAGATTGAGGACGAGCACGGCGACGGCTAGGGCGGCCGCCGCGCGCGTGAGGCGCTTCGTCCAGTTGGGCGGGTTATGCTTTCTGACCCAGCGCTCGTCGAAGACCTCGCGGTAGATCGGGTTGCGCACGCGCAGCAGGCCGTCCTCGGCGCAGACGACGCCCGAGAGCTTGAGGTGCGCCTTCGGCACAGACTGCCCCTCGTCCGCGACCGCGCGCCCGCCGCGCAAGACCTCGGCGTAAGTGTTCAGCACCGACTCGCGGTCGGGCGCGCGCTTCGTGAGCATATCGCGCACGAACATCAGGTTCGAGTTCTGGCCGAAGTCCTCGCCGAGGAACTTCTCGGCCACGACGGCGTCCACGTCCCGCTCAGTCCAGCTCGCCTTCCCCCTTGCCGCGACCGCTGCGCAGAGCTGCTGCGTCAAGAACGGATGCCCGCCCGTCCACGCGAGCGCCCACCGCAGCACTTCGCGCGACTCATCTTGCGGCAGCCCGAGCCCCGCGGCGAGCGGCAGCGCCTCCTCGAAGGTGAAGTCGGTCAGGTCTACGCGCTGGCCGATGTTGAAGGGCGTGCGCCGTGGGTCGCTGATGAGGTCGGTCGGCGTGGCGACGCCGATGAGGACGAAGGAGAGACGGCGCAGCCGAGGCACGCCCGCGCGCGCGCCGTAGGTGGAGCGGACGGCGGTGAAGAAGTCGTCGCTGAACTTCAGGCTGAGCGTGGTGTCGATCTCGTCGACGAAGATGACGACCCGCTCGTCCGGCCCCGCCTCGGCCATCAGCACGTCGCGGAAGAAGATCGTTAGGCGCTGCCCGAAGCCGAGGCTCTCGTTCGCCCGCCACCACTCGGCGACGTTGGTCCTGAGCGGGCGCTGCCCCGCGATCTCGGTGACGAGGCCGAAGTACCACTGCTCGGCCGTCAGCCCCACCCCCATCGCCTGGAGGTCGATGATAATGGAGGTGGAGCCCTCGTCGGCGAGCCGCTCGGCCGTGCGCTCCATCAGGGAAGACTTGCCCATCTGGCGCGGCGTCAGCACGTAGGTGAAGGCGCTGGCGCGGCACAGCTCCAGCAGCTCGTCGTCCGCCGCGCGCGGGATGTAGAGCCCGTTGTTGGCCTGGACGGAGCCGCCCGCGATGCTGAAGACGTTCTGGTTCGACATGGGCTACCTCAGATGCTCTGCGAAGTATTCGGCGTAGAGCTGGCAGCGCGGCAGCACCGCCTTCCCCTCCTTGCGCACAAGCCCCGCCCCCCGCAGGCGGCGGAAGACGGACTCCGAGCAGCCCCGCCCCTCGATCACGTCGAGCATGCCTTCGACCAGTTCCCCCTGGTCGTGCATCCGGAAGAGGTGGTAGCGCAGGTGGTCGCCGAAGGGGCCGCGGTCGTCCACGGCCTCCGCCAGCAGCCCGGCGAGCGTGAGGCTGTCGCTCCCGAGCAGGTAGAAGGCGCGCCGCGTGAGGTACGGGTGGCCGCCCAGCAGCTCCGTCAGCCCGCGCTCGTCGGGCGGCGGGAGCGGCCGCGGGTGTCGCGCGTTCAGCTCGCGCACCTCCGCCGGGGTGAAGTCTTCGAGTTCGATGACGACGCCGACGTTGAAGGGCGACTGGTTGAGGTCCGCGATGAGCTGGTAGGGCTCGGTCGAGGTCACCAGCACGAGGTCACAGCGCTTCCAGGGCCGCTCCCGCGCGCGCTTGTTGTGCCAGCTCCGGAGCATGCTGAAGAAGTCGTCGCGGAACGGCTTGTCGAAGATGCGCTCCACCTCGTCCATCGCCAGGACGAGGTGCGCGTCGAGGCCGTCGAGCAGGTGCCGCGTCATGTAGTAGGTCGTCTGCTGCGTGTTGCCGAGCCCCATCGCCCAGAACTCCTCCACGCGGTTCGGCCTCCCAAGCTCCGCCGAGAGCCAGGCGCAGAACTGGCGGTAGAAGTTGTCGGCCGAGGCGAGCGCCACGTGGTCGAAGAGCTGGAAGTCGAGCAGGACGGTCTGCTTGCCGACCCGGCCGGCCTCCTCCATCACGCGCAGCAACAGCGAGCTCTTGCCCATCTGCCGCGGCCCTTTGATCGGGATGGTCACGCCCTGCTGCGTCTGCCGGATGGCGCTGACCGCCGGGGCGTCCGTCGCGCGCGCGACGTAGTAGACGGACTCGGGATCCATCGTCCCCTCGGGCAGCTCCAAAGGGTGGAGCGAGGCGGCCGGGAGCGGCTGCGGGACGACGCCCTCCTCGGGCGGCGTGGGCGGCGGCAGCTCGCCGCCCAGAAGCTCCCCGCCCGCGACGGCCGCCAGCAGCTCGCGGATGAGGCGCGGCGTGTCTTCGTCGCCGTCCCAGCAGGCCCACTGGAGCGGGTTGAGGTAGGGGCTGAGCGAGTAGGGGAACGGCTCCGTGTAGGCCACCCGGACGGGGAGGATGGCGGGGCGGCCCGACTCCTTGCCGAAGAAGTGCGCCTTCTCGATCTCGCCCTTGACCATCTCGCTGTTGACTGACTGCGCCGAGAGCAGCGGGACGAGGAAGTCCGACTCGCGGATCTTCGTCTCGATACACACCGCCCAGTCGGTGCCCGGCAGGATGACCTTGTCGATGAAGACCTCGTGCTTGCGGCCGAAGGCCGCGACGAGCGCCTCGGCGATCTTCTCGTCCGTGGGCGCGTTGCGCTTGTAGCTGATGAAGACCCGCGGCCGGGGCCCTCCCTCGCCGCCCGCCTCGACGGCGGGGCGCCACTTCGGGCACTTCGGCTGCGTGCTGTTGAAGGGGACTGCCTGCTGAGTTCTGTCGCTCATAGGTGGTGCGGGTCTTCCCGTTTAAGAGGCGCTCGGCCCGAGGTGGGCTTGTCGAACCCGGGCGGAAGTGGTGATAAGGAGGTGCGCCGGAGGCGCGGCCTCTGCTGGTGACGGACAGGAAGGCTTATAAACCCGGGCCCCGCGCCTGTCAATAGAATCGCCGCCCGGCCGGACGGCGGCGCCGGCCCCGGGGAGACGGAGGGGCTGGGCAGCCGTGCGGCGCGGGCGGCGAAGGCGCGGGGGCGGGTTGCTACTCGACGATCTCGAAGTCGATCCACTGCGTCACGACGCGCTGCTTCTCCTTGGCGAGCAGGTCGGTGACGATCATCTGGAGGGCGTATTCGCCGGGAACCATGACCGACCCGAGCTGGAGTCGGCCGCCCGCCCCGATGTCGCCCTGGGTGTTGAACGGGATGGCGTCGAACGGCCGCACCTGCCCGTCGAAGACGAGCTTGCCGTCGCGGTAGAGGCGCACCTGCGTCTGGAGCTGCGTCTTGCCGCCCGCCCGATCCTGCTTCGCGTTGTAGATGTAGAAGCCGTAGTCGAGGAGCGTGCCGCGCTTGAAGCGGCGCACGGCCGGGCTGCCCCCGGGGTCGGGCGGCGGCGCGGCCGGGCCGTCGGCCGGCGGCTCTTCGGGCTTCGAGGCGTTCGCGGGCGGCGGCATGTTCTCGATGTCGGCGCGCGTCGGGGGCTCGGGCGGCGCGGCCGCGGGCTTCGGCTGCGGCGTCGGCGTCGGCTGCGGCGTCGGCGTCGCCGCGGGCGACGCGGGCGTGGGCTTCGGCTCGGGGTCGGCCGCCTTGACTATGATCCCCGAGAGCGCGAGCCGCCCCTTCTTGAGGTCGGGCACCTCGACGTACTGGCTGGCCGAGCCCGTCTTCTCGGACGCCGTGTCGCGCACGGCGATGCGGAGCTGGTGGCCGCCCGGCTTCTTGACGGGAACGAGCAGGTTGTAGAGCATCCCGGCCGCCTGAATATGCCTGTAGGCCCGCTCGGTCAGCGTCACCGTGTGCGTCGCGTTGACCTCGTCGATGACGACCCCCTTCGCGCCGAAGGCCAGCGCGACCACGTCGATGACCGCCTTGTAGCTGCCGTCGGGCTGGCGGCGGAAGGTGAGGTCGCGGCCGTCGATGTGGATGAGCGAGCGGACGAACGCGCCCTCCTTCCGGTCCTGCATGAAGAAGGAGGTGAGGCGCAAGGAGACGCCGCCCGCCGGGAAGGGCGAGACGAGCGCGGCGCGGAGCTGCTGCGCGCGCGTGCGCGGCACGGTGGCCGGCGTCACGCTCTTGCCCTCGAAGCCGAAGAAGCCGCTGCGCGTCCGCACCTTCAGCCCCGGGCGCGTGACGTTGAGCTTGAGCCGGTGGTAGCGCATGCGCCCCGTGGCGGCGTCGAACGTCTCCTCGTCGGGGCGGTAGCCGACGAGGTAGTAGCCCCTCTGGTCTTCGAGCGCGCGGCGGACGCCGCCGCCGATGTCGTTCGAGTTGACGTAGGCGACGCCGCCCGTCTCCTCGGCCAGCTTACGCATCCCGACCTGCGAGTCGGACAGCTCGCGGCTGGCCGCCGACATGCGCGCGAAGACGGTCGCCGGGTCGGGCACGCCGGACGTGCTGATGTCGTAGGGGCTGAGCGTCTGGAGGCCGCGCGCGTCGATGGTGTAGATGATGACCGAGGCGCGGTTGGCGCTCTCGATGACGCGGTTGATGCCGGCCAGCACCCTGCCGGAGTCGCCGTCCTCGGGCGAGGGCATGAAGACGCCGTCCGAGAGGAGCACGAGCGACTTGCGCCCGGGCAGGTCGCGCAGCGCGCCGACGACGGCGTCGAGCGAGTTGAGCGTCCCGATGCTGAACCGCTCGCGCCGCATCGCGTCGAGGTAGTTCATGGCGTCGAGGGAGCGGTCGATGCGGGCCAACTGTGCGGGCGCCGGCCCGCCGAAGCCCGACCCGCCGTAGTTGTACGAGCCGTAGGACGGCGGCTCGAAGGGGCGGATGCGGGCGCCGAACTGCGGCTGCCAGCGCAGGTTCTTGATGGCGGCGTTGAGCAGCCGCTTGTCGTTGGTGAACTGTTGGAGCGCCCCGCTGCCGCCGCTCGCAGGGAGGATGGCGACGAAGTCGCCCGGCAGCATCTGCTCGTCCACGAACTTCTGGATGGCCCGGCGCGCGTGGTAGACGCTCTCCCAGGACATCTCCAGGTCGTTGAAGACGAAGGCGACGGTGCGCCTGACCTGCTCGGGTCGCAGGGGCGCGGGCGGCGGCGCGATCACGTTCGACTTCTTGTCGGCCGGCGGCGCGGGCGTCGCCTCCGGGTCGGGGACGTTCTGCACGTAGGAGAAGTTCGTGATCTTCTGCGGCTTGCCGTCGGCGAGGATTTCAAACTCCTCGGCCTTGAGGTCGGTGACCTGGCGGCCCTTCTTGTCGGTCACGACGGCGTCGATCTGCACGAGGTTCGAGGTGATGCGCACCACGTCGTCCTCGTCGTGCGCGACCGTCTCGGGCAGGCCCGGCGGCGTGATCTGAATCGGCCCCTCCTGCGAAGGCACGGGGCTCGTCGGCAGGTTCTTCAACCAGTCGGGCACGTCCGACGCGGGCGCGGGCGTCGGGGTCTGCGCGGGCCGGGCCGGCGGGGGCGTCGGCTGCTGCGGCCGCCCCGCGGCCGCGGGGGCTTGCACGAGCAGGGATGTCAGAAGGGTCGTGAGCAGGCGAGTGGGCGTTCTCTTCATCCAGACACCTCGGGGGAGTGTGAACCGAAACAGGGGGATGGCCGCTGCCATTACGGCCGCGGATTATATCTCGCCCCGCGCCCGAATGCGACCGAAAGCAGTAGGCAGTAGGCAGTAGGCAGTAGGCAGTTACGTCAGGATGCAGGCGCGGAGCCCCGGAGGGGCGGCAGAAGGTAGCCAGGGGCGAGCGAGGGCACAGCCCGAGCGCCGCCCCTGGTCACGGCGGGTTTAATATGGGGAGCCCTGTAAGGGCGACAGACTCTGCCGCCCTTACAGGGCTCCGATAAATTATATGGACGCTGACCAGGGGCTTTCGCTCAGGCTTGCGCCTTCGCTCGCCCCTGGCTACCTTCTGCCGCCCCTCCGGGGCTCCGATGCAACCTGAACCCAACCGGCGTTAACTGCCTACTGCCTACTGCCCTCTGCCTTCCGCCTACTCTCCTCCACATCCCGCGCGCAGCGGAAGCCGAGGTTATCCAGCCCCGTGTCGGGCGTGGCGTGGCTGCGCGCGGCGACGCGGTAGTTGCTGCAAAAGTTCTCGGCGCACATCCAGGAGCCGCCGCGGATGACGCGCTCCTCGCCCGCGCGCGGCCCCGCCGGGTTCTCGCGCGGCGACGCGGCGTAGTAGTCGCCCGCGTACCAGTCCGCGCACCACTCCCACACGTTCCCCGCCACGTCGTAGAGCCCGTAGCCGTTCGCCTTAAAACTTCCCACCGGCGCGCGACCCTTGAACCCGTCCTCGCCCGTGTCGCGCGCGGGGAACTCGCCCTGCCACCAGTTCGCCACGGGCCTCCCCCCGGGCCTCAGCTCGTCGCCCCACGCGTAGCGCGTGCCCGCGAGCCCGCCGCGCGCCGCGTACTCCCACTCGGCCTCGGTCGGCAGGCGCTTCCCGGCCCAGCGCGCGTACTCCGACGCGTCCCGCCAGGAGACCTGGCAGACCGGCTCCTCCGTCCCGGCCGTCGAGCCCGGCCCCTCCGGGTGTCGCCAGTCCGCGCCGTCAACTCTCACCCAGTCGCCCGTCTCCTTGTCGAAGACGCCCGACCACCCGAACCGCTCCGCGTCGGTCTTGTAGCCCGTGGCCTCCACGAACTTCGCGAACTCCCCGACCGTCACCTCGCGCGCGTCCATCCAGAACGACTCGACCCTAACCTCGTGCGCGGGCGCTTCGTCCGGCATCTCGTCGTCCGCGCCCATCCGGAACGTCCCGCCCTCAATGAAGACCATCCCGTCGCGCTCGGCGCGCGCGCCCCCGCCTGTGCGCGAAGGAGCAACGTCTGCCCCTTCCCCCCGACAGCCCTGCGCGCAGATGAGCGCAAGCGCGCACGACAGCAGGAGAAAGAGTCTGACGACCTCGTTCGTTAGCTTTATCATCGGTAATCAGGTCAGAACCGCCCGCGGTAGTGGGGGGACATGACGCATCCCGGGCGACTGATGACAGCGGCCCTCTTATCAATCGACGAGCCGTCGGCGTAAGGCCCACCCGCTACCGCGGGCGGTTCTGACCGCTATTTCAGCGGCCAGTCCTCCGACTCGACGTGCTCGCGCCGCATGACCTCTGCGGCGCGGCGGACGAGCGCGGGGTGGCGCGCGGACACGTCGCGCGTCTCGCCCACGTCGGTCTTCAAGTCGTAAAGCTCGACCGCGCCGTCCAGACCCTTCCGCACGGCCTTCCAACTCCCCATCCGTACGGCCTGCGCGAAACCCCCTTCGTGAAACTCCCAGTAGAGAAACTCCCTCCGGGGCGCGCGCCCGCCGAGCAGAAGGCTTTGCAGAGAGAGGCCGTCGTTCGCCGGCGCGCGCGCGCCCGCGAGCGCCGCGGCCGTCGGCAGAAGGTCGCAGAGCGTCACGGGGAACGCGCTCGACGCCCCCGCGCGCACGCGCCCCGGCCAGCGCACGAGGAGCGGGACGCGTACGCCGCCCTCGTAGAGTTCGCGCTTCAGGCCCCGGAGCGGCCCGTTGCTGTCGAAGAACGCCTGGTCGTAGCCGCCCTCGTCCCTCCCCTGCGGCCCGTTGTCGCTCGTAAAGATGACGACCGTCTCCCTGTCGATGTCCATTTCTTTCAGGAGCCGGAGCAGTTCCCCCACGTCCGCGTCGAGCCGCGTCACCATCGCCGCGTAGTTGCGCTGCGGCGGCGTCCACGGCTCGCGCGAGTAGGGAGCGTCGGAAGGCACCTCCATCCCGTTGCCCGTCCTGCGCGTCAGCTCGTTGTTGGCGTGCGGCAAGGTGTACGCGAGGTAGAGGAAGAAGGGCCGCTCGTCCTCGCGCCGAATGAAGGCGAGCGCCTCGCGCGTCAAGAGGTCGTGCGTGTAGTTGCCTTTTGGAATCGTCACGCGCCTGTCGTCCTGCCAGAGGTAGTCGGTGTAGTAGTCGTGCGCGTGCGCCTGGTTGAGGTAGCCGTAGAAGTAGTCGAAGCCCTGACGCCCGGGCACGCCCGTCGTCCCCGGCTCGCCCAGGCCCCACTTGCCGACAGCGCCGGTGCGGTAGCCGGCCCCCTTCAACACTTCGGCGACGGTCACGTCTTCGGGCTTGAGCGGCACGCGCTCGCCCCCGCGCGCCATGTTGCCGCGGATGCGCGCGTGCCCCTGGTGCAGCCCCGTCATGAAGCTCGCGCGCGACGGCGCGCAGACCGGGCTCGGCGCGTAGGCGTCGGTGAAGCGCATCCCTTCGCGCGCCATGCGGTCGAGGTTCGGCGTGCGTATGTAGCGCTGCCCGTAAGCGCCGAGGTCGCCGCGGCCGAGGTCGTCGGCCACGACGAGAACGATGTTCGGCCTGCGCTGATTCCTCGACTGCGCGTGCGCGACCGCCGCACACGCCAGAAGCGACGCGCACACGGCCAACGCACACACCCGCCGACGCCCGTCCCCGCCGAATCTCATCCGCGCTTGTCCCCCTCCCTGCCCCTGTAGTTTAATGCAGAACAAATCTTTCAGCGTAATCTGAGAAGTAGACAGTAGTCAGTAGCCAGTAGCGCTCCGCGTTACGAACGTTGATGACAACGAACGGGAGACCCGTCCCGACGAATGCTTGCTTTTTCTACTGTCTACTGTCTACTGACTACTGGCTACTTTCCCGGGAGGCACACGTTGAGACTACGCGCCGCGCTCTGCGCGCTCGCACTGCTGCTTCAGCTAATCGTGCCCGCGGGAGAGACGGCCGCGAAGCAGCGGCGCGCGCCGAAGAAGAGGCTCAACGTGCTCTTCCTCGTCGCCGACGACCTGCGCCCCGAACTGGGCGCGTACGGCCACCCCTTCGTCAAGACGCCGAACCTCGACCGCCTCGCCGCGCGCGCCACGCGCTTCGACCGCGCCTATACGCAGTACCCGCTCTGCAACCCCTCGCGCACGTCGCTGCTCACGGGGCGCTACCCGACCGAGACGGGCGTGCTGGACAACAACAAGTACTTCCGCGCCATCCACCCCGACTGGGTCACGCTCCCGCAGCACTTCAAGAACAACGGCTACGCGACGCTCCGCGCAGGCAAAATCTTCCACGGCGGCATCGACGACCAACCCTCCTGGACTGAGGGCGGCGAGCCCATCGACCCGGGCATCGTCAACCGCGGCACCAACGCCCAGGCCGCGCGACCCGCGCCGCCGCCGCGCGACTCCTCGCGCGACCCGGACGAGGCCGAGGGCGACACCCCCGGACGGCAACAGCCGCGGCCCGCGGACGAAGGCGAGAGGCGGCGCAGGGGCTCCGACCGCTTCGTCGTCCTCGAAGGCGACGGCGAGACGCACGGCGACTACCGCACGGCCACGCGCGCGGTCGATTACCTCGGGCGCTACAAGGATAAGGGCCAGCCCTTCTTCCTCGCCGTCGGCTTCGTCAAGCCGCACAGCCCGCCGACCGCGCCGCGCAAGATGTTCGACCTCTACGACGTGTCGCGCGTCCCGCTCCCCCCGGACTTCGCGCCGCGGCCCGCCCCCCCGCCCGGCTTCCCCGAACCGTCCGTGCCGCGCCGCAACGCAGACCTCTTCATCGGCCGCGACGCCACGCCGGAACAGGCGCGCGAGATGACGCGCGCCTACTGGGCCTCGACCACCTTCATGGACGCGCAGGTCGGCCGCGTGCTCGACGCGCTCGAACGGCTGGGCTTGAGGGAGAGCACCGTCGTCGTCTTCTGGAGCGACCACGGCTACCACCTCGGCGAGAAGGGCAAGTGGTCGAAAGCCTACTCGCTCTTCGAGGTCGGCACGCGCGTCCCGCTCCTCATCGCCGTCCCCGGCGGCCGCGCGCAGGCCACCTCGCGCCACGTCGAGCTGCAAGACCTCTACCCGACGCTCGCCGAGCTGTGCGGGCTGCCGCGCCCGCAGGCGGGCGTCCGCGGCCGCAGCCTCGCGCCGTTGATGAAAAACCCCCGAGCGCGTTGGCGGCACCCGGCCCACACCGTCACGATGTTCCAGAACAAGCTCGGCCGCGCCGTCCGCACCGAGCGCTTCCGCTACGCCGAGTGGGACGAGGGCCGCGCGGGCGCGATGCTCTTCGACGAGACCCAAGACCCGCACGAGCTGAAGAACTTAGCCTCTGACCCCGCGCATGCCAAGACCGTCGCCGAGATGAAGAAGCTCTTGAAGCAGATTCCGTAAGGAGAACTGGATGCCGCCGAAGATTCAGATGGAGCCGGAGCCGGGCGACTTCACGCCGGAGAGCGGGTCGGCCACGGACGTTGCGCCGCTGGGCCGGGGCCGCGCGAAGCCCGCGCACGAGCTGACGGCCGACGAGGACGCGGACGCCGACTGGGACAGGATCGCCGCGCAGGAGGAGTTCAAAGGGCTCCTCGCCTCGAAGCGGCGATTCATCGTGCCGGCGACGGTCTTCTTCGTCGTCTACTACTTCGCGCTGCCGGTGCTGGTCGGCTACGCGCCGCGTCTGATGGAGACGCGCGTGCTCGGCCTCAACGTCGCGTACCTGTTCGCGCTCTCGCAGTTCTTCATGGCGTGGGCGGTGGCCGCCCTTTACGTGCGCGCCGCGGGCGGCTGGGACGAGGTGGCGCGTCGGATCATCGAGCGCCTGCACGCGGACAGGAAGGAGGGGTAGCGGCCTTGACGACTTCGCTCCTGATGTTCCTCGTCTTCGTCGTCATCACGCTCGCCATCACCTACTGGGCGGCGCGGCGCTCGGCGGGCTCTTCGGCCTACTTCGCCGCCGGCCGCTCCATCAAGGGCTGGCAGAACGGCGTGGCGGTGGCGGGCGACTACATGAGCGCCGCCTCGTTCCTCGGCATCGCGGGCATCATCGCCTTTCAAGGGTACGACGGCTTCATGTACTCGGTCGGCTTCCTCGTCGCCTACCTGACCGTCCTGCTCATTGTCGCCGAGCCCCTGCGCAACGCGGGCAAGTACACGATGGCCGACGTGCTCGCCTACCGCCTGAAGCCGCGGCCGGTGCGCGCGATGGCGAGTTTGAGCACGCTGACCGTCTCGACCTTCTACATGATCGCGCAGATGGTCGGGGCGGGCGCGCTCGTCTCTCTGCTGCTGAAGGACTCGGGCGTGACGTACCAGTCGGCGGTCATCGGCGTAGGCGTGTTGATGATCGTCTACGTCGTCTTCGGCGGGATGCTGGCGACGACGTGGGTGCAGATCGTCAAGGCCGTCCTGCTGATGGGGGGGACGATTCTGCTGAGCCTGCTGGTGCTGGCGAACTTCGACTTCAGCCTCGCGGCCTTCTTCGACGCCGTCCGACACGTCACCTACACGGGCGCGGACGGCCGCGCCGTCACGCAGGACTTCCTGCAACCGGGCCTGCGCTACAAGCCGCCCTACGGCGCGCTCGACCTCCTGTCTCTGGGGGCGGCGCTCGTCTTCGGCACCGCGGGGCTGCCGCACATCCTCGTCCGCTTCTACACCGTGCCCGACGCGAAGACCGCCCGCGCGTCCGTCGTGTGGGCGATGGCCATCATCGGCGTCTTCTACATCCTGACGACCTTCCTCGGCTTCGGCGCGGCGACCATCGTGGGCCGCGACTTCATCTCGAAGAACGGCGGGATTAACATGAGCGCGCCGCTGCTGGCGCAGGACCTCGGTGGCGACGTCTTCTTCGGCTTCGTCGCGGCCATCGCGTTCGCGACCATCCTGGCGGTCGTGGCGGGGCTGACGATCTCGGCCTCGACCTCCTTCGCGCACGACTTCTGGACGAACGTCATCCACCGCGGCACCGAGCGCGCGCCGGGCGAAGAGGTGAAGGTCGCGCGCATCACGGCCTTCGTCGTCGGCGGCGCCTCCATCCTGCTCGCCATCGTCCTGGGGCCGACGGCGAACGTCGCCTTCCTCGTCGCGCTGGCCTTCGCGGTGGCGGCGTCGGCCAACCTGCCGGTCATCGTCTTCTCGCTCTTCTGGAAGCGCTTCAACACGCGCGGGGCGGTGGCGGGGCTGGCGACGGGGCTTCTGGCCTCCATCGTGCTCATCCTCATCAGCCCGAGCATCATGACCGTAGACCCGCCGACCGTCACCGGCGCGGCGCGCCACCTGATCCAGGCCGACCCCATCTTCCCGCTCGAGAACCCGGGGATACTGAGCATCCCCCTCGGCTTCCTCGGGGCCTTCCTCGGCACCCTCACCGGCCGCGAGCCCTCGGCGGAGGCGAAGTACACCGAGCTGGTCGTCCGCGCCAACACCGGACTCGGCGCGGAGAAGGCGACGACGCACTGAGCAGTAGGCAGTAGGCGGTAGGCAGTTAAGACAAAAGACGGCCTTAAAGAGTTGGAGGCGGCGGGTAGTGAATCCGCCGCCTCCGAATTTTTATCACCTCATCCTCTTCCGAACTGCCTACTGCCATCTGCCTACTGCCTACTGCTTCGCGGCGAAGCCGTGGAGGCGGAGCCAGGCGGCGGCGTGGGCGGGCCAGGTCGAAAGAATCGGGTCGGCCGGCCTGTCGCCGCGCGCCGTGCCGAGGCCGAAGCCGTGGGGGCCGCGCTCGTAGAGGTGCAGCTCGAAGGGGACGCCCGCCCTGCGCAGGGCCGAGACGAACATCAGGCTGTTCTCGACGGGGACGCCCGCGTCGTTGACGGTGTGGACGACGAAGGCGGGCGGCGTCTCCTTCGTCACCTGCTCCTCGTTCGAGAGGAGCGCGACCTGCTCCGGCGTCGGGTTCTCGCCGAGCAGGTTCCGGCGGGAGCCGGCGTGCGTCTTCTCCCTCATCGTAATCACGGGGTAGATGAGGATCATCACGGACGGCCTTGAGCTGACGCGCTCGACCGGGTCGGTCGCGTCCGCGCGCCCCGCGTCGAAGTGCGTGCCCGCGGTCGAGGCCAAATGTCCGCCGGCCGAGAAGCCGAGGATGCCGACGCGCCCGGGGTCTAAGCCCCACTCGGCCGCACGCGCCCTCACCGTCCGGATCGCGCGCGCCGCGTCCTGCAACATCGAGGGGTGTCGGTAGCGCGGGCCGAGCCGGTACTTGAGGACGAAGGCCGTGACGCCGACGGTGTTGAGCCACTCGGCGACGGGCGGCCCCTCGTGGTCTGCGAGGCGGCCGTAGCCGCCGCCGGGGCAGACGATGACGGCTGCGCCCGTCGCCTTCTCCTTCGGCGCGGGGAACGGCGTCAGCGTCGGCACGTCCGCCGGCTCCTTCCCCAAGGCCCCCGGCGCGCCCTGCGGCCACAGCGGGAACGGCTCGGCCGCCCGCGCCCGGTCGAGAGAGCAGAGTAAGGCGATGACGAACCCCGCCAGCATGTATGAACAGATGAGTCGTCCGGACATGATTCCCTCCCTTTTAAATCCAGGTCAGAACCGCCCGCGGTAGCGGGTGGGCGTGACACAGGCAGCATGATTGCTGACTGCGCGACTCTCATCAATCGGCAAGCCGTCAACGTAAGACCCACCCGCTACCGCGGGCGGTACTGACCGCTATTTCGCCGTCAGCAACAGTAACCAATCCTCGCCCGTCGGCTTATTGATCGTGGCCCCCTTATCCCACGACGGCGGCACGATGAGAGGGCGCGTTTCGCCGGTGCGCGGGTCGAACCAGAGGCCCGCGTAGACCCGCCGCGGCAGTGCGCGCGCGAGCGTGACGGACGAACCCTTCAGCGAGTAGACGAGCACGGCGTCGTTTCGCGCGTCCGAGAGGCACCAGTTGTTCGCGGGGTCTTCGAGCAGGCCGTCGAGCGGCGACATCTTCATCAAAGTTGACGACAGGTGCTCGCGCACGAACGGGTCGAGGGCGGTGCGGTCTGACTGCGCGCCCTGCGACTGTCCCGCGGCGGGGTTGCGCATGAGCGCCTGCGCGCCGCCCGCCATCAGGACGGGTATCGGCCCCGCGCCGGAGTGCCACGCGACGACCGCCTTTTCGGGGAAGCGGTCGCGGTACTCGCGCACCTGCCGGTAGACCTGCTGCGGTGTGGTGTCGGGCGGCGCGTCGCCCGAGCGCTTGAACTCCTCCGTGATCATCTCGCGGAAGGCGAGGTTGCGCCCCCCGGGCGGGGCCCAGAGCTTCCCTTCGGGCCGGTACTGCCAGTAGCGCGTGTCGATGACGGAGACGAGCTTGGAGCGCGAGGGGTCGGCCAGTATCGCGTCGGTGATGTCCTTGCTCGTGATGAGTGCGACGCGCACGGGCCTTCTCTTAGCACGCCCCCACTCGGCGACGGTGTCGAGGAAGAACTGCTGGAAGGCGAGCGGCCCCGCGAACTGGAAGCCGAGCGTGAGGACGACGTTCGGCCGCCCGCCGAGCACGTCGAGCGTGTGCAGGATGAAGGCGCGGTGGAGCGCGCGACGGCGCGGGTCTGACGCGTCGTAGAACTGGTTGGCGAGGTGGACGCCTTTGCGCGCGTCGAGCGGCGGGGGCTCGGGCAGCCCCGTGTCGTTTACGTTGTTCGCGGGCCGCCAGGGGAAGTCAACCCAGTGCGCCGCCGTCTCCAGAAGGTTATGCGTGTTGTAGAGGCTGTGGTAGTAGACGAGCCCGCGGCGCTCACACTCCCCCGCGAACTCGCGCGTGCGCTCGAAGTACCAGGGGTTGAAGCGCGTCAGGTCGTACTTGCTCAGGCCGTCCCACGCCTTCCCCTTCCCGCTTCTGGCCCAGGGCATCTCGTAGAAGGGCGCCCACACGTTCGCGTCCGGCTGCTCGGCGATGGTGTGCGCGTCCCGCCGCCTGTCGTACCAGAGGCCGTGGCCGCCGTTGAAGAAGGGCGTGCCCTCTTCGACCATCTTCGCCGCGAGCTTCCCCAAATCCTCCGTGAGCCCCGGCCCCACGCGCCCCGGCACGAAGCGCGTGACGCTCACGCCGCCCGCCGCGCGCGCGACCTGCGGCGAGACCTGCCCCTTCCACCACGCGCCGTTCAGCATCCCGCCCCACACCACCCGCCCGCCGACGACGAAACGGCCGTTCACGATCTGAAGCGGGCGGGCGCGGGGCGACGCGCGCGGCCCTTTGACTTCGGGCCTCCGGGCCTTCGCGCCTCTCTCCGCGCCGAGCCCGAGCGTGAAGGTGCTTTGCTTCTCCGCAATCGCCATGCGGGAGGCGAGTTGCTTCTCGTAGAGAGGTTCCGTCGAAGTCCTCAAGACGTTCGGAGCGTCTTCGGGGCCGCGCGCTTCTAGCGAATCGGCCCCGCAGTTCCAGATGACCGAGTTGGCGGCCGTCCAGCCGCCGCCCTGCGCGCGCGCCGTGTCGTTCGTGAGCCGCAACGCCGCGCCCCCGATCCGCACGCGCTCGTAGAGGACGCCCGACGCCCAGCTCTCGAACGACCCGCTCGGGCCGAGCGAGCCCTTCGACTCGCAGTCGAGGAAGACGTTCGGCCCGGCCGCCGTGAAGCCCACGGCGAAGTCGTTCGTACCCGCTTCACTCCAACAGTCGCGGACTAAGACCTGCTGCCCCTCGACGAAGAAGCCCTGCCGCCGGTAGCCGCCGACCTCCGAGACCGGCGACTCGTAACGGCATCCCTCGACGCTCACGCGCCGCGCGCGCCGCCCCGCGCGCACGGCCGAGCCGGCGAAGTGGCGCGCCGTCACGTCGCGCACCCAGGCGTCCTCGACGTTGTCGAGCGCGACCGCTATCCACGAGTGCTCCTCGTCGAAACGGTTCGAGCGGTCGAACTCGCTCTCCAGCGTCAGCGCTTCGACCCCGACGTTACGCACGGGCTCGCTCGCGTTGACCTTCGCTAGGCTCCCGCCGCCGTGGCGACGTTCGAGCGCGGTGGTGACGGGCGCGTCGAGCGTGACCCTCTTCGCCTCTCTATCGACGGACGCGACCGTCCTGTCCCAGACGAGGTCGCGCGAGCCGGGCGTCCAGTGCAGGCGCTGGTCTGCAAACGACCCCTCGGCCCTGTTCATGCCGAGCGCCTCGGCCCACTCCTTCGTGCTCGGCCTGTGGACGACGACGCGGTCGCCGGCCGCGAGCCCTTCGACGCTCTCAAGCGTGAGCACGCGCCCGCCCGCAGGCACCTTCTCGTCCGTCACTCGGAGGGCCGCGCCGGTTGAAGGGGGCTCTTCACGCCCGACCTCGACGAGCGTGCGGCGGGACTGCCCCGTAGCGACGACGGTCGTCAGGCTCGCCCCGCGCCCGCGCAGCACGACGCCGGACGCGCGCAGACGGAGATGCCCCGCGACGCGGAACCTGCCGCGTTCGAGCAGCACCGCCCCGCGCAGTCCTTTGTCGTCCGCCGGCATCGAGGCGACGCGGTCGAGCGCCGCCTGTATCAGCGCCGTGTCGTCGCGCCCCGTCGGCCGCACACGCAGCACGTCGGGCACAGAAGGCACACGCGCGCCGCCCCCGCCGTAGCCCGCGTGCGAGAAGTCGATGACGACCTCTTCATTCCGCGCGCGCCCCGGGAAAGGGAGTCCCAGTAAACACAGAGACACGGAGACACAGAGGCACAGCTTGACGAGGGCTAAAGGTGAAGCCGTCCCTCCGTGTCTCCGTGTCTGCGTGTCGAACATCCCGCCCCTCACCGTGCCCGCCTACTTTTGATGGTCACGTCGGCGGACTTCAACCCTTCGGAGTAGGCCCGGAGCTTGATGCTCCCCGCCGCGCCCGCCTTCGAGCGGACGACGACGAGGCAGAGGCCGTTGTAGGCGGCGCGCTCCTTCGACTGGAAAGGCTCGTGACTCGTCGGGTCGCCGTTGTCCACGGCGACGATCTCGCCGGGGCCGAGCACCTCGAAGCGCACCCGGTTCTTCGCGCGCGGGACGGTCAGCCCGGCACCGTCAGCCACACTCACCGTGACGAACGAGAGGTCGGAGCCGTCCGCCGCTATCTCCGCGCGGTCTGCATTCATCAACAGACGCGCGGCCGGTCCCGTCGTCCGCACATAGTCCTCGGCCCAGCGCCTCCCTTCACGGTAAGCGACAACACGCAGCTCTCCCGGCTCGTACTTAACTTCGTCCCAGCGCAGGCGGTACTCGAACGGCCCCCTCTTCTTCCGGCCCAGCGAGCGACGGTTGAGGAACAGCTCCGCCTCGTCGCCCGAGGTGTAAACGTGGACGGGTGTGACTTGCCCCTCGCGCCCCGGCCAGTTCCAGTGCGGCAGGATGTGCGCCATCGGCAGCTCGGGCCGCCAGCGCGCCTGATAGATGTAGAAGCGATCCTTCTTGAAGCCCGCGAGGTCTACGATGCCGAAGTAGGAGCTGCGCGAGGGCACGCGAATCTTCCCCAAAGCCTTCAGCTCCTCGGCCATGCGCGCCTGCGCCGCGGGGTCGGAGAAGTTGAGCAGGTTCGACGCGTCGGCGTTGTAGGGCGTCGGCTCGCCGAGGTAGTCGAAGCCCGTCCAGACGAACTCGCCCGCGACCGAAGGGTTCTCGTCCTGCCCCTTAAACTCCGCGTCGGGCGTCGTCGCCCAGCGCGGCGCGTAGAGGTCGTAGGAGCTGACCTGGAAGTCCGCCTTGCCCCTGTCCTTATCCTCCTCGACGGGGAAGAAGTATTCGCCGCGCGAGCTGACGGTCGAAGAGGTCTCGCTGCCGTAGAGCGGCTGCGCCGGGTTCTTCTCGCGGAACTTCGCGTACTCCTGCGGCTTGTAGTTGTAGCCGAACACGTCCAACGTCTTCTGGAAGCCGTTGTAGCCGGCCTGCACGTGGTTCGCGCCGGCCGTGACGGGGCGCGTCGGGTCCTCCTCGCGGACGATGCGCGAAAGCTCTTCCGAGAGCTTGTGACCCTCGGCGTTGCCCTGCTCGCCGATCTCGTTGCCCGTGCTCCAAAGCATTACGGAAGGGTGGTTGCGGTCGCGCCGCACGAGCGCGCGCAAGTCCTTCTCGTGCCAGTCGTCGAAGAGCAGGTGGTAGTCGTTCTTCTTCTTCGCGCGCCGCCACGCGTCGAACGCCTCGTCCGCCACGAGCAGGCCCATGCGGTCGGCGAGGTCGAGCAGCTCGGGCGCGGGCGGGTTGTGGCTCGTCCGGATGGCGTTGACGCCCATCTCCTTCAGGATTTCAAGCTGCCGTTGGAGCGCGCGCCAGTTGACCGCCGCGCCCAGCGCGCCGAGGTCGTGGTGGTTGCAGACGCCCTTGATCTCGACCACCTCGCCGTTGACGAGGAGGCCGCGCGCCGCGTCGAATTTAACCGTGCGGATGCCGAAGACGGTCGGGTACACGTCCAGGATCCTGCCGCGCCGCCCGACCGTCGTGATGGCGAGGTAGAGGTTCGGGCTCTTCGGACTCCACAGCCTCGGGTTGTTGACGCGGACGCTGGCCGCAACGCGCGCGCGAGTGCCCGCGCCGACGCCGAGCCGCGCCGTCTCGGTCGCAACTCCCTCCGCCCCCATCTCGGTCGCAACCCCCTCCACCCCTCGGGCCGTCCAGTCAGGGTCGAGCGTGAAGACAGCCGTCTCGACCTCGACCTCCGCCGCCTCGCCGGAGTCGTTGGCGAGCGTCACCTCGACGTTGACAGTCGCCGCGCGCGGGCTCACCTCGGGCGTCGTGACGTAAGTCCCCCAGTGCGCGACGTGGACGGGCGCGGTCTTCGTGAGCCAGACGTTACGGTAGATGCCGCCGCCCGGATACCAGCGCGAGGAGTCGGGCGGGTTGTCCAGGCGAATCGCGACGACGTTCTCTTTGCCGTACTCGACGAAGGGCGTGAGGTCTAGTTGGAAAGACGAGTAGCCGTAGGGCCAGCCGCCCACGAAGCGGCCGTTAAGCCAGACGGTCGCGTAGGACATCGCGCCGTCGATGTCGAGGTAGATCTGTTTCCCCTTATCGCCCGCCGGAACGTCGAAGTGCTTGCGATACCAGCCGACGCCCCACCAGGGGAGCTTCCCCGTCTCGCCGGGGTACTCCTGCCTGAAAGGCCCCTCGACGCCCCAGTCGTGCGGCAGGTCTAAACGCCGCCACGCGGAGTCGTCGAAGTCGCGCCGCGTGTAGGAGACATCCGCGCCCAGACTTTCGTCCGCCTTGACGGCCTTCGACGCGCCCGCGACGAACTCCCGTCCCGTCGCCGTCACACTCTCCTTTATCTTCTCGTAGCTCAGGCGGCCCTCGGCCCCCGCCGGGTCGTCCTTCTGAAACCGCCAGCCAGCGTTGAACGACACGCGGCTCCGCGGCGAGCCCTGCGCCGCGGCCCCCCCCGCGAACAGGAAGAGTCCGCACGCCGCGAGAGTCAGGCAGAACCACCCGCGGTAGCGGGTGGGACTAACATCTACGGCTCGGCGATTGATAAGGAAGACGATATATTCAATCGACATTGCTCGTTCCTTGCTCTGCATTCTGTTTGTGCAGGCCCACCCGCTACCGCGGGTGGTTCTGACCTGTTACTTCAACACGACTCTCGTCTCCGGCGGGCCGAGATAGCTGGGCCGCAGGCCGCCGGCGTTGAGGATGACACGGTCGAGCACGACGCCCGGGTCGAGCATGTAGATTCTGAGGACGTGCGCGCCCGCGTCGAGCCTGACGGGCGCGCTGACCTTCGTCGTCGCGTTCAGGACGTTCTCCGACCACTGCCGCGAGGTGACTTCGACGCCCGCGCTCGCCGCCAGCTCGCGCGGCTCCGCGCCGTCCAGGGAGTAGGCGAAGCGCAGCCCCGACGTGCCGCGCACGGGGTGCGTCGGGATGAGGTAGAACGTCAGCTCCATCTCGCCCGCGCGGAAGAGGTGCAGAGGGTATTCGAGCGAGGGCGCCGCTTGCGCGGCCCGCGCGAGCCCGACGCTCGGCGCGTCTTCGGGGAAGACGGCCACCGAGTCGCCCGTGCGCCCGAGGCCCTCGATGACCTGCCATGCCGCGCCCGCGCGGTCGGTCTTCGAGGTGAAGTGCTCGGCCTCGATGGAGACGACGCCGTTCGACTCGACGAAGCCCTTCAGACTCTCGGGCCGCGGCGCGGTCGGGTTGAAGACGGGAACCTTCACCGTGCGTTTCGAGCCCGCGCCTTCGATCTCGACCGTGCCCGAGACGGCCTCACCCTTCGGGGCCTTCGACCAATCGACCGAGACGAGCACGCGCGCGTCGCCGGGCACGTCGAACGGCAGGCCCTGCTTCACGGTCGGGCCGACGAAAATCTCGCCCCGCGTCCGGCTCAGCTTAATCCAGCCCTCCTTCGCGCGCGCGACCCACGCGGCCGGCGCGCGCCCCGTGTTGAAGATGTCGATGAAGCGCGAGCCGCGCGTGTAAATGTCCAGGGCGGGCAGCGCCGCGTCCCGTTCGCCCTCGCGCAGGGC
Source organism: Pyrinomonadaceae bacterium (assembly GCA_035563535.1). GTDB lineage: Bacteria > Acidobacteriota > Blastocatellia > Pyrinomonadales > Pyrinomonadaceae > QHXN01. The sequence goes on along the minus strand of DATMVD010000080.1, from coordinate 199,307 downwards.
TTCGGCGCGCCCTTCTATCGCGACGCCGAGCCCTGCCGCCTCCGGCGCTCTCCTGTTCGAGACCGCGGGCGGGATTTCGGGCGCGGTGCTCCTCATGCCCTTCCACTGCCCCGGCCCCATCTCGCGCGACATGATGTGATGCCACTTACCGCCCAGCATCCGCTCGTTGTAGTTGTACGTCTCGGAGTCGGCGAGCCGGTCGGCGTTCGTCGCGTGCTTCACCCACCAGGAGGTGCTCGCGCGGCCCTGCGCGGCGTAGAGCGCGGCCTTCTCCGCGGCCAGCACGCGCCGGTTGGCGAATGAGGCGCAGCGGACGGGGTAGAGGACTAGCTGGTAGTAGGCGTCGCGCAGCGGCCGCGGGAGTTTCGGGTAAACGTCCGTCGCGCGTCCCATCAGAGAGTCGTACGCGTCCATCCGCGCCTGCGCCTCGTCGCCGTAGTCGAAGTGCGCGAAGTCGCTCGGCCGGTAGGGCTCGCCCGGCACGTGCCACTGCAAGTGCTCGGGCTTGCGCGCGAAGCCGAGCCGGTAGTAACCGTCCATCACCGACGCTATCTCTTCGGCGTGCTCCGCGCCGAACTCGCGCGCCGCCCACTGCCTTAAGAAGTCTTGCAGGTTGTCGCCCCGCCAACGCGAGGCGTCCCAGGCCGTCTGCAAGAAGAACTCGGTGCCTATCTCCCCCGGCTTGATGTCGCCGACGTTAAGCATCCAGAACCGGCGCGCGCCGTTACGGTAAGCCTTCGACATCTCCTCCCAGACGAGCGCGGGCGGCGTCGTGTTGAGCCACAGGTAAGAGAGCGGGCGGCCGAGGTAGGAGATGTGGTAGTAGACGCCGGTGCCGCCCGGCCGCCTGCGCTCCTCTTCGTCGGGGAAGGTGCGTATGTAGCCGAAGTTGTCGTCCGGGTAGACGACGGTCACGTCTTCGGGCACGCGAAGCCCCGCGCGGTAGTCTGCCAAAACCTCCTTGTACGGGTTGAAGATTTGCGGCACCTCGGAGACGTTCGGGTTGACGTGGCGCGCGAGCATCGCGCGCTGGTCGGCGAAGATTTGTTCGAGCGTCCTTATCCGCTCGGCCTGCGTCTTCGGCCCCTGCATCGGGCTGTCGTGGATGCCGCGCATCCCCAAAGTGTAGAGGTTCTCGAAGCGGCCGTTCTCGCGGACGCGCTGCTCCCAGTAGGCGCGGACGCCCTCCGCGTTCTTCGTGTAGTCGTAGAGCTTCTTGTCCTCCTTCCACTCGCCGACGTTGTTCCTGAGCATCGGCTCGGCGTGCGACGAGCCCATGACTATGGCGTAGTCGTCCGCCACCTGCCTGTTCTCGGGGAACGTGTTGAAGGGGCGCGTCACCTCGTGCATCGCGGGCCAGAGCGTGTTGGCCTTGAGGCGCAGCAGCAGCTCGAAGACGCGCGCGTAGGTCTTGGGGCCGATGTCGCCGCGCTCGGGCTCGAAGGTCTTGGCGGCCCACGGTTGCAACCCCCAGTCCTCGTCGTTGATGAAGATGCCGCGGTACTTCACCGACGGCGGCCCCGCCTTGCGCGCGCCGGCCGCGACGAAGAGTTCGCGCCTGCGCTCCGGCGCAACGTCGGCCCACCAGTACCAGGGCGAGACGCCCGCGGCCTGCGAAAGCTCGTAGACGCCGTAGGCCGTCCCGCGCCGGTCGCTCCCCGCCACCACCAGCCCCAGACGCACGCCGGGCAGAGGGTCTTTGACCGTCGCAATCAGGAAAGTCTCCCACTGCCCGCGCAGACCACTCGCGTCGAGCTTCCCCCCGCGCGCGAGATCGTCGATGAGGGAACTCTTGCCGAGCGTCCCGACGATGACGGCGTGACCCGAAAGCCCCGCCGTCTCGTTGCGCAGCGCGGGGCGCACGCCCGTCACGCGCTCGATGTCCGCCGTCAAATCCTTCGCGGCGATCCGTACGACCTTGAAGTCTCCGTCCGAGACGTACACGTCGGCCGCGCTCCCCCCGCGCACGAGCCCGAAGTCGCCCGCGCGTCCCGACCCCCTCACCCACGACGACTCCTGCGCCGCCGCCGTTTGCACGCACGCGAGCAGGAACAGCAGGCCGACGGCAGAAAGCTTTAACCACGGAGACACAGAGGCACAGCTAAAAACTTGAAGCTGCGTCCCCGGCTGTGTCTCTGTGTCTCCGTGTCTAATTTTCATTGCATACACGCTCGACATACCCGTTACGGCTTTCTGCGTCCGCGTTGCGACCGCGGTCTACGTGTTGGCGTCGGCGTCGGCTGCGCGGCGGGCGTGCCTTCGTCTATGTCGGGGGTGGCGGTGCGTGTGCGCTTGTACTCGGGCGCGTCGTCCGCCTCATCTGGAAGTTTGGGGCCGGCGTAGGCGACGGCCAGCTCCGCGAGCGCGGCCGTCACGTCCGTGCCGAAGCCGCCGAGCGCCGTGAGACGCAGGTGGCGCGCCGTGACCGTCTGCGGGAAGCTCAGGCGTTGGGGCTCGAAGGTCGAGACCAGTTCGCCGCGCGCGACCTCGCGCCAGCGCTCGCCGTCGTCGCTCGCTTCGATACGGTAGCCGCGGATGTCTCCCTCGTGCTCGCGGTGATTCTGGCGCGGCATGAGGACGAGCCCCGACACGGCGACCGGCGCGGGGAAGCTTATGTTGAGCGCGTGCGGGTGCTTCACACCTTTCCGCGCGTCGCCCGCGAGCCAGAAGGTGTTCGGGTCGCCGTCCAAGGCGTTCGAGGCCGGGTTCGTCGGCAGCGACTCGCCCTTCGCTTCGGCCCCGAGCCTCTTCATGACGCGGGTGTCGAAGAGCAGGCCGCGCAGCTCTTCGGCGCGCACCGCGACCGCGGGGCGGAAGCGCGGCGAGGCCATGTAGGCGAGCAGCGAGTGACGCAGTTGACGCGCGGCGGGTCGCGCGTCAAGGTCGGTCTCGATGTCCGCGCCGCTCGCCAGCAGGCGACCGCGGCCGACGCGACATTCAAAGAGGAGGCCGAGCTTGTAGTTGCGGTTCCAGTCATCGATGGCCCAGACGATTGGCTCTAGCGCGCGCGGCAGGCGGTCGAGGTTGACGGCGCGCGCGCCGCGGACTATCTCCGACCACTGCCAGTCGAAGTTGGCCTCGGTCGGGAAGAGCCCGAGCGCGGGGTGGCGCGTGTCGCTGAGGAGGCCGAGCATGCGGCCCCACGCCGGCCCCATCAGGCGGTTCCAGAAGACGGGCACGTCGTCGAGCGGCGGGCTCGTCCAGTCGAGGTCTGCGCGCCGCGGGACGTAGAGCACCTTGCCGCCCTCTCTCAACTTCGCCTCGGCCTCGTCCCAAGACCTCGTTATCAACACGTCACGCGGCGCGGCGCGCTCGGCTTCGGACGGGTAGAGCCAGAAGTTCCAGTCGTTCTCGGCTGCCGTCCCTCTCAAACCCACCACGAGCTTGTAACGGCGCGGCGCGGGGAGTTTCGAGAGGTCAACCGAGACGCGGCCGAGCGACGTGTTCTTGCCGACGGGTATCGTCCGCGAGGGCCAGCGTCCCGAAGCCAAGACCCTGCCGCGCGCGTCAACGACCTTCCACGAAGGCGACGCGTTATTCAAAGGGGCCGCGCCGTAGTGAGCAACTTCGACCTCCGCCTCCAACGTCTCGTCGCCGGTGAAGACGCGTTTGGTCAGGCGCGCGAGCGGGACGGTCTCGGAGTTGAAGCGGCGGAACTCCGCCGCCTCGACGTAACCCTTCGACTCCCAGAACGGGTCGAGCAGGCCGACGAGCGCCGTCCCCTGCCCGACGTAGTCGTGCAGGTCTAAGAGTTGAAAGCCCGCCATGCCGGGCGTGCGCAGGTTGGCCTCGATCTCCTCCTTGTAGCAGGCGAGCTGATAACGACCTGAAGCCCACGCGAACTGCCTGTCCTTCCCCGACAGCCCGTGCGCCGCGAGCGAGTCGCGGAAGATTTCGTAGTTGCCGGGGCGCATGTAGCCCTTGAACTTGTCGATGACGGAGTAGTCCGGGTAGGCGACCCACTGCCCCAGCTCGTGCGAGAGGACGGGTATCTTTATCCCTTCGAGCGAGGCGCGGTAGTCGCGGCCGAACCAGGCCGACCGGCCGCGCAGCATCTTCTCGCCGAGGCGCTGGACGACGAGGAAGTCTGCGCCCTCCTCGGGGTCTGGAATCTCGCGGTCGGTGTGCCCCGTGCCCGTCGTGTAGAGGATGCGCGGGTCTGCCTGCCGGAAGTGCTCGGCCCAGCGCGGGAGCGACTGCTTCCAGCGCCCCTTCGGCTCGTTGCTCGCCGAGAGCAGCACGAACGACGGGTGGTTGCCGTAGGCGCGAATCATCCGCTCGGTCTCTTCGTAGAGCATCCGCTCCATCGGCGTGCCGGGGCTGATCTCGTTCCACATGCCGGGCTCGGGCTGTAGGTAGACGCCGAGTTCGTCGGCGGCGGTGAAGGCGGCCTCGGGCGGGCAGAAGGAGTGGAAGCGGACGTGGTTGATGCCCCACTCCTTGTTGATGCGGAGGACGCGCCGCCAGTATTCGACGTCCGTCGGCGGGTAGCCCGTCAAGGGAAAGTCGCCGCCGTGGTGGTTGCCGCGCAGGTAGGTCTTCCGGCCGTTGACGACGAAGTCGCTCCCTTCGGTCTCGAACTCGACGAGGCCGAAGGATAGTTCCCTGCTCTCTTCGACGCCTTCGCCCTGAAGTCTGAGCGTCAGCTTCTGTAAGGCGGGGCCGAACTCGTCCCAGGTCTTCGCTTTCGCCCCAAGCGGCACTTCGAGCTGCGCCGCGCCGCCCTTCTCGTCCCACTCGACCGGAACGCTTACGCCGCCGGCCGAAAGCGTCCCACGCCCCGCGCGTTCCGTCGCGTTTCCGACTCGGACTTTCAACAGCGCGGCCCTCTTCGACACGTTCGGGAAGACGCGCGCGTCGTCTATCCACACGCGGCCCGTCGAGTTCAACTCGATCCTCCCGACGATGCCGTTCCAGCTGCCCCCCAGCGAGTCCGAGACGCTGTGCGCGTCGGGGCGGTAGGGCAACAGCATCGAGGAGTCCACGCGCACGGTCAGCCTGTGGCGGCCGGGCTCAAGCTGACCCAGGTCGAACTCGTGCGGCGCGACGAGGCTTCTGTTCGAGCCGACGGCACGGTCGTCAACCCACACGGTTGACTCCCAGCGCGGCCGCTCCATGAAGAGCACGACGCGGCGGCCCCCCCAGTCCCGCGGGACTTCGATGTCGCGCTGATACCACGCGACGCCGACGTAGTGGCGCGGCGGCTGCGAGAGGAAGGGCACCTTGACCGCGCCCGGCCGCGTGTAAGCCTTGTACTCCTCGCGCAGGAACCAGAAGCGGTCGTAGAGCGAGAGCACCCAGGGCGTCCGCGTGCTGATCTCGTCGCCGTACCCCTGGGCCTGTAGGACGCCCGGGAGCTTTATCGTCTCGGGCAGGTCGCGCCCGAACCAGCGCTCGCGAACGCCCGCGTCCGAAGGGTCGAGCGCGAAGCGCCACACGCCCGCGAGCTGCACGGACGCGCCCGCGCGCGCGCGCGCCGCGGCGGGCCAGACGAGCAGCGCCGCGGCCAGGAGCAGGAGCCCGGCCGGAAGAGCCTTCCCGACTTTCATTGTGCCGCCATTGTACAGCCACCGCCCGCACAGAAGTAAAGCGGTTTTCTTTCGCCGCGTGGTAAGCTCTCGGGCGCGACCGCCGGTTCTTCAAAGCAGCGGAGGTGGGATGGCGACGCTCCTTCTGATGTGCGGCCTGCCGGGATCGGGCAAGACGACGCTCGCCCGGAGGCTTGAGCGCGAGCGCGGCGCGCTGCGCCTGACGCCCGACGAGTGGATCGCGCGCCTCTACGGGCCGCGGCTTACGCCGCCCGCGCTCGACTGGTGCCGCGACCCCGTCGAAGCCATCCAGTGGGAGGTTGCCGAGCGCGCCCTCCGGCTCGGCCTCAACGTCATACTCGACTTCGGCTTCTGGTCGCGCGCCGAGCGCGAAGAGTTCCGCGCGCGCGCCGTGGCCCTCGGCGCGGGCTCCGAAGTTCACTTCCTCGACGTGCCGCGCGAGGAGTTGTCTTCGCGCATCGCGGCCCGCAACGCGGAGCCCCCGCGCGGCACCTTCCGCGTCACGGACGCGCAGCTCGACGCGTGGTGGAATGTCTTCGAGCCGCCCACCGCGGACGAGCTGCGGCCGAGGTCTGAACCGGCGTGAGAAGGGCTTACGTTGCGGCGGCCGTCGTCCTCGCCCTACTCGGCGGGGCGGCGGCGCTGTGGCAGTTGAGCAAGTCGCGGACGTTCCAGTTCTTCGGCCGCATCGTGCCGCGCGTGGAGACTTCGCAAAGGGTCGTCGCGCTCACCTTCGACGACGGGCCGACGCGCGACAAGACGGCCGAGGTGATGCGCCTCCTGCGCGAGCGGGAGGTGCGCGCCACCTTCTTCGTCACGGGCGGCGAGCTTGAGCAGAACGCGGACGCCGGGCGCGAGATCGTCGCCGCCGGGCACGAGCTGGGCAACCACTCCTACTCGCACGAGCGGATGGTCTTCGTCACGCCCGCTTACGTCCGCCGCGAGGTCGAACGCACCGACGAGCTGATACGCGCGGCCGGTCACTCCGGAGAAATCCACTTCCGCCCGCCCTACGGCAAGAAGCTCCTGGCGCTCCCCTTCTACCTTTCGAGACACGGCCGCAAGACGATCACCTGGGACGTGGAGCCCGACTCCGAACTCAGGACGGACGCCGACGCCGCGGCCATCACGCGGCACGTCCTGGACAGGACGCGGCCCGGCTCGATCATCCTCCTCCACGTCATGTACCCGAACCGCGCCGAGACGATGAAGGCCGTCCCCCCCATCATCGAGGGCCTGAGACGCGACGGCTACCGCTTCGTCACCGTCTCCGAACTCCTCGCGGTCGGACAGTAGGTAGCAGGCAGATGCCTGTGGGCAGTTAAGGCGATAGGGAGGTTGGTTCGGAAATCCTCGAAGGGGATTAACTGGCTACTGCTCTCTCCCTCCAACGTTCGACGTTCACGCCCTTGAAGAGGAGCCAGAGGGTCAGCGCCCCTTCGCCCACGATGGCGGTCGGGACGATGAACGGGAAGAGGAGCGCGCCGACCGGCGGCGAGAGGATGTTGGCGAAAGAACTGAGGACGTAACTCGCCCCGCCGACCGCCAGCAGCACGCCCAGCACGCGGGGCAGGAAGGTCGAGCGGACGATGAGGTATCCGACCGAGACGCACTGAAGCCCGAAATAGACCATCGCGACGTTAAAGCCGGAGCCCTCCAACTTGAGCGCCGTCATCGCCAGCGCCTGCTGTTGCGTCGGGGTGAACGCGGCCGCGTCCCCTGCGCCCCCCAGCAGGACGAGGGGCGCGAGGCGTAAGAGGGCCGCCGCCGCCCCCACCACGACGCCGGCCAGGCCCGAGAACGCCGCGAACAGAGACAGGCTCCTGCCCGCCGGCTTTAAAAGGACGTAGAGGAGCACCGTCACGCCCATGTAGCACGCGCCCGCGAAGAGGTCTACGACGACGCTGAGGCGGAACAGTGATTCCGACGCCGCGATGTTGTTCGCCGTCAGCGCCGCGTCGTCCCGGACGACCAGCCTGGACTGGAAGACGACCGCGACCACGCTCGCCGCGATCACGGTCAGCCACAGGGCTCCGGCGGCCCTCGCCTTCCCGAGCGGCGAGGCTTCGGCGAACTCTTCCGTCAAGACGGCCGTGCTCATACCTTTCACCTCCTTACCGTCTGTTTTTGAGGAGGGGCGCGGCGAACACTTACACGTCCGCCGCGCCCGGCGCGCCCGGCCCGGGGCTGCCCCCAGGAGTAGCGGCCCCTCAGACGCGAAAAAGCCGGGCGCTATCTCGACCGCAACCCGCTCAGTCGTGGCGCAGGGCCACCAAGGGGTTGACGCGGGCCGCGCGCCGCGCGGGGATGTAGCAGGCCAGCAAGGCGACCGCGACCAGCAGCAGGGAGACGCCGACGAAGGTGACCAGGTCGGTCGCCTCCACCCCGAGCAGCAGGCTCGCCAGCACGCGCGTCAGGGCGAACGCGCCCGCCAGGCCCAGTGCGACGCCGACGAGGGCCAGCTTCATCCCCTGCCCCACGACCAGCCGCACCACGTCGCGCAGCGCCGCGCCGAGCGCCATCCTGATGCCTATCTCGTGCGTGCGCTGCGCGACCGTGTAGCTCATCACGCTGTAGAGCCCCATCGTCGCCAGCACCAGCGCCAGCACCCCGAAGGTCGAGGCCATCCCCGCCGCCACGCGCGCCCCCCAGTAGGCCAGCGAGAGGTTCTCGCGCGCCATCATCACGCCGAAGACCGGCAGCCGCGCGTCCATCTGCGCGATCTCGCGCCGCGCGCTCTCCACCACCGCCTCCAGCGCGGACGCCGACTGCGCGCCGACCAGCAGAGTCATCCGCGCGCGCGGGTGCTGGTAGACGGGCAGGAACATGTACATCTGGTTCTCTTCGTAAAGCGTGCTGTAGTACCCGTCCCGCGCGACGCCGACGATCTCCATCAGCGGCGTGCCCTGCTGGAAGCGGAAGCGCTTCCCCAGCGCCTCGTCTTCGCCCCCGTAGAAGCGGCGCGCGAACGCCTGGTTGACGACGACGACCCGCGGCGCGTCCGCGGTGTCTCGATCCGTGAAGTCGCGCCCGCGCACGAGCGGCATGCCGAGCGTCTCGAAGTACTTCGGCGTCACGAGACTGCACTCGGAGATGACGCCCTGGTTCGGCGGCGGGTCGATCTCGCCCTCCTTCACGACGGGGCCGCGCGACTGCCGGCTGTCCATCAGAGGCATCTCGCTCGCCAGCGCCGCCGAGCGCACGCCGGGCAGCGCCTCGACGCGCCGCTGTAGCTCCGGGAAGAAGCGGAGCGCCGCCTGCTGGTCGTAGGCCAGCAGGTCGAGGTTGATCATCATCGTGACGAGGTTGTCGGTCTGGAAGCCGGGGTCGATCTCCTGCGCCTTGCCGAGGCTGCGTATGAAGAGGCCGGCGCAGATGAGCACGACGAGCGAGATCGTCAACTGCGCCACCACCAGCAGGCCGCGCGCGTTCCAGCGGCGGCGGCCGTGCGAGAGTCTCACCACGCCGCCCTTGATGACGCTCAGGAGGTCGGTCCGCGAGGCCAACAAGGCCGGGGCAAGGCCGAACATGACGCCCGTCAACAGGGAGACCGCCAGCATCCACTTCAACACGTAAGCGTCCGGCGCGAGGTCGAAGTTGGCGGGGTACGGAACCGGCGGGAAGGAGGCTTGCGCCCAGCCCGCCCCCGCGTACGCGAAGGCCCAGCCCAGCAGCCCGCCCACGAGCGACAGCAGCAGGCTCTCGGTCAGCAGTTGCCGCACGATGCGCCCGCGGCTCGCCCCTATCGCCAGGCGAATCCCTATCTCGCGCGAGCGCATGGCCGCGCGCGCCAGCATCAGGTTCGCCACGTTGGCGCAGGCCAGCAGCAGCACCAGCGCCGAGACGCACAGCGCCATCCAGCCGCCGTAGCGCATCACCCTCGTCGCGCCCTCGTAGCGCCCGTCCAGCTCCGTCCTGAGCTGAATCTTTGTCTCGCCGTTCTCCTTCGGGTAGAGCCGCGCGAGGTTGTCGTTGACGAGGTTCAGGTCGGCCTCGGCCTGCTGCGCCGTCACGCCGGGCTTGAGGCGGCCGTACAGGTTGACGGTCTGGTAGGCGCGGTCGGTCCTCCACTCGGGGCGGCGGCTGAACTTCTGCGCCATCATCATGGGCACCCAGTAGCCCTGCCGGAAGTAGAAGACCGAGCCGAGGAAGAACTCCGGCGCGACGCCGACGACCGTGAAGGCCGTGCCGTTGAGGTAGACGCTCTTGCCGACAATGTTCGGGTCGGCGTTGAAGCGCTGCTGCCACGAGTAGTGGCTCAGCACGACGACCGGGTGCGTGTTCGGCGTGCGGTCTTCTTCGGGCAGGAAGCCGCGCCCGAGGACGGGCTTGACGCCCATCACGTCGAAGTAGTTGCCGCTGACCAGCTCGCCCCAGACGACCTCGACGCGGGAACCTTCGACGGAGTTGTGGCTCTCGCCCGCGCTCATCCCCCCGGAGGCCCACGTGTACGCGCAGAGGTCTGTGAAGCTCTTGTTCTGCTCGCGTATGTCCAGGTAGTTCGCGTAGGAGAAGCGATCCCAGACCTGCGCGTCCGCCTTCCGCCCCCAGTACGGGGCGTACAAATCCTCCGGCCTGTCGGCCGAGATGGGCCGCAGGATGAAGCCGTTCACCGCGCTCAGGATGGCGGTGTTCACGCCGATGCCGAGCCCCAGCGTCAGCACCGCGACCAGGGTGAAGCCCGGCTGCTTCGCCAGGATGCGGACGCCGTAGCGCAAGTCCCTTATCAGGTCGTTGAGCCAGCGCGTCCCGCGCGCGTCGCGGCACGCCTCCTTCACCTGCTCGGGGCCGCCCAGCGCGATGCGCGCGCGGCGGCGCGCCTCCTCGGGGCCGTAGCCCTGCCCGATCAGGTCGCTCGTGTGTTGTTCGAGGTGGAAGCTCAGCTCCTTCTCTAACTCCTCGTCGAGCTGCCTCCGGCGAAACAGTCGCTGCCACCACTTCATGGGGGTTCTTCTCCTTAAAGAAGTTTTGCGGGTCAGGCTTCGGACAGGTTGAGGATGAGGGTCACGGCCTCGGCGAGCCGGGCCCAGCCGGCGGCCTCGGTTTCGAGCTGCGACTTACCTTTGCGCGTCAGGCGGTAGAACTTGGCCTCGCGCCCGGTCTCGGTCGCCTTCCAGTCGGCCGCGAGCAGCCCGCGGTTCTCCAGGCGGTGCAGCGCCGGGTAGAGCGAGCCCTGCGGCACCTGCACCACCCCGCGCGACGCCTGGTCGAGGCGCTGCGCGATGGCGTACCCGTGGACTGGGCCGAGCGCGACCACCTTCAGAATCAACAAGTCCAGCGTGCCCTGCGGAAGGTCAGACTTGGTCGGGGTCATCGACGATACCTCCTGCTCCTACATATAACACCCGCACATGTAGAAGCACAAGGTGTGTTACGATCGGGCGGCGACAAAGTTCTAAAAAAAAGCGGCCGGGCTTTTTCGGCCCGGCCGCCCTCGTACTTTTCGAGTCCGTCCCTAGCGCCGCCTCCCGGCCGGCGCGGACGCGGCGCACCTGAAGCCGAGGAACCTTTTGAAGCGCGCGTTCGTGACCTCGTAGCGGTCGATGTAGAAGGGCGAGAGCGTGACGGGGTGGCGGAGCGACTCCGACTCGAAGAGTTCGGCGCGCCGGACGCCGAAGAGTTGGAGCAGGCGCGGTATCGCCTCCGTCTCGGTGCCCATCATGAACGTGCCGCCGGGGACGTACGCCATCCCCGATCTGACACGGCCTGCGGTCTTCCTGCGCGTGGGCTGCGGGTCGGTGGACGCGCCCGCCCGAACCGTCCCGCACAAAGCGGGAAAGAGCAGCGTCAGGCAGAAGAGTGAGACGGCCGTCTTCTCCGAAAGCTCTTTTTCGTTCTTCCAACTCATCCCGACGATATGGCCGTCCTTCCGGCGGCAGTTGACACCCTCACCCCGCGGCGCATACCTTCCAAGAACGGACGCATGACCACGCCTTCCTCTTATGCCTCCCCGCTCGTCGTCTGCATCGAAGGCCCGAGCGCCGTCGGTAAGAGCACGCTGGCGGCCGCGCTGGCACGCGGGCGCGGGGCGGCGGTCGTGCCGGAGCTTGACGCCGCGGGCGCGCCGCCCGTCGGCCGCTCGTCCGCGTGGTTCGTCGAGCGTCACGCCGGGCAGTGGCGGCTGGCGCGGGAGTTGGCCGCGCGAGCCCCCTTCGCCGTCCTCGACGGCGACCCGTTCAAGGGGCTCTGGTACAACTGGGTCTACGCGGCGGAGGGCTGGGAGGGTGTCGAGACGGTCGCGCCGCTCTACCGCGCGCAGGTCGAGCGGGGCGCGCTCGCCTTCCCCGACCTGTACGTCGCACTCACGGCCACCGAAGAGGAACTGCGCCGCCGCCGCGCCCTGGACGCCTCACGCTCGCGGCGTAACTTCGAGAAGCACCTCCGGCTGGCCGGCCCGCTGCGGCGCTACTTCGGCGAACTGAGCGGGGCCGCCCCCGGGCGCGTCGCCATCGTCGAGACGAATAGACGGGATGAACTGGTCGGCAGAGTGTCGGAGGCCGTCCGCGGCCTCCCGCCGGGCGCGCCCGACTCGCTGCGGCTCTTAGACCACATGGCGGGCTGGCTCCGCTCACACCCGCCGCATCTTTAGCCAAACGCCCCTTCTCGTCAGTAAGGCAGCACCATCCTCTTAATCTTCCCCTCCGCGATCATCCGGTCGATCACCCTGTCGGCGCCTTTGACGATGGCCTTGAGCCGCTCGAGGCCCTGCGCGTCGAGCATCAGCACGACCCCGCCGCCGCCCGCCTTTGAAGGGTCGGTGGCGTAGAGTTGGACGTGCGCGTCACCCTCCGCGCTGACGACGAAGGTGAACTGGAGGTTCCCGAGCAGCGTCTCGACGGAGCCGAGGTCTATCTGGAGGGGGGCGTCTGTCACGTCAATCGTCTTCCTTTCGGCGGTAGTTCATCTGGGGATCGCGCGCAGGAGGTCGGCGGCCACGTCGGCGTTCAGGTCTTTGAGGATGTGGTACTGCTGCATGGCCGAGGTCTTGTCGCCCATCGTGGCGTAGGCCAGGCCGAGGGCGTGGAGGGCGTAAACGTCTGTCGGCTCGGCCTGCAAGAGCTTCCTGAAGCTTTCGACGGCGGCCGGGTAGTTCCCCTGCCTGAAGTGGATGCCCCCCTGGTAGTAGAGGGCGCGGGTGAAGGTCGGCTTTATCTCAAGCGCTTTGCGGTACGCCCCGAGCGCCTCGTCGAACCGCCCGAGCCTCTCGTAGGTGGTGCCGAGGCTGAAGTAGAGCACGTGGTGCGGCTTGAGTTCGGCCGCGCGCTTGTAAGCCTCGGCCGCCTTCTCCATCTTCCCCCACTCCGAGTAGTTGATGGCGATGAAGTTGTAGATTTCCGAGCTATCAGGTTTAAGGCCGAGGGCGGCCCGGAACTCCGGCTCCGCCTCGGCGAACCTCCCGAGCGCGTAGAGGGCGTGCGCGTAGTTGACGCGCGCCTCCACGCTCCTCGGGCGTGCCGCGGCCTCCGCGCGCAGGCCCCCCAAACGCGGGGCGAGGTGCTTGCGCGCCGTCGCCACCTGCAAGCGCTCCTGCGCCAGCGCGTGGTCGGGCTTGACGCGCAGCGCCTCGTTGAAGGTCTCGATGGCCTCGTCGTAATGCCCCGCCACCATGGCGGTGTTACCGAGCACGTAGAGCGCCTCGGGGTCGTTCGGCGTCAGGCGCGCCGCGCGGCGGAAGGGCTCCAGCGCCTCCTCATTCTTGTTGGCCCTGAGGTACGCGTGCCCGAGTGCGAGCTGCGTGGAGACGTCGTCCGGCTTGTAGCGCGCGGCCTGTTTGAGCGCCTCGACGGCCTTGTCGAAATCACTCTTGGCCGCGTAGGACTCGCCCAGCCAGCGGTAGGCTTCGCCGAAGTCCGGCTTCAGGACGACGGCGCGGGAGAAGGCTTCGACGGCCTCCTCGTGCCGGCCGAGCTTCTGCGCGGCGAGGCCGAGGTTGAAGTGCGAGGTCGCCTCCTGCGGGTTAAGCCTGATCACCTCCTTGAAGGCCGCGGCCGCCTCCTCCAGACGGCCCGCGCGCTCGTAGGCGACGCCGAGGCCGAAGCGCGCTTCCCAGAAGTCTGGCCTGAGCGCCAGCGCGCGCTCGAAGGCGTCCGTGGCTCCGGGCAGCAGCCCCGCCTTGATGTAGAGGTGTCCCAACTGCAAGTGGAGCGCGGGGTCGGACTCGCGCAGACGGACGGCCGCGCTCAAGACGCGCACGGCCTCCTCGTTCCGGCCCAGCTCGCCGTAGACCTCGCCGAGGGACTGGTGCGCCTCGACCATCTCGGGGTCGAGCCGGAGCGCCTCCTTCAAGGCTTCGACCGCGGAGGCTCTGTCCCCCGAAGCCGCGTACGCCTGGCCGAGGTAAAGACGCACCCGCGCGTCCCCCGGCATGAGGGGGGCGGCATCCTTGAAGGCCCTGGCCGCCTCCGCATACTTCCCGAGCGCCATGTACGAGACGCCCGAGTTGACCAGCGCGCCGACGTGCTTCGGGTCGAGCTTGAGCGCCGCGCGGTAAGCCTCCACGGCCTTCTCGTGCTCGCCCGCCTGTTGCAGCCTGAGCCCCGCGGCGAACTGCTCGTCGGCCGGGTTCGGCCGTGGAGTCTGTCCGCCGGCCGAGCCCGCCGACATAAGGAGGGCGAAGAGGAGCGCGACCGTAAAGACGAGGTTCCTGTAAGGGTAATAGCCCGTGGGCATCTTTTACGTCTCCTGCGGTGAGTAACAATGCGGCGCCGCCTGTCGAGAGGCGGACGCCGCATTGTAAAGCATCCCGGCACGAGGCGTACTTATCTTTTCCCTCCCCGGACAGTTAACGGCCGCGGGGGGTTGGGCCGCCCCGGCGTGAAGAATCGGTTAAGCTCCTGGCGCTCCGGCTTGACGGTCAGTTCCCAACTTGCCGGCGACAGATCGGCCGCGGGGACTGCGCGCGCGGCGTCACCCGCGGGCAGGGCGGCCTCGCGCGAGCCGAACGTCTTAACGCCGTCCGCCTCGGCCGCCGCGGCCAGCCCTTTAGGCGCGGGGAGGTACGACATCTGTTCCGCCTCGGCCGGGGCCTGCGCCGGGGGCGCGTCGGCCGCCAGCTCGCCGCGCCCGTCCCCCTCCTCCCGGAGCATGGCTTCGAGCGATTCGGGCTGCGGCGACTGCATCGAGCCGCTCGGGCGTGTCCTCTCGTCGAAGGGCGTGATGGCCGGGGCGCGCAGGACGTGCGGCGTGACGGCCACGACGATGTCTGTCTGCACGTCGCTGTTCGTCGGCGCGGTGAACAGTCGGCCCAGCACGGGCACGAGCCCCAGCAGCGGCAGCCCCGACTTCTGACGCGACTGCAACTGCTGCGAGATGCTCGCGATCATCATCGTGCGCCCGTCCTGCACGCGCGCCGTGCCCGAGAGCGTCCGCTCGCTGAAGGTCGGCGTCAGAGACGTGCCGACCGCGTCGTTCGACGTGATCGACATCTTCACCTGCACGTCCCCGTTCGGGAAGATTTGCGGCGTGAAGTCGAGCGTCAGCCCTGTGTCCTGGTACTGGATGACGGGGTAGCCGGTGGTGCCGTAGACGCCGGTCGTCGTCGTGCCGTTGTTCGTGCCCGTGCCGCCCGTGGCCGTCGCGCCCGTGTAGACCTGCGCCGTCTGCACGGGAACCTTCTTCCCGATGTGCGCCTGCGACTTCTCGCCGTCGAAGGCGTGCAACTGCGTCGCCGCGAGGATGCGCGTGCGGTCTTTCTGCTGCCAGGCGTTGAGCGTCGAGGTGGGGATGACGAGCGCCGCGCCGAAAGCCGTCGCCGCGTTGGTGACGGCGCGCGCGGCCTCCCGCGAGCCGCCGAGCACGGCGAGGCCGCCCGTCCCGCCGAGGCTCGTCAAAGACGTGGACGTGCCGAGCTGGTTGCCGAACTGCATCAGGTCGTTGCGCGAGACCTCGTAAATCTTCACGTCCAACACGACCTCGGCGCGCTCCTTGTCTATCGTGCGGAGCACCTCGCCGATGAGGCGCATGTTCTCGGCCGTGTCGCGGACGGTGACGGAGTTGGTCGCCTTGTTCGGGATGACCGTGGCCTGCCGGCCCTGCTGCGGCGGGACGGCCTGCTGGATGAGGCGCTGCGCGTCGGCCGGGTCGGCGTTCGTCAGGTAGAAGGTGCGTATGACGAGCTGCTGGTACTGCGGCCGCCGGCCCTGATCCGCGACGAGGATGGTGCGGCGGTCAACCGACTGGAAGAAGAGCCCCTCCTGTAGGAAGACGTGGTCGAGCGCGCGCGCCGCCGTCACGTCCTGAAGGACGACCTCGACGTTGCGCGGCGTGCGGAACGTCTGCGTGTCGAAGAGGACGTTGAGCCCCACCTCCGAGGCCAGCATCCGTATGAACTTCTTTAGGTCGCTGTTGTAGTTGATGTTGCGCAGCTTCTCAGCGCCCTCCGGGGAACGCGCGTCGTTCTGCTTGAAGACGTAGGCGGCCGGGGAGACCGCGCCGCCCTGCTCCCCCGAGCGCACGCGCGTGCGGCCCGCCGCCTCCTTCTCGCCCCTGAGGCGCAGCATGCGCTCCATCTCCTGCGCGGCGAGGCCGTTGACCGGGTCGAGGTCGAAGGCCATGCGGAAGTATTGGAAGGCCCCGGCGTACTCCTCCTGCTGCGCGAGCGCCCTGCCCTTCTGCATGTAGACCTGCGAGGCGTTGAAGACGGCGCGGCGGTAGTGGAGCTGGTACTCGGTGTCGTTGGGCGCGGCGGCGACGGCGAGCGCGAACTCCTCGGCGGCCTTCTCCCACTGCTGCGCGGCCTCGTGCTCAAGGCCGCGCTTGTAGTTCTTCTCGCCCTTCTTCGCCAGCACCGCGGCCGGCGAGGCCAGCAGGCAGGCCGCCAGGGCGAACGACACCACGGCCCGCGCGAGCGCAGCGTATCTCATACCGTACTCGCCACCCCCTTAGCCAACGTTCCCGTCGTCGGGGAGTAACACGCGCGCGCGCGCGGAATGTTCCGCCGAACTCGAACGACTTCTTTTAGAGTTATTCACAGAGACACAGAGACACGGCTTAAGAACACAGCTTTGGTTTTTGGCTGTGCTTTAGCTGTGCCTCTGTGTCTCTGTGGTTCATTGTCTTCGGTTTGAGTTCGCCGGGCGCAGGAGGCAATATAGGCTCTCAGGACGTGACCTCCCGGCCGCGCGTCCTGCGACTCGCCACAACGGAGAATGTCTCTTGAGAAAGCTCATCGCCCTGCTGTTCGTCTCCATCGCTTCGGCGACCATCACCCATTCACAGTCCCCGGCCCAGAGGCCCGCCGCGACGCCGAACCCGCCCCGGCCGGTCTTGAGCGAGGCCGTCGCCGACGCCCGCCTGCGCTCGCTGTTCGACGCGGCGCGCGACGCGATGCTCGGGATGCGCTTCGACGAGGCGGTGCGGCTCTCCGACGAGGGCATCGCCGCCGCCCCGAACCAGCCCTCCTTCTGGCTCAACCGCGCGGACGCGCTCTCCGCGCGGGCCGTGGCGACCCGCAACAGGTTCTACCGCTCGAAGGACGAGGGGGAGCGGAAGTCCTCGCTCGAAGCGGCCCGGCGCGACCTCCGCGACGCGCTGACGGCCGCGACGCGGGCGCTCGCGCTGATAGACGATTACAAGGCTCCCGAAGACGAGGCGTTCCGCGCCTCCTTCCAGGCGCTCAGGCGCGCGGCGCTGTGGCAGCGCGCGCAGTCCGCCATGATGGTCTCGATGCACGTGGACGAGTCCTACAGCTCGGACGCCGTCACGGCCTTCGAGCAGTACGCCGCCGCCGAGACCGACCCGGCGATGCTCAACGTCGCGCACAGGTTCACGGGGCAGTTGAGGATGGCGACGAACGACTTCGCGGGGGCGGCCATCGAGTTCCGCAAGGTGCTCGACGCGGAGCCGGCGGACGTCGAGGCCATGCTCGGCGAGGCTCTGGCCCTCATCGACCTGGGGCACGTGACGGGCGACCCCGCGAAGCTGCGGGAAGGGTTCGACCGCCTGCGGCTGTTCGCGGAGAAGGCCCCGGCCCACCCCGCGCGCGCGTCCGCGGCGCAGGCTGTAGACTATTTCAACAAGCCCGCCCGGCCGATAGAAGAGGGGGTCGGCGAAAAGGACGCCCCCGGCGCTTCACCCAGGAGGATCGTTGAGGGAGGCGTGATCAACGGGCGCGCCGTCAGCAAGCCCGCCCCGCCCTACCCGCTCGTCGCGAAGCTCGCGCGCGCGAAGGGCGCGGTCATCGTACGCATCCTCGTCAACGAGCAGGGCGACGTCGTCTCCGCCTGGGCCGCCTCGGGCCACCCGCTGCTCCGCGCCGCGGCCGCCGAGGCGGCGAGTCAGGCCAAGTTCACCCCGACGACCCTCTCCGGCCGGCCCGTCAAAGTCGCCGGCGTCATCACCTACAGCTTCGTGCTCCAATAGAAGAAGGGCGGGCGGGCGAGTCTGAGGAGCGCTGACGCCGCCATCACACTGAACGAAAACGGGCGACCCGAAGGCCGCCCGTTTTCTCTTTGCTTGTTTTGAATGCCCCCGGAAGGACTCGAACCTTCGACCCGATGATTAAGAGTCATCTGCTCTACCAACTGAGCTACAGGGGCGGACGGGAAGGATGAGGCAGGAAGGATGAAGGATGAACTGTCTTCACCTCATCCTTCATCCTTCCTGCCTCATCCTTCCGGACTGGTGCAGGGGGTAGGATTCGAACCTACGTAGGGTGTGAACCCGCCGGGTTTACAGCCCGGTGCCATTAACCACTCGACCACCCCTGCCGAAACTTCCCGCTTCCGTTTTCAAACGACCGCACGAGTTATTATACCCACGCGCGCGCCGGACGCTACCGCCCACGCGAACGGCCGCCCCCGCGCGCGAGCCCCTCCAGTATCGAACGCTCCAGCTCGTCCAGCGTCCGGCAGGCGTTGATGGAGTCGGCGCCCAACAGGACGGACAGCCCGCCGCCGCCCTTCGTGAAGACCGCGGGCAGCGGCACGTCGGTTAGGTTGTAGCGGGCGGCCAGCTCGTCTGCGTGCAGGAATTCGAGCGGCAGGCCGAGCCCGTCCAGAAACTCCTTCCACTCGCCGCGCATCCGGGCGGCCCCGTAGGTGAGCGCGCAGAGGTTGCAGGCGTAGGTGCGCGGCGAGAAGATTTTGTGCGCCGCGTCCGTCAGCGCGTTGAAGACCCCGCTGTCGGCGTTGTAGACGAAGACCAGCGTCGGGGCCGTCCCTCTTGTCACCTTCACTCCTCGCGCAGCTTCTCGCCCTCGCTCTTCTTCGGGCGCAGCGTCAGGTCTTCGTTGAGGCCCAGCTCCTCCTGCTTCGCGGGCGAGGAGCCCTTGGGCGGGAAGCCCAATCCCGTCCGCAGCTCGCGGAACTTGGCCTTGATGTCCGCGCCGAGGTGCCCCGGCGCTTCGTAACCGTAGGCGCGGTACCTGCCCGGCTCGACCTTCCCCTTCCCGCCGACGAAGCGCGCGAAGTCGTCCACCCACTCGTCGAACTTCTCGAAGACGTTGGTCTCAGCGGGCATGTGCTCGGCCTGGTTGTCGCTGTACTTCCTCCCCTTGCCGAACTGTAGGTAGCGCCAGAGCTGGTCGGGCACCTCGACGCCGCTGTAGCGGCACTGCCAGACGAGCGGCGCGTACGTGTCGCGCTCGTTGTCGAAGGGCTCGCCCTCCGGGTTGAAGTACTCTTTGTGGCGCAGGAGCCTCGGCCGCCCGTCCCCGCCCAGCTCGTCGCCGCCGCCGTCGCCGTAGCAGAAGAAGCCGGCCGTGCGACCTTCGAGGTGGTTGACGCTGAGGCCCTCCCACTCCTCCGAGTGCTCCAACCTCTTCGCCAGCTCCGCGTCTTTATGTTCGATCAAGTCCTCGCGCGGGTTCCCGCCGTTCATGCAGACCAGCCGGTCGAACATCGCCTTCAGGTTCGTCGTCGGCGCGTACCAGTTCACCGGCCCGATGATCGCCCACGCGTCCGCCAGGTCCAGCCGCGCGTACATGTCCAAATCCCACATTAGGTCGGGCTCGCTGCGGTGGTTCTTCTCGTAGCAGTTGCAGTTGTGGAGGGGCACGAGTTCCGCGACGAACTCGTGCGAGGTCTCGACCGTGATGTCGTAGACGGGCTCGAAGCCGTCCGGCTCGCAGCTCACGACTCGGCCGTAGTTCCTGTTCGCGCCCGCGGGGCAGCGGCGCTTCAAGTCGCGCCCCGGCCTTTGAAGGATTGCGGAGAGACGTTCGACCTTATCGTCAATAAAGCCGACGAGTTCGACGAAGCGCTCGACCGCCTCGGCCTTCGCTATCTGAAGCGTGCTCGAACGTGCGTACTCTCGGCCGCCGACGCTCACGCGCTTGTGCGACATGTCGTAGACGCACGAGCGGATGCCGAGCTTCGCCAGAAGGATTTGCGCCTCGCGCAGCGCTTGGAGGCTTGAGCTTGAGAGGCTGACGCGCGCCTTCGTGACGTGAAAGTCCACCGAGCCGTCGGCCGAGAACCAGCCGCGCAGGAAGGCGCGCGCCTCGCGCTCCGACCCGTCGAGAATCGCCCGCGGGATGTGGCGCTCGGCCACGGGCGCGCTCTTGTCTAACCCGAGCTTCTCTCTCAGAACTCGGCCGACGCTCACGTCCCAGTAGTCGTAATACATGAACGGGGCAGCGCCAGCCGGCCAGCCATTCGCCTTTGAAGAGAAGACCTGCTTCCGCACGTCCACCTTCACGGGCGAGAGCGCGGCCGCCGCTTCCGCAAGAGCCGGTTTGCGTTTGTCGAAGAAGAGGCGGACTTGTCCCGTGCCCGCGAAGGTTCCGTCGCCGAAGATGAGACCCGCGAGCAGGTAGTAGAACTCTTCAACGCCGGAGTCGGCGGCGAACTCGCCGCACTCGCGCCCGAGCGGGAACGGAACCTTGTCGCCGGGCTCAAGCTCCGACGCCTCGACCCACTCCTCCTTCCAAACGTACTTCCACTCGCGCCCCACCTTCTCGCGCCGCACTTCGCGGACGACTTTGACGGGATGATTGGCCGTCAGTCGCACCTGCCGCCCGTCGCTCAACCTCAGACGGAACACTTCGGCTCGCGGCGAACTCATCCACGCGCGCGTGACGCGACCCGTCGAGATTTCGGCACCCGGCTTCAATTCCGCGATGCTCCGCAGATGTTTCCCCAGAACCCTTTCACTCGCGGGCAGGCAAGGCCAGACGCAGAGCGCCATCGAGGTCGAGACGCAGGCGTTGCAGCTCTGGATGCGTGCGCGGGCGTAGACGTTACCGAGGTCTTCGTAGTCGATCTCCCACTCCTGTGGCAGGCGCTCGGCCATCCGCAGCATGAGAGCGCGCGACTTCGAGTCCACGCCGGGGCAGTTGTACTGCCGCCGGTCGGAGCCCGAGATGATGAGCACGCGGAAGGGTCTTTCGGAGGTCGGCAGCTTCCCGTTCTCGTCGTTCGGCTTCAAAGTCCCTCCTGCGGATGGCGGTCAGAACCGCCCGCGGTAGCGGGTGGCCCTTTATTACTCGGATGCTCCGTATCGCCAAGGGCCGCCCGCTACCGCGGGCGGCTCTGACCTGTTCGCCCTCGGCGGTGTGGCCACGCTCGACTGCAAGTGCAATATTAAGGGATTGTCTGCCGGAAAATTCTAGTGCCCGCGGGACGAAAGTTCAACGAAGCTCCGCCGTCCGTGTTAATAATGTGCGCATGGGCGGGGTGCGTGTGGCGTTGGTGCCGGGGCCGGGCGAGCCGGTCGAGTTGCGCGAGGTCGCGGAGCCGGAGCTGGAGCCGGACTCGGCGCTGCTCGCCGTCGAGCTGAGCGAGGTCTGCGGGACGGACGTACACTTGCAGCGGGGGCGGCTCGCGGGCGTGCCGTACCCGCTCGTCCCCGGACACGTCTCGGTCGGGCGGCTCGAAAAGATTCGCGGCCGGCTCGCGGACGTTGACGGGCGCGCGTTCAAAGAGGGCGACCGCGTCACCTTCCTCGACGTGCACCGCACCTGCCACGCCTGCTGGCACTGCCTCGTCGCCAAGGCTTCGACGCGCTGCCCCGCGCGCAAGGTCTACGGCATCACCTACGGGCTCGCCGACACGCTGGCCGGCGGCTGGGCCGAGAAAATTTATTTGAAGCCCGGGACGCGCTGCATCTCTTTGGAGGGCGTGGACGCCGCGCGCTTCATGGCCGGCGGCTGCGCGCTCCCGACCGCGCTCCACGCCGTCGAGCGCGCGGACATCCCCTTCGGCGCGACGGTGCTCGTCCTCGGCTCCGGCCCCGTAGGGCTCTCGGCCGTCGCGCTCTCTCTGATGCGCGGCGCGGCGCGCGTACTCTGCACGGGCGCGCCGGAGCCGCGCCTGGCGGCCGCGCGCGGGATGGGCGCCGCGGCCACGCTCGACGTGACCGCGCACGCGACCGTCGAGCGCGCCGCGTGGGTTTTGGGCGAGACGGAGGGGCGCGGCGCTGACGTGTGCATCGAGGCGACGGGGTCGCCCGGCGCGGTCGTCGAGGCGATGCGCTACGCGCGCGACGCAGGGACGGTGGTCGTCGTCGGGCAGTACACGGATCACGGCGAGATCGGTTTCAACCCGCACCGAGACCTCAACCGCAAGCACCTCGACGTGCGCGGCTGCTGGGGCTCGGACTTCTCACACTTCTACCGCGGCGCGCGACTCATGGCCGACGCGGCGCGCTCCGAGCCCTGGGCGCGGCTCGAACTCGAGACCTACCCGCTCGCGCGCGCGGGCGAGGCGCTCGCGGCCGTGGCCTCGGCGCGCGTCGTCAAGGCGCTCATCGACCCCCGCGCCTGAAGGGGCCGGGTTGCGCGTCTTGGACTAAAATCCGGCGGCCCGGATTGTTCGCGCCGCCAACAAACGCGCCCGCCCTCCGGCAACAAAAGCATTGACGTTTACCAGGCCCGGTGATACTTTACCGACCGTTCGGTAGCCATTCGCCCACGTCTCGGGCACAAGGTCAATTCCCTTTCGGTCTCTTTAGACTCGTCACCTCGCTTGAGCCCCGCGCCCGGGGTCTCGGCTGCCCGACCGTCAACACTTCGCTTCAAGGAGATTAACTGCTATGAGAAGCCTGACTCGGTTCTGCCTGGCGGCCCTCCTCCTCGCCGCCGTCGGAGTCTCCCCCGCTTTCTCGCAGGCGTCGAGCTCGACCGCGGAGCTGCGCGGACAGGTCACCGACTCGGCGGGCGCGGCCGTCCCCAACGCCGCCGTCACCATCACCGACCTCGCCAAGGGCAACAGCCGCACGACGCAGACGGACGCGGAGGGCAACTACGTCTTCCTCAACCTGCTCCCCAGCGCCTACGAGCTGAAGGTGACGGCCGCGTCGGGCGGCTTCGCGCCCGGCTCGACGCGCGTCGAGCTGACGGTCGGCCAGCAGGCCAACATCCCCTTTCAGCTCGGCGCGCAGGGGATTCAGGAGACCATCGACGTGGTGGCCGGCGGCGAGGTCGTGGACACCGACCGCACGCAGCAGTCTTCGGTCATCGGCGCGGGCCAGATCACGAACCTCCCCATCAGCCGGCGCAACTACCTTGACTACGCGCTCCTCACCCCGGGCGTCTCTGACGCCGACAACATCGCCGACGCCTCCGACTTCCGCGTCGCGCAGACGCCCAACTCCGGCCTCTCCTTCGGCGGCAACAACGGCCGCGGCAACCTCGTCGCCGTGGACGGCGGCAGCACCAACACCGTCTCAGGCGGGGTGGAGGCGACCATCGCGCAGGAGGGCGTGCAGGAGTTCCAGGTCTTGCGCAACAGCTACAACGCCGAGTTCGGAGGCTCCTCGGGCGGCATCGTCAACATCGTCTCGAAGTCCGGCTCGAACCGCTACCACGGCAGCGTCTTCGGCCTCTTCCGCGACGAGCGCTTCGACGCGCGCTACGCCTTCGACTTCAACCCCACGGCCAAGTCGCCCTTCAGCCGCCAGCAGTTCGGCGGCTCCCTGGGCGGCCCCATCAAGGCGGACAAGACCTTCTTCTTCACCTCGCTCGAAGCCTTCAAGCAGGACGAGACGACCTTCGTCAACCTCCTCAACACGAACGGCATCTTCCAGCCGACGGCCTCGCAGGAACAGCTCTTCAACGGCCTGACGGGGACGCCGTTTGCGCCGCTCGCCACGGGCCTTCGCGCGACGCTGACGACGACCCCGGCCAACTTCCCGCGCACCGTCAACCTCTTCACGAGCGCGTCGGGGCAGTTCCCCTTCGAGTCGAACCAGACGACCTTCGGCGCGCGCTTCGACCACAACTTCAGCGAGCGCGACTCGGCCTACCTGCGCTTCAGCCTCAACGACTCGAAGTTCGAGAACCAGGCGGCGGGCGCGCTCACCGCCGTCTCGCGCGGCCGCACGCTCGACACCTTCAACGGCGGCGTGCTCGCCTCGCACAACCACCAGTTCGGCTCCGCCACCTTCAACGAGCTGAAGCTCCAGTGGCGCTACCTCGACTTCGACGTGATCCCGAACGACGCGGTCGGCCCCGAGTTCAACATCGAGGGCTTCGGCTTCTTCGGCCGCGACATCTTCCTCCCGTCGCACACCATCCAGCGCGACTACGACATCATCGACAACGTCTCGCACGTGACGGGCGCGCACACCCTGAAGTTCGGCGGCTCGTTCCAGGCGTCGGACGTTTCATCCGGCAACGAGACCTTCTTCGGCGGGCGCTTCAACTTCGGCCCCAACATCCCGCTCGCCAACCTCATCCCGGCCGCGACGCTCACGCAGTTGCGCGCCTTCCTGACGGCGAGCAACCCGGCGCTTTTGGCGAACGTGAACACGCCGATCAACGCCTTGCAGGCTTTCAACCTCAACCTGCCCATCGTATACCAGCAGGGCTTCGGCCTGCCGGAGGTCAACTCCTACACCTACCGCTACGCGCTCTACGCGCAGGACACCTGGAAGGCGCGGCCGAACCTGACGCTCAACTACGGCCTGCGCTACTCGATCAGCGACGAGCCGTTCTACATGCCGCTCGACAAGAACGACTTCCAGCCGCGCGCGGGCTTCTCGTGGTCGCCCTTCGCCAACGGCAAGACGGTCATCCGCGGGGGCGCGGGGCTCTTCACCGGCTACACCATCTACTCGGTCGCCAACGTGACGAAGACCCTGAGCGGCATCCAGGGCGACAACATCAACATCGTGCTCTCGACGGCGACCTCGGCCGCGCTCGGCGTGCCCTCCTCCTTCACCGTCTACCAGACGCTGCTCGCGCAGGGCGTCATCGGCACGCGCACCATCACGGCCGCAGACCTCGCGCAGTTCGGCATCACGCCGCGGCCGAACGCGCCGCTCGAAGTCCGCTTCCGCGTCGAGCCGAACTACGAGACGCCGACAAGCTACCAGACGAGCGCCGGCATCCAGCAGGACGTGGGGCGCGGCATCTCGCTGGAGGCGAGCTACCTCTTCACGCGGGGCCTGCACCTGACGCGCAACCGCGACATCAACCAGTTCAAGTCCTCGCTCGTCGTGGCGGCCAGCGGCGAGCCCTGCTTCTTCCGCCTCGGGGCCAACCCCGCGACCTGCACGGGGGCGGCGACCTCGTCCGACTTCATCAACCCGCTCAGGCTCCAGGACAACGTCTACGAGTCTTCGGCCAACTCGTTCTACCACGCGGCGACCATCTCGGTGCAGCGCCGCTTCGCCAACCGCTTCAGCCTCAACGCGCACTACACCTTCGCCAAGTCCATCGACGAGGTGACGGACTTCAACAGCGACTGGTCGGCCGAGAACCCCCTGAACGTGCGCGCCGACCGCGCCGTCTCGGCCTTCGACCAGCGCCACCGCGCGGTCTTCAGCGGCGTCTTCGCCAGCCCCTTGGAAGGCGACTCGGCCGCCGACAAGATTTTCGGCGACTGGGTCTTCTCGCCGATCTTCATCGCGGGCTCGGGCCGCCCTTTCAACCTGCTCCTCGGCTTCGACGCCAACAACGACGGCCGCTCGCAGTCCGACCGCCCGTTCTCGCTGGGGCGCAACACGGGGCTCGGCGAGCCCTTCTACAGCTTCGACGCGCGGCTCGCGCGCCGCTTCCACTTCGACGAGGACAAGTTCTTTGAGCTGACGTTCGAGGGATTCAACCTCTTCAACCGGACGAACCTCGCGGGCATCAACAACGTGGTCGGCGGCCTGACGCCGGCCCAACTGCTGCCGCTCGCCTCCGCGCGCGCGCGCGGCGACCGCAACGCCGCGCCGACCCAGCCGCTCGGCTTCACCTCGGCCGCCAACCCGCGGCAGTTGCAGTTCGGCGTCCGCTTCAACTTCTGAGCGCTTTTAACAGAACCGCGAGCGGTAGCGAGCGGGTCAGTGTTACATCAGACGAACGCACCACGTAACGCCGACCCGCTCGCTACCGCTCGCGGTTCTGTTTCTGCTACAAGTCACACATGCCCCCTCCAACCGTCGAGTTCAACCGCCGACTCCGCTGGGCCGACGCGGACGCGGCCGGCCGCCTGCACTTCCCGCGCATCTTCGAGATCGTCGAGGAGGCCGAGGGCGAGCTGCTCCGATCCTTGGGCCGCCCCCTGAACCTGCGCGAGCGCACCTACGACTTCCCGCGCGTCCACGTCGAGTGCCAGTTCAAGCGCATCCTCGAACTCGACGCGCCGTTCCGCATGCTCTTCACCGTCGGCCGGCTCGGCCGCACCTCAATCCGCTACGACTACAAGGTCTTCGACGGCGAAGGCCAACTGGCGATTGAAGGCACGATGACCGTCGTCGTCATGCAGCAGGGCCGCCCCGTCGAGATACCGCCGGCCCTCCGCGCCGCCCTGGAAGGATGAAGGAGACATTCAATGCAAAGCGTCAGGTTCCAACAGTTCGGCAACCCGGCAGAGGTCTTGAGGGTTGAGGAGATCGAGAGGCCCGAGCCGGGCGCGGGTCAGGTGCTGGTGAAGATGCGCGCACGCCCCATCAACCCGTCCGACCTTTTGACGGTGCGCGGCCTCTACGGCTCGCTGCCCGTGCCGCCCGCGACGCCCGGCCTCGAAGGCATGGGCGAGGTCGCCGAGGTCGGCGAGGGCGTCACTGCCTTTCGCGCGGGGCAGCGCGTCATCCCGCTCGGGGTGGCCGGGACGTGGGCCGAGTTCATCGTCGCGCCGGCCGCGCAGCTCATCCCCGTGCCCGATTCCATCAACGACCAGACGGCCGCGCAGTTCGTCGTCAACCCCCTGACGGCCTGGATCATGGCCGTCGAAGAACTCGCCTTACGGCCCGGCGAGTGGCTCTTGCAGACGGCCGCCGGCTCCACGCTCGGCCGCGTCGTCTTGCAGATCGCGCGGCAGCGCGGCTTCAAGACCATCAACGTTGTCCGCCGCCGCGAGCAGGCGGAGGAGTTAAAAGGGCTCGGCGCGGACGAAGTCATCTGCACCGACGAAGAGGACATCCCCGAGCGCGTCCGCGAGATTACGGGCAGGGAGGGTTTAAGGAAGGCCATCGACGCGGTCGGCGGCGAGACGGGGGCCGACGTGGTGCGCGCGCTCGGGCGCGGCGGCGTGATGCTCGTCTACGGGCTGCTCTCGGGGAGGCCGATGCCGATTGACGGCGGGCGGATGATCTTTACTTCGTCAACGGTGCGCGGCTTCTGGCTCGGCGAGTGGATGCGCTCGGCCCCGCCCGAGCGCCAGCAGGCCGTCACCGGCGAGATGCTCCGCGCGATGGCGACGCAGGAGATCGTGCCGCCGGTCGAGGCCGAATACCCGCTCTCCGAAATCCTCGCCGCCGTCGAACACTCCGAGCGCCCCGGCCGCAGCGGCAAGGTTCTACTCGTCAGTTGAAGCGTATGATGCCGCGCGCGCCCTGCGCGGAGGCGAGCGCGTCGAGGGCCTCGTTGATGTCTGCGAGGGCGTAGGTGCGGGTGGCGAGTTCGGCTAGCTTGAGCCTTCCTTCGCGGTAGAGTTCGACGAGGCGCGGGACATCCCTCGAAGGCTGGCCGGAGCCGTAGAGCGAGCCGACGAGGCGCTTCTCCTGCATGACGAAGGGGAAGAGCGGGAACGAGGCGAGCGCGTCGAGGCGCGCGAGGCCCGTGACGACGACCGTCCCGCCCTTGCGCGCCAGCGCGAGCGCCTGCGCGAGCGTGGCCGGCGCGCCCACCGTGTCGAAGACGTAGTCGGCGCCGCGCCCTTCGGTCAGCTCCCTCAACCGCTCGGCCGCCTTCTCGCCCGAAGCGTCCACGGCGTCGGTCGCGCCGAACTCGCGCGCGAGGCGGAGCGGCTCGGCGCGCGTGTCGAGCGCGACGACGCGCTCACACCCCGCGAGCCTCGCGCCCTGCACGACGTTGAGCCCGACGCCGCCCACGCCGATGACGGCGACCTTCGAGCCCGGCCCGGGGCGCGCCGCGTTCAGAACAGCGCCCACGCCCGTCACGACCGCGCACCCGAGCGTCGCCAGCGCCTCGAACGGCACGTCCTCCGCCACGCGTATCACGCCCTCCTCCGCCACCACCGCGAAGTCCGCGAAGCAGGCCGTGCCGTTGTAGTGCGACACCTTCTGCCCCCGCGCGCTCAAGAGCGTGTCGCCCGCCGGCAGACGGTTCCGGTAGGTCGTCCGCTCCAGGCGGTCGCAGAGGACGGGTCTCCCCTCCTTACAGGGGGCACACGCCCCGCACGGCGGAGCCCAGCAGAAGACGACGTGGTCGCCCGCCTTCACGTCCTTCACCCCTTCGCCGACCTCGCGCACCACGCCTGCGCCCTCGTGCCCCAGCACGAGCGGCGTCCGCACGGGCCACTCCCCGCGCGCCGGGTGCAGGTCGCTGTGGCACACGCCCGCGGCCTTCACCTCCACCAGAACCTCGCCCGCGCGCGGCCCGCCGAGGCTCGCCGCCTCGACCGACAAAGGCGCGCCCTGCTCCCACAAGATTGCCGCGTTAATGTTCATCGACAATGATTCCCTAATTCTTCTCGGCGAGTTGTGTGGCGATGCGCGCCAGCCACGAGACGCGCTCGCCTAAGGCGGCGAAGCGCGGGTCGTCGGTCTGCCCGCGGCGGTAGCGGAAGAAGATCTGTTGCAGGACGACGGCGAGCTTGAAGACGGCGAAGACCTCGTAGAAGCCGACGCCCGAAAGGTCTGCGCCCGTGCGCGCGCCGTAACGTTCGAGCAATTCCTCGCGCGTGAACCAGCCCTCGCCGTTCGTCACCGCCGAGACCGTGTCGCGCCGCGCGACGCCGGCGGCCGTGTGCACCCAGTAGCCGAGCAGAATCCCCAGGTCAACCAGGGGGTCGCCGACCGCGCTCATCTCCCAGTCGAAGACGCCCACGACGCGCCCCACGTCCCCCGCGTCGAGCATCACGTTGTCGAGCTTGTAGTCGCCGTGCACCAGCGTCGGCCGCCCGGCGTCCGGCGGAAGCCTCTCCGCGAGCCACGCGGCGAGCGCGTCCATCTCCGCCAGCTCGTCCGTCTGCGAGCGGCGCCAGCGCTCGGCCCAGCCGCGCACCTGGCGCTCGACGAACCCCGCGGGCTTCCCCAAAGCGTCGAGCCCGTGCGCGCGCACGTCCACCAGGTGCAGCCCGGCGAGCGCGTCCACCAGCGCCGCGCTCGCGCGACGACGTTCGGCGGGTCTGCCGTCAAGCTCGGGCGGCTCCTCCGTGCGCACCACCAGCCCGCGCCGGCGCTCCATCAAGTAGAAGACCGCGCCGACAACCTCCGGCTCTTCGCACAGCAGAAAGGGTCGCGGCGCGAGCGGGAAGACCGGGTGCAGCGCTTCGAGTATGCGGAACTCGCGCGCCATGTCGTGCGCCCTCGGCGCGACGGGGCCGAACGGCGGCCGCCGCATCACAAACTCCTGACGGCCGAACCGCAGCAGGTACGTCAGGTTAGAGTGGCCGCCCGGGAACTGCTCGACCGCCAAAGGCGCGTCCGCGTCGAACCCTTCCCCGACGATTTCGGGCAGCCGCGCGCGCAGGTAGGCGGCGAGCGACTCCCAGTCGAGCTGCTCGCTCTCGCGCACCGGCCTCGTGTCGGGTGCTTCTGCCATCCTTGTCTGCTAACGGAAGATGAGACAGGTCGTCGTGGCGTGCGCGTAGAGCTTGCCCGCGGCGTCGAGCACCTTGCCCTCGGCCGTCGCGGTGCGGCCGCCGACGTGTATGACGCGCGCCTCGCAGCGCACCTCGCCGGTCTCCGCCGTCAGCGCGCGCACGTAGTTGACCTTAATCTCAAGCGTCGTGTAGCCCGCCCCGGCCGGCAAGGTCGTGTGCACCGCGCAGCCCATCGCTGAGTCGAGCAGCGTCGCCGCCAAGCCGCCGTGCACGACGCCGATGGGGTTGTAGTGGTACTCCGCGGGCTCGGCCGTGAAGACCGCGCGCCCCTCGTCCAGCTCCGCCAGCCCGAAGTTCAACAGCGCGCTGATGGGCGGCCGCGGCAGCTCGCCCGAGACAACCCTCTTCAGGAACTCCAACCCCGTCAGCCCCCGCGCCGCCTCGGCCAGGGCCTTCGGGTCTTCCCAACTGACCGTGCGCGTCCGCGCGTCGTCGCTTCCTTCTCCCATAGTCTCCCTAAAGGTTCAGACGTAGTAACGCACCAGCCAATTCGCCACGCAACACATGTCGCCGCCGACCTCGCACTCGACCGACACGGCCCACGTCGCCAGCGACCAGTCCTGGCCCTCCACGGAAACGAACTTCTCCAGGTAGAATTTGCCGCGGACGCGCGAGCCGGCCGGGACGGGCGAGGTGAAGCGCACGCGATCCAGCCCGTAGTTGATGCCCATCCGCACGCCGCCGACCTTCATCGCCGTCCGCATCATCTCGCTCAGCAGCGACAGCGTCAGGAAGCCGTGCGCGACGGTCTTCTTGAAGGGCGACTCGCGCGCCGCGCGCTCCGGGTCGGTGTGAATCCACTGCCGGTCTTCGGTCGCGTCCGCGAACAGGTCGATTCTCCCCTGAGTTATCTCGATCCACTCGCTCACCGCGACCTCACGCCCGACCAACTCGCCGAGCTTCCGGACGCTCTCGATTTCAGTCATGGCTTGTCCCTTCGTACCTCTTCAACTCCATCCGCGCGATTGCTTCGGCGTGGACTTCGTCGGGGCCGTCGGCGAGGCGGAGCGTGCGCGCGTTGGCCCACATCGCGGCGAGCGGGAAGTCTCCGGAGACGCCCGCGCCGCCGTGCGCCTGCACCGCGCGGTCGAGCACGGCGAGCGCCACGTTCGGCGCGACGACCTTGATCATGGCGATCTCCCTGCGCGCGGCCTTGTTCCCGACCGTGTCCATCATCAGCGCGGCCTTCAGAGTCAGCAGGCGCGCCTGCTCGATCTCCATCCTCGAACGCGCGATGTCGGCGCGCACCGTCCCCTGCGCCGCTATGGGCTTCCCGAAGGCCACGCGCGCGCTGACGCGGCGGCACGTCAGTTCGAGCGCGCGCTCGGCCATTCCTATCAGGCGCATGCAGTGGTGTATGCGGCCCGGCCCAAGGCGGCCCTGCGCGATCTCGAAGCCCCGCCCCTCGCCCAGAAGGATGTTCGACGCGGGCACTCGCACGTCCTCGAACGTCACCTCGGCGTGCCCGTGCGGCGCGTGGTCGTAGCCGTAGACCGTGAGCATCCGCTCGACCTTCACGCCCGCGGCGTCCAACGGCACGAGTATCATCGACTGCTGCCTGTGCTTCGGCGCCGCGGGGTCGGTCTTGCCCATGAAGATGGCGACCTTGCAGCGCGGGTCGCCCGCCCCGCTCGTCCACCACTTGCGACCCTGGACGACGTACTCGTCGCCTTCACGTTTAATACTGGCCCGGATGTTCGTCGCGTCCGACGAAGCGACTTCGGGCTCGGTCATCGCGAAGCACGAACGTATCTCGCCCGCGAGCAGCGGCCGCAGCCACTTCTCCTTCTGCTCGTCAGACCCGTACCGGACGAGCACCTCCATGTTGCCCGTGTCCGGCGCGGAGCAGTTGAAGACCTCCGGCGCGAAGTGGACGGCGCGCCCCATCAGCTCCGCCATCGGCGCGTACTCAAGGTTCGAGAGGCCCGCGCCGTACTCGCTCTCCGGCAGGAACAGGTTCCACAGCCCTTCGGCGCGCGCCCGCGCCTTCAACTCCTCCATCAGCGCGACGGGCCGCCAGCGCCCGCCCGCCTCCACCTGCCTGTGAAACTCCCCCTCGTTCGGGAAGACGTGCGCCTCCATGAACTCGCGCAGCCGCCCGTAAACCTCCCGCGCGCGCGGCGAGACCTGAAGGCCGACGTAGGGGTCGTCAACGCTCATCGAAGCTCCTTCAGATAAAGCCGTAAACCGTGAACCGTAAACCGTGACAAGAGAAATGCTATTCTTACTCGTCACGGTTTACGGTTCACGGTTTACGCTCTTATCAGGTTCTCAAACACCGTCGCCGCGCCCTGGCCGCCGCCGACGCACATCGTCACCAGCCCGTAGCGCGACCCGCGACGCCGCATCTCGCCCATCAACTGCACGGTCAGCTTTGCGCCCGACGCGCCGAGCGGGTGGCCGAGCGCGACCGCGCCGCCGTTGACGTTCGTCCGCTCGTCGTCCATCCCGAGTTCCCTCATCACCGCGATGGCCTGGCACGCGAACGCCTCGTTCAACTCGATGAGGTCGATGTCGTCAAGCTTCAGCCCCGCGAGCTTCAAAGCCTTCGGCACGGCCGCGACCGGCCCCATCCCCATGACCTCCGGCGGCACCCCGCCCACCGCGTACGAGACGAAACGCATCAAAGGCTTCAGCCCCAGCTCCTCCGCCCTCTCGCGCGACATCACCAACACGCCGGCCGCGCCGTCCGAGGTCTGGCTCGAATTGCCGGCCGTCACAGTCCCCTTCGCGTGGAAGACGGGCTTGAGCTTCGCCAGGCCCTCTTCGGAAGTGTCGGGGCGCGGCCCCTCGTCCGTGTCGAACGTGAAGCGCCTCTCTTTCAACCCGCCGCCCCCGCCCGCCTCGCGGACTTCGACTTCGAGCGGGACAATGCCGTCGTCCTTCAGCCGCCCCTCTTCAATCGCCGCGAGCGCGCGCCGGTGGCTGCGGTAGGAGAAGGCGTCCGCCTCCTCGCGCGTCACGTTGTACTGGCGCGCGACGTTCTCGGCCGTCAGGCCCATCGAGAGGTAGACGCCCGGCCGGTGCTCGACGAGGTACGGGTTCGGCCGGAACTTCGTGTTGCCGCGCAGCATCGACATCGACTCCGTGCCGCCCGCGACGATGCACTCCGCCATCCCCGCCATGATGCGCTCGGCGGCCATCGCGATGGTCTGCGAGCCCGAAGAGCAGAAGCGGTTCACCGTGACCGCCGGCACCTCGTGCGGCAGCCCCGCGCGCAGGGCGGCGATGCGCGCCACGTTCGTCCCCGACTCGCCCTCCGGCGTCGCGCACCCCAGGATCACGTCGTCAATCGAACCGGGCGGCACCTCCGGCACGCGCCGCAGCAACTCCTCGATGACGGCCGCCGCCATGTCGTCCGGCCTCACCGTCCGCAGGCTCCCCCGCGGAGCCTTCCCCACGGCCGTCCTCACGCCGGCCACGATCACTGCTTCTCTCATAAAACCTCTTCCCTGCTTAACCTCTTAATTTCAAATTTCAAATTCTGATGACGCCCTCGGCCTCGCCGCTCATCACCTCTTTGCCGTGCTGGTTGCGGCAGACCCACGAGGACTTCAACTGCGTGTACGGCCCCGCGTCGGTCAGTTCTTCGATCGTCACCTCGCAGCGGACGGTGTCGCCGCTGTAGACGGGGCGCTGGAAGCGGAAGGTCAACTGGCGCGCGATGAAGTTGATGTCGCCCCCGATCTTCGTCGGCAGCGTCGCCGTCAGCAGCCCGTGCACCATCAGCCGCCCCTGTTCGTCCGGCCGCAGGTGATGCACGCCCGCGTCGCCCGAATACTCCGCGAACCGCCGCACGTCCTCCTCCGTGAACGTGCGCTCCCAACTCACCACGTCACCGACCTTCATCAATCCCTCCGAAAATCAGTAGGCAGATGGCAGTAGGTAGTAGGCAGTTAATCCCCGAAGGGGATAAACATAATAGCCGGGGGTAAGCGAGAGCGCGCAGCGCTTGAGCGCCACCCCCGGAACACGCCGGGAACAATTTCCGACCCTGAAGGGGTCGCACCGTGCGACGTAGTGCGACCCCTTCGGGGTCGGGACGTTTCATCATCATGTCCCGGGGGTGGCGCTCGCTTCGCTCGC
The DNA here is from genome assembly GCA_035563535.1 of Pyrinomonadaceae bacterium. Lineage (GTDB taxonomy): Bacteria > Acidobacteriota > Blastocatellia > Pyrinomonadales > Pyrinomonadaceae > QHXN01. The sequence continues at coordinate 165,736 of DATMVD010000080.1, read as the reverse complement.
TCTGCCCCGGGCTATTATCTGTGTCCTCTTCGGGGACTAACTGCCTACTGCCTACTTTGCCCTGAACAGCATGCACGTCGCCGTGCCGTGCGCGTAGAGTTTGCCGGCGGCGTCCACGATGCGCCCCTCGGCGGTGGCGACGCGCGAGCCGGCGTGCAGCACCACGGCCTCGCAGCGCACCTCGCCCGTCTCGCGCCGCATCGGCCGGACGTAGTTGACCTTCATCTCCAGGGTCGTGAAGACGCGCCCCGCCGGCATCGCCGTGTTGATGGCGCAGCCCAGGGCCGAGTCGAGCAGCGTCGCCGCCAGCCCGCCGTGCGCGATGCCGAGGCCGTTGTAGTGGCGCTCGTCCGGCTCGACGGCGAAGACGGCGCGCCCCTCCTCCACCTCGACCAGACGCATGTTCATCAGCCGCGCCATCCCCGACGCCTCGCGCTCGCCCGTCATGAGCTGGCGCATGTATTCGAGCCCGCTCAGGGCGCGACGTTCTTCGGCGCTGCCCTCACGCCGCCCTTCTTCGGCCGTCCGCGTCATTAAAACTCTCCCCCTCAGTCTAATTCCGCAGAGGCTTCCCCGTCGAAAGCATGTGCGCGATGCGCTCAAGGGTCTTCGGCTCGCCGCAGAGCGAGACGAAAGCCTCGCGTTCGAGGTCGAGGAAGAACTGCTCGTCCACCCACTGCGCCGAAGAGATGTTCCCCCCGCACAAGACCCACGCGACCTTCCCCGAGACGTGCAGGTCGTACTCTGACATGTAGCCGCCCTGCTGCATGATGTAGAGCCCCGCGCGCAGTGCGGCGAGCGCGTCGCGCCCGGCCGCGTAACAGCTCTTCGCCCCGCGCGCCGGCGGAACGTACCCGGCGTCCGCGAGTTCGAGCACGAGCCGCTTCGCCTCCGCGAGCTGGTGGTCGCGGTTCATCACAATCAAATCCGCGTCGCCCAGGTACCCGAACGAGCGCGCCTCGGCCGCACTCGTCGAGACCTTCGCCGTGGCTATCGTCTGCAAAGCCTGTTGGAGAAAAGGCACGGGGTCGGCGTTGCCCGCCGCGCGCATGGGCGGCGAGACGACGCGGCGGACGAGCTCCTTGCAGCCGCCCGCGCCCGGTATCAACCCGACGCCGACCTCGACGAGCCCCACGTACGTCTCCGCGGCCGCGGCGGCGCGCGCCCCTGCCAACGCGACCTCGCAGCCGCCGCCGAGCGTCCGCCCCGCCGGGGCCGTCACCACAGGCTTCGTGCAGAAGCGCACCGCCGTTAAAGCGTCCTGCGTGTTCTTGACGGCCTTCTCAATCGAAGCCGCGTCGGTGACCCCGCCCGCGAGGTTCGCGCCGACCGAGAAGTCGGCGGCCTCGTTGCCGATAACCATCCCGCGCCAGTCGCCAGCCTCGACCTCCTCGACCGCCGCGCGCAGCATCTCGACCACGTCGGCGTCGAGCGTGTTCATCTTGGTGTGGAACTCAAGGCAGGCCACGCCGTCGCCGAGGTCTATGAGCGACGCGCCGCGATTCTCGCGCACCACACGCCCCGCCGACTTCAGGCGCGCGAGTTCAATCCTCAGCTCGTCCGGCGCTTCCGAGACGTAAGACTTGCGCGCCGGGTCGTAGTAAGAGAGCGCCCCCTCACCCTCACGATAAAAAGTCTCGTGGCCGGCTTCGAGCATCTCCCGCACCCAGCCCGCGACCGTCAAGCCCTCCTTCTCCATCGCATCCGCGGTCTCGCGCACCCCGAGCGCGTCCCACAGCTCGAACGGCCCCAGCTCGTGCGAGTAGCCCCAGCGCATCGCCCGGTCAATGTCTGCGATGCGATCCGTTATCTCCGGCACGCGCCGCGCGGCGTAAGCCAGGGTGTTGTAGACGGCGTGTCGTGCCAGCCGCCCGGCCTTGTCGTCTTGTCTGAACAGGAAGGCGAGTCGCTCGGGCAGAGACTTGATCTTCTGCGCCTCTTTGATCGAAGGGATGTCGGGCTCGCGCCGCTCGCGGTACTCCAAGGTCTCAAGGTCGAGCGAGAGAATGTCGCCCTTCGCCCCCTTCGGCGGCTTCTTGTAGAACCCCCCGCCCGTCTTGTCGCCCAGACGCCCGCGCTCCATCTGGACGGTGCGCAGGCTCCCGAGGTTCTGGTTGCGCAGGACTTCGCGCGTCTCGTCGTCGGGGATGAGCGGGTAGAGGTTATCGCCGACCGAGCTGGACACGTCGAGGCCGACGAGGTCTTGCAGACGAAACAGCCCCGTCTTCGGCCGCCCCGTTAGCGGGCTCAGGATGGCGTCGGCCTCTTCGACCGTGTACTTGTTATCCAGAACGAACCCGAGCGTGGACGCGCCGAGGACGGAGCCGAGCCGGTTGGCGATGAAGTTCGGCGTGTCCTTGCAGACGACGACGCCCTTGCCCAGGCGGCGCTCGGCGAAGTCGGTCATGAAGGCGACCACCTCGGGCAACGTGTCGGGGGTCGGGATGATTTCGAGCAGCTTCATGTAGCGCGGCGGGTTGAAGAAGTGCGTGCCGAGGAAGTGCGCGCGGAACTCTTCCGAAAGCCCTTCGGCGATTGAAGCGATGGGGAGCCCCGAGGTGTTGGAGGAGACGATGCTGCCCGGCCTCCTCACGCGCTCGACGCGCGCGAACAGCTCGCGCTTCGGCTCAAGCTGCTCGACGACGGCCTCGACAATCCAGTCGCCCTCGCCGACCCGGTCGAAGTTCTCTTCGAGGTTGCCGACCGTCACAAGCTCCGCCGCCTCGGACGTGAAGAAGGCCGCGGGCTTCGACTTCTTCAGACGTTCGAGCGAGGCGCTGACGATGCGGTTGCGCACCTGCGGGCTTTCGAGCTTAAGCCCCTTCTTCTCCTCTTCGGGAGTCAGTTCCTTCGGCGCAACGTCCAGTAGATAAACTCGGAGGCCCGCGTTGGCCGCGTGCGCGGCGATGCCGCCGCCCATCGTGCCGGAGCCGATGACGACGACGCGTTTGATCGTGTAGCTCATCTAGTTCTCTCGTCCTTCAAACAGGTCGGGGTCGGTCACGCGCAGTTGCCTGAGGAAGTCTTGCCAGAGGGTCGGCAGCACCGGGATGCGCCCGATCTCCGCCTTCGCGCGGCGCGCGGCCGCGGGCGCAATGGCGACGGGCTCGCGGCCCAGGTCGCGCGCGGCCTGCGCCACCGAGAGGTTGCGCCGCGCCATGCCTTCCAGCAAGACCATGCGCACGAAGGCGAGCTGGATGTTCGGGCCGGTGGTGATGGCGCCGTGGTTGGGCAGGATGACGACCGGCTTCGCGCGCAGCGCGTCGGCGACGGGCATCACGCGCTCCTCTTCCGCGGCGATGCCGTCGTAGTCCTCTTCGACCATCCCGACGTCGTCAACCAGCAGACAACTCTCCTGGTCGTAGACCTCCGGCAGGACGCGCAGCGCGCTCAGCGTGACGACCGCCGGAGGGTGCGTGTGCGCGACGGCCACGGCCTGCGGGTTCTCGCGGTGGATGATGCCGTGCAGCCGTATGGTGTCGTTGACGTAGGCGTCCGCGTCCAGCACCTTGCCCGCGAAGTTGACGCGCACGACGTTCTCGGGCCTGAGCGTGGCGAACGAAGGGCCGTAGTGGTTGACGAACATCTCGTCGGGGCCGACGGCGACGCTCAGGTGGCCCGCGTTGGCGACGCTCATCCCCTGCCGGTGGAGCAGACGCGCCGCGCAGCAGATGTCGAACTTGATCGATTCGTGGTCTGTCATTTTCATTTACTCTACACGTTTCAGAGCCCGCCGGTCACTTCGAGCACCTGGCCGGAGACGTAGTCGCTCAAGGGCGAGGCGAAGAAGAGGACGGCGCCGGCCGCCTCCGCGGGCGTGCCGCCGCGACCCATGGGGATGAGCTTGAAGGCGATTTCGCGGTTGGCCTGCGGGATGCCGAGCGCGATATCGGCCGACTCACGCGTCACGCGCTCTCCTGACTCTTTAGCCTGCGTCAGGCGCGTCTCGATGAAGCCGAAGGCGACGGCGTTGACCTGGATGTTGAACTGCCCCCACTCCTTCGCCAGCGTCTTCGTCAGGCCCACGACGCCCGCCTTGGCCGCGGCGTAGTTGGCCTGGCCCGCGTTGCCGCGCGTGCCCGAAGTCGAGGAGACGTTGACGATCTTGCGCGCCTGCGCGCGGCCCCGTTCTTCCCTCTCGCGCTTCGCCGTCTCGCGCAGGTAGTTCGACGCGGCGCGGATGATGCGGAAGGGCGCGGTCAGGTGCACGTCGAGCATCGCCTGCCACTGCTCGTCCGACATCTTGTGCGCCGTGCCGTCCCACGTGTAGCCCGCGTTGTTGACGAGACAGTCGAGCCGCCCGTACGCGTCGAGCGCCGCCCCGACGATGCGCGGCCCGAACTCCGCCGTGGTCACGTCGCCCGCGACCGCGAGCGCCTCGCCGCCCGCCGCCCTCAACGCCTCGGCCGCCGCGCGCGCCGGCTCCTCGTCGATGTCGGAGAGCACCACGCGCGCCCCGTGCGCCGCGAAAGCTTCTGCGCACGCCCGCCCGATGCCGCGCGCCGCGCCGGTGATGACGGCGACCTTGCCTTCTAATAGTTGCATAAACTATAGCGGTCAGAACCGGCCGCGGTAGTGGGTGGGCCTTACGGTTAAGGCTTGATGACTGATGAGAGGCGCACGGTCATCAATCATCCGGCATGTGCTACGCCCACCCGCTACCGCGGCCGGTTCTGACCTGCTTCTTCTTCGCGGAGGACGCGGTGCAGAATCTTGCCGACGGCGGTCTTCGGCAGGCTCTCGCGTATCTCGACCTTCGCGGGGACTTTGAACTCGGCGAGGCCGCGCTTGCAGTGTTCGGTCAACTCTTCGGGCGTGGCCGACGCGCCCTGCTTGAGGACGACGCATGCCTTGACGGCCTCGCCGCGGTAGGCGTCGTGGATGCCGATGACGGCGGCCTCCATGACGGCCGGGTGCTCGTAGAGCACGCCCTCGACCTCGGACGGGTAGACGTTGAAGCCGCTCACGATGATCATGTCCTTCTTGCGCTGGACGATGTATGTGTAGCCGTCCTCGTCCATGCGCGCCACGTCGCCCGTGTAGAGCCACGTCCGCCCCGCCGAGTCCTGGCGGAGCGCGATGGCCGTCTCGTCGGGCCGGTTCCAGTAGCCCTTCATCACCTGCGGGCCGGCGATGCACAGCTCGCCCTCCTGTCCGACTGGGACTTCCGTTTCGCCCGTCTCAAGGTCAACGATCTTGATGTCCGTGTCGGGCAGGGGCAGTCCGATGCTGCCCGGCTTGCGGCGGTCGAGCGCGGGCGTGGTGTGCGTGACGGGCGAAGCCTCCGACAACCCGTAGCCCTCCTTCAGGGTGCCGCCCGTCAGGCGCTCGAACTGCTCGATGACCTCGACGGGCAGGGGGGCCGAGCCGCTGTTGAAGTTGCGTATCTTGTCGAGGCCATACTCCTTCGCCTTCGGGTGGTTGAGCAGCGAGATGTAGATGGTCGGGACGGCCGGGAAGAACGTCGGTTGGTAATCCCTGATGGCGTTGAGGAGCATCTCCACGTCGTACTTCGGGATGAGTATCTGCTGCGCGCCGCGCCAGACGCCCTCCATCAGGCCGACCGTGAAGCCGTAGATGTGGAAGTAGGGGATGACGAGCAGGTAGCTGTCCTCGCCCCGCCGCAGTTCGCCGTACCCCCAGCAGCCGGTCTGGATGACGTTGGCGAAGATGTTGTAGTGCGTCAGCATCGCGCCCTTCGGCACGCCGGTCGTCCCGCCGGTGTATTGCAGGACGGCCACGTCCCCGGGCTCGATATCGACCGAAGGCAGGTCGGGCTCTTCGACCGACGCGAGCAGGTCTGCGAGCCTTTGCGTGCCCTCGACCGCGGGGCACGGGGCCTGTGCGGCGGAGTATTCCATGACCGAGGTGACGATGACGTGCTCGATGCCGGTCTGCTCTCTGACGGCCAGCGTGACGGGCGCGAGCGCGTCGAGCGTGAGCAGTGCGCGCATGCCCGAATCTTTGGCGACGACGGCGACCTCGCGCGGCGTGTAGAGCGGGTTGACGTTGACGACCACCGCGCCCAGGCGCAGGACGGCGAAGGCCGCGAAGACGTACTGCGGGCAGTTCGGCAGCATGATGCCGACGCGGTCGTCCTTCCGCACGCCGAGCGCGCGCAGGGCCGCGGCCAGCCTGTCCGACTGCGCCTTCACCTGCGCGAACGTCATGTGCGCGCCGAGGAAGGCCGTGGCCGGGCGGTCGGGCACCTCCGCGGCCGCCAGCCGCAGAATCTCGTGCAGGGGCCGACGCGGGTAGTTCATGTGCGGCCGCACCCAGTAGTCGTAACGCTCCAGCCAGGGCCGCGCCGCGTAAGGCGACTGCGGCCCCCTGCCCGTTTCCGCTTTGCTCATGATTCCTCCTTAGACAATGGTGCGCCCGCCGTCCACGACGATGGTTTGACCCGTGATGTAGTTCGAGGCGTCGGAGGCGAGGAAGACGGCGACGCCTTTGAGTTCGCCCGCGTCCCCGACGCGCGGGATGGGGCTGCGGGCTTTGATCGACGCTTCCGCCTGTTCGATGACGGCGTCGGCGAGGCGCGAGTGGAAGAAGCCCGGCGCGATGGCGTTGACGCGTATCCCCTGCCGCCCCCACGTCGCCGCCAGCTCGCGCGTCAGCCCGAAGAGCCCGGCCTTCGACGCCGCATAGCCGACGTAGTGCGGCCCGTCGGCCGAAGACTGCAAGCCCGAGACCGAAGAGACGTTGATGACGCGCCCGTAGTTGCGCTTCAACATCTCGCGCCCGGCGGCCTGCGCGAAGAGGAACGCCCCCGTCAGGTTGACGCCGATGACCTTCTCCCACTTGTCGAGCGGCATCTCCTCCGGCCGCGCGCCCCACGAGACGCCCGCGTTGTTGACGAGGATGTCCACCTGCCCGAACGTCTCCAACGTCTTACCGACGACGGCCCGCACCTGCTCCTGCTTCACCACGTCGCAGAGCATTCCCTCGGCCTTGAAGCCCCGGCCGCGGAACTCTTCCAACGTCGGCCGCAGCCACTCCTCGCGCCGCGCGCACAGCATCAGGGACGCGCCGGCCTCCGCCAGCCCCTCGGCCATCTCCTTGCCCAACCCCCGCGAGCCGCCCGTCACGATTGCGACGCGGCCCGAGAGGTCGAACAGTTCCTTAACGTTTCTTGTCATCTCAACCTTCGTCCACGACGAGGCGTGCGATGCGCTCGCGGTGGAAAGTCGCGTCGCCGAAGAGCGTCTCGGACGACTTGCTGCGCTTGTAATAGAGTTGCAGGTCGTGCTCCCAGGTGAAGCCGATGCCGCCGTGCACCTGCACGCCGCGGTTGGCGACCTCGCGGTAGGCGTCCGAGCAGTAAGCCTTCGCGACGGAGACGGCCGCGCGCGCCGCCGGGTCGTGCTCGGTCAGGGCCCACGCGGCGTAGTAGGCGGCCGACCGCGCGCTCTCCGTCATCAGGAGCATGTCGGCGCACATGTGCTGCACGGCCTGGAACGAGCCGATGGGGCGGCCGAACTGCTGCCGCGTCTTCGCGTACTCGACCGTCGTGTCCAGGATCCACTGCATCCCGCCGACCATCTCGGCACACAGGACGGCGGTGGCGACTTCCAACGCGCCGCGCAGGGCCCCGCGCGCGTCGCCGTCCGCCCCGAGCGCCTCCGACCCGGCCACGCTCACGCCCTCGAACGTCACTTCGTAGAGCTTCCGCGTCGCGTCCATCGAAGGCGTCGCTTCAACGCTCAACCCTTCCGCGCCGCGCCCGACCGGCATCAGCACGAGCGAGTCGCCGTCGCGCGCCACGCAGACGATTAAATCCGCCACGCCCGCGTCCGGCACGAACAGCTTCCGCCCATACAACGTGAAGCCCCCGCCGTCCCGCGTCGCACGGAGCTTCACCGTGTCCGCGTCCCAGCTCGCGCCCTCTTCGAGCAGCGCGACCGTCGCCTTCAACTCCCCGGCCGCGACGGGTTCGAGGTACTTCGCGCGCTGCTCCTCGCTCCCCGCGCGCTCGACGAGCGCCGACGCGAAGAGCGTCGAAAGGAACGCGCCCGGCAGGCACGCGCGCCCCATCTCCTCGGCCACGGCCGCCATCTCGACCAGCCCCAGCCCCAGGCCCCCCTGCCCCTCCGGCACCGAGAGCCCCGTCCAGCCCTGCTCGGCCAGAGCGCGCCACAGCCCCTCGTCGTGCGCCGTCTCCGTCTCCATCAACTCGCGCACGCGCCCCACCCCGCACTCGCGCGCCAGCAGCGCCCGCGCCGACTCCTTCAACAACTTCTGCGGCTTACTCAGGTCGAAGTCCATGACGAGAAGTTCTCAATAACTTTTGGGAAGCCCGAGCACGCGCTCGGCGATGATGTTGCGTTGGATTTCGCTGGTGCCCGCCTCGATGGTGTTGCCGCGCGTGCGGAGGTAGGCGTACTCCCACGTGCCTTTGTCGAAACCTTTGAGCTGGCCGTAGGGGCCGAGTATCTCCTGCGCGGCCTGCTGCGTGCGCTGGTTCATCTCGCTCCAGTAGAGTTTTTGCAGCGACCCTTCCGCGCCGGGGACGGCGGACTTGCTCATCGTCGTCAACGCCCGGTTGGTGTTGAGGCGTAGTATCTCAAGTTCGAGGTAAGCCTGCGCGAGTTTCTGCCGGACGAGCAGGTCTTCGCTCGCGGGCCGGCCGTCGCGCTCGATTGTTTTCGAGCGCGCGATGAGCGCTTCGAGCTGGCGCTTGAAGACGACCTGAATCCCTGAGCCGAGGTTGGCGCGCTCGTTCATCAGCGCCGTGATGGCCGTCGTCCAGCCCTTGTTGACCTCGCCGAGGACTTGAGACGCGCCGATGCGCACGTTCGAGAAGAAGACCTCGTTGAAGCCGGAGTCGCCCGACATCTGCCGCAGGGGCCGGACGTTGACGCCCTCGGCGCGCATGTCCGCGAGCAGGCAGGTGAGCCCCTTGTGCTTCGGCGCTTCCGAGTCTGTCCGCACGAGCAGCAGGCACCAGTCGGCCATCTGCGCGAAGCTCGTCCAGATTTTCTGCCCGTTGACGACGAACTCCTCCCCGTCCCGCACGGCCTTCGTGCCGAGCGCGGCCACGTCGCTGCCGGCGTTCGGCTCGGAAAAACCCTGACACCAAATCTCCTCGCCCGAGAGAATCTTCGGCAGGTAGCGCGCCTTCTGCTCCTCGGTGCCGAGCGCGATGATGGTCGGGCCGACGAGCGACAGGCCGATGGTGCCGATCAACTGCGGCGCGCCCGCCCGCGCCAGCTCCTCCTGAAAGACGGCCTGCTCGACGAGGGTCGCGCCGCGCCCGCCGAACTCCTTCGGCCACGAGATGCCCGCCCACCCGCCGTCGTAGAGCTTGCGCTGCCACGCGCGCAGGTACTCGACGTACTCGGCACGGTCTTCCGAGCCGGCCCCGCCGCCCGCCCACTCCGCGGGGACGTTCTCGCCCAGCCACGCCCGGAACTCGTCGCGGAACTCCTTCTCGCTCGGTGTCAGGTTCAAGTCCATAACTGCCCTCGATTCGCCGCGCCGGCGGCGTCTGAATGTAGCCCGGCCTTTCAAGGCCGGGGTGAGGTTGCGACGAAGACGACCGCGTCGCGTCCGTCGTCGCCTGAACGGGCCGTGTCGGCTCAAACGTCGCTGACGCGACGCGCCATCTGTTAACCGTCCGTGTTCCCGGCCTTGAAAGGCCGGGCTACATTCAAGCGCCGCTCCGCGGCGAGTCCGGCCGTGAGGCTTCCCACAGCAACTCGGCCACGTCCATCACCTTCATGTCGCGGTCGCCCTTACGCGCGTTGACGCCGTCCTCCATCATCGTCATGCAGAAGGGGCAGCCGACGGCGAGCACGTCGGCTCCCGTCTCCAAAGCCTCGCGCGCGCGCTCCTGGTTGACGCGCTTGTCGGGCGGCTCGTCTATAAAACTCATCCCGCCCCCGCCGCCGCAGCAGAAGCTGTTGTTACGCGCGCGCGACATCTCGACCGCCCCGCCGCGCGAGGAGATTTGCACAAGCTTACGCGGCGCGTCGTAGACGCCGTTCTGCCGTCCCAGATAACACGGGTCGTGGAAGGTCACCTTCCCGCCCGAGTCCGAGAGCGGCTTGAGCCTCCCCTCTTCGACCAGGCGCGCGAGGAACTCGCTGTGGTGGAAGACCTCGAACGCCCCGCCGTAAGCGGGGTACTCGTTCCTGAAGGTGTTGAAGCAGTGCGGGCAGGCCGTGACGACCTTCTTCACGCCGTGCCGGTTCAGGTTCGTGACGTTCTCCCGCGCCAACTGCTCGAACAGGAACTCGTTGCCGATGCGCCGCGCGGGGTCGCCCGAGCACTTCTCCTCGCGACCGAGCACCGCGAACTTCACGCCCGCCTGCCCCAGCAGTTGCGCCGTCGCGCGCGTGACCTTCTGGTTACGCTCTATCAGAGCGCCGCCGCAGCCGACCCAGAGGAGGACTTCCGCGTCCTTAGCGTCCGAGACGTGCTTCACGTCCAGCCCTTCGGCCCAGTCCAGGCGCGTCGCCTGCGTGCCGCTGAAGGGGTGGCCGCGCCGTTCGAGCGACATCACCGCCTCCTGCATCGAGTCGGGGAACTCCGCCTCCTCCATCACGAGGAAGCGGCGCATGTCCACGATCTTCGGCATCTGCTCGATGAAGACCGGGCACGCCTCCACGCACGCGGCGCACGTCGTGCACTGCCACAGCGGCACGGGCTCGGTCGCCGGGACCGCGCCGATGATGGGCAGAGGTTTTACCGCCTCAACGTCCGTCGTCGGCTCCCCGTCGGCGGGCGTGACGCCGCCGCCGTTAGTCGAGGCCAGACCGAAGGCTTCCCGGGGCCGCTCGCGCATCAGGTCGCGGAGCTGGAGGATGATGTCGCGCGGCGAAAGCTCCTTGCCGACCGTGTGCGCGGGGCAGACGGCCGTGCAGCGCCCGCACTCCGTGCAGGCGTCGAGGTCGAGCAGGTCTTTCCAGGTGAAGGCCGCGAGCGAGTTGACGCCGAACGACTCGGTCTTCTCGAAGTCGATGCTCTTCAGCGCCCCGCCGATCGGCGCGAGGTTGGCCGTGTAGATGTTGAGCGGGGCCGTCAGGACGTGCGCCATCTTCGTGTACGGCAGCCACGCGATGAAGGCGAAGCTCGTCACCAGGTGAAACCACCACGTGAAGGCGTGCGCGCCGCGCATCGCCTCGACGCTCATCACCTGAAGTGACGCGCGCGCGACGAGGTTGCCGAACGGAGACCAAGCGCCCCAAGGGTCGTCCGTCACGGCGATGCGCCAGCCCTCGACGAGGAAACCTTGCAGGCAGAGCAGGAAGACGGCCGCCAGGATCAGCGCCGCCTCGTCCGTGTGGACGAGCTTCCGCGGCCGCCGAACATACCTCCGCGCCGCGGCCAGCAGCACGCCGACCATCACGAGCGCGCCGAACAGGTCTACGACGAACGACTGGAAGTAGAGGTAGAACCGCCCGCGCATGATGGCGGTGCCGAAGTCCGCGTCGAGCGCGACCACGGTCGTCGCGATTGTCAGCACGACGAAGCCGTAGCTGATGAGGGCGTGAAACAGCCCCGCGTAACGCTCGCGCGCCGTCCGCCGCTGCGCGACCGCGTGCTTCAGCAGGAGCCGCACGCGCTCCCACGGCCTGTCGAACCGCGCCGCCGGCCTGCCCCGCCGCCACCTACTCCAATGCCCGTACACGCCGTACCCCGCCACCAACGCCGTCGGCACGAGCAGCGCGTACATCGCCCACACCTGCGAGACGTTCCAGTAAATCTGGCGCGTGGCTTCCATAGGCAAAGGCCGTGAACCGTGAACCGTAAACCGTGACAGGTAAGAACAGGTTTTATCTTGTCACGGTTTACGGTTCACGGTTCACGCTCCTGTTACGGTTTACGGTTCACGGTTTACGCTCTTAAGCTTTTCTCTCAGCAGCGGCACGACCTTGCGGTAGTCTTCGACGATGCCGAAGCGGCAGTGTTTGAAGATGGGCGCGTCCGGGTCCGTGTTGATGGCGGCGATGGTTTTGGCCTCGGAGATGCCGGCCATGTGCTGGCTCGCGCCGGTGATGGCGACGGCGAGGTAGAGCTCGGGCGTCACCTTCTTGCCGGTCTGGCCGACCTGCCACGTCGGCGGAACCCAGCCCGCGTCGCACGCCGCGCGCGAGGCCGCGAGCTGCGCTCCGAGCAGTTCGGCCAGCGGCCGCAGCTCCGTCTCGAAGCCCTCGGGGCCGCCGATGCCGCGCCCGCCCGAGACGATCACGCGCGCCTCTTCGAGCCGCGACTCGCCGACGCCCTCGCGCCTGCGCTCGACGACGCGCGTGCGCGCGTCCCGTTGGACGTTGAGGGCCGCGCGCGTCACCCCGCCCGCCGCCTCGCGCGTCGCCGCGGGCGCGAACGAGCGCGCGCGCAGCCACACGACCGCCGGGCTCCTCTTCAATTCGAGAATCGCGTGCGCCTTGCCGCCGTAGACCTGACGGCCGACGCGAACCGAGCCGCCCTCCGCGCGCACCTCGACGCCGTCGCCCGCCGCGCTCCCGCCCAGGCGGTGCGCGAGGCGCGGCGCAAGCTCCTGACTGTAAGTGTCGTTCCCGAGCAGCACCGCGCGCGCGCCCGACTCTCGACACACTTGTGCGAGCGCGTTCAGGTAAGTCTCCGGCTGGTACTCGCGCAGCTCCGCCTGGTCGGCCACGACTACGGCGTCCGCGACGCGCGCCGCCTCGCCCGCGACCGCCTCCGCGCCTTCGCCCACGACGACCGCGCGCAGGCCCCCGCCCAACTCGTCCGCCAGACGCCGCCCCGCGCCCGCCAGGCCCTGCGCGCCCTTATCGAATCCGTTCGCCGCGAAGAGAATGATGAGAACGTCGTTCATAAAAAGAAGTAGGCAGTAGGCAGTCGCTCCGCGTTATGCGTGTTGAAGAATAACCCCGGACGTTCGACAGCGGCGCTCTTAACTGCCTACTGCCATCTGCCTACTGCCTTCTGTGTCTTCACATGCTCCGCGTCACTTCGACGATGCGGCGGGCGAAGGCTTCGACCTTCTCGTCGAGCGTGTCGCCGGGGACGAAGTCGCAGCGCGTCTCCTTCTGCGGGATGGAGAGTTCGGCCACCTCGTAGTAGTCGTTACCGCCGGCCGCGAGGCCGAGGTCTGCGAGCGTGAACTTCGTGAGCGGCTGGCGGTAGGACATCATCACGTCGCGCACCTTGGGGATGCGCGGGACGTTGTGCTCGTCGTTCGTGACGGTGACGACGACCGGCGGCGTCGCCTCGAAGTCCTCCCAGCCGGAATCCGTCTGCCGCCTCAAACGCAGGCCCGCGCCGCCCGCCTCAATCGTGTCCACGAAGGAGACGCAGGGCAGCCCCAGCTCCTCCGCGAGCAGCCCGCCCGTCTGCCCCGCGCCCCAGTCGCCCGCCTCGCGCCCCGTCATGACGAGGTCGAACTCCCCGAGCTTCCTTACCGCCGCCGCCAGCACCTTCGCCACCGCCAGCGGGTCGGGCGTCCCTTCACCCTCGTTCAAGACGAGCGCCGCGGCGTCCGCCTTCATCGCCAGCGCCTTCCGCAGGGAGTCCTCCGCGGTCGGCCGCCCGTACGAGAGCACGGTGATCTTCCCCGCCCCGGCGCGCTCGCGCAGTTGCAGCGCCGTCTCCAGCGCGTTCTCGCAGAAGATGTTCGTCACCAGATTCGCGGAGCCCTGCTCGGCCTCGCGCCGCGCCGCGTCCACACGGAAGTCGCGCGCCGGCACCTCCGGGTCGAGAATCTGTTTGAGACAGACGAGGATGTTCATAAGAAGAAGTAGGCAGAAGGCAGTAGGCAGTAGGCAGTTCGCCGCGTCAGCGGCGCTTGAATGTAGCCCGGCCTTTCAAGGCCGGGAACGTCGCGTGTCAACAGTTGCCGCGTCGCGTCAGCGACGCCTGAGTCTAGCCGCCCGCTCAGGCGACGACGGACGCGACGCGGCGGCGTTTTGCTCGCCCACAACCCGGCCTTGAAAGGCCGGGCTAAACTCAACCGCCGCCCCGCGGCGCTTCAAACTGCCTACTGCCTACTGCCTACTGATTTCCGTCCACTGCCTTCAGCTTTACCGGTTTCAGCAGCCCGTGCAGGGCGATCTTGACGATCTCGTCGGCCGCCTGCTGCTCGTCGAGCGCGCCGCCCTGCTGGAACCAGCGCGAGAGCCAGTTGATCATCCCGAGGAGGCTGAAGGCGGCGGCCGTCGTGTTCACGTCCTGCATCTTCCCCGCGGCCTTCAGCTCGTTCAAAGTCTCGCGGAGGAAATCGAAATACTTCCGCTTGCTCTGCGTGATCTTGCGGTGCTGCGCGGGCGTGAGCGCCGTCACCTCGTCCACGAGGATGGTGATGGCCCCCTGGCCGCGCGTGACGAGGCGCGCGTGCGCGTCGATGATGAAGCGCAGGCGCGCGGCCGGGTCGGAGATTTCGCGGGCGGGCGTGGCGACCTCCTCGTCCAGCTCCCACAGCCCGAAGTTCATGATGTCGAAGAGCAGCTCCTTCTTGCCGTTGATGTAGTGGTAGAGCCCGGCCTTCGTCATCCCCAGGGCGTTGGCGATGTCGTTGACCGAGGTCGCGTCGTAGCCCTTGCGGAGGATGATCTGCGCGGCGGTGCGGTAGATTTCCGCGAGGCGCTCGTTGGTCGGGGCGGACTTTTTCTGTGCTCTCGTCGGCATGTGTGCGCGCGGGCGTTTGGACTCGGGCTTGTGCGCCGAAGGCTTGGGTGTTATTTTACCGACCGGACGGTCGGTAGTTATACCCCGAACCCCGCCGGAGCGTCAACAAGTACGTTCGCGCGCCCGGCGCTCCGCCGAAAGGAAGCCCCATGTCAACACAGACGGAAGCGCGCCCCGCGGGCGCTGCTTTCCTCTCCACTTCGCCCTCGCCCGAAGACGTTTTCACACGCGAAGACCTTACGCCGGCGCAGCAGATGTTCGGCCGCGTCACCGAGGACTTCATGCGCACCGAAGTTCTGCCGCGCGACGCCGAGATTCACGCGAAAGATTGGGCGCTCACGCGCGAGCTTTTGTCGAAGGCGGCAGAGCTCGACCTGCTGCGCGTGGACATCCCCGAGGCTTACGGCGGGCTCGGGCTCGACAAGGTCAGCTCGGCCTACGTCGGCGAGAAGATCGGCGTCGTGCCCTCCTTCGCCGGCTCGCTCGGCGCGCACACGGGCATCGGGACGCTGCCGCTCGTCTACTTCGGCACGGAGGAGCAGAAGGCGCGCTACCTCCCGCGGCTCGCGAGCGGCGAGTGGGTGGCGGCCTACGCTTTGACGGAACCCGGCTCGGGCTCGGATGCGCGCGCCGCGCGGACGAAGGCGACGCTCACAGAGGACGGCACGCACTACCTCCTCAACGGGCAGAAGATGTGGATCACCAACGGGGGCTTCGCAGACCTCTTCACAATCTTCGCGCAGGTGGACGGCGACAAGTTCACCGCCTTTCTGGTCGAGCGCGGGATGGGCGTCCAGAGCGGGCGCGAGGAGCCGAAGCTCGGCCTCGACGGCTCCTCGACGACCGCGCTCATCCTCGAGAACGTGCGCGTCCCCGTCGGGAACGTCTTGGGCCGCGTCGGCGAGGGTCACCGCGTCGCCTTCAACATCCTCAACCTCGGCCGGCTCAAGCTCGGCACGCGCAACATCGGCGGGGCGAAGCAGGCTCTGACGCGCGCGGCCAACTACGCCGTGGAGCGGCGACAGTTCGGGCGCGCCATCGCAGAGTTCGGGATGATCAGGCAGAAGATAGGCGAGATGGCGGTGCGCTGCTACGTCGGCGACTCGCTCGTCTACCGCACGCTCGGCGACATCGACCGCGCGCTCGAAGCCGTGCCCGCGGAAGATTCGGGGCGCGTGCTCAAAGTAATCGAGAGCTTCGCCGTCGAGTGCTCCATCAACAAGGTCTGGACGAGCGAGGCTCTGGCGTACGTCGTGGACGAGGCTTTGCAGACCTACGGCGGCTACGGCTACTCGAAGGAGTACCCGGCCGAGCGCGCCTACCGCGACGCGCGCATCACGCGCATCTACGAGGGCACGAACGAGATCAACCGCCTCATCATCCCCACGCGGCTGCTGAAGCACGAGGCCGCGCGCCGTCTCTTCGACAAGGGCGAGGCCCGCCGCGCGCTCGAAGACGCGGGCGCTCAGACCGCGCCACTCTCGTCCGCGCCGCTCCGCGCAGAGCGCGACCTGCTCGCGCGCGCCAAGCGGCTGATTGTCTTCACGCTCGGGCTGGCGAAGGAGACTTACGGCGAAGGTCTCTCGGAAGAGCAGGAGGTGCTCGGCCACGTCGCCGACATCATTGCGGAGACTTACGCGCTTGAGAGCGCGCTGCTGCGCACGGAGAAACTCTCGGCCGCGCGCGGCGAGGCGGCCGCGTCCGTCCAGCTCGACATCGCGCGCGTCTACGCGTCGGACGCCGCCGACCGCATGGGGCACTCGGCCAGACAGGTCGCGGCCGCGCTCTCGGACGGCGGCGACCCCGCGCAACTCCTCGAAGGCGTGCGCCTGCTCACGCGCCACACGCCGCCCAACACCGTCGCCGCGCGCCGCCGCGTCGCCGACGCCGTCATCCGCGCGGGTCGCTATCACCTCTAAGCGAGATTACAGATGCCTTCCCGCACACACCCGCCGGGGCCGAAGGGCGCTCTGCCCGGCCTGCCGTTCCTGTCGTTCACGCGCGACCCGCTCGCGTTCCTGACGGGCGTGGCGCGCGAGTACGGCGACGTGGTCTACTTCGGAGGGATGTCGGAAGACTTCTACCTCCTCAACCACCCCGACCACGTGAAGGACGTGCTCGTCACGCACCACACGCGCTTCATGAAGGGGCGCGGGCTTCAACGTGCGAAGCGCCTGCTCGGCGAAGGTCTCCTGACGAGCGAGCCGCCGCTCCACCGGCGACAGCGGCGGCTGGCGCAGCCCGCCTTTCACAAACAGCGCGTCAACGCTTACGCCGCGCTGATGGTCGATTACGCTCTGCGACTTGAGCGCGAGCGCTGGCGGGACGGCCGCACGCTCGACGCGGCGCAGGAGATGATGCACCTGGCGCTGACCATCGTCGGCAAGACGCTCTTCGGGACGGAGACGGAGGCGGAGGCCGAGGAGGTGCGCGACGCGCTGACGGCTTCGATGGCCTCGTTCGCGCGCTTCATGATGCCGTTCGCGGAACTGCTGGGCCGCCTGCCGCTGCCCGCGAACCGCCGCTTCGAGCAGTCGCGCGCGCGCCTCGACCGCATCATCTACCGCATCATCGAGGAGCGGCGCGCGAGCGGCGAAGACCGCGGCGACCTCCTCTCGATGCTCCTCCGGGCGCAGGACGAGGAGGGCGACGGCGGCGGGATGACGGACGAGCAGTTGCGCGACGAGGCGATGACCATCTTCCTCGCGGGTCACGAGACGACCGCCAACGCGCTCGCGTGGACTTGGTACCTGCTCTCTCAACACCCGGAGGCCGAGGCGCGCCTGCACGCGGAGCTTGACGAAGTTCTCGCCGGCCGTCCGCCGACGGCCGAAGACCTGCCGCGCCTGCGCTACACGGAGATGGTCTTCGCGGAGTCGATGCGGCTCTACCCGCCCGCGTGGATACTCGGCCGCCGCGCGCTGGAAGAGCATGAGGTCGGCGGCTACACGGTTCCGCGCGGCGCGCTCGTCATCCTGAGCCCCTACGTCACGCACCGCGACCCGCGCTTCTTCCCAGACCCCGAGCGGTTCGACCCCGAGCGCTTCACGCCCGAGGCGAAGTCGGCGCGCCCGCAGTTCTCCTACTTCCCCTTCGGCGGCGGCCCGCGCCGCTGCATCGGCGAGGGCTTCGCCTGGATGGAGGGCGTCCTCGTCGTCGCGACGCTCGCGCAAAGTTGGCGGCTGCGGCTCGACGTAGGGCAGCGCGTCGAGCCTCAGCCGGTCGTCACGCTCCGCCCGCGGCGCGGCGTGCTGATGACGCCCGAACGTCGTAAAGTCGTTCTTACTTCGAGCGCGGAGGGAAGGGTTTGAGCAACGTCTACTTCATACGTCACGGGCAGGCGGGCACACGCGAGGCGTATGACACCTTATCCGGGCTGGGCCGGCGTCAGGCGCGCCTGCTCGGCGAGTATCTCGTCTCGCAGGGCGTCGAGTTCGCCGCCGCCTACGCGGGCGGGCTCCTGCGCCAGCAGCAGACGGCCGCGGAGGTCGCGGCCGCTTACGCCGAAGCCGGCCACGCCTTCCCCCGGCTCTCAATAGACGCGGGCTGGGACGAGTTCGACTTCCACCGCGTCTACAGAGAGATCGCGCCGCTGATGTGCGAGGACGACGAAGAGTTCCGCCACGAGCACGAGCAGATGCTGGCCGAGGCGCGCGCCAGCGCCGACGACCACGGGGCTGAGGTGCACAGGCTGTGGCGCGCTTCGGACACGAAGGTCATGGACGCGTGGGTCGCCGGGCGCTACCCTTACGCGGGCGAGTCCTGGGAACAGTTCATCGCGCGCGTCGCGGCCTGCCGCCTGGATGGGACGAACGCGCAGCCGCGCCCGAACGTCGCGGTCTTCACCTCGGCCGTGCCGACGGCCATCTGGACGGCGCGCGCGCTCGAAGCGTCAAACACACACATCCCGCGCCTCGCGGCCGTCCTCCTCAACACCGCCTACACCGTCCTCCAACTGCGGGAGGCGGAGTCGCTGCTCATCACCTTCAACGCCGTCCCGCACCTGCACTCGGCGGAGTTGCGGACGCGACGCTGAAACAGAGCCGCGAGCGGTAGCGAGCGGGCGCGGGTGACATCAACGAAGCGATTGATGTCACCCGCACCCGCTCGCTACCGCTCGCGGCTCTGTTTACTTCTCCGCCTGTGACCAGCGTTCCAGCAGGCGGCGGCGGTTCTCAAGCTTCTTTTCGATGTCGGGAATCTTTAAGACCAGCCGTTCGAGGTTGGAGAGGTAGTCGGGCTCGCCGATGGTCTCGCGCACCTCTGCGAGGAAGGGCTGGAGCTTGGCGTAGACGACGACGTGCTCCGTGTTGCCTTCGAGGAAGAGGCGCTCGTCGATGCCGCCGTTGTTGACGAACGAGGCCGCCACGTCCCAGTGCGACACGACCATCCGGTAGAAGGCGCTCTGCTTCTGCCCGCTCAGCATCAGCCGCACGATCTCCTTGCCCGACTGCGGCGCGAACTCGGTGAAGAACCACGCGCGCGCCTCGCGCATCACGGCCTCGCTCCTGATCTTGTACAGCTTCAGAATCGCCAGCACGTCCAAAGGCTTCGTCTCCACGCCCTTCCTCCTCCTCTCTACCTCGTGAACCCGTCCGCCCCCGCGGCGACCTTCAGGGACGCGGCCCCTTCCTTCGACTGCCCGGCCAGAAGCTTCCGGCAGAGCTTGAGGTTGCCCGCGGCCTCCTCGAACGGCACGTCCGACTCGCGCACGGCCGCCTCGAACTCGCGCTCGGCCTCTTGCAAACGGCCCGCGCGCGCCAGCATCACCCCGAGGTTGTTGCGGCTCGCGGGGAACTTATCCTTCGAGCGCCGGATGGCCTCGCGGAAGTGTCCGGCCGCGCGCTCGTCTTCGCCCGCGCGCGCCGCGAACATCCCGAGCTTGTAGTGCGCGGGCGCGTAAGACTCCCCGGCCGCCTCACGGTAAGCCGCCTCCGCCTCCGCCTCGCGCCTCAGTTCTTCGAGCGCGACGCCGAGCGCGTACGAAGCCTTCGGGTAGGGACGGCCGCGCGCCTCAATCGCCCGCCTGTACGCGCGCGCGGCCTCCTCCGTCTGCCACAGCTCGAAGCGGCAGACGCCGATGTTGTAGAGCGCCTGCGCGTAAGCCTCGCCCTCCGCGCGGGCCACGCGTTCGTACTCCGCGATGGCCGACTCGTACTCGCCGCGCGCGTAGCGCTCGTTGCCGCGCGCGATGATCTCCTGCGCCCGGCCCGACTCCTGCGCCGCCGCGGCCGCGCCCACGAAAGTCACAAACAACAGCGTCAGGAACAGTCTCGACAGCGTCCTCTTCATCGCCCTTGTCTCCTCCACGTCGGATTAACTGACGCGTGCGAGATTAAGCTCTGAAGGGGCGGCGGGTCTTTCCCGTTATTGCTGAGCGTTGATTAATCTTGCTACTCGCTTCAGGCGCGCGAGGTCATCAGGCGGTACGACTGCGGCGTCGTGCCCGTCAGCCTCCGGAAGAGGCGCGTGAAGTGGCTCTGGTGGCTGAAGCCCGTGCGCAGGCCCACCTCCGCGAGCGGCAGGCGGCTCTCGGAGAGCAGCGCCTTGGCGCGCTCGACCCTGAACTTGATCAGGTGCTGGTGCGGCGTCGTCCCCGTCGCGCGCTTGAACTCGCGCGCGAAGTGGAAGGTGCTCATCGCGGCCTCGCCCGCCAGGTCTTCGAGCGTCAGGTCGCGCTCGTGGTTCTCCTCGATGTAGGAGAGCACGCGGCGCAGACGCCGGCCCGCCAGCCCGCCCTTGAAGCCGCGCGGCTCCGCGCCCGCGGCCGTGTAGTTCCGCAGCAGGTGCACGGCGAGGACGTTCGCCAGGGACTCCGCGTAGAGCCGCCCGCCCGGGGCCTCCGAGCCCATCTCGGCCAGCAGCGCCAGCCCGACGCGGTTGACCAGCGGGTCGCGCGGGCTGCTGCGCGCGACGACCTCGAAGCGCGCCCCGGGGTCTGCGTCGCGCGCCGCGCGCTCGACCAGGGCGGGGTCGAGGTAGATGCCCAGCGCCTCGCTCTCCTTCCCGACCCGCGTCGCGAAGGGCTCGCCCGAGGGGATGACGCAGACGCCGCCGCGGGGCTGCGCCCGCGCGCGCAGGCCGCCGGCCGTCCACATCTCGCCGCTGCACCCGCTCAGGGAGAGGAGCAGGAGGTGCTGCCCGTGCGCGTGCTCCGGCAGCTCGCCCGCGCGCAGCCGGTAGTGCTCGACCCGCACGGGCCCCCAGGCGGCCCCGCGCTTCTCGACGAAGACCGGCGGGAGATGAACGTCCGTTGTACTCATCTTTTTCTCTTGCCTCGCGGGGCGCGCCGCGCCCCCTTCCCCTGCCCCTGCGAGGGCAGGTGCGGCAGACCTTCGGCCGTGGCGAGGCGGCGCAGGCGTTCGAGCACGGCCGCGCGCGCGCGCGCGAAAGCCTGGCGGTCGCCGTGAAGTTGATAGGCCCAGTTGGCGCCCATCTCCAGGGCGTTCAGCTCGAAGGCGAGCTGCGCGGGGTCGGCCGAAGGGTCGAGCTGCCCTTCGCCCTGCGCCTCGGCGACCGAGCGGCCGAGCACGGCCAGCCACTCCTTCATGATGGCGGCGACGCGGTCGCGCACCGCGCCGGGACGGCCGTCGAACTCGGCCGCCGCCGCCGCGAAGAAGCAGCCGCCGCGGAAGACCTCACGCCTGACGTATTCGAGCCACACGTCGCACAGCCCCCACAGCCGCGCGAGCCCTTTGGGGGCGTCGAAGGCCGGGCGGACGACCTCGCGGACGAAGATGTCGCGCGCGGCCTCCACGGTCGCGAGCTGCAACTCTTCTTTCGAGCCGAAGTGCGCGAAGAGGCCGCTCTTGCTCATCGACAGCTCGGCGGCGAGTCGGCCGATGGTCAAGCCTTCGAGCCCCTCGGCGGAGGCGATGTCCACGGCGGCCTCCAGGATGGCCTGCCGCGTCCGCTCGCCGTGCGCCCTCCGCGCCCTGGCCGCGGCCCTCTCCGTGCTTTTGGCGGGAACCGTCATCGCACGCAATATAGCACGAACGTTCGTTTTGCGGAAGAGGAAAATAAAGGTCAGGCCCGCCCGCGGTGGCGGGCGGCACTGACCTGGTTTGTTAGCTACGGCCCGACCGATTCGATAACCACCGTCGCGGGGGGCAGGCCCTGCGAGGTCGCGCGCAGCGTGATGCGGCCGGGCCGTCCGCCCGACTTGAGGATGACCAGGGCCCTCCCCTGCCAGGCTTTGCGCTGCGGCTGTTGGAAGCTCTCGGTGCTGACGGGGTTCGCGTTCCCGACTCCGGCGACCGAGCCGGGGCCTTCGACGGCGAACCTGACGAGGTTCTCCGCCTTAGGGTGTCTGACGCCGCGCGCGTCCACGAGTTCTAACGTGACGTAGCTCAGGTCCTGCCCGTCGGATTTAATCCTCACGCGGTCGGCCGTGAGTTTGATGCGCGCGGGCGCGTCGGCCGTGCGCAGCTCCGCGGTCGCGGCGGCCGTGCGCCCCGTCTTGCCGTAGCCCACCGCCTTCAAGCCGCCCGGCTGGTAAGGCACGCTCCAGGTGGCCTTGAATTCTGTAGAGCGGTTCGTGGGTTTTAGTCCGAGAGATTTACCGTTCAGGAACAGCTCGACCTCCTCGCACGAGGAGTACACGTCAACGTCGAGCGCCTTCCCTTCGTAGCCCTTCCAGTTCCAGTCGGCCACCACGTCGTGCCAGTGCCACTTCGACCACGACTGCCGCTTCGGGTTCGGCTCGAACGAAGGCTTCGGCGCGCGGACGAAGAGCGAGAGCTGGTTCTCCTTCCACAGCGCGTCGCGGTAGAAGCTCTGCGGGCGCTTCCAGCCGCAGATGTCTATGTCGCCGCAGTAGGCGAGGTTCCACGGATAAAAATTCGCCTCCTGCCAGTAGCCGCGCCAGCCGATGCTCGCCTCGCCGAGGTAGTCGAACGCCGTCCAGACGAAGTCGCCGACGACGTAAGAGTGATCGACGACGTTCATCCACGCGTCGAAGGCTTCGAGCGGGTAGGACTCCGCGCCGTACATGATGCGCCCGGGGACGCGCGCGTGGTCTAACTCGTAGAGGCTCTTTTTCAGGTGGTCGCCGCCGGCCGCGTAGTTGTAGCCGGCCACGTCGAGCGTGGCGAAGTATGGGTCTTTGTCCTCGCGCAGCTCGTTGACGGCCGCCGTGACGGGGCGCGTCGGCTCAAGTTTTCTCACGTACTCGGCCAGCGTCTTCGACAGGCGCGCGACCTCGGGGCGGTGGCGGTTGGGGATTTCGTTCCCCGTGCTCCACATGATGATCGAAGGGTGGTTGCGGTCGCGCAGGATCATGCTCTCGATGTCGCGCTGCCACCACTTGTCGAAGTAGAGGTTGTAGTCGTGCGGGTTCTTCGGCTCGCCCCACGTGTCGAAGGCTTCGTCGATGACGAGCATGCCGAGGCGGTCGCAGGCTTCGAGGAAGGCGGGCGACGGCGGGTTGTGCGACATGCGCAGCGCGTTGTAGCCGGCGGCCTTCAGAAGCTCGACGCGCCGCTCCTCCGCGCGGTCGTAGGCGCGCGCGCCGAGCGGGCCGTTGTCGTGGTGCAGGCACCCGCCCTTGAGCTTCAACGTCTTTCCGTTCAGGCGGAAGCCGTGCGCCACGTCGAAGGAGATCGTGCGCACGCCGAACTTCGTCTCGACGCGGTCGGTCAACTGCCCTTCGCGGTAGACCTCCGTGACGGACGTGTAGAGCGCGGGGCTGTCGGGCGACCAGAGCGCGGGCGCACGGATGGCCGCGTCCTGCTCGAACTCGCGGGAGGCTTTGGCTTCGACGCCGCCCCCGTCCTCCGCGCGGGCGGCCTCCGCGCCCGAGGCGTCGAGCAGGCGCGTCACGAGCCGGACGCGGGCGGCGGAGTCCGACTCGTTCTGCACGGTCGTCCTCATGACGACCTTGGCGCGCGACGCGTCCACCACGGGCGTGGTGATGTACGTCCCCCACTGCGCGACGTGGACGGGGTCGAGCGTCTTCAGCCAGACGTGGCGGTAGATGCCGGAGCCGGAGTACCAGCGGCTGTTCTCGCCCTCGTTCCGCACCTTGACGGCGATGACGTTCGCGCCGCCGAAGTTGACCTTGTCGGTCAGGTCGAACCAGAAGCTCGTGTAGCCGTACGGGTGCTCGCCCACGCGCCGGCCGTTCAGCCAGACCTCCGCGTTCATGTAGACGCCGTCGAACTGTACGCGGACGCGCCTGCCCCTGTCGCCCTCGGGGACGTTGAAGGTCTTGCGATACCAGCCCGTGCCGCCGACGGTGAAGCCGCCGTTCACCTGGCTGATGGCCGAGGGGTCGAAGGGCGTGCCGCGACCCGGCAGGTCTTCGACGCCCCAGTCGTGCGGCAGGTCGAGCCGCCGCCACTTCGAGTCGTCGAACTCCTTGCTTTCGGCCCCCTGCGCGCCGCCGCGGTAGAAACGCCAGCCGTCGTCGAACAGCACGACGCGCTGAGACTGCGCCGAAACAGACAGAGTCAGAAGGACGGGCAGCGCGAACGCTGCGGCTAGCAGTTTACCGATGCGCATCGATGGCTCCTATAGCGGTCAGAACCACCCGCGGTAGCGGGTGGGCGTGTCGCAGGTCGGATGATTGATGACAGCGCGCCTCTCATCAGTCGTCAAGCCGTCAACGTGAGGCCCACCCGCTACCGCGGGCGGTACTGACCTGATTTTTCAAGTGTTATATATTCTTCCGGCCGGGCGTTCATCTTAAACGAAGGACAGCGCAACTTGAAACAGTTTCTCGCGGGCGCGCGCACGCTCGCCCTCCCCCTGCTCATCATCCTGTCGGCCTGCGTGTGCGTCGAGGTGCGGGCGCAGGAGGCGCGGCCTCTGCTCGGCGCGCAGGTCTGGATCGAGCCGGGGCAGAAGCCCGAAGACGTGGAGCGCTGGTTCAAGACGCTCGCCGACGCGCGCATGCCGGTCGCGCGCCTCTTCCTGATGTGGAACTACATCGAGCGCGAGCCCGGCGTCTGGGACTTCGCGCTCTACGACCGCGCCTTCCGCGCGGCCGAGAAGCACCGCGTGCGCGTCGTCGCCACGCTCACGCCGAACTGGGGGCCCGCGCACCGCGGCTACACATACGCCTCGCAGGGCGGCCCCGTCGGCGACACCGACGCGCGTCTGGCCGAGGCGCGCGAGTACGTCGCGCGCGTCGTCGCGCGTTACAGGTCGAGCCCGGCGCTCGACTCCTGGATGTTGATGAACGAGCCGGGGCAGCGGCCCGCGCCCGACCGGCTCGCGCTGCAAAGGTACAGGCTCTGGCTCACGCGGAAGTACGGCACCGTCGCCAGACTCAACGAGGCGTGGATGACGGACTTCAAGTCTTTCGTCTCGATACCCCACGACCCGCGCTGGACGGCCGGCGGGTTCGCCTTCAACGCGACCGCGGCCTTCACCGACTGGCACACCTTCTGGCGCGCGCACCTCGCGTGGTATCTGAATGAGGTCGCGTCAGAGGTGCGCAACCTCGACCCCGCGCGCCACGTCCACGTCAACCCGCACGCGCTCGTCGGCAACCTCGCCTCGAACTCGCTCGACCTGCCGGAGTGGCGGCGATTCCTCCACTCGCTCGGCGCGTCGGTACACCCTTCGTGGCACTTCGGGCTGTTGAAACGCGAGCAGTTCGCGCTCGGCGTCTCGTACGTCTGCGACCTCGTCCGCGGCGCGAGCGAGCCGCACCCTTTCTGGGTGACGGAGCTTCAAGGCGGCCCCAACCTCTACAGCTCCGTGCGGCCTCTGAGCCCGACGCGCGAAGACATCGCGCAGTGGGTCTGGACGGGCGTCGGCGCGGGGGCCGACCGCGTCGTCTTCTGGCTGCTGAACGCGCGGGCCGAAGGGTTGGAGGCGGGCGAGTGGTCTCTGCTCGACTTCAACGGACAAAGAAGTGAGCGCTTCGACACGGCGGGCGACATCGCGCGCGTGCTCGAACAACAAGCTTCGTTCTTCAACAAGGCACGGCCGGTCGAATCACCGGTCACGGTCATCCTCAGCCTTGAGACGATGACGCTGCAAGAGCGCTTCGCCTCGAACGATTCGCCCGCGCGCGGCCGCGACGCGCACGTCCTCGAAGCGCTCGGGCTGTATCAAGCGCTGACCGAACTCGGCCTCCCCGCGCGCCTCAAACACTTTGACGACTTCGACTGGCGCGACACGACACGACCCCCGCGTCTCGCCGTCCTCCCGCACGTCTCCGCGCTCACCGCCGAGCAGGCGCGCGACGCGGAGGCGTTCGTCCGCGGCGGAGGCACCCTGCTCGTCACGGGGCTCACAGGCTTCTACGACGCGGAGGCAAGGTTCCTGCCGTCCGAGCGCTGGCCGCTGGCGGAACTGCTCGGCGCGCGGCCCAGGGAGGTGCACACGCCCGCCGACCGCGCTGAGGTCGCCTGGTCGAGCCCGGCGCTCACACTCCCGAGCCTGTTGTGGCTGGGCGAGATTGCGAACGACTCCGCCGAGGTGGCCGCACGGCAGGGCGGGCGCGTGACGGCCGTGCGCAAGCGCGCCGGACGCGGCGAGGCCGTCTGGGTGCCTTCGCTCGTCGGCATGGGCGCGTGGCTCGGCGACGGCGCGCCGCTCGCCGGACTGCTCGAAGAGTTGGCCGCCCCCTTCACGCGCGACGCGCCCTTCCGCTTCGACGGAAGACAAGCGGGCTGCCTCCTGCGCGTCCTACAGAACGGCAACGCCTACGCCACGGTCGTCACCAACGGCACGGCCGAGCCCCGTCAATGCCGCCTCCGCCTCTCGCCACGTCTCACACCGCAACTCCTGTGGGGCGAAGATTCGCCCCTCACATCTGACAACCCGACAGTCTCCCTTAAAGCGCGGCAGACGACGGTACTTTTGTGGAAATAGAGCGGCGTGCGGTTGAAAGCTAAGCCCCCGGGAGCGCCCGGTTGGAGCCCGGCGCTCCCGGGGTGGCTCGTCATCCGCCTTCAGACGACGGCGTTGCGGGCGATCGTCTCGCGGTAGAAGTCTGCGCTCAATTTGGGCGTGCGCTTCTGCGTCTTGAAGTCCACGTAGTGGATGCCGAAGCGGTTGGTGTAGCCGTCGGCCCACTCGAAGTTGTCCATCAGACTCCACAGGAAGTAGCCGCGGACGGGGACGCCCTCGGCGGTCGCGCGGCGCAGTTGCGTCAGGTAGCTGCGCAGGTACGTAACGCGGTCTGTGTCGTAGACCTTGCCGTCCGGCGCGGGCTCGTCCGAGGAGGAGCAGCCGTTCTCCGTGATGTAAATCTCCTTCCCGCCCCAGAGCTTCGCGACGTGGCGCGGCCCCCAGTAGAGCGCCTCGGGGCCGACGAAGAGCCACGGCGAGGGCGCGTGCGGGAAGGACTTCGGGTGCGGGACGTGGACGAAGCCGGGCTCCGCGTCCGAGGCGCGCACGAACTGCGGCGTGTAGACGTTGATGCCGATGAAGTCGAGCGGGCTCGAAATGATCTTCAAATCTTCCGCCGTGTACTTCGGGGCGTCCGCGCCCGCCTGCTTCAAGTACCAGTCGGTGTACTTCCCCTCCACGATGACGTTCAGGTACTGCGCGTTCATCTCGCGCGCGGCGCGCTCGGCGGCGGCGATGTGCTCGGGCGACTCGTAGACGGGCGCGGGGATGGTGATGTTCTCGGCGATGCCGACCTTCGTCCCGGGCTTCGCGGCGGCGCGTATGGCCTGCACGGCGAGGCCGTGGCCTAAGACGGCGTGGTGGCGCGTCTGGTTCAGGCGCAGGCCCGTCAGCTTCAGGCCCGGCGCGTGGACGCCCCAGCGGTAGCCGACCTCGATGAAGGCCCCGAACTCGTTGATGGTGAAGATGTGCTTGACGCGGTCGGTCAGGCGGGCGGCGACGTGGCCGGCGTAGTCCGCGAAAGCCTTCGAGGTCTCGCGCCCCTCCCAGCCGCCGAAGCGGTCTTGTAAGGACTGCGGCAAGTCCCAGTGGTAGAGCGTGGCGAAGGGCTGTATGCCGTTGGCGAGCAGCTCGTCCACCAGGCGGTTGTAGAAGTCGAGCCCCTTCGGGTTGGCCTGCCCGTCGCCGTTGGGGAAGACGCGCGGCCAGGCGATCGAGAAGCGGTACGCCTTGACCCCGAGCGCCTTCATCAACTGCACGTCGCCTTTGTAAAGATGGTAGTGGTCGTTCGCCACGTCGCCGGTCGCGCCCGCCACGGTCTTGCCGGGCGTGTGCGAGAAGGTGTCCCAGATGGAAGGCCCGCGGCCGTCCTCCTTGACCGCGCCCTCCACCTGATAGGAGGCCGTGGCCGTGCCCCAGATGAAGCCGGGCGGGAACGCGCGTAAGGCATCGCCCTGCGCGGCCGCCGCGTTGCCCTGCCGTGTAGGGGTAGCGCCAATCACCGGCAGCTCGGCCGCGGAGGCGAGCGCCGCGGCGCCCGCGACCTTCGCGAATGTGCGTCTCGAAACTTTCTTGCTCAAGGGGTCAGTCCTCCCGATATTTTTATAGTGATTTGAATGCGACCACAACAGAACCGCGAGCGGGTGCGTGTTTCGATGTATGGCCCGGCCAACGTAACGCCGACCCGCTCGCTACCGCTCGCGGTTCTGTTTGAGGCCGAGCGCGGCGGCAGTGTCGGGGTCTAACTCGGCCCGGCCGTCTTTGCGGACGGCGACGCCGAAGCCGCCGGCGTAGTCCCACATCGCCCAGCCGATGCCATGACGTTCGAGCACCTCGCGCACGTCCCTGATCCAACGCAGGCGGTCGGGCGCGGGGCTGTATGCGCGGTAGACGCCGAACTCGTTACACGTCAGGGGCACGCCGCGCCTGCGCGCCCACTCGGCCGCCTGCGCGATCTCACGTTCGACGCGAGAGGCGTCCCAGCGCTGCTCGCCGTAGTCCTTCAGCACCGCGCGCGCGTCCTCGCGCACGGCCGCGGCGACGAGCGGCGCGACCCGCTCGGGGCTCCCAGGGTACGGCACGCCCTTCAGGTGCGGCCAGACCCCCGCGCCCCACGTCGCGCCCTGGTGCGTGAAGTTGTGCGGCTCGTAGAAGTGGAAGTTGTAGATGACGTTGCGGTCGGCGAGCGGCTCGATCCGCAGAAGCTCTTCGACCGAAGACCAGCGCGGCCCCGTCGCGACGATGGTGTGGCGCGGCGCGCCTTCGCGGATGGCGGCGGCCGCCTTCGCCTGGATGCCCATCCAGCGGTAAGCGTCTTCGACCATCGGCTCGTTGACGATTTCGAGGAAGAGCCGTTCCGGGTCGCGCGCCGAGAGGTGCCGCGCCAGCGCGCGCCAGAAGTCCGCGAACGCCGCGACGAAGCGGTCGTCGGTTCTCATCCGCAGCTTGAACTCGTCCGAGGGATGCAGGTCGAAGACTACGGCGAGCCCCGACCCGAGGAGCATGTCGAGCGCGGCGTCAAGGTGCTTGAGATACGTTTGATTAAGCTCGGCCGGGCGCGCTTCGTTAAAGAGCGGCGCGGGCTCGACCGTGAAGCGGACGTGGTCGAAGCCGAGGCCCCTGATGAGTTCGATGTCGCGCGCCGTGGTGTGCCCGCGCAGGTGCTTCTCCGAGTAGTCGCGCGACTGCGCGAACCAGTGGCTCAGGTTGACGCCGCGCCGCACGCGCGCCAGACGCGACGCGGGCACGGCCGAGTTCTCCTGCGCCCGGACGTTTAAGGATGGACAGACGAGCGCGACGAATGCCAACAGCGACGCGAGCGCGAGCCGCCGCGCAGTATCACTCCTCTGCATGAGAGTTTCCATGAAGCGATGCCCGGGTCAGCACCACCCGCGTTAGCGGGCGGTATTGACCCGACTCTTGTCGGCGGAAAATTCAAGGGTAAATCGCTCGAACAAAACTCTTGACACCCGTCCCGA
The DNA here is from genome assembly GCA_035563535.1 of Pyrinomonadaceae bacterium. Lineage (GTDB taxonomy): Bacteria > Acidobacteriota > Blastocatellia > Pyrinomonadales > Pyrinomonadaceae > QHXN01. Next base: position 136,343 of record DATMVD010000080.1, on the reverse strand, counting down.
CCGAGTATAGAAAGACTTTTGTTAACCCATACAACAAAATGTCCGCGGAGGCAACGCGGGCGCGACATTTTAATCCCGGCATCTTTCGAGCCAAGGCCCTACTCGCCCGTGACGGCGCGAGTGTAACCGCTTCCGTAGCGGTCTGCCGCCCCACACCCTCAAAGCGGTTTTCCGTCCGTTGACTTCTCGACAGGAGGGGAGCATGTCGAAAACATTCCGGAGCCTTACGTGCGGGACTCTTCTACTCGCGGCGGCCCTTCTGGCCGCCTCCCTGCCCCCGGCCGCCCTCGCGCAGACGCCGCAGTACACCTGGCGCAACGTGCAAATCTACGGCGGCGGGTTCATCAGCGGCATCGTCTTCAGCCAGACGGAGGCGAACCTCGTCTACTGCCGCACGGACATCGGCGGCGCTTACCGGCTCGACGCGGCGACGAACCGCTGGGTGCCCCTGCTCGACTCGATAAGCTGGGACGACTGGAACCTGACGGGCGTCATCTCGCTCGCCACCGACCCGGTCAACCCGAACAACGTCTACGTCGCCGCGGGCACGTACACGAACGAGTGGACGACCCAGAACGGGGCCATCCTGCGCTCGACCAACCGAGGCGCGACCTGGCAGCGCACGATGCTCCCGTTCAAGCTCGGCGGCAACATGCCGGGGCGCGGCGCGGGCGAGCGCCTGGCGGTTGACCCGAACCGTAACAGCACTCTCTACCTCGGCGCGCCGAGCGGCCACGGCCTCTGGCGCAGCACAGACTCGGGCGTGACGTGGGCGAAGGTGACGAGCTTCCCCAACCCCGGCAGCTACGTCCAGGACCCGGCCGACCCCAACGGCTACCTGACGGACAACCAGGGCGTCTATTGGGTCACCTTCGACAAGCGCTCGGGCACGGCGGGCAACACGACGCAGACCATCTACGTCGGCGTCGCCGACCTGGGCACGAGCATCTACCGCAGCACGGACGGCGGCGCGACTTGGTCGGCCGTGCCGGGTCAGCCCACGGGCTTCCTGCCGCACAAGGGCGTGCTCGACACCGTGAACGGTTCTCTTTACGTCGCGTACAGCGACAAGGGCGGGCCGTACGACGGCGGGCGCGGCGACGTCTGGAAGCTCAACACGGCCACGGGGGCGTGGACGCAGATCAGTCCAATACCTTCGTCGAACACGAACGACAACTTCTTCGGCTACAGCGGGCTCTCGGTGGACAGGCAGAACCCGAACGTCGTCATGGTGACGGCCTACAGCTCGTGGTGGCCGGACACGATGATCTGGCGCTCGACGAACGGCGGGCAGACCTGGAGCCGCATCTGGGACTGGACGCGCTACCCGAACCGCTCGTTCCGCTACACGCAGGACATCAGCGCGTCGCCGTGGCTCAAGTGGCCGGCCGCGCCCCTCTGCGGCGGCGGGCGCCCCGGCGCGGAGGTCAACCCGAAGCTCGGCTGGATGACGGAGGCTCTGGAGATCGACCCGTTCAACTCCGACCGCTTCATGTACGGCACGGGTGCGACGCTGTACGGGAGTACGAACCTGACGACGTGGGACTTGAGCGCCACGAGCCAGATCACAATCCGCGTCATGGCGCAGGGCATCGAGGAGACGGCCGTCCAGGACCTCATCAGCCCGCCCTCGGGCGCGCCGCTCATCAGCGCGCTCGCGGACATCACGGGCTTCCGCCACAACGACGTGAACGTCGTCCCCGCGGCGCAGGCCGCGCCCGTGCGCGGGAACAGCGTCAGCCTCGACTACGCGGAGCTGAGCCCCTCCTACATCGTCCGCGCCGCCAACGGCGACACGGCCAACTGCGAGAAGAGCCTCGCCGTCTCGACCGACGGGGGCACGACCTGGGCGGCCGTCTCGGCGCAACCTTCGGGACTGACCGGCGGCGGGGTGGTCGCCGTCTCCGCGACCGGCGGCGGGAAGATCGTCTGGAGTCCGGCAGGGATAGGTGTCCACTACACGACGGGCGGCGGCAAGACGTGGGCCGCTTCGACGGGCATCCCCGCGGGCGCGCGCGTCGCGTCAGACCGCGTGAACCCGAACAAGTTCTACGGCTTCAAGTCGGGCGTCTTCTACCGGAGTGTTGATGGCGGGAAGACCTTCACTCCGACGCCCGCGGCCGGCCTGCCCTTGAACGGGCCGGTCAGGTTCAAGGCCGTGCCCGGGCGCGAGGGGGACATCTGGCTCGCGGGCGGGGCCGAGTGGGACAACACGTACGGCCTCTGGCACTCGACCGACTCGGGCCAGAGCTTCGTCAAGCTCGCCAACGTCGAGGAGGCCGACAACATCGGCTTCGGCAAGGCTGCGGCGGGGCAGACCTACATGGCCCTCTACGCGGTGGCGCAGGTCGCGGGCGTGCGCGGCATCTTCCGCTCGACGGACGCGGGGCAGACGTGGGTGCGCATCAACGACGACCAGCACCAGTGGGGGCGCGCCGGCGACACGGCCATCACCGGCGACCCGCGCATCTACGGCCGCGTCTACTTCGGCACCAACGGCCGCGGCATCATCTACGGCGACGGCCAATAAAACGCCGCGTCAGCGGCGCGTGAGTTTAGCCCGGCCTTGAAAGGCCGGGCACGCCGACGATTAATGTGCCGCGTCGCATCAGCGACGCGTGAACATGCGACTCCGTTCAGGCGTCGCTGACGCGACGCGGCCTCGCCGTCATCATACTTACCCGGCCTTGAAAGGCCGGGCTAAATTCAGACGCCGCTAGCGCGGCTTTCCGCAACGGAACCCGAACCGATGAACATCGATAGAAAAATTCTCGCGCTGACCGCTTCCCTCCTGCTTCTCGTCCTCGCCTCGGCGGCGCGCGGCGACGTGCGCGTGCCGTCGCTCGTCGGCGACAACATGGTCTTGCAGCAGGGGCGCAAAGTCCGACTCTGGGGCTGGGCCGAGCCGGGCGAGCGCGTGACCGTCACGTTCCGCGGGGAGAAGTCTGCCGCGACCGCCGACGCGCGCGGACGCTGGGAGGTCTTCACGGGGCCGCACAAGGCGGGCGGGCCTTTCGAGCTGACCGTGGCGGGTCGCAACACGCTCGCCTTCAGGAACGTCCTCGTCGGCGAGGTCTGGGTCTGCTCCGGCCAGTCGAACATGGAGTGGTCGCTCGTCAACGCGCAGGGCGGCGCGAAGGAAGCCGAGGCGGCCGACTACCCCTTCATACGCCTCTTCACCGTCGCGAAGAAGACCTCGGCCGACCCGCTCGACAACGTCGAAGGTCGCTGGGTCGTCACGACGCCGAAGGAGGCCGCGCAGTTCTCGGCGGTCGGCTACTTCTTCGGCCGCGAGCTGCACAAGAGGCTCGGCGTCCCCGTCGGACTTATACACACCTCCTGGGGCGGCACGCCCGCCGAAGCCTGGACGAGCCGCGCCGCGCTCGCCGCAGACCCGACGCTCAAGCCGATACTCGAAAGGTATGACAAAGAGTTGACGGACGTGCCCCGTCTTCAACGCGAGTACGAGCGCGCGCAGGCCGAGTGGGCGAGCAAGTACGTCATGGCAGACCCGGGCAACAAGGGCGAGCCCGCAGGCTACGCGAGGCCCGGGCAAGACCCCGCCGGCTGGAAGAGGATGCTGCTGCCGCAACTCTGGGAGACGGTCGGGCTGGACGTGGACGGCGTCGTCTGGTTCCGGAGGGACGTGGAAGTCCCCGCGGCGTGGGCGGGGAAGGACTTGACTCTGAAGCTCGGCGCGATTGACGACTTCGACACGACCTACTTTAACGGCGTGCGCGTCGGCTCCACGGGCACCGACACGCCGAACGCGTGGATCGTGGCGCGCCGGTACCGCGTCCCCGGCTCGCTCGTGCGCGCGGGGCGCAACACCTTGGCCGTGCGCGTCTTCGACCGCGTGGGCGGCGGCGGCTTCGGCGGCGGCGAGATGTCGCTCGCGCCCGAGGCTTCGGCGGCGAAGGAGGGCGGCGTCGCCTTAAGCGGCGAGTGGTTTTACAAGGAAGAGGCGACCGTGCCCTCGCGCGACATCGACTGGACGAAACAGCCACAGCCGCCCGGGGCCGCGAACCAGAACAACCCGACCGTCCTTTATAACGCGATGCTCGCGCCGCTCACGCCTTACGCCGTCCGCGGGGCCATCTGGTATCAGGGCGAGTCGAACGCGGGCCGCGCTCACCAGTACAGAGTCCTCTTCCCCGCGATGATCCGCGACTGGCGCGCGGCGTGGGGCGTCGGCGACTTCCCCTTCTACTTCGTACAGCTCGCCAACTGGAAGGCCAGGCCACAGGATTCAATCGACAGCGAGTGGGCAGAGCTGCGCGAGGCGCAGACCTTAACGCTCAAGGCCGCGCCGAACACGGGGATGGCCGTCGCCATCGACATCGGCGACCCCGACGACATACACCCGCGCAACAAGCTCGACGTGGGGCTCCGCCTCGCGCGCTGGGCGCTGGCCGACACCTATGGGTTGAAGTTGGAGAAGTCGGGGCCGCTCTACGACACTTATAAAGTCGAGGGCGACAGGGTGCGCGTCTCGTTCAAGCACGCCGGGGGCTTGAGGACGCGCGACGGCGGGCCGCCCGCGGGCTTCTACGTCGCGGGCGCGGATCGCAAGTTCGTGCCGGCCGAGGCGCGCATCGAAAAGGACGCGGTCGTCGTGCGGAGCAAAGACGTGCCCTCGCCCGTCGCCGTGCGCTACGCCTGGGCCGACAACCCGACGGCCAACCTCTACAACGCCGACGGCCTGCCCGCCTCTCCCTTCCGCACCGACGACTGGCCCGCCGTCACGGCAGGTCGCAACTGAAGACAGGCGTAAACCGTAAACCTGCTAAGGGTATTAGCAGAGTAATGGGGAGTGTATCTAAGCCTGAGTTACTTACGGAACTTCCGGACTGCTTGCAATAGGAAGGGGATGCTGCGCCGGAGGAGGCAGGTTATCAGGTTGGGCAACAGGAAGGGGAGTTTGAGCCGGGGGGATTAGAGCATCCAGAGACGCTGCATCGTATCTTATCGTATCATCGACTGGTACGCTTCGATACTGTCGCCCAAGAGCGGTAGGCGCTTGGCTCACCCTAGCTTTAACAGGAGATTTCTTTGTCGGAGGAGCTGCTTGTGTCGGTATCCCTGCTGACTGTTTGTTGGGTGATTCTTGTGTGATGGTGGCGTTATTATTCGAGCCATTTTGGATGATTATAATGTTTTTAGAGAAGAAGTAAGTTGCCCCCACAAGAGCAGCGGTGAGTAGGCCGATAAGCGCGTTACGCCAATCCTTCATAGCAGCACCTCCTATTAGCGATAATGATGCGCCTCCTCGTAGAGAAAATCAATAAAAAGTGGGGAAGGCGGGAGTGTGTCTACTTGAGCTTCTTCACATCTAAATACTTCACAAACACTTCTCGTAAGCGCATGGCTTGCTCCCTATGTGTCTCCGCAGCCTCGGCTAGACTCTGCTCGTACTCCTTCACTGAGGCGGGGTCATCACTTCTGAGCATAAGCCGAGCCATGGAGCGCTTAGTCCCTGTCATGTGTATGTTGCCCAGGTAGAGCCAATCTTCCTTATCAAACAAAAACTGGCTTTCCATATTCGCCGCTACGAACTCGTTATACGCATTAATCTCCTCTTGAACCGTATCAATGATGGTGTTGTAGCTCGTGACTATTGCTAAATATTTGCTGGCCGCTTTGAAGACCGCCAACCTTCGGTCATACAGTTCATGCCTAAACTTCGCCCGTTCTCTACGGTACTGCTGGATAGCAATATACGTAGTGATGAGCGCAATGGTGGGAGTTAGTAAGGCAGAGAAGATGTCTACGTAGTCTTTCCACATACGGCGCGTTACCCCCCAAATAGACGGGTGTATTTACTGCTTTTGCTGCCTCTGCGTATCGCCTTGAATGCCTACCCACAAGTCCATAGGAAGTTGGCAGTTGATGCAGTCACCCCTTGCACCGACATCAGATTGGTGGCCGCGATGACACCATTTACACGGCAACTCGGGATAGACAGTCTCTCCCGGCCTGATGGTCTCAATAGGAGGGTAGTCTTGACCGAATATTTCCTGAGATAGCCTTTTGACTATCGAGGCAACTGCTTCACGTCGCCCTTCCACCTCACTGTCATCCGTTCTTGAATACACAAACTTTCTTGCTTCAGAACTGAGGCGGTCAATGAACTGCTTCAACTTTGCCTCACGACTCTTCTTGTTCTTCTCCTCAGTTATTCTATTGCCTATGTGTCCCATCAAGGCCGATGGTATTAGCCCAATAATTATCCCCAAAATAAGCAAGCTGATTTCCCAGTGTGCATCGACGATAGGTTTTAAAGGGCCGAGGTAGTAGAGAGAGATTACAATTGTGATAAGGGCTATGGCCGAGAGATAGAACTTTTTCATGTGACTCTCCTTCAATGAGGTTGGCAGAGAATACCACACGTTGTGAATAACTCGATTGCAAGATTTAGTAGAGGTATTAGACTTTAATTACTCCCCTCTCGCTAGAGGAAGAAAGTAAACCGTGACAAGAGGAAGAACGTGCCTTCTTCTTGTCACGGTTTACGGTTCACGGCTTAAGCGGTCGTCACGGCGGCGAACTTGCTCGACAGCACGAGGCTCAGCGCGCCCATCAGCCGCGGGGTCTCGCCGAGCGTCGAGGGGATGATGCGCGCGATCTTCATGCCGCGGCAGAGGCTGTTCTCCTCGACGGCCTTGACCAGCTCTTCGGAGATGAGCGGCCACGCGCGCGCGATCTCGCCGCCGACGATGACCGACTTGGGGCTGAGCCCCTTGACGACGTTCGAGATGCCGACGCCGAGGTAGCGCCCCGTCTCGACGAGCGCCGCGCGCGCCGCCGCCTCGCCGCCGAGCGCCGCGTCCACCAGGCGGGAGAAGGTCTCGACGCCTTCGCCCCGCGGCGCGAGCTTCGCGTAGCGCGCCAGCGCCGCGCGCTCCGAGGCGAACGCCTCCCAGCACCCGTAGTTGCCCGCGGCGCAGGCGACGGGCGCGCCCGCGCCGATGGTCATGTGGCCGAACTCGCCCGCCGCGCCGGCCTCGCCGTGGTAGACCTGCCCGTCGAAGACGAGCCCCGTCCCCAGGCCCTCCTCGACCAGCACCATGACGAAGTCACGCACCTCCCGAATCTCGGGCCGCCCGAACCAGAGTTCGGCCAGCGCCACGGCGTTCGCGTCGTTGTCGATGCTGACGGGCAGACCCGTGGCCTGCTTCAGGGCCTTCGCCACGTCCCAGTCGCGCCAGCGGTAGTGCGGGATGAAGATGACGTGGCCGCGCTCGGGCTCGACCAGGCCGGGGACGCTGACGCCGACGCCCTCGACGCCCCTCCCGCGCTTGATGAGGCGTCCGGCGCATTCGAGAATCTTCTCGACCGTCGCGTCGGCTTCCGGGTCGGTCTTGAAGCTCTCGCGGTCGATGACGCGGCCGGCGATGTCGCTGATGGCGAGCATCGTCTGCTTGGTGCCCACGTCCACGCCGAGCGCGACGGGGCCGGCGGCGCGCAGGCGCAGGAGCGTGGGCGGACGGCCGCCCGTTGACTCGCCCTCGATCTCCTCGATGAGCCCCTGGTCTTTCAGCTCTTCGACGATGAGCGAGACGGTCGAGCGCTGGAGTTCGGTCTCGTGCGAGATTTCGGCGCGCGAGATGGGCGAGCGCTCGCGCACGTAGTTGAGCACAATCTGGCGGTTGATGTTGCGGATGGTGTCGGAGCGGGCGACACTGGCCTTCTTAAGATTTATGCGTCGCATAGGGGAGACTCATAAACACACACGGGCTTCGGCCTCCACGAACGGCCTGGACGGACGGCGAGGTGTGACGGGGGCGCGGCCTGCCGCCCCGCGGAGCCCCCGCCCGCGGAAACCGCACGCCGAAGTCTCTCGGAATGTGCCCTGCTGAACTTTGTTCGGAAACCCGCCAAATGAGGGTGAGATTAAGGCCAGAGCCCGCGCGAGTCAAGGAAAAAAACCGCGCGCGGCGGGGGAGCAAATATCCCGCGCGCGCGGCGGAGTCAGGGGTTATAATCCACGGCAGTCCCGGCGCAGGCCGGCGTTTAATCCCGCCCACGGAGAGCTTCTGATGAAACGTTCAGCAAACTTCTTCTTCGCACTCCTCTGCGCGCCGCTCCTGTGCGCCGCTTTGGCGTCCGCCCCGGGGACGAAGGCGCAGACGCCCGCGCCTTCGTCCCCGGCCGACGGCGACCAGCTCGTCTACGCGGACTTCGAGAACGCACAGGATAAGAGGCCGCTCAGCAAGCGGGGCGGCTTCGTGCAGTTGGTCTCCTACCAGGAGTCAACGCCGAGCCGCTTCAAGGGGCTGGAGGGGGCCTCGCCCGCCGCGCCCGAGATCGTGAGGCTCAAGCCCGACGACCCGAACCACGCCATCGCCTTCGACTACCAGCTTCTCTCCCCGAACGCGTACGCGGGCGTCGGCGTGGAGGTGCACGGGCTGCCCGACAAGGACGGCAAGCCCGCGGCCGAAGACCTGAGCGGCTACAAGTTCCTCTCGATGCAGGTCTACGCGAAGGGCGCGCCGGGCGTGTCGAACCTGCGGGTGGAGATCATGAGCCGGGGCCAGGGGATCAACCTGACGAGCGGCTTCCCGCAGATGGTCTTCAAGGTCAAGGAGGGCTTCAACACCTACAAGATTCCGCTCAGCTCGCTCAAGCAGCCGACGTGGGCGGCGACGAAGGTGAGCACCCAGGACGTGCTCAAGAAGCTGACGGCCATCTCTCTGACCGCCGCTTGCGAGCGGTGTACGCCGCTGAACGGGACGGTGGTCGTGGACAACATCACCTTCCAGAAGTGAGCGCGGGCCTTCAGCCGCCCTCGACGACCTTGACGTACTTGTTGAGCGGCGGGTTGGTGAGCCTGTCCACGCGCCCGCTCGGCCAGCGTATCTCGACGCTGTCGATCTTCGCCGCCCTCCCGACGCCGAGGACTTCGCGCGGGTCGTGCGAGGCGAGGTAGCTGCCGCCGCCCGTCTTCAGGCGCGTGCGCTTGACGCCCCCGGCCTCCCACGTGATGACCGCGCCGACCGCCTCGGGGTTGCTCCGGGTCGCGACGAGCTGGAGCCCGAGCCAGTTGTTGCGGTTCCCGCCTTCGTTCCTCAGGAGCACCGGCGCGGCCCCGTTGTTGACGACGAGCGCGTCGAGGTCGCCGTCGTTGTCGTAGTCGCCGACGGAGAGGCCCCGCGCCGGGAAGTCCTTCTGGAAGACGGGGCCCGACCGCGCCGAGACGTTCACGTACTTGCCGCTGACGTTCTCGAACATCAGCATCGGCTCCTTGTACTTCACCTTCAAAGACTGCAGCTCGACCATGTCGTCGGGGTGCCCGTTCGCCAGCATTAGGTCGGGGTCGCCGTCGTTGTCGTAGTCGAAGAACTTCAGGCCCCAGCCGCTCAGGAGCCGCGTCGCCTGCCCGATCTCGCCCGGCTTGTCGACGAAGGTCAGGTCCTTCTGGTTCTGGTAGAGGCTGAAGAGTTCCTGGTCGATGTTGGCGACGAAGAGGTCCTGCCACCCGTCGCCGTCGTAGTCGGCCGCGTCCACGCCCATCCCCGAGCGCGGCGCGCCCGCGTCGCTGTAGGCCACGCCCGCCGGCAGGCCGACCTCCTCGAACCTGCCCTTCCCCTGGTTGACGAAGAGGAAGTTGGGCATCGTGTCGTTAGCGACGAAGAGGTCTGTGAGGCCGTCGTTGTTCACGTCGGTCGCCACCGCCCCGAAGGACTTGCCCGGCGAGGCGGCGATGCCGGACTCCCTGCTCACGTCCGCGAACGTCCCGTCCCCCCGGTTGCGGAAGAGGTGGCTCGGCCGCGGCTTGAAGACGCGCGGGACGCAGTAGTAGCGGCGGCCGACCTTATTGTCGCCGCAGAAGATGGTGCCGGCCGCGCTGTACTCGACGAAGCTCGACACGAAGAGGTCGAGCTTGCCGTCGCCGTCGTAGTCGAAGAAGGTCGCCTGCGTGGACCAGCCCGGCGCGGCGACGCCCGCCCTGTCGGTCACGTCCGCGAACGTCCCGTCGCCGTTGTTGCGGTAGAGGATGTTGCGCCCGTAGGCGGTGACGTAGAGGTCTTGTTTGCCGTCGCCGTCGTAGTCGGCGGCGGCCGCGCCCATGCCGAAGGTGCCGCCCGCGACCCCCGCCCTGTCGGTCACGTCGGTGAAGGTGCCGTCGCGGTTGTTGCGGTAGAGGGCGTTTTTGAGCGGCGCGATCGGCTTGTAGAAGTCGGCCGGGCCGCTGTTGACGAGGTAGATGTCGAGCCAGCCGTCGCCGTCGTAGTCGAAGAAGATGCCGCCGCCGTGGCAGGTCTCCGGCAGGTGGTGCGCCTCGGAGCGCGCGTTCTCGTGCGTCCAGACGATCTTACTCTCGCCCGGCGGAACCTCGGCGAACGTCACCGCCTGCTGCTGTTGCGGCTGCTGCTGCGGTTGCGGCTGCTGCGGTGGCTGCTGTGGTTGCGGGGCCGCCTGCCCGCGCGGGGCGGGGGGCGCCGAGGCCAGCAGCGCCGCCAGGACGAATACAGGGAACAGGTGTCGCATCAGTTCGGGTAGACCTCGTTCGACTTGACGACGCGTATGAAGTGGTCGGTGAACTTGAAGTGCGCCTCCGGCGGGCCGAGCTTCGGCATGTGGCAGGAGACGCAGTCCTTCGTGCCGACGGGGCAGGGGCGCTCGGCGGCCTGAGACTTCGCCGCGGTTCTGAGTGCCGGAGTCCTGCCCTTCGGCGCGTGGCAGGCCGCGCACTTCGAGTCGTAGTAGGCCGCGTCCGTCCTGACCGGCTCGTGCGGGTCGTGGCAGGCCGTGCAGCTTATCCTCCGGTCGTCGGAGTAGCACTTGCTGTGGAACATGCGGTAGGGCTGGAACCGGACGTTGTTCAGCTCCATGCTCTGGAGGAGGCCGAACTCGTCGTTGCCGCGGTGGCAGGAGGCGCAGAAGTCCTGCGACAACTGGTCGCCGCTCAGCACCCGCGGGTTGTAGATGAGGTCGCCGCTCGGCTCCTTCTTCCGCGCCGCCTCGGCGTGCGCCCCGCCCGGCCCGTGGCACGCCTCGCAGCGGATGCCGGGCGTCATCTTGTCCAGCTTGAGCTTCCCGGCGACGATGCCGCCCGTCGAGTGGCAACTGAAGCAGTCGGCCACGTCCCTCTCCGACAGGCGGCGGCCGACGGCCTTCCTCAGAGACTCGGGGACGGTGCGCGGCGCGCCGATGGTGAAGTCGAGCCCCTTGACCTCGTTGTAGTAGCTCACGAGGCTCTCGTACCAAGCGCCCTCGTATTCGAGCACGTAGGTCTGCCCGGCCTTGCCCTGCCCGAAGGCGTAGAGGATCGGTAGCGAGACGGTCTCCTTGCCGTCCGTGACCTTGTAGACGCTCCCGCTCCCCTCACGCTTAATCTCGTAGAGGTAAGGGCCCGTGCGGAAGGTCATCGAAGGGTTTTCGATGAGAACCTTTGAACTCGCCACCGGCTCCATCGCCAGGGCCATCGGGCTCCCCGCGTGCGCCGCCACGGTCTGCTTGTGGCACTGCGCGCAGGTCTGGTCGCCGACGAACTCGACGCCCGCGGGCGTCCGCCTCGGGTGCCAGCGCACGCGGGGGCCCTGCCCGCCGGACGGCTCCGACCAGGCCCAGGAGGCCGCCCCGAAAAGCAGCAGGTGGAGCGCGACCGCCGCGAGGCGCACCGCGTTCTTGCTGACACTAAGCCCCTTGCTATTCATCATCCGCTTCGTGCGATTGTTAAGACAGGACTGCCGCAGGGTTCAATCAAATATGAATTCCGCGCCCCCGAGAGTCAGGGCTTCGCCTTGGGCTCGCCGCCGGCCTCTTCGCCGCCGAGGCCGACCTGCGCGTTGCGGCGGGCGTTGGCCTCCTCCTGCAACTTCTGGAAGAGCGCGACCTCGCGCCTGGCGTCCGCCTCGCGCCCGGCGCGGCGGTAGGCGCGCCCCAGCGCGTAGTGCATTTCGGGGCTGTTGGGCGCGAGCCGCGTCCCCTCCTCCAGCTCCTTGATGGCGCGGTCGATCTGGCCCAGCTCCAGCAGGACGCGGCCCAGGACGTTGCGGGCGGCGAACATCTTCGGGGCGAGCTGCACGGCCTTCTCCGCCAGCGGCAGGGCCGTCTCGAACTCGTCGCGCTTAAGGTGCTCGAAGGCCATCTGGGTCATCGCCGGGTAGTGCTGCGGCGAGATTTCCAGCTCGCGGCGGAACTCCTTCATCGCCGCGTCGGCGTCCTGGTTGAGCATGTAGACGCCGAAGGCGTAGTGGACGTTCGGCTCGTTGGGGTAGCGCTGAAGCAGCGTGTCGAAGGCGGCGCGCGCCTGATCCATCCGGCGGGCGGCCATGTCGTAGCCGGCCCGCCCCGCCAGCATCACCTGCTCGCGCCGGTCTGCCGGGAGTTCGCTCGGCAGGAAGGGCATCCGCATCAGCGCCAGCCCGAAGGCTTCGATGACCTTGGTGCCCTCGTTGCCGACCCGCACGAAGTCGGTCAGGGCGTCGAAGCCGACCTCGAACTGCTCGAAACGGATGTAGAGCAGCGCCGCGTGGTAGGTGGCCACGGCCGCCAGCTCCCGGTTGCCGTCGAACCCGAGCGCGCGGCCGCGCAGCAGGGAGTTCCCCGCGCGCTCGTACTCACGCGTCTGGAACTCGCACAGGCCGAGCAGCCCCCAGGCCGCGCCCCGCTTGGGGTCGAGTTCCACGACGTTGCGCAGGGCGTCGCGCGCCTCCGCGTAGCGATCCCTCTCGTAGAGGATGGCGCCGACGTACCACCACCCTTCGGCCCACTTCGGCCGCAGCTTGAGCGCCTGTGCGTAGTGGCCGAGCGCCTCTTCGAGGCGGGTGGCGGCGCGCGCCTCGTCGCCGAGTTTGACGGCCTGGTCGAAGGCCGGGCTCGGGCGGTCGGGGGCCTGCTGCGGCTGCGGCGCTTGGGGCTTCGCCCGCGGCTGGCGCGCGCGCCCCTTCGTCTGCGCGCCCGCAGCCGTGGGCTGGGACAGGAGAGTCCCCGCCAGCGTCAGGGTGATTAGAGCTTTGAGGATAAGACCACTCGACAAGCCTTTTGACTTTCCTTTCGGCGGTATTGCTTCTACTCGGCGGGCGCTAGGGCTCCTTGGGCGGGGCGGGCGCGTCCGCCCCCTTCTGCGCGTCGGGGCGCTTGGCCTGCTGTTCGCTGTTCAGCCTCTGCACCGCCGCGCGCTCGCGGTCGCCGTCCTCCTTCCGGTTGAGCCGGTAGTAGACGGACGCCAGCAGCACGCGCGCCTCGACGAAGTCCGGGTACTCCTTCGCCACGCCTTCGAGCAGGGGCCGCGCCTCGTCCGGCTTCCCCAGCGCGGCGAGCACCGCGCCGAGGTGGTAGCGCGCGTACTGCTCGCGGGGCCGGAGCTGCGCGGCGCGGGTCAGGTAGCGCAGGGCCTCGTCGAACTGCTTGTCCTGCCGCAGCAGCACGCCCGTGTAGAGGTTCGCGTCGAAGTCGTTCGGGTTGGCGGCCAGCTCGACCCCGAAGGCGGCCCTGGCCTTCTCCGAATCTCCCATCCGCATCAGCGCGCGCCCGTGCCAGGCGTGCAGCGCGGGGAGCTTCGGGTTCAACGCGATGGCGCGCTCCAACTCCCTAACCGCGCCCTGCCCGTCGTCCATCAAGAGCATCAGCGAGCCGATGAGCAGCCGCGCCTCGGCGCTGTCCTCGTCGCGGAAGACGCCGTCGATGAGCCACTTCCCACGGTCGAGCTGGCCGTCGCCGATCAGGGCGTTGCCGAGCAGGTAGGCGACCGCGCGGCCGTGCGGCGTCCCCGTGCCGTCCTTCTCGTAAGGCGACAGCAGCGCGACGGCCTTCTTGTACTCGCCCAGCCGCACCTGGCAGTCGGCCAGAAGCAGGGTCGCGTTGAGCCGCTCGGGGAGGTCGGCCGGCGCCGCGGCGACGAAGCGCGAAAGCTCGGCGGCGGCCTCCTCGAACAACGCGGCCTTGTAGTAGGCCAGCGAGAGGTTGAAGCGGATCGCCTGGTTGCGCGGGTCGAGCCCGAGCGCCTGCTTGTACTGGCCGATGGCCTCCTCGTACCGGCCCAGCCGCGAGTACGCGGCCCCGAGGTTCGACCGCACGTCGGCCCGGCCGGGGTTCGCCGCCAGGATCGACTGGTAGGCCCGGATCGCCTCTTCGAGCTTCCCCGCCTCGTGCAGTTGGGTCGCCCGCGCGAAGGCGCTCTCCACGTCGGCCTGCGCCTGCGCCGCAGGCAGCAGACACACGCAGGCCGCGAGCGAAAGCAGCGCCTTAAAGAGCCACCGATTCACGTTAGCCATAGCACGCTGAGAGGGTTCGTCCAGGGGTTCTCGCCCCGGGGATTTAGGCGAGCCCTGAAGCCCGCGGGCCGCGCCGTAAAGTGCGTCACGGCCGGGGCTTTGATGCCTAATCAAGCTGGCCTTTGCCAGAGAATGTAACTATACTTTCTCCGCGATTCTTTGTCGAATTAACCAATCCGCAATCATCCCCGAACAGTCATCAGGAGGCCGTCCTATGAAAAAGTCCGTGCTCACCCTGCTCGTCGTCGCCTCGCTGCTTCCCCTCGGCCGCCACGCCGCCGCGCAGAACCCGCAGGACGAAGAGGTGGTGCGGGTCAGCTCGCAGGAGGTGAAGCTCGACGTGGTCGTCAAGGACAAGAGGGGCCGGCCCGTCAAGGACCTGAAGGAGGCCGACTTCGAGGTCTACGAGGACGGCGTCCGCCAGCAGATACGTTCGTTCCGCTTCGTGTCGAGCGAGACGGGCACCGCCCGGGGCGCGGGAGCGAAAGCGGGCGGGGCCGAGAGCGCCCCGGCCCCCTCGCCCTCGACGACGCCGGGCGTGATCGCCCTCGTCTTCGACCGCCTTTCGCCCGAGGCGCGCGCCTTGGCGCGGAAGGCCGGGCTGGCCTACACGCAGGAGGGCATGGCGCGTGGGGACTTCACGGGGGTCTTCGGGATCGACCTCTCGCTGCGAACCCTCCAGCCCTTCACCGACGACGCGCAGCTCGTCAGACAGGCCGTCGAGCGGGCCACCGGCGCCGCCACCTCGACCTACGTGTCGGGCGCGGCCAAGGTGCGCGAGGTGGCCGAACGCGGCGCCGCGCTCGACCGCCAGGTCGGCGCGGCCCAGGCCGCCGGCGGCCCCACCGGCCCCGGCCAGGGCGGGCCCGCCACCGACGCAATCGCCTCGGCCTCCATAGAGGCGGCGCTCAACGAGATGCAGACGAGCATGATCGAGCAGTACCAGGATTTGGAGCGCGACCAGCAGGGGTTCGCCACCGTCAACAGCCTGCTCGCGGTCATCAACCCGATGGGGCGACTCCCCGGCCGCAAGACGCTCATCCTCTTCTCGGAGGGGCTGGTCCTGCCGGCCTCCGTGATGATGAAATTCCCCTCCGTCATTAGCGCCGCCAACCGCGCCAACGTCACCATCTACGCCATCGACACCGCCGGCCTCCGCGTCGAGAGCGGCACGGCCGAGACCGCCCGCGAGCTGAACGCGCTCGCGGCGCAGCGCATGCAACAGATCGGGCGCAGCGTCGACACCGCCAGCGGCCCCTACATGAAGGCGCTGGAGAAGAACGAGTACCTGCTCCGGCTCGACCCGCGCAGCGGCCTGGGGCAACTGGCCAACGGGACGGGCGGCTTCCTGATACACGACACCAACGACCTCGCCTCGGGGCTGCGCCGCATCAACGACGACATGCGCGGCTACTACATGGTCACCTACGTCCCGCAGAACACGGACTACAACGGCCGCTTCCGGCAGGTGAGCGTCAAGGTGGGCCGCGAGAGTTACGACGTGCAGGCGCGCAAAGGCTACTACGCCGTCGAGTCCGCGGGCGAGTTCGCCCTGCTCGACTACGAGGCCCCGGCGCTCGCCGCCGCGCGCGGCGCCCGCGCGGGCCCGAACCCCTTCGCGTTCCGCGCGGGCGCGCTGAGCTTCCCCGACCCAACCCGCCCGGGGCTCGCGCTGATTCTCGCCGAGGCCCCCCTCTCCGCCTTCACGTTCGCCGTGGGCGGCGACAAGAAGACTTACGGGGCCGACATCTCGATCCTGGCGCTGGTCAAAGACCGTTCGGGGCAGGTCGTCCATAAGATGAGCCAGCACTACCCCCTGGCCGGCCCGGCCGACAAGCTGGACGCGGCCAGGAAGGGGGAGCTGCTCTTCTACCGCGAGACGCAACTCCCGCCGGGCAGATACACCGTCGAGCTGATCGGCTACGACGCGTCGGCGGGCAAGGTCAGCGTGCGCACGAGCCCGCTCGAAATCCCCGCCGACGACGAGGGCCGCCCCCGCCTGAGCAGCGTGGCGGTGCTCAAGCGCGGCGAGCGGCTCACCCCGGAGGAGCAGAAGCGGGGCCGGCCGTTCCACTTCGGCGAGCTGCTCGTCTACCCGAACCTGGGCGAGCCCGTCGCGAAGTCCGCGGCCGGCCAGCTCGCCTTCTTCTTCACGGCGTGGCCGGCCAGGGGGTCTGCCGCGCCGCCGCAGTTGACCCTGGAGATTCTACAGCAGGGCCGCCGGCTGTTCCGCACCGCGGGCCAGCTCCCGGCGGCCGACGCGCGGGGGCAGATCAAGTACGCCAGCGCCTTCCCGGTCGACAAGTTCCCGCCGGGGGTCTACGAGCTGAAGGTGACCGTCGGCGACGGCGCCAGCGCCGTCAGCCGCTCCACCGAGTTCACCGTCGCGCCCTGAAGGGCGGGCCGGGCACGCCTCAACGTCTGGGGGGAGACTTGGCCTCCGACCGAATCCTCTGCTGGAGCTGCCTGGCCTCCTCCGCGTGCTCGCCCTTCGGGGCGTCCTCCAAGTAGACGCCGAGGTAGCGCGTCGCCTCGGCCGTGTCCCCGCGGCCGAGGTTGATGCGCGCCAGGTGGTAGTTGGCCGCCGCGCACTCCGCCCCGCCCATCACCAGGGACTTCACCAGCTCCCGCTCCGCGCCCGCCACGTCGCCCATCTTCAGCAGCGCGAAGCCGAGCCAGAGGCGCGCGACCGGCCGGGTGGTGTCGAGGGCGATGGCCTGGTTGAGCTGCGCGATGGCGCCCGCGTAGTCTCGGCGCTCGACGTGGACGAGCCCGAGGTTGTATTTCGCGTTGAAGTTTTTGCCGTCGCGCTCGAGCACCGTCCGGAACTGCTTCTCCGCCTCGTCCAGCCGCTTGAGCTTGAGGTACTGCGCGCCGAGGTCGTTGCGCGCGGCGAGGTAATCGGGGTAGACGGAGAGGGCCGCCTCGAAGCGGGCCGCGGCCTCAGCGAAGTCGCCCTTGCCGACGGACTTCAGCCCCAGCTCGTACTGCTTCTTCGCGGCCGGCGGCACCGACTGCTGCAACTCCGCGGCGGAGACCACCCGGGCGCCCGCCCGGGCGGTGGCGGCGGCGGGCGAGGTCTTCTCGCGCAGCTCCATCGTCAACTGAACCGTCAGCCCGCGCCCGAGCTCGACCCTGCGCGTGGCCGGGTCGAAGCTCCCGTCCTGCACCTCGGCCTGCACGTAGTAGACGCCCTGGGACAGATTCCTGAGCTGGAACTCGCCGCTGCTGTTGGTGTAGAGGGTGGAGAGGATGCTGTGCCCGGTGCTCAGCGTGATCCTGACGTAGCGCTTGGCCGCGAACCCGGAGGGGAGCGTCACCCTCCCCTGGATGACGGCCGTGTTGGGGTCGGGCGTGACGTGCTGCTCGGCCTCGTGATCCTGCGCGCGCGCGGACGCGGCCAGCGCGCCGCAGAGGGCGAGGCCCGCAAGGGCGCAAATACTCCTTCTCATAAGAGCCTCCACGGGAGACGGAGGGTCTAAACAGTCGCGCCCCGCGGCGCGGCACCAAAGAGAAGGGCGCGGGGGGCGAGCCTGGCCGCCCCCCGCGCCGAAGGTTAACCCGCCGCCCGGCCGGCGAATCAGAATTCGAACTTCAGTGCGAACTCCACGATGCGGCGGCCGCGCTTGTTCAGGATCTTGCCGAAGTTGTCGCGGGTGTTCTGGGTGAACTGGTACCCCTTGGTCGGGTCGCAGACGGTCGCGACGTTAGTGCCGTCCCCCGTGGGCAGCGCCTGCGCCGGGGTCAACGTCCCGCCCGGGACGCACTCCGTATCGAGCGCGAGGAAGATGTCGGTCAGGGCCGGGTTAGTGGTCGTGACGTTGATCTGCGACGGGTACGCCTGGTTGAAGACGTTGAAGAACCCCGTCCGGAACTGAATCTTCTTCGTTTCGTCGATGTGGAAGTTCTTGAAGAACGAGACGTCGAAGTTGCTCCGGCCCGGCGTCCTGATGTAGAAGGGCGGCTGCGACGGGCCCGTGTTCGGGAACGTCGGGATGGCGAGCGCGCTCAGGTCGTAGGCGAAGCTCCCCAGCGCGGTGCCGCCCCGCTGCGGGTTCCGCAGGTAGACGGGGGTGACCGCGCCCAGGCTCGCGCCGGCGTTGGTGCCGTTGAAGGCGTCGGAGCCGTACCACGCCTGGGCCGTGTCCGCCGAGGCGATGGCGCCGGTGAACCTCAGGCGGACCGGGATGCCGCTCTGCACCGTCGTGATGCCCGAAATCTGCCAGCCGTTCAGGACGCCCCGCGAGAAGGGGTTGTCGAAGCCGGAGGGCGCGAGGTCCGGGACGCTGTAGTTGTAGGACAGGTTGAAGACGTGCGTCCGGTCGAACGGCAGGACGCCCCAGCTCCTGTTGCGCGTGTCGATCGGGTCGGCCCACGCGGCCCCGTCAGATTCGGCCGTGGCGACCGTGCCCAGCGCCTTGCCGAAGGTGTACGTTGCGAAGTACTGGAGCCGACGCCCCTGGTGGCTCAGCGTCGCCTGCAGCGAGTGGTACGTCGAGGTGCCGGTGAACTGGTAGAGGCCGACGGATCTGTAGGCGTTGAACGGCCTGAACCGCTGGAGGATGGGGTCGGCGAGGACGGCGCGCTGGGCCGGGTTCGACAGATTCAGCGAGGTGTAGAGGGTGCCGCCCCCCGGACAGGTGCCGTTCTGCGCGGCGCTGCCCGACCCGCCGGCGCTGACGCAGACCGGCGTGGCGAGCGGGATCGACCCGCTCGAAAGCGCCCCGAGCGGGATGACGTTGGCGTTCCGCCGCTGGGGCAGGTGACGGCCCTGGGTGCCGACGTAGGCGACCGCGAGGATGTTGTCCAGCGGCAGCCGCTTCTCGACCGTCAGGCTCATGTTGGCGACCGTCGGGATCTCGTTCGACTCGATGTCGCGGGAGTTGATGTCGATGTTCGAGATCGTCGTGAACGGGTTGATGTTGCTCAGGTCGCCGAACGTGAGCCCGTTGTTGTTGGGCCCGCCCCAGGGGGTGCCGACCGTGGCCCTGTACGTGTTCGGCAGCTCGCCGCTGGAGTAGTAGTCGTAGTTACCCTGCACGCGGTTCTTGAAGAGGCCCGCCCCGGCGCGGACGACCAGGTCGCCCTTGCCGCCGACGTCCCAGGCGAAGTTCAGGCGCGGCATCCACTGGATCCCCAGGTTCGGCAGGACCCCCTTGGGGATCTCACCCCGCGACGCCAGCCTGAAGCCGTTCGGCCGCGTGATGTCGCCGTTCAAGAAGACCCCCCCGTTGGGGACGAACGTCGAGGGGTCGAAGAGCACGCCGAGCCCCTTGCGCTCGAAATTCTGCGGCAGGTAGGCGAACCGGAGCCCGTATTCGAGCGTCATGTTCGGGCGCAGCTTCCAACTGTCCTGCGCGTAGAACTCGTAGTTGTAGTAGCGGAAGTTGTCGATCGGGCGGTCCGAGCCCTGCGCGAACTGAATCGGCTTGCCGACGAAGATGTCGCCGTAGTTGTTGAGGGTGCCGGTCGTCTGGCCCCACTGCGCGGTCTCGATGTTCGTGTCGCTGTTCGACTGCTGCCGCTTGTTCGCCTGCTCGATGAAGGCGCCGAACTTCATCGTGTGCGTCCCGTGCACCTTCACCAGGTTGTCCGTCAGCGCGAAGCTGTCGTTCCAGGCGAGGATCGGGTAGCCGTAGGCGGTGTGGAAGTCGCCCTGGCCCCAGGTGATGACGCTCAGGGGGACGTACGGGTTGGTGTTCCTCAGCCGGGCGGGGATGCTGGCGTTGTTGGGGTTGGCGAAGAAGCCGACCGGCTGGAGCCCGAGCCCCTCCCAGGTGACCTTCTCCGGCTCGGCGAAGTCGTAGTTCAGCTTCAGCTTGCTGGCGCTGAAGAGGATCTCGTTGGTCATCGTCGGGTTGACGACGTTGGTCAGGTTGACGACCAGCGAGCGGCCAAGGTTGCTGCTCTGGAGCTTGCCGGGCAGCTCGTAGCTCGACGAGTTCCACCACAGGCCGCGCGGGAAGCCCTGCTTCTCGTACTCGCGCGCGGCGCGGACGTAGAGGCGGGTGTTCTCGCTGATGTTGAAGTCGAAGCGCGAGGTGAACTGGTTCCGGTTGTTCGGCCGGAGCACGCTGTAGACGTAGTTGTTCCCACCGTAGGCGGCCGCCCGGTTGGGCAGCGGGAACAGGTTCAGCAGCGCCTGGCCGAAGGGGTTGGCGCAGGGCCTGAGGTCGCCGTTCGGCGCGGTGTCGTTGTTGTTGCCGTTGTTGCCCGCGACCCCGTTGGCCGTGCAGCCGGCCGGGACGGTGATGTTCTGGCCGGCTGCGACCGCCTCGCCGAAGTCGCCCTGCCGCTCCCTGAGCGTCGGGACGCGGGAGAGGCTCGAACCCTCGTCCACCTGCTGGTAGTAGCGCTCGTAGCCGACGAAGAAGAAGGCCTTGTCTTTCCTTTGCCACCAGTGGGGGCCGCCCTCGCCGAAGCGCGGCAGGGTGATGGGGCCGCCGAGGTTGCCGCCCGGGTAGTTGTACTTGCTCTTCGGGCGCGGGATGCCGTTGATGGTGTTCGAGCGGTCGTTGGCCTGGAACCTGTGGTGGCGGATGTAGTCGTAGATCGAGCCGTGGAAGTCGCTGGTACCGCTCTTCGTGGTGGCGCTGATCTGGACGGCGCTCGAACCATGCTCGGCCGCGTAGTTGCTCGTCTGGATGCGCACCTCCTGCACCATGTCCGGGTTGGCGGTGATGGTGGTGCCGTTGTTCGAGCCGATGTCGATCATGCGCGCGCCGTCGATGGAGACGTTGTTCTGCTCGCCGCGCATGCCGTTGACGTTGTACCGGGCGTTGGCGTTGGCGCCGTCGCCGAACCCGATGCTCTCCAGGGCGGTGTTGTCGGGGGCGACCACGCCGGGCAGGATGCGCAGCAGTTCGAGCGAGCTGCGGCTGATGATCGACAGGTTCTCGATCTGGCTGGCCGTGATGGTGTTCTCCCGGGACCCGGTCTCCGTCTGGAGCTGGTTCTGCTCGGCGGTGACGGTGACCGTCTCGCTCGCCTGCCCGACCTCCAGGTTGATGTCCAGGCCGCGCGTGCTGCTGGTCTCGATGGAGAGGTCGGACTGCTCGGTGGTCTTGAAGCCGCCGGCCTCGACCCTGACGGTGTAGGTGCCGGGCGTCACCGCCGAGAAGACGTACCCGCCCTCGTCGTTGGTCGTGGCCTTGCGCTCCTCTTTAGTCCCCTGGTTGACCAGCGTCACGGAGGCGTTCGGGACCACCGCGCCCGCCGGGTCTTTGACGGTGCCGCGCAGGGTCGCACTGCCGGTCGCCTGCGCGAAGGTCGCCTGCGCGCAGGCGACGAGCGACACGCAGAGCGCGAGACCGAGGAGCAGGAGACTCGGACGGACGCGCCTGAGCTTAAAGTTGGGATTCATCTTTGACGCCCTGCCTTCCTCTCGGGTGGACAGTTTGCTTGACAGCATGGGAACCCTCCGGTGGACTAGTCCTTCGCGTCTCGACTGACTTCGCGAACGCCGCGACAGTGGGCGAGGCCCGCGGGCGCGCGGCTCCGCTCGGAGCAATCCACGAGCAGCTATCCTTGGGGAGCCGAAGTGCGCTTAATGCTCCTGAGGAGACCCGAGGGGATTCTTCCCCGAGCCTCTCAGACGGAAACGAGTTTTTGTTTGCTGACCGGAAAAATGACCTAAAGGGTTTGTTGCACGACCTAACAAAAGCATTAGTATTACAGCTCAGATTCTTTGTCAAGAACTTTTTAAAAGCTGCAATGCTCTTGAGTTCCTAGACCCGATAGGGGAAGGTGTTGCTGACACCGGCGTTTTTGGTTCGCAAAAGTCATGCCCCGCCGGCCGCACGTCATCCGTCCTTTGATTTTGTTGAAGAACGGCGGAGACCCCGTCCGAGCTACGAAATTCTGAATCCGAAAATCGGAAGGGTATCCAAAAAGTTATAGTCCCGGCGCGAACACAGTCCGCGCCGGGACTAACCGTGATGCAAGGGCGCGGAGACTACTTCGTCCCCTGCCCCGCAGGTGTGTTGTAGATGGCCTCCTTCTTCTGGTAGCCGTCCTTGACGACCGTGTCGTCGATGTTCGCCTTGTCCACGACGACGGGCTCCAGAAGGATCGAGGGCACGTCAACCTTGCCGTTGTTGATGCGCGCGGGCGCGTCCACCTTCTCGCCTTTGGCGAGCGCGACCGCCGCCTCGGCCGCGCGGCGCGCGAGCAGGTGGACGGGCTTGTAGACCGTCATCGACTGCTTGCCGGCGACGATGCGCTGGAGCCCCGCGAGGTCCGCATCCTGCCCCGAGACCAGAACCTTCCCGGCCACCCCTGCCGTCTCGAGCGCCGACACGGCCCCGCCGGCCGTCGCGTCGTTCGAGGCGACGACGGCCACCACGTCGCGGTTCGACTTCGTCAAAGCGTCCTCGCAGATGCGCAGGGCCTCGCTCGCCAGCCAGTCCTTCGCCCACTGGTCGGAGACGACCTTCACGTCGCCGCGGTCGATGGCGGGCTTGAGGACGTTCATCTGCCCCTTGCGGAAGAGGGTCGCGTTGTTGTCGGTGGGCGCGCCGCCGATGAGGACGTAGTTACCCTTCGGCGCGCGCTCCAGGAGGTAGCGCGCCTGCAACTCGCCCACCTTCTCGTTGTCGAAGGAGATGTAGAGGGCGGGCTCGCTGCTGCGGATGAGCCGGTCGTAGGAGACGACGGGGACGCCCTTGGCCCTGGCCGACTCGACGATGGTGGCGGCGACCTCGCCGTTGTGCGGGATGACGACGAGGACGTTGACGCCCTGCGTCAGGAGGTTTTCGGACTGCTGCACCTGCGCCTTGTCGTCGCCGTTGGCCGACTGGACGAGCACCTCGGCTCCGAGTTCTTTGGCGCGCTCGACGAAGAGGTCGCGGTCGCGCTGCCAGCGCTCCTCCTTGAGCGTGTCCATCGAGAGCCCGATGCGGATGGGCCCGCCTTTCGCGGTTGCGCCGCCGCCCGCGCCCGGCTGCTGGGCCGGCTGCACGCAGGCGAGCAGCGACGCGGAAAGGGCGAGGGCGAAGAGCGTGACGGCCTTGCGGGCGTGTGCGCGAGAGAGTCTGTGTGTGTTCATCTGTTCCCCTACGGTTGACAGGTCGGACGGAGTTGCCTTATGCCTTCACGAAAACACGGCCGGCGGTCAGTCCTGAAAGCCCTGTCCTCCGCCGCCGTGCGCGGTTTGGTGCCGGAGTATACAGAACTTTTACCGTGCGAGGTACAAGCGTGAAGACGAGAAGACTGACCCTTGCAGTCCTGCCCCTCCTCCTGCTCGCGGCGCAGGCCGCGCACGCGCAGACGAGGACGACCGTCCCGCTCGACTCCGGCTGGACGTTCCGGCAGGTCGGCAAAGAGGGGTGGCGCAAGGCCACGGTGCCCGGCTCCGTCCACACAGACCTTCTGGCGAACGGGCTCATCGAAGACCCTTTCTACCGCGACAACGAGCCGAAGCTGCAATGGATCGGCAAGGCCGACTGGGAGTACCGCACGACCATCGATGCGTCGGCCACCTTTTTGAAGAGGCGGAACGTCGAGCTGGTCTTCGAGGGGCTCGACACCTACGCCACGGTCTACCTCAACGAGCGCCGGGTGCTCGAAGCCGACAACATGTTCCGCACGTGGCGCGTGGACGCGAAGGGCGCGCTGAAGGAGGGGCCGAACACGCTGCGCGTCGTCTTCCGCTCGCCGATTAACGAGGTGCTGCCGCGGATGAAGGCGCTCGGGTACGAACTCCCGGCGGTCAACGACCAGGGCGAGAAGACCTCGCCGCACACGCGCAAGGCTCCCTATCAATACGGCTGGGACTGGGGGCCGCGCTTCGTCACCTGTGGCCTCTGGAAGCCCGCGCGGCTCGAAGCGTGGGACGACGCGCGGCTCGTTGACCTTCAGGTCATACAGGACAGCTTGGGCAAGACGGCCGCGCAACTGACCGCGGCGGTCGAGGTCGAATCTTCGGGCTCATCCGACGCCGTTGTTGTAGTCGAAGACCCCGCGGACAGGCGCGCCGCGGCAAGACAGACGGTGAAACTCTCGCCGGGCACGAACCGCTTCGACCTGAAGCTCTCCATCCCGAACCCGCAGCTCTGGTGGCCGGCGGGCCTCGGCTCGCAAAAGCTCTACACGCTGCGCGCGCGCCTTCTCTCCGGAGCGAAAGTCTCAGACGAACTCTCGACGCGCGTCGGCCTTCGCACGCTTGAGCTGCGGCAGCAGCCGGACTCGGCGGGCAAGAGTTTCATGTTCGTCGTCAACGGCGTCCCCGTCTTCGCCAAGGGCGCGAACTGGATTCCGGCCGACAGCTTTCCGGAGCGCGTGACGCGCGAACGTTACCGGCATCTCCTGGAGTCTGCGCGCGACGCGAACATGAACATGCTGCGCGTGTGGGGCGGCGGCTACTACGAGATGGACGACTTCTACGAGCTGTGCGACGAGCTGGGGCTGATGGTCTGGCAGGACTTCATGTTCGCGTGCAGCATGTACCCGGGCGACGAGAAGTTTCTTGAGAGCGTGCGGGCCGAGGCGGTCGATAACGTGAGGCGTCTGCGCAACCACCCGAGCGTCGTCCTGTGGTGCGGCAACAACGAGGTCGAGACCGCCTGGCAGCACTGGGGCTGGAAGGAGCGCCTGCCGGCGAAGCTCTGGGACGACTACAAGAAAATCTTCCACGGCGTGCTGCCCGAGGTCGTCGCGGAGCACGACCCCTCGCGCCCGTACTGGCCCAGCTCGCCCAGCTCCAACCTCGAAGACGACGCAGACTCGCAGCGCATCGGCGACATACACTACTGGGAGGTCTGGCACGCGTCGAAGCCCTTCGACTACTACGAGCGGCAGCGCCCGCGCTTCATGAGCGAGTACGGCTTCCAGTCCTTCCCCCTGATCGAGACGGTCAGGGCTTACACCCTGCCTTCGGATCACGACATACAGTCGCCCGTCATGCTCGCGCACCAGAAGCACCCGCGCGGCAACCAGCTCATCCGCGAGTACATGCTGCGCGACTTCCCCGAGCCGAAGGACTTCGAGTCGTTCCTCTACGCGAGCCAGGTCTTGCAGGCCGAGGGCATCCGCGTCGGCTCCGAGCACCTGCGCCGCATCATGCCGCACAACATGGGCGCGCTCTACTGGCAGCTCGACGACTGCTGGCCGGTCGCCTCCTGGTCGAGCGTGGACTACTTCGGCCGCTGGAAGGCTCTGCAATACTACGCGCGCCGCTTCTACGCGCCCGTGCTCCTGAGCCCGCACGTCGAAGGCGATCAGGTCAGGCTCTACGTCGTCTCCGACCGCACGGAGCCTTTGCGCGCGGAGCTGCGCGTGCGCCTGCTCGACTTCGACGGCCGCGCCGTCTCCGACACGACGACCCCCGTCGAGGTCTCGCCGCTCGCCAGCAAGACTTACCAGAGTCTCCCCGTCGCCACGCTGCTCAAAGGGCAAGACCCTCGAAGGGTCTTTCTACACTGCGAGCTGACGGCCAACGGCCGCCCCGTCTCCTCGAACGCGCTCTACTTCCGCCCCTTCAAAGACCTACAGCTCCCCGCGCCGAACGTCGCCGCGCAGGTCGCGCGCGCCGGCCGCGAGGTGGCCGTCACGCTCTCGACTGACCGCCTCGCGCGCGCCGTCCACCTCTCGGCGGAAGGGCTCGAAGGCTCCTTCGCCGAAAACTTCTTCGACCTCCTGCCCGGCCGGAAGGTCACGGTGAGCTTCCGCGGCAAACGCCCCGTCTCCGCGGACGACCTGCGCCGACGCCTCCGCGTCCGCACCCTCTCCGACGCCTTCGCCGCGAAGAAGTAACCGCAGAGACACAGAGGCACGGCTTGAAGTTAATGTCTTCAAGCCGTGCCTCTGTGGTTACCGCCTATCCGGCGAGGTCTTTAGAAGGTGCTGACGTTGAGCCGCTTGCCCGTCACGGTCTTGTTGACGAGCGAAGAGGTGTTGACGCCGGTCGTCAGGATGGCGCTCCTGATCTGCTGCGGCGTCGCGCCCGGATGGGTCGAGGCGTAGAGCGCGATGCCGCCCGTGACGTGCGGCGTCGCCATCGAGGTGCCGTCGAGACGACCCAGGTAGTTGTTCGGGATCGTTGACCAGACGCCGCTGCCCGGCGCGCCGATGTCAACCTGCGTCACGCCGTAGTTCGAGTAGCGCGCCAGCGCGCCCGTGCTCGTCAGCGCGGCGACCGCGATGACGGCGTCGTAGGAGGCCGCCGACTCGGTCGAGGTGCCGACGGTCGTGTTGTAGTTCGACGGGTAGCTCGGCTTCGTGTCGTTGTTCTGGCCGATGCCCGCGAGGTTGCCGTTGCCGGACGCCGCCGTGAAGAGGATGTTGGCCTTCGCGCAGCGGATGACGGCGTCGTGCATCGCCTGCGAGTAGCCGCCGCCGCCCCAAGAGTTGTTGATGGCGACGAGGTTGAGGCCGTGGCGGGACTTGAGGTCAACCAGGTAGTTAACCGCGGCGATGGCGTCGGCGATGGAGCCGCCGTCGGGGCCGAGGAACTTGGCCGAGATCATCGTCACGTTCCAGTTGACGCCCACGACGCCGAGGCCGTTCATCGGCGCGCCGATGGTGCCGGCGACGTGCGTGCCGTGCGAGTCGGTGTCGAGGTCGTCCGGGCGCGCGCCGTCGTAGACCGAAGAGTTGTCCTGGAAGAAGTCCCAGCCGCGCACGTCGTCGGCGTAGCCGTTGCCGTCGTTGTCCACGCCGTCGGCGGGGTCGTAAGGGTTCGTCCACATGTTGGCGGCGAGGTCGATGTGCTCGTAGTCGATGCCCTCGTCGATGATGCCGACGTAGACCGAGTCGCTGCCGACGCTGCCGCGCGCCCACGCCTCGCCGGCCTGGCTGCCGTAGACGTTGGCGGGGCTGGTGGCGTCGCCGTACATGCCCCACAGGTTGCCGTTGGTGTAGTAGGTGTCGGTGGCCGTCGCCATGTGCGTCACGACCCAGTTCGGCTCGGCGAAGGCGACCGCCGGGTGCTCCTGGACGATACGGACGGCGTCCTCGACCGAGAGGCCGCTCTGGATCGTGGCCAGCTCAAGCTCGCCCTTGGCCGCAGCCTTCTCGGCCTTCTTAAGCTGCTTCTTGGTGAGTGCGCCGACCGAGTTGCGGGCCGAGACGATGTCCAGTTCCGTCGCGTCGGCCTTGAACTGGATCAGGAGTTCGTTGGCTTTGTACTTGGGTTTGTCCTCGTTCTTGGCGGCCGCGCGGCCGTTATTTAAAGCGGGAGAGAACGCGAGCGCGCAGAGCGCGAGGGTGGCAACTAACGCGAAAACTTTCTTCATTCATCCTCCGAAAAAATGTCAGACAGGTTGGTGGGTGAGGGCCGCCCGTGAGGGGAGCCCTTTGTTAACCGAGACGATAACCGTGGATGACTGTTATAAAGAGCTAAGCACCACGTACCCGAAGCACACGTATCCGACCCAACTCGTCCTGTCTACTTTCCGCGCTGTGTTGAAAGGGCGAGAGCGCCCCGGAGGGCGGACGCACGTACAACCTTTAGGGACAACCCCGGCGGGGTCGCTTGAACTCGATGCGTGCCTTTGAGGGGCCAACCGCTGTTCGAGTTGCCCCGGCTACAAAAAAATTTTCATCGGCCCGCACCAGTGTAAAAAGTTCCCTGCGGCCCGACCCGAACTCATGTAAAAACTTCCCAGCGGCCCGACTCGGCCGAGCGGAAGAGGGCGTCGATGACAGCCATGTTGTTGACCGCGTCCTCCAAAGGTATCGGCTGCTCGGTGCCTTCGCGGACGGCGCGCGAGAAGAGGTCGCCCTGGATCGTGTACTGGTCGCAGGCCGGGAACTCGATGGTCTCTGCGTTCGCGCCGCCGGGCGCGGAGCCGTCGTCCACGAAGATGCGGGTGGGGCGGTCGGGCGGGGCGTTGAAGGGGACTTCGATCTCGACGCGGCCGCGCGTCCCTATCAGTTCGACGCGCTGGTGCGCGGCGAGTTGCGTGGAGCACGTGAAGGCCGCGCGCCCCGCCTCGAATTCTAGGACGGCCGAGGTCAGGCGGTCGGTCTTCATGTCGGGGTCGCGCTCGACGAGGGCGAGGACGCGGCGCGGCTCCGCGCCGTAGACGAAGCGCGAAATCTGTACGGGGTAGCAGCCGATGTCCATCAGCGCGCCGCCGCCCGCCTCGGGGATGTTGCGTATGTTCGAGGGGTCGCGGTTGAAGTAGCTGAAGAAAGCCTCGACCGCGCGCAGCTCGCCGACGCGCCCCGAGCGCACGAGGTCGCGCGCGGCCAGCCACTGCGGGTGCGTGCGCACCATGAACGCCTCCTGTATCTTCACGCCCCGGCGGTCGCGCGCGTCAATCAGGAGCCGCGCCTCGGCGGCGCTCAACGCGACCGGCTTCTCGCAGAGGACGTGCTTGCCCGCCTCGGCCGCCTTCAAAGTCCAGGGCACGTGCAGGTGGTTCGGCAGGGGGTTGTAGACGGCTTCGATGTCGGGGTCGGCCAGCAGCTCTTCGTAACTGCCGTACGACTTCGCAATCCCCAGCTCGCCCGCGACCCGCGCGGCCCGCCCGGCGTCGCGCGAGGCGACGGCGACGACCTCCGACCACCCGCCCCTCTGCATCGCCGGGATGACCTTCTCGACCGCGATCTTCGCCGCGCCCAGCACGCCCCAACGCACCTTGTCGCTCAAGAGTAGCCTCCTCTTCGGAAATCAGGTCAGTACCGCCCGCGCATCGCTGTTGTCAAACTCGACGCCAGCCAGCATACTCAGGACTCTTTTTAAAGTGAAGAACTATCATCCCACAAGACGCTCTCCGAGACGTGCGGCGCTCGCCTGCGCCCTCCTCGCGGCCTTTGCACAAGTCACGCACGCCGCGGTCGGCGCGGGCCTGCGCCTCAACACCGTCGGCTACCTGCCGCGGCACGGGAAGCGCGCGACGCTGCCCGGGCCGTGCGGGGAGTTCCGGGTCGTGCGCGTCTCCGACGGCGCGACCGTCCTGCGCGGCAGGTCGGGCGGCCCCCTCCGCGACGACGAGACGGGCGAAGCCCTCTGCGTCGCGGACTTCACGGCGCTGCGCGCGCCGGGACTCTACCGGCTCGAAGCGAGCGCGGGGCGCGCGGCGACTTTCCGCGTCAGTGCCGACGTGTACGAGACGACGTTCAAGACGGCCGTGCGCGCGATGCACCTCTGGCGCTGCGGCTCCGCGGTGAGCCTTGAACACGACGGCGTGACGTACGCGCACGCCGCCTGTCATCTGGAAGACGCGCGGCTCGACTTCGTCGGCTCGCCCGGCGCGCGGCTCGACACGACGGGCGGCTGGCACGACGCGGGCGACTACAACAAGTACGTCGTCAACGCGGGCGTGACCGTCGGCCTGCTGCTGCGCGCGTGGGAGGAGTTCGGCGCGCGCGTGCGCCGCGTTGACCTCGGCCTTCCCGAGAGTCAGACAAAGCTTCCGGCTTACCTCTCCGAAGTGAAGTGGGAGCTGGACTGGCTGCTCAAGATGCAGGCCGAAGACGGCTCGGTCTATCACAAGGTCTCGACGCGCGACTTCGGCCCCGCCGTCAAACCCGAAGACGAGAAGACCGAGCGCTTCGTCACGCCCTGGAGCAGCGCGGCGACGGCCGACTTCGTCGCCGTGACCGCGGCGGCCGCTCGCGCCTACAGGCCCTTCGACGCGGCGTACTCGCGCCGCCTCCTCGATGCCGCGCGCAAGTCCTACCGGTTCCTCCGCGCGCACCCCGAGAGCCGGCGCGCAGACCTCAAGGGCTTCACGACCGGCGGCTACCAGACCGACGACGCCGACGACCGGCTCTGGGCCGCGGCCGAGCTCTGGCAGACGACCGGCGACCGTCAGGCCCTCGCCGACTTCGAGGAGCGCGCACGCCGCTTCGAGGGCAAGTTCAGCCAAGACTGGGGCTGGGGCGACGTGAAGAATCTGGGGATGCTCACCTACCTCTTCTCCAAGCGGCCGGGGCGCGACCCGCGGCTCGTGCGCCGGGTTCGCGAGGCGTTGACCGAGACGGCCGACCGGATAGTCGCCGTCCGCGACCGAAGCCCCCACGCGCGCCCGCTCACGCGCTACTACTGGGGCGCGAACGGCGGCGTGGCGAACACGACCCCTCTGCTGCGCGCGGCCCACCGCATCGTGCCGAAGCCCGTCTATGTCGAGACGGCGCTCGACGCGCTCTCGCACCTGCTGGGGCGGAACTTCTACGGCCGCTCCTTAGTGACGGGCGTGGGGTTTGAGCCTCCGCGCGCGCCCCACGACCGCCGCTCGATGGCCCCCGGCTCTGCCGGGGCGTGGCCCGGCTACCTCGTCGGCGGCGGCTGGCCGCGCGCGACCGACTGGGTTGACGACGCGGACAACTACCGCGTCAACGAGATCGCCATCAACTGGAACGCCCCGCTCGTCTACGCGCTCGCCTCTACGCTGCCGGAGACTCCTTCAAGAAGGTAGAGAGAAGATGAACAGACTCGCGCTCATCTTAAAGTCCGCCGCGCTCGCCGTTGTCCTCCTCGCGCCGCTCGCCTTCCACGCGCCCGCGCGCAGGGCGAAGGCGGCGGCCGTCTACGAGCACCCGTTCCGGAACCCCGACCTGCCCGCCGAGCAGAGGATCGACAACCTCATCTCGCTCATGACGCTCGAAGAGAAGGTCGCCTGCCTCGGCACGAACCCGAGCGTCCCGCGCCTCGGCGTCAAAGGCTCGCCGCACTCCGAGGGCCTGCACGGGCTCGCGCAGGGCGGCCCCTCTGACTGGGGGCGCAGGAACCCTACGACCACCACCATCTTCCCGCAGGCCATCGGCCTCGCGGAGACCTGGGACACGGACATCGTCCGCCGCGTCGCCACGGCCGAGGGGTTTGAAGCGCGCTACATCTTTCAGAAGTACGGGCGGGCAGGGCTGGTCGTCCGCGCGCCCAACGCAGACCTCGGCCGTGACCCGCGCTGGGGGCGCACTGAGGAGTGCTACGGCGAAGACCCTTACTTCAACGGCGCGCTCACCGTGGCCTTCGTCAAAGGCTTGCAGGGCGACCACCCGAAGTATTGGCAGACGGCCGCGCTCCTCAAACACTTCCTCGCCAACAGCAACGAGAACGGGCGCGGCCACACCTCCTCCGACTTCGACGAGCGCCTCTTGCGCGAATACTACTCGGTGCCCTTCCGCCGAGGGGTAGTCGAAGGCGGCGCGCGTGCCTACATGGTCGCCTACAACAAGGTCAACGGCGTGCCGATGCACGTCAACCGCGAGTTGCTCGACCTCACGCGCGAAGAGTGGGGGCAGGACGGCATCATCTGCACCGACGGCGGCGGCATGCGCCAGCTCGTTACCGACCACAAGCACTTCAAGACCTTCGAGGAGGCGGCGGCCGCGGTCGTCAAGACCGGCATCGGACAGTTCCTCGACGACTACCGCGAGCCGACGCGCGCCGCGCTCGCCAGGGGCCTTCTGACCGAGGCGGACGTGGACAAGGTTCTCCGGCACACCTTCCGCGTCATGCTCCGCCTCGGCCTGCTCGACCCGCCCGAGCGCGTGCCCTACTCGAAGATCGGCGAAGGCCCAGAGCCCTGGACGACCGACGCGCACAAGTCGCTCGCGCGCCTCGTCACGCAGAAGTCGGTCGTGCTGCTGAAGAACTCGAAGAACCTTCTCCCCCTCGACCGCGCGAAGCTGAAGAGCGTCGCCGTCGTCGGCCCGCGGGCCGACGACGTGCTGCTCGACTGGTACAGCGGCACGCCGCCCTACACCGTCACGCCGCTCGCGGGACTACGCGAGAAGGTCGGGCCGCAGGTTCGCGTCACTTACGCGAAGGGCGACGACGGCGGCGCGGTCTCCGCGGCCGCGCGCGGCGCGGACGTGGCCGTCGTCGTCGTCGGCAACCACCCGACCTGCGACGCGGGCTGGGAGCAGTGCCCCGTACCCTCCGACGGCAAGGAGGCCGTAGACCGCCGCTCCGTCACGCTCGAACAGGAGGAGTTGATTAAGAAGGTCTACGCGGCCAACCCGAACACCGTCGTCGTGCTCAAGTCGAGCTTCCCCTACGCCGTCAACTGGACTCAGGCCAACGTCCCTGCAATCGTCCACCTCACGCACAGCAGCCAGGAGGAGGGGCGCGCCCTGGCCGACGTGCTCTTCGGCGACTACAACCCCGCCGGCCGCCTCGTGCAGACGTGGCCGTCTTCGGTCGAGCAGTTGCCGCCGATGATGGACTACGACATCCGCCGCGGCCGCACCTACATGTACTTCAAGGGCGAGCCGCTCTACCCCTTCGGCCACGGCCTCTCCTACACGACCTACGCCTACGCGAACCTGCGGACGAGCGCGCCGACGCTCCCCGTCGGAGGTTCGGTCAACGTCACCTTCGACCTCAAGAACACAGGCCGCCGCGCGGGCGAAGAGGTCGTCCAGCTCTACGTCACGCATCTCAACTCGAAAGTGGGGCGGCCGCTCAAGGAGCTGAAGGGCTTCGCCCGCGTCGCCCTCCGGCCCGGCGAGACGCAGCGCGTCACGCTCACCCTCGCCGCCGAACAGCTCGCCTACTGGGACGTGAAGTCGAAGCGCTTCGTGGTGGAGCCCGACCGCGTGCGTTTGATGGTCGGCGGCTCGTCGGCCGACGTGAGGCTCAGCCGCGAGTTGAGCGTGACGCGCTAAGATTAACCACAGAGACACGGAGGCACAGCTTGAAGCCATAGCTCAACAAGCCGTGCCTCCGTGTCACTGTGGTTAACTTATCTGCCAGAGCAGTTTGCCGGTCAGTTTACCATCCGTTTAGAGGCGGGCTCTGCCCGCCGGGGCTTTGATACATCGCAGCGAGCCCCGGCGGGCAGAGCCCGCCTCTAAACGGGGCGGGGTAAATGCAAACGCTAAGCGCTCTAGAACGTCAGGCCGAAGCCGTACGGGAAGAGCGGGTCGTAGTTGCGGTCGCCGACGTTGATGGGTATCTGCGCGTTGGTGCGCGGCCAGGTGAAGGAGAGCTTGCCCGTCGGGCGGTAGTCGCCGAAGAGCACGTCGGTGACGCCCTGCCCCTCCGTCCCCGGCAGCCAAGCCGCGACGAACGCGTCGGCCTTCGCCAGCGCGTCGTTGATAATCAGAGGCCGCCCCGAGAACAGAACGACGACGACGGGGATGCCCGCCCCCTTCATCCGGTCGATGGCCTCCGCGTCTTCGCGGTCGAGCGACAGCTCTTCGCGGTCGCCCGTCCCTTCGGCGTAAGGCGTCTCGCCGACGACGACCAGCCCGACGTCCGCGCCGCGCGCGCCCGACCCGTCCTTCGAGAAGGTCACGCGCGTCCTGCGCGAGACGCTGTTCTTCACGGCTTGCAGGACGGTCGTCCCGCCGGTCGTCACGTTGCCGCTCTTGCCCTGCCAGTCTATCGTCCAGCCGCCGCACTGGTTGCCGATGTCGTCGGCGCACTTGCCCGCGACGTGGATGCGCGCGGCGTTCTTGCGCAGCGGGAGCGTCCGGCGTTCGTTCTTCAAGAGCACCAGCGACTGGCGCACGCACTCGCGCGCGACCGCGCGGTGCTCGGCCGAGCCGAAGCTCCTGTGCAGGCGGCGGTCGGCGAGCACGGAGCGGCCGCGCTCGGTGAGCCCCATCGCCACCTTGACGCGAAGTATCCGCATCACGGCGTCGTCGATGCGCGACTGCGGGACGCGCCCCTCGCGCACGAGCTGGACGAGCAGCGTGTGGAACTCGCGGTACTTCGTCGGCACCATCACCATGTCCATCCCGGCGTTGATCGAGGTCTCGATGGCCTGCTTGTAGTCCTTCGTGATCTGGTCGATGGCGTTGTAGTCGGAGATGAGGAAGCCGTCGAACTTCAGCTCGCCCTTCAGCACGTCGGTCATCAGGTATTTGTGCGCCGAGAGCTTCGTGCCGTTCCAACTGTTGTAGGACGGCATGATCGTCCCGACGCCCGCGTTCACCGTCGAGACGTAGCCGGGCATGTGTATGCGGCGCAGCTCGGCCTCGGTCACGCGCGTGTCGCCCTGGTCGAGCACGCGCTTCTTCGTGACCGGGTGCTCGAAGCCGCCCGAGCCGAAGGCCGTCCCGCCGTCGCCGACGTAGTGCTTGGCGCAGGCCAGCACGCTCAGCGGGTCGGCGAGGTCAACCCCCTGGAAGCCGCGCACGGCCGCCTCGCCGAGGTCGCGGGCGAGGTCGGGCGACTCGCCGAAGCCCTCGTAGGTGCGCCCCCAGCGCTCGTCGCGCGGGACGGCGACGCAGGGCGCGAACGTCCACTGGATGCCGGTGGCGCGCACCTCGACGGCCGTGATGCGCGCCGACTCCTGGACGAGCCGCGCGTTGCGCGTGCACCCGAGCCCGACGTTGTGCGGGAAGATGGTCGCGCCGAGCACGTTGCTGTGGCCGTGCACGGCGTCGATGCCGTAGAGGATGGGGACGGCGAGGCGCGACTTGAGCGCGAGCGTCTGCACGCGGTCGTAGAGGTCAGTCCACGCGTTGAGGCTGTTGCCCGCCTTCGGGTCGGAGCTGCCGCCCGAGAGCAAGGAGCCGAGGGCGAGGTTCTGGATGTCCGCCGGCTCTTTCATGGCGGCGTCCTGCTCGGCCTGCGTCATCTGCCCGACCTTCTCTTCGAGCGTCATCTGGTTAAGCAGCTCGCGCGCCTGCGCGTCGAAGGACGTGAGCGGCCGCGGGTTGCGCCGCCCGCCCTGCCGCCCGCCGCCGCGACGGCCGCGGCGCTGCGCCGCCTCGCCCCACTCCGGCGCGACCAACGCGGCCGCGCCCGCGACGGCCGCCGACCTGATGAAGTCGCGGCGGTCGAACTTTTTCGTCATGTCGAATGCTCCTTAGTTATAGCGGTCAGAACCACCCGCGGTAGCGGGTGGTCGCAACGAGACCCGAATGTCGATTGATGACAGCGCGACTCTCATCAATCAAATAACAAGCCTCAGTGGAAGGCCCACCCGCTACCGCGGGTGGTTCTGACCTGCTTATCTCCAGACGAGCACGTCCGCCGGCTTGAGCGTGCGCGCGCCGTAGAGAATCTCCGCCCCGGCGGGCACGGGGATGCCCGTCGGCTTCGAGGAGTAGTTGACGGCGACCCAGAAGCCGTCGCGCCAGTCCACGTAGACGCCGGGCGGGTAGTCGGCCGTCGCAACCCCCGCGCGCCTGTAGACCTCGCGCACGACCTCCTTCTCAAGCCGCCCGTCCTTCGTGTGGACGCCGACGTAGGTGACGCTCCCCCTGCCCAGACGCCTGTGCGTGACCGCGGCCGAGCCCGCGTAGAACTGGTTCGAGTAGCGCGCCAGGGTCTCCGTCCCCTCCGAAGGCTTCAGCACATCGCCCCACGCGTTCCAGTTGTAGGCCGTGCCGTTCATTGAGACCTCGCCGTTGCCGTTGTCCATCAAAAGGTCGAAGAAGGAGACCTCCGCGCCGATGAGCGGGCGGATGGGCGCGGCCCAGGCGGCCTCCCAGAGCCAGCCGTTGCGCCGCTTCTGCCCCGTGCGGGAGGTGAGGACGAGGTGGCCGCCCGCTTCGACGTAGCGCGTCCACTTGCGCACGAGTTCTTCATCAATCAACTGATAGGCCGGCGCGACGACGACCTTATAGGAGTT
This sequence comes from Pyrinomonadaceae bacterium, assembly GCA_035563535.1. Taxonomy (GTDB): domain Bacteria; phylum Acidobacteriota; class Blastocatellia; order Pyrinomonadales; family Pyrinomonadaceae; genus QHXN01. The sequence goes on along the minus strand of DATMVD010000080.1, from coordinate 100,642 downwards.
GAAGTCCGCCGCCTCGTCGATCACTTCGAGCGGCGCGCCCGCCGACTTCACGGCTTCGAGGTAGCGGAACGCGTGCCCGAAGGTGTCCCACAGCGCCGTCTGCTTCTGGTAGTCGATGTTCCAGAGGTTCTCGTGGTTCCAGAGTATCGCCGTCCGCCGCGCGGCGTAGTCCGCCGGGGGCACAGCCTTAGGGTCGTACTTCGCGCGCAGCTCCCGCATCTCGCGCGCGACCTGCGAATACTGCTGCCCGCCGGGCGTCGCCGTCACGCCGTCGGTGTTGACGATGCCGTAGTGGTAAAGCTCGCTGCCGTAGAGCGGCTGTCGGTAGCGGTAGGTGCACGCGAACGAGAGGCCACCCGCGAAGGCGTGCCAGAGCCACATCCGTATCGCGCCCGGGGCGGGCTGCGGGTTGATGCGCGCCCAGTTGACCTGGCCGGGCTGCAACTCCATCACGCCCGTCACGCCCTTGATGGGTTTATAGAACGCGTTCGACCACGCGATGCCGTGCTGCCAGCCCAGGCGGAAGCCGTCCTCGCCCACGCCCCCGCCGCCGCCGACCGGGTACATCGTGTAGGAGATGAAGTCGAGTTCGTTCGCGCGGCGCGGGTCGGAGCTGCCGATGGTAGAGATGAAGTTGGTCGTGATGAACTGCGCGGGCGCGGTGTTGCGCCGGAGGACGGAAGCCTGCCAGTTGAGGAACTTCGCCGTCTGATCCGCGGTGAAGCGGCGGAAGTCGAGCATCGCCTGCGGGCTCACGCCGTAGAGGAACGAGGGGTTCGGCGGGCGCACCTGATTGAAGTCGTTGTACCTCAGACTCCAGAAGGCCGTGCCCCACTCGCCGTTGAGCGCGTCCACGGTCTTGTACTTCGCGCGCAGCCAGTCGCGGAAGGCCCCTTGCGCCGAAGGGCCGTAGTCGGGCGGCGAGTTCGGCTCGTTGTCGAGCTGCCAGCCCCAGACCGCCGGGTTCTTGCCGTAACGCCTTCCGAGTTCATTAACCACTCGCTCCGTCAGACGCAGGTAGTCGGGGTCTGCGAGCGCGTTGTTGCCGCGCGAGCCGTGCTCCCTGCGTCTCCCGTCCTCGCCGACGAGGAAACTGTTCGGGTACTTCTCGGCGAGCCACGCGGGCGGCGTCGGCGTCGGCGTGCAGAGGATGACTTTAAGATTGTGCTTCGCGGCGAGCGCGACCGCGCGGTCGAGCCAGGCGAAGTCGAACCTCCCCTCCTCGGGCTCCATGAACGCCCACGCGAACTCGCCCATGTGGACGAACTCGAAGCCCATCCGCTCCATGTTCGCGAAGTCCCTGTCCCACTGCGACTCCGGCCAGTGCTCCGGGTAGTAGTAGACGCCGACCCTCATCAATTCCTTCGCGGGGAAGTAACGCGACGCCGGCGGCTGCGGCAGCGCAGGCGCGTGCGCGACGAGCACGACGAGAAGGACGCAGAACGGGCGCAGGAGCTTCTTCATAAGCTAAAAGTTCTTCGGCATGAAGCGCGTGACCTCCCACCTGACCTGGCCGCGCAGCGGGTCGGCTTGCAGCGCGTACGTCCCGGCCGGGGCCGTGAGCCTGAGCGTTTGCACGCCGCCCCGGGGCAGCGCGAAGAGCCCCGCGGAGTCCGCGTTCCTCGTGCTGAAGACCCGCAGCTCGACGTTCTTCCAGTCGATGTCGTCGGTGCTCTGCGCGACCTTCACGTGCGGGATGACGGCGTTATTTCTGACGAGCAGCACGACTGGAATCTGCCCCGCCTCGATGCGGTGCCAGCGCTCGCCCGCGTAAGTCTTGCCCGTCTGGTAGTCGATCCAGTCGCCGGGCGGCAGGTAGACCCGCCTCGCGTTCGCGCTCTCCATCAGGGGCGCGACCAGGAGGTCTGAGCCGAACATGTACTCGTCGTCAACCGTCCAAGACGTGGGGTCATTCGGATACTCAAAGAAGAGCGCGCGCAGGACGGGCCAGCCCTTCGCCGAAGAGTCCTTCGACTGCGCGAGGATGTAGGGCATCAGCGAGTAGCGGAGCCCGAGCGCGCGGCGGAAGTCTTCGGTCAAAGCCTCGTCGTACTCCCAGGGCTCGCGCGGGGGCTCGCCGTGCGCGCGCGTGTGCGACGAGAGGACGCCCCACGCCAGCCAGCGCCGGTAGAGGTCGCGCGGCGCGCGCTTGACGAAGCCGCCCGCGTCGTGGCTCCAGTAGGTGAAGCCCGACAGGCCGAACGAGAGCCCGCCGCGTAAGCTGGCGGCCATCGCCGAGTCGGTGTTCTCCGCGTCGCCGCCCCAGTGCAAAGGATACCGCTGGCTCCCGGCCCAGGCGGCGCGCGCCCAGATGATGTCCTCGCCCGTCGTCTCGCGCGTGATGTCGGCGACGACCTTGTTGTAGCGCAGGGGGTAGAGGTTGTGCTCGTACCAGCCCGAGCGCCCCGACGCGTACTGGCCGTTCACGGGCGCGCCCTCGCCGAAGTCAACCTTGATGGCCCCGACGCCCATCTTCAAAAGCGCCGCGAGCTTCCCCTGATACCACTTCACCGCCTCCGGGTTCGACATGTCGAGCACGGCGTCCTCAAACGGCAGCGTCCCGCCCTGGTTCTTCACGGCGTAGCCCTTCGACACTATCTCCGGGTACAGCTCGTTCTTCGGCGTGAAGTATGTGTACTGCCAGAGGCTCACCCTAAAACCCTGCTTCTTCAAATCGGCGATCATCTTCGCGGGGTCTTTGAAGCGCGTCTTCGAGAACTCGTAGTTGCTGCGCCAGTCGGTCTCGAACCAGCCGGTGTCGAGGTGTATCACGTCCGCGGGCACGCGGTGCTGCCGCAGCTTCGCGGCCACGTCGCGCACCTCCGCCTCCGACTTGTAGGTGATGCGGCTCATCCAGAAGCCGAACGACCAGAGGGGCGGGACGGGGCTGCGGCCCGTCAAGGCCGTGTACTCGGAGAGAATCTCTTTCGGCTCGCCGAGGAAGACGAAGAGGTCGAGGTTCTCGTCGCCGGTGTAGACGGCGTTGTGGCTGTCGAAGGTCTTGCCGAAGTCGAAGGTGACGGGCGCGGAGGTGTGGACGAACATCCCGTAGCCGCGGCTGGAGAGGAAGAACGGGATCGGCTTGTACATGAACTCGTTCTGCACGCCCATGCCGTCGCGCGTCCACGCGTTGACGCGCTGCCCGCGCTTGTCGAGGCGTGTGAACGACTCGCCGCACCCGAAAATCTTCTCGTCGTGCTGAAGCTCGAAGGTCGCGGCCGTCATCCGCGCGAGGTCTGAGGCGCGCCGCACGAACGAGAAGGGTATCGGCGTGAAGTAGGTCGCCGGCTCGCCCGCGTTCTGCGTGCGCGTGAGCAGTCGCCCCGAGGCGTCGTAGAACTCGACGTGCCAGGGGCTCTTGATCAGCTTCACGCGCCCGTGCGCGCTCGTCCAGGTGACGGCGTCGGCCGTCTGCTCGACTTTCCACGAACGGTCAGTCGGGACGGGCCCGGCGAGCATGACCGAGTCGGCGTCGCGCCGGAAGTCGGCGTGCGTCGAGAAGCGCAGGCGGACGGTGCGCGGGCTGACGAAGGTGATGGAGAAAGGCAGCACGGGGTCCTGGTCATATTCGGTGCCGGGGAACTCCGTGCCGCGCCCCTTCCCCAACGTCACGTCGATCTTGTTGAAGGAGAGCGTGGTCGAGCGCAGGTACCTGTCCCACTGGAGCGCGCCGCGCCCCGTGGCGGCGTCGAAGCTCGTGACCTTGGAGCCGACGAAGTAGACAGGCTCCATCCGCTGGAACTCCTGCCCCACGTCCACCGGGTCGTTGAGCACCTGCGCGCCCGCGCACGCGCACGCGAGCAGGACGAGGACGGCCGCCTTCAGGACGTGTGCGCCGCGGCGCATGACTTTAAATGTGAACAACGCGTCTCCCTCCCGATCCGCCTCGCGTCTACGCCTTCGCGCTCGCCGGGCGGCGGCGTGCGACGGCAACGCCGGTGTGACGGCGCTCGACAATCAGACCTTGGTGTTGATAATTTCAGTTTTGTTGTAAGACCGGACAAAAGGTTTCTATTACTGGCTCGCTCCCTTGTCAAGATAATTTTCAACGATGAACCGCCGCCGCTTCGTCAACCGCCTGGCGCTCGCCGCCGCCGGGCTGAGTCTTTACAACCCGGACGCCCTCGCCGCCGGCGGGAGAAAGCTCTCGCGCATCGGCATGCAGCTCTACACCGTGCGCCGCGAGCTTGAGAAGGACTTCGAGGGGACGCTCAGGCGGGTCGCCGCGCTCGGCTACAGGGAGGTCGAGTTCGCGGGCTACTTCAAACACAAGCCGGGGGAGGTAAGGTCTTTACTCAAACGCCTCAAGCTCGACGCGCCGGCCGCGCACGTGTCTCTCGCGGAGCTGCGCGGAGACCTGCGGCCGTCGATTGACGCGGCGCACGCAATCGGCCACAAGTACCTGCTCCTCGCGTGGATGGCCCCCGAGGAGCGCAGGACGCTCGAACAGTACCGGCGGCTCGCAGACCTCTGCAACGAGGTCGGCGCGGCGCTCGGGCGCGAGGGCCTCCGGTTCGCCTACCACAACCACGACTTCGAGTTCGCGCCCCTCGAAGGCGTAGTCCCCTACGACCTCCTGCTCGAACGCACAGACCCGCGCGCCGTCAAGCTTGAGATGGACTTGTACTGGACGGTCAAGGGCGGCGCGAACCCCGTCGATTATTTCGAGCGCCACCCCGGCCGCTTCCACCTCCTCCACGTCAAGGACATGGACGCGACGCCGCGCCGCTTCTTCGCGGACGTTGGCAGGGGCACTATCGACTTCAAGTCGATCTTCGCCCACTCGAAGAAGGCGGGCGTCCGCCACTACTTCGTCGAGAACGACGAGCCTTCGGGGTCGCCCTTCGAGAGCCTCCGCGTCAGCTACGAATACCTGCGCCGGCTCGAATTCTGAAATGCCGTAAACCGTGAACCGTGAACCGTGACAAGTAAGAACTGCTTTCCTTCTTGTCACGGTTCACGGTTCACGGTTTACGGCGGTCAAGTGTTCGGCGGCGAGGACGAGCGTGAGGTAGTCGGTCGTGCCGCCGCCGAGGACGTACTCGGTCTGCTGCCAGAGGAAGGGCCAGGTCAGAAGCTCCGGGTAGTCGGGTCGGATGAGCGCGGTGCCGGAGGCGCTGCCGCCGGGGATGTAAGACCAGTCGGCGCGGTTGAAGCCGTAGGCCGTCGTCAGCGAGCGCGCGCCGACGCCCGAGGCGAAGGAGGCGGTGTTCGGGCCGGGGTGGCAGCCCAGTATGAAGTTGAGCGCGCGGAGCATGTAGTCCGTGCCGAAGACCTCTGGGAACGCGGCGTGCAGAAAATACTGCTCGACGCCGAAGCGCTGGATGCCCCACCCCGCGCCCCAGATGTCGGGCTCGTAAGGCACGCCGTACGGGGTCTTCTTCCCGCGCTCGTCAACCTGACTCTTATAAGCCCTCGCCGCCTGGTTCAAAGCGTCGGCGAACCGCCGGTCGTTAACACGGGCGACGGCGCGGCCCGCCACCCAGCCGACGCGCGGGAAGTTCTTGACGATGTCGGCAGTCGCGCCTTTGAGAAAGTCCGCGTACCTCTGCTCGCCCGTCGCCAGCAGAAGCTCGACCGCGGGCTCGACCCTTTGCAGCGCGTCCCTCTCCTTCGTCCTGCCCCACAGCTCGACCGCGATCCGCAGGCAGTCGGCCGCGAGCGGCGGGTTGAAATGCTTCAGAGCCCTCGAAGCCGCCGCCAGACCCGCGGCCGTCTGTAGCTCCCGCCCAGGGCTCTCCTCCGTGAAGACCCAGCGGTCGTCCGGCTCCCCCGGCCGCCCGAACGGCACGGCCCAGGGGTCGTGCGGCCGCGTGTCGGTGACGGTCGCGCCGTCGGCGTCGCGCGTCAGCGCGTCCTGCTTGTCACGCGCGCGCTTCGGGTCGAAGCGCGCGTTGTCGGTCACGTTCGCGGTGTCGCCGAGCAGCGTGTACTGGCGGAGCGTCGGCGTGATGATGCCGCGGTAGAGGCGGCCCAGAGACTTGTAGCCGCCCGCGACGGAGAGCGCGCCGTGCTCTATCTGTTGGAGCACGTCGGGGCGGCCGTCCGGCCTGCCGATCTCGACGACGCGGCTCTGCTGGTCGATGGACGTGTTGTCGTAATCGACCCTGAACGCCTCGTACAGAAGCGCGAGCCCCTGGATCGTCTCGGCCTGCGACTCGACGCGGATGTCGTCGTCGCCCGCGTCGTGCCACGCGCCTCGGTCTAAGCCGGGGACGGGCTCGCCGCCCGCGTACTTCGTCAGGGTCGAGGGCCCCTGGACGTAGCCGTCGATGTGGTTGACGTTGGCCGGGGCCATGCGCGCGTCGTCGAGGTGGCAGGCCCCGTGCCAGACGCGGTAGCGGTCGTTGACGCGCACGTGGCACATCTGCGCGGGCAGGAAGTATTCGAGCGTCGGCTGCCAGACGTGGCGCTTGTACACGTCGGGGCTTATCTGGAAGGGCTCGGTCTGGTAGTCGCCGTAGCGGACGAAGTAGACGCCCGGCCGCTTCACCTGCGTGAAGTCGAAGCGGAAGTATCTGTAACGCAGGAAGCGGCCCCACTCGGCGGGCGCCTGCTCAAGCACGTTCTCGAAGCCGCCGCCCTCCCTGGCGCGGACGAGCACGGCCTTCGGGCGGCGTTCGTCCGCGGGGTCGGTCTCGACGACGGCCACCTTCTCCTGCGAAGGGTGGTAGCCGACCTGCGAGACCTGCACGACCGGCTGGTGCTTCCAGCCCGGCAGGGCGTGCGGCGTGACGAGCCACTCGACCGCGCCGGCGGCCGCGCCCGCGGGCACGAGCGAGCGGACGACGAACCAGCCGTTGGTGTGCTCGGCGCGGCCGTCGAGCAGTTGCAGGTCGCCGCCCCGCACGCGCTCGATTGTCATGGTCTGCCGCTCGTCGTCGGGCGCGATTGTGAGTTTGCGACCCTGTCCCAGAGGCTCCAACTGGAACTCGCCCCGCGCGTCGCGTGTGGAGGGGCCGTTGGCCTGACGCGGGAAGACTCCGGGGCGCTCGTCCGCGTAGAAGGACTTGCCGAAGAGGACGCCGGGGAAGAGTTCGAGGTTGAAGCCGACGCGCCCGACCCACCCTGCGCGCAGCGGGCGGTCGAGGTCTACGACGACGCGGAACGCCTTCCCGTCGGGCCTGATCTTGAGCGTGTAGCCGAGTTCGAGGTCGGGGTAGATGATGGGGTTGAAGCCGCGCCGGTTCTTCTCCGGGTCGGGGTACTCCATCCGCACGCTGATGACCTGCGCGGCGCGGTCAACCATGCGCTTGCCGACCTTCGGCACGGGCTGCCACTGCCCCGGCGTCGGCTCCAGGCGCAGGTCGCCGTTCGTCGCCACGCGCAGCCCGTTCTGGATGATGCCGACCCCGCCCTGGTGGCTCTCCGGGTGGTAGTCGTGAGCGAGCATCACGTTGAGGCCCGGCATCTCCAGATACTCAAGCTCGTTGATGCGCAACCCCGCCGCGTCGCTGACCTGCGCGCGCGACGCGGGCAGGACGAGTTGAGACAGGATGAGCGAGACGGCGACGAAGGGCGAGACCTTGCGAGAGATTCTCTTGTTCATCTTCGAGGTTAAACTTTTCTTTCGGCGTGTCCGTGCTGTGTATAATGCCTGCGCTCTTCGTCTAACTCAAACCACAATCCAGCGTCTCGCGGGGCGCAATGGAGTCATGCGCGTGATGAAACTTCTTCGTCAAAGGTTCCCCTTCCTCTTCCTGCTCGGCCTCCTGCTGTGCGCGCCCGCGTGGGCGCAGACCGGTGCGAAGAAGCCCGGCGACATCCACTCGAAGCAGTCGGTGCGGGCCGTCATGCGGAAGGTCTTCGAGTGGCAGGTGGCGAATCCCGTCGAGATCAACAGGTCGAACACGAACCTCTGGGCGCGCGCGGCTTTCTACGCGGGCGTGATGTCCGCGGGCAGGGCCACGGGCGACCGGAGGTACTACGAGCAGGCCGAGCGCTGGGCCGACTCGCGCGGCTGGAAACTGGGCGAGCGGCCGCGCCACGCCGACGACCACGCCCCGGGCCAGACCTTCCTCGAACTCTACACGCTGCGGAAGGAGCCCGCGCGCCTCGAACACACGAAGTCCGTCATCGACGCGATGGTCGCCACGCCGCGCCCCGGGCGCGAGGACTGGTGGTGGTGCGACGCGCTCTTCATGGCCCCGCCCGTCCTCACGAGGCTCCACGCCTTGACGGGCGACAGGAAGTACCTCGACTACCTCGACGCGATGTGGTGGGACACGACCGACTTCCTCTACGACCCTTCGGAGGGTCTCTACTACCGCGACAAGAACTTCATCGGGAAGCCGAACGCCAACGGCAAGAAAGTCTTCTGGTCGCGTGGCAACGGCTGGGTCATGGGCGGCACGGTGCGCGTCCTCCAACACCTGCCCCGTAACCACCCGACGCGCGCGCGCTACGTCAAACTCTTGCAGGAGATGGCGGCCGCGGTCGCGCGCGTGCAGGGCGAGGACGGGCGCTGGCGGCCTTCCCTTCTCGACCCGACCGAAGCGCCCGTGCCCGAGACTTCCGGCACGGCCTTCTTCACCTACGCGCTCGCGTGGGGCGTTAACAACGGCCATCTCGACCGCAAGACCTACCTGCCGGTCATCCGCAAAGGCTGGGCCGGGCTCGTCAACTCGGTGCGCGAGGACGGCAAGCTCGGCTGGGTGCAGCAGATCGGCCTCGCCCCCGCCAAGGTCACGGCCGAAGACAACCAGGAGTACGGCTCCGGCGCGCTCCTGCTGGCCGGCAGCGAGATGCTGAAGTTGAAGTAAGCAGCTTTTGCATTCGCCGCGTCGGCGGCAGGGCTTCAACGGCCACGGGCGCGTTCTCGGAAGGCTTCGAGCAGCGCGTCGTAGGCGGGCTTCTTCCTGTAGTTCCTGTCGAACGGGAGCGGCCAGTCGCTCGCGCCCTTGGTGAAGTCCGGAATCCACGTGTACTTGTCTGTAAAACCCCACGTCTGGAAGGCCGTGCATTTCGGCTGGCGCAGGCAGGCGTCGGCGACCCGCCGGTAGATTTCCGCCTGACGTTTCAAGTGGGCCGGGTCGGGCCCGCCCGCGGGCACCCGCACGTCCATCTCGGTGATGTGCACCTGGAGCCCGAGCGCGACGAGGCGCGCGATGTTCTGCTCGATGGTCGCCAGGTCTTTCGCTTCGAGGTCAACGATGTGCGCCTGTATGCCGACGCCGTCGATGGGGACGCCGCGGCTCTTGAAGTCCTTGACCATCTCGTAGACGGCGTCCGACTTCGGGTTCAAGCCCTCGGTGTCGTAGTCGTTGTAGAAGAGGAGCGCGTCGGGGTCTGCCGCCCGCGCCCAGCGGAACGCCTGCTCGACGTAGGCCGTCCCCTTCCCCTTCAGGCCGATGCCCGGCCGGTCGTACCAGACGGAGGGCTCGACCGAGCCGTCGGCCAGGAAGACTTCGTTGACCACGTCCCAGGCGAAGACCTTGCCGCGGTAGTGCCGCATGACCTTCGTGATGTGCTCGCGCAGCAGTTCCGACATCTGCTCGGGCGTGAAGTTCCCCTGCTCCAGCCAGCGCGGGTTGTACTCGCTCCACGCGAGCGTGTGCCCGCGCACCTTCATCTTATGTTTCTGCGCGAAGGCGACCAGCCGGTCGCCCGGCCCGAAGTCGAAGCGCTCGCGCGTCGGCCGGATGGCCCCCCACTTCATGGCGTTCTCCGCCGTCAGCATGTTGAACTCGCGCGCCAGCGTCGCCGCGTACTCCTGCTCTTCGAGGAGCCGCGGCTCGACGGCCGCCCCGACCAGCAGCCCCGCGCGGTCGGCGTACTCCCGCAACGTCTGCCCGAAACACGCGCCGCCCGTCGTAAAGAGCAGGACGAGCGCGCCGACTGTACAGAGAGTCTTCTTGAAGGTCATTTCATCCTCACGCGAATCAGGTCAGAACCACCCGCGGTAGCGGGTGGGCCTTCATTAACCGATAGCCCCGGCCTGTGAAGGCCCACCCGCTACCGCGGGCGGTTCTGACCGCTATTTCTCAGGTATCTCCGTCACTCTGCCCGTCACGTTGAGGCGGCCGGTGACGACGCCGGTCGTGCGCGCGTCGGCATTGCCTTTAAAGCCGGGCTGCTTGCCGCCGACGCTTAAGGTGAACTCGCCCGGCTCGACGACGCGGCGGCCGCGGTCGTCGATGACGGAGAGTTGCCGCGGCTCTACCCGGAACGAGACGCGACGGCTCTCGCCGGGGTTGAGCCTGATGCGTGTCAGCCCCGCGAGCGAGCGGACGGGCACGGGGTACGCGGAGGCCGCGTCGCTGATGTAGAGCTGCACGACCTCTTCGCCCGCGCGCGCGCCCGTGTTCCGCACGTCGGCCGTGACGGTCAGCCCCCGCCCCGCGCGCACGCTCTGCGCACTCAAGCGGAGGTTGTCGTACTTAAAGGTCGTGTATGACAGGCCGTGGCCGAACGGGTAGAGCGGGTCGCCCTTGAAGTAGCGGTAGGTGCGGCCCTGCATCCGGTAGTCCTCGAACGGCGGCAGTTGATCCGTGGACTTGTAGAAGGTGACGGGCAGGCGGCCCGCCGGGTTGTAGTCGCCGAAGAGCACGTCGGCCAGGGCGGTGCCGCCCTCCTGCCCCGGGTACCAGGCTTCGACGATGGCGGGCACGTTCTCGTCCGCCCAGTTGACCGCGAGCGCGCTCCCGCCGAGCAGCACGAGCACGACGGGTTTGCCGAGCGCGTGAACTGCTTTAATTAATTCTTCCTGCGGTTTGGGAAGAGAGATGTCCGTGCGGTCGCCGCCCCGAAAACCTTCGAGCTTCACGTCCATCTCCTCGCCCTCGACCGACGGGTTGATGCCCATCACCATCACGACCGCGTCCGCCTCGCGCGCCTGCGCGAGCGCGTCCTCGCGCAGCCGCCGCTCGTCGCCGGGCGGGGCCCAGACGAGCCGCGCCGAGGCGTAGTGGTTGGCGTTCTCGCGGTACTCGACCTTCAGGTCGTAGGCGCGCCCGCCCTCAAGCTCAAGCTCCTTCGTCACCGTGCGCGTCCGCGTGTTGGCGAACTCCTCGACGACCGTCTGGCCGTCGAGCGTCAGGCGCACGCCGCCGTTGCCCGCCAGCCCGATGAAGTACTTGCCCGAATCCGGCGCGCGGAGCTTGCCCGTCCAGCGGACGGAGAAGTTGTCGGCCGGCACCTGCGCGGCCGGGGCGAGCGACGCCCAGTTGAAATCGATCTGCGCGTCCTCGCGCACGAGCGCGGGTTCGCCCTGCCACTCGCGGTTTGCGAAGTATTCGCCCCTCAGGCCGGAGAAGGCCGAGGCCGCCGCGGGGACGACGCGCGTGCCCGTCGGGTACATGCCCGGCGAGTAGAGCACGCGCGTTGACGGCGAGACCTTCCCGCGGACGCCCGCGAGCGGCGTGACCGACTTCGAGGGCATGCCGTTGTAATTACCCAGAAGCACGTCGGGCGCGTCGGCGTTCGGGCCGATGACGGCGAGCGTCTTCAAGTCCTTCTTCAGGGGCAGCGCGTCGTTCTCGTTCTTCAAAAGGACGATGGACTCGCGCGCCGCCCGCAGCGAGAGCGCGCGGTGCGCGGGCGAGTCGTTGGCGGAGAAGGGTATCTCCGCGTACTTGACGAGGGCCGGCGGGTCGAACACGCCGAGGCGGAAGCGCGTCCGCATCAGGCGCTTCACGGCCACGTCGATCTCGGCCTCCGTGATGAGCCCGTCCTTCACGGCCTGCGTGAGAGCGCGGTACTCGCGCCCGCAGGTCAGGTCGGTGCCCGACTTGACGGCGACGGCCGAAGCCTCGGCCTCGGTCTTGGCGAACTTGTGCCCCTTCCAGATGTCCTCAATCGCCGCGCAGTCCGAGACGACGTGGCCGCCGAAGGCCCACTCGCGCCGCAGGATGTCGAACAGTTTTTTGTTCGCGCACGCCGGCTCGCCGTTCAGGCTGTTGTAGGCGCACATCAAGCCCTCGGCCTTGCCCTCCAAGATGGTCGCGCGGAAGGCGGGCAGGTAGGTCTCGCGCAGGTCGCGCTCGTCGGACTTCGCGTCGAAGGTGTGGCGCTCAGGCTCCGGCCCCGAGTGGACGGCGTAGTGCTTGACGCTTGAGACGACCTTCAGGTACTTCGGGTCGTCGCCCTGCAAGCCCCGGACGTACGCGACGCCGATGCGCGAGGTCAGGTACGGGTCTTCGCCGAACGTCTCCTGCCCGCGGCCCCAGCGCGGGTCGCGGAAGATGTTGATGTTCGGCGACCAGAAGGTCAGCCCCTTGTAGCGGCCGCGGTCGCCCTGGCGCGCGAACTCGTGGTGCTTGGCGCGCGCCTCGGTCGAGACCACGTCGCCGATCTCCCGGATGAGTTCCGGGTTCCACGTCGCCGCCATCCCGATGGCCTGCGGGAAGACGGTCGCAATCCCCGCGCGCGCGACGCCGTGCAGCGCCTCGTTCCACCAGTCGTGTTCGGGGATGCCGAGCCGCTCGATGGCCGCGGCCTTGTTCATCATCTGCGCGATCTTCTCTTCGAGCGTCAGCCGCGAGACGAGGTCGTCCACGCGCCTTTCCAGGGGGAGCCTGGTGTCCATCCAGGGCGGCGGCGTCTTCGTCTGCACGGGCGTCTGCCCGACGGCCGGCGAGAAGGATAAGAGACAGAGGTTTAAGACCAGCGCGCGGGAGACCGCGCGGCGCAGGCGTTTCATGTTCCCCTCCTTGGCCTAACGGACTTCGAGCTTCACCGTCTGGTGCTTAACGGAGCTGGCGCCGACCTTGATGTCGAACCAGCCGGGCTCGACCGTGCGCCGCATGTCGAGGTCGAAGAACCAGAGCTTGTCGGGCGTGACGTTGAACTTGACGGTCTTGCTCTCGCCCGGCGCGAGCGACACGCGCGTAAAATCCTTCAGCTCGATGACGGGGCGCGTCACGCTGCTGACGAGGTCTGTGACGTAGAGCTGCACGACCTCCTCGCCCGCGCGGCGGCCCGTGTTCGTGACCGTCACGCTCACCTCCGCGCGGCCGGCCGGCCCGATCCGCTGCGGCGAGACCTTGAGGTCGGAGTAGGCGAACGTCGTGTAGCTCAGGCCGTAGCCGAAGGGGAAGAGCGGCTCCTTGCTCGTGTAGAGGTAGCCGCGCTTCGCGGTCGGCTTCTGGTTGTAGTAGATGGGCAGTTGGCCGACCGTGCGCGGGAAGCTGACGGGCAGCTTGCCCGAAGGGTTGTAGTCGCCGAAGAGCACGTCGGCCACGCCCGTCCCCGTCTCCTCGCCGAGGTAGAAGCCTTCGAGGATGGCCGGCACGTTCTGCGCCACGTAGTTGATCGACATCGGGCCGGAGTTGATGAGCACGGCCACCGTGGGCTTGCCCGCGCCCAGCACGGCGCGGACTAACTCGTCCTGACGGCCGGGCAGGTCGAGCGTGTCGCGGTCGCCGAGGTGGTTGTCGGCCCAAGCCTCCTTGTGCGTGTCCTCGTTGCCGCCGATGACGAGGACGACTGCGTCGGCCGCGCGCGCCACCTTCACCGCCTCCGCAATCAGGCGCGTGTCCTCGGCCGGGTCGGGGAGGGTCGAGGTGTCGGCCCACCAGTCGCCGCCCTCCTTCGTGATGTGTACGCCGCGCGCGTAGGTGACGTTGACCGCGCCCCCGAGCTTCTTCCTGACGCCGTCGAGGACGCTCACGCCCGGCGCGGGGTTCGGGTCGCTGTAACCGCCGAGGTGGGCGCGGTCGGCGTTCGGCCCGATGACGGCCAGCGTCTTCAGCCTCGCACGGTCGAGCGGGAGCAGGTTCCCTTCGTTCTTCAACAGCGTGATCGAGCGGCGCGCGGCCTCGGCGGCGAGCGCGCGGTGCTCGGCCGAGTCGGTCACGCGCGCGGCGCGCTCCGGATCGACGTAAGGGTTCTCGAAGAGGCCGAGCAGGAATTTCGCCTTGAGGTTGCGCGCGACCGCCCTGTCCACGGCCGCCTCCGCGACCCTGCCCTCGCGGACGAGCTGGACGAGCAGCTTGTAGCAGTCGGGGTCGGGCACCTCGGCCTCCACGCCCGCCTCGATGGCGAGCCGCGCGGCCTCGGCCTTGTCGTGCGCGACCTTGTGCAGGCTCTCGAGCTGTGGGATGCCGTAGTAGTCCGAGACGATGAGGCCGTCGAAGCCCCACTCCTCGCGGAGCACCTTCTGCAAGAGCCAGCGGTTGGCGTGCGCGGGCACGCCGTCGATCTCGTTGTAGGAGGCCATCACGCTCAGCACGCCCGCCTCCTTCACCGCCGCCTCGAAGCTCGGCAGGAAGTACTCCCGCAAGACCCTCTCCGAGACGTTGACGGGCGCGATGTTCGTCCCGCCTTCGGGCTGCCCGTGCGCGGCGAAGTGCTTGGCGGTGGCGATGACGTGCGCGTCGTCGATGTTCGGCCCCGGCCCTTGAATCGCCTTGATGACGGCGACGCCCATGCGCGAGACGAGGTAGGGGTCTTCGCCGTAGGTCTCCTCGGTGCGCCCCCAGCGCGGCTCGCGCGCGAGGTCGAGGTTGGGGCCGAGGACGAAGTGGCTCCCGCGCGCGCGCGTCTCCAAGGCGGCGGCGGTGAAGACGCGCGTGACGAGGTCTGTGTCCCAGCTCGAAGCGAGCGCGAGGGGCGTCGGGAAGTGCGTCGCCTTCTGCGCCATCAGGCCGTGCAGAATCTCGTCGTGGAAGATGGCGGGGATGCCGAGGCGCGTGTTCTCGGCGAGCCACTTCTGGACGGCGTTGGCGAAGAGCGCGGCCTCGCGCGGGTCTTTGCGCTCGCGCTGGCGCGCGATCTGCCCGATGCCGTGCTTCATCGAGACGGCGGCGGCCGCGGGCGAGAACTCGCCGCGGTTGGTCGAGAAGCTCTGGTTCGGCCCCGCCTCCGGCCGCTCGGCCCAGAGGCAGACGAGCTGCGCCACCTTCTCTTCGAGCGTCATGCGCGAGAGCAGGTCGGCGACGCGACGCTCCACGGGCAGGCGCGGATTCTTGTAGTCGGGCTGCGCGCCTTGCGAACGCGCGCGGGGGGTGAAGGCGACGAAGGACGTGAAGACGAGCGCCGCGCAGAGCAGGGACGCGGCGCGGCGCGACTTGCGAGAGACGAAAGAAGCAGGGCTTCTCATCGGAAACATTCTCCCTCCGAACAGTTTGATAAGAGCGCGGGGTTAAGCCCAGGGGAAAGTTTGAGGGGGCAACAATATGAGCCCTAACAGGCGCACTTCCGCCCCTTCTCTTCTCAGTTAAACTTTAGGAAGGCGAATATACCATTACTTCCGCTCGGGCATACGCAAAAGTTAAGCGGCTCCGTTTTAGGGCGAGAAAAGTTTCACCACGGAGACACAGAGACACAGCTTGGAGCAATAATTCAACAAGCTGTGTCTCTGTGTCTCCGTGGTGAATAGATCTAAAAAATGCTGACGGGCTGCGCGGCGACGTGGCGGAGCCAACCGGCGTAGCGCTCGTCGCGCCCGGAGGTCGCGTCGAAGAAGGCGCGCTGAATCCTCTCCGTGACGGCCCCGCGCCGCCCCGTGCCGACCCGCACGCCGTCCAGCTCGACGACCGGCGTCACCTCGACGGCCGTCCCCGTGAAGAAGACTTCGTCGGCCGCGCGCAGGTCTTCCACGTCGAGCGCACCCGTCTCGACCTCGTAGCCTAGGCCCCGCGCGAGCCGCATTACGGCGTCGCGCGTGACGCCGAGCAGGATGGACGAGCGCTCGTCGTTCGTGCGCAGCCGCCCGCCCTTAACGACAAACAGATTCTCGCCCGAGCCCTCGGCGATGCGCCCTTGGGCGTCGAGCAGCAGGGCCTCCGCGAAGCCGCGGCTCGCCGCGTCGCGCGCGGCCAGCATCGAGTTCAGGTACTGCCCGCACGCCTTCGCCGTCGTCGGCATCATGCGCGAGTCGAACTTCAGCCAGGGCGAGACCGTCACCCGCACGCCCTCGTCCTGCCCGCCCGCGCCGAGGTACGCGCCCCACGGCCACGCCATGACGGCGACCTCGACGGGGCAGCCGTGCGGGTTCACGCCGAGGCTGCGGCTCCCGTAGAAGCAGATGGGGCGCACGTAGCAGCTCCGGAACTCGTTGCGCGCGACCGTCTCGCAGACGGCCTCTTCAAGCTCCTCGCGCGTGTACGGAATCTCCATCCCGTAGACCGAGGCCGAGTAGTAGAGCCGTTCGAGGTGCGCGTCCAGGCGGAAGAGCGCCGGCCCGCCCTCGGTCTCGTAACAGCGCACGCCCTCGAAGACGCCGCTCCCGTAGTGCAGCCCGTGCGCGGAGACGTGCACCGTCGCCTCGTCCCAGCGCACGCACCGCCCGTTCATCCAGACCCACTTCGCCTCATCGAAACTCATCTTCGCACCCTTTTAATTTCAAATCTCAAATTTCAGACCCTCTGCGCCTCCGCGTCGAACTCCCCTTCCCTTATCTGCTCTTCGACTTCGAGCACGGAGGTCTCGGCCGACGGCGGCTCGGCCCCGTCCTTCAGGAGCTTGTACTCGACGGCGTCCACGAGCGCCTGCCAGCTCGCCTCGACGATGTTGGAGGAGACGCCGACGGTGCCCCACTGCGCGCCGCTGTCGCCCGAGGTGATGAGCACGCGCACGAGGCTCGCCGTGCCCGAGAGGCTGCTGCGCCGGACGCGCACTTTGTAATCGACCAGCCGCACCTCCGCGAGCGCGGGGTAGAACTTTTCGAGCGCGCGCCGCAGCGCCTGGTCTAAGGCGTTGACGGGCCCCGTCCCGCTCGCCGCCGTGTGCTCGACGCGGCCGCCGACCCTGAGCCGCACGGTCGCCTCGCTCAGCGGCATCTCCGAGCCGCGGTGCTCGTCGATGACGCGGAAGCCGAGCAGCTCGAAGAAGGGCTTGTGCGTCCCGTCCAGCCTCCGCACCAACAGCTCGAAGCTCGCCTCGGCCGCCTCGAACTCGTAGCCGTTGTGTTCGAGCCGCTTCAACTCTTCGAGCACCCGCGAACCCTCGGGCAGCTCCATCCCCAGCTCGCGCGCCTTGGCGTGCAGGTTCGAGCGCCCCGCGAGGTCTGAGACGAGGACGCGGCGGCGGTTGCCGACCGCCTCGGGCGGGACGTGCTCGTACGTGCGCGGCTCGCGCTCGACGGCCGAGACGTGGACGCCGCCCTTGTGCGCGAAGGCCGAGTCGCCGACGAAGGGCGCGGAGGGCGCGAGCGCGAGGTTGGCGATTTCCGACACGAAGCGCGCCGTCTCTCTCAGGCGCGGCAGGCGCGCGCGGCCGACGTTCGTCGCGCGGCCGAGCTTCAGTTCGAGGTTCGGGATGACCGAGCAGAGGTTCGCGTTCCCGCAGCGCTCGCCGTAGCCGTTGACCGTGCCCTGCACGTGCGACGCGCCCGCCGCGACCGCCGCCAAAGTGTTCGCCACCGCTAGCTCGCCGTCGTTGTGGCAGTGGACGCCGAGCGGCACCCCGATGCTCTTAGCGACCTCCCACGTCGCAAGCCCGACCGCGCCCGGCAGGCTCCCGCCGTTCGTGTCGCAGAGCACGACCCGCGCCGGCCCGCCCGACGCGGCCGCGCGCAGCGTCGCCAGTGCGTACTCGGGGTCGTCCGCGAAGCCGTCGAAGAAGTGCTCGGCGTCGTAGATGACTACGGGCACACGCGCCGCGAGGTAGCGGACGGTGTCCTCGATAATCTCCAGGTTCTCTTCCCTGCTCAGCCGCAGGGCCTCCGAGACGTGCAGCCCCCACGACTTGCCGAAGACGGTGACGGCCGGCGTCTCGGCGCGGAGCAGAGCCTGAACGCTCGGGTCGGTCTCGCACGAAGTCCCGCGCCGCCGCGTCGCGCCGAAGGCCGCGAGCCGCGCGTGCGACAGGCGGAGCGCGCGCGCCCGCTCGAAGAACTCGACATCCCGCGGGTTCGACCCCGGCCAGCCGCCCTCCACAAAATCGACCCCGAGCGCGTCCAGGTGCTCCGCGATCCGGCACTTGTCCCCGGCCGAGAAGTTCACCCCCTCGCCCTGCGCCCCGTCGCGCAACGTCGTGTCGTATATTTCGATAACGCTGCTCATAAGTGGCAAAAGCCGTGAACCGTAAACCGTAAACCGTGACAAGTAAGAACGGCATTTCTTCTTGTCACGGTTTACGGTTTACGGTTCACGCTTCAGTCTCCTGTGTTTGAACGTGCGCTCGCCGCTGCTGTAGGAGGCGACGGTGTGGCCGTCGCCCGTGAGGAGGTATTTGTAGGTGGTGAGACCTTCGAGGCCGACGGGGCCGCGCGCGTGGAGCTTGGCGGTGCTTATCCCTAACTCCGCGCCGAGTCCGTAGCGGAAGCCGTCGGCGAAGCGCGTCGAGGCGTTGTGGTAGACGCCCGCCGCGTCCACCTCCGCGAGGAAGCGCGAGGCCCGCCCGCCGTCCTCGGTCACAATCGACTCCGTGTGGCGCGAGCCGTAGCGCCTGATGTGCCGGAGCGCTTCGTCGAAGTCGCCGACCGTCCTGACCGAGATGACCATGTCGGAATACTCCGTCGCCCAGTCCTCTTCGGTCGCGGGGACGAGGCCGTGCGAGACGGCCGCGAGTTCGAGCGTGCGCGGGCAGGCGCGCACCTCGACGCCCGCCGAAGTTAACGCGGCGACGAGAGTCGGCAGGAGCTTCGGCGCGACCTCCTCGTGCACGAGCACCGTCTCGGCGGCGTTGCACGCGGCCGGGTACTGCGTCTTCGAGTCGATGACGACGGCGAGCGCCTTCCTCAAGTCCGCCGCCGCGTCAACGTAGACGTGGCAGACGCCCTCGCCGTGGCCGAGCACGGGGACGCGGCTGTTGGCAGCGACGTATTTGACGAACTCCTTCGAGCCGCGCGGGATGACGAGGTCGATCTCTTCGTCGAGCGCGAGCATCTGCGAGACCTCCTCGCGCGTGCGCAGGAGGAGCGCCGCGTCCGCGGGCACGTCCTCGAACTCGGCGAGCGCGTCGCGCCAGATGTGGTAGAGCGTCTCGTTCGTCCGGGCGGCCTCCGCCCCGCCCTTCAGGAGGCAGGCGTTGCCCGACTTGAGCGCGAGCGAGGCGACCTGCGGCACGACCTCGGGTCGCGCCTCGAAGACGACGCCGACGACGCCGAGCGGGCACGAGACTTTGGTGAGCGTCAGCCCGTCGTCTAATTCTGTGACCGCGAGCGTGCGCCCGAGCGGGTCTTCGAGCGCCGCCACGTCGCGCACGCGCTCGGCCATCTCGGCCACCCCGCGCTCGCTCGTCTGGAGCCGCTTGAAGGTCGAGGCCGTCATCCGACCCCCGGCGACGGCGCGCGCCGCCTCCAGACAGTCCCGCTCGTTGGCGGCGACGATCTCGGAAGCCCGCTCGGCGATGGCATCGGCCGCCGCGTGGAGCGCGGCGTCCCGCCTTTCGCGCGGGAGCGTCGCCAGCCGCCGCGACGCCCTCTTGGCGCGCCGCGCGAGCCCCCCGACCGTCGTCTGAAGCTCCGCCTCTGAAGCGGTGCCGCTCATACCTGTTCGCCTCGCTCCGTGATGACGATGTTGTCGCGCGTCACGAGCACCTTGGCCCGCCGCCCGCCTGGGCTGCCATCCCTCACGCCCTCGTCGCTGCTCGCGCAGTTGGCGATGCCGCGCGCGAACTCGCGCCCCGAAGGGTCTGCGATGCTCACCACGTCCTGCGGCTCGAACTCGCGCTCGACGCGCACGACGCCCGAGACCAGCAACGAAGCCTTGCCGCGCAGGATGGCCTCGCGCGCGCCGTCGTTGACGACGACGCGCCCGCGCAGCACGGCCGCGTACGCGATCCAGCGCCGCTTGCCCGCCATGCGCGAGGTCGGGACGAAGGCCGTGCCCACCTCCTCGCCCGCGAAGACGCGCGCGAGCGTGTCGGGCCGCCGGCCGTCGGCGATGACGGCGACGCAGCCCGCGCGCATCGCGATCTCGGCCGCTTCGAGCTTCGTCAACATCCCTCCGCGCCCCGTCGCCGAAGGCCCCGACGCCAGGGCCTTCAGCTCCGGCGTCACCTCCGCGACGTAAGGCAGCACCATCGACTCCTCGTCGCGCTCGACCGCGCACGGCCGTTCCGAAGGGCGCGGCACGAGCAGCCCTTCCACGTCCGACAGGAGGACTAGCGCGTCCGACGCGAGCTTGCTCGCGACGAGCGCGGCCAGGCGGTCGTTGTCGCCGAAGACGCGGGCGCCGCCGCCCGAGACGTACTCGAGCTCGGCCGTCGAGACCGTGTCGTTCTCGTTGACGACCGGCACGACGCCGAGCTTCAACAGCCGCTCCATCGTCCTTTGCAGGTTCGAGTAACGACGCCTGTCCGTGAAGTCGTCTTCGGTCAGGAGCACCTGCGCGATCTTGACGCCGTGCGCGCCGAACATCACCTCGTAGGCGTGCATCAGAAGGCTCTGCCCGACGGCCGCGCAAGCCTGACGCACGACCACGTCGCCGAGCCGCGCGCGAGACAACCCGAGTCTCCCCGCGCCCAGGCCCACCGCGCCGGAGGAGACGAGCACGAGCCCGCGCCCCTCGGCGTGCAGCCCTGCGAGCTGGCGCACGACGGGCTCGACGCGCTCGGCCGCGACCTCGCCGCCCGCGCCGGAGACCACGCTCGTCCCGAGCTTGACGACCGCGCGCCGCGCGCCGCGGAAGCGCCGCCGCCTCTCGACCTGTAAGTCTTCGGCCTCCATGAAAATCTCGAACCGTCCGCGCTAACGCAAAAGGCCATCAACCTTTCCGGGTCGATGGCCTGTCGGGCGAGTTCTGTCTGCTTTGACAAGCCATCAAGTCCGGCGCTTAACCGTAATGACGCACGACGGGATGACCACGCCGACGGCGGCCGGGAGCACAGGCACAGAATTGATGGGAGCGAATGTCATTGCGGTTAACTGAAAGTCTCGGGGAGTCGGCCGCGGGCCGCCGCGACCGCCCCACTCTACAACCAACGCGGCGGCGCGCATAATTTAATATTTTTCTAGCCCTATAAAAATCATTGCGAGAGCCCAGGCAGTACCACCCGCGGTAGCGGGTGGGCCTTGCTTAACCGGCATGTGCGGGTAATCAAGGCCCACCCGCTACCGCGGGTGGTACTGACCGCTATGCCGGTGGTCGCGTGGTCGGCTGGTGTTGTGACATCAATGAGGGATAAAATTGGCAGGGAAAGAACCTGCAAGGGGTTTGGGATGATTCGGCCGTCGAGCAGAACCGCGCAGTTCCATTACGCCATCCGCAACGTCGTCGGGGCCGCGGAGGAGCGCGAGCGTTCGGGCCTGCCGGTCACTTACCTCAACATCGGCGACCCGCAGGCTTACGGCTTCCGCCCGCCCGCGCACGTCGTCGAGGCCGCGGAGCGCGCCGTGCGCGAGCGCTTCACGGGCTACGAGCACTCCTCGGGTCTGCGCGAGGCGAGGGAGGCGGTCGCCGCTTACGCCGCGGCGCTCGGCGCGCCCACCCGCCCCGACGACGTGCTGATGACGGCGGGCGCGTCCGAGGGGGCAGACCTCCTGCTGACGGCGCTGGTGGAAGAGGGCGAAGAGGTTCTCGTCCCCGCGCCCGGCTACCCGCTCTACCCCGCGATCCTCAACCGCCTCGGCGCGGCCGCGCGCTACTACACGCTCGACCCGAAGCGCGGGTGGTCGCCATCGCCCGAGGAGGTCGAGTCTTTGGTCAGCGAGCGCACGCGCGCCCTCGTCCTCATCAACCCGAACAACCCCACGGGGTCGATCACGGACGACGAGACGACCCGACGGCTCTTAGAGATCGCCGAGCGGCACGGCCTGCTCGTCATCGCGGACGAGGTCTACCGGGAGCTGTGCTTCCAAGACCCGCCCGCGCCGGCCTCCCTGCTCGCGGCCGAACGGGAGGTGGCGGTCGTCACGCTTGAGAGCCTCTCGAAGACGCACATGGTGCCGGGCTGGCGCGTGGGGTGGATGCGTTTTACGAACGCGCGCCTGATGCCGGACTTGGCGCGCGCCGTCCACCGCCTGGCGAGCGGGCGGCTCTGCTCGCCGACGCCCGCGCAGTACGCCGTCCGCCCGGCGCTCGAAGGCGACCGCGGCTTTCTGGAAGAGTTCATGCGCGAGATAAGAGAGCGGCGCGACTTCGTGATGCGTTCCGTCGCCCGCATCGAAGGTCTCTCGTGCGTCGAGCCGGCCGCGGCCTTCTACGCGATGATCTGCGCCGACGACCCGGAACGGCGCACGGACGAGCAGTTCGTGCTCGACCTTCTGAAAGAGACCGGCGTGCTCGTCGTCCACGGCTCGGGCTTCGGCGCATACCCCGAGTCGTGCCACTTCCGCCTGGTCTACCTCCCGGACGAATCGGTGCTCGGCGGCGTCTTCCAGAGGCTCGACGCCTTCATGCACGCACACGCCGCGGCGCGCCGCTGAGCAAATAAGGCGGCCGCGTCGCTCCGCGCGAATCCGCGGCTCACAAAACTTCACGACATAGGATTGCCGGAGTTCGGGCCGCCGGGTTAGATTCGGCGGCGAACGATGGAAGAGTCGCCGGCCCAGATAGACCCGCTGCTCGAACCCCTCCTGCCGGAAGCGGGCGGCGGGCGCGACGACGAACTCCTCTCGGCGCTCATCACCGAGCACGCCGCGCCAGTCATCAAGGGCGTCATCCGCTACAAGCTCCACCTCAACCCGCACCGCGCGACGCAGAGGGACGAGGCCGAAGACCTCTACCAGGAGGCCCTGCTCCAACTGCTGGCGCGCCTGCGGCAGTTCCGCGCCGAGCCCGGCCGCCACCCCATCGCGGACCTGCGCGGCATGGCGGCCGTCATCGCGCACCGCACCTGTTCGGGCTGGATGCGCCGCCAGTTCCCCGAACGCCACGCGCTCAAGAACCGCCTCCATTACCTCCTGACGCGCCAGCGCGGCTTCGCGCTGTGGCAGACGGAAGAGGGGAGGACGGTCGCGGGCTTCGCCGCGTGGCGGGGGTCGGAGAAGGCCGTGCCCGCGGCGCGGCTCGGCGAGTTGCCGGAGGTCGAAGGCGTCCGCTCGCTGAAGGTCGGCGGGGCGCGGGAGTTGGCCGACGCCTTGGCCGCGGTCTTCAGACACTTCAAAGGCCCCGTCGAGTTCGACGAACTCGTGAGCGCCCTGGCCGCGTCGCTCGGCGTCAGAGACCAGCCGCTCGAATCGCTCCCCGAATCGGAGGACGCCGCGGCCGCCGCTTCAGACCCCGCGTGGCAGATCGAGAAGAGAATCTTCCTGCAAAGGCTCTGGGAGGAGCTGCGGCTGCTCCCGCCGAACCAGCGCGCGGCGCTGCTTCTGAACCTGAAGGACGCGGGCGGCGCGGGCTGTATTACACTCTTCCCCGCGACGGGCGTGGCCAGCCTGCGCCAGTTGGCCGACGCGCTCGGGATGGGCGCGGAGGAGTTCGCGCGACTCTGGAACGAGCTGCCGCTGGAGGACGCGCGCATCGCGGAGCTTCTGGGGCTGACGCGGCAGCAGGTCATCAACGCGCGCAAGTCCGGGCGCGAGCGGCTGGCGCGTCGCCTGAAGGCGTTCATCTGAAACGCCGCTGGTAATAAATGCCGACTCTCGGCAACTTAACGTTGTAGAAGGGCGGCCGGGGCCCCGGCCGTGAGGTTGGAAGTGAATTGGCCGAACACCTGACGCAGAAACAGTTCGAGGGCTACCGCCTTCGGCAGCTCGGGGCCGCGGAGCTGCTGTCGGTCGGCGACCACCTCGAAGCGTGCGAGTCGTGCCGCCGCCGTGTCGAGGGCGCGGGCGAAGGCGAAGGCGCGTTCTTCGCCCTGCGCTCCGAACTCTTCGGCGAGGCGGCCGGGGTCTCTGCGGCGCGCGCGCACCTGACGGCGGAGGAGACGGCCCGGTACGTCGAAGGGACGCTCTCCGGCGAGACGCTGCAAACCTTCGACGACCATCTCAGCAGTTGCGAGCACTGCGCCCTCTCGGTCGAAGACCTGCGCGCCTTCAGTGTTGAGGTAGCGCCCTCGCTCGGACGAGAGTATCAACCGGAGGCCGCCCCCTCGTCGCCTTCCGTCCCGTCTGTCACCGGACGCCGACGGCGCTGGACGTTCGCGTCTCTTCCCACACTCTTTCGTCCGTCCCCGGTGCCCGCCTTCGGCGCGGCGCTGGCGGTCGTCCTGCTGGCGGTCTTCGGCTGGCTGATGTGGCGTTCGACGCGGCAGGGAGAGCCGAGGCAGGAGGTCGTCATCAATCCCTCCACACAACCCACTCCCGTCGTCGTCGCCCCCACGACTTCAAGCCCCGAGCCCGCGCCGACGCCGCCCCCGACTGCGCCTGCGGTCGCGCAGCTCAACGACGGCGGGGGCCGACTGACCCTCGACCGCGAAGGAAGGCTTACGGGCGCGGAAGCCCTGCCGCCCGCCTACCGCGAGATGTTGAAGGAGGCGCTCGAAGGCCGCCGGATTGAAAGGTCGCCGCAGCTCAAGGGTCTCTCGCGGCCGGGCAGCTCGCTGATGGGCTCGGAGGCGGAGGGCTCCGACTTCTCAGTCCTCGGCCCGGTCGGGGACGTTCTGCTCGACGACCGCCCGACCTTCCGCTGGTCGGCGTTAGGCGGGGCGACCGGCTACGTCGTCGAAGTCTACGACGACCGCTTCAACCTCGTGGCCTCAAGCCCACAGCTCACCGCCCGCTCCTGGGCCGCGCCGCAGGCGCTCCCGCGCGGCAAGGTCTACTCCTGGCAGGTCAAGGCGCTCAAAGACGGCCAGGAGGTTAAGTCGCCGCGCCCGCCCGCGCCCCAGGCCAGGTTCCGCGTCCTCGACCGCGCGAAGGCCGACGAGATCGCCAGGGCCAGGAGGTCTTACCCCTCATCCCACCTCACACTCGCTCTGCTCTACGCCGACGCCGGCTTACTGAAAGAGGCCGAACACGAACTGCGCCTGCTCCAAAGAGCCAACCCCGACTCCGACCTCGCCCGCACCCTCCTGCGCCAAGTCCAAGCGCTGCGACGCCGGAGCGAGTAACGCATTACGGCGTGCAAGTGTGAGGCCATAACTTTTATGGGGAGATGGTATGATAGTAAGCTCGTCGTACCGGCGCGCTGTGTCAGGCCGCGTCGGCTACATCACCGCTCGATCAAGACCATGCCGGCGGCGTAATCGACCGTGAGGCGCGCCCCCGCGAGCAGCGCGGCGCCGACGAGGTAGGCTTCCTTCACGATCACATCCACCCGGCGCACCTCGCCGAGCCAGTGAACCTGAGCCAGCGCGATGTCGGCCCTGTCGCGCGCGCCGCCGACCATGCGGAATTCTTCGTGGGTGACGACGGGCAAGCCCAACTGCTCGACGACCGAGCGGGGTAACACCAGAGCGCCCGTAAATCCGGTATCCACGACGCACTCGACCGCAAGCTCGCCGGCGGGGCCGCCGACGAGGCGCACGGCGACGACCGGCTCCGGAGCCTCGTTGACCCTACCCGCGATGGAGGCCATACCCGCCGATCGAGTGCGCCGCGTCGTAGCCCACGCGGGCGAGGTAGAAGCGACTCCCGGGCATCGCGTCGTGCGCGGCCCCGACCGCATCGGCGCTGGTGTCACCGAGAAAGTAACGCCCCGTGTCGGGCTCTACAGCGACGTAGCGCCCCGTGTGGTCAGGCTCCAACTCGCCTCTCAGCCTCTCGTCGTAGATTCTCTTGCCGCGGGCGATCACGTCCTCCCTGACCGCCGCAAGCTCAGCCTGCTCGGTACTCATAAGGGCTTAAAACCTCCGCCGCCATTATAACCGATGCCGCCCGCGCTCCCGGCAACGCGTCACCACTTGGGTTAACTCCCTTCGCCGACCAGCACGAAGCCGGCCCAGTAGAAGGGGTGGTTGGTCTCGGGGTTCTTCAGGAGCTTGAGGGCGGCTTGGCGCAGGGCTTCGCTCTTCGTGAGCTTCGGCGTGGGGGAGATGAGGCCGCGGTGGAAGTTGACCATCAGCTCGCGCGTGCCGGCCGACTCGACCTTCCACTGGCTGACGACGATGGAGGGCACGCCCGCGATGAACATCGCCCAGGAGAGGCCGATCACGCCTTCGCCCGCGGCCGCGCGGCCCCGCGCCGTCTCGCAGGCCGAGAGCACCGCGAGGTCTGCCTTCAGGTCGAGCCGCGTCAGCTCCCACGCTTCGAGCAGCCCGTCCTCGCCCGCCCCGCCCGCGGCCAGCGCGAGGTGCGAGTACATCGGCGAGGCGTTGTTGACCAGCCCGTGCGCGGCGAAGTGTAGAACCCTCGCCCGGCCCGCCTCGCTCTTGAAGCGGTCTTCGCGCGCCTCCGCGCCTGTGTAGACTCTGCTCCGCGCAGCGCCGTACAGGCGGCCCAGCGCCTTGACCTCCTGCTCCGCCTCGGGCAGCGCTTCGAGCCCCCCGCCGCGCAGCGCCGCGCCGCCGCCCGCCCCCTTCCCTTGCAGAGGATTCCCGAGCGCAAGCAGGGTGGCCGGGGCTTCGCCCGAGTCCTGCTGCCTCCGCCGCCTCGACATCTCGCGCAGAACCGTCAGCGAAGGCGCGTAGGCGACCGCGGCCTCTTCGAGCAGGAAGCGGTTCGAGCCGTTCAGAAGAGACTGGAACGGCAAGTCCCACAGAGCGCCGTCCGGTGCGATGACGAGGCTGGTCTTGCCCCGCAGTTGCGCCTCGGCCGGTTTGAGCAGAAGCTCGTAGAGCTTCGAGGCCGAGGCGCGGAAGCCGAGGTCGCGCCCGGCCAGTTGTTGCCGAAACGCCTCCGTCTGCTTCGCCAACTCCTCACGCTTGAAGGGCAGCGTGTAGACGCGCACGTCCGTCTCCGACTTCCCCTCCGCCTTCGTGACGGCGAACAGGTAAATAGAGTCGTCGGCCACGACGTACTCAAGCAGCGCGCTCGACGCGTCCGGCACCAGCGACGCCAGCTCTTCCGGCTTAACGGGCGGCGCTTCGCCGCGCTGGACTCTCAACTCGGGGTGCGCCACGTACAGGCGCGTCTCGAAGTCCTCGTACTCAAGGCGCGCCTTCTCGACCTCACCCCTCAACGCGGCCACGCGCGCGGGGTCTGCCTTCTCACCGCGCGCCTCCGCGGCGAGCTTTGAGTTGAGCGAGACGAGTCGGAGCCTCCGCTCCTCCTCCGCCTTCCGCTCGGCCTCTGAGAGAGACTGCCGCAGGCCCTCGCGCCCGCCTTGCAGCGCGTCGAGCAGCACGCGCGCCTTCGACGCCTCGGCGAAGGTCAGGGCCTCCGCGTACTCGCCCCGCGAGACGAGCAGCTCGACCATGCCGAGCCACGGCGAGAGCCTGTTCTCAAGAAAGCTCTGCTGCTGCTGTTCGCCGCCCGCGACCTCGCGGCGCACGCGCTCGACCGTGGCGATGGCCGCGACGAAACTCTGCCGGGCCTCGGCCGCCCGGCCCAGCGCGCGCAGGGCGCGGCCGACCTGCTCCTGCCCCTTCCAAAGCTCTTCGGGGGCGTCGATCTCTTCCGCCAGGGCGGTGGCGCGGCGGCCGGCGTCGAGCATCTCGGGGTAGTCGCCCTTCTCCTCGTACAACTGGGCCAGCCTGACCAGCACCAGGCAGATTCCCCGCCGGTCGCCCATCTCCTCACGCAGCCGGAGGCTCTTCCGGAGGTGTTCCAGCGCGAGGCCGGGGCGCCCCTGCTGGCGGTAAACGTCGGCGAGGTTGCCGAAGCTGGAGGCCAGCCCCTCCTTGACGCCCATCTCCTCGGCGAGCTTCAACCTCCTCTGGTACGACTCCAGCGCCTGCTCGTAACGGCCCATGGCTTTGTAAACGTTGCCGAGGTTGGTCAGCGTCTGGCCGAGCCCGAACCTGTCGTTCACCTCTTCCCTGATCTTCAGCGCCTTGTGGTAGTACTCCAAAGACTGTTCGTAACGCCCCTGGCTCCAGTAGAGCCTGCCCAGGCTGTGGAAGTTGTAGGCGAGGTCTCGCTTGTCGGCGGCGGCGCCCAGCTCCTCGCCGATCTTGATGCTCTCCTGAAAGCAGGAGAGCGCCTCCGCGTAGCGGCCCTGAAAGTTATAAACGGCGCCGATGTTGTAGACGGCCCTCGCCACGCCCGTCCTGTCGCCAATCTCTTCACTGAGCGCCCGGCTCCTCCGGTAGTTGTCCAGCGCCTGCTCGTAGAGCCCCTGCGCCTGGTAGACGTTGCCGATGCTGGAGGAGACGTCCCTCGCAACCACCCTGTCGTTGATCTCCTCGGCGAGCTTTCGGCTCCTCTGATAGAACTCAAGCGCGAGTTCATTGCGGCCCTGCGCTTTGTGGACGACGCCGATGCCGTTAAGGGCCATCGCGGTCACCCTCTTATCCCCGCACTCTTCGCCGAGCGCCAGGCCCCGGTTGAAGTAGACAAGCGCCTGATCCAGACGGCCCTGCAACCTGTGAAGGAGGCCGATGTTGTGCAGCCCCCGCGCGATTGCCTTCTTGTCGCCGGCCTCTTCGAAGACCGCGAGACTCTTCTGGAAGAACTCCATGGCCTGCGCCGGACGGTTTTGGCTGTTGTAGACCAGCCCCAGGTTGCGCAGCGCGTCCCCGAGTGCCGCCCGCTCCCCGCCCTCCTCCGCGAGCCGCGCCGCGAGCTGAGAGACTCGCAGCGCCTCGGCGTAATCGCCCTTCCGCATGAGCGGCGCGACTTGCGCGTTCAGCGCGGCCGGCCCGACCGCCTCCGAAGCGGCGGACGAAGTGGAAAGCGCTTGCGGCTGGGCGGAGGCGGCGCCGACGAGACACAGACTCAGTGACAGCAGACGGAGAACTGCGCGGAGCGTGCACGGCATAAGACGAACCCCCTTACGGCAAGTCGGTTCGGCGAGGTCGAGGGGCATCGGGAAGTACGGCAAGTCGGGTCTTCCACACGCTAACGCGTAAGCGGCGCGCCGAAGGGATCACGGGGGGAGAAAAAAATTTGCCGCTAAAAAATTTTCGTCCCGGCGGTAATACGGCCGCGCGTTCGGCAACTTCACCGTGCGTGTTTGGAGAACTCTGAGGGAGAAGAGGAGCAGGAGAGTTATGAGTCAGGCAGTCACCGAAATGGAGAGCTTGAAATCGAAGATGAAGGCGACGTGGATGTCGGGAGACTTCGACCGCGTCGCGCAGACTTACGCGCCGGACGCGCGGGCGTTCGTCGGGCGGCTCGGGCTGAAGGCAGGCGAGCGCGTGCTCGACGTGGCCTGCGGCTCGGGGAACCTTTCGTTCCCGGCCGCGCGCGCGGGGGCCGAAGTAACCGGCATCGACATCGCCACGAACCTCGTCGAGACCGCCCGCGGGCGCGCGCGCGCCGAGGGGCTGCGCGTCAACTTCGACGAGGGCGACGCCGAGCAGATGCCTTACGCCGACTCGTCGTTCGACGTGGTCATGACGATGTTCGGCGCGATGTTCGCGCCGCGCCCCGAGCGGGCGGCGGCGGAGCTTCTGCGCGTCTGCCGCCCGGGCGGCCGCGTCGCCATGGCCAACTGGACGCCGGCCGGCTTCATCGGCCGGATGTTCAAGGCCACGGCCGCGCACGTCCCGCCGCCGAACGTGCCTTCGCCGCTGCTGTGGGGGGACGAGCGGGCAGTCCGCGAACGCCTGCACGACGGCGTCGAGGAGTTGTACTTCAACCGCCGCACGGCCTCCTTCCGCCTGGCGTTGACGCCGGAACAGGCGGTCGATTTCTTCCGCGAATGGTACGGGCCGACGCTCCGCGCCTTCGCCTCGCTCGACGCAGGGGGCCAGGCCGCGCTGCGGCGCGACCTCGTCGGGCTCTGGGCCGAGCACAACCTCGCCACCGACGGCACCACGCACGTCGAGTCCGAATACCTTGAGGTCGTCGCGACCAAACAGTGATTCACAGGCCGAGCCGTGCCGGCTTTGCACGGGTACATTTAACCGAAGGAGCAATCATATGAAACGCACTCTTACGGTGGCGCTGCTGCTCGCGTCACTCGTCTTCAGCCAGACCGCGCCGGCCGTCGCGAACCACGGCGCGCGTTCTAACAACCCGGTCGAGCCCGACGCGGGGGGCTGGCGCACGTGGGTCATCTCTTCGGGCAGGGACTACCGCGTCCCGCCGCCGCCGGGCCCCTCCGAGACGCAGGCCGAGCTGAGGCAACTCGCCGAGCTGGTCGGGCAGAACGACGAAGAGGCCCGCCGGCAGATCGCCTACTGGGACGCGGGCGCGCCCGCTTACCGCTGGATGGAACTCATCAACAACCGCCTGCTCGCGGGCACGCCGACGACCAGCTACCCGCACCGCGTCCAGGCTTACGTCGCGCTCGCCATGTACGACGCGACGGTCGCGGCGTGGGAGTCGAAGTATTTTTACAACCGCCGCCGCCCGAGCGAGACGGGCCACAGGGTGACGCCGGAGCTGCCCGTCCCGCAGAGCCCCTCCTATCCTTCCGAGCACGCGGCGACGGCGCAGGCCGCGGCGGCCGTCCTCGCGCACTTCCTCCCCAACGAGGCGCAGACGTTCCAGTCGATGGCCGAGCAGGCGGGCATGTCGCGCGTGCGCGCGGGGCTACAGTACCCGAGTGATAACGAGGCCGGTCTCGACCTCGGCCGCAGGGTCGCCGAGGCGGTCATCGCCAGGGCGAAGGCCGACGGCTCCGACGCGCCCTGGACGGGCACCGTGCCGACGGGCCCTTGCAAGTGGAAGGGCTCGAACCCCGGCAACGTGACGGCCGCCAACTGGACGCCGCTGCTGCTCGACTCGCCGAGCCAGTTCAGGCCCGCCGCGCCGCCGCCGTGCGACTCGCCCGAGGTGCAGGCGGAGGCGGCCGCCGTCCGCAACTTCCCGCGTACGTTCGCCACCAACGCGAAGGCGTTCTACTGGCAGGCGCCCGAGGGGCTGCACCAGTGGCCCTTCCGCTACGCCGACAAGTTCATCGCCGAAGACAGGCTCGACCGGAACCCCCCGCGCGTCGCGCGCATCTACGCGCTCGTCGCGGCCGTGCAGTTCGACGCCTTCATCGCCAGCCAGGACGGCAAGTTCGCCTACTGGTACATCCGCCCGCACCAGCTCGACACAGGGATAAGCCCGCTCTTCGCCGTCCCGAACTTCCCCACCTACCCGTCGAACCACGCGACCTTCTCGGCCGCGCGGGCGGAGGTGCTGGCCCACCTCTTCCCCTCGCGCGCCGACTTCATCCGCGCCGTGGGCAGGGAGGCGGGCGACTCGCGCATCTGGGCGGGCATTCATTTCGAGATGGACAACCAGGCGGGCAAGCAGCTCGGCAAGTCAGTCGCCGGGGTCTTCATCTCGCGGGCGCAGGAGGACGGCTCGCAGTAACTTTTCTTTCGGCGGTCAGAGCTGACTGCCGGTTCGACGAGGTTGGTGGGGTTTGGGACGCGCGGCACTTTCATCATTCATCCCGCCGCCGTCTCAGCCCCGCCGTGACAGGAGACCAGAGGTTCTTATCAATTAAGGAGAGAGATCATGCGTAACGTGAAATCAAACATCATCACCAGGCTGTTCGTCCTGCTCGCCGCCGCCCTGTTCGCGCTCCCGTCGGCCGCGGCCGCGCGCGCGAACGAGGGGGGCCGCACGCCGGAGCTGCCGACCCCGCTCTGCGACAGCATCCGGGTCGAGGCGGGCCACGAAGTGGCCTTCCACACCTACGCGCTCGGCGTGCAGGTCTACCGTTGGAACGGCACGAGTTGGGTCTTCGTCGAGCCGGTAGCGAACCTTTACGCCGACAGGGGCTTCCGCGGGCAGGTCGGCACGCACTACGCCGGCCCCACCTGGGAGAGCAACAGCGGGAGCAAGGTGGTCGCACGGCGCGTCGCGGGCACGGGCTGCACGCCTGACTCGGGCGCCATCCCGTGGCTGAAGCTCGAAACGGTCTCGACCGACGGCCCCGGCATCTTCGGCGGCGTGACCTTCATCCAGCGCGTCAACACCACCGGCGGCAACGCCCCCGCCGCGCCCGGCACGACCGTCGGCGAGGAGGCCAAGGTTCCCTACACCGCCGAATACTTCTTCTACCGCGCGGCCAACTGAAGATAGCGGTCAGAACCGCCCGCGGTAGCGGGTGGGCGTGACATGTGCCGGACGATTGCTGACAGCGTGCCTCTCGTCAATCAACAGGCCGTCATAGTAAGGCCCACCCGCTACCGCGGGCGGTTCTGACCCGGTTTTATAGGAGGTGATTGCTATGAAGAGAGACAGCTCGGAGAGTAACGGCCGCCGGATGCGCGCGACCGCGGCGGCGGTCGCCCTGGGGCTCCTGTCGCTGGGGCTCACGTACGCCCTGGGGCCGGCGCGGGTCGCGCAGGCAGGCACGGGGCCGGACGCCATCCCCAACAACCGCCCGGCCCCGAACCCGAACGGCGCGGCGGCGACCTTCACCACGCAGGGCTCGCACGTCGATCTCACCGGCGAATACTTCCAGGCGCAGGGCACGAACGGCCGGAGCTGCGCGACGTGCCACATCCCCGAGGAGGCTTGGGGCATCAACCCCGGCACGCTCCAACGCCTGTTCGGCGAGACGGACGGCGGGCACCCCGTCTTCAACAAGCTCGACGCCAACAACCCCGACGTGATTCCGGCCGAGCCGACCGAGGAGCAGCTCCTCGCCTCGTACAGCATGCTTCTGAGCCGCGGCGTCTTCCGACGCGGCGGCGCCCCCAGGGCAGATAGGGAGTGGGACCTGATCGCCGTCGAAGACCCGCACGGCTACGCGAACCTGAACCGGCTCGTCCACTGGCGGCGCATCATGCCGACGATCAACCTCCCGCTGGGAAGCGCGAACATCAACTGGGACGGCGGCAACAGCGTGGGGGCGGACGTGCACGCCGGGCTCTTAAACCAGGCGGGGCGCAACATCTCGGGCGCACAGGCGGGGCCGACCCCGGCACCGACCCCCGTCGTCCAGGAGATCGTCGCCTTCGAGGAGTCGCTCTTCACGGCGCAGCTCCTCATCCCGGGCGTCGGGCGGCTCGACTCGGACGGCGCGCGCGGCGGCCCCGAGGCCCTCGCGAACATGCAGAGGGCGGCCGGGCGCTTCGACCTCTTCGACGCGTGGGCCGGCCACGGCAACCCGCGGCGTGCGCAGATCGCGCGCGGGCAGGAGGTCTTCAACAACAGGCTGAGCGCCAACGGCGTCTCCTGCAACTCGTGCCACAACGCGGCGAACGTGGGCACGAACACGAACAACCGTCTCTTCGACGTGCGCGTCGCTTCGGCCGAGGCGCGCACCCCGGACCTGCCGCTCTACACCTTCCGCAACCGCGCGACGGGCGAGACGCGCCAGTTGAGCGACGCGGGCGCGGGCAACGTCACGGGGCGCTGGAACGACCTCGGCCGCTTCAAGACGCCGACGCTGCGCGCCCTGGCCGCGCGCGCGCCCTACTTCCACAACGGCACGGCCGCGACGCTCGAAGACGTGGTGCGCCACTACGAGCGCTTCCTCGGCTTCAGCTTCTCGCCCGAAGAGCGCGCCGACCTGATAGCATTTCTGAACGCGCTCTAGAGCGGTTTGCGTTTGCATTTACCCCGCCCCGTTTAGAGGCGGGCAGAGCCCGCCTCTAAACAGTACCGCCCGCGGTACTGTTAAGGCCGAGCGCTCTTCCGGCTCTTCTCTAATTCTTTGGTGGTGGCTTTGATGAGTCGCCAGGTGGTCGCGTCGCCGTCGAAGACGCTGTTGAGGCCCTGCTCCTCCATCGGCGGGTCGCCGGTGTAGTCGTCGCCCTCCTTCCAGAAGGTCTGCCCCTTGACGGGTCGCGCGCGGCCGCCGAAGGCCCAGAAGTTGGCCCCGGCGACGTGGCCGCCCGCGGCGGCGTGGCGCGTGAGGACGTTGAAGACTTTCGAGTAGAGGGCATCCCTCAGCGTCGTCGGGGCCGCGGGGTCGAACGAGTGGCCGTCGCGCGGGAGGCCGAACTCTTCGACGACGAGCGGCTTGCCCAAGCGTTCCGCCACGCGCAGGTGCTCTTCCACGTAGGCGAGCGTCTTCTCGGCGACGCCCTCGAAGTCGGCCGCGATCTCGTGACCCTTGAACCACGACCAGTTCTTCGGCCAGATGTGGATGGTCAGGTAGTCGATGTTGCGGTCGGCGTGTATCTCCTCGAAGAGCTTCAGGTCTTCGGTGCCCATGCGCCCCTCGTGGCCGACGACGACGAGGTGGTTCCTGTCCTTCGCCTTGATCGACGCGGCCACGTCGGCGACCCAGCGCCTGTAGGCTTCGTTGGCTGCGGGGCGCATCGGCCGCGGCTCGTTCGCCAGCTCCCACGCCATGATGGTCGGGTCTTCCGTGTACCTCTTCCCGCTGTACCTGTTGACGCGGTCGAGCAGGAGGTTCATCTGCTTCGCGTAAGCCACCGTGCAGGGCTCGCAGCCGTAGAACTGCGAGACCACGTCGCGCTGCTCGTCCCAGTTCAGCTTCCGCGTCCACATCCCCTCGGGCACCTTGCCGTTCCAGATGAGGTACTGCTGGAAGCCGCCGCTCCACTCCCAGTTGTTGCTGAAGAAGACGACGGCCTTCAGGCCGCGCTTGCCCATCTCGTGTAGGACGAGGTCGAGCCCCGCGAGCACGTCCTCGTCGAACTCGCCCTGCCGAGGTTGGAGCGGGGGCCCGACGCGCCGGACGCCGTTAATCATCCCCGAGCCCTCGGCCCCGGCCAGCAGTCGCAGGTTGGTGACGCCCTGCGACTTCAAAAAATCCAGCTCCCTGCGCAGACGCTCGACCCCGCGCTTCTCGTCCTTCATCAGCCCGAGCAGGCCGCCGTACCAGTAGTTCGTGCCGACGAAGTAGTAGGGCCTGTCGTCTAGATAAAGCCGGTGCCCCTTCACCGTCACGAACGAAGGCTTGGCCGACGCCCCGGCGGGGAACGTGAGGAGGGAGGCGGGTAGCAGTGCTAGCAGGAGCGCCGCCCTGACGCCCGCGCGGCCGGCGATGAAGTCGCGCGCCGCGGCGACCATCCGCCGGATGCGGCGCAGCACCTTCGGCAACATCCAGACGAAGAGGACGAGAAAGGCGGCCACCAGAAAGAGCGCGACCACGGGCGCGACGACCGACAGCACGACGCCGCCCACCGCGACGAGGTCTTCGACGACCGAGAGAATCCAGTTCGAGACGGGCTCCGGGCTCAGGTTCGCCGTCGCGCGCACCGTCGCCTTCGTCCCGTGCGAGGAGAGCGCGACCGTGCCGCCGAGCAGCAGGGCCAGCACGTACACGGTCGGATTCAGGTCGGCCGTCGCGGCGTAGGCCAGCACCGCGCCCGCCGGCACGCGGATGAACGTGTGCACCGCGTCCCACACCGTGTCCACGTAAGGTATCTTGTCGGCGAAGAACTCGACGCAGTAGAGCCCGACGGCGACGCCGATGATCCACCAGTTGTCGAGGTGCACAAGCTCGCCCGGCAGGCGGACGAGCCCGTAATGCTGAAGCAGCCCCAGCACCGCCACCGTCGCGTACAGGTTGATCCCCGAAGTCCACGCCGAGCCGGCCGCGAGGCCGAGTATCTGGATTAGATTCATGAGTAGTCAGTAGACAGTAGTCAGTAGACAGTAGAAAGACAGCCGCTGGCCGTCGTCACGGTGTCAGTATCAACTAACGCGACGCGGAGCGCTACTGTCTACTGACTACTGTCTACTGACTACTGCCCTCAATGACTCATCGCGTAGATGACGACGTTGATGCCGACCTTGTAGGCGGCCAGCCCGTACTTGACGGGGTAGCGCGAGTCGTTGATCCACTCCCAGGCGTCGCCGAGGTCGGAGTTGCGGGCGAAGAAGGCGACGAGGCGGCCGTGCTTGTCCTCGATGCCGAAGTAGTAGGGCGTCGTGCCGCCCTTCTCGGAGGTCACGCCGCGCTGCGCGTTGTAGATGTTCGGCACCTGCACGACCTCCTCGATGTCGAGGTAGGCGTGGAAGATGGGGTGCGTGAGCGGCAGCTCCTTCGGCTCAAGGTCGGGGAAGACCTTCTTCATCTGCTCCTTGACGTTCTGCCACTCGGCCTCGCCCCAGAAGTCGTCGAAGAACATGAAGCCGCCGCGCGCCACATACTCCCTGAGCCGCGCCGCCTCCTCGTCCGACAGCTCCATGTAGCCGGGCTCGACGATGTAGACGAGCGGGTAGTCGAAGAGCCCCTCGTCCATGACCTCGAACTGGCGCGGCTGGCCCGAGACGTTGAGGTTCGTCCCCGCCCACTCCCGTATTCCGACGCCGAAGTGGTCGTCGGCCTCGGGGAAGTCTGTGGCCCACGCGCCGCCCCAGCGACGGCCGTAGGAGTAGGGCGAGCGGTAGATCATGCGCGTGAAGGTGAACTCGCCCGAAGACTCCGACGCGCCCGCGCGCCCCATCGCGCGCGGCGGCGTCTCCACCTGTCGCCTGCGCGGGCTGACGGTTCCGAAGGGAGGCAGCCCGCCGAAGGGCGAGATTTCTGGAGGCATCCGCGGCCTGAACCCTTCGGGCCTCTGCCCGCTGACTGGCATTAGCGCCAGCGCGATGAGCAGCAAAGGGAGCCCCGCGCGCAGCGCCCATTTGAAATTCGGAGTTTGAAATTTCAAATTCTCCCCCCTTCACCTGCGGCCGCCCTGCGAGAGGCGGCGGTAGTACTCTTCGACCGACTTGCGGTAACGACCCGGCGCTGCGCCCTCGTCGCCGAGCCGCAGGTTTGTGCGGCCGAGCTGCTCGCGCAGGCGCTTGCTCAGCTCAAGCTCCAACTGCCGCAGGGGGTCGATGACCTGCGCCTTGAGCGCCGCGGCCGTCTGCGCCTCGCCGTCCATGCGGCCGTCGGTCATGCCGCGCAACTGCCCGATGATGCCGCCGAGTTCCCTGTTGCCCGAACTGCCGCCCAGCTCCTGGCGCAGACGCTCCGCGTCGCGCAGGCGCTCGCGCAGCTCCGACCCGAGCTGCCGCGCGTCGTCTTCGCCCGTGCCCCCGATCATGTCGCCGCCGCGACTGCTTCCGCCGCCGCCGGACTGTTGCGCCGACTGCTGCCCCTGCTGTTGTGAGCGCGAGCCCTGCTGACGGCCGCCCGGCTGCTGACCACCCTGCTGCCCCTCCTG
Source organism: Pyrinomonadaceae bacterium (assembly GCA_035563535.1). Classification (GTDB taxonomy): domain Bacteria; phylum Acidobacteriota; class Blastocatellia; order Pyrinomonadales; family Pyrinomonadaceae; genus QHXN01. Next base: position 63,865 of record DATMVD010000080.1, on the reverse strand, counting down.
CCCGGACTGCCCCTGCTGCGCGGACTGCTCTCCCTGCTGACCCTTCTGTCCGCCCTGTTGACGGCTGCCCTGCGACTGCTGCTGCCCGCGCCCCTCGCGGCGCGCTGCGCGCTCTTCGAGCCTGCGGCGCAGCGAGTCGAGGTCGTCGGCGAGCTGGCGCGTGCGGTCGAGCGCCTCTTCCGCGCCGTTACCGGAAGGACGACCGGCCGCGGCCTCCGCCTCCTGCAAGCGCTCCGACATCTCGCCCAGGCCCCGCTCGGCCGCGCGACCCGCCTCGCGGGCAGACTCGGGCCTGCCCTGCTCCGCGCCGCGCGCGCCTTCGCGCGTGCGCTCGGCCACGCGGTTGCGGCGGAGCGCGTCGGCCGCTTCGTTCAGGCGACGCGCCGCCGCCTGCTGCTTCCCTTCTCCCAACGCGCGCGCCGTCTGTCGGGCGTCCTCTTCGAGGTTGTTGACCGACTCGGCCAAAGCCTCCGCGCGCTCGTTCAGGCGCTCGCGCGCCGCGCGCGCAGACTCTTCGCCCTGCTGCCCCTGCTGCCCCTGCTGCCCGCCGCGGCGCGCGAGCTGTTCCGCCTCGCGCGTCAGTTCGCGCTGCCGCGCGGCGGCCTCCGCGGCACGACGCCGAAGCTCGCCTATCTCCTGCCGCTGCCCCTGCTGACCCGCAGACCCGCCGCCTCTCATCTGTTGGAGGCGGCGCTGCGCCTGCCGCATCCGTTCGAGCGCGCGCTCGCCCTGCGCGATTGAGTCGTTCGGGTTGTTGCGCGAAGAGGACTGCGCGCGCTGCAAGTCGTCGGCCGCCTGGTCGAGCTGGCGGCTCAGCTCCTGCATCCGCGCGTCGCGCCGCTCGCGCGACAGGCGCTCAAGCTCGCGCGCGGCCCTGCGCGCCTCCTCGGCCATCTCCTGCTGCTGGCGTTGGCTTCCGCCGCCGCCCCCGCCGCCGTTCTGCGGCTGACCCTGCTGACGACGCCTTTGCTCTTCGAGCGCGCGCTCCTGCCTGCGCGCGAGTTCTTCGAGACGCCGCTCGGCCTCCGACTTGGCCTGCTCCGTGCGCTGCCTTTGCTCGCGGTTGAGCGTCTCGTACTGGTTCTTCATCTTGTCGAGTTCGAGCTCCATCAGGTCGGTCAGCTCCCTCGACTCGCGCTCCCCGCCCCCGCCGCCGCCGCCCTGCTGGCCGAAGGCGACCTGCATCTCGCGGAAGATGGCGTCGGCCGCGAGCAGACGTTGCAGCGCGCGCTGCTCGGGCGGCAGCGCGTCGCGGCCCGCCTGCTTGCGCAGGGGCGGCGGCGCGCCCTCCATCTCGCGCGCGGCCGCGCGCAGGTCTTCGGCCATGCGCGACAGCTCCTCGCGCCCGTCGAGCTGCTCGCCCATCCTCCGCCGTAAACGTTCGACGAATTCGAGCGTGTCGGCCTTCAGCTTCTCCTGCCCCGCGGCGACCGCCTCGTAGCCGTCGGCGCGCTCCTGCGGCGTGTAGCGCTGCCCCTCGCGCATCAGGCGGTGCGTCGCGGCGATCAACTCCTTCTGCCGCCGCGTCAAGGCGTTCTGATCCTGGTCGCCGCCCTCGCCCTGCTGGCCGCCCCCGCCCTGCTGCTGCGACTGCCTGTACTGCATCTCGAAGGGCTTGACTTCGATGAAGTAGATGTCGCTCGTCGTCTCGTTCGACGCGTCGCGCGCCTTCGCGTAGTAGGAGATGAAGTCGCCGGGCTTGAGCTTGTACTCCTCCATGAAGAAGGTGTGCGTGCCCGTCAGGCTCCGCGCCGCGTCGCGGCTCAGCTCCTGAAGGTTGACCTTCTGCTCGTCGCCGCCGTTGACGGAGAAGAAGAGCTCGATTGACGCGACGCCGAAGTCGTCCTCGGCGCGCGCCTGCGTGAAGACCTCTTCGAGGTTGGTCGCCTTAGTGTCGCGGCCCGGGCGCTCGAACGAGACGGTCGGCGGCAGGTCTTCGAGCGCCGTCACGTCGTACTCGTTCGAGCCGCGGTAGACCTCGCCGTCCACGCTCGTCAGCTCGACGAAGTAGCTCGTGTCGCCCGCGACCGTCAGCGCGCCGACGAAGTCCTGCCCGGCGGCCTTCATCTCAACCTTACGCCCGTCGGCGAAGACGATGCGCGCCGCGCGGGCCTTGCCGGAGAGGCGCGCCGTCACGGTCACGACCGTCCCCTTCAGCGCCGCCACGTCGCCGCCGTCCTCCACGGCCTTCGCGGGCAGGCGCGAGAAGGCGGGGAAGTTGAGCACCAGGTCGAGCTGCTTGACGAAGGGCAGGTCTACGACTTCGAGCTTGAAGACCTCGGAGCGGACGCCTTCCGACTCGACGAAGTACTCGACCGGCTCCTGCACGTTGACGAGCGACAGCTCGAACTCGCCGCGCGCCTTCGCCTGCTCCATCGCCTGACCCTGCCACGCGTCGTCGCCCGCGCCTGCCGCGCGCGTGAAGAGCGACGCCGCCTCCGCCTCGAAGCCCGCGAGCGCGGCCGTGATGTCCTGGTCAGAGCCCTTCGGCACGCGCGCCGTGCCCGGCTTGACCTTGATGGCCCGCGGGTCGGCCTCGGCCGCCATCCCCGACGGCGCGACCAACTGCGCGACGCCCTCCGACAGCCCTCGCGGCCCCCACTTCAGAACGCCCGCGAAGAGCAACAGGCTCAGGAGCGCCGCCGCCCCGTACGCCGCCAGCGCGCGGCGGCTGTACACGCGGTCTAAGTCCACGCCCGCGGCCGCGCCGTCAGCGTCCGACCTCAGACGTTCGAGCAGCGCGCGCGAGACGCGCCTCGCCTCGTCACCCTCTTCAAACTCGATGGCGGTAACTAACCTCTCCTCCGTCCCGCGCGCGCGCTCCTCGATGAACCGCGCCAGCCTCGCCTCACTGATGCGCCGCGCGAGCGGCCTCACCAGCGACAGGTACACCGCCGCCACGAAGGCGACGAGCGCCCCCACGCGCAGGGCCAGCAGCGCCCCCTCGCTCCCCCTGTAGCGGTACGCCGCCCACCCCAACAGCAGCAGCACGCACGCCAACACGCCCAGACAGACCGCCGCCCCCCGCAGCGCGATCATCAAACGCCGCCGCCGCCGCGCGCTTCGTAACAGGCTGTGCAGCTTTCCCGCTTCGTAATGCATAGCCGAGAGCCTTTTTAAGCCCCGAAGGGGCGAGATGCAATAGCCAGGGGCAGAGCGAAGGCGCAGCCTGAGCGCCGCCCCTGGTCACGGCCGGTTATATTTACGGAGCCCTGAAGGGGCGGGATTAACCCACGTCCCTATTTCGCCCTTTCAGGGCTCCCGACTTTTATCCATCCCGTTTCCAGGGGCGTTGCCCCTGGCTGTCTCATTCCGCCCCTTCGGGGCTTTCAACCGGCCACCCATGACTCAACCAATCATCTTCACGACCTTCGTCCGGCGCGCGAGCACCGACTCGGCGGCGAGGAGGAGGAGGGCCGCGAGGAGGAGCGGCCACCACGCCCGCTGCCGCGCCTCGATCTCTTCGCCGCTCTCGCGCTCGGCGGTGTTGGCAACGTCGCGCGCGGCCGGGTCGCCGCCGGTGAAGGAGGCGAGGAACTCCTCCTGGTTGAGCTTCGCGAAGTCGCCCTCGCGCCCGTCCACGTTGACCGCCGCGAAGTCCGGCCCCGCCGCGTAGCGCAGGCGGTAGAAGCCCGGCTCGCGCCCGGTCAGGAGCATCTCGCCGCCCCTCGACACGTTCTCGTTCTTCAGCCTCGCGCCCGACGGCGCGTCCACCGCGGGCGGCACGCCTTCCGCCCCCTTCGCCACGACGAACGCCTGCCCCAGACGTTGCCACGCGCTCACCTCGCGCTCGCCGAGGTAGCGCACCAACTGCTGCACGAGCGGAAGATAAACCGGCGAGAGCGGCAGGTCGCTCCAGGCCATGCCCAATGTCGAGTTATACAACAGCACGCGCCCCGCGCCCGCGCTTCTCTCGACGAGCGCGGGGCTCCCGTCCTCGAAGCTCGCGAGCACCGACGCGCCCTCGCGCGCCTCCCCGCGCAGGTAGCCGTAGACGCGCGCCGCGGGCATCCGCCCCCCCTCTCTGAAGACCTTGAAGACCGGGTGCGAACTCTTGAGCGCCGTCATCGCCACCGTCTCGCCGCGCTGTAGCTGCACGGCCTCGCTCAGGGTCGCGGGGGCGACGCGGCCGAAGGCGCGGTTGAAGCTCTCCGGCTTCGTGTGCGGCCCGGCGGCGATGACGAGCCGTCCGCCCGACTCGACGAAGCGCTCGACCGCCGCGGAGAGGGGGCCGGGCGCGAGGCCGGCGTCGTTGAGGATGAGGAGCGAGTGCGCGCCGACGGCGTCGGGGCCGACGGCCGACGCGCCGCGCACCTCGAAGGTGAAGGGCAGGTCGCCGCCCGCGGCGAGCGCGCTCTGCAAGTAGAAGCTGTCGCCGCCGCGCGCCGAGCCGTCGATGATGAGCGCCTTCGACTGCGCCGCGCGCCGGAGCGTGAAGTAGAAGTCGTTGTCGGGCGCGAAGTCTTCCGCACGCAGCCGCACGGCGCAGCGGTTCGTCCCTTCGGCGAGGTTGAAGTCGGTGAACTCGACGACCTTCTCCTCGCGCGGCGCGAACGTCAGCTCGCGCTTCTCGACCGTCTGCTCGTTGATCTGGAAGTCGAGCGTGACCGCGCCGCGGTCTTCGTCCGCGAAGTTGGCGACGTGGACGGCGAGCTTGTCCGTGTACTTCTGCCCGTAGACTTCGCCGCGCGCCTCGACGTTGGTGACGGACAGGTTGGCCTCGGGCGCGCCCGCCACGTCGATCAGGGCGAGGCGCACGTCCGGCGCGAGCCTGAAGGTCGCGCGCCCCGCGTCCCAGCCCGTCGCCTGAAAGTCCGACAGCACGAGCACGCGCCGCGCGCCCCCCGCCTTCGAGTCCCTGAAGAGCGCCTCCGCCCCGCGCAGGGCCTGCTCATAGTCGGTCGCCTCGTAACCCGCGCTCAGGCCCGCGAGCGCCGCGCGCAGGGCGTTCTTGTCCGCCGTGAACGGGCTCACGACCTCGTACCCTTCGCCGAAGCTCAACAGCGCCACGCGCTCGTCCGCCGCCGCCTCGCCGACCAGCGCCTCCGCGCGCCGCTTCGCCTCCTCGAAGAGCCCCGCGCGCCTCATGCTCAGCGAAGCGTCCAACAGGACGACGGTCGAGCGCGACCCTTCCGACTCCGCCGCCTTCCCCGCCGTCGTGAAGTACGGCCGCGTGAAGGCGAAGACGACCAGCAGCAGCGCCAGGCAGCGCAGAGCCAGTAACAAAAGGTCGCGCAGAGTCCGACGCCTTATGGTGCGCTGCGGCACCTGCCGCACGAAGTAGAGCGCCGGGAACTCCACCCGCCGCGCGCGCGTCCGCCGCACCAGATGCACCAGCACCGGCGCCGCCAGCGCCGCCAGCCCGAGCAGGAAGAATGGGTTCAGGAAAGACATCTGAAAGCCGTAAACCGTGAACCGTAAACCGTGACAAGAAAAAGCAGCGAACCGTAAACCATGAACCGCGACAAGTGAAGGCCGGTTTTATCTCGTCACGGTTTACGGTTCACGGTTTACGCTCTTACCCCTTCCCCGCGCGGCGCGAGAGGAAGGAGAAGAGGGCGAAGTCGAGCGGCCGGTCGGTCGTGACCAGCTCGTAATCGACGCGGTTGGCGGCGCAGGTCTGGCGCAAAGCCTCGACGTGCGCCTTGACCCGCTCGCGGTAGCCGCCCGCGACCACGTCGGGCAGCACGGGCAGTTGCTCAAGGGTCTCGGAGTCTTCGAGCAGGAGCAGCGAGTCCTCGAAATCGAACTCGACCTCTTTCGGGTCGAGCACGTGGAACGCGATCACGTCGTGGCCGCGGAAGCGCAGGTGCTGGAACGCGCCCGCCAGGCGCTCCGGGCTCTCGTAAAAGTCGGAGACGAGGACGACCACGCCGCGCCGCGTCAGGCGGTCGGCCGTCGCGTGGAGCGCCTCCGCCAGGCGCGTCTCGCCGCCCGCTTCGAGCGTCGAGAGCCTGCCGTAGACCGTCCGCATGTGCCCCGTCCGGTTGAGCGCCGGCACGTGCGTGTGAACCTCCTGCCCGAAGGCCGTCAGGCCCACCGCGTCCTGCTGCCGCGCGGCGAGGTGCGCGAGCGACGCGGCGAGGAACTGCGCGTACTGAAGCTTGGTCACGCCGCCCTCCCGACCCGCGTAGCTCATCGAGCCGCTCGTGTCCACCAGGAGCGTGACCTGCGCGTTCGTGTCGGCGCGGTACTTCTTGATGAAGAAGCGGTCGGTGCGCCCGAGCAGCCGCCAGTCGAGGTAGCGCAGGTCGTCGCCCGCGTTGTACTGCCGGTACTCCGTGAACTCCGTCGAGAAGCCCGTGAACGGCGAACGGTGCAGCCCCGCGATGAAGCCCTCGACCACCGCCCGTGCCAGAAGCTCCAGAGACCCGATGCGCGCCAGCACCTCCGGGTCCAGGAAGCGCGGCGCGCCGCGCGCGGCCGAACCCGCCGACCCGGCGTCGGTCGTCTTAGCCTTCTTGTCGCGCTTCCACCACATAAAACCGAGTGATAAGTGATGAGTGATAAGTGATAAGAGGAAACCGTATTTTCTTATCACTTATCACTCATCACTTATCACCTCCTTCAGTTCCTTCCTCATCGGCACGAACTCAATCGTGACGCCTTCGGCGATCTCGTAGGAGACGCGTTCGGCCCCTTCGTAGCCGCGCGCGGCGTAGAAGGGGACGCCGGGGAGCGTCGCCATCAGTTCGAGCGCGCGGAACCCTTCGGCCTTCGCCTCGCGCTCGCAGGTCTCAAGGATCGCGCCGGCCACGCCGCGCCGCGCCCAGTCGGGGCGGACGAAGAAGGCGCGTACCTTCGCGGGCTCCGTCCGCGGGTCGAGGTGGCCCGAGTCGCGCGCGCCGTAGCGGTCGCCGCCGAAGAGCGTCCGGCGCTTGCTCCAGCCGCCGCAGCCGACCGCGGAGCCCTGGACTTCGGCGACGTAGTACGTCCCGTCGTGAATCAAGTCCGTGTCCACGCCGAAGACGGAGGCGAGCGCCGCCTCGACCTGCTCGCCCGTGTAGTCGCCCCGGCTCAGGCCGCGCGCCGACTCCGCGATGAGCCGTTCGAGCGCCGCGCGGTCTTCGAGGGTCGCGCGCCTGATTCGGTAGTCCATCTACAGCCCCGACTTCGGCTCCGGCACCGCCTCGACCAGTTTCTTAATCACCTGGTCGGAGTCAACCCGCTCGGCCTCCGCCTGGAAGTTCAGGAGCACGCGGTGGCGCAGGACGGCGGGCGCGACGGCGCGTATGTCCTCGCACGAGACGTTGTAGCGGCCGCGCAAGGCCGCGCGCGCCTTGCCCCCGAGGACGAGGAACTGCGACGCGCGCAGGCTCGCGCCCCACGTCACCCAGCGGTTGACGAACTCGGGCGAGCCTTCCGAGCCGGGCCGGCTCGCGCCGACGAGCCGCACGGCGTAGCGCGCGACGGTGTCGGAGACGGGCACCTGCCGGACGATGCGCTGGTAGGCGATGATCTCTTCGGCCGTCATCTGCCGCTCGAACTCGAAGTCCTGCGGCGCGGTCGTCTGCTTGACGACGGCCACCTCCTCCTCCTCGGGCAGGTAGCCGATCTTGATCTGGAACATGAAGCGGTCGAGCTGCGCCTCGGGCAGGGGGTAGGTGCCCTCCATCTCGATGGGGTTCTGCGTGGCGAGGACGTGGAAGGGGCGCGGCAGGTCGTAGGAGACGCCCTGCACGGTGACGCGCCCCTCCTGCATCGCTTCGAGCAGGGCGGCCTGCGTCTTCGGCGGCGTGCGGTTGATCTCGTCGGCCAGCACGATGTTGGCGAAGACGGGGCCGCGGATGAACTCCATCGCGCGCCTTCCGGTCGCGCGGTCTTCCTCGATGATCTCGGTGCCGGTGATGTCGGCGGGCATCAGGTCGGGCGTGAACTGGATGCGCTTGAAGGAGAGGTCGAGCACGGAGGCGATGGTGCGCACGAGCAGGGTCTTGGCGAGGCCCGGCACGCCCGTGATGATCGAGTGCCCGCCCACGAAGAGCGAGAGCAAGACCTGCTCGACCACCTCGTCCTGCCCCTTGATGGCCTTCCGAATCTCCCTCAGCAGACCCTCGCGCGCCGTCGCGAGCCTGTCCAAAAGCTCCTCGTCGCGCAACACGTTCGTCTCGACCGCCATGTACGCTCCTTAGCCGATGCCTGAGAAGAACTCTGTCGAAAAGCCCCGAAGGGGCGAAATGCAATAGCCAGGGGCAACGCCCCTGGTTAACGCCAGAATGAATCCCAGGAGCCCTCAAAGGGCGAAATAATTTATGCCGCCCTTTCAGGGCTCAACATATTTACCCATACGTTACCAGGGGAGGCGCTCAGGCTTTGCCTTCGCTCTGCCCCTGGCTATCTAATGACGCCCCTTCGGGGCTTCTCGCACAACCTCTCATCAATCTTACTGTCCCGTGATAGTCAGCAAAAGCTCCTGCGCCTTCTCGTAACTGGGCGCGGCTTCGAGCGCCCGTAGGACTGAACGTTTGGCGTCGGCCGTCTTGCCCAGGGCGTGGAAGGCGCGGGCGACGTTGTAGTGGGCCTCGGCCTCGTTGGGGGGGCGGAGCGCGAGCGCCGCCCGGAACTCCGTGAGCGCCCCGGCCGCGTCCTTCGTGTCCAGATACAGCTCGCCCGCGCGCGCGTGCGCCGTCGGCTCGAAGGGCGCGACGTAGAAGCCGAGGCGCAGCGCCTCAAGCGCCCGCGCGCGGTCGCCCTGCTTCTGCCGCAGGTCGGCCAGACGCCCGAGCGCCTTCAGGTTCGTCTCGTCGTACTTCAGGAGCGACTCCAGGGCCTCGGCGGCCGCGGCCGCGTCCCCGCGCTTCTCGTAGATGTCGGCGAGCGCCTCGTAAGCGTTCCCCTCGCCCGCGAAGTACGGGTAAAGCTCCGCCGCGCGCCGGAAGTGTTTGATAGCGCCTTCAACGTCGCCCTCTTCGCGCAGGATATGCCCCGCGCGCAGGCGCAGCGGGAAGATGTCGCGCGCGGCGAGCAGGCCGAGCACGGCCTCCTTCGGCAGCCGCGACGCGTCCAGCGCCGAAGCGCCGCCCAGCCCCTCGTGCAGCGGCCGCGCCTTCGCCCCGACGTACTCCATGAAGGCGCGGTCGAACTCCTCCTCGGTCAGCTTCAAAGCCTGCCGCAGCACTTCGGGCGTGCGCGCCTTGTCGCGGTAGAGCGCGAGCATTTTGAGGATGGCGTCGAAGCCGTAACGCTCCACGACGAACTCGACGACCTGCGACGCCTGGAAGTATGCGAGCGACACGTCGTCGGCGCGGCGCGGGCGAACGAAGCCCGCGTCGAGGTCTGCGATCTTGAACCAGCGCCCGTCCGCGTACGCGCGCAGCACCGAGGGGTTCCACCCGCCGCCCCAACCGGGGCGCGCGCGCCGCTCTTCATAAACTGAGAGCCCTTCGGAGAACCAGCGCGGGATGCGGTAGTCCGTCATCTGGAGCGTGATGACGTGCGTGTACTCGTGCCAGAGCGTGCCGCCCCAGTTGAACTCGCCCGCCGCCCGCGCCGAGGGCGAGTCCTGCGCGATGACCTGGCCGAAGCAGACGCCCAGAGCGCCGAGCCCGGGCAGCCCCAGCGCGCGCACGGCGAAGTCCTCGTGGTTGGGGAAGAGTTCGACGACGACCGGCCCCTTCGGCGTGAACTTGTACTTCGCCGTCAGCTTCGCCGCCGCCTCTTCGAGCAGGTCGGCGGCGAGCGGCGCGAGCACTTCCGTTTCGCCCGCGCCCGCCTTGATTAAGAAGTCACCGCGGCGCGTCTCGCGGAAGTCGCGCATCGCGTCGAGCAGGTCGAGCGTGTTCTTGGCCCACGCGTTGAACGGGTCGCCCTCGAAAGACTTCTCGACCTCGGCCCGCCCCTCCTCCATCCGGCCCAGCCGCAGCAGCGCCATCCCTAGGCTCAGGCGCGCGCTCCACAGCCGCGGCGAAAGCTCGACGGCGCGGCGCGAGAACTCGGCCGCCTGCTCGACCCGCCGCGTGATGGTCGCGTAGTGCGCGAGGGTCTCGTAGAGCCGGCCGTAGCGCGGGTTGACGGCCAGCGCCTGCGCGGCCGCCGGGCCGTAGTCCTTGTCTTGCAGGTAGAGCTGTGCGGCGCGCAGCGCGTGCAGCTCGGTCGAGTTCGGGTTGACCTTCAGCCCCTTCTCTATCCCGGCCGTGGCCTCCTCGTACTCGCCGGCTTCGAGTGCGAGCGCGGCGGCGAGCGCGTGCGCCTCGACCATGTTGGGGTTGATGATAAGGGCGCGCGCGAGCGCGTTCGTCACCTCCTCGTCGCGCTCGATCCTCTTGTTGAGGGCGATGCCGAGGTAGGCGCGCGCGCTGTTCGGGTTGACCTTCAGCGCGTCGGCGTAGAAGACGGCCGCCTCCGCGTAGTTGTACTTCTCCGTGAACAGCTCGCCGCCGCCGAGCTGCGCTTCGAGGTTGGTCGGGTCGGCGTCGATGGCGTCGGCGTAGAGGTTGCGCGCCTCCTGAAATCTTTCGAGCCGGACGAGCGCGCGCGCGACCGCCGCGAGCGAGGGCGCGTCCGACGGCTCGCTCTCCTCGTAGGCCCTGACCATCGACGCGAAGACTTCGCGCGCGCGCTGCTCCTGCCCCATCGCTTCGAGCAGCTCCGCGCGACGCAGGTCGCTCTCAAGCCCCGTGGCCGCGCGCTGGAACTCACGGACGGCCTCCGCGTAACGCCCGGTCGCGGCCAGCGCCTCGGCCAGCTCGTGGCGCACGCCGCCGGCCTCCGGGTGCGCGCCCAGGAACGAACGCGCCGACGCCTCGGCCTCCACGTAGCGGCCTGTCTCCAACAGCGCGCGCAGCAGGAGCCTCTCGGCCGCCGCGTCCGACGCCTCCGCCTTCAGACGCGCGCTCAGCAGCTCGACGGCGCGCGCGTAGTCGCCGCGCTTCAGCTCGGCCTCGCCCGGGAGCGAAGGGGTCTGAGGCAGGTTGTCTATCGTGCTCTGAGCGGAACCGGCGTGCGCGCAGGCGAGCAGGACGGCGAAGGCGAGCAGGAGCCCGCGCCCCGACCTTCGGAGGACGGGGACGGCCGACCGCGGTATTCTCGTCCGAAGCCCTGCCCTCACTGCGCACCCCTCTTAATGCTGCGGTTCACCTTCGCGAGAGTGACGAATATCCTCTCAAGCTCCGCCTCGTACTGCGCCTCCGGCAACAACGTCTTGCGCGACTTGAGCTGCTCGACCTCCTCTTCGAGCCGCTCGCGCTCGCGCAGCAGGCGGCCCGTCTCGGCGTTGGCCGCCGCCTGCTCGACCGAGAGCGAGTCGAGGTAGGTCGTCCGCGCCAGAGCGCCGTCGCCGCCCTCGGCCGTCGCGTGGCCGACGCCGTCGCCGCTGTCGTCGAGCAGGGCGTGCTCGGTCGCCAACCTTCCGGCGCGCTTGTACTGCTCGGCCGTCAGGCGCGAGGCGAAGTCGAAGGCTTCGAGCACGGAGACGCGGCCGTTCTGGTCGGCATCCGCGTCGCGGCTCGCGAGCGCCGCGATGAAGTGCTCGGGGAAGCGCGTCGCGTTCTGCTCCTGCCCGCTGCGCGTCGCGGTGACGACGACGCGGCCGCGCCCCGACAGGGGCTTGATGAACTCGCCGCTCGCGCTCGCCATGTTAAAGACGACGACGCGCCGCGCCGGAAGGTTACTTAAAAGTTCGGCGTACTCGTTCGCGGCGAGGTCGGGGCCGACGAGGCTGAACTTCGCCTGCCGCCCGTCGTACGTGCCGTGTCCGATGAGGAAGACGAAGACCGTGCTCTCCGCCCCCGCCGACGCCTTCAGCGACGTGAAGACGCGCCGCACCTCCTCGGCCGTCGCGCGCGACGCCCCGCCTTCGGGCGACTCCGACAGCACCGTCACACGCGAGTCGTCGAACCCGAAGCGCTCGACGAGCGCCTTGCGCAGCTCCGCAGTCCACCCCTTGAAGCGCTTCGCGAATTCCTCGTCGCCGCTCGCCCCGCTCAGGATGACCGCGTACTTGTTCGGGTCTGTGGCCGTACGCGTCTTCTCCTGCGCGCACGTCAGCACGGCCGCCGCGCAGCACCAGACGAGTACAAGGATGAGACGACGTAGCATGCAGTTAATCAGTACCGCGAGCGGTAGCGAGCGGGTCGCAGTTTCACTAGACGCATCTTCATCGCAGGACGCACCCGCTCGCTACCGCTCGCGGTTCTGTTTACGCCAGCCCGTGCCGCTTGCGCAGGAACCACTCGCCGCTCAGGAGGCCGACGAGCAGGAAGAAGTTGACGGGCATGTCCCAGAGGTCTTTCGTCACGGGCCGCGAGTTGTCGGTCTGGCGGTAGGTCAGGTCGTCCACGAGCGCCCCCACTTCGTCCAGCGTGTAGTACCTGCCGCCCGTCTCGGCGGCGACGCGGCGGAGCAGCTCCTCGTTGAGCGTCGCGTCGTAGAACTCGCGGTTGAGTTCCGCGACCAGGAACTCCGACTGCGCCGAAGCCTCGCCGATAGAAGGGCCGTTTGCGGTCAGCTCAATCCGATGACGCCCCAACTCGTCCGACTTAAACTCGCCGACGTAGACGTTCGTCTCGTCACGCGCGGTGAAGCGGAGCGGCACCTCGACGGTCGCGCCCGAGGGCTTGACCACCCGCGCGACGGCGCGCGCGTCCGCGGCCGCGTTGAACTTCCTGTCCCTCAAGTCCGCGACGACGCGCACGGCGTCGCCGGGGGCGTAAACGTCCTGCTCGGCCGCGACCTCGAACTGCCGCGGCGTCGTCTGCACGAGGTAACGTAACATCTGACGCCAGAAGTTCTCGTGAGCGTTGCTCTTGGAGTCCGAACGCATCCGCCAGCGCCAGGTGTCGGACGCGGTGAAGGCCAGGGCCTGCCCGCGCCCGTAACGCTGCTGCGCGAGCAGAGTGACCGGCCCGCTCCCCGCGCGCCCTTCCGCCGCGGGCCGCCGCGCTTCGAGCAGGACGGTCGCGCCCGGCTTCACGCCCGCCGGCGCTTCGGGCACGGAGAGGGCGGGCAGTTCGTTCCACGTCTTCTGGCTCAGGCCCCGGTCTTCGTTCAGCCGGGTGATCGGGTGCGAGGCCCCGCGCGCCGTGAGCTGCGCCTTGTAGACGGGCGCGTACTCGTTCGGGCCCGGCCCCTGCGAGGTGCCCGCCGCGCGCGCCGCCAGCGCGACCGGGAGCGCGTCGGCCACGGGCGTCCCCGCGTAGCCCCCGCCGCCGAAGGCGTAGCGCCCGCCGACGGCCAGGAGCCCCCCGCCGCGGCGCGCGACGAACGCTTCGACGGCCCGCAACTGCTCGGCCGTGAAGAAGCTCGCCTCCACGCTCCCGAGCATCAGGCCGTCGTATGTGAACAGCTCCTCCTCCGTCTTCGGGAAGCCTTCGGCCAGCTCCCCCTCGCCCGAGACGCCCTGCCGGTAGAGCTTGTTCTCGCCCGTGCGCAGCAGCGAGACCAGTTGGACGTTCTTCTCTTCGCGCCCGAGCGCGTCGCGCAGCTTCCCCAACTCCCAGCGCGGCTCGCCCTCGACGTAGAGCACGCGCAGAGGCCCCTCGACGACCTCGACCAGGGCCTCGCGCCGGTTGTTCTCAAGCGTCAGCTCGTCGGCGAGCGGCTGCACGTCGAACGTGTAGCGGTGCACGCCCGCCGTCAGGGGGACGAGTTCCATCCGCACGACCTCGGTCTCGCCGCCGCGTAAGTTAAACTCCTCGGTCTTGACCGCGCGCCCGTCCTCGCTCGCGGCGATCCGAACCTTCGTCGCGCCGTAGCCGCTCGCGCGCACGAACGCCTCGACCTCGACGCTCGAACCGACGAGCACGCGCCGCGGCAGGTTCACGCGCACAAGCTCGGCGTCCGCCGGCCTTCGCGCGCTGCCCACGCCGACCGTGTAGACGGGCAGGCCCCGCGCGCGCAGGTTGCGCAGCTCCGCCGAGAGGTCTGCGCCCGCGTTCGCTGCGCCGTCCGAGACGAGCACGAGCGCGGAGAGCGGAGCGCCGGTCGAGCGCCGCGCGGCCTCCGCGAGCGCGCCGCCCACGTCGCTCGAAAGCCCCTCTCCGGTCAGCTCCTCGCCGCCGTCGCCGACGTTGTTAAGTTGACTTGAGAACCCGTAGGTCTGCGTCCTGAACTTCTCGCGCAGGCGCGTCTGGAAGGGGCCGGCCGCGTCGAAGAGCGCGGCCCTCATCGCGTCGAGGCGCGTGAGCCCGCCCGACGCGTCGGCCATCTGCATGCTGCGCGAGTCGTCGGCGACGAGCGCGACGGTGCTGCTGCGCGGGATGACCGAGGGCACGACCACCACCGGCTTCAGGAGCAGGAAGAGGATGAGCAGGAAGAGCGCGGAGCGCAGCGCGATGAGACCTACGCGCGTGCCGCCGCCGAGACGCGTGCGCGGCCGCACGTACGCGAAGTAGACGAAGGCGAGCAGCGCCACCGCGCAGGCGACGAGCAGGAGCGCGTTCGGGCGCACGTCGAAGCCGAAACGCCCGTTCGTGAAAACGGCACGCTCATGACCCGACAACAACTGCACGAGTCGTTCCATGCGTCGCTTTGAGCAGTAGGCAGTAGGCAGATGGCAGTAGGCAGCCGCTCCGCGTTCTTTATGTTGATGAGTTAACTCACAGCTTTGGATGGCAAGGGTTTTAACTGCCTACTGCCATCTGCCTACTGCCTACTGCCTTGAAAATCAAACGCCCCGGCGGCCCCCGTCAACTCTCAAACCGACCGGCGACCCTCCGAAGCGTTAGCGTATGGCGACAATATCCAATCTGGGGGAACGAAAGTCAACACCCTCCCGGGCGCTTCCGAAAACCTCCTTTGATTCCGTCCAAACGGACTCAACTTCCTACCGTTTCCTGAACCCCGAGCCGAGCGCGACGCCCGAACGCCGCTCCTCGCACGCGCGCACGACGCACCCCGCAATCTCTTCGACGGCCGCGTCGGGCCGCTTCCCCCTCTCGTTGATGCCGCAGACGGCCGTCGTGCACGCGTGGTCTAACGCGGGGCTCCATCGTAAGTACCCCGCAGCGTCGCGCCCGTAGGTGACGTAGGCCGAGAGCGTGTTCAGCCCCGTGCCCGGCCGCTCGCCGATGAGGTGGACGACTAGGTCAACTCCCAACAGCTCGCCCGCGTGATAGCCCGCGCGCACGCGGCCGTGCGTGACGACCACGTCGGTCTCTCCGACGTGCAGGCCCGCCCCCTTCAGCTCGCGCCGCAGGCGTGGCAGCACCGCGCGCAGGTTCTCGTTGAGCGCGTCCGCGTTCAACCCGTCCGACAGGACGAGCTGCACGCGCGGCCTTCGCTCGCCGTAGAGACGCGCGACGCGCGACGCGTCCTCCGGCCGGAGCATCTCGCCGGCCGCGGGCTCCGAAAGGTACTGCTCGCGGTCGCGCGCGAGCGTCTGCACGCGCAGGTGGCTCGGGCTGACCTCGCGCAGGACGCCTTCGTCGAGGCCCGAATAGAGCGCGCGCCTCGCGTGCCTGTAAATCTTCTCCAGACGCGCCTCGACCGCTGGCGGCGCGGCGTAGTCTCCTGCGTGCCCGAAGCCGAGGTCGAAGCCGCGCCCGGCCAGCGCCGCCGCCTTCTTCGAGGCTTCGGCGCGCAGCGCCTCGTCCGTGCGCCTGTCCCCGCCGGCCTTCATGTAAGCGGCGTAGAGCGCCGCGGCGCTCTCGGCGTCCGCGCGCGGGAGGCCGCCGCCGTCCATGACGCCCAGCTCGGTCAGCCTTCTCTGCATCGGCGTGGAGATTCGCTTGCCCGTCCGGCCGCGCAACTGCGGGTGCTCGCGGAAAGAGGTCGTCAGGTAGCCGAGCATCGGGTCGGCGTTGCCCGCGACGGCCATCAGGTAGGCGGGGGCCGCACGCTCGACGATCTCGGCCGTCAGGCGCTTCAGCTCGCCGGGCCCTAGCCCCATGTGGAAGGTCGAGCACACGTCGAGCCCCATCGTCAGCCCGTGCAGCTTCGCCATCAGCGTGTCTTCGAGACAGGCCCGCAACAGTTGCCCGCCCGTGCGGAAGACCTCCGGCCCGATGAAGCCCGCCACGTCGTTGACGATCATCCACGCGCCCGTGCGCTTCCCGATGTGGCGCGCGACGCCGTACGTGCGCGCTTCGAGCGTGACCATGTCGAGCCCCTCGGCCGCGCCGTTCGTCACCTCCGACCCCTGCCCCGTCTCGAAGTAGAGCCCCGCGAACCCGCGCGCGAGTTCCGCCACGCCTTCGACGTCTAAGCCCACCATCCCGCCGAGCGCCCGTGACGTTCCGGCGAGGCTCTGAAAGCCCACGTCAACGCGCGCTCGCTCGCGGGCGCTCGACTGCTTCACGATGTCGGAGAGGACGCAGTAGCGCGTGGGGAGGTTGAGCCGTTCGACGACGGAGCGGAGCAGCTCTTCGAGGCGGACGATGGTCTCCACGTCATCGCCCGCGGGGTTGAGGCCGAGGATCACGTCGCCGCAGCCGTAGGTCAGACCTTCGAGGACGGAGAGCAGAATCTCCTCCTCGTCGTCGCCCGGGCTGTTCGGCTGCAAGCGCGAGCCGAAGTGCCCCGGCGCACCTACGCGGACGCCCTCGCCCGGCAGGGGGTTGTAGAGCCCGCGCGCGACCGACGAAAGCTCCTCGTTCGTCATCAGCTTGACGACCGCGGCGATTGATTCGCTGCTCAACCCGTCCCTGTAACGGCCGACCCACTCCGCCCCGCCGCGCCCCAGCAGGACGCGCTTCAACCCTCCGACCGTCATGCCCGAAATTTCCGACGCGAGCCCCCGGTCGAGCGAGGCGTCGAGCGCCTCGCTCACGCCGTCCTCGACCAGCGCGGCGGCCTTCAGCTCGCCGAGCCTGACCGCCCCGAGCGCGGCGCGCGCCGAAGCACGCGCCGCGTCGTCGCGCGTCCCGCCCACGCCGAGGTCGCCCTCCTTGAACTCGTTGGCGAGGGCGAGCGTCCGCAGCAACTCCTGACGGTTGAAAGCCATAACTTCAACAGTACCGCGAGCGGTAGCGAGCGGGTGCGTGTTTCGTCGAAGGCCCGCGTGATGTTACGCCGACCCGCTCGCTACCGCTCGCGGTTCTGATTTCTGATGGGTTCGAGCCGGAACCCGTACTCGTAGCGCTGGGCCGGGAGCCTGTACTCCTTGTGCGGCTGCGCGCCCCAACTGTCGTCGCCGCCGACGCCCATCTGCCGGTAGTCGAGGTTGACCGTTATCTCCCGCGACATCTGTATCTCGGCCGAGTGCTTCGCCCGCTCAAGCTCGGACATCGGGAACGGCCACGCGCTGAAGTAGAGCGTCGCGCCGAGCCCCGTCGCGCGGAGGCCGACGCCCGACGCGTTCTTGAACTCGACCCACCGCACGTCCGTCCGGTTGCCCGTCTCCTGCGGCTCGACGTACGGCGTCCAGAGTTCGTCAACCGTCGAGCGGTAGATGCCGACGGCCGCGCCCGTCCTCCTGTCCCAGTACGTCTCGTGCGGCCCGCGCCCGTACCACTCGACGTTGCGGAACTCGGCCGGCATGAGCATCTGCATCCCGACGCGCGGCAGCTCCGGCGCGCCCGCGGCGGGGTTGACGGCGCTCTCGACCTCGACGACGCCGCCGCCGTAGACGGTGAAGACGGTGCGCGTCTTCGACCCTTCGGGCGGGAGCGTCGCCTCGACCGTCACGCGTGTCGAGGCCGAGCCGAGCCTCTCGACCGAGACTCGCGTCACCTTGCGCTCGGCCGCGGCCGTGCGCCAGACGCCGAGCCGCTTCGCCATCTGGTTGCCGCGGTCGTTGTCGATGGGCGCGCGCCAGAAGTTCGGCGCGAGCGGCCCGGCGATGAGCGGACGCCCGTCCGCCTCGTAAGCTTCGAGCGCGCCGCTCGCCTTGCCGATGCGGACGAGGAAGCGTGGGCCGCGCAGCGTTACGGCGTCGGCCGTCTCTTCGACCGAGTGCTCCGGCGCAGACGGGCCGAGCGCTACGAGACCCGCAGCTTCGCGGTAAGGCATCTCGAACTGATCCCACGCGACGACGTGCCCGCGCTTCGCCCACGGCGTATCGGCGGCGAGCGCGAAGGTCACTTTCAGGAAGTACTCGGCCCCCGGCTTCAAGCTCGGCCGACGCAGGGGCAGCGTTAACTCTTCCGACTGACCCGCGGCGGTGCGCAGGCGCGGGAGCCTGCCGCGTTGGATGACCACGCCGTCCTCGGCCAGCTCCCACGTGCCTTCGGCGTAGGAGAGGTCTGCGAAGATGTGCTTGTTGCGCACGCGGACGCGCCCCGCGGCCAGGTCTACGGGCTCGACCTTGACGAACTGGTAGACCTTCTTCACCTCTTCGAGCTCGGGCTGCACGCGGCGGTCGGCGAAGACGACTCCGTCGCCGCCGTTGCCGTCGTTCGGCTTGTCGCCGTAGTCGCCGCCGTAGGCCCAGAACTCTCTGCCGTCCGCCGTCTTCTTGCGGAAGGTCTGGTCAACCCAGTCCCAGATGAAGCCGCCGTGGAAGTTCGGGCGCGACTCCAACACGTCCCAATACTCCTGAAGGTTCCCGACGCTGTTGCCGAGCGCGTGCGCGTACTCGACGAGGTAGAAGGGCTTCCCCTCGCCCTTCTGCCGCCAGTAGCTCACGAGGTTCTGCGGCTTCGTGTACATCGGGTTGAAGGCGTCGCTGTGGACGGAAGCGCCCCCCTCATAGACCACGATGAGTTCCGGGTAGTTCTTCTTCGCCCACTCGTACGCGGCCGCGAGATTGCGCCCCCACCCGGCCTCGTTCCCCAGAGAGAAGAGGAAGATGGAGGCGTGGTTCTTGTCGCGCTCGACGGTGCGCCGCATGCGGTCTACGTGCGCCTCGGTAAAGTCCTCGCCGTCGGAGACGCGCTGCCTGTCGTTCGCGCCGTAGCCGTGCGACTCGACGTTGGCCTCGTCCTGCACGTAGAGGCCGTATTCGTCGCACAGGTGATACCAGCGCTCGTCGTTCGGGTAGTGGCTCGTGCGCACGGCGTTGACGTTGTACTGCTTCATCAACAGGATGTCTTTCAACATCATCTCGCGCGTCGTCACCTGCCCGAGGTCGGGGTCGTGCTCGTGCCGGTTGACGCCCTTAATCACGACCGGACGCCCGTTGACGAGAATCTGCCCGCCCTTGATCTCGCTCGTGCGGAAGCCGAGCCGCCACGGGATGACTTCGAGCACGCGGCCGTTCCCGTCCTTCAGCGTGACGAGCAGCGTGTAGAGGTTCGGCTCCTCGGCCGACCACTTCTTCGGGTTCGCCACCGGCTGCTCGAAGACTACGCTCGAACCCGACCGCCGCGGCGCGCTCGCGGACTTGCCGAGCGTCCTGAAGACCGCGCGCCCACGCTCGTCGAGCAGCCCCGCCTCGACCGTGACCGCCTCGTCGCGCTCGGTCGCGTTCCTCAGCTCGACCTTCAGGCGGAGCAGTGCGTCGCGGTAGGCCGCGTCGAAGGTGGTGCGCGCGTAGAAGTCGCGGACGTGGACAGGCGCGCGCGACACAAGCTCCACGTCGCGGAAGATGCCCGAGAGCCGCCAGAAGTCCTGGTCTTCGATGTAGCTCCCGTCCGAGAAGCGGTAGACCTCGACGGCCACGGTGTTCTCGCCTGGCCGGACGTAAGGCGTCACGTTGAATTCCGCGGGCAGGCGGCTGTCCTCGCTGTAGCCCACCTTCCGGCCGTTGACCCACACGTAGCAGGCCGAGTTGACCCCGCGCAGCACGAGGAACGTCTCGCGCCCGCCCCAACTCGCCGGGATCGTAAAGCCGCGGCGGTAGGAGCCTACGGGGTTGCGCTCCTCGTACGTCGTCCAGTCCTTCGGCGGCTCGCCCATCACCTTCGGCGCGTCGCGCTTGAACGGGTAGACGATGTTGAGGAAGATGGGCGTGCCGTAGCCCTCGAACTCCCAGTTCGCCGGAACCCTGATCTCCTTCCACTTCGACACGTCGAACTCCGGCCTGTAGAAATCGACCGGCCGCAGTGAAGGCTCCTTCACCCAGTTGAACTTCCAAAGGCCGTTCAGAGACTGCACGAACGGCGAGGCCGGGGCCGCCGGCGCGCCCGGCGCGTAGGCCAGAGCGCCGCGCCGCGCCGTCGCCTCGTCCGCGTAAGGGACGAAGGTGGCGCGCGCGGGCTCCTTGTTGATGGCGAAGACGCGCGGGTTCTCCCATTCGGGCGTCTCCGCCTGCCGCGCGTGCGCGGAGGTCAGAGGCGTGAGCAGAAGGACGGCTGCGGCGAAGAACCTTCTCATCGGTCGCTCCCTGGCTCGGCCTTAAGAAGCGGGACTGACCCACCCGCGGAAGTTTCGGTCGAAGAGTCGCGCGGCGTCGCGCTCGATCTCGGCGCGCGTGACGGCCCGGCCGCTTTCGAGCAGCCGCTCGTAGGACTCGTAGAGCGCGTCCGCGATGACGCGGCGCGAGTGCCCCCACTTGTAGACGAGCTGTTCGAGCACGCGCGCGTCCGAGTGCTGCGCGACGAAGGAGGCGCCGAGCAGCTCCAGCCGCTCGCGCGTAATCTCTTTTATGATCGAAGGGTTGTTGAGGAACCACCAGCAGCCGAACGGCAGAAGGTTCTGGAACTTCCGCGCCGACACGCACAGCTCGTGCTGGTTCTCGCGCGAGAGGAAGGTCGAGAGGAAGCGCACCTCGGGGTTCTCCGCGCACAGACGCTCGACGGCCGACGCGTCCGCCCGCCCGAGCCCGTCGCCCGCCACCCGGAGCGCCGGGTTGACTCCGCGCCGCACGCCGACCATCAGCGCGAACGGCAGGCCGTGCTCCCGCGCCGTCGGCAGCACGACCTCGCGGATGACTCGGCCGCGCGCGTCGTCGGCCGGGTACTCGAAGTCGTCCGGCAGCGACACGGCCATGTAGAGCGGCCGCATCCGCCCGACCCAGAGGTCTAGGAAGCGCCGCACCTCGGCCGCAGTCCTGCCGGACATCCCGCGGTCAACCTCGTAGCCGCGCGCGGCGAGCGCGTCGGCCGCGCCCCCCCAGTCGTTGAGCAGGCCGTCCATCCGCAGCGCCGCGTGGAAGCGCCCGTCAACGCCCGCGCCGCCCTCCCACACCCGCGCCTCGCGCTCGTCGAACGGGTCGTTGGTCATCACCACGTCGGTCACGCCCGCCAGCTCAAGCACGCGCCCGAGGTGTCGGGCCGCGTCCCGCCCGCGGAAGAACTCGCGCGCCTCAGTCAAATCCTCGGCGGCCGTGTCCAGCCCGAAGGCGTCGAGCACGGTGACGACCCCGCGCGCCGCCTCCGAGACCGGCGTGTTCTCGACGAACAGCGTCCGCCACACGAGGTCGGCTTGCTCCGACTTACCCATCCGCCAGAAGGCTTCGTAGCCCACCTCGGCCGAGCGGAACGTCTCGGCGACGAGGTAGTGATAAGTCAGAAGCTCGTCGATGCCCGAAAGGCCCAGCGCCCCGAACTCCGGCGCGTAGAGGTGCGTGTGCATGTCGAAGACGGGCGCGGCCCCGACGACCTCCGACACCTCCCTCCTCAGCTCTTCCCTGTCCCGGAGGCGCGGCCCGCTCCGATTCTTAGTCACGCTGCTCGTCATCATTCGTCCTCGCTGCAAATGGGGTTAGGGCCTCATCATAACTCTTCACTTCACTTCCTTCATAAGCTCGCGGTAGAAGCTTTGCAGGACGTAGAACGCCTGCTTGCGCTCGCCGCGGTTCGAGATGAGGCCCTTGCGGTTATAGAAGTCCTGTATGCGCGGCAGGGGCCTGCGCGGCGAGCGGAAGTCGGTCAGAATCCACGGCGACATCCCGCGCAGGGAGGGTATCCGGCGCAGCATCTTGATCTGGTGCTCGTAGATGTCGCGCTGGTACTCCTCCGTCCAGCGCTGCCCCTTATCGCCGTGGTGGCCGGCCAGCGCGTCCCCGCCGAACTCGCTCATGACGAGCGGCTTCTCCAGCGTCACCTTCCACGTCAGGCGGTCGGCCTTCTCCGGCGGGCCGTCGTACCAGCCGACGTACTCGTTGCAGCCGAGCACGTCGAGGTGTTCGCCCAGAGGGTCGTCCACGACCTGCGTCGTCGGGTCTGAGTAGCGCCGCTCGTTGGCGGCCGTCAGCAGACGCGTCGGGTCGAGCGCGCGGGCGTGCTCGACGAGACCTTTGAGGAACCTGTTCCGCGGCTCGCTCACGGGCGTCTCGTTCGCCACCGACCAGAGGACGACCGAGGCGCGGTTGCGGTCGCGCGCGACCATCTCGCCGAGCTGCGCCTTCGCGTTCGCGTACGTCGAGGGGTCGTCCCACAGGATCGTCCAGTAGACGGGCACCTCCGACCAGACCATCAACCCCATCTCGTCGGCCGCCCGCGTCATCTGCTCGTTGTGCGGGTAGTGCGCGAGGCGCACGAAGTTGCAGCCCAACTCCTTCGCCCACGCCAGGAGCATCCGCGCGTCGGCGTCGTTCACCGCGCGCCCGCCGCGCAGCGGCGACTCTTCGTGGATGGAGATGCCGCGCAGGAAAACGGGCTTGCCGTTCAGGAGGATGTCCGTCCCCTTCGTCTCGATGCTGCGGAAGCCGATGCGCTCTTCGACCTTGTCCGCGCCCGCGGAGACGACGACGCGGTAGAGCTTCGGGTTCTCCGGCGACCAGAGGTCGAGCCGCGCCTTGAAACTGATGGCCGCGAGCCCTTCGGCGTCGGCCTTGAACGTCTGCCTGAGCCCGGCCTCGGGTATCTCGACGGTGACAGCCTGATTCGCGGCCGCCGCGCCGTCGAGTTTGACCCAGCCCGCGACCTCTTCGCGCGAGCCCTTCTTCAACTGGACGTGGTAGTCGCGGACGAACGTCTCGGGCACTTCGACGAGCGCGACCGAGCGCGTGAGGCCGCCGTAGTTCCACCAGTCGGTGTTGAGCGTCGGCACGGCGTCGCGCCGCCGCTTGTTGTCCACCTTGACGACGAGGAAGTTGCCGCGCTCGCGGACGCGCTCCGTCACCTCGAAGTTGAAGGGCGTGAACCCGCCCTCGTGGCGGCCGAGCTTCTCGCCGTTGAGGTAGACGATGGCCTCGTAGTTGGCCGCGCCGAAGTGCACGAAGAGGCGCGCGCCCGGCCGCTTCGCGTAGTCGAAAGACTTCTTGTACCAGACCGTCCCCTCGTAGAAGAGCAGCCGCTCGTCCTGCGAGTTCCAGTCGCCGGGGACGTACATCTGCGGCGAGTCGTCGAAGTCGTACTCGACGAGGTCGCCCGGGCCCTTCGGCTTCGCGTTCCTGAAGTAGCCGTTCGGGCTCTCCCGGTAGCGGTAGTCGTAGAAGCCGTTCTCGTAAGGGTCGATGATCGTCTGCCAGCGGCCGTCGAGGCTCAGGCCGTGACGCCCGCCGACGTTCGTGACCGGAGGCGACTGCGCCCGCGCGGCCGCACAGACGAACAGGACGAGACAAAGCGCCCAGAGTTTTATCTTCAAGGTTGAAACCTCCGACAGCTTTTAACCACAGAGACACAGAGACACGGCTTGTCGAGAACTAAAGATGAAGCTGTGTCTCTGTGTCTCTGTGTTGAAATTCCTTCAGCTATGGCCGCCGCCATTCAAGAATGTATACAGGCTGCGCGGGGATGTCTTCGGTCGTCTCGCCCTGCCCCTGGCCGACCCTCTGGACGAAGAGGTGCAGCTCCCGCCTCGTCCGCCAGACCTGCGGGTCGTAGGTCGGCTCCCACATCCCGAACCCCTCCTCGGTCAGGTCGCCGACGGCGCAGCCGCCGCGCGGGAGGTCGTCGCAGGTCGCCACCGAGACGCGCGCGCCGCGCTCTTCGTCGCGGAAGATCATGAAGACCCTCGGGCGGCCGCGCCTTTCTTCGACGACCACCTGCGGGCGCGAGACGGGGATGCGGCGCGTGCCGCGGCCCGAGAGGCTGAACGGGGTCGTGCGGCGCGTGACCTGTAAGGTGCGCCAGCCGCGTCCGTCACTGTAGACGAGATGATACTGCGGCACGCGCGTCCCCTCGGGCCGCCAGTAGGTGACGATGTAAGGGCGGCCGCGCGCGTCCGCCGTCATCGAGGTCTGGTTAATCAGCTCGCTCCCCTGCGGGATGCGCCGGACGTACTCCGCGTTGGCGGCGCTGACTGGCAACCGGTACGGCTCGCCCGTGGACTTGCGCCAGGTGCGGCCGCCGTCCTCGGACTTCGCGTAGCAGAGGTCGTGGTTGGTCGCAACGTCCGGCGTCTCGCGCCAGACCCACGAGAGGTGGACGTGGCCGCGCGCGTCCACGGCCGCCTGCCAGTAGGCGTTGCGCTCGCCCTCGCCGTCGATGAGCCTGTCTTGCAGGCGCTCCCATCGCCCGAGCCGCGACTCGTAGCGGTTGAGCACGAGGTCGCCGCGGCCCGACGCGCCGTCGCGGTAGAGGAAGAGCAGCCGGCCGCCCGGCAGGCTATAAAACTCCGGGTAGGTGACGCGCCCCTCCCTCTCGCCGACCATCGGCATCGGCCCGGTCAGTTCGAGCGAGCCCGGGCGCACGGAGCGGCAGTATTGCAGCGGCGAGTCGTGCTGGTTCCAGACCACGTGCAGGAAGCCCGCCCCGTCCACGGCGATGCTGATCGAGCGGTGCGCGTCCGAAGCGTCCCCCGTGTACTGCGTCCGGCGCAGCTCCCATGCGTCCGTGCCGAGCTTACGTTTCGCTAAGACGACCCGCGCCTCCGCGTCGTAGAAGGCGACGTACTGCGTCCCGCCGTAACTGACGACCGAGTTGCGCCGGAAGATGACGGCGTTGACCTGGTTCCGCGCCCAGCCCTCGCCCACGCGCACGAGGCGCGCCGAAGGCCGCGCGGACGCGACGGCCGAGACGGCGAGCGCGAGGAACAACGCTGACAGTCGAACGGCCTTCATCACCCTCCCGCCGCCCGCCGTAGTATCATCGGGCGGCTCTTCGGATTCCCCCTCTTCGAGAGGCCCACATCATGCCACGCTTCGGCCGCGCGTCGCTCGCCTGCATCGCGCTCCTGCTCGTCAACGCAATTCCTACCCAGGCGCAACGACGCCGCGCGAGGGACACGCCGCCCGCCGGACAGACGATGGCGCTCAAGGCGCAGCGCGTCTCGCTCGCCGACGGCAGGACTTTCAACCTGAATCTCCCGGAGGGCTTCCGCATCGCCGTCGCGGCCGAAGGACTCAAGCGCGTGCGCTTCATGTCGCTCGCCCCGGACGGGCGCGTCTTCGTCACGGACATGCACGACCTGACCGACAACCGCAGGGGGGTCGTCTACGTCCTCGACCGGTTCGACCCCGCGCGCCGCCGGTTCCTGAAGGTCACGCCCTACCTGACGAAGCTGCGCAACCCGAACAGCGTCGCCTTCCACACGGACGCGTCCGGCCGGGACTGGTTCTACCTCGCGCTGACCGACCGGCTCGTGCGCTACGCTTACGCGCGCGGCGCGGACGCCCCCCCGGGCGAACCCGAAGTGCTCGCCACCTTCCCGGACTACGGGCTCGACTACAAGTACGGCGGCTGGCACCTGACGCGCACGCTCGCCTTCGGCGCGAACGGCAAGCTCTACGTCTCGGTCGGCAGCAGTTGCAACGCCTGCGTCGAGAAGGAGGACGTGCGCGCGACCGTCGTCGAGATGAACCCGGACGGGTCGGGCCGCCGCCCCTACGCGCGCGGCCTGCGCAACGCCGTCGGCCTGCGCTGGGCGGACGGCGCGCTCTACGCGACCAACATGGCCGCCGACCATCTCGGGAAAGATAAACCCGCCGACACGATGTACGCGCTGCGGGCGGGGACGAACTACGGCTGGCCCTACTGCTACCAGTCCGGCCCGCGGGTCTTCGCAGACCCCGGGTTCAACCCGCGCGGCCGGAAGATGCGCTGCCGCGACGTGCCCGCCGCGCTCGCCGCCTTCGACGCTCACAGCGCCCCGCTCGGCCTCGAACACTTCGGCGCGGACGCACCGGAGGAGCTGGCGGGCTCGTTCCTCGTCGCGCTGCACGGCTCGACGAATAAGCGCGTCGGCCGCGGCTACCGCGTCGTGCGCGTGCCCGAGCGGGGCGGCGCGCCCGCCGACTTCATCACCGGTTTCCTACAGGCGGGCCGAGTCTACGGCCGCCCCGCGGACATATTTGCCTACGGCCCTTCTGCATTCCTCCTCACGGACGACCGCGCGGGCGTCGTCTATTACGTCTACAAGGACAGTAGGCAGTAGGCAGTTAACGTCGGTTGAGTTCAAGGCGCATCCGAGCCCCGCAGGGGCGGCAGAAGGTAGCCAGGGGCTACCTTCTGCCGCCCCTGCGGGGCTCCGGGGCCGTCGCGACGAAGCTCTGACTGCCTACTGCCATCTGCCTACTCCCTCACGCGCCACTTGGCGCGCGTGTAGGCGATGCGGAAGCCCTGGCGCTCGGCGTTGCGCTGCGAGGCGGAGCCGGGCGCGGCGCACGTCATGGCGAGGTCGCAGCCGCGCTCGGCGGCGTAGGCGAGCCGCGCGTCGAGCAGCGCCAGTTGCGCGCCGCGCCTGCGCGCCTCGGGGACGGTGCTCGCCCCGGCCAGCAGCGCCACGCCCTCCCAGATGCTCAGAGCGCCCGTGGCGACCGCCCGCCCGTCAAGCTCCGCGAGGAACGAGGGCGCGTGCTTCCTCGCCGCGCTCACGCGCGAGAGCCCGAGCATGAAGTCGCCGAGGCCCTCGAACTCGCCCCAACCGCGCGCCGCCGTCCGCGCCCACAGCTCGTGCTCTTCGGGGCCGACGACGCGCACGCGGAGCCCCGTGTCGCGCGGCCGCGCCGCGCACGCGTAGGGACTGAGCGGCCGGAACATCACGCTCGTGAACTCGAACGGCTCGTACCCGCGCCCGTTCAGCAGCACGAAGGTCGCGGGGTCGGCCAGCGGGCTGACCTCGTGGTAGACGGGCGCGCCGCGCGCCCCGAAGAACTCTTCGACGCGTTCGAGGTCTGCGTCCGAAGGCGTCTCGAAGAGGCCGAGGCCGAACGTCTGCGTGAGCGGCGACTCGACGCCGTCGAACATCGCGTAGGCCCCCGCGACCTCCGTCCAGCACGCGCCGCTCTCCGGCTCCACCTCCGCGCGCGCCTCGACGAACTCCACGTTGCCCCGCCCCTCCGCGCGCTCCAGACGCCGCGCGAGGCCCAGGTCTGAGAAGATGAAAGGCGCTTCGTCAACCATATCTTTTAATAAGTACTGAGTACTGAGGACTGAGGACTGAGTCAAGAGCGGGCCTTATCTTTCACTCAGTCCTCAGTCCTCAGTACTCAGTCCTTTTAACCGCCGCGAGGCCCGCGACGACGGCCGCAAGCTCCGCGGGCTCGACCGGCTTGGCGACGTGCACCTGGAAGCCGGAGGCGAGCGCGCGTCCGCGGTCGGCGGGGCCGGCGTAGGCCGTCAGCGCCGCCGCGGGCGTGCGTCCGCCGCGCTCCTCCGGCAGCTCGCGCACCCTCCGGATCAGTTCGTAGCCGTCGCCGTCCGGCATCCCTATGTCGGAGAGCAGCACGTGCGGCCGCCACGCCTGAAGCACCTCCAAAGCCTCCGCGGCGGACGCGGCCGACGACACCTCGGCCCCGCGTTGCGAAAGCAACTCCGTCAGAAGGCGGCGCGCGTCGGGCTCGTCGTCAACGATTAAGACCTTCACGCCTTCGAGCGTGTGAGCCGCTGCCGACGCGTCAAAGGCTTCGGCGCGCGCGGGCGGCTCCGCGCAGGCCGCCGTCGTCGGTTCCGCTTCGCGGACGGCGCGCACGGGCAGGCGCACGGTGAAGGTCGAGCCCTTCCCCTCCCCTTCGCTCTCGGCCTTCACGGTGCCGCCGTGCAGCTCGACCAGATGTCTGACGATGGCGAGGCCGAGGCCGAGGCCGCCGTGGCGGCGCGTCGTGCCCATCTCGGCCTGCCGGAAGCGCTCGAAGACGTGCGGCAGGAACTCCGCCCCGATGCCCTGCCCCGTGTCGCTGACCGCGACCTCCATCTGCGAGCCCGCGCGGCCGACGCGCGCCTCCACGCGCCCGCCCGCGGGCGTGAACTTCACCGCGTTCGACAGGAGGTTCCAGACGACCTGCTGAAGTCGCGCGGGGTCTCCGTTGACCGTCAACTCCTCGCCCCCGAGGCTGACGCCCAGCGCGACGCCCTTGGCCTCGGCCGCCGGGCGGACGACCGCGGCCGCCGCCTCGACGACCGAGGCGAGGTTGACGGGGACGACCTCGATGCGGAGCTTGCCCGTGATGACGCGCGACACGTCGAGCAGGTCGTCGATGAGCTGCGCCTGCATGCGCGCGTTGCGGTAGATGGCCCCGAACGCGCCGGCCGCCTTCTCCGGGCCGACCTGGCCGTCGGCGAGCAGCCGGGCCCAGCCGAGGATGGCGGTCAGGGGCGTCCGCAGCTCGTGGCTCAGGGTGGCGAGGAACTCGTCCTTGATGCGGTTGGCAGCCTCGGCCTCGGCGCGCGCGGCCTGCTCGCGCGCGAGTTCGAGCCGCGCCTCCTCCGCACGCTTGCGCTCGCTGATGTCGCGCGAGATGCCGACGAGACCCGTGACGTGACCCTCCTCGTCGAAGACGGGCACCTTCGTCGTCGAGAGCCAGGTCTGCGAGCCGTCGGTGTAGGTCTCGCACTCCTCCTTATCGACGAGCGGCACGCCCGTCTTCATCACGCGCTGCTCGTCCTCGTAGGCGGCGCGCGCGTGCTCCTCGACGAAGAAGTCGAAGTCGGTCTTGCCCACGACCTCCTCGGGCGCGTTGCCGCCGCGGTAGGGCGCGTGGCGGTTGACGCGCGTGAAGCGGCTCTCGGTGTCCTTGAAGTAGATGGCGTCGGGGATGTTGTCCATCAGGGCGTGGAGCAGCGTGCTCTCGCGCCGCAGAGCCTCCTGCGCCTCCTTCTGCTCCGTGAAGTCGCGCATGACGACGACCGCGCCCAGCTTCTCGCCGCCGGGGCCGTAGACGGCGCCGCCGCTCGCGAGCACCGTGCGCGGCGTGCCCCCTTTGGGCGCGACGACCATCTCCACGTCGCGGACGCGCTCGCCTTGCAGCGCGCGGTAGAGCGGCACCTCCTCCTTGCGCATCCGCGTCCGGCCGTCGGGCAGGTAGAGGTCGTAGTAGTCGGCCCACTCGTCGGCCGTGAGGGGGCGCGCGCCGCGGCCGTGGAGGCGGCGCGCGGCGTGGTTGAAGACGGTGAGGACGCCCGCGGCGTCGCAGGCGACGATGGCGTCCTCGACGTTTTCGAGGAGCGCGTCGATGAAGCCCTGCTGCCTCTCGGGCGGCAGCCGCGGGACGGCGTCGGTGGGAGAGTCTGATGGCATCTGTTCAGGTGGGCTGTGAGGCGGCCGGCTTCCCCTTGTCTAAAACTCCTACGCCCGTCCGCCGGCTATCGCGCCGACGACGAGGAAAGGCTCACGTCCGTCCGCGACCGCTTCCGGCAGGGGGGCGTCCGCCGGCTCGTGCGAAAGGTCCTGCTCGCACGCGAAGAAGCGCACGAAGGCGCGGCGCTCGCGCGTCTGGTGGTCGCGGATGGTGCCGCAGAGCGCCGGGTAGGCCCGTTCGAGCGCGTCGAGGACGGAGTCGCGCGTGACCGCGCCCTCGACTTCGAGTTCGACCTCGCCCTCGACGCGCGCCAGCGTCCTCAAGGGTTGCGGGAGGAGGACGCGGATCACGGCAGCGCCTGCGCCTCCACGGAGAGCACGGCCGGCAGGTCGCGCACTATCGGATGCCAACTGTCGCCGCCGTCGCGCGAGGCGTAGACCTGCCCCCCGGTCGTCCCGAAGTAGACGCCGCACGGGTCGAGCGTGTCAACGCTCATCGCGTCGCGCAGCACGTTGACATAACAGTTCTCCTGCGGCAAGCCGTTGGTCAAAGCCTCCCATTCGTTCCCGCCCGTGCGGCTGCGGTAGACCCTCAGCTTCCCGTCGGGCGGGTAGTGCTCGGCGTCGCTCTTGATGGGGACGACGTAGATCGTCTCCGGCTCGTGCGCGTGCACGTCGATGACGAAGCCGAAGTCCGTGGGGAGGTCACCGCTCACCTCGCGCCAGTTCTCCCCGCCGTTGTCGCTGCGCATCACGTCCCAGTGCTTCTGCATGAAGAGCACCTCGGGGCGCGCGGGGTGCATCGCGACGTGGTGGACGCAGTGTCCGACCTCGGCCGTCGGGTCGGGGATGTACTGCGAGTGGAGCCCGCGGTTGATGGGCTTCCAGGTCTTCCCGCCGTCGTCGGTGCGGAACGCCCCCGCCGCCGAGATGGCGACGTAGATGCGCCCTCGGTCGGAGGGGTCGAGGATGATCGTGTGCAGGCACATGCCGCCCGCGCCGGGCTGCCACTGGGAGCCCGTGCCGTGGCCGCGCAGCCCCGAGAGTTCGTGCCACGTCCGCCCGCCGTCCGTGCTGCGGAAGAGCGCCGCGTCCTCGACGCCCGCGTAGACCGTGTCGGGGTCGTCGAGCGAGGGCTCAAGGTGCCAGACTCTTTTGAACTCCCAGGGCACAGGCTTCCCGTCGTAGAACTGGTGCGTGGTGAGCGGCGCGCCCGTCTCTTCCGAAGTGTCGTAGACGAACTTGTTGCTCTCGCCCTTGGGCATCCCCTCGGGCGTCGTCGTCGGCTCGCCCGGCGGCGTGCCCGGTTGAAACCAAGTCTTGCCGCCGTCGTCCGAGCGCTGGATGATCTGGCCGAACCAGCCGCTCGTCTGCGAGGCGTAGACGCGGTCGGGGTCTGACGGCGACCCCTTCATGTGATAGACCTCCCAGCCCGCGAAGTGAGGGCCGGACACTTCCCAATTCTCCCGCGAGGAGTCAGATGTCAGGACAAACGCGCCCTTGCGCGTGCCCACTAGTACCCGCACTCTTCCCACTCTTTCCTTCCTATTCTTCGGGAGCGTTTTGGATGGCGCCCGCCCTTCTCTTACGACGACCTCGGGGCGGGCGGACGTGGAAAGATACTTTCACCGCGCGGCTTTTGTAAAGAGTGGGGTCGAAGAGTGTGCGTAAACCGGCCGCGTGCCGCACGCCACTTCGGCGGCGTGCGGCACGCTCGATGACGCGGCCATCACTTCAGGTCGAGCTTCTCGTTCTCGCCGAGCTGCGCGGGCTCGCCTTTAATCAGGGAAGAGACGAGGCCGACGGCGTGCGCCACCCACGACTGCGAGCCGTCCCAGTACTCCGCGCGCTCGACCGTCACCTTGAGGAGCGCGATGTCCGGCGTGTCCACGCCGTCGGGGAACCACGCCTTGAGCTGCGGCTTCCAAAGCTCCTCGATCTTCGCGCGGTCGCGCACCAGTTCAGCGTCGCCGCTGAGCGAGGCGTAAACTTGGCCGTCAACGTCGGCGAAGCTCGCGTTCACCTTCGACACGCGGTTCACCTCGTCAACCTTGTGCGAAGAGCCGTAGGTGAAGAACCAGAGGTCGCCGTCGAACTCCACGTCGCGGTTGTTCGACATCGGCCGGCTGTGCAGCCCGCCCCGCTCGTCCACGGTCGTCAGCATGCAGATGTCCACCGCCTTCACTATCTCGCGCAGCTTCTCCAACTTATCGTCCCGCGTCGCCGCCTTGCTCATCCCTTCTGCCCTCCCTTTCGATTTGTAAAGAGGCGCGTCGCCGGCCCCGCCCGCGGCCGGCCCGCGCCAGTGTTCGCCCTCGACGGCGAGCTTGAGCCAGCGGCTGTAGAGGTGCGGCTCTTCGCGCAGGCCGCGCCGCAGCTCGCCCATCGAGACCCAGCGCCACTCCTCGACCTCCGAGGGGTCCGGCGCGGGGTCGCCCTCGTAGGTGCCGACGAAGACGTGGTCGTACTCGTGCTCGACGAGCGCGCCGTCCAGCTCCGCGCGGTAGAGGAACTGGAACGCCTCGCGCAGCTCGCAGTCGAACCCCATCTCCTCGCGCAGACGCCTCCGCGCGGCGGCCTTCGTCGCCTCGCCCGGCCGCGGGTGGCCGCAGGCCGTGTTCGACCAGAGGCCCGCCGAGTGGTACTTGGCGGGCGCGCGCTTCTGCATGAGCAGCCGCCCGCGGCCGTCGAAGACGAAGACGGAGAAGGCGCGGTGCAGAGCGCCCGCCCGGTGCACCTGCATCTTCTCGCCGACCCCCAGCTCGCGGTCGGACGCGTCCACCAGTATCAGCTCTTCAGCCGCCATTACCCTCCCATTCTACCCTTCGGACGCCCCGAAACGTTTCACGCTTTCATGTCTTGGTCGGCACTTTCGATTTTTGCACGCTTTGGACGTTTTAGATTAGACGGTTAAAGCTGTCAAGTTACAACTTTGCGTCATATACAATACTACCGTGAACGGTATGAGCGCTTTCCTTCTTTACACGAGCGGTTTGTTCTGTTAAGGTTCCCCCGGTGCGATTCCGAAAGAGATGAACAGGTTGACCGGAGGCAGGAGGCTGACGAGCAGGGAGGCGGCGCGCGCGCTCGGCGTGAGCGAGGCGTCGGTCAAGCGCTGGGCCGACAGCGGGCTGCTCCCGATGGAGAAGACCGCGGGCGGCCACCGGCGCTTCCGCCCGGAGGACGTGGCCGCCGTCCGCCGCGCGGGGCTGGCCGCGGCCGGGGCGCAGCCGCCGCAGAGAAAGGGAGCCGAGTTCCCCGCGCGCGAAGCCCGAGCGCCGGAACTCGACCCCGGCCGCGAGGCCGCGCTGGCCGAAGAGAGTTTCCGGGCGCTCTTGGGGGGCGACGACGAAGAGCTTTCGTCTTTGCTCGTCAGCCTCCACCTGGACGGCCAGAGCGTCGGCCGCATCGCCGACCGTCTCCTCTGCGCGCCGATGCGGCGCGTCGGAGACCTCTGGCACGCGGGCGAGCTTTCGGTCGCGCAGGAGCACGTGGCGACGCGCACGGCCGTCGTCGCGCTGCAAGGGCTTCGGGCGTCTTTACAGCGGCCGGCGGCGGGCGACAGTTTGCGGGCGCTCTGTTGCAGCGTCGAGGACGACTTTCACGAGCTGCCGCTGCGGCTCGCGCGGATGACGCTCGAAGCGTGCGGGCTCGCCGTCTTCGACCTGGGGGTGAGCACGCCCTTCTCGGCGCTGGCCGAGGCCGTGCACAGGTTCCGGCCCGAGCTGGTCTGCGTCTCCTCGACCGTACTCTTACGGCTAGACCGCGCGGCCTACGAGTACGCAGTCTTTCACAGGGCCGCGCGGCGCGCCAGGGCCGCGGTCGTGCTGGGCGGCGCGGGCTTCCGGGAGGAGGGCGTCCGCCGCCGCCTGCCCGCAGACCTGCACGCCGAGAGCTTCCTCCAGTTGGAGGAGTTCGCGGGCATGCTGGCGGCCGTCCAATCCTGATTGAGCAGAGGGGGTTTGAAAGTGATGTCTGAGCAGGTTGCGAAAAGATTCGTCGAGGCGCTCGGCAGGCTCGAAGCCGGGCGGGAGTTGGAAACAATGGTCGGCCTCTTCGCGCCGGACGCGGAGGTCGGGAACGTCGTCTCGCCCGAGAAGTTCCGGGGCCGGGAGGGCGCGCGCGAGTTCTGGGGCGCGAAGTACCGCGACACGTTCGGCGAGGTGCGCTCGACCTTCCGCAACGTCTTCGCCACGGAGAACCGCGCCGCGCTCGAATGGACGACCGAGGGGACGGCGAACGACGGGACGCCCGTCAGGTACGACGGCGTCAGCATCATCGAGACCGACGGCGGAGAGATCAGGCGCTTCTGCGCCTACTTCGACGCGGGCGCGCTCGGCCGGCAGTTGACGGGTAGGGCGCAGGCGCAGGGGGGTTGAAGTGATGAAGAAGAAGGTCGCGGCCGCGGGACTGCTGTTGCTCTTCGCGGCCCTGTTGGTGAAGGCCGAGCGGAAGGAGAGGGAGCCCCTGCGCGTGGTGCCGTCGGTAGACCTGCCGCGCTACGCGGGTCTCTGGTACGAGGTGGCGCGCCTGCCGAACCGCTTCGAGGAGAAGTGCGCGGGCGACGTGACGGCCGAGTACACGCTCAGGGAGGGAGACCGCCTCAAGGTCGTCAACCGCTGCCGCAAGCGCGACGGCAAGATGACGGAGGCCGTGGGCGAGGCGAGGCGCGCGGACAAGGAGGGGCCGAACTCGAAACTTAAGGTTCGGTTCGCCCCCGGCCTCCTCTCCTTCCTCCCCTTCGTCTGGGGCGACTACCAGATCATCGAGTTCGCGCCCGACTACACGTACGCCGTCGTCGGCGCGCCCGACCGCAAGTACCTCTGGCTCCTCTCGCGCACGCCGCAGATGGACGAGGCCACTTACCAAAGGCTGGCCGAGGCCGCGCGCGCGCAGGGCTTCGACGTGAGCCGGCTGATACGCACGAGGCACGGATGAAAGCGACAGGGTCAGTATCACCGGCTGCGACTTCGCAGGACGTTTGGAGTCGGGGAGAGTGGGCGCTCCGCGAACGCCGTGCGCGCGAGGCCGCGCTCTCTTCCCCGTCGGAGCGGGCGGCGTGGCGCGCGCTCAACCGCGAGGCGCGGCGCGTGATGCGCGCCTACACGACGAGCTTCTTCATCGTTAGCCGCTTCCTGCCGCGCGCCAAGCGCGAGGAGGTCGAGGCCGTCTACGCCGCTGTCCGCTACCCCGACGAGGTGGTTGACACCTTCCCCCTCGACGCCGGGGAGAGGCTGCGCCTGCTCGAAGAGTGGGGCGCGCACTACGAAGTCGGGATCGAATGCCCGTCCCTTCAAGAGGCGTTGGGGCGCGGCGTGCCCGCGCACCTCGCCGGCTTCACGCGCGTCGTGCGCGAGCGCGACATCCCCGCGGAGCACTACCGTGCCTTCCTCGGCGCGATGCGCCTGGACGTCCGGCCTCGACCCTTCGAGACGCTCGACGACCTGATCCGCTCCTACGTCTACGGCAGCGCCGTCGTCGCCGGCTACTTCCTGACGCACGTCTACGGCGCGCGCGACTCGCGCAGCTTCGCGCGCGCGCTCGGGTCGGCGCGCGACCTCGGCGTCGCGCTGCAACTGACCAACTTCCTCCGCGACGTGGCCGAAGACCGGAGGCGCGGCCGCGTCTACCTCCCCGCGGACGTGCTGCGCGCCGAGGGCATTGAAACGCCCGACGCCGGCGACCCGGAACAGCAGGAGCCGCTCGCGCGCGCGCTCCGTCAGCTCGCGGCCCGCGCGGCCGAACACTACGCGCGCGCCGAGGCCGACCTCGACGCCTTCGCGCCCGACTGCCGGCTGGCGATTCAAGCCTGCATAAAAGTCTACGGCCGCTTGAACGAGCGCATCGCCGCGAGCGGCCGCGGCGCGGCGCACCGCGAGAGCGTGCCGCTCGGCGAGAAGTTTCGGGCGCTCCCGCCGAGCAAGTACTGGCGCATCCCGCTCGCGTACCTCGTGAGATGAAGACGAAGGACGACAGGCGCGCACTCGTCGTCGGCGGCGGCCTCGGGGGGCTGAGCGCCGCGGTGCACCTGCGCCTCAAGGGCTTCCGCGTCACGCTGCTCGAAGCCTGCGAGCGCGTCGGCGGCCGCGCCAACCTCATCGAGCGCGACGGCTTCCGCTTCGACACGGGCCCCTCGCTCCTCAACTACCCGTGGGTCTTTGAAGAACTGTTCGCCGCCGCGGGAAGGCGTTTGGAGGATTACGTCCGCCTGCTCCCGGTCGAGCCCTCCGTCGCCTTCCGCTGGGCCGACGGCACGCGCTTCACGCTTTCGAGCGACCTGCAAAGCTTCCTCGCAGAGTGCGAGCGACTTGAGCCCGGCTGCGCGCCCTCGGTCTTCGCGTTCATGCGGGACGCGGGCGAGAAGTTCCGCGTCGCCTTCGACAAGCTCGTCGGCCGCAACGTGGACAACCCCGCGAAGTGGCTCGGCGCGCTCACCCCGCGCGAGCTTCTCAGGACGGGGCTCTGGCGCTCCTTCGACGGCGAGCTGCGCCGCCACTTCAAGAGCCGGCACGTCCGCGAGGCGCTCGGCTCCTACGCGATGTACCTCGGCGGCTCGCCCTACGAGCTGCCGGGCATCTTCACGATCCTGCCCTACGGCGAGATGGCCTACGGCCTCTGGCTGCCCGAGGGCGGCGTCTACGGCCTGGTCGAAGGGGTCGAGAGACTCGCGCGCGAGGCCGGCGTCGAAGTGCGCACGCGCTGCCGCGTCTCGAAGATCATCGCGCGCGGCGGTCGCGTGCACGGCGCGCAGCTCGCCGACGGCGGCGTAGAGCGCGCCTCGGTCGTCGTCTCGAACGTGGACGCGCCGACGACCGACGCCGAACTCGTCGAGTCCGACACACCCTTCGCCGCGCGCACGCGCGCCTCGAAGACGAAGATGACGCCCGGCGTCGTCACCTTCTACTGGGGCGTGGCGGGCGAGGTCGAAGGGAGAGAACTCCCACGCGGGCTTCGTCGGCGCGGCGATCATGCTCTTCTTCGCGCTGCTCGCGCTCGCGCACGCGCTCCCGTGGGTCGCGCTCGTCGGCTGCGCGCTCTGCCTCGCGCCGTTCATTCGTCCCGCCGCGCCGCGACGAGCCCGCACGCCACCAGCATGAGCACGAGCGACAGGACGGTCGGCACGGCCCAGCGCCCGCCGACCTGCGTGTAGTAGACGGCCACGCCCGCCGCCGCCCCGCCGGCCAGGAACAGGACGAGCGCCGCGTAGTTCCGCGTCTGACCTCCGCCTATGACCATCCCACGTCTCCCCCTTTAAACATTTCGCTGGCAACCCGCGCCCGCGGCCCGCGGCTCCAACACGGATAATACTTCCGCGGCCGGCCTGTGTTAATTGCGCGCCGGGGGATTTCACGACCCGGCGCGGGCCGTGCGAAGCTATGCGGATTAATGTTCGGACGCGAAAACGATCAGAGGGGGTTTGGGTTTGAAGCAGTTAAGGAACGTCATCTTCTGGTGCCACCTCGCGGCGGGCGCGTGCGCGGGCGTCGTCATTCTCATCATGTCCGTGACGGGCGTGCTGCTGGCCTACCAGAGGCAGATCGAGCGCTGGGCCGACACGCGCGGTTATGCGGTGACGCGCCCCTCGCCCGACGCGGCGCGGCTCCCTTTAGAGACGCTGCTGACTAAAGTTCGTGAAGGCCGGGCGGCGTCGCCGACCTCGGTCACGCTCTACGGCGACGCGGGCGAGCCCGCGACAGTTTCGTTCCAGGGCGGGCGGAGCCTCTTCGTCAACCCTTACACGGGCGAGGTGCTGGGCGAAGGCGCGCCGCGCGTGCGCGCCTTCTTCAGGGCCGTGACCGACTGGCACCGCTGGCTCGGCGCGGGCGGCGAGAGCCGCGCGGCGGGGCGCGCCGTGACGGGCGCGTCGAACCTGCTCTTCCTCTTCATCGTGATGAGCGGCTTCTACCTCTGGTGGCCGCGCAGGTGGACACGCAACGCGCTCGGCGCAATCATGTGGTTCCGGCGCACGCAGGGCGGGCGCGCGCGCGACTTCAACTGGCACAACGTCGTCGGCTTCTGGTCGGCGCTGCCGCTCTTCGTCGTCGTCCTCTCGGCCGTGGTCATCTCTTACACGTGGGCCTCGAACCTCGTCTACAGGCTGGCGGGCGAGGAGCCGCCCGCGCAGCAGCAGCGCGGCGGCCCGCCCGCCGGTCAGGGGCAACAGCAGGGCGCGGCCTTGCCGCTCGAAGGGTTCGACGCGCTGCTCGTCAAGGCGGAGAGGCAGGTCGAAGGCTGGCGCAGCATCACCATGCAGGTGCCGCCGAAAGCAGACGCGCCGGTCACGTTCGCCATCGACCGCGGCAACGGCGGCCAGCCGCAACTGCGCTCGCAGCTCACGCTCGACAGGAGGACGGGCGAGGTCGTGCGCTGGGAGCCCTACTCGAACAACACGCTCGGCCGGCGCGTGCGCTCGTGGCTGCGGTTCGCGCACACGGGCGAGGTCTACGGGGTGATAGGGCAGACCGTCGCGGCGCTCGCCTCGGCCGGCGGCGCGCTGCTCGTCTACACGGGGCTCTCGCTCGCGCTGCGCCGCCTGTTCGCGTGGCTGTCGAGACGGCGCACACTCGCCCCCGCGCAGGTCGAGCCGAGCGCGGGGGATTGAACGTGAGTCAACGTAAAGTTTCGTAAAGGTCAATCTGGTCGTATCCCCACAGTTCACGTTGTGGTGAGACGGGACACCTTATCGTGTGAAGCGCGGACACCTTTGAGCCGAGGGGCCGCGCTTTTCCTTATATCGTCGGCCCGCGCGGCGCGTGGCACGGAGGTTGTTACCAAACACGGCGACAGAGGACGCTTCGCCGACATGGCGTCGTGCGAAGACGGACAAGAAAGCTAAGGGGGATTACATTCAAGATGGGAAGCAATCGTAAAGGCTTGTTGAAGGGCGCGTCGCTGTTGGCGCTAGGCGTGTTGACGTTAGTCCCTGCGACCGCCGTCAACGCGCAGACGTGGCAGGATCGGCGCGAGCGCCGGCAGGAGCGCCGCGAGGATCGGCGCGAGCGCCGCGAAGAGCGCCGCGAGGAGAGGCAGGAGCGTCGCGAGGCGCGCCGCGGCTGGGACTGGGGTAACAACGGCAACTGGGGCGGCTCGTACCAGCTCCGCCAGACGGCTCTGAACGCGGGCTACAACAACGGCATCCAGGAGGGCCGCCGTGACCGCCAGCGCAATGAGCGCTTCAACTACGCCGACGAGAGCGACTACCGCAACGCGACCGAAGACTACAGCTCGCGCCTCGGCAGCCGCACGCTCTACCAGCGCTACTTCCGCCAGGGCTTCGAGAACGGCTACCGCGACGGCTGGAACGGGTACTGAGGCAGTAGGCAGATGGCAGTAGGCAGTTAAGAGCAGACCGCCATCGCTCACATGAAAAGAGGCAGCCGGGTCGGATGTGACTCAGCTGCCTCTTCGTACGTAGAAGGCTTCTTCCTGCCTTCAACTGCCTACTGCCATCTGCCTACTGCCTACTGACCACCTTCTCCTTTTCCAGGGTCGAGGTCGGGCGGGCTCCGAACTCTTCGAGGAGCTGCACGACGGGTTCGAGCCTGTCGTAGAAGATGACGACGACCTGGCCGTCCTCCAGCGTCCGTAGCTCCTCGCGCAGCGCTTCGATCTCGTCGAGCACGATGCGGCACTCGGTGCCGGGCCACTCGTCCCGGACGGCGTCGCAGAGGAGGCGCGCCACCTCGCCGGCCTCGCGCCCCCGCAGGTCTTTGTCCTCCCTGATGATGACGCGGTGGAAGCCGCGCGCGGCGACCCGGCCCGCCCGCTCGATGACCGAGTCGTCGCGGTCGCCGGGCACGCCGATGATGCCGGTCACGCGGCGGCCCTCCCACTTCGCCGCCATCGCGCAGACGGCGAGGAACGCCTCCGGGTTGTGCCCGTAGTCCACCATCACGAAGCCCGGGCCGACGCGGTAGAGGTTGGCGCGCCCCGGGTTCTCGGCGTCGCTGCGGAAGCGCGCGATTGACGCGCCGACCTGCTCGCGCGAGAGCCCGAGCGCGCGCGCCACCGCTATCGCGGCCATCGCGTTCGCGATCTGG
Organism: Pyrinomonadaceae bacterium; assembly: GCA_035563535.1. GTDB lineage: Bacteria > Acidobacteriota > Blastocatellia > Pyrinomonadales > Pyrinomonadaceae > QHXN01. The sequence goes on along the minus strand of DATMVD010000080.1, from coordinate 24,728 downwards.
AAGTCGGCCGCCCCGTTCATCGTCGCCGGTATCGCCGCCGCCTCGACGACCGCGTGCTCTTCGCCGTTCTCCGCCTCAAAGATTTTGCCGCCGCGGTAGAAGTACGCGGTTCCGCCCGCGGCGACGTGCTCGAGCAGGACGGGGTTGTCGTCGCGCAGTGAGAAGTAGACGTAACGCTTCGGCACGCGCGCGACCGCGCGCCGCTCGGGCAGAGTCACGAGCAGTTCGTCGTCGGCGTTCAGGATGAGCGTGCCGCCCTCGCGGACGCGCTCGGCGACGAGCGACTTGATCCAGAGGATGTCTTCGACCGACTCGATGCCGTCCTGCCCGATGTGGTCGGCCCCGACGTTCGTCAGCACGCCCACATCAGACCAGTCGTAGCCGAGGCCGCGGCGGACGATGCCGCCGCGCGCCGTCTCCAGCACCGCCACCTCGACCGACTTGTCTTCGAGGATGGTCAGGGCGGAGGCGGGGCCCGTCGTGTCGCCGCGGACGACGCGCTCGCCGTTAAGATAAATGCCGTCGGTCGTCGTCGTCCCCGTGGTCAGCCCCGATTCGATGAGGACGTGGCTGACCATGCGCGTGACGGTCGTCTTGCCGTTCGTGCCCGTGACGGAGACGACCGGGATGCGCCCGTCGCCCGCGGGGAAGAGCATGTCAACTATCTCTCGCCCCACGTCGCGCGCCTTGCCCTCGCCCGGGAACTGGTGCATGCGCAGGCCCGGCGCGGCGTTGACCTCGATGACGCCGCCCCCGCGCGTCGGCGGCTCGCCGATGTCCGGCATGACGAGGTCGATGCCGCACACGTCCATGCCTATCACCCGCGCGGCGCGCTCGCAGAGGCTCTTGACCGAAGGGTGAGCTTCGTCGGTCACGTCCTTGGCCGTCCCGCCGGTCGAGAGGTTCATCCCCGCGCAGAGCATGACGCGCTCGCCCTCTCCGGGCACGTCCTCCATGCTCCACCCCTCCTTGCGCATGAAGGCGCGCAGTATCTCGTCGTCCTTCCGAATCTTCGTCAGGGGCTTCTCGTGCCCCTCGCCGCGCAGCGGGTTGCTGTTCTCGATGTCGATGAGCTGCGCGACGGTGTGGACGCCGTCGCCCGTGACGTGACACGGGATGCGCTCGCTCGCGGCGGCCATCCTGTACCCGACGACGAGGACGCGGTAGTTGCGCCCCTCGAACATCTCCTCGACCAGCACGTCGCGCGAATACTCCTGCGCGATGCGGAAGGCGGCCGCCACCTCCTCGGGCGTCGAGAGGTCGAGCGAGACGCCCCTGCCCTGCCGCCCGTCCAGCGGCTTGACGGCGACCGCGCCGCCTATCGCGTCCAGCGCCGCGACAGCCTCCTCCTCGGTGCGGACGATCTCGCCCGCGGGGACGGGGATGGAGGCGCGCGCGAGCCGCGCCTTCGTCAGGTCCTTGTCGCCCGCGACCTCGACGCCGACGGCGCTCGTGCCGTCGGTCATCGCCGCCTGTATCAAACGCAGGGCGCGGCCGTAGCCGAGCCGGACGAGGCTCTGATCGTTCTCGCGCGCCCAGGGGATGCCGCGCCGCTCGGCCGCGTTGACGATGGCCCGCGTCGAAGGGCCGAGTTCCGTGTCGGCCGCGATCTCATTCGCCTCTTCGATTACCCGGTCGGTCGGAAAGTCTTCGCCGCGGACGGCGGCCTCGACCAGCGCGACGGCCCGCTCCAGGAGGTAGCGCGTGGCCTGCTCGGCGCAGAACTCGATGACGACGTTGTAGACGCGCCCCTCGCCGGAGTAGCGCGTCTTGCCGTGGGTGGCGGAGCAGCCGGCCAGTCCCGCCAGCTCCAGCGTGACGTGCTCGACCGTGTGGCCGAAGTATGTGCCCTCGTTCAGGCGCTCGACGAAGCCGCCCTCGTAGCCCTTGCTGCAATGGTGCGTGCGCAGCCCCGGAAGCACGTCGAGCAGGCGCTCGACGAAGCCGGGCGGCTCGTTGCTCTCCCGCTCGTAGAGGTCTTCGAGGTCGAGCCTCATCAGGAGGACGGGCCTGTGGCTGTAGACGTTCGGCCCCGAAAGGGTGCGTATGCTCTCGACTCTCATGACGCGTCTCGGCCCCGCCGCCTCTACCGTTCGCTCGCGTGCGGCAGCGCCCCCTCGTGCCGGTGCGCGAGGCTGTACTCGCGCATCATCCGCTCGAAGCAGGGCTGGCACATGCGCTTCCGAGCCTTCGACGCCCCGCGGATGACCTCGCCGCACCAGACGCACACCACCTTCGGCCCGTCCTCCCGGCGCTGCCCCCCGGCGTTAGCTGTGTATGACATCATGCCGTGAGGTTAACGCCGCGCGCCTCCCCCGACCTGTACGCCCGCGGACGCAGGCGACTCAAGAAATTGTTAAGACGTGTTCACGAGAAGTTGCCGGGGCCGCCGAAACCTAACAAGACGCCGCGTCGCGCCAGCGACGCCCGAACGGTTCAGGCGTCGCTGGCGCGACGCGGCATGTTGATTATCGTCGGCGGCCCCGGCCTTGAAAGGCCGGGCTAAACTCAGTCGCCGCTCCGCGGCGCTTTAGCCCGGCTGTTTGCTCCCCGCCCCGCCCCAGTCCTTGTTCGGCCGCGGCCCCATCACGAACACGAGTGTCGAGCCGTTGGCGATGTCGGCGTGTTTGATGAAGGGCTCGCGCAGGGGGCGGCCGTTGAGCGTGGCCGACTGGACGTAGATGTTTTCGGGCGACTGGTTTTTGGCGATGACGGTGAACGGGCCTTTCCTGTAAGGCCCGCGCAGTTTGATGGTCGCCTTGTCGAAGATGGGGCTCCCCAGTGCGTAAACGTCGCTGCCCGGCGTGACGGGATAAAAGCCCATCGAGCTGAAGATGTACCAGGCAGACATCTGGCCGCAGTCGTCGTTGCCGCTCAGCCCGTCGGGCGAGTTCTGGTACTTCGTCCGCATCGTCTCGCGCACAAGCTCCTGCGTCCGCCACGCGCGGCCGACGTAGTCGAACAGGTACGTGTAGTGGTGCCCCGGCTCGTTGTCGTGGCGGTAGTGGCCGCCCGTGAAGTTCTCGTCGAGCTTCGCCGCGAACTTTTCGGGGCCGCCCACCAGTTCGACCATGCCCTGCACGTCCTGCATCACGCAGAAGAGGTACGTCCAGGGGCCGCCCTCCGTGAACCCGGGCATCCGCTCCTCCTTCGAGTTCCAGCTCTCCTCGTCCCAACGCCCGTCCGCCAGCCGCGGCCGCATGAAGCCCTTCGCCGGGTCGTAGAGGTTGCGGTAGTTCTTCGCGCGCATCATCAGGACGGCGTAGTCGTCCATCCGGCCCGCGGCCTTCGCGAGCTGCGCGACGCAGAAGTCGTCGTAGGCGAACTCCAGAGTGCGCGAGACCGACTCGTCGGTCTTGTCCTGCGGGACGTAGCCGAGTTGCATGTAGTAAGTAAGCCCGCCGCGCGCCTCAAAGGCAGTCCACAAAGCGCGGTCGAGCCAGCGGGTCTTCGTGTCTCCGTCGGGCGGGACGAAGGCGTTCTTGCGCGCCGCCTCGTAGGCTTTCTTCAGGTCGAAGCCGCGGATGCCCTTGACGTAGGCGTCGGCGATGACGCTGTCGGCGTGCGTGCCGATCATGATGCCGGTGTAGGTCGGGTTGGGCCACATTGGCATCCAGCCGCCCTCGTCGTACATCTGCAAGAGCGAAGTAATCATGCCAGGCACGCGCTCGGGCTCGATCAGAATCAGCAGGGGGTGCTCGGCGCGGAACGTGTCCCAGAGCGAGTAGTCGTTGTAGGAGACGCCGTTGTGTACACGGTCGTCGAACGCGGAGTAGTAGCGGCCGTACTCGTCGAAGACGCGCGGGAAGAGCAGCGCGTGGTACATCGCCGTGTAGAAGTTGACGCGCTCGTCGCGCGACCCGCCTTCGATCACGATCTTCCCCAGAGCCTCGTTCCACACGCGGCGGCCGTCCGCCTTCACGCGCTCGAAGTCCCACGCAGGAATCTCTCTCCTTAAATTATCCCTGGCCTGTTCGAGGCTGATGAAGGAGGTGCCGACCTTGACGCCCACGGCCTCGACCTCCGCCGTCTTGAACCGCGCGTACGCGCCGACGTGGTGGCCGGACTCCTGCGCGCGGTCGGCGAAAATCTCTCCGCCCTTCCACGTCCCCGAGGAGGCGAACGGCTTGTCGAACTGGATGACGAAGTAGCCTTTAAAATTCGGGAGCGGCGGGCCGAGGTGCGCCGACTGGCGGTCGGGGTTGTAGCCGACTATTTCGCGCGCCGCCGCGTTGACCTGCACGAACCCTTTCACGCTCTCCAGCTCGGACTTGCAGGCCGTGACGATGACGTGCGACACGTCCGACGCGGGGAACTTGAAGCGGAGGAAGCCCGCGCGCGTCGTCGCCGTCAGCTCGGCGCTTATCTGACCTGCGGCCTCGCCCATCTTCACCGAGTAGTAGTTGGGCGCGGCGGTCTCGTCCTCGTGGCGGAACGGCAACGTCGGCTCGGGCGTCTTCAGCTCGCCGGCGTAGGGCATGAGACTGACCTGCCCGTAGTCGCCCATCCAGATGGCCGGCTGGTGCGTGCCGATGAAGCCGCGGATGGTCGTGTCCTTGTAGTTGTAGGAGTAGACGCTGATCTTGTTCTCGCGCGTCCGCGCCGTCCAGTGCGTCATGCCGAAGGGGACGGCCACGCCGGGTATCATCCCGCCGTAGTCGTAGACGCTCGGCCCCGTGGTGCCGATCATCACGTTGACCTCTTCGATGGGCTCGGCGGCCGCGGCGGGCGGGGGGCCGAACAGATTCAGAACGAGACAGACGGCGACGAGGGCGGCCGTGCGGGCGCTCCGCTGGCGGGTGGGATTGGTTGTCATGTTCCTCGGGTTCCTGCGGCGGAAATAGGTGTTGACAGGGCAGCCATTTAACTGCACTATCCTTCCGCTTGTCGAGCAGTTTCTTCCGTCGCGTTCTGAATATCTTCAGCTCTCTAACTTACAAACGGGCGCGTCCGCAGCCGGGTCAGTACCACCCGCGGTAGCGGGTGGGCCTTTGCAATCCGGTCGGGCCTTGTCACACAGGCCCACCCGCTACCGCGGGTGGTACTGACCGCTATTGCAGCGTAGGTCTATACCAATGGCCGAAGCCACGGTGCTTGAGATGCGAGAGATCAGGAAGACCTTCCCCGGCGTCGTGGCGCTGGACGGGGTGGACTTCTGTTTGCGCCGGGGCGAGGTGCACATCCTGCTCGGCGAGAACGGCGCGGGCAAGTCCACGCTGATGAAAATCCTGAGCGGCGCTTACCAGAAGATGGCCGGCCGCATCACGCTCGACGGCAAAGAGGTCGAGATAAAGAACCCGGCGCACGCGCAAGCCCTCGGCATCTCGACCATCTACCAGGAGTTCAACCTCGTCCCGCACCTCTCCGTCGGCGAGAACATCTTCCTCGGCCGCGAGCCCGTGCGCCTCGGCCTCATCGACCGCCGCGCCGTCAACCGCCGGGCCGCGGAAGTCCTGGGCGGCCTCGGCCTCAACCTCGACCCGCGCCGCCCCGTGAAGGGTTTGCGCGTGGCCGAGCAGCAGATGGTCGAAGTCGCCAAGGCGCTCAGCCTTGACGCGCGCGTCCTCATCATGGACGAGCCGACGGCCGCGCTCACCGAGCACGAGATTAAAGAACTCTTCGCCGCCATCCGGGGCTTGAAGGCGAAGGGCGTCTCCGTCGTCTACATCTCGCACCGGATGGAGGAGCTGTTCGAGATCGGCGACCGTGTCACGGTGCTCCGCGACGGCCGCTCGGTCGGCACGTTCGGCGTGCGCGAGACGAGCAAGTTCGAGCTGATACGCCTGATGGTCAACCGCAACCTGACCGAACTCTTCCCCAAAGAGCACGCCGGGCGCGGCGAAGAGGTCTTGAAGGTGGAAGGTCTGACGACGCGTGACCTCAAGGACGTGAGCTTCACGCTCCACAAGGGCGAGGTCTTAGGCGTCGCGGGGCTCCTCGGCGCGGGGCGGACGGAGCTTGCGCGCGCCATCTTCGGGCTCGACAAGCTTGAGGGCGGGACGGTCAGGATTAAAGGCAGGGAGCGCCGCATAGGCTCGCCGCGCGCGGCCATCAACCTGGGGCTCGGCTTCCTCACCGAAGACAGGAAGGCGCAGGGGCTCGTCCTGCCGCTGTCGGTCAAGGACAACCTCTGCCTGCCGAGCGTGGACAAGTTCACCTCGTTCGGCCTCGTGGACTCGAAGCGCGAGCGGCGCGCGGCCGAGCGTTACGTGAAGGAGCTGCGCATTCGCACGCCGGGGCTCGACCAGAAGGTCGTTTACCTGAGCGGCGGCAACCAGCAGAAAGTCGTGCTCTCGAAGTGGCTCTGCTCGGAGGCGGAGGTCTTCATCTTCGACGAGCCGACGCGCGGGGTGGACGTGGGCGCGAAGGCGGAGATTTATCAACTGATGAACCGCTTGGCCGCCTCGGGCGTCGCCATCATCATGATCTCTTCGGAGCTGCCCGAAATCTTAGGGATGAGCGACCGCATCCTCGTCATGCGCGGCGGGCGCGTCGCGTGCGAGTTCGAGGCCGCCGAAGCGACACAGGAAAAGATACTGGAATGCGCGCTCGGGGAATAGAACTGCCCGCGGACTTCTTCTCGCACTACGCGCGCCAGCTCGGCACGCTGTCGGGGCTCTTGGGCCTGTGCGCGGTGCTGTGGGCGCTGTCGCCGCACTTCATGACGGTCTCGAACCTGCTCAACGTCGCGGAGCAGGCGGCCATCATCGCCATCGTCGCAGTGGGGATGACCTTCGTCATCATCACGGGCGGGATAGACCTCTCGGTCGGCTCGGTGCTCGCCTTCGCGGGCGTCGTGATGGCGAGCGTGCTGCACGCGGGGGTTCCCGTGCCCGTCGGCGTAGCGGTCGCGCTGGGGACGGGACTCGCCTGCGGGCTGTTGAACGGGGCGCTGATTACGGTCGGGAGACTCCCGCCGTTCATCGCCACGCTCGGGATGATGAGCGTCGCGCGCGGGACGGCGCTGATGTTCACCGAGGGGAGGCCGGTCTCGGGCTTCTCCGGCGGCTTCCGTTCGCTTGCGACGGGCGAGCTGCTGGGCGTCCCGGTCTCGGTCGTCATCATGGTCGGCGTCTACGTGGTCGCGCACTTCGCACTGACGCGGACGAAGCTCGGGCGCTACACCTACGCCATCGGCGGGAACGAGGAGGCGGCGCTGCTCTCGGGCGTCAACGTCCGGCTGTACAAGGCGGCCGTCTACGGCATCTCGGGGATGCTGTCGGGGCTGGCGGCGGTGATCCTGACGGCGCGGCTCAACTCGGCGCAGCCCATCGCGGGGATGATGTACGAGCTGGACGCCATCGCCGCGACGGTCATCGGCGGGACTTCCTTGCTCGGCGGCGAGGGCACGGTCGTCGGCACGCTCATCGGCGCGCTCATCATGGCCGTGTTGCGCAACGGCCTCAACCTCCTCGGCGTCTCCTCCTTCATCCAGCAGGTGGTCATCGGCTCGGTCATCATCGCGGCCGTGCTCATCGACATGTGGCTGAAGCGGCGCGCGGGGTAAAACGGAACCGCGAGCGGTAGCGAGCGGGTGCGTGCTGCGACGTGCGGCCCGCGCAACGTAACCACGACCCGCTCGCTACCGCTCGCGGTACTGTTGTAGCGACTTTCAAAGGAGAACCGTCTATGAAGAAGGGTCTGGTGTTGTTACTGCTGACGGCTCTGTTTCTCGGGGCCTGTCAGCGCGGGGGCGAGCCGGCGGGCGGCGGGCGGCAGCGCATCGCGCTGGTGATGAAGACCGCGAACAACCCCTTCTTCATCGAGATGCAGAAGGGCGCGGAGGAGGCCGCGAAGCGTCTGAACGTCGAGCTCATCGTGCAGGCGGCCGAGCGCGAGGTGGACGTGGAGAAGCAGATGCAGATCGTCGAGAACCTCATCCAGACGCGCGTCGCGGCCCTCTGCGTCACGCCCTCCGGTTCGAGAGAGATTGTCCCCGCCATCGACAAGGCCAACAGGGCGAACATCCCCGTCGTCATCGTGGACACGCGCGTGGACGCAAAGGCGCTCGCGGACTCGGGCGGACGTGTCGCCACCTTCATCGGCTCGGACAACTACGAGGGCGGCAAGGTCGCGGGCGAGTTTCTCGCCAAGCACCTGAACGGCAGGGGCAAGGTGGCGGTGCTCGAAGGCATTCCGGGGCACGAGACCGGCGACTCGCGCCTGCGGGGTTTCCGCGACGCGTTGAAGGCAAGCCCGGGCGTCGAGATTGTCGCCTCGCAGACGGCGAACTGGGAGCGCGACCAGGGCTTCAACGTCTTCCAGAACATCCTCCAGTCGCACCCGGACTTGACGGCCGTCTTCGCGTGCAGCGACCTGATGGCCCTGGGCGCGGTCGAGGCCATCGCCGCCGCGAAGAAGACCGGCCAGATCGCCGTCGTCGGCTTCGACGCGCTCTCGGAGGCGCGCGACGCCATCCGCCAGGGCTCGATGGTCGCCACCGTGGCGCAGTCGCCCGACCGCATGGGCGCGATGGCCGTCGAGAACGCCGTCAAGCTGCTCAAGGGCGAGCAGGTCAACGCGGAGTTCGTCGTCCCCATTAAGCTCGTCACGAAAGAGAACGCGGCCGAAGGTAGCAAATGATTGACGCCGCGTCAGCGGCGCTTGTAGCCCGGCCTTTCAAGGCCGGGAACGACGAACGTTAACGAATAGGGCGTCGCGTCGGCGACGCTTGAACGTGCTCGAGCGTCGCCGACGCGACGTGACGGTGTTACAGCGGAGTTGATACGGATGCGACGCCATAGCGGTCAGTACCACCCGCGGTAGCGGGTGGGCCTTGATGATACGGAGCGCCCGGTTAATCAAGGCCCACCCGCTACCGCGGGTGGTACTGACCTGGCTTGCCACGGGGCGGTCGCGTCCGACTGCACGCCGCTCTAGAGCGGTTTGCTTTTGAGTTTACCGTCTCCCGTTTAGAGGCGGGCTCTGCCCGCCGGCCCGGCTACACCGAAACTCGGGCCGGCGGTCGGAGACCGCCTCTAAACGGAAGGTAAAGTGATAAGCACACCGCTCTAAGTTGTCGGGATCGAGATTCGCGCCGTCGCAGTCCAGATTCGCGCCGTCGTACTCCGTATTTGCGCCGTCGTACTCCGTATTTAAGATGTCGGAGTCCGTATGGCGTCGGCGCGGTCGAGATTTGCGCTGTCGCAATCCAGATTCATACAGTCGTAGCCCGTACTGGCTCGGCGCGGTCGAGATTAAGTCCGTCGCGGGCCGTACGAGACGGTTTCGGTAGAGATTTTCTCTGACGCGGGCCGTTTTAGGGGTATTCGCAGGCGGAAATGAAGAGACTCGTCCCGAAACGTCGGAATTTTATAGCGCGGGCGCTCGTCGGGGCCGCGTTGATGGTGTGTCAGGCCGCGCCCGTGGCCTCTCAGACGGGCCGGCGGCTGATCGAGTACGCAGACCCTTTCGTCGGGACGGAGAACGGCGGGAACATCGTGCCCGGGGCGCAGGTGCCGTTCGGTTTCGTTCACGTCAGCCCCGACACAGACAGGCCGACGACCGCCGGGTACAACCCTCACGAGAACATCAACGGCTTCAGCCAGACGCACGTCTCGGGGACGGGCGGCGCGAGTAAGTACGGCAACTTCCTCACCACGCCGCACGTCGGCCCGCTGCGACTCGACCAACTCGGCTCGCCGAAGGCGGAGGAGTCGGCCTCGCCCGGCTACTACGCCGTGCGGCTCACGCGCCACGGCGTAAAGGCCGAGCTGACCGCGACGCGGCTCGTCGCCTTTCATCGTTACACGTTCCCCGCCTCGAAGCTCTCGCACCTGCTGATCGAAGCCAGCTCGGTCGTGCAGCCCGAGACGGGGCGCAACGCCTGGAAGAACCCGCGCTGCGTGGACTGCTGGGTGCGCGTCGTCGCGCCGAACCGCATCGAGGGCAGCGGCAACTTCGTCGGCGGCTGGAACCAGTCGCCCTACACACTCCACTTCGCGGCGGAGTTCGACCGCCCCTTCAACGCCTCCGGCACGTGGCGCGACGAGCGCGTCGAACCTTCCACGGCCGCCGCCGCCAACGAGGGCAGGGTCGGCGCTTACGCGACGTTCGACACGACAACCGCGCGAACCGTGTTGATGAAAGTCGGCGTCTCCTTCATCAGTCCCGAGAAGGCTCGCGCCAACCTCCTGCGCGAGACGCCCGACTGGGACTTCGACGGCGTTCGCCGCCGCGCGGAAGCGTTGTGGGAGGAGGCGCTCGGGAAGATTAAAGTCGAAGGCGGGACGGAGGAACAGCGCCGCATCTTCTACACCGCCCTCTTCCACTGCCACTACATGCCGCACGACCTCGCGGGCGAGAACGCGTGGTGGGAGTCTGGTGAGCCGCACTACGAGGACTTCTACGCCATCTGGGACACGTTCCGCACGCACTTCCCCCTCCTGCTTTTGATTCAGCCCGAGCGGCAGCGCGACATGGTGCGCTCGCTCGTGGACACGTACGTCCACACGGGCTGGATGCCCGACTCGCGCATCGCGGGCGCGAACGGGATGACGCAGGGCGGGTCGAACGGCGACGTGGTGGTGGCCGACGCGATGCAGAAGGGTGTGCGCGGGATAGACTACGCGAAGGCTTACGAAGCGCTCGTCAAGAACGCGGAAGTTGACAGCGCGCGGCCGCTCTACGAGGGGCGCGCGCTCGCCGAGTACAAGCGGCTCGGCTACGTCTCGATGAACTACCCGCGCTCCGTCTCGCGCACGGTCGAGTACGCCTACGACGACTTCTGCGTCGCGCAGGTGGCGCGGATGCTCGGTAAGGCGGAGGAGAGCCGGAAGTACCTTGAGCGGTCGAAGAACTGGGCGAACGTGTGGAGCGACGAGACGCGCTCGGCCCGCCCGCGCTTCGACGACGGGCGCTGGCTCGCGCCCTTCACGGCCGCGCACTTCTACCCGGACAAGGATTTTAGTTACTGGGACGCGCCCTTCTACGAGGGGAGCGGCTACATCTACGGAACCTACGTCCCGCACGACGCGCAGGGGCTCATCGAACGCCTCGGCGGGGACGAGAAGTTCGTCCGGTGGCTCGACGACTTCTTCGACAACCCGCCGACGCGCGAGGCCGGGTTCAACCCCGGGCTCTACAACCACAACAACGAGCCGAACTTCCTCGCCGCCTTCCTCTACACGCACGCGGGCCGCCCCGACCGCACGCAGGAGCGCGCCCGCCGGATACTCTCGACCGAGTACATGACGGGGCGCGGCGGGCTGCCCGGCAACGACGACAGCGGCGCGATGTCTTCGTGGTACGTGTGGGCGGCCACGGGGCTCTACCCGAACGCGGGCCAGCCCTTCTACTACGTCGCGAGCCCCCTCTTCGAGCGCTCGACCATCGACTTAGGCTCCGGCCGCGCGTTCGTCGTCGAGGCGCGGAACGTCTCGGGCGCGAACCTCTACGTCCAGTCGGCGACGCTCGACGGCCGCCCGCTCGGACGCGCCTGGCTCAAGCACGAAGAGATCGCCCCCGGCGGCCGTTTAGTGTTACAGATGGGGCCGAAGCCCTCCGCCTGGGGGCGCGAAGAGAGACCCCCTTCGATGTCAGGTCAGAACCGCCCGCGGTAGCGGGTGGGCCGTGATGATACGGAGCATCCGGTTAACAAAGACCCACCCGCTACCGCGGGCGGTACTGACCGCTATCTCGCGCAGGTCGCACTTAATGGAAGTACGTCACCGAATTCTCGCTCTGCTCTGCTCTGTGCTCACGTTCACCGCGGCACACGCGCAGTCCTCGAAGAACACGCAGACAATCGAGCAGGTCGTCCGCGTCCTGCCGTCGAAGGCGGGCGCGAGTCGTTACGCCTACGTCCCCTTCGACGTGCCGCGCGGGGCCGTGCGCGTCCGCGTCAGCTACGAGTACCCGCGCGCGAACGGGGCCAACACGATCGACCTCGGCGTCTTCGACGCGCGCGGCTTCCGCGGCTGGAGCGGCGGGCGGCGCTCGGAGTTCTTCGTCTCGCGCGAGGAGGCGACGCCCGGCTACCTCGCGGGCGAGCTGCCCCCGGGCCGCTGGCGCATCATCCTCGGCCTCTACATGGTCGCGCCCGCGGGCGTGGACGTGAAGGTCAGGATCGTCGTCGAGACGAGCCGTGCGGCGTTGGGGCCCGTCCGCACGGCCGCCGCGCCGCGCCGCCCCGAGACGCACGGTGGGGCGGCCGCAGGGAGCGCGCCGCGCTGGTTCGCGGGCGACCTGCACATGCACACCGTCCACAGCGACGGGAACTGGACGGTGCGGGGCCTGGCCGAGGCCGCCGAGCGAGAGGGGCTCGACTTCATCTTCGTCACAGACCACAACACCGCGAGCCACCACGCGGACGTGAGTGCCGCCGACGCCGCCTCTCCCCGAACGCTCGTCATGCGCGGCGAGGAGGTGACGACCTACGGCGGGCACGCCAACGCGTGGGGTCTGCCCGCTGGGGCGTGGGTGGACTTCCGCGTCCGTCCCGGCGACGCGGCGGGGATGTCGCGTGTGGCCGCGCGCGCGCACCGACTCGGCGCGCTCATCTCGGTCAACCACCCGTCCGCCCTGTGCGGCGGTTGTAACTGGAGCTACGGGGACGCGATAAGAAATTTCGACGCGGTCGAGGTCTGGAACGGCGAGTGGGACGCGACGGACGAGTCCGCGCTCAAGCTGTGGGACGGGCTGCTTCGACGCGGGCTCAGACTGACGGCCGTCGCTTCGAGCGACTCGCACCGCGAGCAGAACCCCATCGGGCGGCCCGCCACGCACGTCGCCGCCGGGGAGTTGACGCAGGCGGCGCTGCTGAACGCCGTCCGCCGCGGGCGCGTCTACCTGACGCGCGAGGCGAAGGGGCTGCAAGTCGATTTCGGGGCGGCGGCGGGCGAGCTGGGCTCGCGCAGTTCCGCGGGCGCGCGGAGCGGCCCCGGCGAAGAGATTCGGCTGCGCGCGCCGGGAGCCCTCGTCTTCTACGTCAACGTGCGTCAGGCGCCGGGCGGCGCGACCGTTTCGCTCGTCAGCGGCGGGGAGGCGGTTCGCACCTTCCCGGCGCAGTCGATGCTGACGGAAGTGTTCGAGGTCGAGTGCGAGCGGGACGGCTACTACCGCCTTGAGGTGCGCGACCGCGAGGGGAAGATGCTCGCCCTGACGAACCCCGTCTACGTCAGAGTCCGCCCGCGGCGTTGACTCAAGGGGCGAGGCGGAAGAGCTTCGTCTCGCCCGCGGCGAGCGTCGCTTCCGTCTGCGCCTGAAGCGGGAGCGCCTGCACCGTGAAGTCCTGCTTGAGGATGAGCACGCGCACGAGCTTGAGTCGCCGGCACGTCCCGCCCGAGGCCGTCGCCGGGTGCGAATGGCAGCGCGCCGTGACCGACTCGATTGAGTCGGCCGCGGAACCCTTCGGCAGTCTTATCCCCGTGCGGTAGTGGCCGCTGCGCTCGATGCGCAGGCGCGGCTCGCCCATGTCGGACTTGAACACCCCCTCGCGCCCCTTCAGCTTCACGTCGAAGGCGACGGCCGCGCCCGCCTGCTCCGAGGCGGCCTCGACGTAGAGGTACTCGCGCGGGTCTGCGACGGTGTTGATGTCGGACGGCGTGTCGCTGATGCGCCCCTCGCGTTGCAGCTCCTCGGTCATCGCGCGGTAGGTCTGCGGGTACAAGTCCATCACGCTCTCGCGCGTCGCCGCTTCGAGCCGCACGGCGACGGGCATCGGCGCGAAGCGCACGGCCGAGCAGGCGAGGTCTGAGAAGTTGTTGTTGTCGGAGGCGACGGCGAGTAGCGGGTGCGCCCCGCTCGCGCGTTGGCCGTTGAAGGCTTTCGTCTCGTGCCTCACGCCCTGGAAAGTCTCGGCGACGACCTTACCTTCCCGCAGACGTGTCTCGTAGACCCACTCGATGTCAGTCCCCCGCCCCCAGCGCGCGAAGAGCGCGGCGGTCTGCGTCCCGCCGTCCTCGTTCGAGAAGACGACGGTGTAGCGGAAGACCACGTCGTCCCCCTCGCGCAGCACCTCGTGGTACATGAGCAGCGGGATGTCCGTGAAGTGGTCGAAGGTGTTCGGGCGCGCGTACAGGACTGGCGCGTGCGCGACGGCGAAGCCGAGCCCCACCGGGTCGGCCCCGAGGAGGGCGTAAGGGACGTCCGCGCGCAACGACTTCACCTCCGCGCGCCGCGCGCCCGCGGCCGAGCGCGCCTCGTTGAGCGCCACGGAGACTTTGTGACTCCCCTTCGGCAGGCGCCCGAGCAGGATGCTGTAGCGGTAGAAACTATCCCCGGCCCAGAGCATCACGTCCTGGTTGTAGACGCCGTCCACGGTGACGACGAGCGCGGCCGCCTCGGAACCTTTACGCGCCCAGGAGGCGCCGGGCGAGCGCGCCTCGATCTCAAGGGCGACCTCCGCGTCGTCTTTGAGTTCGACGGTCTCGACGGCGAGCGGCGCCGTAGTCTTCGGCCCGGACGGCGAGCAGGGGTTCTGTGCCCGCGCGGGCAAAGGCGCGCAGAAGACAGTTAAGAAGACGAGCAGACAAAGCCGCAGGCGGCCCGAGTTTGTTCTCATGCAATTTTGTTCGGCGGAGCGCGGAAGTCTCGGCCGCCAAGCTACGCCAACACGGCCGGCTTTTCAAGCTGAATTTTTCTCGCCGGCTTCACAGAAATTTCTCTTCGGCTTAACAACACATGAGCTATAATCCGCCGCACGCCTGAAGGGGACGACGTTCGCGCATGAAGGCGCGCCGCCCACCCCGACCGAGACACACCCTTTAAGACGAACAAGTTCGGAAGACGACTTTCCACCTTCAAAGGCCCCCGGCCCGGCCAGGAGAAAATCATGTTGCGAAGAGTCTCCCGCGTTACCGCCTGCCTGCTGCTCCTCTGCGTCTGCCTGACCCCGAAAGCCTCCGCCCAGGTCAACACCGCGAGCGTGACGGGCCTGGTCACGGACGCGGCGGGCGCGGTCGTCCCCAACGCCTCCGTGACCTTGAAGAACAAGGCGACGAACGTCGAGATGACGGCCACGACTGACAGCTCCGGCTACTACACCTTCGCCAGCGTCCCCGTCGGCGTCTACAGCGTGACGGTCGAGCAGCAGGGCTTCAAGCGGGTCGCCATCGGCGAGGTCAAGCTCGAAGTGGGGCAGAAGGCGCGCGTGGACGCCGCGCTCGAAGTCGGGGCCGTCACCGAGACGGTGACCGTCACCTCCGCGACGCTCCTCACGACGCAGGAGGCGACGACCGGCGGCGTCATCGAGAACCGCATGGTCGAGCAGCTCCCGCTCTCGGGGCGCAACTGGGACGACCTCATCAGCCTCGTCCCCGGCGTGCAGTCAGACCGCTACACCGAGGAGGGCGGCGGCACCGCCAACGGCCGCACGGGCGGGGCGAACGTCCACGGCGTCCGCTCCTTGCAGAACAACTTCGTGCTCGACGGCGTGGACAACAACTCGATCTCCGAGAACGTGCAGGAGCTGACGACGCAGGTCGCGCGCCCTTCGGTCGATTCGATTCAGGAGTTCAAGGTCTCGACCAACCCTTACTCCGCCGAGAACGGCCGCAGCCCCGGCGCGCTCATCAGCGTGACGACCAAGTCGGGCACCAACGCCTTCCACGGCACGCTCTACGAGTTCCACCGCAACCGCGTCTTCGACGCCAACAACTTCTTCAACAACCGCGCCGGCGCGCGAAAACCCCAGAACATACAGAACCAGTTCGGCGGCAACATCGGCGGCCCCGTCGTCCGCGACGAGGCGTTCTTCTTCTTCAACTACGAGGGGACGCGCGTCCGCAAGGGCTCGACGCGTCTGGGCAACGTGCCGCTCGCCAACGAGATTCTCGGCGACTTCTCGAACGCGGCGGCCGTCGCCAACCGCATCCCCGGCGGGGCCTACGCGACGATCTTCGACCGCGTCGGCGACTGCCGCGCGCTCGTCCCTTCGGCCTTCAACCCCAACGGCTCGTTCATCAACAACCGGATTCCGGCGCAGTGCCTCGACCCCGTCGCGCAGCGCGTCCTCGGCCTCCTGCCCGCGCCGAACGTCACGCCCGGCTCGGGGCCACTCAACCTCAACAACTTCATCCGCAACCCCGGCATCCAGGACGACACCGACAGCTACACGGGGCGCTTCGACTGGCAGCAGAACGCGAAGAACAGCTTCTTCGTCCGCTACACCTTGTCCGACCGCTTCCGCTACGTGCCCGGCATCTTCGGCGGCACGGTGGACGGGACGGGCTCTTCGGCCAACGGCCGGCTGAACATGCAGGGGCAGTCGGCGGCCGTCGGCTGGACGCGCGTCTTCAGCTCGCGGCTCATCAACGAGTTCCGTCTGGGGTGGGGGCGCAACAACTCGCTCGCCGTGCAGGACCCGTTCGGGACGAACACGCTGGCCGAGCTGGGCTTCCTCGGCGTGCCCGACTCGCCGCTCTACAGCGGCGGGCTGCCCGGCATCAGCATCTCGGCGCGCGGCGGCACGACCCTGCCGGGCGGGCAGTCGGGCTTCGACCGCCTGGGCTCGCCCGACTTCCTCCCCAAATCGCAGCGCACGAACCAGTTCCAGTGGACTGACAACGTCAGCCTCTCGCACGGCGCGCACCAGTTCAAGTTCGGCGGCGACCTGCGCGCGCCGCTGCGCAACATCTACCTCGACGTGCCGAGCTTGCGCGGCACCTACACCTTCGACGGGAACCGGACGGGCGTCGGCCTCGCGGACTTCCTGCTCGGCTACCCCTCGGGCGTCCAGCTCGCCAACCCGCAGGTGGTGGACACGCGCCTGCGGATGTTCTCCGGCTTCTTCCAGGACGACTGGAAGGCGACCCCGAAGCTCACGCTCAACCTGGGGCTGCGCTACGACTACGCGACGTGGCCCTACGAGGGCGGTGACCGCCTGACGAACTTCGACCCCGAGACGGGCCAGCTCTTCACGCCCGCGAACTCGCCCTACGGCCGGAGCCTGATCCAGCCCGACCGGAACAACTTCGCGCCGCGCGTCGGCCTCGCCTACCAGTTCGACGAGGCGACCGTGGTGCGCGCCGGCTACGGCCGCTTCTACATGCTCTTCGAGCGCGCGGGCAGCGAAGACCAGCTCGCCCTCAACCTGCCGTGGCTCGTCCAGAACAACGTGACGGCCGCCAACACCAGCTCGACGGCCAACAACATCCGGCTCCGCACCGGCTTCAACCTCTCGCTCAACCCGGCGTCGGTTGACCCGCGGCTCGTCCGCCTGCGCGCCATCAACCCCGAGGCCGTCATGCCGAGCATCGACCAGTGGAACATCGGCCTCCAGCGAAGGCTCTACGGCAACCTCGTCGCGACCGCGGATTACGTCGGGACGAAGGGCACGCACCTCTCGGTGCTCAGGAACCTGAACCAGCAGCTCTTCAACGCGGCGGGCGTCGGGACGGGCGTCATCCCCTACCCGAACCTCGGGCCGATTGAGTACCGCGACAACGGCGGCAACTCGAACTACCACGGCGGCGAGCTGACGCTGGAGAAGCGCTTCAGCCGCGGCTTCTCGTTCCGCACGGCCTACACCTACTCGAAGTCCATCGACTTCGCGCAGGAGCACCTGGCGGCGGGCGGCACGGGCAGCTTCACGCAGAACGCGCGCGACCTGCGCGAGCGGCGCGGCCCTTCAGACTTCGACGTGCGCCACCGCTTCGTCGGCAGCTACATCTACGAGCTGCCCTTCGGCAAGGGGCGCAGCTACCTCAACGACGGCGCGCTCGCGCACGTCCTCGGCGGGTGGCGTCTGAGTGGGCTGGCCAACGTGCGCTCGGGCCGGCCGTTCACCGTCTCGGCCAACAGCAACTCGACGGCGCTCGGCGGCGCGCGCGGCGGTGGGCTCGTCTCCGCCTTCGCCGACTGTCTGCGCGACGGGACGCTCGACTCCGACGAGCGCACCGTTGACCGCTGGTTCGACACGACGGCCTACGCCGTGCCGACTCCGGCACGCCTCGGCAACTGCGGGCGCAACACCCTGCGCGGGCCGAACCTGACGAACTTCGACGCGTCGCTCGTGCGCACGTTCGACTACTTCGGCGAGGATCGCGCGTTGGAGTTCCGCTGGGAGGTCTTCAACGTCTTCAACACGCCGCAGTTCGGCCTGCCCGACCGCAACGTCTCGGGCACGGCGGCCGGCCGCATCTCCACCCTCGCCGGCGACCCGCGCGTGATGCAGTTCGCGCTGAAGTTCAATTACTGACGGGCGGGCTTTGATAACGTTTAGAGGCGGGCTCCGCCCGCCGGCTTAAGTAACTTGATCACGGGCCGGCGGGCGGAGCCCGCCTCTAAACGGTAGACGAAGGGGTAGGCAATCCGCCTGGGTTTACGGTTGAGGAGTTACTTATGACAGTCTCCACACACTCGGCGAAGCGGCCGGAGCAGTTCCGGGACTACAGGGCGGAGGCGCGCGCGTGCGTGAAGGAGTTCTACCGGCTGAACCACAGGCTCCAGACGTTGGAGACGGTGCTCGGGAAGAAGCGGCAGTACCTCTCGCTCGACCGCGCCGAGATGGGCGTGTGGGAGGCGATGGAGCATTTGAACGCGCTCGTGGACGACAGCGACCCCGACATCGACGTGCCGCAGATCGAGCACAACCTCCAGACGGCCGAGTCGATCCGCGCCGCGGGCCACCCGCGCTGGTTCATCCTCGCCGGGCTCATCCACGACCTCGGCAAGGTGCTCTGCCTCTTCGGCGAGCCGCAGTGGGCCGTCGTCGGCGACACCTTCCCCGTCGGCTGCCGCTTCGACGAGCGAATCGTCTACCACGACTTCTTCGCCGACAACCCCGACTCACAGAACCCGCTCTACCAGACCCCCTGCGGCGTGTACGAGGAGGGCTGCGGGTTAGACCGCGTTCACTTCTCCTGGGGGCACGACGAGTACCTCTACCACGTCGTCAAGGACTACCTGCCCGAGGAGGCGCTCTACATGATCCGCTACCACTCGGCCTACGCCATCCACCGCGAGCGCGCCTACCACCACCTCATGAGCGAGCGCGACCGCGAGATGTTCCGCTGGGTGCGCGCCTTCAACCCGCACGACCTCTACTCCAAGGCGGCCGAGCGCCCCGACGTGGCCGCGCTGAAACCCTTCTACGAAGAACTCGTCGCCGAATTCTTCCCGGCCAAACTTCGCTGGTGAATCGGGCATCGTAAGCGACATGAAGAGGCAGACCGTCGTCCTCGTCGCCCTGGCCGCCGCCTCGTCGGCGGCCTTCTGCGTTCTGCGCGCGCCGTCGGTCGAAGCGGGCGGCGCGGGCGTGCGGCTCGTCACGCGCGAGGTTGCGCTCGGGCGCGTTCACGCGGGCGAGCTGAAGGGCACGCGCACCATCTCGCCCGACCGCAGGCGCGTCGCCTTCGTGGCGAAGGTCGCAGGCGGCGAGGCGGCCTACGTGGACGGCGTCGCAAGCCGAACCTACCCGGCCGTCGCCAGCGACCCTCTGAGCGAGGCGGGACTTGGCAGCCCCTTCACCTTCAGCCGCGACGGCCGCCACGTGGCCTACGTCGTGAACCTCTCGAAAGGGGCGCGCGGGCGCGGGCCGCGCCGCGTCGTCGCGGACGGTAAGGAGGGGCCTGTGTTCGACTACATCTGGACGGGCGGGCTCCACTTCAGCGAAGACGGGAGGCACTTCCGCTACACGGCCGAGCGCGGCGGGAAGCGCTTCGCCGTCGTGGACGGCGTCGAGTACGGCCCTTACGAGCGCGTCAGCACGCCCGCCTTCAGGGAGTACAAAGACCGCGGCTTCGTCTTCGCCTTCGACGCGGCGCGCGACGGCCGTCAACTGTTCGTCGTTAACGGTCAGGAGTTCGCGGCGGACGACCCCAGAGGGCGCGAGCTGTTCTTCGGCGAGCAGGCCGGGCAGCCCCGCGAGGTCGTGCGCGAAGGCAAGCACTTCGTCGTGTGGGGCGACAAAGAGGTCGGGCCTTTCGACGAAGCCGTGGGCACGTCCCTTCGCACCACGCCGCGCGCGGGCGGCGGCCTGCTCGTGACGTTCGAGGGCAAGCGCGGCGGCAAGCAGATCGCGGTCGTGGACGGCGTCGAGGGCAAGCCGTACGACTACGTCGGCCCCGTCTACGTGAGCCCCGGCGGCGAGCACACACTCTACCCGGTGCGGCAGGGCGAAGAGTCTTTCGTCGTCTTCGACGGCAAGGAGGGGCCGAAGTTCTCCAACGTCAACATCCCTTACGGCGCGCCGCCCTTCAGCCCCGACGGCACGCGCTACGCCTACGCGGCCTCGCGCGAAGCTCCCCCCGACATGAAGTTCCTCGTCGTCGCCGACGGCAAAGAGGGGAAGCTCTACGACTTCGTCACGGGCGTCACCTACACGCCCGACGGCGCGCACCTCCTCTACCTCGCTTTTGACAGGCTGCGCTGGAAGACTTTCCTCGTGCGCGACGGCGAGGAGGTCGCCGCCTACGAATACCTGTCCGACGGCGACATACGCTTCGGCCCCGACGGCAGGCGCATGTACTTCCGCCTGCGCCCGCTGGGAGAAGAAAAGGGTCGGGAGGCCGTGGTGATTGACGGCCGCGCGTTCAGCTACGACAACATTCTGGATGTCGAGTTCAGCCCCGACGGCCGCCGCTTCGTCCTGAAGGGGCAGCGCGGGCGCGGTTGGGTGATGGTCGTGGACGGCGTCGAGTCTGAAGTCTATGAGCCGGACGGCGAGAAGGGCGAGGTCGAATGGAGCCGCGACGGCCGTCTCGCCTTCAGCAAGGACGGCGGGCGGCTCGCCTACGTTGGGCGCAAGGGCGGGAAGGATTTCGTGATCCTGGACGGCGCGGCGGGCGCGAAGTACGACGCCGTCGCCAACCTCGACTTCACGCCCGACGGCCGGCACGTCGTCTACACGGCGCGGCGCGCGGGCAAGTCGCTGGTGGTCGTGGACGGCGTCGAGGGCCGCGCGTACGACGCCTTCGTGCCCGCGCGCGAGTACGAGCGCGAAGGGGGGCTCAACGTCGAGGGCAACAACTCGCTCAGCATCCTCGCGCGCCGCGGGGCGGAGCTGCTGCGCGTGGAGATAGAGATTGCCGAAGACTGAAGGCCGCGGGGGGCGAAGGTGAAGCGGCGCCTCACTGCTTACGAACGGGACGACGAGGGGCACTGGCGCGCAATACTCGACTGCGGCCACCCGCAGCACGTCCGCCACGACCCGCCGCTCGTCGCGCGCGAGTGGGTGCTCACCGAAGAGGGGCGCGCCTCCCGCCTCGGCCTCGAACTCGACTGCAAGAGGTGCGACGAAGAGGAGGCCGACTAGGACGGCGCGGCTTTGTGCGCGCGGCTGATCCAGGTGAAGATCATGACCCAGAGCGTCAGCGCGAGCGTGAAGAGCGGGAACTGTAGGGGCAGCGGCAGGCTGTAGACGAGCAGGACGACGGGCAGCCAGAACCCCAGGGCGCTCACGACCGAGGGCAGAACTTTCTGCACGTAGAAGCCGAGGCTCAGCACGCGCGGCATCCCCGCGCGTCGGTAGCCCGCGTGCCTCCACTCGAAGACGACGACCGTCAGCGGGATGGTGACGAACGGCGTGAAGAGGAACTGATCGACGAAGGTCTTCTTCAACACCGTGGCGAAATCGACCCCGCCGCCGAACACGAACGCCTGCGCGCGGTAGAGCCCGTCAACTATCAAAGCCATCAGGCCCCAGTAGCACGCGCCGAACGCGAGGCCGCCCAGGTTCTCGCGCCTCACGCGCCAGCGCTGGAAGACCGCGACCGTCAGCAGCTCCGGCAGCAGCCCGCCCGCCGCCACGCCCGAGACGAGCGAGAACAGATACCCGCCCTCTCGCTTGAACTCCGCCAGCCGCGCCAGCCACGCGCGCGCGGGCTCCCAGAAGTAGTACGAGAGGACGACCGCCACCACGGCCGCCTGGATGACCAGCGCCGGGACGAGGTTCGCGCGCGCGGCGCGCAGCCCCACCGCGAGCGGCCGCTCCTGCTCTCCTGTCATGTGAGTCCCGTCCGCGTTCGACCTCCCGGCCCTCCGGCTCCCGACCGTCATCACTTCAACTGGCAGATGTCGAGGACGTTCATGTCCGTGTAGTCGAGGTTCTCGCCGCCCATCGCCCAGATGAACGAGTAGCTCGATGTGCCGCAGCCCATGTGGATCGACCACGGCGGCGAGACGACGGCCTCTTCTCCTGAGAGCACGAGGTGTCGCGTCCGGTCGGGCTCGCCCATGAAGTGCATCACGCGCTGCCCCTCCTTCAGGTCGAAGTAGAAGTAGACCTCAGAACGCCTGTCGTGCAGGTGCGGCGGGCAGGTGTTCCAGACGCTGCCGGGCTTGAGCAGCGTGACGCCCAGCAGGAGTTGCGAGGACTTGCAGACGGCGGGGACGACGTACTGGTAGATGGTGCGCTCGTTCGAGGTCTCCTGCGAGCCGAGGTTCAAGGGCACGGCCTGCTCCACGGAGACGTGCGCCGCCTCGAAGCGCGCGTGCGCGGGCGTCGAGGCCAGGTAGAACTTCGCCGGGTCGCCTGCGTCGGCCGACTCGAACGAGACCTCGCCGCTCCCCATCGGCACGTACAGGCAGTCCTTCGTCCGAAGCTCAAACCTCCGGCCGTCCACCGTCACCGCGCCCGCACCCGCGCCGACGTTGACCGCGCCCAACTCTCTGCGCTCAAGGAACGGACTGCCCTTCGCCGACGCCGGCTCCTGCTGCACGGGGAGTGAAAGGGGCTCGCCCGCGGGCGAAGCCCCGCCGATGACGAAGCGCTCGTAGTGCAGGTAGTTCAGGCGCAGCTCCCCTTCGGCGAACAACCCCGTGATGTGGTAGCGGTCTCTCAGCTCCTCGTTCGACGCGCCGTCCACCGAGCCGGGGTGCGTGGCGTAGTAGGTCTTGCGGAACATCAAAGTCCTCCCTCCCGTGGTTTGAGGACAAGCATAGCTCACACGCCCCGCGCCCGCGAAAGCCGGGGCGCCGTGGGCGAACCTAGTCACCCCCGGCGCCCCGGCTCAGCAAGGAGCTGAGTCAAGCCTTCTTCTGTTCTCAGCCTTCGGAACGGCCCGCGCCCGCGGACTTCTCCTTGCCGCCCTCCTCCTCCTCGCCCGTGCCCGGCTCGGCCAGCCGGCGGTGCTGCTCGGCGAGCATCTCGTTGGGCACCACGCCGGCGAGCGTCGTCTGAATCTTGTTCGTCCAGCCGCTCACCACGTCGCTCTCGCCCGCCATCATCGCGTCGAAGCCGTCCTTTGCCACCTTCGCCGGGTCGTCCTTCTCCTGCGTCCCGACCTTCGTGTCGAGCATGTCGGCGCGCTCGAAGAACTCGGTCTCGGTCGCGCCGGGCATCAGGCAGGTCACGGTGATCTCGGTCTCCTTCAGCTCGTTCCGGAGCGCGAAGGAGAAGGAGTCGATGAACGCCTTCGTCCCGTTGTAGACCGCCTGGAACGAGCCGGGCATGAAGCCCGCGATGGAGCCCGTGATGAGGATGCGCCCCCGGTTGCGGGCGCGCATGTCGCGGCCCACCTTCTGGATGAGGTAGACCGTCCCCGTGATGTTCGTGTCGATGACGTGGCGCACCTCCTCGAACTCCTGGTCGAGGAACGCGTGCCCGAGGCCGTGGCCCGCGTTGGCGAGCAGCGCGTCAACGGGCCGCCCCCCTATCGCTTCGTAAAGCTCGTCCACGCCCTCGACGGTGGCGAGGTCGGTCACGACCGCCGTGACCTCCGCGCCGAGCCCCGTGCAAGTCTGCGCCGCCTCGTCGAGAGGCCGGTCGGCGGCGAGCACAAGGTCGAAGCCGTTCTCGGCGCACAGCTTCGCCAGCTCGTACCCGATGCCGCTCGACGCGCCCGTCACCACCGCCAAAGGTCTGCCCGTAGAATCGCCCATCTGTCTGCCCCCCTCTGCTCTGGTTTTGGCGACTCTTGTAACTCTTTTGTTTGACGTTTTCTTCCCCGCGGTGAGACGCGCGTGTCACAGTTTCCGGCGGGCTTGAAGTAAGTATAATGGCCCCATGCCCGACTACCTTGATACGGAGGCGTGGAGCCGCCGCCACCTCTTCCGACTCTTCAGGGGTTACGACGACCCGTACTTCAACGTCTGCGCGGACGTGGACGTGACGCCGCTGCTCGCCTTCGCGCGCGGGCGCGGCCTCTCCTTCTTCGTCACCTACCACTACCTCTCGACGAAGACCGCCAACGAGGTCGAGCCGTTCCGCTACCGGCTGCGCGGCGAGCGCGTCGTAGTCCACGGGCGCGTCCACGCGGGGGCCATCATCCTGCTCCCCGACGACAGCTTCACCTTCGTCTACTTCGACTACACCGACGACTTCGACGCCTTCCACGAGGACGCGCGCGCGAAGGTGGAGAGGGCGAAGCGCGAGCCGCCGCCGCTCGACGCGCGCGCGGGCCAGGACGACCTCATCTACCATTCGGTCATCCCCTGGGTCTCTTTCACGGGCATCAAGCACGCGCGCGACTCGCGCCAGCAGAGCGGCATCCCCAAGGTCGCGTTCGGCAAGTACCGCGAGGCGGGCGGGCGCGTCTGGATGCCCGTCTCGGTCGAGGGGCACCACGCCTTGATGGACGGGCTGCACGCCGGCCGCTTCTTCGAGCGCTTCCAGGGCCACTGCTCCGACCCGCAGGCGGCGCTGGGCTTATGAGCCTTCGTAGTCGAGCAGCCCCGTGTGCACCGTCATCCTCCGCCGGCCTTCGACCTTCGAGTAGACCTTGCACGCCCTTCCCTTCCAGTGCTGCCCTCTGCCTTCCCGGTCGCGCCAGAGCGTGACCACGTCCATTTACCGACACCCGTTTAGAGGCGGGCTGTGCCCGCCGGCTCGTGCTGCGATGTCAGCG
>DATMVD010000079.1:0-5840 GCA_035563535.1 Pyrinomonadaceae bacterium | reverse complement strand
ACGACTCGGCAGATGCCGCCTGCCGCTACATCTTGGAGATGAGCCGGCACGAGCGACTGAAGAAAGC
Organism: Pyrinomonadaceae bacterium; assembly: GCA_035563535.1. Classification (GTDB taxonomy): domain Bacteria; phylum Acidobacteriota; class Blastocatellia; order Pyrinomonadales; family Pyrinomonadaceae; genus QHXN01. Next base: position 5,773 of record DATMVD010000079.1, on the reverse strand, counting down.
CGGAGTCCTCTCTGGTAACTTCTGGCTGACGAACTGATGAAGTTGTGAAAGAACTTTTTGCAACCTACTTAGTTAGGTTGCTGAATGATGGAGGTGGGAGATGATTAAGCAAGAGGGAAACATCAATCAAAGTTGTCCGATGTGTGACTCGCCTATAACAACAGTCAAATTCGTTAAGGTCTATATGAAGCAGCGATGGTCCCTGCGCCGTTGTTCAAAGTGCGGGCTCCATTTCACAGACCCTCAGCCTACGCCAGCGTTTCTAGAGCAATGCTACAGTGGCGACTTCCATTCGGAACTTCAAGCCGAAGGCGCGACAGAACAGTATTTCGGGGCGAAATATCAGCGTTACTTAAACTATCTGTCAACCTATTTACCCCCCGGCGGCCGCGTGCTCGATATAGGTTGTGCCACAGGTCTTCTGGTGAAGATGCTTTGCGATCAGGGATACCGCGCTGAAGGAATCGACCTGAATCCGCTCAGCGCCGAATGGGGGCGCAAGCATTACAATGTCACCATTCATAACAAGCCGCTCGAAGGCTGCTCTTTTAAGTTCGAGTCGTTCGATGCAGTGATATTAACGGATGTTCTGGAACACACCTTGCACCCGCGCAATTACCTGGCTACCGTCGGCAAATACCTCGCCCATAACGGAGTCGGGCTAATCACTTTCCCGGATGTGAGGTCGCTCGAATCCCGATACTTCTTTCTGCTGGCTCAGTTGATGCGTCGCCCCTGGTTGTGGAAGAACTGCTACATTCCGTTGCATATTTGGGAGTTCACAAAAGCAACAGCCATAGCCTGTTTCGAGGGGGCGGGATTTTACGTCTCGGATTTTAGACGCAGTCAGGATGCTGCCTCCGGGAGTGAGACCGGTCTCCTCAAACTCATCAACATACCGCCCAGCATTCTTAGTTGGCCTCCTCTAGCGACACAGCTTGGCACGCAGATGGAGTTCATCATCCGACGAGCGCAACCTAACAACGGCATGCACCCGACGCCCCTTCACGCTGCCTCTCATGCATCTTGAATAGGGGCGCGGGTGATGCCTGGCGTTAGGCGCTAATCTTTAAACCCGCATCAGTGATAAGGAGGTGCCCCTTTGCTCTGCACGGCTCGGTTCTCTTCGTGGCAATTGTTTATTACCAGTTCCTTACTCGTCTTTTATTTGTCCATCACTGCGGCGGGCAGACCACAGGGCTATCCCTGCCTCCCTTCGGGAGTAAAGGCAACTCACATCGTGACTGCTACGGAGGTTGGCACCGGCCCTGGCGGCCCGGTAATCAGGAAGGTGACTGTCGGGCAGGAGCTACGAAAGCTGAAGGCACGCTGTAGAAGGGGGAGGCTTGTTGACAGCAGCGGTAAAGAGATACGCTTCTACCGGCTAAGCGTCGGGCCGGGCTGCCACGGGGTGCAGCCGCCCGGCTATGAGCGGATGGCGGCGGATCAGGAGAAAGAGATAGCGGTGTTAAAGAAGCGGTACAGGGTGATAGAGATGACCTGCAACCCTGAAGGCATTCCCCTGCCGTGATCGCGACCTGACTAAGAGGGCGCTAGACCGGGGCGTGCGGCCCCGGGCGTGGTTGTAAATGTGGCAGCGACTCACAATTCTCAACGCCGCGCCTAACGACGGCATGCACCCGGCCGCCGACACGCTGCTTCTCATGCTCCGCGGAAGATGCGGGCGGGCGCGTGATGCGCGGCGTTGGGCGGCTCCGCTTGAAAGGAGATGAGACGGGATGGGACTCTTGAACTTATTCGTCATTATCTCAGCCATAGCGGTGGCGGGCCACGCCCCTCAAAAGGCGGCGGGCAAACACTCTAATTCACACGAGTCGGTCTTCGAGTTCTATCAGTTCCCCAGCCACCCCAGGCTGACACACCTCTGCCAGCGACGCATTTATAGCGGCTCGGTTCACGCGATCACCTGGGACGCCTTCGCCTCACCCGACAAGCCGTCTAAGCTCGTGGCGTACTACCGGCGGAAGTTGGGGAATGCCGGATTCACCAGGGAGGGCGCGGGCGGCCAATGGAGCCTCCCCGCCGACGCACCTCGCCCGGAGCGAATCTTAGAGGTTAGCGGGGTCAGGGCGGACAGCCTCGCTCGCGAGTGTGAGAAGAGGCCGCCTCCGAACTCACGGGCTATCATCCTGGTATCCAGGTTGTTGGACCCCCGAGTCGTTCCTGCCGAGCCGCCGCCCGACTACGGCATGCACCCGGCCGCCGACACGCCGGATTTCATCTACTTCCAGAGGCACGGGGCGGCGGGTGATGCCGGGCGTTAGCGCGGGCGTCAGGGTTTACGCGAGTGCAGCGCGGGGAATTCGACCGCGTCGGCGCGGGTAATGGCGGCATCTTTTTGAATAACCGAGTGGGCGCGCCAGTGTTCGTCGTCGCGGCGCGGGAAGTCGAGGCGGTAGTGCGCGCCGCGCGACTCTTCGCGCCAGAGGGCGGAGCGGGCGATGAGGGCGGCGGTCGTGACGAAGTTGCGCGGGCCGGGCAGGAGCGGCGCGGAGGCGATCTGCTCGAACTCGGAGAGGGCGCGCGCCAGACCCTCGCGCGTGCGGAGGATGCCGACGCGCTCCCACATCAGACGCCTCACGCGCTTGCGCACGGCCGCGGCCGCCGCGCTCACGCGCCGCACGTCCGCGCGCGGCGTAGCTCCCCCTTCGGCAAAGCCTTCGCCCGAAGGCGCGCGCAGGCCCTTCAAGTCGGAGGCGGCGGCCGCCCCGGCGCGCGCGCCGAAGACCAGTCCTTCCAATAGAGAGTTCGAGGCGAGGCGGTTCGCGCCGTGGACGCCGGTGCAGGCCACCTCGCCCGCGGCGTAGAGGCCGGGCAGCGTCGTGCGGCCTTCGAGGTCTGTGCGCACGCCGCCCATCACGTAGTGCGCCGCGGGGCTGACCGGGATGGGCTCGCGCGCGAGGTCGAGGCCGTACTCCAGGCACGTCCTGTAAATCTTCGGGAAGCGCCGGCGCAGGTGCGCCGCGTCGAAGGCGGTCATGTCGAGGAAGACCGTGCGCGTGGCGGTGCGCCCCATCTCGGCGACGATGGAGCGCGTCACCACGTCGCGCGGCGCGAGCTCCGCCGCCTCGTGGTAGCGGGGCATGAAGCGGCGGCCCGCCGCGTTGCGCAGCACGCCGCCCTCGCCCCGCAGCGCCTCGGAGAGTAAGAAGCGCGGCGCGCCCTCGACGTTCAGGGCCGTCGGGTGGAACTGCACGAACTCCATGTCCGACAGCTCCGCGCCCGCGTCGAAGGCCATCGCCATCCCGTCGCCGGTCGCGACCGAAGGGTTGGTCGTGTGCAGGTAGAGCGCGCCCGCGCCGCCCGTCGCCAGCACCACGCCGCGCGCGAGCAGGGCGCGCGGCGCGCGCACGAGCGGGTCGAGGTAGCGCACGCCGCCGACCCGCCCTTCGGCCACGACGAGCGATTCAGTCTCGGCGTGCGCGAGGAAGGAGATGTTGCGCTCGCTCCCGGCGCGCGCGAGCAGTGCGCGGACGATCTCGCGCCCCGTCGCGTCGCCCTGCGCGTGCAGGATGCGCGGGCGCGAGTGCGCGGCCTCGCGCGTGAAGAGCAGGCGGCCGCCCTCGCGGTCGAACTCCGTGCCCCACTCGATCAACTCCTCGATGTAGCGGCGGCCCTCGCCGACCAGCACCTCGACGGCGCGCTCGTCGCACAGCCCCGCGCCCGCGGCCAGCGTGTCCTCCTCGTGCAGCGAAGCCTCGTCCTCCTCCGACAGCGCCACGGCCACGCCCCCCTGCGCGTACTCCGTGTTCGACTCCTCGCGCCTGTCCTTCGTCAGCACCGTCACGCGCGCCCCGGCGCGCGCCAGCTCGACCGCCGCGCGCAGGCCCGCGATGCCGCTCCCCACCACGATGAAATCCGTTTCGAGCGCCATCTTAGTGGAACCGCCCCCCGCCTCCGTCTGAATAGGAATGGATGCGTCGAGAGTAAGATTTTTTGTCTTTAAAAGCGAGCGCCGAGGTGATAGCGGTCAGCACCGCCCGCGGTAGCGGGTGGGCCTTACGGTTAAGGCTTGATGACTGGTGAGAGGCACACGGTCATCAATCATCCGGCATGTGCTACGCCCACCCGCTGCCGCGGGCGGTGCTGACCTGTATTTCTACGACGTTGCGCGGCGGCGCGCGCGGGCGTTAAAATTTGCGTCGCAGCTTCATACAACTGTCCCCCGGATTCATCAGCCAACATCGACGGCCGACGTGCGCGCCCCCGACCCTCTCGGGCGCGCGGCGGGCCGCAAACTCTCGCGGAGGTGTCAAAGAGATGCTCTGGAAACGTCTGCTGACCGCGCTGCTCGTCACGCTGCTCTGCGCGCCGGCGCTCCCTGCGCTCGCGCAGCGGAGGCCGAGGGGCGGGGCGAAGGCCGTCGCGGCGAAGGCCGGCGCGCCGGTTCTGCCGCCCATCAAGTACACGCAGTTCTTCCTGCCCAACGGGCTGCGCGTCATCTTCCACGAAGACCACTCGACGCCCGTCGTCGGCGTCAACGTCTGGTATCACGTCGGCTCGAAGAACGAGGACAAGGGGCGGACGGGCTTCGCCCACCTCTTCGAGCACATGATGTTCCAGGGGTTCAAGGGCTACGACTACGACTACATCCCTGTCATCCAGGAGTTCGGCGGGGCCATCAACGGCACGACCAACCCGGACCGGACGAACTACTTCGAGCTGGTGCCGTCGAACTTCCTGGAGACCGCCCTCTACATGGAGGCCGGGCGCATGGGCAACCTCCTCGAAGCGATGACGCAGGAGAAGCTCGACAACCAGCGCGACGTGGTCAAGAACGAGAAGCGCCAGCGCATCGACAACCAGCCCTACGGGCAGGCGTTCGCCAAGATCAGCGAGGCGATGTACCCCGAGGGGCACCCGTACCGCTGGCTGGTCATCGGCTCGATGGAGGACTTGACGGCCGCGTCGATGGAGGACGTGAAGGCGTTCTTCCGCAAGTACTACGTGCCGAACAACGCGAGCCTCGTCATCTCGGGCGACTTCGACCCGAAGGAGGCGCGCGCCTGGGTCGAGAAGTACTTCGGCCCCATCAAGAAGGGCGAGCCCATCACGCGCCCGCAGGTGCCGACGCCGAAGCTCGACCGCGAGGTGCGCGAGCAGATCGACGACCGCGTGCAGTTCCCGCGCCTCTACATGGTCTGGCACTCGGTGCCGCAGTACTCGAAGGACGAGGCGGCGCTCGACCTGCTCGCCTCCGTCCTTGGCGGCGGCAAGTCGGGCCGACTCTACAAGGCGCTCCAGTACGGCGAGAACCAGATCGCGCAGCAGGTCTCGATCTTCAACAACACGAGCGAACTCGCCGGCCTGATGCAGGTCGTCGCCACCCCGCGCCCCGGCCGCACCGTCGAAGAGATCGAGAGGATCGTCCAGGCCGAGATCGAGAAGATCAAGGCCGCGCCGCCCACACCCGAGGAGATGGAGCGCGTCTACAACGCGCGCGAAGCCTCCTTCATCTACGGCCTCCAGACCGTGGGGTACTTCGGCGGCAAGGACGACCAGCTCAACCACTACGCGACCTACCTCAACGACCCCGGCTACTTCGAGAAAGACCTCGCGCGCTACCGCGCGGTGACGGCGGCCGACGTGCAGCGCGTCGCGCGCCAGTACCTGACCGACAAGCGCTACGTGCTGACGGTCGTCCCGCGCGCGAGCGGCCCGACGAACGCCGCCGGCCCCGCGCCGATGAGCCCGCGCGAGGGGCTGCCGGCGACTTCCGCGCAGACGGCCGGGGCGGGGCAGCCCGGGGCGG
>DATMVD010000078.1:0-156794 GCA_035563535.1 Pyrinomonadaceae bacterium | reverse complement strand
GGCCGCGGTCAGGCCGCCACGGCCGCCGCGCGCGTCGTCGAGGAACAGCCCGTGCAGGTCGCGCCCGAGCAGGTCGCGCCGCCCCCGCCGCCCCTCGTCGTCGTCCAGCCGAAGCCCAAGCCCGAGCCGCCGCCGGAGGTCAAGCCGGAGCCGGCCCCGGTCGAGGCTCTGGCCGAAGGAATCGAAGCGCCCGCGGCATTCGTTCAGACGCCCGCGCCTAAGATGTCGGCGGCGCGTGAGGCCGAGCCCGTCAGGAAGGCGGAGGTCGCGGAGGCCGAGGCGCATCCCGCCGCGTCGGCCGAGTCGGAGGCCCAACCGGCGTCGAAGCAGCCGCGCCACCTGTCGGGCGTGCTCGACGAGTTCTGGCTCGAGCGGCAGGGCATCGAGCTTCTGCCGAAGGTCGAGGAGAAGGAGCTGACCTACGACGACCGCGCCCCGCGCTTCAAGCGCATGGCCGCGGCCTTCGTTGACCTGCTCTTAGTCGCCCTCCTCTGCGCGCCCTTCGCGGCGGCCATCGAGCTGAGCATCGGCAACTGGTGCGACCCGCGCGTCTGGAGTTCGATGGCGCTGATCGCGGCGCTGTTGATGTTCCTCTATCACACCTGCTCGGTCGCGCTGGCCGGGCACACGCCGGGGATGCGCCTCTGCTCGCTCCGGGCCGTGGACGCGCGCAAGGCGTGCGTCCCGACCACGGGGCAGTGCGCGCGGCGCGCCCTCGTCTACATGCTCTCGCTCGCGACCGGCGGCCTCGGCATCCTCTACTCGCTCTTCGACGCGGAGGGGCGCACCGCGCACGACATCCTCTCCGGCACCGTCGTCGTCAGGAAGTAGGGTTCAGAGCAGCAGTCACCGGGAGGCGCGTCCGCGGCGGACGCGCCTCCCTTTTTTGTCCGCGCGCGGAAGTCTGTTAGCCTTTGCGCGAAACCCTTACAAGGCGAGCACGGATGAACGAGCAGTTGATCGAGGAGGTGTTGGAGGAGCTGCGGCCCGCGCTCGCGGGGAGGCCGTGGGGCAAGGTCTTTCAGCTCTCGGCCAGCACGCTCGCGGTGGACTTCCGCACGGGCGACGGCCGCTACCTCCTGCTCTCGGCCGACCCTGCGCGCCCGCGACTGCACACGGTCGCGCGCACCGTGCGCGAGCTTGAGCGCGCCTCGCACGCGCCCACGCCCTTCGCGCTCTACCTGCGCAAGGCGCTCGGCGGCGCGACGCTGCGCAGTCTGACGAAGGACGAAGGCGAGCGGGTCGTGCGCTTCAAGTTCTCCGTGCCTGACGCGGCGGGTGAAGAGACGGAGGCGACGCTCGTCGCGCAGCTCACGGGGCGCTCCGCGAACCTCTTCCTGCTCGACGGGCGCGGGCGCGTCCGCATCGCGCTGCGCCCCACGCGCGGGGCCGGTCAGACCGAGGGCGAGGTCTACGCCCCGCCCGAACGGAGTCAGACTCAAACGCCGCGTGACGTCGAAACCAAAGCGAAGCGCGGCGGCGCAGACATCCCGCGCGAGGGCTCCGCCTCCCTCTCCGAGGCGCTCGACCGCTATTACCTTCGGCAGGAGTCGGAGCGGGCCTTCGACGCGCGCGCGGGGGCGGCGGCCGCGCGGCTGCGGCAACAGACTGCGAACCTTCGGAAGTTGCGCGACAACCTCCGCCGCGACCTCGAAGGGCATGGCGACGCGGAGGGGCACAAGCGGGCGGGCGACCTGCTGCTCGCCAACATCGGGACGGCCGTGCGCGAAGGCGGCAAGGTGCGCTTGACCGACTTCTACGCGGAGGGCGCGCCGACAATCGAGCTTGAGGTTGAAGAGAATCGGACTTTGCAGGAGGAGGCGGCGCGACGCTTCGCGCGCTACGCGAAGGCCAGGCGCGCGGCGCGGGAGATCGCGGAGCGTTTGGAGAAGGTAGAGCCGGAGTTGGCCGCGCTCGAAGCGAGGCGGGCCGAGCTTGAGCGGGTAGTCGCGGCGCGCGACGAAGAGGCGCTTGCCGAGTTCGTCGGCGAGAAGACGGATGAAAGAGCCGGGGGCGGTCGCCGCGGCACGGCGGGACGGGATAAGAGCCGGAAGAAGGCTTCGGGGGAGAAGGGGCGCGCGCTCAGGCGTTACCGTTCGTCGGACGGCTACGAGGTCGTCGTCGGCCGAGGCGCGAGAGAGAATGACGAGCTGACCTTCCGCGTCGCGCGCTCCTACGACACGTGGATGCACGCGGCCGACTACCCGGGCTCGCACGTCGTCGTCCGCGCGCGCGGCAAGGACGACACGATCCCGCACCGCACGCTCGTCGAGGCCGCGCGCCTCGCCGCGCACTTCAGTCAGGCGCGCAACGACGCCAAGGTCGCCGTCAACTACACACAGCGCAAGTTCGTCTCGAAGCCGAAGGGGGCCGCGCCGGGGCTCGTCTACCTCTCCTCCTTCCGCACGCTGCTCGTCGAGCCGGGCGAAGAGATCGAGCGCGTCTGACCCGATTTTTTGCAAATGACGAACACTTTCGCGACGCCCCGCCGCTAACCTCGCCGCATGAGCACCAATCTCATCGACACCGTGGGGGAGACTGCGGCGAGCGTGCTGGACGAGCTGGCCGAGGCCGTGCTCGGGCCGGCCTCGACTCTGCGCGACGGGACGGAGCACGCGGGCGTGGAGCTGCCGCGCGACCTCTACGCGCACGCGGGCGCGCAGACCGAGTGGTGGTACTACACGGGCCACCTCCTGACGGACGCCGGGCGACGCTTCGGCTTCGAGCTGGTCTTCTTCAAGCGGCGGACAGACCTCGACCGCTTCGGCGTCGTGCCGCTCAGGCTCATCGGCAACCCGCTCTACCTCGCGCACTTCGCCCTGACGGACGAGTCCCGGCAGAGCTTCCGCTACGAGCACCGCAAGAGCGCCAACGGGCTGTTCGACCCCGCGGCGCGCGCCGACTCGCGCAGGCTCTATCTACGCCTGGGCGACTGGACGGTGCGCGAGGCGCACGGCCTGCACCTTCTGCGCGCGACGCTCGGCGGCGGCGCCACGCTCTTCGAGGCCGCGCTGCGGCCGTCGAAGCCCGCGGCGCTCAACGGGCGCGAGGGCGCGGGCGTCAGCTTCAAAGACCACGGCGAGGCTTCGCGCTACTTCTCCTACACGCGCATGGAGGCCGAGGGCGACATCACCGTGAACGGCGTGACCGAGCGCTTCCGGGGCGAGGCGTGGATGGACAGGGAGTTCGGCACGTGGGCGACGACGCATGGGCAGAGGGGCTGGGACTGGTTCAGCGTCCAGTTTGAAGACCGCACCGAGCTGATGGTCTACCACATACGCGACGCGCAGAACCGGCCTTCGAGTTTTTCCAGCGGCACCTTCGTCGACGCCGAAGGTCGCGGCACGCACCTCTCGCGCGAGGAGTTCGAGCTTGAGCCGACCGACCACTGGCGCAGCCCGCACACGGGCGCAACCTACCCGAGCGGCTGGCGGCTGCGCGTGCCGCGCTTCAGCGTTGACGTGACGGTCACGCCGGTTCTCAAGGATCAGGAGCTGGACACGCGAGGCACCACGATGATCGTCTACTGGGAGGGCGCGTGCGAGGTCGAAGGCCGCCGCGACGGGAACGACGTGAAGGGGCGCGCCTACGTCGAGCTGGTCGGCTACGACCGCTCGCACGAATCGCCCTCGCTCGTCACCTTCCTCTTCGGCTCGGCCCTCGACCGTGGCTGGCGCAGCATCTTCGGGTAAGTTTCCGGGCGGTAAACGTAAGCCCGCGCGGAGGCGTAAGTCCGCGCGGGCTTTCGTGGAGAGAGTTCGCGGCGCGAGCCGCGTTCAGTAGTTGTAACCGCGGTTGCGACGGCCGAAGACCGGGTGATTCGGCGAGCCCGCGCCGCGGCGGTAGTAGCCGTTGCCGCGCCGGCGGTTGCGGCGGTCGTCGTCGCGCATCTCGCGGCGAATCTCGCGGTCGCTGCGACGCTCGTCGCGGCGGATTTCGCGCCGCTCCTCGCGCGTCAGGCCATCGTTGCGGTAGGCGCGCCGCTCAGCTCGGTTGGCGCGCTCCTGCTCGCGCAGCCGGCGCGCCTCCTCGCGCGTGAGTCTGCCGGAGCGGACGCCGCGCCGGATGCGGGAGCGGTCATTATAGCGGTCATTGTTACGGCCGTAGTACCTGTCGTCGCGGTGGCGCCGCTGCCCGAAGGCGTCGGCGGGCAGCCCGACCAGCAGGGCCGCGGCGCAGAGCAGCAGAAACTTTTTCATAGCTAAACCCTTCCCTTATTCTTTGGCATGTGGAGACGACACAGGCGCGACGCGGCTGCCGCCACGCCGACCGGAGAGAGAGGTCGTGTCGTGCTTCGCGCCATGGACTTGCACCCGCCGTGCCGCTCGCCGCGCCCGCCGAACTTTGGGATTTCCTGTCAACCCTTGTCCGATTCTGTGCGGCAGCAAACCGCAAGGCCGGACAACAAAAGGTACAGCCGACCCGATTCCAGCCACCCCTTCCGCCGGCGCGTTTTGCCTTTCCCACGCCTCCTGTTTAGTATCGGGGCCATGAGCGCAAAACAGGGTGAGAGGCAGCGGAGTTCGGAGGAGTTGTTCGCGCGCGCGGCCGAGTTGATGCCGGGCGGGGTGAACTCGCCGGTGCGCGCGTTCAGGGGCGTGGGCGGGACGCCGCGCTTCATCGCGAGTGCGAGCGGCGCGACGATGACCGACGTGGACGGGCGGACGTACATCGACTACGTCGGCTCTTGGGGGCCGATGATTCTCGGCCACGCCGCGCCGGAGGTCATCGACGCCCTGCACGAGGCGCTGGGGCGCGGGACGAGTTACGGCGCGCCGACCGAGCTCGAGTGCGAGATGGCCGAGGAGATTATCGACGCCGTCCCTTCGGTCGAGATGGTGCGCATGGTCAACTCGGGGACGGAGGCGACGATGTCGGCGCTGCGCCTCGCCCGCGGCGCTACGGGGCGCAACAAGATCGTCAAGTTCGAGGGCTGCTACCACGGCCACGGCGACAGCCTCCTTGTGAAGGCGGGCTCCGGCGTGGCGACTCTGGGACTGCCGGACAGCCCCGGCGTCACGGCCTCGGTCGCCGCCAACACGCTCACCGTCGCTTACAACGACCCGGCAGCGCTCGAAGAGGTCTTCGCGGAGCACGGCGAAGACATCGCGGCCGTCATCGTCGAGCCCGTCGTCGGCAACATGGGCTGCGTGCCGCCGCGCGAAGGCTACCTCCAAGCCCTGCGCGACATCACGCGGAGGCACGGCGCGCTGCTCATCCTGGACGAAGTCATGACTGGCTTCCGCCTCGCGCGCGGCGGCGCGCAGGAGTTGTACGGGGTGACGCCCGACCTCACCACGCTCGGCAAGATCATCGGCGGCGGCCTGCCCGTGGGGGCCTACGGCGGCCGCCGCGACTTGATGGAGCAGGTCGCGCCCGCGGGCCCCGTCTACCAGGCGGGCACGCTCTCCGGAAACCCTCTGGCGATGACGGCGGGCCTCGCAGTGCTCCGACGCCTGCGCGACCCGAAAGTCTACGAGAGACTGGAAGAAGCGGGCCGCCGCCTGACCGAGGCCGTGTCGGAGGCCGCGCGCGAGGCGGGCGTCGAGACCATCACCAACCGCGTCGGCTCGATGTTCACGACCTTCTTCACCGCCTCAGAGGTCTACGACTGGCCCACGGCCGCCGCGTCCGACCGCGGGCGCTACGGCCGCTTCTTCCACGCGATGCTCGAAGAGGGCGTCTACCTCGCGCCCTCGCAGTTCGAGGCCGCCTTCATCGGCACCGCGCACACCGACGACCTCCTCGACCGCACGGCCGAGGCCGCGCGCAAAGCTTTCCGCGCGCTCTGAGTTCTCGCACAAAGGCGAGTGGTCTCAGTCAACGAAGATTTTGCCCGCAGGATTATCGCGCTCCACGGCGAGGCGGGGCGGGTGTGGCTCGAAGGTCTGCCTGCGCTCCTCGAACACTGCGAAGGGCGCTGGGGGCTGAAGGTCGGGCCTCCGTTCGCGCCGCTCTCCTACAACTACGCCGCGCCCGCCGAAGGCCCGCGGGGCGAGCGTCTCGTCCTCAAGCTGGGTGTGCCCACGCACGGGCTGCTCGGCGAGATCAACGCGCTGCTCGGGTTCGACGGGAGCGGCGCGGCGCGGCTCTTCGACTCGGACGCGGCGCGGGGCGCGTTGTTGCTTGAAAGGCTTGAGCCGGGGACGCCGCTCACGGCCCTCTGCGAAAAGGACGACGCCGCGGCGACCTCGGCCGCCGCTTCCGTCATGCGGAAGCTCAACCGTGCGGGGAGGCTCAGTCCGCAAATCCGTCCGACGGCCGCCGACTGGGGTCAGGGCTTCGAGCGTTGCCGCGAGCACTTCGGCGGCACGACCGGCCCCTTCCCGCCGAAGCTCTTCGGAGAGGCGGAGTCGCTGTACGCGGAACTCCTCTCCACCTCCGCCCCGCCCGCGCTGCTGCACGGCGACCTGCACCACGGAAACATCCTCGCCGCCGGGCGCGCGCCCTGGCTCGCCATCGACCCGCAGGGCGTCGTCGCCGAGCCCGCCTACGAGGTGGGCGCGCTGCTGCGTAATCCGCTGCCCCAACTCCTCCGCCTGCCCGACCCCGTCCGCACCACCGAACGCCGCATCGCACAACTCTCGGACGAACTCGGCTTCGAGCGCGCGCGCGTCCGCGGCTGGGGACTCGCGCAGGCCGTGCTCTCCGCCTGGTGGTCGATTGAAGACGAGGGCGAGTTGGGCGAGCACGGCTACGCCGCCGCGGAGATTCTGGCGGCGACCAGATTCGCGTGAACCGTGAACCGTAAACCGTGACAAGTAAGAGTAGGTTTTATCTCGTCACGGTTTACGGTTCACGGTTCACGCTCTTTTTCATTCGGGCGAGAGGGGGAGGTCGATGGTGAAGCGTGTGCCCTGGCCGGGGGCGCTCTCGACGGCGATGCGGCCGCCGTGCTGCTCGACGATCTGCTTGGCGATGGCGAGGCCGAGCCCCGTCCCCTTCTTCTTCGTGGTGAAGAACGGCTCGAAGATGCGCGCGCGCGTCGGCTCGTCCATGCCCTGCCCGCGATCCGTGATGGAGACGCGGGCGGCGGGCACCTGGCGGCCGCCCTCGCCGTTGCGCCGGTCGCCCGCGGCCGTCGTGACGCGCTCGACGGAGATGCCGACCGGGCTCTCGGCGGGCCCCGCGTCCACGGCGTTGGCCAGCAGGTTGACGAAGACCTGCCTCAACTGATCCTCGTCCCAGTTGCCGCGCAGGGGCTCCTCGGGGAAGCGGCGCTCGATGGGCGTGCGCTTCTCGCGCAGCTTGTCGGCGACGAGGTCGAGGCTCTCGTTCAGAAGCTCCGCGAGGTCGATGTCCGGGTGGAGGTTGAGCTGGCGGCGGCGCGAGAACTGCGTCACGTCGAGCGTCAGTTTTGAGAGGTGCTCGATGCCGCGCTCGACGAGGTCGATGGTGGTGATGGCCTCGCGGTCGCGCGTCATGTCGCGCAGCATGGCGACGCCGAGCCGGATGCTGCCCAGAGGGTTCTTGATCTCGTGCGCCACCTGCGCGGCCGCCTGCCCGACCGCCGCCAGCGACTCGCTGCGCCTCAGCTCCTGCTCGGCCTCGGCCGCCTCGGTCACGTCCACGAGCGTCAGGAGCTGCCCCTGCTCGCCCTCCATCTCCAGAGGCGAGGAGTAGACGTCGAAGGCGTGATCCTTCCCGTCGCCGTCGGCCGAGAGGCGGAAGCGGCCGCGGTAGGCCGTGCGGCGGACGCGCGTCGAGGCGGCCGCGGCCAAAAGCTTCAACCCGTCGGGCCGCGTGAACTTGTCGTGGATGGAGGCGCCGACCGACGCGCCGGGGAAGACCTTGAAGAAGGCCGCGTTGGCGGAGCGGATGCGGTCGCGCATGTCCACGGCCGCGACGGCCGAGGGCATGCCTTCCAACATCTGCGTGCTGAACTGCCGCTCGCGGTGCAGCTCCGTGTAGCCGCGCCGCATCTGCCGGAAGCGCCGCCAGACCTCGAAGATGGCCGCCGCGGCGACGACCAGCCCCGTGAAGGCCGCGAGCCACATCAGATTCTTGATGTCGCGCTGCGCGGCCCGCAGCGTCTCGAAACGCTGGTCTTCGAGGCGCGTCCGCTCGTCCGCGAGGTCTGTCATCAGCGAGCGCAGCTTGAGGTCGAGGTCGCGGTTCTTCTGGAAGCCCCCGAGCGAATACGTCCTGGGGTCGCGCGTGGCGGCGACGTACTCGGCGGCGAGGTCGCGCGCCTCCTGCTTCTTGGCGGGGTTCGGGAGGGAGAGTTTGTCGAACTCGGCCAGGAGCTTCTCGAACTCGCCGCGCTCGTTGCGGAGCCGCAGGTCGGAGGGCGGCAGCATGACCCGACCCGCCCCCGACTCCTGCCGGTCGCGCATCCGCGCCTCCGTGTCGAGCCTGCTCAGCGCGAGGCGCATGTTGAGCAGCGCGTCCGACATCGTCGAAAGACGCAGGTAGTCGTTCTTCGTCCCGTAGTTGACCTCGCTGACCTTCCCCGCGCTCTGGTAGCCGAGGCCGATGACGAGCCCGACGAGCAGCGCGAACCCGACCGACAGCGGCGCGAGCGTCTGCCACAGCGCCCCGTACGCCCCGCCCGACGGGCGCGCCGCCGCCGCGGCGGGACGCGCCTCGTCCCCGCCGCCCTCACCCTCCGGCCGGCTGTAAACGACGCGCCCCCCGTCCCGCTTCTCGTCCATAGAAATTTGGTGAATGGTGAATAGTAAATGGTGAATGGATGAAGGCAGTCACCATTCACCATTTACTATTCACCATTCACTACTTCTTAACGTCCATCCAGTTGTCGCCGACGCCGGCTTCGACTTCGAGCGGCACGTCCAGCTCGACGGCCGTCTCCATCTCGCGGCAGAGAATCTCCTCGACCTGCCTGGCCTCCTTCTTCGGGGCCTCGACCAGCAGCTCGTCGTGCACCTGCATCACCATCTGCGCCTTCAACCCCGCCGACCTCAGAGCCTCGTCCACCTTCAGCATCGCGATCTTGACGATGTCGCTCGCGGTTCCCTGGATTGGCATGTTAATGGCCTCGCGTTCGGCGCGGGCGCGGATGTTGCCGTTGCGGTCGTTGATGGTCGGGACGGGGCGGATGCGGCCGTAGGCGGAGCGGACGACGCCGGTCTCGCGCGCCTTCTCCGGCACCTCGTCCATGAAGCGGCGCACCCCGGTGTAGGTCTTGTAGTAGTCGTCGATGACCTGCTTGGCCTCCTTGCGCGAGATGCCGACGCGCTGCGAGAGGCCGAAGGGCTCGACGGCGTAGGCGATGGCGAAGTTGACGATCTTGGCGAAGCGGCGCTTCTCCTTCAACTCCTCTTTGGTGCGCGCGCCGAAGACGAGGCGGGCGGTGCGCTCGTGGATGTCCTCGCCCTTCTGGAAGGCGTCGAGCATCTGGGGGTCTTTCGTGACGTGCGCGAGCAGCCGCAGTTCGAGCTGCGAGTAGTCGGCCGCGACGAAGACGTGCCCCTTCTCCGGCACGAACGCGCGGCGGATGCGGCGGCCGAGTTCGGTGCGGATGGGGATGTTTTGTAAGTTCGGCTCGCTCGAACTTAAACGCCCGGTCGCCGTCACGGTTTGATTAAGCTGACTGTGGATGCGGCCGTCGGGGCCGACCAGCGCGGGCAGCGCGTCGGTGTAGGTCGCCTTCAGCTTGTCGAGTTCGCGGAACTCTATCAGCAGGCGCGGCAGTTCGTAACCTTGCGCGGCCAGCTCGTCGAGCACGGCGCGGCTCGTCGAGACCTGGCCCGTGGCGGTCTTGCGGCCGGTGCTGATGTTGAGTTCTTCCAGCACCTCGCCGACCTGCTTGGGCGAGTTGATCTTGAACTCGCGCCCGGCGACTTTGTAAATCTGCGCCGTCAGCTTCTCAAGCTCCGCGCCGAACATTGCCGATAACTCTCCGAGGACGGACGTATCCACTTTCAGCCCCGCGCGCTCGATGCGGTGGAGGAGCGGCGCGATGGGCAGCTCGATCTCGTTGTAGATGGCCTCCAGGCCCTGTTCGAGGATGCGGCCGTGCAGCACGTCCGCGACCTGCGCGGTGAGGTCGGCGGCCTCGGCCGTCCGCCAGTGCTCGTCCGACCAACCTTCGCCCGGCGTCTCCGACCACGCCTCATCGACGCTCAGCGCCTCGCGCGCGAGGTCACCAAGGTCGTAGCGGCTCCGCACGGGGTCGAGCAGGTAGGCGGCGAGCAGCGTGTCGTCCGTCACGCCCTCCGGCTCGACGCCGACGGCCGAGAGCAGCCCCGTGGCACGCTTCAGGTCGTGGACGGACTTCGACAGCAGGCCGTTCGACAAAACGTCCCTCAACATCGAGACGGCCTGCTCGCGCCCGCCCTCGAACTCCTCGAAGTTGATGAAGTGGGCCGTGTTCGGCGCGTGCGAGATGGCGATGGACGTGGGCGCGTGCCCCTCGCGCACGCTCGTCTGCTGCCCCGCGCCCGCGGGGCTGGCGTCGCCGACGGCGAAGGCCCAGTGGTCAACCTCCCAGAGCTTGCGCGTGAGCCCCTCCAACTCCGAGACCTTGCGCACCTGCGCGTAGACCTTGACGGCCGCGCCCATGTCAACCTCGGAGGCGGCGTCGGAGAACTCGCGCGTGAGGCTCTGGAATTCCAGCTCGCGGAAGAGCTTGTAGGCGGCGGCGCGGTCGGGCGCTTTGCAGCGCAGGCGTTCGAGGTCGAGCTTGATGTTAACGTCCGTGCGGATGGTCGCCAACTCTTTGGACTGGAGGATGATGTCGCGGTTGTCGCGCAGGCTCTCGCGGTAGGTCTTGTGCTTGACCTCCTCCCAGCGCTCCAGAGCGTTCTCGACCGAGCCGAACTGCTGGACGATCTGCACCGCCCCCTTCGCGCCGATGCCGGGCGCGCCCGGGATGTTATCGACCGAGTCGCCCATCAGGCCCAGCAGGTCAACGATCTGCGTGGGCTTCACGCCGAACCTGTTCTCGACCCACGCCTCGTCGCACCACTCGACGGGCGGCACGGGCTCCTTGCGCTTCACGTTCTGCGAGTTGTTGCGCATGCAGACGACCCACGGGTCGCGCACGAGCTGCGTCATGTCCTTGTCGTTCGAGACGATGACGGCCTGCAAGCCTGCTTCGGCCGCCTGCACGGCGAGCGCGCCGATCACGTCGTCGGCCTCGAAGCCGGGGACGTTGAGGACGGGGACGTTGTACGCCTCGCAGACGCGGACGATGTAGGGAATTTGAGATTCAAGCTCCTCGGGCGGGGCGACGCGGTTGGCCTTGTAGCCGACGTTCATCTCGTGGCGGAAGGTCGGCACGCCCGACTCGAAGACGGCCGCGATGTAGTGCGGCTTCTCGTCGGCGAGGAGCTTGCGCAGCATGTTGGTGAAGACGAAGACGGCCTGCGTCACCTGCCCGCGGCTGTTCGTCAGGGGCTCCGCGCGCCCCCCCATCGGCGCGAAGAACGCGCGGAAGATGTGCGAGAACGAGTCGATGAGAAAGACCCGCTCGGTCGGCTCTTTCGGCTTCGATTTTTTCGACGGCATGTGCCCCGATGATAAGGAATGACTGAGGCGGGTGACAAGCTACGGGGCGCGCCGCCGACTTCAGGAAGGAATGCGCGAGCGCAGCATCCGGCGGAAAGCCTTCAGCGCCGCCGTCTGCCCGTCGGTCTTGCTCAGTTCGAGGTATTGCGTAACGACTTCAGCCGTGAGGGCCGGGAAGGCTAGGCTGCTCTGTATCCTCTCGTAGTTTTCCCCCGCAAGTTTGTAGAAGCGCGTGCGCTCTCCGTCGTATCGCCAAATTTCGGGCACGCCCAGCGCGGCGTAGATGTGGAACTTGTCGAGTGAGTCGTTACTCAAGTCAATCTCGACGGCTACGTCAGGAGCCGGGTACTCATCGTGAAGGAATGAGGGCTGCCCGATGATGAGTGAAGCGTTCTGCGCGTAAAAACAGGCGTCCGGTTCAACGCCTTTCTTTAATCGCTTTCGTTTGAAGGTCGTCGATCCTAACGCCTCTAAAGTTATGTTCATCTCATCGCTGAGCACATAAACTAAGCCGGAAACTAAACCTTTATCCCGTTCATGCTCGAATGTGGGGCCGACAATTATTAGCCTCCCATTGTCGTAGCTCATGCGGTGGCCGGGGTGACAACTCTCCATCGGGTTGAGGAAACTCTCATACTCA
Organism: Pyrinomonadaceae bacterium; assembly: GCA_035563535.1. Lineage (GTDB taxonomy): Bacteria > Acidobacteriota > Blastocatellia > Pyrinomonadales > Pyrinomonadaceae > QHXN01. The sequence continues at coordinate 144,682 of DATMVD010000078.1, read as the reverse complement.
TCCTATGTAACGTCGGTGAGTTTGAGCATTGCGCCGGCGGGAAGGCGGTCGATGATGTCGAGATAGTCTGTGGTCTGTGTGCTTATAGCGTTTTAGCTCTGAACTGATGCGGGTCATTATCCTCCCGTCATTTGGGGCAGGCAAGAATTCTGTGGGGCGTGTGTTGCGCGAGTGCCACACGGGGTGAGGTTGTTTGTCGCCCGCGTGCCACAGGCCGCCTGCCGTCGGTCGAAAGTGTCGGGGTTTTGGCGTGCGACGCCGGGGCATGGGGGTTGCTCTTATATTTTGCGCTCCTTCATTCGGTAGTGAAAGGTCAGAAGACCTCGCCTTGATTAAACAGACGACCATCGCCGCGCCCGTCGAGACGAGCGGGCTGGGGCTGCACACGGCCGTGCCCGTGCGCGTGCGCCTGCGCCCCGCGCCGCCCGACACGGGCCACGTTTTCGTGCGCGCAGACCTCGACGACTTCGAGATACCCGCCTCGGTCGAGTGCATCGCGCATTGCTCTTACGCCACGACCTTAATGCGCACCGGCGTCATGCTCTCCACGGTCGAGCACCTCCTGTCCGCGCTGAGGGGCCTGGGCGTCGATAACGCTTACGTCGATGTCGATAACCTTGAGCTGCCGATCATGGACGGGTCTTCGGACGACTTCTCGGCGATGATTCTGCGCGCGGGAGTGGTCGAGCAGCCGGCGGCGCGGAGGGCCTTGCGCGTGAGACGCCGGGTGGAGGTCGAGCAGGGCGCGCGGCGCGTGTCGGTCGAGCCGCTCGAAGGGTGGGAGATCGAGTGCATGATCGACTTCGCGCACCCGCTCATCGGCGTGCAGCGGATGACCTTCGACGCGCTCGACCCCGAGGCGTTCCTGCGCGAGATTTCGCCGGCGCGCACCTTCGGGTTCACGGAGGAGATCGAGGCGCTCAGGCGCGCCAACCTCATCCGCGGCGGCTCTCTGGAGAACGCCATCGTGCTCACGCCCGAGGGGATGCTCAACGAGACGCCGCTGCGGAGCCCGGACGAGTTCGTCCGCCACAAAATCCTCGACATCGTTGGCGACCTCGCACTGCTCGGGATGCCTCTGCTCGGCCTGGTGCGCGCGGAGCGTAGCGGCCACCTCCTCCACGCCGCGCTCATGTCGAAGCTGCTGCGCGACGAGTCGGCCTGGGAGATCGTAGACATGCCCGTCGCCGCCCGCCTGGCCGTCGCTAATTAACAGAACCGCGAGCGGTAGCGAGCGGGTGCGTGATACTTCAGAGAGACCTCTGCATGTATCACGCACCCGCTCGCTACCGCTCGCGGTTCTGTTAGTTCGTCTGCGGCGCGACGTAGCGCACGGCCTCGATGTCCGCGAGGGCCTGTATCTTCTCGACGGGCAGTCGGCCGACGACGAGGCCGGACGACTTATCGTCGAGTATCGGCTCGAAGCCCAGCCTCTTGAGCTGCGCCAGCACTTCGGGCGTCTTCTCCGAGAGCCAGAGGCGCAGCTCGGCCTTGCCTTTGCGGACGAACTTCTGCTCGGCCTCGCCCGGCGTCCCCTTCCCCTCACGCAGCCTCTCCAGAACCGCGGCGACCAGCGGGTGCAGCCGCTTGAGGAACTCATGCCGCTTCTGCTCTTCGGGGTCGGGAGGGGCGGCGGTGACCGACTCCAACTCCCCTGCGGACGTGGAGTCGTTAGCCGCCGCGCTCAGGTTGAAGCTGTAGGTGATGACGCCCGAGACCCTCACCGGCTGCCCCGAGAGCAGCGTCGGCGAGAACTGGGCCTGCCGCGCGGCCGCGGCCGCGGCCTGCCGTAAGAGCGGGTGGCCCGAGACGGCCCGCGCCGAGATGACTCGCCCTCGCTCGTCAACGACGACCTGCACCGAGACCGTCCCCTGCGCGTTGGCCGCCTTCGCAATGGGCGGGTAGGCGGGCAGAGGCTTAGAGACGGTCTTCGCGTTCAGCACGCCGCCCGAGATGACCGTCTTCGGCATGGGCACGGGCGTCGGCGCGGGCGGCGGTGGCGGCGCGGGCGATTCCTCCGTCAGCACGAGCGGCGCGGGTGCGCCGCCTCCAGCGCCGCCCGATCCGCTGCCCACGGCCCCGCCCACGGGCCCGCTGTGGTCGGCGTCGCCGGTGAGCACGCGGATGGACCTGGCGGCCCCAACCTTCTCGGGGTTGACGCCCTCCGGCACCTCGACGGGAACGTCGATGCGGCGCGGCTTGCCGCCGTCGGTGACGGTCGTCTCTTCGACGGCGACGAACGAGGTGAACTGAGTCAAAAGCCTGTATTCGAGGCCGAGCCCCGCAATCTCCTCGCGCAGGTCGTAGCGCGGCTCGCCCGTCTGCATCCCCGCGTAGTCCTCGCTCATCAGGTCATCCACACGGCGGCGCGCCCACAGCGTTGCGAGCACGTCGTTCCCGGCCATCGACTCGGGCAGCTCGACCCGTATCTCGCGCTCGAAGGCTTGCCCCGACATCGTCCCGCGCAGGCGCACAAGCCCGCGCCCGCCGGCCGTGTAGCGACCGCTGACAATAACAGGGCCGGAGCCGAAGAGGTCCGGGATGCGCCTGGGGTACACGTCCGTCACCTGTAGTCCGCCCCAGTCGATTGAGATGTCCGTGAGCAGTGGGTTGCGCACGCGCTCGTGGAAGCGGCGCGCGGCGGCCGAGCCGTCGTCCGTGAGCGAGACGTACTCGACCTCGCCGCGGCCCTGCTCGGCCATCTTGTCGAGCAGGAAGCGGTTGACGGACTCCCCGATGCCGAAGGAGAAGACGCGCGCGTTCGGGTGCCTCTGCACCTCGCCGATGATCTCGAAGTCGTTGCCGACGTAGCCGTCGGTCATGAAGCAGACGACGCGCACGTGCCCACGCGCGTCCGAGGGCGCGAGCGCGGCCTTGATGGCCTTCATCATCTCCGTCCCGCCGTCGCCCGTGCGAGACTGTAGGAACTGTTGCGCCCTGAGCAGGTTCTCGCGCGTCGCGGGGACGGGCTCTTCAAAAAGGACGTGCGTGTCGCCCGCGAACGTGATGAGGTTGAACGTGTCCTGCGGGTTAAGACTGTCGAGCGCGAGCCCCATCGTCTCCTTCGCCTTCTCGATGGGAAAACCCTCCATCGAGCCCGACGTGTCGAGCACGAAGACCAGCTCCTTCGGCGTCACGTCCTCGACGGTCACGCGCCGCGGCGGCTGAAGTATCAGCGTGAAGTAGCCGCCGCGCGAGTCGCGGTGCGCGAGCACGGCGTCCTGTATCTTCGCGCCGGCCACGTCGTAACGCAGGCGGAAGTCCTTGTTCGGGATGGCGGCGAGGTTTTTCAGACGGACGCGCGCGGCGGACTGCGACGGCCGCTCCACGTCTATCTCGTGTGAAGGCGACTTGAGACCTTCGACGGGGACGCCCGCGTCGAGCGAGACCTCGATTGAGATGTCGTGCCCCGCGCGCGTGCCCGGCTCCGCCGGCGGGGGCGTGACGCGCGACGCGTCGGGGACGCGGTCGGTGTTCGGCAGGCGTCCGCGCCGCGGCCTGCGACCCGTGGGCGCGCCCGGGATGTAGCGCGGCCCGACGACGACGGGGAAGACGAACTCGTACGTGCCCGCCTCGTACTTCAGGGTCTCGACGTAGCTGATCGTGACGGTCACGCTCTCGCCCGGCATGACGTTGGCGACCGACTGCGTGAAGACGTTCGGCCGCTCCTGGTCGAGCAGGCTCGCCACCTGGCCTGCGTCGCGCGCGGCGCGGTAGACCCGGGCCGCCTCCTCGCGCCGCATGATCTTCCCCTTAACGGTGCGCCCGCCCACCCGCATCGTCATGTCGTCCACGGCCGCGGCCTGCGGCAGAGGGAAAGTGTAGACGGCCTCGATCTTCTCCTTAAAAGGGTTCTCGAACTCCTGCGTCACCGTGACGCGCGCGAGGAAGCCCGCGACGCTCGCGCGCACGTCCGTGTGTTTCAGCGGGCAGAGTCCGCGCGCGCGCCCGCGTGTGCCGAACGCGTTGAGCGCGCCCGCCGTCACGCGTTGCGAATCATCCTGCGCGAAGGCGGACGGCGCGGACGCGACGGCGAAAAGAATAAACAGAAAGGAAGCGAGCGGCGCGCGGCGGCGCGGCATGAGTCTCTGAAGCATAGCCCTCCCCTGACGGACGAATGACGTTGCGTCGGGCTCAGCGAGCCCGGCGCTCAAGAACTCGCGCGCGCGCGTCCGAATAGACACCGCGCGCGGGCGTGGGTTCCTGTCTGTCGTTTGAAAGCGTGCGGGTCAGTCGGGCAGGACTATCTCGTAGACGATGCGGAGGCGCAGCTCGCGCCCCGAGACTTCGTGGCGCACGTCCGCGGCGCGCAGCCGCAGCTCGTCGCCGCGCGTGACGGGGACGCGCGCGCCGAGCTGTTCGGCGCGGAGGATTTCAACCGGGTTGACGCGCTCGTCGATGGCGTCCTGCACGAGCCCCGTCAGTCCGCCGCCGAGGAGCGAGGTCGGGACGTTCTTCAACTTCAAGTCGCGGACGGTCACGCGCGCGCCGAGCACCTGCCGTTCCCTGTTGAACTCAAGCTGGAACAAGGTGTCGGCCCACCCCTCGAACCGCAGGCAGCCGACGAGCGGCGCGTCGTACGAGCCGCGGAAGGCGACGGGCGCGTTGATGCGTCCGTCGGCGAAGCGCACGGCCGTCCGCGTCCCCTGCGCCTCGGGCAGGAGCTGCACGCGGCTCTCACACTTCTTCCCCCCGCCGCCCTTCCCGAGCGCGAAGCTCGGCGGCTCCGGCCGCGACGCCACGGCCACGAGCAGAGAGTTCAGAAACTCCTCGCTCAGCACCACGACCACCTCGCCCGCCGGGGTCACACGCTCCGCGCGCGCGGACGAGGACGACGAGAACGTCAACAGGACGCTCAACAGTATGGCGAATGTTTTCATCTCAGAGCCCGCTGCGGACGATGTCGTGGAGGCGGAGGAGGCCGACGCAGCGTCCGTCCTGTTCGACGACGGGGAGGACTGCGATCTGCGAGGGGCGGTTCTCCATCAGTTGGAGGGCCGCGTGCGCGAGCAGGTCGGGGGCGACGACGACCGGCTCGCGCGTCATGAAGCCTTCGGCCGTCAGCCCCGCGAGGTCTTCGAGCCGCACGCGCTGCAAGGCGCGGCGCACGTCCCCGTCCGTCACTATCCCCGCGAGGCGGCCCCCGCCGTCGAGCACGTTGACCGCGCCTAAGCCCCCGCGGCTGATGGCCTGCACCACTTCCAGAAGCGTCGCGCCCGCCCCGACCGTCGGGTTCTCCGCCCCGCCGTGCATCAGGTCGGAGACTTTAACCGTGAGCCGCTTGCCCAGGCGGCCGCCGGGGTGGTTGAGCGCGAAGTCCTCGGGCGTCAGCTTCTTCACGGACATCAGAGTCATCGCCAGGGCGTCGCAGACGGCGAGCGCGACCGTGGTGCTGGTCGTCGGCGCGAGGTTGAGCGGGCAAGCCTCTTTGTCAACCGACGCGTCGAGCACCACGTCGGCGCGCCGCGCGAGCGCGCTCGCGGTGTTGCCGACGACGGCCAGCACGGGCGCGCCCCGGTGTTGCAGGTAGGGCAGCAGTTCGAGCAGCTCGGCCGTCTCGCCGCTGTTGCTGACGAAGAGGCACACGTCGCCATCGGTCACCAGGCCCATCCCGCCGTGCAGCGCGTCCGAGGGGTGCAGGAAGACGGCCGGCGTGCCCGTGCTCGTCAGGGTGGCAGCGGCCTTCTGCGCGATGTGGCCCGACTTGCCGACGCCGGCCGTGACGACCTTGCCGCGGCAGGCGGCGAGGAGTGCGACCGCGCGCTCGACCTGCGCGGCGTCGAGCCGCCGGGCCGTGCAGGCGACGGCCTCGGCCTCCGTGCGCATGATCTCGACGACCTGTTCGTGGTGGGTTCTACTCATCGGCTCAAGGCGACGAGGATACGACGAACCGGCTTGGTACGACAACCGACTGCCCGCCGCCCGCGCCGTTCACTCGGCGTTCACCCGCGGTTCACCTTCGGATAGACAACGCCGCCGCGTTGGTCTATATTTCGGCTCTACGTTCCAAAAGAGCAAAACCACTCGGACAGGGAGAATTCTGTTCATGGCGCGCTTCAGTCTGATTCCGAAGGAGGAGCAGTATTTCGGCCTCTTCCGCCAGATGACCTCGCACATCTACGACGCGGCCAGCGGGCTCGTCGAGATGCTGGCCGGCAAGCCGGAGGACTTCCGCAAGCACCTCGACGGCATCAAGGCCATCGAGCACCAGTGCGACGAGCTGACGCACGCAATCTCGACGAAGCTCAACTCATCCTTCATCACCCCGTTCGACCGCGAGGACATCTACATGCTCTCGGGCGCGCTCGACGACATCGTCGATCTCATCGACGACGCGGCGCGCGCCATCGTGATGTACAACGTGCGGGAGACGACCGACTTCGCGCGCCAGTTCGGCGACGTGATCCAGCGCATGGCCGTCCAGCTCCACGAGGTCGTCTCGACCCTTGAGCGCCCGGCCGGCATCAGCCCCCGCCTCGTCGAGATACACCGGCTGGAGAACGAGGGCGACGACCTCTACCACGAGGCCATCGGCGACCTCTTCCAGGGGACGCCCGACCCCATCCGCGTCATCCGCTGGAAGGACATCTACGACAAGCTCGAGGCGACCGTGGACCGCTGCGAGCAGGCCGCCAACATCATCGAGACCGTCATCATCAAGCACGCGTGAAAGGCCGTGAACCGTGAACCGTAAACCGTGACGAGAAAAAGCCTGCTTTCACTCGTCACGGTTTACGGTTTACGGTTCACGCGCTTCAGCCTATGGACGCCACCATCACCTTCGTCGTCATCATCGTCGTCATCGCGCTGATCTTCGACTACATCAACGGGTTCCACGACGCGGCCAACTCGATTGCGACCGTGGTCTCGACGCGCGTGCTCTCGCCCGGCGCGGCGGTCGTCTGGGCGGCCTTCTTCAACTTCATCGCCTTCCTCGTCCTCGGCGAGGCCGTGGCCAAGACCATCGGCAAGGACATGGTGGACATCAAGGCCATCCCCGACGACTGGCAGTTGTGGGTGCTCTTGTCCGGGCTCATCGGGGCCATCGTCTGGAACCTGATCACGTGGTACTACGGCATCCCTTCCAGCTCCTCGCACGCGCTCGTGGGCGGCTACGCCGGGGCGGCCATCGCGGCGTCCGGCTTCGGGGTCATCCTGCCCGCGGGGTGGACCAAGACGGTGATCTTCATCGTGCTCTCGCCGATCGTCGGGGCGCTGCTCGGCTTCGCCATCATGGTGACGGTGCTGTGGCTCTTCCGCAACTGGTCGCCGTTCCGCGTGGACAAGGTCTTCCGGCGCGGGCAGTTGGTCTCGGCCGCGCTCTTCAGCCTCGGCCACGGCGGCAACGACGCGCAGAAGACGATGGGCATCATCGCGGGCGTGCTCGTCGCCTCGAACCTCGACGCGCACGCGACTCAGGACATCCCGATGTGGGTCGTGCTCATCTGCCACGCGGCCATCGGCCTGGGGACGCTCTCGGGCGGCTGGCGCATCGTGAAGACGATGGGGTCGCGCATCACGAAGCTCAAGCCGGTCGGCGGCTTCAGCGCCGAGACGGCCGCGGCCGCCGCCATCATCGGCGTCACCTACGGCGGCATCCCCGTCTCGACGACGCACACCATCACGGGGGCCATCGTCGGCGTCGGCGCGACGCGGCGGCTCTCGGCCGTCAAGTGGGGCGTGGCCGGCCGCATCGTCTGGGCGTGGATTCTGACGATCCCGCTCGCGGCGCTCATCTCCGCCGTCTCGTTCCTCATCTACCGCGCCGCCGCCGGGTTCTTCTAACCGAGTGACGCGAGCCACTGCCAGATTTCGTCGAGCAGGAAGAGGAGCCCGTAACTCCCCTGCCAGCCGAGCGTGAAGCCGACGAGCGCCGGCAGCCTCCCGGACTTCCGGGGCGCGCCGTCGAGCGACACGGCCGCCGCGAAGCTCAACACCAACGCCAGCGGCGCCAGCAGACCGAAGAGGAAGACCAGCCCCGCCCCCAGCGCCCACGCCGGCCACCAGTCGGACAGCATCAGCGGCAGGAAGGAGTAGCGGAACAGCGAGAGGAGCCCCGCGTACCCGGCGGCGTGCGCGAGCCCCGAGCGCTCGCGCGGCGCGGCCGTGAGCATTGACGTTAACGAATCGCGGAGGAACATCCCGCCGCTTCGCTCTCGCCTGACCACGGCGGCCCCGCCCTCACGCGCTTCGTACACGAACGCGCCGCACGCGCCGCACGCGCGACTCTCTAAGACGACCTCCCGCATAGTGCCCTCTTACACGCCCCGCCGCGCCCCAAGTTCCGCCGCCCGCGGGCACGCCCCTTGCGGCGTGACGGCGTGCGGCGCAGATGACGCACGCATACCGTACGAAGAGAGCTTCAGACGACAGGAGAGGAGCACGATGGCAGAACAGCGCGAGGGCGGCGAGAGCTTCCCGAAGAACGAATCCACCGGCGAGGGCTCGAACTCCGGCAACGCGGGCGAGGGCAAGCCGCGCACGGGCGAAGGGGGCGCGGGCGAAGGCGCCACCCAGCCCGACATGGCGGGCCAGGGCACCGGCCAGATCGGCGGCCCGTACGGAGACAGGGAGACAACTCGGTAAAGGATAGTAATCAACCAGAGCCCGCACGTACGTCCCCGAAGGGGACGAAGATAATAGCCGGGGGCAGAGCGAAGACGCTGCAAGCGTCTTCGCTCTGCCCCCGGCTATTATCTCTATCCCCTTCGGGGATTAAAAAACTCTTCCTTACGGCTCTGTTCCGGCTAAATTCCCTTCGCCGCGGCGCTCCCAGAAGAAGGGCGGGCGCGGGCGCTGCTCGGGGTAGACCTCGTCCATGTTGTCGGCGGAGTAGAGACGGCCGTTCGCCATGACGTAGCGGATCGACTCGGAGTTGCGGATGTCGTCGAGAGGGTTCCTGTCGAGGACGACGAGGTCCGCGAGCTTGCCCGGCTCGATGGAGCCGAGGTCGCCGTCCAGCCCGAGGTACTGCGCTCCGCTGAGCGTCGCCGCCCGCAGCGCCTCCAGAGGCGTCAGGCCGCCCTGCTGAAGCATCCAAAGCTCCCAGTGCGCGCCCAGCCCCTGCAACTGCCCGTGCGAGCCGAGCTGCGCCTTGCCGCCCGCGCGCACCAGGTCGCGCACGGTCTTCGCCAGCTCGTAGTGGTAGAAGTCGTCGTCCGAGACGTGCATGCGGCGGCGCGCGCGCGGGTCGAGGTTCGCCCGCGGCATGAAGCGCAGGAGCTTCCGGTTCTCGTAGACGTTCGACTGCTGATACCAGTAGTTCTCGCCCCAGATGCCGCCGTAGCCGACGATGAGGGTCGGCGTGTACTGCGTCCGGCTCTTTGCGAAGAGCGTGAGCGCGTCCTTGTAGAGCGGCGCGACGGGGACGGCGTGCTCTATCCCCGTGTGGCCGTCGAGGATCATCGACATGTTGTAGGCCCACGTCGAGCCGCCCTCGGGCACGACCATCATGCCGAGGTCGCGCGCGGCCTTGACGATGCGCTGGCGGTTGTCGCGGCGGAGCTGGTTGTAGCTCTTCACGGAGAATGCGCCGACGGCCTTCAGGCGTTCGAGGTGCGCGCGCGCGTCGTCGTAGGAGTTGACGACGGCCTTCTCCGGGTTCTCCGCGCCGTAGAGTATGTAGCCGGTCGAGAAGACGCGCGGCCCCGTCATCGCGCCCGACTTGACCATCTCGGACTGCGCGAAGACGGTCTGCGTGGCGGCCGAGGGGTCGTGCGTCGTCGTCACCCCGTAGGCGAGGTTGGCCCAGTAGGGCCACTGCTTCTCGGGGATGATGTCGAGCGTGTCGTAGGACATGTGCGCGTGCACGTCGATGAGGCCGGGGATGACGGTCTTGCCGGCGAGGTCGAAGCGCTTCGCGCCGCCGGGGATTTCGACGCGCGCGCCGACCGCCTTGATGCGGTTGTCCTCGACGAGCACGGTTCCCTTCTCGACGACCTCGTCACCGCGCATGGTGACGATGCGGGCGTTGGTGAGCGCGACCGTGCCGCGCGGGCGCGCGGGCTCGAAGTCGAAGCCGATGACGGTCTTGCGCGGCGCGGGGGCCTTCTCGTCCTTGGCGAGCGAGCGCAGGACGTTGTCGAGCGACTGCTCGTAGAAGTTCTCGCCCGCCGTCCACCCGACCGCCTTGCTGTCGGCAGACCAGGCGAGCCAGTCGCCCGAGGCCGCGGAGACTGGACGGACGGGCACGCCGGTCTCCGTCGAACTCAGGCGGACGGTCTTGCCGACCTTCGGGAAGGGCGCGACGTAGAGCTTGTGCTGCTCCTTGAAGAAGACCCAGTTGCCGTCGGGCGAGGGCACGATCTCGGTGACGTAGCTGCCCTCGATGTGGCGGCGCGCGTCGTCGCCGTCGAGCTTGACGCTCGAAAGGTAGGTGATGAACTTCGCGGGCTCGGTCGGGCCGCCGCCGGGGCCGCCGCCCGCCTCCATGTAGAAGATGCGCTCGCCTTCACGGTCGAAGCTCAGGACGGGCATCCGCGCGTTCGTGCCGCGGCTCTGCAAGTCCATCACGTAGTTGTGGCGCGCGCCGTCCCAGTAATGAATCTCGAACGTGGACTCGCTCGCCAAGTCCTCCTCGTGGTAGACGCTGCCGCGCCCCTTCAGGTAGGCGATCTTCGTGCCGTCGGCCGAGAAGATGGGGTTGGCGTACTGGTCGCCGACGGTCGTAATCTTGCGCGCGTTCGTGCCGTCGGAGTTGGCGACCCAGACCGCGCCCTTCTCCGCGTCGCTCCACGTCACGAAGGTCAACCGTCTGCCGTCGGCGCTGAACGAAGGCGCGTACTCGAGGTAGCTCGTGTTGAAGAGCCGGCGCGGCTCGGCGTCGCCCTCCTTCACGTAGAGCTTGCCGAGCGCGCTGTAGAGGACACGGCCGCCGCCGCGCTGCGCCCAGCGCAGGAGCCGCGCGCGGTCGCGTTCCGGCGCGACCTTGACCGGCGAGCGGACGGCCTCCGTCACCCTCTGCGAGACGTGGGCGGTGAAAGGGATCGGCGTCGCCTTCCTCGTCGCCACGTCCACGCTCACGAACTTGCCGTTGGCGGTGATGACGACCGACTTGCCGTCGGGCGTCCAGGAGTAGCCGGGGTAGGTGCCGTAGACGGCCCACGTCTCCTGCTGGTCGTGCGTGAGGCCGTCGTAGACGGGCCACTCGCGGCCCGTCTCAATCTCGCGCAGGAAGAGGACGGTCTTCAGGCCGACGCGGCGGATGAACGAGAGGTACTTGCCGTCGGGCGAGACGGCCGGGCGCACCGAGCCGCCCGCGCCGCGGACGAAGGTCGAGCGCCTGCCTTTCTGCGTGTCGTAGCGGTCGATCCAGTAGATGCTGTCGTAGACGTTCTTGTTGTAGTCGAAGGCGGTGCTGGCGACGAAGTAGACGAAGCGCCCGCGCATGTCCGCGACCGGCTCGCCGATGTTGGCCGTCCAGTTCGGCCGCTCGGTCAACTGCACGCCCTTGCCGCCGCCGTTGACGTGGTACATCCAGATTTCGCCCGCGCCGAGCGAGCGCGTGTCCACGAAGTGCTTGCGCGTGAGGAGGTACTGCCCGTCCGAAGTCCAGTCGGGCGTGTTGAGCAGGCGCTGCGTCTCCTTCGTCACCTGCCTGCGGTTCTTGCCGTCGGCGTCCATGACCCAGATGTTGTCGCCGCCGTCGCGGTCGGAGGTGTAGGCGATGAGCTTCCCGTCGGGCGAGTAGCGCGGCTGCCACTCCCACGAAGCGCCGCCCAGGAGCAGCTCCGCGCGGCCGCCGGTGATCGGCATCCGGTAGATGTCGCCGAGGATGTCGAAGACGATGGTGCGGCCGTCGGGCGAGACGTCGCAGCTCATCCAGGTTCCCTCGTCGGTGTCGAACTCGACGGCGGTCGCGGGGCCGTGGTCGCCTTCCACGTCCCAGGGCTCGGGCTTCTTCGCGGACTCCTGCAACTGCTCGATCTTCTTCTGCGCGTCTTGCAGTTGCTTGTCCTTGTCCTGCTGGCTCTGCGCGAGGGCGGGCGCGAACGTCGAGAGGGCGAAGGAGAGGGTCAGGAGGAGCGCTTGGAATCTTCTGGACACAGTTTCACCTCAAAGGGGCGGATTCGGATTTAATTCAAGTCGCTGGAGAGAACGGCTGGCATTACTAACGGCGGCATTGTAGCCGAGCGTGCGCGGCGTGGGCAAAGAGGGTCATTCCGACGGCGACGACGAATTTAACTTAAGCGTTCACGTAAAGCACCGCCCGGCGGTGAACCTGTGGGCAACCCGCGTGTAACTCCGCGGCAGTCCGGAGACTGTGCCCGGCGGTTAGACTTTTCTCGCCGTCGGTAGTTTCTTGAAATTTACGCGCGAGATAAAAACAGGTCGGGTAAGCGTAAGAGTACGGTCGAGACCGGGAGACGCGAATTTACTCTGACAGGCTATCGCTTCTTTTTGGCCCTCCCGGCAGGTGTGGCCAACTTCTTCCCGACGGCTTCGGCCAGATCCTTGTCGATACCCTCGAATATCGACCCCCCGACCGCTTCGTTGATGCCTGCCATCTGTCCGTAGCCCTCCCCCTCGGTTATAACCACAACCCACCCGTCTTTAGAAACGACCTTGCGCGTGACCTTCCCCGGATAAAACAGGTGGCCTTTGAGGGTGAAATTAACGATGGTGGAATTTTCACTGTCTACGAATGTTCTCACCCGGTTCGGGCTAACATAGCTCTTCAGTTCGTTCACCCCGCAGTTGTTGACCGGAAGCGTGCTGTCTGAAGGGGCGACGTAACGAACCTGACTGGTCATCATCGAAAAAACCGTCCTCACGTCGCACCCCTTGGTGCCGACCTTACATATCCTCCCGAGCATGGAATAGAGGTGATATTTTTGGCCGGGATAAAAGGCTTCGAATCCCGAGCCAAACATGAACCGTCCTTTCTTCGCCCCCTCGTAAAAGTTGACCTGGATTTGGTCGTCGTCGCAGGGGATCTGGGTGACTGTAACTTTGGCCGCCCCGAGCCGGCAGACCTGGTTAACTCCGCAACTACCTTTACCGATCACGTCGTCAGAGTTGGTGACGAAGGTGCTATCGTCGTAGTCTCGCACCTCAATCGAAAAAGTGTCGCCGGGAACTGGTACGCCTATAAACGAACAAAAATACACGTCGGGACAATTCCAGGTGCAGCCCATCGTCCCGTTGTTGTCCACGCATATCCTCGGGTCGGGCGCGGAGAGAAAAGTCGCGAGCGCCCCGCCGAAGACCCCGTCCCATAGTCTGAACGGCTCGCCATCCATTTCGACAATCTCCATCCCGGCGGGATTGTCCCCGACGACTTCCACATCGATCTGAACAATTTTTTGCGCCGCGGCAACTGGGCCGCTGCTCAGCAGGACTAAGCACCCTAAACTAACGACCAGGTGAGATACGACGCGCAGGGAAGAGGGACGGGACATGAGTAGCCTCCGTAAGGGAAACATGAGGGGATGAGTGTACGACTTTGGCGCGAAAATGCAACCCACATCCGAGTCGAGCGGCGACCCACGGCCGCGTCGGAATCGAAACGAAACATGGGCTGCCGCACGCCTTCGTGGACGCTGCCGGTGAGCCGAGTTGATCCGGGTCTCCGTGACGATTGTCGGACGGCGGATTCCGCGAGGTCGGGCCTCGTCTTTGAGAGATAGAGGGGCCGTGCGAATGACTCGCACGGCCCCTCTATCAGCGGCTCGTCTGCGCACGTGTTGCCTGGGCGTTCCGCACGCTCGGGCTGCGGCTGGCTGGCCCGCGCGGCGGCTACCTGCCCAGCCTGACGCCGCTGTTGTTGTTGTTCGAGTTGGAGTTCGTGTTGCCGTTCGTGTTCCCGTTCGTGTTGGAGTTCATGTTGCCGTTGGTGTTCCCGTTGGCATTCATGTTCCCGTTCGTGTTCATGTTCCCGTTGCCGTTGGTGTTCGTGTTGGTGTTGCCGTTGGTGTTGGTGTTGGTGTTGGTGTTCGTGTTGCCGTTGGTGTTGCCGTTACCGTTCTGGTTGCCGCGGACGTCGCGGCAGCCCGCGCGGCAGGTGTCGAAGGCTTGGCGGCAGGCGTTCTCGTTGGCGTTCGCGCCGCGCCGGCACTCCTGGTAGGTCCGGGTGCACTCCTGCTGGCAATTGCCGCGCTGGCTCTGTACGCCCTCCGTCCGCGGGGCCAGCACGAAGGCGAAGGCCAGCCCGAAGGCGAGTATCGAAAGCATGATGTTCGCGTCTCTTCTCTCCACTTCCATTCCCTCCTTGCGTATTGCCGCCGCCGCGCGCCGGGCGCACGACGGCCTTGAATTTCCGGGGGAGAGCGGTCGGGGTCGGGGGCGTGATTCTTAGGGGCTTGCGGGCCTTATTTTTATCACTTTGCGCGCCGCCGATAAGTCCCGCAGCGGACAAAACCGGCGGCTCACGTTGTCGAACCCGTCACCTCCGGGTCACCCTTTCGTGTCCAACGTTTTGCCCTCCGCCGCCTCTTATGCGAAAATGCCTCCCGCGCGCCTGTAGCTCAGTGGATAGAGCGCCTGTCTCCGGAACAGGAGGTCGCAAGTTCGATCCTTGCCAGGCGCATCCCATCACTCCTCGCTTCCCTTTCATCCCTTAGCGCTGGCAAACGTCCCCGCGCCGGTTTATCATCGAAGACACCTGCAATCATCGCAGCGGAAGCACTCTTTGGAGGGGACATGCGTAGATTGACTACGGTCGGCCTCGTGCTGGCCTTCCTGTTCGTGCCGGTGCCCTTGCCGCGCGCGCAGCAGCCGCAGGGCGCGCGCGTCGCGGCCGTCGGCGCGGCCGTGCCCTCGCCCTACTTCGCGGCCGCGCGCTCGGCCGCCGAGCGCATCACGGCCGAGGGGATGAAGGAGGTTCTCTACACCATCGCCTCGGACGAGTTCGCGGGGCGCGACACGCCCTCGCCCGGGCTCGACAAGACGGCGCAGTTCATCGCCGACCGGCTCAAGAAGCTCAAGGTCAAGCCCGCCGGCGACAAGGGCTCGTACTTCCAGCGCATCGCGCTCACCAAGACCGAGGTTGACCGCGAGCACTCCTCGGCGCGGTTGGGCGACCGCCCCTTCCGCATCGGTATGGACTTCCTCCCCGCGGGCCGCGTGAGCGGCGAGGCCGAAGGCCCGGTCGTCTACGCGGGCTACGGCTGGGTCATCAAGTCGAAGAACGTCAACCCGTACGAGGGGCTCGACGTGCGCGACCGCATCGTCGTCGTCTCGGGCGACGGGGTCGCGCCGCCGCCGGGTGTGACGGTCGCCAGCCTGCGCCCCGGCGACTGGGAGAGCCCAGTCAGCTACGCGCAGAAGAACGGCGCGCGCTCGCTCGTCCTCGTCCCGCGCAACTTCGAGCGGCGCTGGCGCTACGCCGCCTTCCGCATCGCGCAGGCCACCTTCGCCGTCCCGCGCCTCGAAGGCGTCACGTCCGAGGAAGAGGAGGAGGAGCAACCCGCGCCCGTATCGACGGGGCTCGTCTCCATCATCCCCTCGCGCGCGATGCTCGACGCGCTCTTCGCGGGCGAGCAGACGGACGGGCCATCCGTACTCAAGTTCGCGCAGGCCGCCGCGGGCGGTGAACAACCGAAGGCTTTCGCGCTTAACGCTGACAAGCGTCTGCGCCTGTCCGTCAAGCTCTCGGTGACGGACGCGAGCACGCAGAACGTCGTCGGCGTGTTGGAGGGCAGGGACTCGAAGCTCAGGAAGGAGTACGTCGCGCTCGGCGCGCACTACGACCACGTGGGCGCGAGCGGCGGCTCGGGCTGCCGCCCCGTCGGGACGGATTCGATCTGCAACGGCGCGGACGACGACGGCTCGGGCACGACGAGTCTACTCGCGATGGCCGAGGCGTTCTCAAAGGGGCCGCGCCCCAAGCGCTCCGTCCTCTTCGTCTGGCACACGGGCGAGGAGAAGGGGCTGTGGGGCTCGGAGTATTTCACGCGCTACCCGACGGTGCCGCTCCAGCAGATCGTCGCGCAGATCAACATAGACATGATCGGGCGGAGCAGGCAGGCGGGCGACATGAACCCCGCGAACCGGATGCTCTCCGGCCCCGACGAGATTTACGTCATCGGCTCGCGCATGATGAGCACGCAGCTCGGCGAGCTGAACGAGGCCGTCAACCGTGAGTACCTGAACCTCAAGTACAACTACCACTACGACGACCCGAACGACGCCGAGCGTCTCTTCTACCGCAGCGACCACTTCAACTACGCCAAGCACGGCGTGCCGATCATCTTCTTCTTCGACGGCGTCCACGAGGACTACCACAGGCCCACCGACAGCGCCGACAAGATCGACTACCGGAAGATGCAGAATATCGCCCGTACCGTCTTCATCCTGACCTCGGAGCTGGCCAACGCGCCCGCGCGCCCGGTCGTGGATAAGCAGATTCCCGCCGAGCGCCTGGTGCGCTGAGGCGGACAGGCGGGCCGTTTGACATCGCCTCCGCGCCCCGTGTAATTTGTTCCGGCACACGGGCCGGTAGCTCAGTTGGTAGAGCAGCTGACTCTTAATCAGCGGGTCACAGGTTCGATCCCTGTCCGGCTCATCTTTAGAATCAACAGATACGGGAGGCAGCTCGCCTCCCGTATCTCTTTGTACCCGCTTTTGTACCCGCATTCAGCTCTAACTGCTATGTTATGGTCACGAACCGCAACAGTTACTAATGGGATTCTATACCGAGCCTTAACGCAGGATGGTATAACTGCCGGCGACGCGCCACATAACAACGGTATGCGCCCGACCGCCGACACGCGTCTTCCCATGTACTTTCAGAGGGGGCGGCGGGCGGGTGATGCCTGACGTTAGGGCGCACGATTTCGCGTAAGGAGGCGCGATGAGAACGAATATCGTTCTTGTAGATTATGAGAACGTCCAGCCCAAGGATATCGGGTTGCTGGAGGGCGGGCCGTTCAAGGTCAAAGTGTTCCTGGGGCCGCACCAGTCCAAGGTCCCCGTGACACTCGCGGCGGCCCTTCAACCGCTGGGCGGCAATGCCGAATACGTGCTTCTGGACACGGCCGGGAATAATGCCGTGGATTTCCACATCGCCTATTACGTGGGCGTCCTCTCGGCCGAAGACCCCGCCGCCTACTTTCACATCATTTCAAAGGATAGCGGCTTTGACCCCCTGATTAAGCACCTCAAGGGGCGTAAGGTCTTCGCACAACGATCAACGTGCATTGCGGAAATGCCCTGCTTCAAACCGCCCCTCCCGGCCACCCCCGAAGCCCAGGTTGAAGCCGTCGTGGCAGACCTTATACGTCGCAAAGCAGCGAGGCCCCGGACAAAAAAGTCTCTCATCAGCACGCTGCACGTGCTCTTCAAAAAAGAGCTTTCGGAACAACAGATTTCGCAGTTATTAGCGGCACTTCGCGCCCGCGGCGTTGTGAAGGTTGAGGGCACAAAGGTCTCCTATGACCTACCCGGCGCGCCCTGACAACGGCGTGCGCCCGACCGCCGACACGCCGCCTCTCGTGTGAATCAACGGCCCGGGGCGGCGGGTCATGCCGGGCGTCAGGCCGCGGCACTTCGGAGGCTTCATGATGAGATTAATCGCTTCGGCACTAATCTTCCTGATTCCTGACCGACTCCCCAGCCTCATCGTCCTTGTCGGCTTCTGGATTCCCCCCGCGGTGGCCGGCTGGGCGGCGGCGTGGTTTCTGCGGCGAAGCACCAGACGCTACCCCGCCACGGCGACCTTCGCAGTCCTGGCGACCTTCGTGCTTGGCTACGCCGCGGCGTGGTTCCTCTTCAACCTCGGCCGCATGCCGCCGTACATCCCCGGGGCGACGACCGACCCGACGTTCGCGCCGCCGGAGGCCGTCGCGGGTCTCGCCGCCGTCGCGGGCGCGCTCGTGTTACCCGGCAGCGCGCTCGCCTGCGCCCTGGCGTTTCGCCTCCGCGGGCGGACGCTCAGACGCGGAAGTTCTCTACAATAAGAAGCCCTCCGCCGCCCACGGTCTAGTTAGGCGTCCGGAGAAATCAGAGCAATGAAAATTCAGGGAGTTGTGCAGGAGGGGGTCGGGGACGCGTCATTTTGGCTCAGCAAGTATTCTGATGTTTACCGATTGTGGACAGGGATGACGCTTTTTCCAGGCTCACTCAATCTCCTTCTGGCTGAAAAATTCGATTGGAATGATTCGAGTATTGAGCCATTCATAAAAATATTTTCGCTAACTCCCTACGGCGGGAATCGAGATATATGTCTGATCCCCTGCGAGGTTTACAAAGAGAGGCCGGGTAAGATTTATGGGTTTGCGTGGGCTACCACGCACGCGGCAACCGACTTCGATTACAGGGTGCTTGAAATAATCACGTCGGTTCGGTTACGCGAGGTCTTGCAGTTGAATAATGGGTCGGTGGTAACAATCGACATCCCGGTGTCGTGGAGAGGCTAACATTCATCTCCCGCTGAGCCGCGCCTGACTACGGCGTGCGCCCAACCGATCCCTTCAGAGACCTTGGCGGGCGTGTGAACAGGCGTCAAAATCGGGGAACCCTTCACGCCCGCGGCGTTGGTAATCCCGAGCCAAGCCTTGATGACTCAGGGAAGGTGTAGAGACTAGACGGCGCCCACCTACATCCCCTCCGGGGACGCGGTGAAGGTTCGCGCCCCTCGACGGTCGCAGAAAACTTCAACTTCAACTCTTTGAAGACTGCTGCCGGTCCAGGAGGTCGCTGCGAAGCTTTTTTCCGTAGGCGCGCAGCACATTTTCCGTGTTCCAAGCCAAGCGGCCTGATTTCCAGCAACAGAGCGAAAGTAGGATGAAACACGCCCCGAAGATGATTGTCGCCCTCTCGAAAAACTTGGGGTTCTCGGGCACACACTTGAAGACGAAGGGGTCTTCCACTCTGTATGACATGTAATCGAGTGAAAACACGGCGAGGGCGACGACGGCGGGAAACGCAAAGAAGAAACCTCGCGCGACGTTGAGCCCCCACTTGCTCAGCCGGCTCCTCTCGTCGTTCACGGCGGCGTCTAACGAATTTTTGCCTTCGAGCCGATCAACGTTCGGCATGGAGTCGAAGGTGATGAAGAGGCTGTTCGAGATGATCGTGTGGTAGATGAGCCAGCGTTCCGCGTTCGGGTAGACCGTCGGGGCGGCTTGCGCCGACGCCTCGGCCGGCGGCCCACGATTGCCCTCCGGGCCGCGCGAGTCCGTGTCGCGCAGCAGGAAACCGATGGTGTGATTCTCCCGCCTCGCCACGAGGAAGAGCCAGAGCGAGAGGAAAAAGAGCACCGCCGTCCCCAACACGGAAACGTCGTCTACAGAGACCCGGATTCCGAGCAGTGAGATCATCACGGTGCGCGACGTGGCCCACTCCCGCATAGCATGCTCCGAGAGATTGTTGATCCTGCTTTTGAGTTCATTGACTGCACCGTTACCACCAGCTTCGGTGTCGCCGGTGAAGTCTTTGGGGCAGTTACGCTTGACGACCCAGTAGTAGTCGTACGACAGGTAGGCGTTGTACGACACGATGAGCATCATCACCGAGATGACCGCCATCGTGCCGAGCGTCAGCCGCGTCTGCGCCTGCGCGACCTTCACGCCTTCGAGCCGCGCGGCGATTGACTCGTGTGTTTCCGCCGCCCAATCTTCGAGTGGCGCGTTGTTCTGCTGAGACATGATGACTCCTCCGGGCCGGGCATGTGCGCAAAGCCGGTTCTATCTTGATGCTCGCGTGATGAGAAGGGAAGTGCCCTGAGATGCGCGGGAAAGATATTACCGGAGGTGCGGGCTGTCAACGTTTGCCGCGGACAGTACGCCGGCCGCGCCGACGCTTACCAAACCGTCCACGCGCTGCTATCATTCCGTCATTCCGGATTTCCCCCGCGAGCAGTCGTCCATAAAATTTTAAGGAGTTGAGCGTCATGAAGTCTCTGCGCTTTCGGTGTGCCGTGGCGGTGTGCGCGGTCGCGGCGGCGTTGGCGATTGTGGGGGCGGCGGGTTCGGCCGTGAGGGGGCAGAACGGCGCGGGCAGGAAGGCGGAGGGCTTGCCGGGGTTCGACCTGGCGAGCCTCGACCGGAGCGCGTCGGCGTGTCAGGACTTTAACCAGTTCGCGAACGGGGGGTGGAAGGCGGCGAACCCGATCCCGGCGGCCTACTCGCGCTGGGGGCGGTTCGAGATGCTGGCGGAGCAGAACAACGAGCATCTGCGCGCCATCCTCGAAGGGCTCGCGAAGCGGAAGGACTTGAAGCCGGGGAGCAACGAGCAGAAGCTGGCCGACTTCTACTCGGCCTGCATGGACGAGGCCGCCATCGAGGCGCAGGGGGCGAAGCCCCTGGAGCCGGAGCTGGCGCGCATCGCGGCCATCAAGGACATCGGCGGCGTGCAGGAGGAGGTCACCCGCTTCCACGCGCACCGCATCCCCGTGCTCTTCGGCTTCGGCGCGGTGCAGGACTACAAGAACTCGACCGCAATCATCGCGCAGGCCGTGCAGGGCGGGCTGGGAATGCCCGACCGCGAGGTCTACGTCAAGGACGACGAGCGCTCGCGGAAGATTCGCGAAGAGTACGTCGCGCACGTCGCGCGCACCTTCCAGCTCCTGGGCGACGACGCCGACAAGGCGAGCGCCGCGGCGCGCACGGTGATGAGTGTCGAGACGCGGCTCGCCGAGAACTCCGCCTCGCGCGTGCAGATGCGCAACCCGGAGGCGCGCTACAACCCGAAGACGAAGGCGCAGCTCATCGAACTCACGCCGCACTTCGACTGGGGGCTCTACTTCCGCAACATCGGCATGCCGGAGGTCGCCAGGATCAACGTCAACCACCCGCCCTACTTCGCGGCCGTGGACAAGATGCTCGTGGACGTGCCCGTCGAGGACTGGAAGACCTACCTGCGCTGGCACCTCGTCAACGCCGCGTCGAACACGCTCTCGTCGAAGTTCGTCGAGGAGAGTTTTAATTTCAACGGCAGGTTCCTGAACGGGACGCAGGAGCAGCTCCCGCGCTGGAAGCGCTGCGTGGCCTCGACCGACCGCGCGCTCGGCGAGGCGCTCGGCCAGCTCTACATCGACAGGACGTTCACGCCGCGGGCGAAGGCGCGCGCGCAGGAGATGGTCAAGAACCTCGTCGCCGCGCTGCGCGAAGACCTCCAGACGCTCGCGTGGATGAGCGACCCGACGCGGCAGCGCGCCATCGCCAAGCTCGACGCCTTCGTCCGCAAGATCGGCTACCCGGACAGGTGGCGCAGCTACGAGCCGCTCCAGGTGAGCCGCGGGGCCTACTACAACAACTCGGTCTCGGTGGGCCAGTTCGACTTCCGGCGCAACCTCGGGAAGATCGGCAAGCCCATCGACCGCTCCGAGTGGGGCATGTCGCCGCCGACCGTCAACGCCTACTACAACGCCTCGATGAACGAGATCGTCTTCCCCGCGGGCATCCTCCAGTCGCCCTTCTTCAGCGAGAAGGCCGACGACGCCTTCAACTACGGCGGCATCGGCGCGGTCATCGGCCACGAGATGACGCACGGCTTCGACGACTCGGGCGCGAAGTTCGACGCCGACGGCAACCTCGTCATGTGGTGGACGCCCGAGGACTTCAAGAAGTTCAACGAGCGGACGGACTGCATCGTCAAGCAGTTCGACGCCTTCGAGGTCGAGCCGGGGCTGAACCAGAACGGCAAGCTGGTCGTCGGCGAGTCGGTCGCGGACCTGGGCGGGCTCACGGTCGCCTACGCGGCTTATAAGAAGTCGCTCGAAGGCAAGCCGCGGCCGAAGGCCATCGCGGGCTTCACGCCCGAGCAGCGCTTCTTCCTGGGGTGGGCGCAGGTCTGGTCGCAGAACATCCGCCCCGAGGCCGCGCGCCAGCGCGTCGCCACAGACTCGCACCCGCTCGGTCAGTTCCGCGTCAACGGCCCGCTCTCGAACATGCCGCAGTTCGCAGAGGCTTTCCAGTGCAAGGCCGGCGACGCGATGGTGCGCCCCGCCGACAAGCGCTGCCAGATTTGGTAGGAGGAAGTAGACAGTAGACAGTAGTCAGCAAGAAAAGATAAGGGCGGCGGGGCTCTCATCATCGACTGATGAGAGCCCCGCCGCCCGTCTTTCTACTGACTACTGTCTACTGTCTACTGTCTACTCTTCCTACAGCACGCCGCCCATGGCGTCGAAGTCTTCGCGGCTGAGGGCCTTCGCCTTCATCCCGCCTGTGAGCACCCTGACCGTGACCCTGCTGTGCGGCTCGCATGGGAGGAGAGCGTAGTACGGGGTCATCGCGGCGCAGGTGCCGCCGACGACCATGTCCGGGTGCTCGGCGATGATCTTCTGAGCCAACTCGGGCGACGGGAACGTGCCCCCGCCGTACTTCACCAGCGAGTCGTAGTCCACGAGCTGCGCCTGCGCCGTCCGGAAGGTGGGCTTGTTGAAGAGGGTCGTGACCAGAAGAATGACCTGTCCCGACGCGCCCGCCGTCGTGGGCACGGTCGAGAGCGTCGGGAACGCATCACCCTGGTTGGGCTGGTACGCCTTCTCTGCGTGCCTGCGCGGGCTGATAGCGTAAGCCTTCGCCATCTTGTCCGGGTCAAGAGGGTAGGTGTTGCAAGGCATGACAGTCTCCTTTTCTTTGAGGCAGAAACTTCCGGCCTGTCGGTTGGACTTCAAACAACGTTTATGCTGCGACCCTTATGTGAGGCCGTGATAATAGCCCCGGCGCGGCCCGCTGGCAAGCAGTTTCCGGGCCGCCGCGCGGGCGAGGGCGTACTGATGTGAAACTAAACACGCCCGACTCGTTAACAGTACACGCCGACGCCCTCCCCTTCCGTACGCGCCGCCCGGGCGGGTAGGGGCGAAACCCGTACTTTTTCAGTCGTTTGGTTCGTTTCTCCCGCCCGCGCGCCCTGCTGGCATGGGCGTTGCCATTGTCTGTGTCCGACCGGGAGGGACGGTGGGTCGATTCTGAAACTTCTGAACCAAAGGGAGGGTTTGTAGGATGCTCTGGACGATTCTGGTTATACTGCTCGTGCTCTGGCTGCTGGGTCTGATCGGCGGCGTCGGCGGCGGCCTGATTCACCTGCTGCTCGTCGTGGCGCTGGTCGTTTTCGTGATCAACCTCTTGACGGGCCGCCGGACGGTTTAAAAGTTCCTTGCCCCAGACTTGGGCACGCTCACAAAGAGGCGGCGCTCCTTTCATGAGAAGGAGCGCCGCCTCTTTTCCGTTTCGACTCGCTCAACGGTTGAGCGCGCCCATCGCCTGCTCCGGGTAGCGCTCGCCCGCGACCTGCTCGCCGCTCAGAACCTCCCCGATGCGCGCGAGGTCTTCCACGCTCAATTCGACATCGGCCGCGCCGACGTTATCTTCAAGGTACTTGCGGCGCTTCGTCCCAGGTATCGGCACGACGTCGTCCCCCTGCGCCAGCACCCACGCGAGCGCGAGCTGCGCGGGCGTGCAGCCCTTCTCGGCCGCGACCTCGCGGACGCGCTCGACGAGGCGCATGTTCTGCCGGAAGTTCTCTTCGCGGAAGCGCGGGAACTGCCTGCGGCGGTCGTCTTCGGGCAGGTCTTCCGGCTTCTCGAAGCGCCCGGTCAGAAAGCCGCGCCCGAGCGGGCTGTAGGCGACGAACCCGATTCCGAGTTCCCTGCACGCCGGCAGAATCTCCGCCTCCACCTCGCGCGTCCAGAGCGAGTATTCGCTCTGCAAGGCCGCGATGGGGTGAACCCCGGACCCGCGCCTCAAAGTCTCGGCCGACGCTTCGGACAGACCGAGATAGCGCACCTTCCCCTGCTCGACCAGACGCGCCATCGCGCCGACCGTCTCTTCGATGGGGGTGTTCGGGTCAACGCGGTGCTGATAGTAGAGGTCGATGACCTCGACGCCCAATCGCCGGAGCGAAGCCTCACACGCCGACCGCACGTACTCGGGGCGGCCGTCGATGCCTAAGAAGCTCCCGTCCTCGCCCCGCACGTTCCCGAACTTCGTCGCCAGCACCACACGTTCGCGCCGGTCGCGTATCGCGCGCCCGACCAGCTCCTCGTTCCGGCCGACGCCGTACATGTCCGCCGTGTCGAGGAAGTTCACGCCCAGCTCAAGCGCCCGGTGGATGGTCGCCAACGACTCCTCGTCGTCTTGCCCCGAGTAGAACTCCGACATGCCCATGCAGCCCAGCCCCAGCGCCGAGACCTTCAGGCCACTCTTGCCCAACTCTCTCTGCCTCATCGAAGCCCCCTTCTGTATGTGTCCGCGGATTGTGTGCGCGATTATACGCCAACGGCCGGCGTTTGAGTTACTATCTCGCTCGAACGGTTCCCCGAACGTTATGGAGAAGCTGAGCCGCAAAGATTACGTCCGCGCGTCGGCGCTGGGCGAGTACGTCTTCTGCGCGCGCGCGTGGTGGCTGAGGCGCGAGGGCGTCGCGCCCACTCGCGGCGGCGAGGCGCGCGCGGCCGGCACGCGCTGGCACGAGAGCCACGGCCGCTCGGTCGCGCGCGCGAAGCGCCTGCGCCTGGTCGCCGCGGTCTGCATCTGGCTCGCGCTGGCGCTGGCGGCCGCGCTCCTGTACGTGTGGTGGCGCGGATGATCTGGCTCACGCTGCTTCTCTTGCTGCTCGTCGTCGCGGCCGCACTCGCCGCGCGGGCCGCCGCGCGCGAGTCGAAGCGCGCGGGGCTCCCCACGGGCGCGCTCCTCTACAGCGACACGGGCCGCCCCGTCGGGCGCGTCGCGGGGACGGAGGTCGGCCGCGACGGCAAGAGGCAGGAGCGGCCGCTCGTCTCCGAGGCGCTGGAACTCGTCGGGAGGCCCGACTACCTCATCGAAGCCGAAGGCGGGGTCGTGCCCGTCGAGGTCAAGTCAACTGCCTGCCCCGCGAGCGGTCGCCCCTACGACTCGCACCTCGCGCAGCTCGCGGCCTACTGCCTGCTTGTCGAGGACGTGCTCGGCGCGTCGGTGCCTTACGGCCTCGTCAAGTACCGCGACCGCGAGGTGCGGGTCGAGTACACGCCCGAGATGAGAGAGCGGGCGCTCGCCCTCATCGCGGACATGAAGGAGGACATGCGCGCCGCCGCCGAAGGCGAAGAGGTTCACCGCAGCCACGACGACCCGCGCCGCTGCGCCGGCTGCTCCGTGCGCGACGCCTGCACCGAGTCGCTGGCCTGACAACTCGAAAGGACTTCTGAACTGATCGCCTCTGCGACGCCGGAACCGACCTGTCTTATGGGCCTATTCAAATTATTTATGTAGACCTCAACTGTCTCCCGATTTGAGAAACCGGCACGCTCCGGTAAAATCCCGCTTTCAACAACCGGCGGCGAAGGGCACTCTTCTCGGCATGGCAGACAAAAAGGTTCTGGCGATCATCGTGGGCGGCGGGCCCGCGCCCGGCATCAACGCGGTCATCTCGGCCGCCGCCATCGAGGCCATCAACAACGGCTTTGAAGTCCTCGGCGTGCAGGACGGCTTCAAGTGGCTCATGCGCGAGGACGCCTCGCACGTCCGCCGCCTCGGCATCGAAGACGTCTCGCGCATACACCTCCGCGGCGGGAGCGTCCTCGGCACCGCGCGCGACAACCCGACCAGGTCAGAGAAGGCCACGCGCGCCGTCATCGAGACGCTCCGGTCTCTGGGCGTCAACCACCTCGTCACCATCGGCGGTGACGACACCGCGCTCTCTTCCAGCTTCGTCGCCGAACGCTCCGGCCACGCCATCAAGGTCGTCCACGTCCCCAAGACCATCGACAACGACCTGCCCCTTCCTAGTCACATCCCGACCTTCGGCTACCAGACCGCGCGCCACGTCGGCGTGGAGCTGGTGCAGAATCTGATGGAGGACGCGCGCTCGACCAAGCGCTGGTTCGCCGTCGTCGCGATGGGCCGCAAGGCGGGCTTCCTCGCGCTCGGCATCGGCAAGGCCGCCGGGGCGACGCTCACCGTCATCGGCGAGGAGTTCGTAGGCCGCGAGACGGTCGCCTTCTCCGACATCTGCGACATCGTCGAGGGGGCCATCATCAAGCGCCGCGCGATGGGCCGGAACTTCGGCGTCGCCGTCCTCGCCGAAGGCTTGATAGAGAAGCTCGACCCCGCGGAGTTGGCCGAGCTTCAGGACGTGGAGCGCGACGAGCACGGCCACATACGCTTCGCGGAGGTTGACCTCGCGCGCCGCGTCAAGGTCGAGGTGCAGGGCCGCCTGGCCGCGCGCGGCCTGCGCGTGATGATTACCAACAAGAACATCGGCTACGAGCTGCGCTGCGCCGACCCGATCCCCTTCGACGCCGCCTACTGCCGCGACCTCGGCTACGCCGCCATCCGCTTCCTGCTGCAAGGCGGCTCCGACGCGATGGTCAGCGTCCAGGGCGGACGCATGGTGCCCATCGCCTTCACGGACATCCGCGAGCCCGGCACCGGGCGCACGCGCGTCCGCATGGTCAACATCGACAGCGAGGGCTACCGCGTCGCCCGCGAGTACCAGATTCGTCTCGAACCCTCCGACTTCGAGGACGCCTACTGGGTGCAGAGGCTCGCCAGCGCCGGCAACCTGACGACGGAAGAGTTCATGGGCAAGTTCGGATATTTGAGCGGTCGCATTGCTTAGGTGTTGGGTGTTAGGTGTTGGGTAAAAGCAGCGGTCTTAACCAACACCCTACACCCAACACCCAGCACCCAACACTTATCCTATGGCAATCAAACGAATCGGCATCCTCGTCGGCGGCGGGCCGGCTCCGGGCACGAACGGCGTCATCAGCGCCGTCGTCATCGAGGCGATCAAGATGGGCTGCACGCCCGTCGGCTTCCACGACGGCTTCGAGTGGCTCTCGCAGCGCTACACCGACGAGCAGCACGAGATGAGCATCGACGAGTGCTCGCGCATACACCTCGACGGCGGGAGCATCCTCGGCACCTCGCGCACCGACATCACGCGCGACCGGGAGAGCCTGGAGAACACCGTCGCCGCCCTGCGCAAGCTCGGCATCGAGGGGCTCGTCACCATCGGCGGCGACGACCTCGTCCGCAGTTCGGCGGCCGTCGAGCGCGCGACCGCCGGAGCCATCAAGGTCGTGCAGGTGCCGAAGTCAATCGACAACGACCTCTCGCTCCCGCTCTCCGTCTCGACGCTCGGCTTCGAGACGGCGCGCCACGTCGGCGTGCAGCTCGTCCAGCGTTTGATGGAGGACGCGAAGACGACGGGGCGCTGGTACTTGGGCGTGACGATGGGGCGGCCGACGGGCCACCTCACGCTCGGCATCGGCAAGGCCGCGAGCGCCACCTGCACCATTATCCCCGAGGAATTCCGCAGCGACCGCGTCTCGCTCTCGGACATCTGCGACGTGGTCGAGGGCTCCATCGTCAAGCGGCGCGCGATGGGGCGCTCGCACGGCGTCGTGCTGCTGGCCGAGTCTCTGGTCGAGCTGTTCGACACCGAAGAGGTGGCCGAGCTTCAGGACGTTGACCGCGACGCGCAGGGGAACATCCGCGTCACGGAGATCGACCTCGGGCGCAAGGTCAAGAGCGAGGTGCAGGCGCGCCTGGAGAAGCGCGGCATCAAGGTCACGCTCGTGGACAAGACCATCGGCTACGAGCTGCGCTGCGCGCCGCCGATTCCGTACGACGCCGAGTACGCGCGCGACCTCGGCTACGCGGCCTTCCGCCACCTGCACGGCGGCGGCTCCGGCGACATGATCATGATCCAGGGCGGCGAGTTCCGCCCCGTCCCCTTCTCCGAGCTGGTCGAGACGGAGTCGGGCCGCGGCCGCGAGCGCCCCGTGGACGTGGACACGGAGAGCTACCAGGTCGCGCGCGACTACATGGTGCGCATCGAGAAGAAGGATTTTGAAGACGAAGCCTGGGTCGCCAAGCTCGCCGAGGCGGCGGGTCTTCCCAAAGACGAGTTCATCGCCCGGTTCGGCTCGCAGTCTTAAAGCGTTTCGCGTATCTCATTACCTATCGTTTAGAGGCGGGCTCTGCCCGCCGGCCCCACTGACATCGCAGGTCGGCCCGGCGGGCAGAGCCCGCCTCTAAACGGTCGGCGGTAAATTTAAACACAACCCGCTCTGGACAACACAATAGCCGCGCGCGCAAAAAACATTAACCACAGAGACACAGAGGCACAGCTTTAAGGCAAGAAGCTGTGCCTCTGTGTCTCTGTGGTTAATCTTATTCACCGCAGAGGCGCGGGCTCTGAGGAAGTCCACCCCCTTTAAGCGTCCTCCCGCCGCGCCCCGCGCCCCCGCGATGAAGTGTGCCCGCGCAGCGCCTCAGACCGGCGCACGCGCGAGTCGAAGTCGTGTCAGTCCGCGCCCTCCAAAGCCGGCTCCGTCGCGTATGAGGCGCTCTCCGCCGCCGTGGCGCTCGGAGGGGCCGGCGCGACGACGCGCCCGAAGCCCGATTCCGCGCCGAGGTGGTAGCCCGCCTCGCCGTGCAGGCTGAGGTCGAGCCCCGTCAGCTCCTGCTCCTCGCTCACGCGCAGGCCGACGACGAGGTCTACGACCTTGAGGATGGCGAACGAGGCGGCGACCGCGATGCCTATCGTCAGCCCGACGCCCGTCAACTGGTTGAGCAACTGCCCGGCGTTGCCTTCGAGCAGCCCGACGGGCAGCGCCGCCCCTGACGCGTCCTTGAAGATCGGGTTGACGGCGCTCGTGGCGAAGACGCCCGTCAGCAACGCGCCGAGGGTGCCGCCTATCCCGTGCACGCCGAACGCGTCGAGCGAGTCGTCGTAGCCCAGGCGCTTCTTCAACTCCGTCACGGCGAGGAAGCAGCCGACGCCCGCGATGAACCCGATAGCGAGCCCCGACATCGGCGTCACGAACCCGGCCGCCGGCGTGACGCCGACGAGTCCCGCCACCGCGCCCGAGATCGCCCCGAGCACCGTCGGCTTGCCCGTCCGCACCCACTCGGCCGCGACCCACCCGAGCGTCGCCGCCGCGGCCGCGAAGTGCGTCGCCACGAACGCGCTCGTCGCGAGGCTTCCGGCCGACAGGGCGCTCCCCGCGTTGAAGCCGAACCAGCCGACCCACAGCATGCACGCGCCGACGAGACTCAAGACGAGGTTGTGCGGCTCCATCGGCGCCTTCCCGTACCCGACCCGTCTGCCGATCACGAGCGCGCAGACGAGCGCCGAGAAGCCCGAAGAGATGTGGACAACCGTGCCGCCCGCGAAGTCGAGCGCCGGGATCGTGCCGCCGAGCGCCGCGTTCAGGAAGCCGCCCTTGCCCCAGACCATGTGCGCCAGAGGGAAGTAGACGACGCTCGTCCACAGCACGGTGAAGAGCAGCATCGCGCTGAACTTCATCCGCTCGGCGAACGCGCCGGTGATGAGCGCGGGCGTGATGACCGCGAACATCAACTGATAGATCATGAAGGTCTGCTGCGGGATGGTCGCCGCGTAGGTCTCGTTCGGCGCGGCCCCGACTCCTTGCAGGAACAGGTACGAGAGCCCGCCCGCGAACGGAGTCCCTTCGGCGAAGGCCACGCTGTAGCCGTAGAGCGCCCACAGCACCGTGACGACGGCCATCAGGATGAAGCTCTGGAACATCGTCGTCAGCACGTTCTTGCGCCGGACGAGCCCGCCGTAGAAGAGCGCGAGCCCCGGCCCCGTCATGAAGAGCACGAGCGCCGCGCACGTGAGCATCCACGCGTTGTCGCCCGCCGACTGCGCCGCCGCGGCCGCGCTCTCAAGCTTCTCCAGACGCTCCGCGTCCGTCTGCGCCAGACAGACGAGCGGCGCGGCCGCCACGAGCAACAGAGACCAGACACACCTGGACGCTCCCCGAGACCTTCTCATCATCCGTATCTCCCGTTTAAGTTTTAGTCCCGACTCCCGCACACGGAACGCGGCGCGAGCTTCAGTTGAAGGCTGTCACGCGTCCCCCGGTAACAACGCACGTGCCACGCGGCACGACCGTCGCAATGACAACAGTGTATGCGCGAACCTTTGGGAGATGTGCCCAGCTTTTCCGCCTGTTTTCGGGCGCGGAGTCGCGTTCCTCCGCCCTCGTGCGCCTTCGCCGCCGGGGACAATATTGTCGCGCCCGAAAATACGCCGGACAAAAATGTCGTACTCGCCAACCCCCATCAATCCGCCGCGGAGCGGCGCTTGAATTTAGAGCGGTTTGCGCATCTCTTAACCGACCGTTTAGAGGCGGTCTCCGACCGCCGGCTCAACTTGCAATGAGAGTCGAGCCGGCGGTCGGAGACCGCCTCTAAACGGAAGACGGTAAACTTAAAGGCAAACCGCTCCGCGGCGGAAGACAGAGGGCTTTGAACGCATCGCTCTTTAAAAAGCGCGACAATTATGTCTTGGCAACCACGCGGCGGGACATATTTGTCGCACGGAAGCGGGAACGGCCGGCTCTTGGCGGGAACTTGCGAGCCTTGACGGGCGGCCGGGGCGGCTTCTACGATGCCGTCTTCAAAGTTCGGGCGTGAAGGGCGCCGGGCGCGGGATGACACAAACAGGGTTCTTCATGGACAACGCCTTAAACCTTCCACAAAACCTTCCGCAGCTTCTCAGGCAAGGCCAACCGGACGCGCGCGAGATGGCGACGCTTCTGGAGATCGGGCAGACGCTCGCCGACGCGCGGCAGCTCCGGCCCGCGCTCGGGCGCGCGCTCGAACTGCTCGGCCGCGCGCACGGGGTCACGCGCGCCTTCATCATGCTCATCGAAGCGGACACGGACGAGCTGCACACGGAAGCCTGCTACGGGGTGGACGACGAGACGGCGCGGCGCGCGGTCTACCGCGTCGGCGAGGGCGTGGTCGGGCGCGTGGCCGAGACTTGTAGACCCGTGGTGGTTCCGCAGGCGAGCCGCGAGCCCGCGATGCTCCAGCGCGTCGCGGGGCGCGAGCGCGCGGCCGAGCGGCAGGAGGTCTCATTCGTCTGCGTGCCGCTCGCGGTCGGCCGCAGCGCCGTCGGCGTGCTCGCCGTGGACGTGCCGTACGCGGAGGCGCGCGACTTCGAGCGCCTGACGAAGGTCGTGTCGGTCGTCGCCTCGATGGTGGCGCAGGCGTTGAAGGTCGAGCGGCTGGTCGAGTCGGAGCGCGCGCGGCTGGCCGACGAGAACGCGCACCTGAAGCAGGAGCTGCGCGAGCGCTTCGACTTCGGCCACATCGTCGGAAGCTCGAACCCGATGCGCCACGTCTACGAGCAGGTCGAGCAGGTGGCGCGCACCAACACGACCGTGCTCCTGCGCGGCGAGTCGGGCACGGGCAAGGAGATGGTCGCGCACGCCATCCACTACAACTCGCTGCGCGCGAGTAAGCCCTTCGTCAAGGTCTCCTGCGCGGCGCTGCCCGAGACGTTGATTGAGGCCGAGCTGTTTGGCCACGAGCGCGGGGCCTTCACCGGCGCGATGGCGCGCAAGAAGGGGCGCTTCGAGCTGGCCGACGGCGGCACGCTCTTCCTCGACGAGATCGGGGAGCTGAACGCCTCGACGCAGATCAAGCTCCTTCGCGCCATCCAGGAGCGCGAGTTCGAGCGGCTCGGCGGCACCGAGACCATCAAGGTCAACGTGCGCCTCATCGCCGCGACGAACAAGGAGCTGGAGAGTGCCATCGCCGCCGGAGAGTTCCGCGAAGACCTCTACTACCGCCTCAACGTCTTCAACATCTTCATGCCCCCCTTGCGGGAGCGGAAGCCCGACGTGCTCCTGCTCGCCGACCACTTCCTTGAGAAGTACGCGCGCGAGCACGGCAAGCACATCAAGCGCATCTCGACGCCGGCCATCGACATGCTGACCAGCTACCACTGGCCCGGCAACGTGCGCGAGCTTGAGAACGTCATCGAGCGCGCGGTCGTCGTCTGCGACTCGTCGGTCATCCACGGCCACCACCTGCCGCCGTCGTTGCAGACGGCCGAAGGGAGCGGCACGGTGACGCGCCTCTCGCTCTCGGCGGCGGTCGAGGCGTACGAGCGCGACATCATCCAGGACGCGCTGAAGTCCTCGCGCGGGAGCCGGAAGAAGGCCGCGAAGCTGCTCGACACGACCGAGCGCATCATCGGCTACAAGGTGAAGAAGTACGGCATCGACTGCGACCGCTTCCGCTGAAGGCCGGCGCAGTTTCTCCACACAAGCAACAGCCTTAATCCAAAGTTAGGACGTAGACTCGGGCCGTGAGTGACGAAGCGCCGGTCAGTCTCTACATCTTCGACGCGGACGGGACGCTGCGGCGGACGACCGTGCAGGGGCTGCCCTGCCCGAACAGGCCCGGCGAGTGGGAGCTGATACCGGGTGTGCGCGAGAGCCTCGCAGAGATTGATTGGAGCCGGGCGCGCTTCGGGGTGGCGAGCAACCAGGGAGGGGTGGGGGTAGGCTACCTCTCGCTCGCGGCGGCGCGCGGGCTGCTCGAAGAGATGGTCGTCGAGGCTTTCGGCGTGCCGAAGCCACCGCCCGGCTCAATCGAGCTCTGCCCGCACGCGCCGCACCTGGGCTGCCCCTGCCGCAAGCCGAAGCCCCTAATGCTCGAACGCCTGATGCGCCGCTTCGGCGCGGGGCCGCACGAGACGCTCTTCGTCGGCGACATGGACAGGGACGAGGGCGCGGCCCGCGCCGCCGGCACGCGCTTCATGTGGGCTCACGAGTTCTTCAAGCGGCCCGAAGAACCTTCATAACCGGCGGGTGTGGTCGGACAGGATTGACCACGGAGACACGGAGACGCGGCCTGTAGACGTTAAGTCTACAGGCCGCGTCTCCGTGTCTCCGTGGTTAACTACTCCCCTTCTCGATTTTCTTCTTTACCTTCAGCCGGGTCGAGGAGTTCGAGGGCGCGGCAGGCGGCGTCCATCTCGGCGGCCTTGATGGTGCGCCCCTGCCCGCGGACGCGCTCGCCGTCGAAGACGGCCTCGACGTGGAAGGTGCGCGCGTGCGGCGGGCCTTCCGTCTCGACCAGCTCGTAGGCGGGCGAGAGGTGGCGCTCGGACTGTAGGCGCTCCTGGAGCAGCGTCTTGAAGTCGGCGGCCGCCGCCGACTCGGGCGTCGCCTCTTCCAGTTCACTCCCCAAGGCCCTTCGCACGAAGCCCTCGGCCTCCGTGTAGCCGCCGTCGAGGAAGACCGCGGCGAGCAGCGCCTCGAAGGCGTCGGCGAGCAGCGCGCGCTTGCGGCGGCCGCCGGTCTTCTCCTCGCCGCGGCCGACTCTCAGGTGCTCGCCGAGGCCCAGGTTGCGCGAGACGCGCGCCAGCGTCTGCATGCTGACGAGCCGGTGCTTCATGCGGGAGAGCTCGCCCTCGGTCACTTCGGGGTGCGAGCGGAAGAGGGCGTCGGCGACGACGAGGCCGAGGACGGAGTCGCCGACGAACTCCAGCGCCTCGTTGTGCAGGGCGCGCGCCTCGCGCTCGCCGCCCGCGCCCACGCTCTCGTGCGCCCAGGAGCGGTGCGTGAGCGCGCGCTCCAGCAGGCGGCGGTCGCGGAAGGTGTAGCCGATGTTCTCTTCGAGCGGGCGCGTGTCGGGCGCGGTCGTGGCTGAATCCTCTTCGGGGTGGGCGGAACTCCCTTCCCGCGGGGCGGGACTCTCCTCGTTCGTCATGCGCGGGATTGTAGCAAGAAAGTTAAATCGTGAAATCTCAAACATTGAGAAATCGCCCGGGAACCGCCCTCACGCTCCCGTAAGAATATTTACGGTTTAAACATTGCCAACACCGCCACGTTCTAATATATTCCTTAAGTGGCCGGGGCCGGTCCCGCCCGCCCCGCCCGCCCCATCCTTACATCGCCCCGACACTGCAACCTTCCGAGAGGATTCACGAACACCATGGCAGCAACGATCACTGCCCCCGTCCCCGTCACTTCCGGCTGGCTCCGCGGCAAGACCTTTGACCTCACGTTCGTCGTGGGCGTCGCCGCGCTCGGCCTCGCGGCCGGGGCGGCGCTCACCTACCGCCCATCCCTGTTCCGCCCCCTGCTCGTCCTCGACCTGTGGCTCCTGGGCTACCACCACGTCGTCTCGACCTTCACGCGCCTGACTTTCGACGCGGAGAGCTTCAAGGCGAACAAGTTTCTAGTCCTCGGCCTGCCCTGGATCGTGCTCGCGGGCGTGGCCCTCGCCGGCTATGGGGCCGGGGCGTGGCTGCTCACGACCCTCTACTTCTACTGGCAGGGCTGGCACTACGCGCGGCAGTCCTACGGCGTTTCGCGCATCTACCAGAGGAATGCCGGCGCGAACGACCGGCTCGCCGACTACGTCATCTATTCGACCGCGCTGTGCGGCGTCATGTTCCGCTCCTCACAGGGGCCGACGCACTTCCTCGGCGCGGAGTTCTGGGCGGTGCCCGTGCCGGGCTGGGCGGCGGCGCTCGCCGGGGTGCTGGCCGCCGTCCTCACGCTCGTGTGGCTCGCGCGGCAGGCGCGGGCGTTCGCGGAGCGGCGCGCGCCGACCGCGCACTTCCTCTACGTCGTCACGCACGTCGCCGTGTTCGCCGTCGGGTACGTCCTCATCGAAGAGATCAACCACGGCTGGCTCGTCGTCAACGTCTGGCACAACGCGCAGTACATCCTCACCGTCTGGCTCTTCAACCACAACCGCTTCAAGGGGGAGGTTGACCCTTCGCATCGGTTCCTCTCGACGCTGTGCCGGCGCGGGAATTTCCCGCTCTACATCCTTTTCTGCCTCGGCGTCTCGACCGCCTTCTACCTCGGCCTTTCGGCCGCGCTCGGGGCGGCCGCGGGCGGGGCCACGGCGGCCACCTTCCCGATGCTCGTCGGGGCCTACCAAGTCATCAACTTTCATCACTACGTCGTGGACGCGGTGATCTGGAAGGCGCGGAAGAAGTCCGTGAGGCAGAACCTCGGGGTGGCGAACTGACGACCGTATGAGTGCCGAGACAGTCAGCATCGCGCCGGTTCAGACCGCAGGCCGGCCCCGCACAGGGGCGGCCGACTTCAGGCTGGGACACCGGAGGTCGCTCGACGGGGTGAGGGGCGTCGCCGTGCTCGCCGTGCTCGCCGTCCACACGCACCACCTAGGCGGGGCGAGGCTCCTGCCCGGCGGCAGCCTCGGCGTAGACATCTTCTTCGTCCTCTCCGGCTTCCTCATCACGGGCCTCCTCATCGAGGAGTGGTCGCGCTCCGGCGCGATCTCGCTGCTCGACTTCTACCGCCGCAGGGCGCTGAGGCTGGTCCCGGCCCTGGCGCTGCTGCTGCTCACGCTGGCCTGCGTCTCTCGCTTAGCGCTCACCCCGCAGGAGGCCGAGCAGACCGTGCGGGCGATCCCCGTAGCCTTCCTCTACATGACGGACTTCGTCGTCTCGCTCGACGGGCGGGCGGCCCTCGGCGCGCTCAAGCACACGTGGTCGCTGGCCGTCGAGGAGCAGTTCTACCTGCTCTGGCCCCTTCTGCTGCTGGCCGCCCTCCGTGCGCGCCTGAGCGTTCGCGCGATTGCGCTGCTAACGCTGGCGCTCGCCATCTTCGTCGCGCTGCACCGCTCGATGCTCTGGCAAGGCGGGGCACCCGTCACACGGACTTACTACGGGGCCGACACACGTGCCGACGCGCTCCTCATAGGGTGCGTGGCCGCGATGGCCCTCTACTGGAATCTCGCCGCCCCCGTGGGCAGGGGCGTGGCCTCCGCCGCCGCCGCGGTGTTGGCGCTCCTTCTCCTCTGCACCGACTACGCCACGCCGGCGATGCACCTCGGGGGGTTCAGTCTCGCCGCGGCGGCGGCCGCCCTCGTCATCCTGCGCGCGGTCGCCGCGCCTTCGGCGCTCACCAGAGTTGTGTTGGAGGCGGGGCCGCTGGTGTGGGCGGGTCGCGTATCGTACGGCCTCTACCTCTGGCACTATCCAGTGTTCAAGGCCGTCGCCCGCTGGGGCGCACCCGGCCCGCTCAAACTGACCGTCGCTCTGGGTGTGACCTTCGCCGTCACGGCCGCCTCCTTCTACCTCGTCGAGCGCCCCGCCTTGCGGCTCAAGGGACGCTACGCCCGCGCCCGGTGACGCCTCACTATCGGGCGTTGACGTAGAAAAACGCCGGGCGCACCTTTAGACTTTCGTCTTCGGGTGCGCCCGGCGTTCGGAGTTTTGAACGACCGATCCTCAGCTCTCCCTTACGAGCGGGGAGGCTTCTGCGGCGTGGGAGTCGGCTTCGCCGTCGGGGCCGGGGTCGAGGTCGCGGCCGGCTTCGGCGGCGTCGCGCCGGAGGCCGGCGTGGTCGTCGTCGTGGTGCCGCCCGTGCCGTTCGTCGTCGTGCCGTCGGCGGGCGTGGTCGTGGTCGTGGTGGCCGGGATCGGCGGCGCAGGCTCCTGCCCCGGCATCATGATCGGCTTCGACATGACGTTGGCGAGGTACTCGTTCATGCCGTCCGTCTTGCCCTCGTGAAGCTGCTTGTAGAACGTCTCGAAGTTGGTCCGGAACTTGTCCTTCGCGGGGCCGGCCGGGGCCAGCGCCGCGGCGCGCGCGTAGGCGTCAGCGAGCCGCCACGAGACGGCGCTGATTTTTCTGAAGAGGGCCTCGCACTCGGGCGTCACCTCTTTGCCCTCGCACTTCGCCTTGTACTCGGCGGACAGCGGCACGACCTCGTTCTTGTAGTAGGCCGCGGCCAGGATTTCGTACGTCGAGGGCTCCTTGGCGATGGGGCTGTTCGACTGCGCCGCCTTCACCATGTGGGTCGCCGCCTCGGCGGGCGCGTTCTCCAGCATGAAGTAGCCGATGTAGTAGTTGAGTTTGGGCACGGCCTCGGCCTGAGTCGTCACGCCCGCCCACTCGGTCGTGGTCTTGCCCTGCTCGACGAGCTGGATCACACGGCGCGCGGCGTTGGCCGCCTGGGTGTTGGTGCTGAAGTTCTTAGCCTGCGCGTTCTTCAGCCCGGCGGCGACTAGCAAGAGGTAGGGCTCCAGCGCGTCGCGGTTGGCGTCAACGTAAGGCTGACAGAGCGTGAACGCCTGGGTCGGGTTCTCGTTGACGGCCTTCGTGCAGTTGAACTTTAAAGTCGCCGCCTCGTACTTCGTGTTCCAATTCTGGATGAACGAGGCAACCTTCTTGTCGGCGTCGTCCGGGCAGTTGCCGTACTTGCCCAGGTACTCCTTGCCGGTGTCGAATGCGGTCTTCTGCTGGTCGGGGTTGCCCTTGTAGAGTTCAAGAAACTTTTTGTAAAGGGCTCCCTTGGCCTCGGCCTCCGCGGTGCAGGGGCCGGCGGCGGCGGGCGTCTGCCCGGCCGCGGCCGCGTCCTGCGCGTAAGCCGGGAGCGCGAACACCGTGACGAGCGCGGCAAAGACCAGAAGTCTTAACACGTTTTTCATCGGTCGCAAATCCTCCGTCCGCTAATCCTGACTGATTGTTGGGAGATTTAATTCGGTGCGCTGCGCCCGTCCTACTGGCGTCGCATACGAATTTCAGATGCGCGCGTCTGACGGTCAGTTGCCGCCGTCAGGGACTGTGCGCGCGGCTCCACGTGGGGGAGCTTAAGGGACGTCCGTACTAACCTTGAACGATTTACGCGCCTGATACTGCATCAACCGTACGAAAAGTGTCAAGCCGAAAGCCCTCCACCATAGGGGACGCAAACCTCAGTCCGCCGGCCCGCCGGGCCGCGTGTCTGAAACGTGAACGTAACGAGAAAAGAATATGAATAAAGGAGGCCCGGCTTCACAAAACCGGGCCTCCTCTTT
Source organism: Pyrinomonadaceae bacterium (assembly GCA_035563535.1). Classification (GTDB taxonomy): domain Bacteria; phylum Acidobacteriota; class Blastocatellia; order Pyrinomonadales; family Pyrinomonadaceae; genus QHXN01. The sequence continues at coordinate 107,204 of DATMVD010000078.1, read as the reverse complement.
GACACCAGACTTCGGACTTCGGTTCCCTACTCCGGCCTGTCCGAGACGCGGCGCGGGCGCTCTGCGCCGTTGGCAGCGGGCGCGGCCGTGTTGCCGTTCGGGGCGGGCGCGGGCGAAGGCGTCGCGGCGGGGCGCTCGCTCGTCTTCGAGGTCTTCTGAAGCGCGGGGCGCTGCGTGCCGGTGGCCTCGTCGTTCGTGCTCACGACGAAGGCGTCCTCGGCCTTCGCGTTGGCTTCGGCCTCGTCGTCCTCGCGCTCCTCGTCGGAGACCTCGGCGGCCTTGCGCGGGTCGATGTGCGGGCGCGGCGCGACCATGTCGTTGGCGAGCATCGGCCGGCTGCCCGGCTTCGGCGCGAAGCGCGCGTCGAAGCCGAGGCGGCGGTACACGTCGCCGGCCACCGCCGCCGCCCACTTGCCGCCCGTCGAGGAGTTGCGGAGGATGACCGCGACTGCGAGCGTCGGGTCCTGCACGGGGCCGTAGGAGGTGAACAGGCCGAGCTTCGAGCCCTGACCCGTGCAGGTGCCGGTCTTGCCCGCGACGGTGAAGGCGGGGGCGGCGGCGCGCTTGGCCGTGCCGTAGCTGACGGCCCCGATCATGCCGGGCACCAGGCGGCGCAGGTTATCCTCGTTGACCTGGAGTTCGCGCTTGACCTCGCGCTTGAAGTTGACGTTCTCCTGCGGCGTGCGCGGGAGGTGCGGGACGAGGAGCTTGCCGCCGTTGGCGATGGCCGAGGCCATGCGGGCGAGCTGGATGGCCGTGACCTCGATGTCGTCGCCGTGCGAGGACATGTGGTTGACGGCGTAGCCCTCCTTGAAGACGGGGAGGCGGCCGGGGCTCTCGGACGGGTGGTTGATGCCCGTCGGCTCGCCGAGGCCGAACTTCTTGGCGTACTCCATCATCTTCGGGAAGCCGACCTGGCCGCCGACGCGCTGGAAGTAGCCGTTGTTCGAGTAGGCGAGCGAGTCGGTCAGGTCGAGGCTGAAGCTGGAGGTTCCGATGTTGACCGTCTGGACGGGGTCGATGACGCCCTCGTTGAGGCCGGCGAGGCCCGACACGAGCTTGATGGTCGAGCAGGGCTTGAAGCCGCGGCGCAAACCCCAGTCCTGGTTGACGACCGTGTAGACCTGACCCGTCTTCGGGTTCATGACGACGACCGTCCCGGCGCGGTCGCCCAGGGCGTCTAACGCGGCGCGGCGGACGGTCAGGTCTTCGCCGGTCGTCTCGTCCTTGAGGATGTTGGCGGCCGTCTCGTCCTTGAGCGCCTGGTCGGCGGCGCGGCGGCGCGCGATGGCGAGCGCGATCTGGCGGGCGCGCTCGGCGGCCTCGCGGCGGCGGCGCTCGGCCTCGGCGCGGGCGGCGGCGAGCCGCTCGCGCCGGCTCATCCTGCGCGAGTCTTTCTTAGAGACCCTCTCGGCCCGCTCCTCGGCGCGCCCCTTCTTCCCCTTCCGCTCGGCGCGCTCCGACTTCGCGCCGCGCCGGTCGGCCTTCGCGTTCCTTCCCCTGCGCGCCTCGGCGGCGCGCTCCCTCTTCGACGCGCGCGAATCCTTGCGCGCAGCGGCCGTCTCGCGCCCGCCACGCTTCGAGCGCGAGGGGGCCTTGGCCGCGGCCTTCGCGGCCGGCTTCTTGGCGGGTTTCTTGGCGGCGGCCTGCGCCGACGCGGCGGTGAAAATTAAGAGGGCGGACAGGGCGAGTGCGATACGGGGGAACCTGAACTTTGGGGTCATCGAGCGTTCCTCGCTTAAAAAGCAAAGCAGAAGAGGCCGAATCGGGACGCATACTTCACGAGGGGTACGTCCGACCCGGCCGGGTCAAACCGCTAAGATGCACTTAGACAGAGCTTTGATTGCGCGAATTTTTGGCGGGCGCTCTGGGTGCGCCGCCGCGGGTGCCGGACTCGAAGAATCGAAAAAACCATGCCCAAGCCTTTGCCGTCTAAGGTCTCAAGTAGCCTTCCAAACTTCAAATCGCACCGAGTAGGTTAGTGGAGAGTGCCTGCTTGCGGTCTCCGGAGGGGTTTGCGCTGGAGACCACGGCGACTATAACATCTGTCAAAGCCGCAGGGCAACTACCTTTTGCTTGAGCGTTGGCCGAAGTGCCCGCGGGGCGTACGGACGGCGTCCGGGGCATCGCGGACGCCGTCCGGGGGCATCTCCGACGAATGGGACTGCCGAAACTCTTCTACAGCTTCCGCACGCGCCTGCTGATGGTGATGGCGCTGCTGCTCATCTGCACGCTCGGCGTGCAGTATTACTTCGGTCGCACCCGCTCGCGCGAGCGCGCCATCCGCGTCGCCGGGCAGGAGCAGGCGCTGACGGCCTCCATCGCGCTCGCCAACGAGAGCATCACCTCCGGCAAGTACATGTTCGAGCTGGAGCGCGCGCGCGGCAAGTCGCTGCTCGAAGAGCAGCGGGGGCGCGTCGTCAACGTCCTCGTCGTGCGCGACCGCGACGGGCGCATCGAAGACAGCCTCGACCAGGACTACATGCCCGAGACCCTGGAGAGCGGCGAGGCGCACTACTACTTCATCTCCGACGCGGACGTGCGGCTGCCGAAGCTGGTAGACGCGGGCGAGGCGACCGCGGGCTTCAAGCGGCTGAAGCCGTCGCTCCCCACGACGACGCAGCCCATCTCGGGCGACCCGCGCACCTTCGCCATCCCGCTCCAGACGGAGGTGGGGCTCGTCTACGTCGTCATCGTGCTCGGGACGAGCCCGATGGGCGACTCCACCTTCTACGACACCCTGCGGCCGCTGCTCCCGACGCTCGCCATGATGCTCGTCTCGACGCTCGCGGCGGCCGTGCTCGTCTGGCGCTTCACGCGCCCCCTGAACGAGCTGTCGCGCGGGGCGCAGCGCGTCGCCGCGGGCGACTTCTCCTTCCACGTCCCCGGCTCCGAGCGCAAGGACGAGGTCGGGCGGCTGGCCGCGACCTTCAACGAGATGATCGCGCAGCTCGGGCACATGCGGGAGTTGGAGACGAAGGTGCAGCAGGCCGAGCAGTCGGCCGTCATCGGCCGCCTCGCCTCGGCCATCGCGCACGAGATACGGAACCCCCTGAACTACATCAACCTCACGCTCGACCACCTGCGCACCTCGCTCGCGCCGAACGACCCGCAGAAGCGCGCGCTCGTCGAGAAGCTGACGCTCCAGCTCAAGGCCGAGGTCGCGCGCATCAACACACGCATCACGGAGTTCCTCAAGTACACGCGCCCGGCCAACCTCGACCTCAAGCCGCTCGACCTGCGCGCGACGCTGCGCGACGCGCTCTCGATGGTCGAGGTGCAGGCCGCCGAGATCGGGGTCGAGACGCGTTTCGAGGAGAACGGGGCGGTGCCGGAGGTGCTCGGAGACCGCGAGGCTTTACGTTCGCTCTTCACGAACCTTATCATTAACGGTATGCACGCGATGGAGGGGCGCGGGGGGAGCCTGACGGTGAGCCTCTCGGCGGAGGACGGGCTGGCGCGGGTGCGCATCTCGGACACCGGCGTCGGCATCGACGCCGACCACCTGCCGAAAATCTTCGAGCCCTACTTCTCGACGAAGGAGACCGGGACCGGCCTCGGCCTCGCCATCGCCAAGAAGGCCGTGGACGAGCACGACGGCTCCATCCGCGTCGAGAGCAGGCCCGGCGAAGGCACGACCTTCACGGTGGAGATACCAATTAAGGAGAAGGGTGCCGGGTACTAGGTGCCGGGTGCTGGGTTAAGGCAACAGGTCTTTCCCCAGCACCCAGCACCCAGCACCCGGCACCCAGCAAACATGTCACGCAAAAGCATCCTGGTCGTTGACGACGAGAAGTCGCAGCGCGAGATTCTGGAGATGATCCTGTCGGGCGAGGGCTACGACGTGACGACCGCGGCGTCGGGCGAGGCGGCGCTGCGCATCGCGCGCGAGCGGCGCTTCGACCTGGCGCTGACCGACCTGAAGATGACGGGCATGGACGGCATCGAGCTGCTGTCGAAGCTGCTCGCCTTCGACTCGTCGATCATCGTCATCCTGCTCACCGCCCACGGCTCCATCGAGTCGGCGAAGGAGGCGCTCCGCCGCGGCGCGTTCGACTACCTCGAAAAGCCTTTCGAGCGCGAGCAACTGCTCGAAACCATCCGGCGGGCGCTCTCGAAGCTCGACGCCTTAGACCAGGAGATCATCTCCGCCTCGGCCGAGATGGAGGCCGTCAAGAAGATGATCCTCAAGGTCGCGCGCTCGAACTCGACCGTGCTCATCCGCGGCGAGTCGGGCACGGGCAAGGAGCTGATCGCGCGCGCCATCCACACGCAGAGCCCCCGCGTCTCCGAGATGTTCCAGGCCGTCAACTGCGCCGCCATCAACGAGAACCTCTTGGAGTCGGAACTCTTCGGCCACGAGAAGGGGTCGTTCACCGGCGCGCACGCCGAGAAGAAGGGGCTCTTCGAGATCGCGGATCACGGCACGCTCTTCCTCGACGAGATCGGCGAGCTGGACGTGTCGATGCAGGCGAAGCTCTTGCGCGCCTTGCAGGAGCGCGAGATTCGGCGGGTCGGCGGCACGCGGCCGATTAAGATCGACGTGCGCGTCGTCGCCGCGACGAACCGCGACCTGCGCGCGATGGTCGCGGACGGGCGCTTCCGCGACGACCTCTACTACCGCATCAACGTCCTCTCCATCGACGTGCCGCCCCTGCGCGACCGCCGCGAAGACATCCCCGTCCTCATCGACTTCTTCCTGAAGAAGCACACGCGCAACACCTCGCGCCTCATACGGGGCCTAACGCCCGACGCGCGCAAGGTGATGCTCGACTACGCGTGGCCCGGCAACGTGCGGCAGTTGGAGTCGGCCATCGAGCGCGCCATCCTGCTCGCCGAGGCCGACTACATCACGGTCGAAGACCTCCCGCTCGAAGTCCGGCAGGAGACGCGGCCCGCGGGCGCGGAGGGCGCGGGCTTCAAGCTCCCGGCCGAGGGCGTCAACTTCGAGGACGTGGAGCGCAACCTCATCATCCAGGCGATGGAGCGCACCGACTACAACATCACCAAGGCGGCCAAGCTCCTCGGCCTCACCTTCCGCACACTCCAATACCGCCTCGAAAAGTTCGGCATCAAGCGCCCCGAGCGCCACGGCGCGAAGGACGAGGAGGAGGAGGAGGGCGGCGAAGAGTGATGAAGAGACTCGCCCTTCCCCTTTCGCTCGTCCTGCTCTGCCTTTTCGCGTCGGCGCACACGGCCTCCGCGCAGGCGCGCCCAGCCGGCTTCCGCGGTGAGTGGAACTACGCCGTCTACGCGAAGGACAAGTCGGAACTGCCGCCCGCCTACCAGGGCATGAAGCTCGAAGAGGTGCCGCAGTTCGCCATCGACATCACCATCAGACAGACCGGCAACCGCCTGCGCGCCACGTGCGGCATCGTCGCGCGCTACCTCGCGCGGGTCGAGGACTGCGACTTCACGGCGACCGTCCGCAACGGCGCGGCGCAGTTCCGCCTGAAGAGCAGCTTCGGCGGCACGGCCACCGTCAGGCTCACCCTGAGCGGGGGCGGCCTGCGCTGGCAGACGCTGCGCCGCACGGGCACGAGCTACTACCCCGAAGACGTGACGCTCCGCCGCCTCAAGCCGGGCGAGACGCCGCCCTACTTTGAAAGGGACGGCGCGCGCTGAGGCGCAAGCGGCCACCTTCACCGACGTTCAAACATCGTTCTTAAAACCCCGAAACACCGGGAGGCATTTTATGAGACCGTTGATGACGCTCGCCCTCATGCTCGCGCTCGCCGCGCTGGCCGGCTGCTCCAACAGCGCCAGTCGCAGCGCCGAGGAGGCCGTCCCTTCGCAGAGCACTGCGTCCGCGCCGCAGCAGGCCGCGGGCACGGCGGCGCAGGGCGGAGGCGGCGGCGACCGGAGCGGCATGGTAGACATGAAGGCCGTCTCGCTCGAACGCACGGAAGACACCGCGGCGCAGCAGCAGGCCCCGAACGCCGCGCCCGTCGAGCGCAAGATCATCCGCAACGCGACCCTCACGCTCGAAGTCGAAGAGCCCTCGAAGGCCATGCAGCGCATCGCCTCGGTCGCGGAGTCGCGCGGCGGCTTCGTCGTCACCTCGGACTCGCGCCGGCAGACGGCCGCCAACGGCGAGCGCGCCTACGAAGTCATCACCGTCGAGGTGCGCGTGCCCGCGGCGCAGTTCGACGCCGCGCTCGCCGACATACGCGCCGCGGGCGGCAGCGTCACCGCGCAGAAGATCACGGGCAAGGACGTGACCGAGGAGTACATCGACCTCGAAGCGCGCCTCCGCACGCAGCGCGCGCTCGAAGCGCAACTGCTCGAGATCATGAAGCGCTCGCAGGAGGTCGCCGACGCCATCTCCGTCCAGCGCGAGCTGACGAACGTCCGCACCGAGATCGAGCGTGTCGAGGGGCGCCGCCGCTTCCTCGAAAACCAGGCGAGCCTCTCGACTATCAACGTCACGCTCCAGCCGCCCGCGCCGCTCATCGCCACCCGGGGGTTCTTCAACGGCGTCGGCACGGCCTTCGGCGAGGGCGTCGGGATCGCGGCCGACATCACGCTCTTCTTCATACGCCTGCTGCTGGCGCTCATCCCCGTCGTGATCTTCATCGGGCTGCCGATCTACTTCGTCGCCCGCTACCTCGGGCGACGCATCCGCGCGCGCCCCGCGCCGCCCGCGCCGCCGCAGCACTACCCGCCGCCGCAAGACTTCCAACAGCCCCCTTCGGCCGTGTGAGGCGCGGACGTTTGAGATAAACTCTGAGCCATGCGACGCAAGAATCTTTTACTGAGCTTAACTTTCTGTCTGCCCTTCGCCCTCGCCTCCTGCGGGGGCGGCGAGGCGAACCGGAACGGCGCGGCGGTGACGGCCGTCCCCAGCCCGGCCGCGCCCGGCCCCGCGGCGAAGCCGCAGCCCGTCACCGCGACGGTCGAGGAGGCGAAGCTCGACGCGGGCGGCGAGGGCGAGGCGCGCGTCCGGCTCGACATCGCGCAGGGCTTCCACACGCACGCCAACCCGGCCAGCGACAAGTACTACATCCCGACCGAGCTGCGCGCGGAGCCGCAGGAGGGCATCACGCCCGGCCAGCCCGTCTACCCGCCGGGCGTGTCGCGCAAGCTCGAATTCTTCGACAAGCCGCTCGCGCTCTACGAAGGCAGCGTCGTCATCAAGCTCCCGCTGCGCGCCGACAAGGGCGCGGCGAAGGGCCGCCACACGCTCCGCACGAAGCTCCGCGTCCAGCACTGCGACGACAAGGTATGCTTCCCCCCGCAGACCATCGACGCGCCCATCCCCGTGACCGTCAACTGAAGGATGAGGGCGGAAGGATGAGGGAGGCGGGCTTCGACTTCGCGCGCGTGTGGAGGGTCGCGGCCTACGCGCTCGCCGCGGCGACGCTGCCGCTGCTCTACCTGCGCCACGTCGAGGCCGCCTTCGTCACGGCCGCCCTCGCCGCCTCGGCCTGGTTCCTCAACATGCGCACCGGCATCAAGCGCAAGCACGACCTCGTCAAGGACGGCCCGCGCAACTGGCGACCCCGCGCCGAGGTCGAAGCCCGCCGGATGAAAGAGGAAGAAGAGGAAGGGTAAAGAGCGCGTGAACCGTAAGCCGTGATAGGAGAAGACAGAGGTTCTTCTTCTTGTCACGGTTTACGGTTTACGGTTCACGCGCTCTTTAAAGGAAGGACAACTGCGCGTCGTCGTCCGCGGTGTCTGTCGCGTGGCGGCGCTTCGATCTGTTTGGGGTGTCGTTGCCGTCGAGGGCGCGGTAGACGGCCTTGAGGTTGAAGCGGAGCAGGCGCGGGGTGAGCCGCACGCACGGGATGCGCCCCACGCGCGCGAGGCGGCGCACGGTCGATTCGCTGACCTGCAAGACCTCCGCGAGCTGGCGCGCCGTCAAGAACTCCTCGCGCGCCTCTTCCCTGTTCGGGTGCGCGTCCTTCACTTGTGTGCCTACTTCTTCGGGTGGAGCGAGATGGCGACGCGGTAGATGGCCGCGCCGTCGATGTTGACCTCTTCGGTGGTCGGCTGCGCGCCGTCGGCCTTCGCCGTCACGCGGTAGCGACCGCGCTCGGGCGTGAGCCGGAAGGCGAACGAGCCCGTCGCGTTCGAGACGCGGCTGTCGAGCTTCTTGGACGACCCGTCGGCCTCGACGCGCGCCAGCTCCACGGTCGCCCCGTTGACGCTCCGGCCGTTGATGTCGAAGACGCTCCCGCGGATGTGCGCGATGGAGCCGTCGTCGATGGGCAGGTAGAGCTTGTCCTTGAGCGAGACGGTCTTGCCCGCCCGCACCTGCACGTCCTCCATCTTCCCGACTTCGAGCCCCGCCTTACGCAGCGTCAGGCCGTAGGTGCCGGGCGCGAGCCCCTGAAATTCAAACTCGCCCTTCGAGTTCGTCTCGCGCCGCGCGACCTCCTCGTCGCCGCGGCGGACGGTGACGGCCACGCCGCCGGGCGTCGCGCCCGGCGCGACCTTCACGCGGCCGACGATATTGCCGGTCGTCGGCTCCTGCTTCTGCTTCTGCTTCTGCGCCGCGGCCGGCGCGCAGAGCGCCAGCGCGACGAGCGCCGCGCACGCGGCCGCCAGATATTTTCTTCCGGGCATCTTCAAGACAGTCTTCCTTAACTCACTCGCGCGCATCTAAGCGGCGGCGCGGATTATAACACGCAGTTTCCGGTTGGTTGATGCGTCGGCGTCGGGGGTTGTTGCCCGCCGCCGCGTAAGCTGAACTCAGGCTCTGGCGCAGTTGGCGCGCCGCGACGTATAATCCACGCGCCGGCCACTCCTCAGCCGCGCTTCGGTCGCCACTTTTTATGTCGCTTATGTCAGGACACAGATTCAAGCTCCCCCGGCGCGCCGTTCTGTCGGCCGCGGGACTGCTCGCGTTCATCCTCTTCTCTCTAACCCACGTCCCCGCGCCGCGCGCGCAGGAGCAGCCGCCGCAGCAGCGCCCCGGCCCCGCGCCCGTCGAGCTGGGCGAAGAGGACGTGCTGAAGATAGACACCGACCTCGTGCTCGTGGACGTGACGGTGACGGACGCGCAGGGGCGCGCGGTGAAGGGTTTGAAGCCGGGCGACTTCAAGCTCTACGAGGACGGGGAGGAGCGCTCGGTCGCCTTCCTCAACGTCGAGCGGCGCGCGGGCGGCGAGCGCCCCGTGGCCGTGGTCTTCGCGGTGGACGTGTCGGGCAGCATGACGCCGGAGGAGATGTTGCGGCTGCGGACGGCGATGTCGGCCTTTTCCGAGAAGCTCTCGAACCGCCCGGCCTCGTTCGCCCTGATGAGCTTCGGCATGAACGCGCGCGTCGTGCAGAGTTTTACGAGCGACCCGCGCAAGCTTGAGAAGGCGCTCGGCAAGCTCGCGCGCGAGACGAACGGCCTCTCGACCCACGCCTACGACGCGGTGGACGACGCCGTCCGGCTGCTGCAACGCAGCGCCCCGCGCACGCTCGACCGCCGCCTTCTGAAGAGGGCCGTCGTGGTGGTCACGGACGGCTTCCCCGTCGGCGACACCGTCCACCCCTCGACCGTCATCGAGCGCGCCAACCAGGCCGAGGTGAGCGTCTACACGGTGACGCTCCCCTCCTACACGCGCCTGCTCGCCTCGAACTCGCCGGGGCGTGCGCCGCTCCCGACGCCGCTCGACGTGTCGGGCTTAGTGGAGAAGACCGGCGGGACGAACTTCTACGCCACGGCCAAGGACTACGACCCGCTGTTCAAGGCGCTGGCCGAGGAGGTGACCTCCACCTACGTTCTCGCCTTCTACCCGCCCGAAGAAAAAAGGCGCGACGGGCGCCTCCACACCATCCGCGTGGAAGGCCCGCGCGGCCTCACCGTCCGCCAGAACCGCACGACGTATAAAAGCCGTGAACCGTAAACCGTAAACCGTGACAAGAAGAGACCCGTTCTTACTTGTCACGGTTTACGGTTTACGGTTCACGGCTTTCAGTATTCGTCCTCCTCCTCGTCGTCCTTGTAATCGTCTTCGTCGAGGTCTTCTTCGGCGATGTCGAGTTCGACGGGGTCGAGTCCGACGATCTCCAGCTCGGTTGCGCACTCGTCGCAGGTGACCGTGTCGCCCTTGTCGGCGTCGAGGTCAACGTGGACTTCGGCTTCGCAGTCAGGACACGTTCCTACCGGCACTGTTCCTTCCTCCAGGTTTCATCGTTGACGGGAGGCGCGCCCGACTTGCCTTGGGAGAGTCCCCCGCGCCCGCAGCTCTGAATCTCCGCCGACAATCTAACCGCGTGCGTCAGTTTTTGCAATACCCTTTCTCCCGCGTGCGCCGCCGCACAAACTTTCGCTTTTGCCATCGATTTTCTTCACCGTCCGTGTGACCGTGTAAGTCACCAACCCTTTAGTTAAAAGGGTGTGGCCGCGTGTGTGGTAGGATTGATTCACTTGAAAGCAATCTTTAGCTTGAATTCAATCCGATGAACGAACTCAGTAGCCTTGCGAAAGAGAGCCGCAGTAACACCATCGTCAAAGACTTGGAGCGTTTCAGGAGTTGTACGCTACAAATAGCGCGTAGGCGTGCTGGCTTAAACGGGCTGTCTGTATGCAACGGGAACGTTACAAGAAAAATCGAACTTAAGACGGTTGATAGATCAGACGACTGGTTCGCTATTAATGGAACGTACGGAATTGAGAGCTTATTCTTTGACCCGCAGTATTACCTGTATTTCGTTCTTATTAACGAAAACAAGGTATTAATCGCGCAGGCAATACCGTTCTTGCAGGCTCAGATTCCGAGCTACAGAATTGACGTCAGTGATGAGATGCGTGAATGGCTGGGAAAAACCAGAGCGTTGAGTGAGAGTGCCGGCCTGAATATTATTCCGAGAATTAATTTCAAGCTAAGATTAGGTATTCGCAAATTAATTGCGTTACTCGAATCCGGCCAAGGCGCAGACGATTGGCGTCACTGTGTTGACAGTATCTGGCATCACACAGCTCATAGTGGCTGGCAAAGTACATTCCCACGCCTAACCGGTTAAAGGAGCGAACCGAATAGGATATGAAGCCACCTCCTCCTTCCAATAACGTTTTACCTGATAGACATGTGCAAGTCGCAGTGACCCTACAAGATGTGGAAGGCGGCAACAACTTGTCGATTGACCCTTGGGACAACTGCCCCTCTGCTGAGGCTAGAGAAGAAGGGCGTTATTGTAATGAGTGTGAACATTGGGGACGCGAAGTAAAGGCTGTTGACTGGAGTGAGTTCAGCGTTTGCTTACTTGGTAACGAAGAATAGACAACTTTGGCCTGATTACCACAAGGCGGTTGAAGAGAATGAATTAAATCAACTATTCCGTGTGTATGTCATAGCGAACAGACCCTCGCCACGCAACGCGGCGTCGTCACCCCCCGACAGCTCGCCGAAGCCTTCCGCCGCGCCAACGTCGCGCGCATCCAAGAACTCCTCCAGACGCTCGTCTCACTCGGCCAGGCCCGCGAAGTCTCCGAAGGGCGCTACGCCCCCTAGGGCGGTTTGCAGTTGAGTGCGACCGTTTGGAGGCGGGCTCTGCCCGCCGCCCCGATTTACATCGAAACTCGGGGCGGCGGGCAGAACCCGCCTCTAAACGGTAGTTGATAAACTCATGTGAACCCTGCTCTTGTAATCGCAAGCCGTCCCATGACTGACGTGCGGCTCGGTTCAACGGCCCCGCAGCAGTCCCATCCTTTCGCGCGGGAGGTCGATGATGACCGTGTGCGTCGTAGAAGGGGGCGTTGCCGACGAGGCCGTCGGCGTCGCGGGGCCTCCGCTCGAAGCTGAGGTGCGGGGCCTCGGCGGGCCCGTAGAAGGCGGTGCTCTCGGGGAAGACGAGCGGGCCGACCGAGAGGGCTTTCAGCGTCGGCGCGCCGGTCATGACGTAGCTCCTCCCCCAGGAGGAGGTGACCCGGCGCTCGTTGTCCGGCTCGTCGCTGGTGCGCCCCGTGAGCCGTCGCCAGAGTTCGCGCCTGATGACCAGCGGGTAGACGCTCGCCCCCGTGTCGTAGATGACGTTGCCGACCGGCCGCCCGTCGCTGACGACCGGGAGGAAGAGCCACCCGTCCCTGTAGGCCACCTCGAAGAACTGCGCGCGCCGCTCCACATCGGCGGGGACGCCCTCACCCTTGTTCAGCAGAGCGAAACGGCGCTTGGGGAAGTCGAGGATGAGAACGCGCTCCCTGAAGATGTCGAGCCCAATCGTCCCGAGCTTCGGGAACCTGGCCCCCGGGCGCGTGGGCGCGCCGTAGCCCTTGTAGAGCAAGACGGGAACGTCACTCAACTCGAACGCGCCGACCTTCCCGCTGAAGGTCGTGGGCGTATAGCGCCCCCTCTCAGTCCGTAACTCCACGACAGCTTTATAACCCCTAAGCCGATTTATGGACAGTTAACGAGACGCGGACGGAGGTTCGAGACGTTTGCGCGCCTCGGCGGCCTCGGGGCTGCCGGTTTTCTTTACAATGCGACGGCCGTAGCTGCACAATGCGACGGCCGAAGCCGCTGGAATCAGACCGGCGTTGCCTCTTTATCTTGGAGAGGTTTTGGCCACCGAAACTTTTGGAGACCGCCCCATGAGAATCCGAATCACACTCGCCGCGCTCTTCCTCTGCGTGTTGCCGACGGCCGCGCACGCCGACCCGTTCGTCGTCACGAGCGGCCATTTCACCGGCACCGGGCACTCCTCGGGCTCCTCATCAATCGCCGTCACGGGCCAGAACTTCAGCTTCTCGGGGTTCACCGCCAACGCCACGCACGTTCAGAACGGGGGGCTGTTCGCCGGCGGCACGACGCGCACCATCGGGGGCACGCAGTTCTTCAACGAGACGAACTCCGTCTGCTTCGACGGGACGTGCGTCTCACACGACGGCCTCCTCGACCCTGACGGGGTCGGCGCACGGTTCACTTTCAGCGCCGGCACCTTCAACTTCCCTGACTTCGGCCCCAACTTCCCGTCTACCTTCACCTTCACCGTGCCTTTCACCATGACGGGGCAGGTCACCGTCAGTCCCTCGAACGCCCCGGGAGCGATCCTTCTGGTCGTGGGGCAGGGCGAAATGACATTCACCTACCTCCCCTTCTTCCACAACGGGCAGACGCATTACGAGTTCCGCCGCGTCGAGGCGACCTTCAACACCCCGACCCCGGAGCCCGCCACGCTCCTGCTGCTCACGTCCGGGCTCGCGGGAGCCGCCGCCCTGCGCCGCCGACGGCGAGGCTAAACCGCTCAGACAAGCCTCAAACGACACTTAACCCAGGCTCGCCCGCCGCCGATTCATTTCGCGGCGGGCGGCGGCGTTTCGAGACGTTTGCGCGCCTCGGCGGCCTCGGGGCTGCGCGGGTGTCGGCGGAGGATTTCGCGGAAGGCCGCGCCGTCGTAGCGGTAACTTCCGGACGCGGGGTCGAAGTCGTAGACGACCCCGAGGCGGCTGTAGCGGTCGAGTCCGTTGTAGTTCTGGAAGTAGCTGGCGACCGCAGCGCCGCCCGCCTGCATCTCGGCGGGGACGAGGCGGCGGCGCGCCTCGCGCGTCAGGCGCTCGGCGGCTTCGGCGGCCGCGTCGCCGAGGACGAGCAGCGCGGCCGGCCGAAGGGCCGAGCGCGGGAAGGATTCGAGCAGAAGGTGCGCGCGCGCGAGGCGGTCGAACTCCGCCGAGCCGCGCACGAGCCGCAGGAGGCGCGCGTCCTCGCCCGCGCGCGAGGGGCGCACGACCGCCTCGGCCTGGAGCCACCCGCCCGTGCGGCTCGTCACCAGCACGCGCAGGTACCGGACGCCTCCGACGGCGCGCTCGCCCGTGACGGCCACGAAGCGGCCTCGGCTCAACCTCTGAAGCAGATTCGCGTTCGGCCTTGGCGCGTCGCGCAGCGCCGCGAGCCGCTCGTCCACGACGACGGCCGCGCTCCCGCCCGCGGGCGGCCTTCGCCTCCGCTGCGCCTCGGCGGTCGAAGTTATTAAAAGCAGGACGAACGCCGCGGCGGCGGTTCGACGGACGAGTACGGACAGTTGAAAGTGAGACACGGCCTCCCTCCTTCGTCGGGTCGGGTTGAGGTTAGCCCTTGGCGGAGGGGTTAAGCGGCGGAACGAAAATGTTGAAGGCCGGGAAGTGCCTTTAACTTAACTCGGAGCGCCTACCGGGGGGCGCGGCGGCGCGGGTTCGCGGCGAGGAGCGCTTCGAGCTTGGCGCGCGCCGGGGCCGCCTTGTCCTTCGAGACTTCGGGGCGGCCTGCGTGGTGCAGGTGCGTGACGGCGACGGCCAGCGCGTCGGAGGCGTCGAAGGGCGCGGGCGGCTCCTTCAGCTTGAGCAGCACGCGCATCATCTCCTGCACCTGCTGCTTCTCGGCCGCGCCGTAGCCGACCACCGTCTGCTTGACGAGGCGCGGCGCGTACTCCGCGATCTCGACGCCCGCGCGCTCGGCCGCGAGCAGCACCACGCCGCGCACGTGCCCGAGCTTGAGCGCCGTCTGCGCGTTGACGGCGAAGAAGGACTCCTCGACGGCGCACACATCGGGGCGGAACTTCTCGATGACGGCGGCGACGCCGTCGCTGATCTTCAACAGGCGCGCCGCGAACCGCTCGCGCGGGTTGGCCCTCACCGTGCCGAACTCCACCAGCCGGTAGCGGCGCGCGTCACCATCGACCACGCCCCACCCCGTAGTCTCGCTCCCCGGATCGATGCCTAAAACGCGCACGCGCCTTTATACACCAGGCCGCGCGTCTTGTTCATCAACAATATTGTGCGCGCGGCCGGCGGGCGCAGGGTCGGGCGCGCCTCGTCGGTTGCGTCAAGCCCGCTTGAGCCACCGAACCAACGGCCGGAGCCAGCCGAGAAGGCATCCGGAGCAGCCGTCGCGCTCCTCACCCTTCCCGGGCAGCGGGACTCTTCCGTCCGGCGTCGGCGGCACCGAGTAGGGGTCGCCGCCGAGCGCGCGTACCTTCTCCGCGCTCAGCTCCACGTAACGGATGAACGTCTCGTACCAGCGGCTGTTGGGTCTCAACCACTCGGCCCGCCAGCGCAGCACCGACAGCAGACGGAGGTGGTGGGCCAGCATCTCCGCCTTGACCGACACCGGAATCCCGAGCTGGAAGGCGCCTACCGTCTC
Organism: Pyrinomonadaceae bacterium; assembly: GCA_035563535.1. Taxonomy (GTDB): domain Bacteria; phylum Acidobacteriota; class Blastocatellia; order Pyrinomonadales; family Pyrinomonadaceae; genus QHXN01. The sequence goes on along the minus strand of DATMVD010000078.1, from coordinate 92,157 downwards.
GCGCCAGCGCTTCGCCTGCTGAACCGCCGCCGCGACCGTCGCGGCGTCCGGGTGCTCGACGATGACGGCATGGTCGCCCCCGCCGTCGAGCACCCGGAGGTCGGTTATTAGCACGCGGTTCCCGCCCAGCTCGAAGACGCCGCGTTCGACAGGTGCGCCGGCCGCGGCCCCGGCAGTGTGCCCGAGAAGCTGCTCGGCTTCGGCGAGCGAGATCGTCGTCATCTTGGGGCGGATATCGACCCGGCGGCCACGCGTCGTCACCTGGCGGACGGAGAGGTCGAAGCGCTGCCCCCTCTTCACGCCGAGCGGGAGGTGGGCGGCGATCACGCCGGTCCGGCGCTGTTGGCTCGTCGGGATCGGCACGTAGCGCGTGCCGCCGCCGGGCAGGGCGACGGTGTGCGCGTCCAGCGCGCGAATCTCGTGGCGCGGGTAGAAGCGCTCGGCCAGGTCCACCACGTCGCCCGCGTCCCAGCCGGGAATGTAGAGTCGCACCTCCGTCCCCTCAGGTGCGCCGCCGTGCCATTCGAGCAGCAGCTCGTCGGGCGGGAGGTTGTCGCCGATGGCGTGCGGCGTCGCCTCGATCTCGAACGTGTGCAGCGCCATGCGCGAGGCGTCGAGACCCGGGTTGGCGATGGGGCTTAAGGCGATGTTGCGCTGCGACAGCTTGTCCGAGGTGAAGGGGTTCGCACCGTTCGGGATCGGCGTGTCCGGAAACTCTATCTGGGCGACGATGCACTGGTGCTCGCCCATCATCAGCGTCGGCAGGTCGGTCGCCGCGCCGCCGCCGGGCGTGAGCGGAAGGTACACGTCGGGGAGGTTGTTGTCGATGAGGCAGCCGAAGAATTTCGGCACGCCGGGCGAAATGTCTTGGACGTTGTCCTCGTCCGTCTGATCCTCCGGCGTCGCCTCGCGCTGCGCCAGGAACATCGGGAAGGAGAGCCATTCCGTGCCAGCAGTGTTGGTGCCGGGCAGCGCTATCGGCTCGTCGCCGGGCGTCTTCTTGTAGCCCTGGATCGGCACCCCTTCCGGCGCTTCCTTGTAGGTGAGCGCCGCCGTCGTCTGCGAGGTGAAGATGCGGAAGAAGACGCGTACGTCCACGGCCGTCGCGCCGGTGGCGGGCAGCCGGACGCGGGCGACCCCGAAGTTGTAGACCTTGCGGTCGCTCTCGGTCGTCCGCTCGAAGGGGCTGAGCGCCGAGGCCGCCTGGTTCCCGCTCAGCGCGTCGAACTCGGCGTCCGTCATCGTCGAGAGCCGCCCGCGGAGGAACTCGAGCGCCTGCTCGCGGGAGGCTTCGTTGACGAGGCCCGAGTTCGGCGCGCCGGCGACGACCGGGAAGACCTTCACGTCCGAGCTGAGCCAGGGCTTCGTGTTGCCGCCCGCGAGGTCGAGCATGAACGGGTTCGCCGATTTCACCAGGGTGATCTGGGCGGAGTCGGCGAGCGGGGCCGAGACCGCCGCCGACGTGAGGCCGGCGTCGATCTGGACGTGTTTGGTATTGCCCGGGTAGCCGAAGGCAGGGTCGGTGACTTCGACCCGGTAGGTGAAGGTGATCCGTTGCAGCCGGTCGTTGAGGTCGGGGTCGTCGCTGTCCACGCCGGTCGGGACGATGTCGAGCCCCGCCGGCTCCTGCGGCGTGATCGTCGGCGCCCACGCCTCCTGGAAATCGGCGTCCAAGAGGCTCGTGACGCCCCCGCCCGGGAACTGGTTGGGCTTCAGCCCGTCAACGGTGACGAGGATCGCGCCGGCGAAGTTCGAGTCGGCGTCCGCCTCGGCCTGGCTGAAGGTGCTGCGCTCAAGGATGAGCTGAATCTTCGGCCTCGGCCGCGCCAGCCAGTTGGTGATGTTGTCAAACACCGCCTTGATGTCTTCGTAAATCTTTTTGGAGTCCTCGTTGTAGTTGAAGCCCTTGCCCTTGGCGGCGTCCTCCCCGGTCCGGTCGAGCTGCGCCTGCGTGTTGATCGCGCTGTCGCCGGTCAGGTTAATGTCGACGTAGTGGTGGAAGGTCGAACCGATGACGATCCGGCCGACGCCGACGGTCCGCCCGTCATAGACGCTGAGCACGTTGACCGTTTCAACGACGGGGATGGCCGTGTCGAGGTCGGAGTTGCTGTAAGCGTATTTGGAGGCGAGCTGGACGGTGCTCCCCTTGGCGATGACCCTGGGCATTTCACGGTGGCCCGCGACCATCGGGAACTCGACGAAGGTTTCGCCGTTGAATTCCGGCTCCGAGGTCTCATAGGGGTAGCCCGTCTCCACTTCCGCGTCGAGCACTTTCCCCTCGTGCATGTGGTCCGGAAAGACTTTGATCTCCTTGTCGCCGCGTTTCATGATCGGGTGCGTCGGCGGCTCCAGCGTGAGCGGCTGGGGAACCGAATCGGACTGGTTCTCGAACCAGACGAACGCCTCTTCCATTCCGTCGTTGTCGAGATCGTAGTCGCCCCGCGCCGAATTCTTCCGCGTCGTGTCGGCCCGTGTGGTGCCCTGCGGCGGGTAGTTACGCGGAAAGGTGTCCATCATCGGTGGATAGATATCCGTCATCGGCGACTTGTCGTCGCCCACGCCGTACCAGGCGCGCATCGCGCGGACGCGAAGGATACGGCCGCACATGTTGGACCCGATACTGTCATGGTCTCCCGTCGCGAAGACGCCGCCGCCCGCCTCCATGAATAGCGCGATGGCGCGGAGTTGGTCTTCCGGCAGATTTATGCTCTCCCCGCTGCTGACGTTGCGCCCCCCGTGGCCGATCATCCAGATGACGTCGTATTCGAGCAGGTTGTCGTCCTGGAATATGAACATCTGCACGTCGGCGCTGATGTCGTTCTCGCGGTGCGCCTTCGTGACCTGATGTCCGGCGGCGGTGAGCGCGTCCACCAGCTCCTTATAGGTGAAATCTTTGGTGCCGGTATTGTCCATCTCCGAGAAACGGTACTTGCCGTCGAGAACCATTAGAACCTTCGCCATTGCTGCGTCCTCCTTTGAGTTGGAGACTGCCCGGCCGTTGAGTTGGTGCGGGGCCGCGAATCGCCGAAACGTATCCGGACGAATCGGCTTGCGAAACGCTGCCGCTCGCGTGGCAATCAGAACAGTTCGTGCGTGTCGTGAGACTGGTGGAATTTCAAATGGTGACCGCCGCCGTCGGTCAAAGGGTCTTTGAGGTTGGGGGCCGGGGCCGTTATGAACGGGCGCTAAATATCAGAATTGGCAGAGCGTGTCAACACATTTGCGGCGCGATAACTTAACTAGTGAAACCGCCTTGACACTTTAATTCGCGCGAAAGCAACATAGACCGACACCCGCGCAAACCCGGACGATGAACAGATGAGGGTCAGCTCTCATTCCGCTTAATCAAATGCAAGGAGTGAAGAATGGAACGTAAAGCCGCATCCGATTACCCGCAGGAGTTGTTAGACCTGTTCCACGAATACCAGCACGGAGACATCGACCGCCGCACCTTCCTCGACCGCGCGGGCAAGTTCGCGGTCGGCGGCCTGACCGTCGCGGCCATCTTCGAGGGCCTGCGCCCCAACTACGCGTGGGCGCAGCAGGTGCCGCCCGACGACAAGCGCATCAAGGTCGGCTACGAGACCGTGCCGTCGCCCGCGGGGAACGGCTCCATCAAAGGCTACCTCGCCCGCCCGTCGAAGAGCGGGAAGCTGCCCGCCGTGCTCGTCATCCACGAGAACCGCGGGCTCAACCCTTACATCGAGGACGTGGCGCGCCGCCTCGCGCTCGCCAACTTCGTCGCCTTCGCGCCTGACGGCCTGACCTCTGTCGGCGGCTTCCCGGGCAGCGACGAGAAGGGGGCCGCGCTCTTCAGGGAGGTGGACGGGAAGAAGATGACTGAGGACTTCGTCGCGGCGGCCAAGTGGCTCAAGGCGCGCCCCGACTCGACGGGCAGGCTCGGCGCGGTCGGCTTCTGCTTCGGCGGCGGGATGGTGAATCAACTGGCCGTGCGGCTGGGCGCCGACTTAAACGCCGGGGTCGCCTTCTACGGCCGGCAGGCGGGCGCGGACGACGTGCCGAAGATTTCCGCGCCGCTGCTCTTCCACTACGCGGGCAACGACCAGCGCGTCAACGAGGGCATCGCACCTTACGAGGCGGCGCTCAAGGCCAACAAGAAGACCTACGAGTCGCACATGTACGAGGGCAAGCAGCACGGCTTCCACAACGATACGACGCCGCGCTACGACGAGGCGTCCGCCAAACTGGCCTGGACGCGCACCCTCGAATGGTTCAACAAGTACCTGCGTTGAAGACCGCCGCCTGCAAACTGCTCCCGCCGCAAGCGCGGGTATGCCCATAGGATTCAACCGCGGAGGCACGGAGGCACGGCTTTGAAGTCATAAGTCTTCAAGCCGTGCCTCCGCGGCTTTCAGTCTTCAATCACCCCGCGTTAGCGCCTTCAGCGCTTCAACTCCGTCGGCGCGCCCACGACCGTGAAGCGCCCCTCGACGAACGAGGTCGTCGCCGCGTCGGCCGTGCCCTTGAAGCCGGGCTGCTTGCCGCCGACGCTCACACGGAACTCGCCCGGCTCGACGAACGCGCGGCCGTCGTCACGGATGACGGCGAGCTGGCGCGGCTCGACCGTGAAGCTCACCACGCGCCTCTCGCCTGGCTTGAGGCGCACGCGCTCGACGCCCGCGAGCGAACGCACCGGCACGCGCACCGAGCCCTCGGCGTCCGTCACGTAGAGCTGCACGACCTCGTCGCCCTCGACCCGCCCGGCGTTCTCGACCGTGGCGCTCACCGTCACCTTGTCGTTCGGCGACACGCGCGCCGCCGAGACGTTCAGCCCCGAGTACCTGAACCGCGTGTAACTCAGCCCGTGGCCGAACGGGTAGAGCGGCTCCCCACGGAAGAAGCGGTACGTGCGCCCCTCCATCGAGTAACTCTCGAACGGCGGGAGCTGTTCGACCGACTTGTAGAAGGTGACGGGCAGGCGGCCCGCCGGGTTGTAGTCGCCGAAGAGCACGTCGGCGATTGCAGCCCCGCCCTCCTCGCCCGGATACCACGCGTGCATGATGGCCGGGACGTGCGCGTCGGCCCAGTTGACGGCGAGCGCGCTCCCGGACATGAGCACAAGCACGACCGGCCTGCCCGTCGCGGCGACGGCCTTGAGCAGTCCCTCCTGGCGCGCGGGGAGGTTGATGTTCGTGCGGTCGCCGCCCGCGAAGCCGGGCTCGGTCACGCTCATCTCCTCGCCTTCGAGCTGCGCCGAGATGCCGAGGACGAGCACGACCGCCTCCGCCTGCCTCGCCGCGTCCAGCGCCTTGGCGTATGGCGTGCCGGCCGCCTGCTGCGCGGGCGGCTGCCACACGAGCTTCGCCACCGCGCCGATGCGCCCCTCGAAATACTCGAACTTCAGGTCATAGCTCCTGCCCGCTTCGAGCGTGACCTCGCCCGTCCGCGTCGTCGGGGCGTGCTCCGTCCAGTCCTCCACTATCAGCTTGCCGTCGAGGTAGACGCGCAGGCCGTCGTCGGCGGTCGCGCCGAGGCGGTACTTGCCCGAGACGGCCGGCACGAGCTTTCCCGTCCAGCGCGCCGAGAAGTCGTCGGCCGGGACTTCGGGCGCGGGGCCGTTCATCCCCCAGTCGAAGTTGACGGCCGCTTCGTCGCGCGTCAACACGGGCGCGCCTTCGAGCTTACGGTTCGCGAAGAACTCTGCTTTCAAGTCGCGCAGCGCCGAAGGCGGGACGGGGACGCCCGAGTACTCCATGAGCGGCGTCCCCTGCGCGTAGAGCACCTTCGTCCGCGGCGAGACTTTCCGGCGTATCCCTTCGAGCGGCGTGGTGGCGCGCGACGGCTGGCCGTGGTAGTTGCCGAGCAGCACCTGCACGTCGTCCGCGTTCGGGCCGATGACGGCGATTGATTTCAAGTCCTTGCGGAGTGGCAGCGTGTTCCTCTCGTTCTTGAGCAGCACGATGGACGCGCGCGCCGCTTCGAGCGCGAGCTGCCGGTGTGCGGGCGAGTCGTTCTCGGAGAAAGGTATCCGCGCGTACCTCACAAGCTCGGGCGGGTCGAACATGCCGAGGCGGAAGCGCGCCTCGAACAGGCGCTTGACCGCCGTGTCGATCTCGCCTTCGGAAATCCGCCCCTGCTTCACGGCGGAGACGAGCGCGCGGTATACGTCGCCGCATTCGAGGTCAGTCCCCTTCTTCACGGCCACGGCCGAAGCCTCCTCGGGCGTCTTGACGAAGAGGTGGCGGCGGAAGATGTCGTCGATGGCCCCGCAGTCGGAGACGACGTAGCCCGTAAAACCCCACTCGCCGCGGAGGATGTCTCCAAGCAGGTGCGTGCTGGCGCAGGCCGGCTCGCCGTTGACGCGGTTGTATGCGCACATGACTGAAACGGCCTTCGCGTCCACGACCGTGGCGCGGAACGCGGGCAGGTAGGTCTCGCGCATGTCGCGCTCTGAGGCTTCGGCGTCGAAGCGGTGGCGCTCGGGCTCGGGGCCGGAGTGCACGGCGTAGTGCTTCGGCGTCGCGACGACCTTCAGGTATTTCGGGTCGTCGCCCTGAAGCCCCTTGACGAACTCGACGCCGAGCCGGCCCGTCAGGTAGGGGTCTTCGCCGTAGGTCTCCTGCCCCCGCCCCCAGCGCGGGTCGCGGAAGATGTTGATGTTCGGCGACCAGAACGTGAGGCCGCGGAAGCGCGCACGGTCGCCGCGCCGCTGCGCCTCGTGGTACTTGGCGCGCGCCTCGGTCGAGATGACTTCGGCGACGGAACGGACGAGCCGCGGGTCGAAGGTCGCGCCCAGGCCGATGGCCTGCGGGAAGACCGTCGCAGTGCCGTTGAAGGCGACGCCGTGCAGCGCCTCGTTCCACCAGTCGTACTCGGGGATGCCGAGGCGCGGGATGGCGGGCGCGGCGTTCATCATCTGCCCGACCTTCTCTTCGAGCGTCATCCGCGAGACGAGGTCGTCCACGCGCCGTTGGACGGGAAGACTCGGGTCGAGATAAGGCGCGCGTCCGTCGGCTTGCGGAACCTGCGCGGAGACAGGCGAACTGACGACGACGAGGCAGAGCGCGAGCACGGCGGCGCGTGAACCTCTGCGGAGAAGTTTGAAAGCCATGTCGTTGATCCTTCATTTAGCCGCTGGCGCGCGGCGCGGAACTGTTCGTCCAATAACATCGACCTCGGTGATGAACACTCGGCGGCGGCCCGCTGTCACTGCCTGACCGCGATAACGGTTACGGACTTGGGCTCCAGTCTCAGCGTCAGCTTACCGCCCTGCACCTTCGCCGAGATTGGCTTCGGCACGACCGTGTTCGGTGACTCGAAGGTGTTGATGCTGTCAACCTTCGGCGCGGTCAGAGTCTCCCCTGACGCCGACGTGGCCGTGACGCCGGTGAGGTTCGCCTCGACCTCTGCCGGCCGGTTGGGGTCAACGTTCGTGACCGCCAGCCACAGCCTGCCGGATGCGTCCCTGGCCGCGACGGCGTCCACGCGCGGCAGCGTGATGTCGCCGTGCGTGTACGTCCCGGCGTTGAAAGCCACCGGCACGAACGTGGCGTCCTGGAACGGCACGTACATCTTGAAGACGTGGTAGGTCGGGGTCAGCAACATCTTCTCTTTGTCGGTCAGGATCATCGCCTGGAGGACGTTGACCATCTGCGCGATGTTCGCCATGCGCACGCGGTCGGCGTGGCGGGCGAAGATGTTGAGGTTGAGGGCCGCCAGGACGGCGTCGCGCTGGCTGTTCTGCTGGACGAGGAAGCCGGGGTTAGAGCCGGGCAGCGGCGCGTACCATGCGCCCCACTCGTCCACGACGAGGGCGACCCTCTTCTGCGGGTCGTACTTGTCCATGATGGCCGAGTGCTTCTGGATGAGGCCCTCCATCTCCAGAGTCTTCTTGAGGATTTGGGCGTACTCGGCCTCGCCGAATCCGACGGACGAGTGCTTCTTCTCCCAATTCACGACCGTGTAGTTGTGCAGCGAGAGGCCGTCCATGTCCCAACTCCACTGGCGATTCTGATACGCCTTCATGATGACTTCGGTCCACTCCGTCCAGCGCGCTTCGCCGCCGCCCGGGCCGACGGCGATCTTGAGCATCTTCTCCTTCTCCTGCTGCGCCGGGTTGAAGTTACGGACGAAGCGGCTGTAAATCCTGAGCTGGCCCAGGTAGTAATCGGGCGACATGTTCCCGCCGCAGTCCCAACTCTCGTTGCCGATGCCGAGGTAGGCGATTTTGTAAGGGGCTGGATGGCCGTTGGCGGCGCGCTCCTGCACGAGCGTCGTCGGCTGCGCGGCGGTCAGATATTCCAGCCACTCGGCGGCCTCCTGCGGCGTGCCGGAGCCGACGTTGACCGAGAGGAACGCCTCGGCTCCGATCTGGCCGAGGAAGTCCATGAACTCGTGCGTCCCGAAGGTGTTCGGCTCGATGACGCCGCCCCAGTTGGGGTTGAGCGTCACCACCCGCCGCGGGCCGACGCCCTTGCGCCAGTGGTATTCGTCCGCGTAGCAGCCGCCCGGCCAGCGGACGTTCGGCACCTTGAGCGCTCTGAGGGCCGCGACCACGTCGTTGCGGATGCCCCGCGTGTTGGGGATCGGCGAGCCCGGGCCGACCCAGACGCCCTCGTAGACGCCAGAGCCGAGGTGCTCGGCGAACTGGCCGAAGATTTGGCGGTCTATCTTCGCTCCGGGCCTGGACACGTCAACTGACAATTCGACCTTCTGGGCCACCGCGATGGGCGCGGCCAACACCACACTTATCAGCATGAGACTGGAATACAGTGCGCGCATCGTAATCGAATCCTTTCGTCACGGACGTTGGGAGGGGTGCGGCGACGACCGAAAGCAGCAGGAGGCTCGTGCGCTTTGGCACGTCGGTCAACCCGTTCGGCGCGGCCTGATGCGAATCACCGTCATCGAGTCGGCGGGCGCTTCGTGGTCGAAGGACGCCGACAGCGTTAAGGCCGGGAAGGCCGTCCGAATGACCTTTGTAAACATGGCCGGCTCCTCTAACGAAGCTCAAGCACCGCGACCGATTTCGGCGGGACGGTCATGGAGAGTTGGGGGCCTTGCAGTCTGTAGCTGTCGAAGCGCGCCGGCCTGACGGCGTCGGGGCGCTCGAAAGTGTTCATGGCGTTCATCGCGGCGGCGGTGAGCCACTCTCCGCTGACGCTCTTCGGCGCGAAGCCCGCGAACGTCGCGGTGACGTCGGCCGCGCGGTTCGGGTCGAGGTTGACGATTGAGAGGTGCAGCCTCCCTTCCGCGTCGCGCGAGGCCGAGGCGCTCAAGGACGGCACGGACGCCTGCTCGAACCTGTACTCCGGCGCGCTCAGCTCTGTCGGGATGAGCGTCGCGCCCTGGTGCACGCGGTACATGCGGAAGACGTGGTAGGTCGGCGTCAGCAACATCCGCTCCTTGTCGGTCAGCACCATCGCCTGGAGGACGTTGACCATCTGCGCGATGTTCGTCATCCTCACGCGGTCTGCGTGGCGGTGGAAGACGTTCAGGTTGACAGCGGCGACGACCGCGTCGCGCAAGGTGTTCTGCTGGTAGAGGCCGCTCGTGCCGGGCTCCGCGTCGTACCACGTGCCCCACTCGTCCACCATCAGCCCGACCTTCTTCTCCGGGTCGTGCTTGTCCATGATGGCGGCGTGCTTCTGGATGTACTCGTCGATGCGCAGCGTGCGGGCGAGCGTCGCGTGCCACTCCTTCTCACCGAACTGCGTCGCCGAGCCCTTCTTCGACCAGTCGCCGGTCGGCAGCGTGTAGTAGTGGAGCGACAACCCGTCCATCTGCTTCGCCGCCTCGCGCATCAAGACCTCCGTCCAGTTGTAGTTCTCGTCGTAGCCGCCGGAGGCGAGCTTCTGGATGCGGTTGCCGGAGTGGCTCTTGATGAAGGTGGCGTACTGCCGGTAGAGGTCTGCGTAGAACTCGGGGCGCATGTTGCCGCCGCAGCCCCACGTCTCGTTGCCGACGGCGAAGTAGGGAACCTTCCAGGGCTTCTCGCGCCCGTTCTGGCGGCGGAGGTTGGCGAGGGTCGAGTCGGCGTCGGAGGTCATGTACTCGATCCACTCCATCATCTCCTGCGGCGTCCCGCTACCGACGTTGCCGTTGATGTAGACTTCGGCCCCGAGCATCTCGGCCAGGTCCATGAACTCGTGCGTGCCGAAGGCGTTCGAGTCCACGCCGCCCCAGCTCGCGTTAGGCCGGCGCGGCCTTTGAGCGCGCGGCCCGATGCCGTCGCGCCAGTGGTACTCGTCGGCGAAGCAGCCGCCCGGCCAGCGCAGCAGGGGGACGCGCAACTCCTTGAGCGCCGCGACCACGTCGTTGCGGATGCCGCGCGTGTTCGGGATGGGGGAGTCAGGGCCGACCCAGATGCCTTCATATATCAACCGCCCGAGGTGCTCCGCGAACTGCCCGTAGATGTTCCTGTTGATGACGGCCCCGGGCCGGTCGGCGCGAACCACGAGCGTCGCCTTGTTCGGCGCGGCGTTTTGAGCCCGGGCCTGACGGGCGAAAGGCGCGGCGAGCACACAGAACATCAGCGCGGCGATACAGAGCGCCCGCCGGCACTCCGGAAACGTTCGACGTAGATGCATCAACCTTCCCTCCTGCAACAATCGGCGCTCGGCCGTAACCGGGAGCGACTAGACACAGAGACACGGCCGGAAGTTATAAATCTTCCGGCCGTGTCTCTGCGTCTCCGTGGTTCAATTTTCCCGCCGCCTCACGCGCCGGCCATGTCGGCCTCGTCCATGTCGAAGTTGGCCGAGACCTTCTGCACGTCGTCGTGGTCTTCGAGCGCCTCCATCAGCTTGAGCATCTGGCGCGCCTCCTGGCCTTCGAGCTTCTTGTACTCCTTCGGAATCATCTCGACCTCGGCGACCTGCGGCTCGATGCCGGCCTTTTTGACAGCGTCCAGGACGGCGTCGAAGTCGTCGGGCGAGGTGATGACCTCGAAGTTGTCGCCGTCGTCGCGCAGGTCTTCGGCGCCCGCGTCGGTGACGATCTCGAACAGCTCGTCCTCGGCCTTGTCGGCCTTCGCGACGACGATGTAGCCCTTCTTCTCGAACATCCAGTTGACCGCCCCGCTCGTGCCGAGGTTGCCGCCGTTCTTCCCGAAGATGTGGCGTATCTCGGCGACCGTGCGGTTGCGGTTGTCCGTCATCGAATCGACCATCACGGCGACGCCGCCGGGGCCGTAGCCCTCGTACGTGATCTCCTCGTAGGAGACGCCCTCCTCCGCGCCGGTGCCGCGGCGGATGGCGCGGGCGATGGTGTCGTTGGGCATGTTGGCGGCCTTGGCGTCGGAGACGGCCTTGCGCAGACGGGCGTTGGCGTCCGGGTCGCCGCCGCCCGTGCGCGCCGCGACCTGTATCTCCTTAATCAGCTTGGTGAAAACCTTGCCGCGCTTGGCGTCCAAAGCGCCCTTCTTGTGTTTGATAGTGTGCCACTTCGAGTGTCCGGACATCCTGATGAGTTCCTTGGCTTGAGTTTGAAAGTTGAACCGTAAGCGGGTCGGAAATATACCACACAGCGCGCGCGACTCGTAACCGCGCCGCCCTACCCCTCGGCCGCCAGCCGCAGTAAGTCCTCCGCCGACGCCCCCGCGGCTTTGACGACCTTCGTCTTCGACGTGTGGCCGCCGACGATCACGACCGAGCCGTTGGAGACGCCGAGCCGCTTCGCGAGGTAGCGCGTCAGTTCCCCGTTCGCCGCGCCCTCGACGGGCGGGGCGGCGACGCGCACCTTGAGCGCGCCGTCGTGCTCGCCCGCGGCGGCCGTCCGCGACGCGCGCGGCACGACCCGCACCGCGAAGACCAGGGAGCCGTCCTCTTCCCTGTAGCTGATCACATGCGGAGCATCGTGGCGATCACGGCGCGCTGGAAGAGGTCGAGCAGGAAGAGGACGACGATGGGCGAGATGTCGAAGAAGCCTATCGTCGGGATGATGCGCCGGAACGGCCCCAGCACGGGCTCGGTCGCGCGGATGAGGAAGTGCAGGAAGCGGTTGTACGGGCTCACGCCCCACGAGATGATGATGCGCATGAAGATCATCAGCGAGTAGAGGGCCAGCACGCCGTAGATGAGCGAGCCGACGATGCCGATGGGCTTGCCGAGCAGCACGCTGAGCCAGAGCGAACTCGCCGTGAAGAGCACCGCGCCGAAGAACTGCGTGGCGAAGTAGCCGAGCAGGATGGCGATGAGGATGACGACCAGCGGCGTCACGTTCGGGCTGACGCCCATCTGCACGAGCGGCCGGCGGACGGGGTTGACGAACGGGTCCGTCCAGCGCCTGACCAGGATGACGGGGCGGCTGAAGGGGTTGAGGTCGGCCTTGTTCAGAATCAGCCGCGCCACCATCAGCGCGATGACGACGAGGATGATCGTCGCAATCGCGTAGAAGACGAACTGGTTGATCGCCTCGAATAACCTTGTGACTTCTAGAGGGCTCATCATCCCTTCCCGCGCTCGCCGAAGAGGGCCGTCCCGACGCGCACGAGCGTCGCGCCCTCCTCGACGGCCGCCTCGTAGTCGTGGCTCATGCCCATCGAAAGCTCGCCCGCCTCTCCCCCGAACGCGCCGCGCGCGCCCCACTCTGCGCCCAGCTCGCGCAGCCGCCGGAAGAAGGGCCTGACCCGCTCCACCTCCTCGAAGAACGGCGGGAGGATCATCAGCCCTTTACAGCGCACGTGCGCGGAGCGGCCGAACACTTCAAATAACGCCGGCAGCTCTTCCGGGGTTGCGCCGCTCTTCGTGGCCTCGCCCGCGAGGTCAACCTGCACGAGCACGTCGAGACGCTCGCGGCCCTCCTCGCCGCAGATGCGCTCCAGCCTCTCGACCAGCGCCGCGCCGTCAACCGAATGAATCAGGTCGAAGAGCCTCGCGGCCTTGCGCGCCTTGTTCGGCTGAAGGTGCCCGATGAGGTGCCAGCGCAGCCCGGGCACGTCTTTGAGTTCGGCAATCTTCCCCTCGGCCTCCTGCACGCGGTTCTCGCCGAAGATTTTGAGACCGGCGGAGGCGGCCTCGCGGACGAGCGCGGCCGGGTGCGTCTTGCTGACGGCGACGAGCTTGACGTGCGCGGGGTCGCGCCCCGCGCGGCGCGCCGCGCGCTCGATGCGGGCCAGGACTTCCGCGGCCCTCGCGCGCAAAACAGACCCGTCTGGCCTCGCCTCAAAACCCATTGTTGCGATTCCGTGATGAACGCACCCGACTATAACAAGCGCGCGCCAAAGCCCGCAACCGACCCATACGCGGACGCCCGAAAACGTGCCCCTTTTCGTACACCATCCGCGCCGCGCCGACACTGTATAGTGTGCCGGCCGCCCTCAAGTGTTAGGCGCGCGGGACTTTTCCGGGCTCTTTCGGCCTCGGGCGCAGTGGCACGGTGCTTGTTTTAAAGCCGGTGGGCTTCGAGTAGAAAATATTAGCTATCCGTTGACGGAGACTTAGGAGGGTTACAGATGAGGGGGAACGGCAAAGGTTATGTGACGAGGGCGCTCATGCTGGCGCTCGGGCTCTTCCTGCTACTGCCGGTGGCGACGGTGAATGCGCAGAATCGTGGCCGCGAGCGTCGGGAGGAGCGCCGCGAGCGCCGCGAGGAGCGCCGCGACCGGCGTGAGGCGCGACGCGACCGGGACGGCGACGGCGACTTCGACGCGCGCGACCGGTACATCCGCCAGCAGCAGCGCAGCAACGGGAACGCCTACGGCCATCCCGGCCGCGTCGCGGGTGACGTTGACGGCGACGGCGACTACGACAACCGCGACGCCTACATCATCCAGCAGCAGCGCCGCAGCGGCGGCTACTACGGCGGCCGCGACTCGCGCGACCAGGACGGCGACGGCGATTACGACCAGCGTGACGCCTACATTATCCAGCAGCGCAACAGCGGCTACGGCGGGTATGGCAACTACGGCGGTTACGGCCGCCGCGGCAACAGCGGCTACGGCAACTACACGCAGTCGCAGCAGACGGCCCTGAATGCCGGCTACAATGAGGGCATCAAGGAAGGGCGCAGGGATCGCAGCCGGGGCAGCTATCGCAACCTGAACGACTTCAAGGAGTACCGCGAGGCCGACAAGGACTACAACTCGCGCTACGGCGACCGCTACCAGTACCAGCAGTACTTCCGCCACGGCTTCCAGAACGGTTACAACGACGGCATGCAAGGCTACTAAGCCGCGCAAGGGTTACGAACAAGGGGGGCACAAGTGAGCCCGGACGGTTCGCCGCCCGGGCTCACTTTTTCGCTTCCCGAGGGCCGTTTGACAACCCCCGAACGCCGCCTTTAATATTTCACTTCCCGCACGCGGATGTGGCGGAATTGGTAGACGCGCTAGCCTCAGGAGCTAGTCACGGCAACGTGGTGGAGGTTCGAGTCCTCTCATCCGCATCTCAATTACAAACACATATTCATACGGTAGCACGGAAGAGGGAGGGTAAGAGTTCAATCTGCCCGCCTCTTCCTTCTCTTTGCTGTAGTCGCTTTGGGCTCCCTTCTCTTTGAAACGTAATCCACCAACTTCTCCCAGTCTATGAGGTTATCTATCAAAAAGTTATAGTTAAATTCCGTGGTCATCTCGTTCACCTTGGCGTTATAAGCCTTCTGGAACACCGCGTCTTTTTGCCTCGCCTCTTCGTCTATCGGCTTAATAATTTCCCGGTACAGGTAATCATCCCCTGAGATGAAAGACCAAAAGTCCTGGCCGGCATACTTGTAATACACTTTATCCGGTTCCTCGTCTCTAATCTCCGGGGGCTGCCCCTTAACCCTTATGACCAACTTATCCTTGAGAGGATGACTGTCTCTGCCGTAGATACACCCGTTGACTGCGACAATCTCTTTTGTCACGCCGACCTTTCTGAAGTTTTCCTTCGCAGTCTTAAAATTACTCTTCATTGCGTTAATCTGATCGGCGTTGCCCCAGCTAGTCCCCGATTTTATCCCGACGATGTAGAGCTTACCGTCTCGCTCAAACTGTAAGTCCACGCTCGGCATCTTCTCCGGCTTAAATCCCCCGTAGAGCGCGTGAGACACGTACACCGCGAATCCTTCGAGAAGATTCCCGAACATAGTCTCCTCCTGGGATGACAGGTACGCGTCCACAATACTTTCAATCAAATCCTGGGAGCGTTCCAAGTTTTTCGCCTTAAAAAGGTAGGGGTTCTTTTTCTTCAGGACGGTAGACAGTTTCAGGGATTTAAGCTTTCCGAGCCGGCTGGTGTAGAAGGGGTTAATGACGTATTCAGCCAGGTAAGCGTGGAAAGCCTGGTAGGATGAGGCGATCATAAAAGCTGGGGCTGTCTGGGAATTAGCAAAGCCTCTTCGACATTTGAAAGGGCGAGTTGGTAATACTCCTCCTTCAGTTCGATGCCGACGGAGTTTCTGCCTAATTCGATGGCGGCCACACAGGTCGTGCCCGAGCCGACGAACGGGTCTAAAACCCAGTCCCCCTCTTTGGTGAAGAGCTTGATGAACCACGCCGGCAGTTCCTTCGGGTACGCGGCGCTGTGCCCCTTGTTGCTGCACTCCG
The DNA here is from genome assembly GCA_035563535.1 of Pyrinomonadaceae bacterium. Classification (GTDB taxonomy): domain Bacteria; phylum Acidobacteriota; class Blastocatellia; order Pyrinomonadales; family Pyrinomonadaceae; genus QHXN01. The sequence continues at coordinate 76,670 of DATMVD010000078.1, read as the reverse complement.
AAGCCAGGTGCAGTACGTTGGTCGGGTAGACGTAATCCTTGCCGACCCAGTTGGAGACGTTTTTACCGAACCCGCTGCCGACTTTCGAGTTGTCGCGCACCTTGTCGGTCTCGCTCAGGTTCTTCAGGCGGGTCTTGGCCCAGTCGCCCATCGGCACCATGACCGCCTCCTGGTACATGTCAAACTTCTTCTCTTTGTTGAATTGCAGACACCTCTCCCAAGCGTCGCGGAAGCGGTTCGGCCATTTGCCTGGGTAACAGTTCTTCTTATGCCAGATGAACTCTTCGGTCCACAGCCAGCCACGTTTCCTCAGTTCTAAAATCAATTCAAGAATGTAAGTATGCCGTTCCCCGCCGGTCGCCTTCTCCTTGATGTTGAGGATGAAGGTTCCGGTGGGCTTCAAGACCCTGTAGAGTTCGTCCGCGATGGGCAGAAACCATTCGACATACTCTTCCGGCTTATGCCCCCCGTAGGTTGACGCCCTCTGATCCGCATAGGGCGGTGACGTAACGACCAGATTGATGCTGGAGTCTTGAAACTCTTTCAGGGCCGTGAGGCAATCGCCCGGCAGGACTTTGGTCTGAAGTTTGGGATGTTCCTTGAGTTCGTACATCGGGAAATTAAAGGCGCTCTCGTCTGAAACCGGCACCTCTATATATCACACCCGTCGCACGATTCGCAGCCCTTCAATTTGAGCCCGCCCGGAGCGTGTCCGTTAACCTCTCACTTCCCGCACGCGGATGTGGCGGAATTGGTAGACGCGCTAGCCTCAGGAGCTAGTCACGGCAACGTGGTGGAGGTTCGAGTCCTCTCATCCGCATATAGTAAATCACTTACAAGAACTCCTCGGTTAAAGTGAAGCAACTATACTTTACTTGGCTTGGGAGTTTTTGTTTTCCCGAAAACGCTTGTATCCCATCTGCTGAACCGTCCACTTAAAGTGGTGATTGGCGCAGAGTATCCGGCAGTTCTTAATCTCCGCTAGGATACTTTTCCATGAATAACCCATAAGCTGTGGCACGCCCGGAGCCGGAGGTTGGCCCGGCGATCTGCGCGCTGCCGCCGGTCTACTTGGACGAGTTGTTCATGCGGAAGCTCGATGCGAAGCTGCAATGGGGGTACGATGTTGTTCCGTATCCTCTTGCTTGTGGATAACTTCTACAGCTCATATTTCTGGCGAGCTGCTTCTTCCCTCATGCCCTGCGATTTACCTTCCATGTTATTGAAGCCCTCGATTAGTTTTAGAGCTTCTTCGTATTCCAGGTTATCCCTGATGATCTCCGAGCGGCCCTTTTTAGAAACCGCGATTGAATCGTCCACCCGCTTAACTCGGTACTTGATTGAGGTATCGCCCTCGAACTTGGCTTTCTGCCCCGGCATTGGATGTATCGTATAAATGAACATTCCATCCCCCTTGTTAAATCATATCCAGTTGGCTTAGAGAGGCGCAAGAGGGGGGTGGATAATTTATTGTGATATTTGTGCTGCCCCAAAAAATAAACTGGAAAGCGCTATAATAAAGAGGAATAAACTAAGTTTGTAAGTAGTCCCGAGCCGCGAGTCTTGGGCCGGCGGGCACAGCCCGCCTCTAAACAGTCACACGCATCTGCACACAGCTATAGTTCTGATCTTCGTGCTGACAAAGTGAGGAGTGTATTAGGGTTTGTGCCCTCTGGCAGGTAGCTCGGGTAAATCCAACTCGTCGTCAATCAGCCTCTCTACACATATTCCCGCCAGCCTCGCGTATCTCAAAAGAATTGGCAGCGGCGGTTCTCCCTTTCCCGTTTCGTATTCTGAAATCCTGTTCTGGGTGAGGTCTACTTCCAGCCTTCTTATTAGCTCGTTCTGAGAAAGTCCGAGAGCTATCCTGATTTGGATAAGCTTTTCTGAAAGCCTGTCCGGTTTGAGACGCGCGCCTCTTGCCATCAGGAGTTCCCTCCTAACAGCTTGCGCGTAACCGAAACTTCGGTTAGAGTGTCGTTGCGTAACTGATTCGCCGTGAGTCCGAGCCTCTCAACGGCGATGCTCATTACTCCACTCCTGAGGATGAGCTACGCATACGACCGTTGCCTTATTTTCAAAGACGAGAACGCGCGGAATATACCACAGGAGGTGTGTGATGGGGATTCTGGTTGGTTGATGTCGGCGCACCTTGTGAGGACTGTGCGCCGAACCCGCCGCCTCACTGTGGCGGATAGGGGGCTGCTGATAGGGCTCAGCGGCTCCCTTTTAATTTGCGGATATGAAGACGCCCTGCTTGCGGGGTTGTGCCGTCTGAATTGGGTCGTCGGGCGGCTTTCTTTCGGGCAACCGGTTCTGCTTTCGCTCATCAAAGGTGGGTCAAGCGGCAAGGTTTACGATTTTTTTGTGCGTTTCCAGACGTTCCGCCTCGTAGTTTAGGCTCGGTTCCCCCGCTCAGGTCACAGCCATCGGTAACTCTCAATTTAGTTGAGAAGAGGAACGAGTATGTCTACTGTTTACAAGCCTCAGACCCCGCCCTCATACGAACCGCGGATTAGCAGGCCGAGAGAACTGGGCGTCTATGAACTGCCTGACGGCAGGAAGTTCGTCGCCAGCACCCTCTACGCCAGCGGGTGCGCCCTCTACCCCGTGAGGGCCTGGGACACCTACGGCAACGCGGAGTATTGGGTTAGCAAAGACGGGCGCATCCTCAGCCGCGGGGTGCCCACCAGGTGGACATTCTTCGACCTGAAGGACACCGGAGAGACGGCCAGGTATCCGAAACCGATACTCCACTAGGCCCACCGAAGTGGCTCAGACCTTCCCGCCTTTAAGTTAACTTCTCAGTTGACCGCCTCCGAGGTGGCGTCGGGGGCGGAGAGGCCGCTTGCGTCTACGAGGACGAGGGAGAGTTCCTGTTCGTCGGCGAGGGTGGAGTCGATGAGGGTCTGGACGTGGTAGCGGCCGGGCGCGGGGAACTCGACGTTGAAGAAGAAGCTGATGTTGTTGGCGACGCCGCCCGCGGCGATCTCGAAGGGGGCGGGCTCGGCGAGGACGACCGGGTGCTGCCGGTCTTCGCTGAGTATCCGCACCTCGGAGAGGTGGCGGCCCTCGCCGCGCCACTGCGTGACGACGGCGAACTTCATCACCGTCACGGGGAAGTGCTGCACCATTATCTGGTGGAAGACCCCCATCAGAGAGAGCTTGTTGCCGACCTCAAGCCGCACGTCGTCGCAGAAGAGCGTGTAGGAGAGTCGCAGCCCCGTCTCGTTACTTTTCGCCATCATCACCCTTTCACTACGCGCTCGCGTAATTGCGCCGCGTAGCGGCACACGAATGTAGCCCGGCCTTTCAAGGCCGGGTTGAGAGTAAACAGACGGCGGTGCGTCGCGTCAGCGACGCCTGAATCACCCCCACACGTACCGCTCGTCATACTCGACCCCGTGACGCCGCAAGAATTCCAGATATTCTTCCTGAAACGTCCTCTTCCGGTGGTGCTCGCGTTGGTTCCGTATGTACCGCGCTACCTCCGGCAGGTTGGACTTACTCACCGTGAACGCGCCGTAACCGCCCTGCCAGGCGAAACCTCTGAGCGCCGGGAACTCTTCGTGCATCCACTTCGACGACTCGCCCTTCAGGAACTGCACAGCCCGACTCGGGGACAGACTCGGCGGCGCGGCTATTAAAGCGTGGACGTGATCCTCGTGGCCCCCGACCCGAAGCGCTGTCATCCCGTGCTGACGTGCCACACCTCCGATGTAAGCCCAGATACGCCCTTCAATTTCCCGGCTGATGCACCTCACGCGGTTCTTGGTGCTGAAGACCAAGTGGTAATACAGGGACGTATAGGTGTTCGCCATCCGCTGATTCTCCCTTCTGACGGATGGCGGCCCGTTCAGGCGTCGCTGACGCGACGCGATGTCATTTGCCGTAACCCTAACCCGGCCTTGAAAGGCCGGGCTACATTCAAGCGCCGCTCCGCGGCGGAGGTACACACAGTTCTCTCAGCCGAGCATCGCGCGCAGCTCTTCTTCACTTAAAATTCTAAGGCCGAGCGCCTGCGCCTTTTCGAGCTTGGAGCCGGCCTCCTCGCCCGCGACGACGTAGTCGGTCTTCTTGCTCACGGTCGAGGTCACGCGCCCGCCGCGCGCCTCGATGAGCGCGCGCGCCTCGTCGCGCGTCAACGTCTCAAGCCTGCCCGTCAGCACGAACTGCTTGCCCGCGAAAGCCTCGTCCGCCTGCGCGCCGACGCCCCCCGAAGCGATCTCCGTCCGCACGCCCGCCGCGCGCAGGCGGTCGCAGAGTTGGACGTTGCCCTCGTCGTCGAACCAGTCGCGGACGGACTGCGCGACCGTCAAGCCTATCTCGTGGATGTCGTCCATCTGTTCGACCGTGGCCGCCCGGAGGGCTTCGAGCGAGCGGAAGTGGCGCGCCAGTATGGCGGCCGTGCGCTCGCCGACGTGGCGGATGCCCAGCCCGTAGACGAGCTGCGGCAGGTCGCGCGTCTTGCTCGCCTCGATCTGCGCCAGAAGGTTCGACGCGGACTTCTCCGCCCTGCGTTCGAGCCCCGCCACGTCTTCCTGCTTGAGCGCGTAGAGGCCCGCCACGTCGCGCACCATCTTCTTCTGCACTAACTGTTCGGCCAGCACGTCGCCCAAGCCTTCTATCCGCATCGCGCGGCGCGAGGCGTAGTGCAGGAGCCTCCCCTTCAACTGCGCAGGGCAGTCGGCGGCGACGCAGCGCGAGACGACCTCGCCCTCGGGGCGCGAGACGACGCCGCCGCAGACGGGGCAGTTCGCCGGGAATTCGTAAGGCTTCGTCCCGCGCGGGCGGCGCGACTTCACGACGCTCAGAACCTTCGGGATAATCTCTCCGCTCTTCTCGATGTTGACCCAGTCGCCTTCCCTCACGTCGAGCCGCTTAATCTCGTCCTCGTTGTGCAGCGTCGCGCGCGCGACCGTCGTGCCCGCGAGTTGGACGGGCGTGAGGTTGGCGACGGGCGTGAGCGCGCCCGTCCGCCCCACCTGGACGACAATCGATTCGACCTGCGTCGTCGCCTGCCGCGCGGGGTACTTGTAGGCGATGGCCCAGCGCGGGGCCTTCGCCGTCGCGCCGAACTCGTCCTGCAAGGCCGTCGAGTTGACCTTGACGACCACGCCGTCGATCTCGTATTCGAGGCCGTCGCGCCGCGCCTCCATCTCGTTGCAGAACTCGATGACCTTCTCGATGTCGGAGCACTTCGCGCGGTGCGGGTTGACCGCGAAGCCCGCGTCGGCGAGCCACCCGAGCGCCTCCCAGTGCGTGGCGAAGGGCTTGCGCTCGCCGCGCAGAACGTCGTAGGCGAAGAGGTCGAGGCGGCGGCGCGCGACGACCTTCGGGTCGAGCTGGCGGATGGTGCCCGCGGCGGCGTTGCGCGGGTTGGCGAACTTCGCCTCCTCGGCCTCTTCCCTCTCGGCGTTGATGCGCTCGAAAGCCTTGCGCGAAAGGTACGCCTCGCCGCGGACTTCGACCTCGGCCTCCTTCCCGGCCGCGCCCTTCAGACGCAGGGGCACGCTGCGGATGGTGCGCACGTTCTGCGTCACGTCCTCGCCCACGCGCCCGTCGCCCCGCGTCACGCCCCGGGTCAGCACTCCGTCTTCGTAATGAACCGAGAGCGAGAGGCCGTCGATCTTCAGCTCGGCCACGTACTCGAAGGCGCGGCCGTCGGCCAAGCGTCGGCAGCGCTCGTCGAAGGCGCGCAGGTCTTCGATGTTGTAGCTGTTGTCGAGCGAGAGCATCGGCCGCCGGTGGACGTACTCTTCAAACCCCTCGGCGGGCCGCCCCCCTACGCGCAGGGTCGGACTGTCCGGCGTCTGAAACGCCGGGTACTCCTCCTCCAACGCGCGCAAACGTTCGACGAGCGCGTCGTACTCCACGTCCGAAATCTCCGGCCGGTCGTGGACGTAGTAAAGCTCCTCGTGCCTCAGCACCTCCTCGCGGAGCTTTCTGATTTCGGCTTCGATGCTCTTCGCTGCGGTCGGCAAGTCGGCAGTCACACCCGGAAGTTAATGTCGAGAACGGTCGCGCACATCATAAGGTCAACGGTTCGGGCGCGCAACAACGTCTGCCCGGAAGACCCGCGTGCGGTCTCGGACGCCCGACGGCGTCTCCGGCCAACATTTCTGTTGACACGACCCCCGACTCGGACGATAATCCGCCCGCACTCAGGTACTCTGGTTCAAGGTTCTCACCTCGCGTTTCGACAACCTACCCGCCGGACTTATCGGGGCGGCCCACGGCCGCGAACCCTGGCCGGCGAACCTCTCACCGGATGCGAAACTGCCCGCCGGTCTCGCGTCTTCACAACCAGCCCCGGAGGTGGCCTACCATGAAAAAGCTCCCGCTCTTCACGTCTATACTTCTGTCCCTTACCCTGGCACTCGCCACGGCGATCCCCTTCCCCTCGACCCCCGCGGCCGCGAGCGCCGCGCCCGCGCCCACGCCCGCCCGCAGAATCGTCAGCACCAAAGCCGCAGGCCGCACGGTCGGCCAGGACATTCTGGTCGGCTCTTTCAAGCTGCACGTGCAGATTCAGCAGCAGAGGGTGACGGTGCAGGAGCGCGGCGGCCAGCACGCCGCCGCCGTCCCCGCCACACGACTGCTCGTCGGCCCCGTCTCCTGGAACCCGACCTCGAAGGTCATCTCCTTCGACGTCGGCGTGACTAACACGGGGGCTATGACCCTCTTCGGCCCCGTCAGGGCGCACGTCTTGAAGCTGGCCTCGCCGGACGCCACGCCCGTCAACCCCGACGGGGGGAGCGCCGCGGGCTCCTGGAATTTCGCCTACGGCTCCGAACTGCTCGGCGGCGAGCCGCGCCTGTCGCCCGGGGAGACCTCCGGCAAAAAGCCCTGGCGGTTCCACAGCCCGACGGCCAAGGCTTTCCAGGTTGACGTGGAGGTGCGCGCGGGCGTGCCGCTCCCCGCGGGGGTGGGCGGGACGTTCGAGGGGGAGGACGGCACGAGCGTCACCGTCGAGCCGAATTCGATCCCTTACGAGGTGCTGATCGACAGCGAGGCCGTCCCGGCCTCCGGGGTGGTCGCCCCGCTCGGCCAGTTGGAGTTCGCCGGCGCGGTGAACGTCACGTTCGAGCCGACCGACGCGGCCACCGACGTCGCGCCGCCCGCCGCGCCCCTCCAAATCTCTGTGCCGGCCCCGGCGAACCCGACGGCCTCGCAGTTCGTCGTCGGGCAGCAGCTCCCGGTTGACGACCCCGACGCGCCCACGCCCGGCCTGACCGAGCAGCTCGTGGCGGCCGACACGGCCGCGCTCGTCGGCGGCCAGATGGTCACGGAGGCCAGCGTCTTCCCCGGCGTCTTCGGCGGCGGGCTCTTCGTCTTCGTCGCCAACCACGGCTCGGGCTTCGCCACGGGGACGGTCTCGGACGCGGGCGGCCCGCGCTCCGGGGCCGTCGTCAGCAACAACACCAACACGCTCGTCTCGCTCACGGACGGGGCCGGGCGCTACCACCTCTACATCAACGGCGGGCCGTTCAGCGTCACCGCCTTCGACCCGTTCCGGGGCTCGCGCGGGACGACCGCCGGCGACATCGCCGTCTCGGGCTCGACCGTCACGGCGAACATCCCCCTGACCCCGCTGACCGCCCCCGTCAACACGCGCGACGGCGTGCGCAACGGCGGCTTCGAGCGCGGCGACATTTCGAGCTGGACGACGACCGGCGCGGCCGCCGCTCGGCAGCAGCTCGGACCGACCTCGACCGGCGTCGTCATCCGCCCCACCGAGGGGCAGTGGATGGCCGACATCAACACGGGCACGAACTCGGTCGGCGGCGTCGGCTCCGGCCTCAAGCAGAGGTTCGTCGTCCCGGCGGGCGTGCGGACGTTCCGGTTCGACTTCAACTTCGTCAGCGAGGAGTTCCCGGAGTTCGTTGGCAGCGTCTTCGACGACTCGTTCCGCGCCCTCGTCACCACGCCGAACGGCCAGACCACGTTCGCGCAGGTCAGCGTCAACCAGTCGCAGGGCTTCAGCCTCATCGGCGACTGCGGCTTCCCCGGTGGCGACTCGACCTGCGGGCAGACCGGCTGGCGGCAGGGGAGCGTCAACCTCGCGGCCTTCTCGGGCACGGGCACCCCGATCACGGTGGAGCTTCTCTTCTCGTCCAACGACGCCGGGGACAACATCTACGACACGCACGTGCTGATCGACAACATGCGGTTCAGCACCGTCTGGATCGACGCCAAGATCATCAGCGGCGCGTCCGCCAGCCTGGCCCGCGTGCAGCAGGAGATACGCAACGCCAACGAGATACTCTCGCAGGCCGGGATCAACATACAGCTCCGCAACGTGCAGACGGTCGCCGACCCCGGCGGCCTGCTCGACACGGACGTCACCTTCACCGGCACGCTGACGGCGGAGGAGAGCACGCTGCTCGGCATCTCGCGGAGCGCGACGGCCACGGACGTGAACTACTACTACGTGCGCTCCCTGACGGGCCTCGCCGCCCTCGCCATCGCCTGCGGGCCGGACGACTTCAGCGACGTAAACATCCTGACGAACTCCGGCATCATCATGTCCGACACCGTCACCCCCGAGACGCTGGCCCACGAGCTGGGGCACATCCTCATCTCGCCGGACAACGCCGGGAGCACGCTGGAACACAGCGTCTCGGCGTCGAACAACATCATGAAGACGCCGCGCACCGTCCCGCGCGACCTGGTCAACCGGCACCAGTCGGCCAACATCAACCGCGCCGGAGCGCCCCTGCTCCTGCCTTAGTCGCGACGGCGGGCGCGCACCCCGCCGGACAGACGAGAGGGCGGGTGACTTTGTGAGTCGCCCGCCCTCTCCGTCTGAAGAGACAAACGGCCTACCGCCGCTCAATCGCCCCGACGGCCTCTTCCAACGCGCGCCGCACGTGCGGCCGCTTCTCCGCCCCGAGGGCCTCGCGCAGGGCCGGGAGCGCCGCGGCCAGCTTTAGCGCCCCCAAGGCCCGCGCGGTCGTCTCTCTGACCAACTCGTCGTCGTCGCGGAGGAGCGGGGTGAGGTGTTCGAGCGCCGCATCGCCTCCCACCTCCCCGAGCGCCTCGGCCGCGCCCGCGCGAATCAGCGGCGACTCGTCGCGGAGCGCCGACGCGAGCGGCCCCAGGGCGCGCTCTTCACGCAGCCTCCCCAGAGCGCGCATCACACGCGTGCGCACAAGCAGCGACAGCTTCTCCTTCGGGAGGTCTGGGGCGACGGCCGGCGGCGCGTCCCGCCGAAGCAGCTTCAGGAGCGTCGGCACCGCGCGGGGGCCGAGCTTGACGACCTCTTCGAGCGCGCCCGCGCAGTCGAAGTCCGTGCAGCGCAGATAGGCGAGTATCTTCCTGCCGTCCTCCGTCCCGTTCAGGAAACTCTCCGTGACCGGCTCGTCTCCCTGACGCGCGTGTGCCTCGTCCCCGTTCGTATGCCCCCCCCTATCCTGGGCCGCGCAGGTGACGTGCGCGCAGAGGAGGACGATGAGGAGCGCCCCGGCGCCGGCTTCAAACGCGATGTGCTTCCCGCGGCCCACGTCCGGATGATAGCAGAAGGCGCGGGGCGTTCAACCGTTACTTGTTGAGCAGGGCGATGGGCTCGCGGGCGCGCTTGGGGGCGGCCTCCTCCTCTTCGAGGGTGGCGAGGCGGTGGATGACGCGGCCGAAGTATTTGACGCCCTGGATGAAGTCGTCGAGGCGGATGTTCTCGTCGGGCGCGTGGGGGTTGGAGCCGAAGTAGCTGACGCCGAAGGAGACGACGGGCATCGGCGGCCGGTTCGCGCCGCAGACGGCGCCGACGGGGCCGCTCGCGGGGTCGAGCGGGTAGACGAGCGGCTCTTTCCCGTAGACATCGCCCGCGGCCTCGATGGCCGCGCGCGCCACCATCGAGGAGGGCGAAGACTTGGCGTAAGGCGCGGAGCCCAGCTCGATGATCTCCACGTCCTGAAAGCCGCGCTTGTCGAGGTGCTTGCGCAGCAGCTCGACGATCAGGCCGGGCGTGAGGTCGGGCACGAGGCGGAAGTCGAGGCGCGCGGTGGCCGCCCCCGGCAGGATGGTCTTCGCGCCCGCCTCCGTGTGGCCGGTGCGGATGCCGCAGATGGTGCAGGTCGGGCCGAAGATCAGCTCCTTCGCCAGCTCCCTCCCCGTCATCCCGTGCAGCCAGGAGCCGATGCGGAACTCGCGGCGAAGGCCCGCCTCGTCCAGCTCGATGGTCTTCAACATCTGCCGGTCTTCGGTCGTGAGCGGCGCGACGTGCGAGCCGAAGCCGTCGATGGTGATGACGCCTTTCGGCGAGAGCACCGTGGCGAGCGCCTGCACCAGACGCCAGGCGGGGTTCGGCACGATGCCGCCCCACTTCGAGTGGAGGTCTGTGCGTGCGCCGTAGCAGCGCAGCTCGAGGAAGGAGATGCCCTTGAAGCCGAGGTTGATGACGAGGCGGTCGCGCGTGTCCTTGTAGCCGTCGTCCCAGATGCAGCCGTCGGCGCGCAAAAGCTCCGCGTTGTCGGCGGCGAAGCGGTAGAGGCTCGGGCTCGCCAGCCCGTCCTCGCCCTCGACGACGAAGCGGAGGCAGACGGGGAGCTTGCCGTAGGTCTTCTGGTACGCCTCGACCGCCGCGACGCGCGCGACGAAGTCGCCCTTGCTGTTCGAGGCCCCGCGCGCGCGCAGGCGCCCGTCCTCGACGACCGCCGCGAAGGGGCCGGAAGTCCACTCGGTCAACTGCCCGACCGGCTGCACGTCGTAGTGGCCGTAGACGAGGAAGCAGCGCGGCCCCGCGCCGCACTCGCCGTAGATGATGGGGAAGCCGCTGCCGATTTTGAACGAGCGCGTGCCCGCGCCTACGCGCTGCAAAGACTGCTCGACCTTCTCCGCCATCGCGCGCATCCCCGTCGAGCGCGCCGCCACCGAAGGCATCCGACACAGGTCTTGCAAGCGCTCGACGAACGAGCGCGCGTGCCGGTCAACGTATCGGTCGAAGCGTGTAAAGGACATATGCTTTTGGGTGAATAGTGAGTAGTAAATGGTGAATGGAAAATGCCTTCATCCATTCACCATTTACTACTCACTATTCACCATAAAACAGGTATTGCGGCCGCGCGTTGTCGCGCTCGAAGCCGGCGCAGACGAGGCCGGAGGCGGTGGCCCTCTGGAACTCTCGGCGGACGCGGAGCAGTTCGGCGCGCGCTGAGGCCGGGTCTTCGCGGACGAGCGCGCCCCAGTTCGGGGGGATGGCGACGGAGACTTCGGGCTCGCCTAAAACTTCGGGGGTCTCGCCGCGGGCGAGCGCTTCGACGCGGGGCGAGTCCAGGTCCCACTCGGCGACGAGGCGGTCGCTGTCGAGGCCGAGCGCCTCGCCGAACTTGCCCGTCACGGTCGAGTAGTCGGTGCCGTAGTAGTTCTCCGCGTAGCGGCGCACGACGACGCCGAGCCGGTTGAGGTTGAAGTGCGCGTTGCGCGACTGCATCGGGTCCCACGTCCAGCGTATGAAGCGCCGCCCTTCCGACATCACGCGCGCGCGCTGCGCCCACTTGAGGCGCGCGCCGACGCCGCGGTTCTGGTACTCCTTCGACACGGCCATCATGTGCGAGTAGCCGATTGATTCCTCCGCGCCCGTCTCCGGACTCCGGCGCACGGCGATCTGGTTGAGGACGAAGCCGACCATCCCGGCACCGTCGAACGCGCCGAGCGTGAAGCCGCCCGCGCTGCGCGCGACGATGAGGTGGCGCCGCGGCGACAGCTCAAGGTCGGGCAGCCCGAACGCCTCGCGCTGCAACCGCACGCACTGGTCGAACTCCTCGACCGTCGTGCACTCGCGGACCTTGATTTCGTTCGGCTCGTCCATCTGAACAGGAGGCCCTCACACTTCGACCTTCTCGTACCACCTCTCGGGAACGCTCTCGATACTTCGCGCGGCCGCCAGCTCCGCGATGTCGCCGGCGAAGTTGACGAGCGTCAGTCTGCCCCCGCCCCTGTAACGCGGCTCGACCGAGTCGCGCAGCTCGCGCGTGTAAGCCTTGACGCCCGCGCCCGTCTTGAAGAGCACCAGCCGCTCCGCGTCGCCGTGCTTGAGCAGCCACGCGACCTTGCGCATCGAGACCATCCCGCACTCGCCCCAGAAGTGGAAGCGCGCGCCCGCGCGGGGCCGCCCGCCTTCGCCCTCGTTCAAAGAGACGAGGTCGGGCTTGTAACGCAGGCCCACCGGCAGCTCTATCTCAAGGTTCGGGTACTCCCCGACGAACATCGCGTACCCGAGCGCCTTCATCAACACGTGGCCGTAACTCTCGCCCCGCCGCTGCCACAAACGCACGCGCCTTCCGGCCAGCTCGAAGTCGTAAAGCATTCAAAAGCCGTGACCTTTGACGGGAAAGGCGGTAGATAAACCCCTGCCCCGCGAGTCCGCCCCAACCTCAAACTAGAATCGGGAAACTGGATTGTATCTTGTCGGCCGCCGCCGTGTCATCCATCAGTAGGCAGGAGGCAGACGGCAGTAGGCAGTTAAGAGCCCGAACGGCCTTCAACTGCCTACTGCCATCTGCCTACTGTTTTCAGTCCGCGAAGGCGACGGTCAGCTCGCGGAGGGTGGCAGAGTCGGAGGCGTCCTGTTTGACGGACTCTTCGCGGTTGACGTGGCGGTAGAGGATGTCGCGCTGCTGCGGGCGGAAGCCGGCCTCGCGGATGAGGTAGCGGAGCATCTTCTCGTCGGCCTCGTTGTGCGCGCCCGCGGCGGAGACGACGTTCTCCTCGATCATGATCGAGCCCATGTCGTCCGCGCCGAAGCGCAGCGCGACCTGCCCGAGCCTTAACCCTTGCGTGAGCCAGGAGGACTGGATGTGCTCGACGTTGTCGAGGAAGAGGCGCGAGACGGCGAGCATGCGCAGGTAGTCCATGCCCGTCAGCTCCTCCTTTATCTTCCGGCCGAGCGCCGTGTTCTCGCGCTGGAACGTCCAGGGGATGAAGGCGGTGAAGCCGCCCGTCTCGTCCTGTAGGTCTCGAATCCTTTGGAGGTGGCGGACGCGGTGGACCGTCGTGTCGCCGATGCCGAACATCATCGTCGCCGTCGTGCGCAGGCCCACGCGGTGCGCGGCGCGCATCACCGAGAGCCACTCGTCGGTCGTGCACTTGGTCGAGACGCGCTTGCGCACCTCGTCGTCGAGAATCTCCCCGCCGCCGCCGGGCATGCTGTAGAGCCCGGCCTCCTTGAGCCTCCGCAGAATCTCCTCGTACGAGAGCTTCGAGATGAGGTGGATGTTGTGTATCTCGGGCGGCGAGAAGCAGTGGAGCTGGAAGTCGGGGTACTTCGCGTGGAGCGTGCGCAGGAGGTCTTCGTACCACTCGATGCCGAAATCGGGGTGCAGCCCGCCCTGCATCAGGACGCCCGTGCCGCCGAGCCCGATGGTCTCGTCGATGCGCCGGCAGATGTCCTCGACGGTGCGGACGTAGGTGTCGGGCTTGCCCGGCCGCCGGTAGAAGGCGCAGAAGGTGCAGACGACGTTGCAGACGTTCGTGTAGTTGATGTTGCGGTCGATGATGTATGTGACGACATCGTGCGGGTGCTTGCGCCTGCGGACTTCGTCGGCCGCGACGCCCATGCGCGCCACGTCGAAGGATTCGAGGAGCGCCGCGCACTCCTCGGCCGTCATGCGCCCGCCCGCCAGAACGCGGTCGAGTATGGGTTGAATGTCCGTCGTAGTCATCTGAGTTATCGCAAAATTCAAATTTGAAATTTCAAATTGGCATTTCGCCGACAGACCCACACGAACCCGCGATTATTGCGGCGTGTTTCGTCCGCCGCAGTCTATTAATCAACACCCGTGCCGAGGAACTTCAGCGGCCTCAGGTTCTGTATGACGCCGTGCCTGTGCGCGAGCCGGAAGTAGAGTTCGAGGCCGGCGCGCATCTCCCCGTCGAGGTCGAAGGCGATGTTCTCGGTCAGGTAGCGGACGAGTTCTTCGCGGGGCCGCCCCAGCTCCCTCCCATACTCTTCCACGATCTCGTCCATGCTCGCCAGCCCCTCGTCGCGGGCGGCGGCGAAGTTTATCTCCCTGACCGTACGCGACGCGCCCGCGTCGGCCATCCACATCGCGAAGACGAAGCCGAGCCCCGTGAACTCGCGCCAGAGCGCCGCCATGTCGTAGACGCGCAGGCCGCTCCGGTCGAAAGTCATCGCCGGGTCGCCGATGACGAGCGCCGCGTCGTGGCATTCGAGCATGTCTGACAACTGCGGCACGAACGGTTCGAGCCGCGGCGCGCGTCCCAGAAACTCGCGGAAGATGACCTCCACCAGCGCGGCCGACGTGCGCGACTCGATGCTGAGCGCGACCGACTCGACCTCTTTCAACTCCTTCCCGCGCGTGACGAGGACGACGCTGTGCACCTCCCGGCGCGCGCCGACGCAGACGCCGGGGACGACGGCCGTCTCGGGCAGGCGCTGGTACTCGATGACGGGCACGAGCGCCGCCTCGACCTGCCCCCGCGCGAGCATGTCCGCGCAGCGCGCCGGGGCCGTGTCGGTCACAAGCCTCACCTCGCCGCGCCTGCGGCCCCGCGCGAAGCTCCAGACGAGCGGCGCCGTGTTCAGATAGCTCGACGCGGCCACGCGCGGCGCGCCGCCCTTGAAAGAATCTCTCTCCGACACTCTCTTCAAACCTTCTCCGTAACCGCCGGCCCGATGCTAACCTACACATGCGCGGCCCCGCAAGAACCGTTCCGGACGCAACTTCGTTGACAGCCTTAGTGCCCGACCGTACCATAAGCGCGTGAGCCGTGAACCGTAAACCGTGACAAGTAAGAGCGCGCTTTCGCTTGTCACGGTTTACGGTTCACGGTTCACGAAGCTTATATGCCCGTCTACGACATCAGCGTGGCGATTGCGCCTGGCGAGACGCCGACCTACCCGGGCGACCCCGGCATCGAGGTCGGGTCGTGGAGCGCGATTGCGCGCGGCGACCGCGCGAACGTGTCGGTGCTGAACTTCGGCGCGCACACGGGGACGCACATCGACGCGCCCGCGCACTTCATCGAGGGCGCGCCCGGGATCATCTCCCTGCCGCTCGACGCGCTCGTCGGCGAGGCGCGCGTCGTCGAGATTCCCGCGCAGGCCGAGGCGGTCGGAGAGCGCCACGTGCGACCCGAGTCGCTGCAAGGCGCGACGCGCGTCCTCTTCAAGACGCGCAACTCCGCCTTCTGGGAAGACCCGCGCGGGCAGTTCCGCGAGGACTTCGCCTACATCGAGCCCGAGGCGGCGCGCGCGCTCGTGCGGGCGGGCGTGCGGCTCGTCGGGTTCGACTACCTTTCGGTCGAGAAGTTCGGCTCCGAAGGGTTCGACACGCACCTCGCGCTGCTCTCGGCCGGCGTCGTCATCGTCGAGGGGCTCGACCTGCGCGCGGTCGGGGCCGGGCTCTACGACCTCTGCTGCTTGCCGCTCAAGGTCGCGGCCGGCAGCGGTGATGGTGCGCCCGCGCGCGCCGTCCTGCGCACGCTGGACTGAGAATATTAAAGACAAGGATAAGAAGATGATTGAAAAAGTTAACTTGTCTGAAAAGTTCGGGCTCTTCGCGGAGCACTGGAGCCCGAAGATCGCGGGTGAGGTCAACGATTCCTACGTCAAGCTCGTCAAGTTCCGCGGCGACTTCGTCTGGCACAAGCACGACGAGGAGGACGAGATGTTCTTCGTCGTCAAAGGCGAAATCACCATCCGCCTGCGCGACGGCGACGTGCGCCTCGGCGAGGGCGAGTTCGCCATCATCCCCCGCGGCGTCGAGCACAAGCCTTACGCCGAGGAGGAGGCGCACGTCCTCCTCTTCGAGCCAAAGACCGTCCTCAACACCGGCGACGTGGTCAACGAGCTGACGCGGCCCGAACTCGAACGCGTCTGAGCGCCGCGCGGCGAAAACTCGCGAAGTGCGGACGACGTATACCACCACATGACACGAGCGGAGTTCGCCGCCGAACGCGCACGCTGCCGCCGGCACACCATCCCGGAGCTGATCGACCTGCTGGAAAGCGAAGACCTCCGCACGCGCTTCGTCGCCGAGATGTGCCTGCGCGACGCGACCAGCACCTGACTCTCCTTCCGCCCCGCGGCTCCGCGGGCCGAACGCGAACGCGCAATCGGGGAGTGGCGCGCGTGGTGGGACGAGCACCGCAAGACCTTCAGGAAACGCTGGCAGGAGGAAAACCCCCAAGATGACCGACGAACGGACTGACGCTCAGGCCGCGAACGTGGACGTGAACTCTCGCGGCTACCGCGAGCGCGTCTTCGAGATCGTGCGCCGCATCCCCCCGGGGCGCGTGATGACCTACGGGCAACTCGCCGAAATCCTCGGCGAGGGCTACACGGCGCGCACCGTCGGCTTCGTCATGCACTCGGCCGACCAGACCGTCCCCTGGCAGCGCGTCATCAACGCGCAGGGGGCCTGCTCGACCGGTCGCGTCATCGTCCCGCCCGACCTCCAGCAGCGCATGCTCGTCTCCGAGGGCGTCGTCTTCAACGAGAAGGGGCGCTGCGACCTCTCGCGCTACCGCTGGACTCCGCCGGAGTACGAGGCCGGGGGCGAGGTGGGCGACACGGAGCAGCCCAGCCTCTTCGGCGACTGAGGCGGAGGAAACAGATGAGCGACCGGCAACTACAGACGCGCGCGCCTTACCCCATCAGCGACCCGAAGCTCACCGTCTCCGGGCAGATGGTGACGACCGCCTTCGAGCTTCCGGGCTACCGCGTCCGCCAGAGCCTCGGCGTCGTCCGCGGCATCGTCGTCCGCTCGCGCAACATCTTCGTCAACATCGGCGCGAGCTTCCAGACCCTGGTCGGCGGCAACATCACCGCCTGGACGAACCTCTGCGAGACGACCCGCCGCGACGCCTTCGAGATCATGATCCAGCACGCGACGGAGCTGGGCGCGAACGCCATCATCGGCGCGCGCTACGACGCCACCGAGGTCTCAAGCGGGGCCACGGAAGTCCTCGCGTACGGCACGGCGGTCGTCGTCGAGCCGCTCGAAGGCACGGGGATTTACGGCTCGTGACCGCGACTTCGCAAGAGCTTTCGGCCGACGAGCTGGCGCGGCTGCGCGAGACCTTCGCGGGCGTCCCGTACGTCGGCCTGCTCGGGTTCGAGTTCGTCCGCGCCGAGCGCGGGGCGGCCACCTTCGCCCTCGAAGTGCGCGAAGAGCTGACGCGGATGGGCGGCATCCTCCACGGAGGGGCCGTCGTCTCGCTCCTCGACACGGCCGCCGCCTTCGCCGTCCACACCGTCATCGAGCCGGAGGCGCGCACCGTCACCGTTGACCTCACCGTACACTTCCTCCGCCCCGCCTCACGGGGCCGCGTCGAGGCGACGGCGCGCGTTCTGCGCCGCGGCCGCCGCGTCTGCATCCTCTCTGTCGAGGCCCATGACGGGGCCGCCGAAATAGTTGCAACGTCCACAATGACTTACTTCATACAAACTTAGCCCACGCACCGGCAAAATCCCTCCGGCAATTCGGCGTGTAAAGCCCCTCCTTACCGTTCAAAAAACTGTGCACAACCCTGTAAAAAGCGTAGACAAGTGGGTTTGGCTTGTGCCAAAATGCGTTTGTCACTAGACCCAAATGGTCTAGAGGCTTCTTTGCATCCTCGGAACCCCTTCAACCCTTGACCCGTTCCGGCTGGGTTTCTCAATGCTCTCACTCTATAGCGCCCTGCTCGCACAACACTCACGCCAACTGACACCAGTCCGTTGCGCGGAGCCTACCATTGTGCAGCTACACCGCTATTTCGAGGACGTGGTGTTGGAGAACAACCTGGCGGCGCTGGTGGTCGAGAGTCTTCTGCCGGAGGCGCAGCGCTCTCTGCGGGACGTGTCGCGCGTGCGCGAGGTGGGGCGACTCGCGCGTTACTCCTTCTTCTTCACGGCGCCCGAGGACGCGCTCTGCACGTCTCAACTCTCCTCCGGTTCCGAGCGCGAGCCCATACTCCTGCACAGGCCGGACGGGGGCGAGTCGCGCGAGCGCTTCGTCGTCATCGCCGACGCGCGCTTCTCGGCGCTGATGGCCTCGGTGCGCACCGAAGCCGAGGAGGGGCAGGAGACGGCAGGCGACGAGGTCATCTGGTCGTTCGAGCCGGACATCGTCTACTCGGCGCTCGAATACCTGATGGCGCGCGTCACGGCCGAGCTGCCCGACCGCGCGCACCTCTTCTCGAAGGCCGTCCGCACCTGCGTCCCGAAGACGACCTCGCTCCAGCTCACGGTCTCGGTCACGACCAAGCTCGCGCGCCTCCTGCAAGAGCAGGCGGTGCGCGAGATCGCCGTCAACCGCATCTCGACCGCCATCCGGAGCACGCTTGAGCTGCCGAGCGTCCTCCAGACGACCGTCAACGAGGTGGGGAGCGCCCTCGGCGCGCAGTCGAGCGCGCTCAACATCGAGGGCGAGCACGGGCAGGCCGGTCTGACCAAGTTCTACTTCCGCGACGGCGCGGACGAGGAGGACGCGACCGACGAGTTGCTCAGCGACATCGAGGCGCTCGGCGTGCGTCTTCGCGGGCGCGTCAAGACTTACGTGCACGACGGCTGCAGCAGTGCGGACGAGTCGGACGCGCGCCCCATGGCGGCCGTGCCCGTCATCTACCACGACCGCACCATGGGCGTGCTGATGGTCACCTCCGACGACCCGCAGCGCCTCTGGCAGGAGAACGAGGTGATGCTCCTGCGCACGGTGGCCGACCAGGTCGCCGTCGCCGTCAACCACGCGCGCCTCTTCCAGACGATGCAGCACCAAGCCCTGACCGACGGCCTGACGGGCTGCTTCAACCGCCGCTTCTTCGAGATACAGCTCGAGCGCGACCTGCACCTCGCGACGCGCATGCGCCAGCCCGTCTCGCTCATCCTTTTAGACATCGACCACTTCAAGCGCGTCAACGACCAGCACGGGCACGACGCGGGCGACGCGGCGCTGCGCATCCTGGCCGGCGCGCTGCGCGAGGAGGTGCGCGGCGTGGACACGGCCGCGCGCTACGGCGGCGAGGAGTTCGCCATCATCCTCCCGCAGGCCGGGCACGAGGGCGCGAAGGTCGTCGCCGAGCGCCTGCGCTCGCGCATCGAGCGCACGGAGGTTCCAGGGGTGGGGTGCATCACGGCCTCGCTCGGCGTGGCGACCTTCCCCAACGACGCCAGCTCGCGCGAGCTTCTGGTGACGAGCGCCGACCGCGCGCTCTTCCTCGCCAAGCGCAACGGGCGCAACCGCGTCTGCTCGACCGCCGAGCTTCCGCCCGAAGACATCTTCCACACCCCCTACGAGCCCGTCCTGCCCACGCAGGAGACCTGCGAGGTCTTCAACACCGTGACGCCCGAGGCGGCCTCGCCCGCTGACGTGCAGGAGACCTGCAACCCCTCGTAACGTAACAAATTTTTCTTCCGTTTAGAGGCGGGCTCCGCCCGCCGGCCCGAGCCATATCGCAACTCGGGCCGGCGGGCAGAGCCCGCCTCTAAACGTCAAGGAAACCCACACAACTTTTCAGCCTTGAGAGCGCGTTTGTCTTCGGGGGCGAAAATCGCGCATCATAGGCGGCGAAGAATTCGTAAAGGACAGGCGACAGCTTTTATACGATTCCGGCCGAACGGCGGCCGGCCTGGGCTCTCATGGACGACCTGCGAAAATTCGCGCTCTACTTCCGCCCGTACAAGAAGTCCCTCGTCATCGGCGTCCTCTGCATCCTAGCCTCGGTGGTCATAGGGGTTCTGGAGCCGGTCTACGTCGGGCGCGCGGTGGACTCTCTGAGCGCGGGCCCGACGTGGCGCACCATCACCGGCTTCGCCCTCATCATCGTCGCCGTCCGCGTCGTGAGCGGCGTCTTCCTCTACTTACAGCGCAACATCCTCATCGGCATGTCGCGCCACGTCGAGTACGACCTGCGGCAGGACTTCTACGCGCACCTGCAACGCCAGCCGCTCACCTTCTTTCAGGAGCACCGCACGGGCGACCTGATGGCGCGCGCGACGAACGACCTCGCCGCCGTCCGCCAGCTCGCCGGGCCGATGGTGATGTACACGCTCCAGACGGTCTTCGTCGTCATCATCATCCTCCCCCTAATGTTGAGGATCAGCGTGCGCCTGACCCTGCTCCTCTTCGTGACGATGCCGCTGGTCTCGCTCACCGTCAAATACTTCGGCCAGCAGGTGCACACGCGCTTCGAGAAGATTCAGGAGTTCTTCTCGCACATCACGGCGCGGGCGCAGGAGAACATCTCGGGCGTGCGCGTGGTGCGCGCCTACGCGCAGGAGGACGCGGAGGTCGAGGCGTTCAAGAGCCTCAACCGCGAGTACGCGACGCGCAACCTCGCGCTCGTGCGCATCTCGGCCGTCATGCGGCCGCTCATCCAGTTCGTCATCGGGCTCGGGATGGTCCTCATCGTCTGGTACGGCGGCATCCTCGCCGTGCGCGGCGAGATGACGGAGGGGCAGTTCGTCGAGTTCACGCTCTTTTTGATGCGTCTCATCTGGCCGCTCATCGCGCTCGGCTACGTCGTCAACCTCTACCAGCGCGGCACGGCGAGCCTCAAGCGCATGAACGCCATCCTCGCCGTCGAGCCCGCGATTAAAGACGGCCCCACGGTCAAGGAGCAGCCGCCCGTCCGCGGCCGCATCGAGTTCCGAAACTTAACTTTCGCCTACGGCGAGCACTCGCCTGCCGTGCTCAAAGACATCGACCTGACCATCGAGGCCGGGCAGACGGTCGCCTTCGTCGGGCGGACGGGCTCGGGCAAGTCCACGCTGATGAACCTCCTGCCGCGCCTGGTCGAGCCGCCGCGGGGCACGGTCTTCATCGACGGCGTGGACGTGCGCGACTACCCGCTCGCGCAGTTGCGCGCGGCCTTCGGCTACGTCCCGCAGGAGACCTTCCTGTTCAGCGACACGCTGGCCGAGAACGTCGCCTTCGGCGTCGAGAAGGCTTCGCGCGCGGAGGTGGAGTGGGCGGCCGAGATCGCCGGCCTCGCCGACGACGTGCGCGAGTTCCCCGACGGCTTCGACACGCTCGTGGGCGAGCGCGGCATCACGCTCTCGGGCGGGCAGAAGCAGCGGACGGCGATTGCGCGCGCCGTCATGCGCCAGCCGCGCATCCTCATCCTCGACGACGCGCTCTCGGCCGTGGACACCTACACCGAGGAGAAAATCTTAGGCCGCCTGCGCGGCGTGATGCGCGAGCGCACCTCGCTCATCGTCTCGCACCGCATCTCGACCGTCCGCGACGCCGACCTCATCTGTGTTCTGGATGAAGGCCGCATCGTCGAGCGCGGCACGCACGAGGAGCTGCTCGCCCACGGCGGCGAGTACGCAGACCTCTACGAGCGCCAGTTGCTCGAAGAGGAGTTGGCGGCGAGCTGAACCCGGGCGGTCTGGAAAGGACGTTGGCGAAATATGATGAACCGAACGACGACAAGCGGGGGCTCGGAAGTTCACCTCCGCACGCTGCGGATACTCTGGGTCGCCTTCCTGGTATGCGTCGCGCTGTTCGTCCTCATCACGTGGGTCACCCGGCCGTCGGAACTGCCGGACGAGCTCAGCCGCGGCGTCCACCCGCTGCTCTACGCGCTGGCGGCCCTGGCAGTCTCGACCGTGGCCGCCTCGTTCCTCGTGAAGTCGGCCTTCTACAGGCGTGCGGCCGAGCACCGGCAGCCTGCGCTGACGCAGGCGGGTTTCACCATTGCGATGGCCCTCTGCGAATCGGCCGTCCTGTTCGGGCTGGTGGGTGTCTTCGTCACCCGGAACGACGCCGCCTACCTGCTCTTCGCGCTCGGCGCGGTCGGCATGCTGCTGCACTTCCCGCGCCGTGAGCAGGTGGAGGCGGCGTTTCACAAGTCGTTGGTGTGATCCGCGCGCCGAAAGGTTTTTGAAGTAAGAATGTCAGCGACAGTTCAACAGTTTCACGAGGAGGAGGCGCTCAAGAAGTTCGACCGCGGGAGCGCGTGGCGTCTGCTGCGCTACCTGCGGCCGTACAAGCGGCTCATCGTGCCGGCGCTCGCCCTCACGCTGCTCGTCAACGCGCTCGGCGTGGTCGAGCCGAAGTTCTTCCAGTACGCCATCGACTGGCACATCATCCCGAAGAACCTCTCGGGCCTCCAGTGGCTCGCGCTCGCCTTCCTCGGCGTGAAGCTCTTGCAGATGCTCGTCTCCTACCTGCAGGCCGTCCTCCTCCAGTCGGTCGGCCAGCACGTCATGTACGACCTGCGCGCGGAGCTTTACGAGAAGTTGCAGCGGCAGGAGGTCGCCTACTTCGACCGCAACCCCGTCGGCCGCGTCATGACGCGCCTCACGTCCGACGTGGACGCGCTCAACGAACTCTTCACCTCGGGCGTCATCGAGGGCCTCGGCGACGTGCTGATGGTCTTCGCCATCGTCGGCTTCATGGCGTGGATGGACTGGCGGCTGACGCTGGTCGCGCTCGTCACCGTGCCTCTGCTGTTTGCGGCGACGACGTGGTTCCGCAAGCACGCCCGGCGCGGCTACGACCTCGTGCGGACGAAGCTGGCGCGCATCAACTCGTTCCTGCAAGAGCACATCTCCGGCGCGCAGACCGTCCAGCTTTTCAACCGCGAGGCGAAGAGCCTTCAACAGTTCCACGAGGCGAACGACGACTACCGGCAGGCCAACGTCCAGACCATCTTCTACTACGCGGTCTTCTTCCCGCTCGTAGACCTCATCGGCTCGCTCGGCGTCGCGCTCATCGTCTGGTACGGCGGCTACCGCGTGATGCAGAACACGCCGACCAATGAAGTCCTCTCCATCGGCGCGCTCGTCGCCTTCATCCAGTATTCGCAGCGCCTCTTCCAGCCGATCCGCGACATCTCGGACAAGTACAACGTCTTCCAGGCGGCGCTCGTCGCCTCGCAGCGCATCTTCCGCACGCTCGACCTGCCCGTCGCCGTTACGACGCCGGAGCGGCCGCAGAGGTCTGGGCGCGCGCGCGGGCGCGTCGAGTTCCGCAACGTCTGGTTCGCCTACAAGGGCGAAGACTGGGTCTTGAAGGACGTGTCGTTCGTGGCCGAGCCGGGGCAGACGGTCGCGCTCGTCGGCCACACGGGGTCGGGTAAGACGACGATCACGAACCTCCTCATGCGCTTCTACGACGTGCAGCGGGGGCAGGTCTTGCTCGACGGCGTGGACGTGCGCGAGTGGGACTTGAAGGCCCTGCGGGAGAACTTCGCCGTCGTGTTGCAGGACGTGTTCCTCTTCAGCGGCACGGTCGAGGGCAACATCCGCCTCGGCCGCGAGGACGTGCCGGACGAGCGCGTCCGCTGGGCCGCGCGCGAGGTGCACGCCGACGGCTTCATCGGGCGACTGCCCGGGGGCTTCAAGGCGGAGGTGCGCGAGCGCGGCGCGGGCCTCTCGGTCGGCCAGAAGCAGCTCATCTCGTTCGCGCGCGCCCTGGCCTTCGACCCGGCGCTCCTCATCCTCGACGAGGCGACCAGCTCCATCGACACGGAGACCGAGCAGCTCATCCAGCAGGCCATCGAGCGCGTCCTGCGCGACCGCACCTCCGTCGTCGTCGCGCACCGCCTCTCGACCGTCCAGCGCGCCGACCAGATACTCGTCCTCCACCACGGCGAGCTGCGCGAGCGCGGCACGCACCAGCAGCTCCTCGCGCGCCGCGACCTCTACTGGCGGCTCTACAAACTACAGTACGCCGACGACTCGCGCCGCGACGCGCTGCCCGACCCGACGCTCGACGGGCGCTTGCAGTACGGCGACTGAACGCGAAGGCTTTCTCCGTATGGGTGAGTTCGGCCGATGGCTGTTGCACGAGGATCAGAAGGAGGTGTTCAACTACCTCTTCGCCGTCGTCCTCAACGCGGTCTTCGTCGCGCTAGCCGCGCTGCTGCTCTGGCCCGCGGGCAAGGCGGCGACGGCGCTCACCCTGGCCAGAGGCTTCTGGGCCTTGTGGACGGCCCTGATTATTTCCGGCGCGCTGGTCGTCCTGCTTCAGCGCCTCTTCCGCGTGGACATGTACTCGCACGGGGACGCGTACATCGTCTCCGGCCTCGTCGTCGGCGGCCTGCACCAGGCGGGCTGGTCGGCCTTCGCCGCGCTCGCCGCGCGTGAGGCGGCGGCCGGCGCGCCGTTGTGGCTCGCGGCGGTGCTCTACTTCGTCGGGCTCCTTTCGTGCCTCGTGGCCCTCCACGTCGTGTCCGCCTTCTACATGGGGAGCATCTACAGGATGACGAACCTCATCGTCGCGGCCGCCAGCCTCCTCCTCTTCTGCGTGTGGCCGGCGGCCGCGCGGACGCTCTTCGGCTGGTTCTTCGACTTTTACGGCCGCTTCCTCGACCCTTACGGCTGGTTCTCCGGCCTCTTCACCCTCCCCCCTTCGCTTTAGCTGAGCGCGCCGCAAATTTTCCCGCCGCGCCTATTCCGCGGGGGCGTCGTTGTCATGTATCATCGGCGCGCCTTCGTCCCGCGAGTCCATGCGTGAGGAGCGCCCTCACGCCCCCGGCGCGCAGCCACATCACGCGTCACCGACGGCCGCAGCGTAAGAGGAGACCGACCGTGCAGCCTCACGTCTTCGTCGCGATGCCCTTCGACGTGAAGGAGGTTCAGGCCGCCGCCGCCGCCACCGAGAAGGAGGCGGCGAAGGAGGCCATCAAAGTGGACTTCAACGAGGTCTACGCCCTGCTCCACGAGCCGGCGCTGAAGAGGGCCGGGTGTGTGCCGTTCCGCGCCGACAAGGAGAAGGCGGGCGGCGACATCCGCACCGACATGTTTTTCGAGCTGGTGACGGCGGACATCATCGTCGCCGACGTCTCCATGCTGAACGCCAACGTCTTCTACGAACTCGGCATCCGCCACGGCGTCGCGCCGCGCGGCGTCTTCATGGTGGAAGGCGGCTGGGCGAAGCTCAAGATTTTCGACCTCTACACCGACCGCAAGTTCTCGTACGACGGCAAGCTCTTCCTCACCGGGAAGGAGGAGCGCGACGCTGACTGGCAGCAGCGCCTCGACGCCGAGGTCGAGCAGCTCGCGAACCGCCTGCGCGACGCCATCGCGGCCGACGAGCAGACCATCGGGAGCCCCGTCTACAAGGAACTCCCCGGCCTCAAGCCCGCGGACTGGAGCGAGGTGAGGACTGCGCGCGCGAACTACTTCGGCAACGTCTTCGCCGACTGGGAGTCGCGCGTGAAGGTGGCGGCGGCCAACGGCTGGGCGGGCGACATCCTCACGCTCGCCGACGACGCGCCGACCCGCTTCCACCGCACGCAACTCCTCTGGCGGGCGGCCGGAGCCCTGCGCGGCATGAAGCGCTTCGCGGCCGCGCTCACCGTGCTCGACGACCTGCTCGCGCTCGACGGCAAGCACCTCGGCGCGCTCACGCAACGCGGCCTCGTCCTCAACCGGCTCGGGCGCGTCGCCGACGCGCAGGTTCACATGCTGAACGTCGTCAAGGCGCACGAGGGTGACACGGAGGCGCAGGGCATCCTCGGCCGGGTCTACAAAGACCTCTGGAAGGTGGAGTGGCAGGACGGCAAGACCGTCGAGGAGCGACAGCAGTTGGCCGTCGCCGCGTCGGTCAACCTGGTCGGCGCGGTGGAGAGCTACGAGAAGGCCACGCGCGCGAAGTTCGACTACTACAACGGCATCAACGTCATCTCGGCCGTCAAGCTGCTGGAGCACCTCGCGGAGGAGACCGGCGACCAGCCCGCCGAGTTTGAAGTGCCGCACTTCGACGAGTTCGTCTCGGTCATCCGCTACTCGGCGCTCACCAAGTTCGACTGCGCCGGGCCGGACGACGAGGAGCGCGTGTGGGTCAAGGCCACGCTGGCAGAGCTCGAGCTGGTGGCGGGCGACGCGAAGCGCGCGTACGCGCTCTACCGGGAGGCGGCCTACTCGCGGGCGGCGACGCACTTCAGCGTCAGCTCGATGCTGGAGCAGGTGCGACTCTTCGAGAGCCTTAACTTCCGCCCCGACGCCGTCGCCCCGGTCGTCCAGCTTCTGCGGACGAGGCTGGAGACGCTCACGCAGAGGGGCGGCGGGGCGAGCGACTCGGGCCCGCGCTTCGGCAAGGTCGTGGCGGCGAGCGGCCACATGACGGACGCGCCCGACCGCGTCAAGAAGGGGCGCGCCGAGCGCTTCCCCGAGCGCAAGGTTGACGCGGTGCGCGCGATGGTCGCCAGGCAGCTCGACAAATGGGGCGTGGGCGCCGGAGACCTCGCCATCTGCGGGGGCGCGCGCGGGGCCGACCTGATCTTCGCCGAGCTATGCGCCGACCGCGGCGCGCAGGTCTGGCTCTTCCTGGCGAAGCCGGAGGGCGACTTCCTCGACGAGTCGGTGCGCTCGCCCGGCACCGACTGGGCAGACCGCTTCTACGCCCTGAAGGCGCGCGACTCCGTGAAGACCTTCTTCCAGCACGAGCGGCTGAGGTCGCCGCCGAAGGGCGCGTCCGTCTTCGCGCGCAACAACCTCTGGATGATTAACACCGCGCGCGTCGAGGCCGACGAGCCGAAGAACCTCTACGCCGTGCTCGTCTGGGACGAGCAGCCGACGGGCGACGGCCCCGGCGGCACGTCCGACTTCGCCGCGCGCGTCAAGCGCCTCGGCGGACACCTCTGCGACCCCATAGTCAACCCGACGAAACTCTGACCGCGGCGGCGGGGCGTCAGCGAAAAGGAGAGATATGACGAAAGCCCTGGACCAGAAGAACGCGAAGGAGGGGCCGCGCAAGCTGCTCGCGCTCGACGGCGGCGGCATCCGCGGCATCATGGCCGTCGAAGTCCTCGCGCGCCTCGAAGACGAGCTGCGCCAGGCGCTCAAGGCCGGCGACGACTTCGTGCTCGCCGACTACTTCGACTACATCGCGGGCACCTCGACGGGCGCCATCATCGCCACATGCCTGTCGCTCGGCATGAGCGCCGCCGAGATACGCAAGTTCTACGTCGAGAGCGGCCCCGCCATGTTCGAGAAGGCGAGCTGGTACCGGAGGTTCAAGTACAAGTTCGAGGACGAGAAGCTCATCGCGAAGCTGCAAGAGGTCATCGCGAGTAAGACGGGCGACCCGCTCGCGACCCTCGGCACCGAGGCGCTCCGGACGTACCTGCTCCTCATCCTCCGCAACGCGACGACCGACTCGCCCTGGCCCCTCTCGAACAACCCCGCGGCCAAGTACAACGACCGCGCGCGCAAGGACTGCAACCTCGACCTCCCGCTCTGGCAGCTCGTGCGCGCGAGCACCGCCGCGCCCACCTACTTCCCGCCGGAGGTGGTGCAGGTCGGCGAGCAGAGCTTCATCTTCGTGGACGGCGGCGTCACGATGTACAACAACCCCGCGTTCCAGCTCTTCCTGATGGCGACGCTCGGCGCGTACAAGCTCAACTGGCCCACCGGCGAAGACCGCATACTCCTCGTCTCGGTCGGCACCGGCACCGCCGCCAACGCCAACGCCAACCTCGCGCCCGACGAGCTGAACCTGCTCTACAACGCGCAGTCCATCCCCGGCGCGCTCATGTTCTCGGCCTCGAACGAGCAAGACCTGCTCTGCCGCGTCTTCGGCAACTGCAAGTCCGGCGCGATGATTGACCGGGAGGTCTGGGACTTGACGGGCGAGCACGGCCGCGGCGTGGTAGACCCGAAGCTCTTCACATACATGCGCTACAACGCCGAGCTGACGAAGGAGGGTCTCGCGGCTCTCGGCCTGCCGAACGTCAAGCCGGCGGACGTGCAGCAGCTCGACTCGATTGACCACATCGGAGACCTTCAGGCGGTCGGGCGCGCGGTCGCGGCGCGCGACTTGAAGATCAAAGACTTCGAGGGCTTCCTTCAGTGAGCGCGGGGGGACGAGTGATGAGTTCAAAGGACGGGGCCGCCGCGTGGCCCGCGCTTCCCTTCGACGGGTGGCGCGAGACGTGCGCGACGCTGCACATGTGGACGCAGGTGGTGGGCAAGGTGCGCCTCGCCCGGGCGCCGCACGTCAACCACTGGTGGCAGGTGCCGCTCTACGTCACCTCGCGGGGACTGACGACCTCGCCGATGCCGCACGGGCAGAGGACGTTTCAGGTGGACTTCGACTTCATCGACCACCGGCTCCTCGTCGCGACTTCCGAGGGCGACTCGCGCGAGATGAGACTCGCGCCGCGGACGGTCGCGGACTTCTACGGCGAGTTCGCGTCAACGTTGAAGGGGCTCGGGTTGGAAGTGAAGATCTGGACGACGCCGGTCGAAGTCCCCGACCCCGTCCCTTTCGAGAAGGACGAGACGCACAAGTCTTACGACCCGGAGTACGCGAACAGCTTCTGGCGCGCGCTCGTGCAGTCGGAGCGCGTCTTCCAGCGGTTCCGCTCGGGCTTCGCGGGCAAGTGCAGCCCCGTCCACTTCTTCTGGGGCAGCTTCGACCTCGCCGTGACGCGCTTCTCCGGCCGCCGCGCGCCCGAGCACCCCGGCGCGCCCGGCGTCGCCGACTCCATCACGCGCGAGGCCTACTCGCACGAGGTCTCGAGCGCGGGCTTCTGGCCCGGCGGCCCCGCCCTCCCCGAGCCCATCTTCTACTCCTACGCCTACCCCGAGCCCGCGGGCTTCGACTCCGCGAGCGTCGGCCCCGCGGCGGCCTACTACAACACGGACTTCAAGGAGTTCGTCCTCCCCTACGAGGCCGTCCGCACCTCCGCAGACCCCGACGCCGCGCTCCTCGACTTCCTCCAGACCACCTACGAGGCGGCCGCCGCCCGCGCCCACTGGGATCGCGACTCGCTCGAACGCCGCTGAGGGGTCACGGCGCGGGCGGCTCTCAGGCCGACCCGGGCCCACACAAAAAGCGTTTGCAAAAGCGGGGCGGCGTGATAGCATCTGCGCCCCGACCGGGCACGCCACGAGCACCTCGCAGCCCGCGCGCTCCCCGCCCCCCCCCGACCCGCGTCCAAGAGGCGCGCGACACCTTCTCCCTCGAACCGTAGGGGGTCACTCATGCCCTGGTCAGCCTTCGTCCCGCTCGGCGGCGAAATCTTCGGAGCCCCGGCGGTCCTTTCGCGCGATCCCAGCACCGTCAACCTCTACGCCCGTGGCATGGACTCACGGCTCTACCAGAACTCCTGGAGTTCCGGCATCTGGCAGGGCTGGCGGCTCCACGAGGACTCACCGAAATTCAGTTCCGACCCGGCCGCCTGCTCGCTCGGCACCAACCACGAACAGGTCTTCGTCGACGGCCCCGACGGCGTGACGACAAAGGAGTGGCAGGGCGGCACGACGTGGACGAGTTGGAAGCCGCTGCCCAAAGGCATCATCCTCGACGCCCCGGCGGCCGTCTCGCGCTCGCCCGAGGTGAAGAACGTCTACGCGCGCGGCCTCAACAACTCGCTGTGGCAGAACTCCTGGTTCGGCGGGAACTGGGGCGGGTGGGAGCCGCACAACGACGGATCGATTCTGTCCTCCGCGCCGGCCGTCATCTCCACGGGGCCTTTCCACGAGCAGGTCTTCGTCCGCGGGGAAGACCATGCGGTCTGGACGAAGGAGTGGACGGCGAGCAACGGCTGGACGGGGTGGGAGTCGCTCGGCGGCAAAATCAACGACGCGCCCACGGCCGTCTCGCGCCAGGCCGGCATCGTCAACGTCTACGCCTGGGGCAAGGATGACCGGCTGTGGCAAATCTCCAAGTACGACGGGAAGTGGCACGACTGGCAGCAGCACCTCGACGGCTTCCCGCTCGCCAGCCGCCCGGTCGCGAACTCGCTCGGGCCCGACCACGAGCAGGTCTACGTCCAGGGCCGCGACAAAGGCGTCTGGACGAAATGGTGGGCGCCGACGGCCGCCAACAGGATTCGCGTCCACCTCGTGGACTTCGCCCTGGGCACGGTGATCGTCAACGACACCACCTCGATGTTCGGGCAGCTGGCGGCGGCGTGGCAGATCTTCGCCGGGGGCAGCCCCTCCTTCTGGATCGAGCCGGCTTCGTTCAACACGCTCGACGTGCCCCTCTTCCACGTCGTTGAGATCGGCGAGTGCAAGGGCACGGCGACCGCCGAGCAGAAGGCGCTCGCCTCGAACTACCGCTTCGGGGCCAACAGCAACGAGATCGTCATCTACAACGTCCTCGGCACCAACCCGGTCAAGAACGGGTGCGCCACCTTCCCCAGCGGGGCGCCGAGCGCGGTCATCGCCATGATCGCCTCCCCCTGGACGATGGCGCACGAACTGGGCCACGTCCTCGGGCTGGACCTCGTAAACGACAGCACACGCCTCATGTTCGACGACGGCACTTGGGGTATCACCGACCCGCCGCCCGAACTGTCGGCGGAGGAGCGCAAGACCATCTATTGGAACTCGAAGGTGTTGAAGTGAGGAAGACGCACGAAGGAGGTTTCATATGGCCGTTACTCTGGAGCAAGTGCGGGGCGTGCTCTCGCCCGACGAGGTTGACTACGCCGAGGCCCTGAAGCTCGGCCCCGACGCCCTCCCGCACCTTGAGACGCTCGTCGAAGGGGGCGCGCTGCACTTGGCCGCGAAGGCCGCCTACCTCGCCGGTCTCATTCAGGATGAGCGCTCGGCGGCCGTGCTGAGCAAGGCCGCGCGGAGCCCGCAACTCCCCGTCCGGCTCGCCGCGGCGAGCACCGCGCGCAACCTCTCGCGCCCGTCGGTCAACCGCGTCCTCCTCGAACTCGTGGGCGACGGCGACCACGTCGTCCGGCGCGAGGCGCTGAAATCGGTCACGCTCGAACCGACCCCGGAACTGCGCGCGCGCATCGAGGCGGTCAGCAGGGACGACGCGCTGCCCGACATACGCGACCTCGCGGCACAGACTCTCCGCAGGCGTAACCCGCGCTGAGGCCCCGCCGGGAGGCTTTCGCTGCGGACTCCCTTAAAAACTGCCGGGGGCGCGGAGGGTTAACCCTCCACGCCCCCGCGTCTTCTGCCAACCCGGCGGCCGAGCCTTAAGTTACGCTTCCCTACTCCCGCGACGTTCCGGCCGCGGGACGCTGCGGCGCGGGCTGCGCAGAGTCGCTGCCGCGGTTCTTGAACTGCATTAGCGCTTCGACGGAGGAGTAAATCTGGAGGTACATCTGCGTCTCGCGCGGGATGAGCGTGCGCCAGGCGGCGCCGCCGCGGCGGAGGTAGAGCGGCAGGCGCGCCGGGTTCGAGTTGTAGCCGGCGGCCATCAGCTCCGCGTGCGTCGCGGTCTTGTTCGCCAGCGCTTCGAGCACCTCCTCCCTCAGCCCCAGGTCCCTCCAGGTGTCCTGCATGTAGAGCAGCATCGCTTCGAGCGCGTTGCCGTGGTTGCGCATCCCCGCGACGAAGTCCGGGTTCAGGCCGACGCCCGGGTGCATGCGCCGAACCATCTGGTACGTCGAGGGGATCATCTGCACCATGCCGCCCGCGCCCGCCGAGCTGACCGAGTAGCGGTACGTGTCCAGCTCGTTCAGGGAGTAGAGCGCGTAGACCTCCTCGTAAATCTTCTTTCGGTCTTCGTTCTTGAAGCGGCTGTGGTCAACGTGCTCGACGAGGCAGAGGCGCTCGGCGATGTCCACCAGCTCGGGCGAGATGACCTTGCCCTTGTTCTTCAAGCGCTGCGCGGCGAGGTCGAGCATGTTGCGCACGTAAGATTGCCCGTGCTTCGTCACCTCCGGCGAGAGCAGCGCGGGGTGCGCCGAAGTGTAGTAGGCCATCTCGCGGAAGCGCCCGAACTTCTCGATGGGGTACTCGACGACGAGCGGCGTCAACTGCTTGCCCGTCGCCGCCTCGGAGATGACGACCGCCGTGTTGACGTAGTTCGGGCGGATGATCTGCAAGCGCACGTTGAGCCCTTGGGCCGTCGTCAGCACCACGTCGGCGCCGCGCTTCAGGAAGGTCTCCTTCGGCAGGCTCAGCGTGTGAATCTTCGAGGAGCCCTCTTCCGATGCGGCCAGCGTGACGAAGGCCGTGTTGGGCGTCGCGGAGGTGAGCGTCAGCCGCGTCTTCAGAAGCTTCTGCGCCTCGCCCACGCGCTCGCGGAACTTCGAGAGTGAAGGCGGGTGCGCGGGCTGCAAGGGCACGGCCGGCGGCACGTACTGCGGCGCGACGGTCTGCGCGGCCGGCGTCGCAGTCGGCGCGGGCGTCGTGACTTGTTGACCTGCCCCGACCGGCTGCTGCGGGACGCGCACCGGCGCCGGCGTCTGCGTCGCAACGGGCGCGGCCTGCGGCGACGACTGCCGCGAAGCGCTGACGACGCGGGGGCGTGTGAAGGCCGGAGACGGCTCGGCCTGCTGCGCGCGCGCGTCGAACGCGGGCGCAAACACTGCGGCCGTCAGACTCAAGAGCAGAAAAGAGCGGTTGTTCATCTTCTTAACTTCAGGGCTGTAGGCTTAGTCCGCACTGGGGGGCGGCGCTTGCTGCCATAAGATTCTCGCGACGGCGGGACGGTTGTCAATACCGCTTTCGTCCTTCGCGTCAAATTGGTAGGTGTGGACGGTAATAAAGCAGTAGGCAGTAGGCAGATGGCAGTAGGCAGTCGCTCCGCGTTCCGAGCGTTGAAAGATTAAATCAGACGCTTCGACCGCGGCGCTTTCAACTGCCTACTGCCATCTGCCTACTGCCTACTGTTCAGAACACCGGAGAGCGCGCCCGCGGCGGAGGCGGCGAGGTCCTGGAGCGCGCCGTCGCGGCGTTGCTGCGCGAGGCGGAAGCGCGCGGCGAGCGCGTAGCCCACGTCGAAGCCCGCGTCCGCGTCCAGCTCGTACAGCTCGCGCGTGAGGGCGTCCTGCGCGACGCGCTCGACCAGCGGGCGCAGCTCGTCCGCGGCCGTCTCAAGACCTTCGACGAAGACGACCTCCGCCTCGCCGCCCGCGCGCGCTCGCCGCCTTGCGTGCTCGCGCAGGCGCGCGCGCGCCTCGTCGTGCACCTTGCCCGCGGCGACCACGACCATGCGCGTCGCCTCCGACTCGCCTTCGATTGCGCGCCGCGCGTGCGCGCCCGTGAAGTCGCCGTCGCGCAGGACGAAGAGGAACGGCTCGCCCGAGACGTGCGCGGCCAACTGCGCCTCGCCTTCCGAATGGGCCTCGCGCGTCCTGGTCTGCCCCTCGGGCACGCCCAGCCCCGCGAGGATCGCGCGCAGGCTGCTCAAGAGCCACGCGCCGTCCTTCAACAGAGAGGAGGCGAGCGGCGTCGGCGTCACAAGCTCCTCCGCGCGCTCGTCGGCCACGGCCGAGCCGCACTCGCTGCACACGGCGTTGCTCGCCGTGACGATTGAGAGCGCCTCGGTCGAAGGCAGACGGAAGAGCGAGCGCCCGGTCTTGCGGCAACTGACCTGCACCTCGCGCCGCACGAGCCCCGCGCCCGTCAGCCTCTCCACGAGAGACTCCTGCTCAGGCCCGCGACCCGCAGCGACGAACTCCGCGGCGCGGCCGTCCGTGTGCGCTTCACTCAAACGTTGAAGAAACCCGCGCGCGGCCGCGTCCTCAAGAATCTCGCCCCCCCGCGCGCGCTCGGGCGTGACGGCCGCGGGCTGCTGCGCCGGAACGGAAGAGTCTTCGGCTCCGCCCCGACTGTCTGCGGCGGGAGAGCGCCACTCGAAACTCTGTACCTCTTCCGCGCCGTCGGCCGAACCCTTCGAGACGCGCGCGGCCTCCTCGTAAGCCTCCCGGACGTTGCGGCAGAAGGCTTCGAGCCGCTCGGCCGGCGCGACCGTCTCGGCGTCGTAGACTATCCCTGCGCGCAGCCCCGCGCCCCCGCCGAGCCCGTCGCCGAAGATGAGGTAGTGCACAAAGTCTTCAAAACAGAAGAGGTCGCCGTGCACGTAGGGCTCCTCGCCCTCTGCGGCGGCGCGCTCTTCCAGGGCACGCTCAAGCTCGCGCGCCTGTTCCGGGCCGGTCGCGGCCTGCTCGAAGAGGTGCAGGCGCGCCGAACGTATCAGCGGGGCGAATCCGCGCTGTCGAAGGACTTCGAGGACGGGCGTGCGCAAGTTTTTTTCGACGTTGAGGTCGGCCGTCCTGCGCTCGACAAAAAGCATAAAAGCGGTCTCCTTTATGGCGGCGCATGCTATCACGCCGCGCCCGGAAATTTCTACGGGAAAAGAGTTTATGTGAGCCGCGTCACCGTTTTCCGTACCGAACCCATCCTTTTGCCTTCAGGATGAACGAAAGACACGTCCCCTTTCCGTCCAAATATGGAGCAGGTCTCGCTGCGTCGTCACGAAACAGTCACATTGGTTGTTGTCGCGTCTGTAAGTGTTGTGTAGGATGGATTTCAGGCGTTGACACCGAAGGATGACGCCTCCACCTCAAGCAAAGCAATACCCCAAGCAATAAGTAGACTTTGGCAGAGGAGACCGTTCCCCTAGATGTCTTTTTGCAGACTGTTCCCCCGGCCGCTCGCGGTCACGTTCGCCCTAACGCTGCTCGCACTCTCCGCACAGGCGCAGACCGCCACGCGCCCGCGCCAGGCGACTCCCACACAGACGACGACGACCACGGAAGCAGAGGGGCGCTCGCGCCTCGAAAACGACATCTTCGTGGTGGAGGAGAGCGACTCGGAGGAAGGGGCGGAGCCCGCGCCCGCGAAGCCGCAGTTCGGCGTGCCGACGGCCAGGCTCGGGTTTTTCGAGCGTTCGATACTGACGGCGATTGAGGAGCGCCTGGGGACGCCTTACAGGATGGGGACGGAGGGGCCGTACCGCTACGACTGCTCGGGCTTCGTGTGGAGCGTCTTCCAGCAGGCGGGCGTGCCGTTCGAGCGCAGCTCGGCGCGCAGCCTCTGGAACACGTTCGCGCCGCCGACCGAGGACGAAAAGTACAAGTTCGGCACGCTGGTCTTCTTCAACCACCTGAACCACGTCGGCATCGTCGCCGACGCCAACGGCTTCTACCACGCCTCGACGAGCCGCGGCGTCGTCTACTCTCGCTTCGACGACTACTGGACGAAGCGCCTCGTCGGCTTCCGCCGCGTGCCGGCGACGACTCTCGTCGCCTCCGCGGGCAGGTAAAGATTTCAAGCGTCTCTAACGCGCTTCAGGCCGACGCCCTCCGAAGAGGGGTCGGCCTGAAGCTTTTTGACGAGCGTCTGCTCTACTTGCGGAAGCCGAGGACGAAGCCCGCGCGCTGCTCGCCCGATTTGGTCTCGCTGAAGACGATGATGCGCTCGATGGAGACGTAGAACATCTGGTCGTCCTCGTCCACCATGTGCGCCACGCCCTCGTCCACCTTGACGAGCTTCCCCCGCAGGCTCGACGAGCCGCCGCAGAACATGTCGATCTTCTTCCCCACCATCTTCGCCAACAGTTCTCGCATCTTCTACCTCCACCAGCGTGATAAGTGATGAGTGATAGGTGATAAGAAAAAGCCGTCGCCCTTTCGGGCACATCTTATCACTTATCACTCATCACACATCACTTCCCTTCCGGCTCCCACTCCCAGACCTTCTCTTTGGAGTTGCCGTTCTGCGCGGCGGGCTCCTTCTTGACCTCGCGGAAGGTGATCTGGACGAGGGGGACGACCGTCTCGTCGTTCTGCTGGCGGCGCTCGAACTGGAGCACGTCGTAGTAGACGCAGCGCACTCGGTCGGGGTACTCGCGGCAGACGGCCGGGCGCGCGTGGTAGATGGTGCAGCCGCGCCGCTCCTGGTCGAGGAACATGCAGGTCTCGGGGAAGATCGTGTCCTTGACCCGCTTGAGCACGCGCTCGTCCTCCCACTGCTTCGTGAAGCGGCGGCGCGCCGCCTCGAAGGTGACGCCGAAGTGTTTGGCGAGGCGCGTGATGTCCCGCTTGGTCACCTGCACGCGCTCGTAGATCGAGCAGCAGAAGGCCGGGCACTTCGTGCAGTCGAAGTAAGTGCGTGGCTGGTCGTCCTTGATTGTTTTAACCATTTGCTCTTGGTGAATGGTGAATAGTAAATGGTAAATGGATGAAGGCAGAATCCATTTACCATTTACTATTCACCATTCACCCCCCTTACCTTCTTTCAGACTTTTCGTACTCGGACAGCAGCAGCTCCATCAGCTCGGCGCGGCGGTCGTAGAGGCGCTTGAGCGGGCGCGGCTCGTGGCGCGCGAGCGCGTAGGAGGTGACGACCGGCAGCGCGATGGTCGAGTCCACGTAGCAGACGACCGCGTCGGGCAGGCGCTCGGGGTCAACCTTGCCCCACGAGACGGCCTCGCCCGGCGTCGCGCCCGACAGGCCGCCGGTGTCGGGGCGCGCGTCAGTGACCTGCAGGAAGTAGTCGTGCCCGCGCTCGTCGATGCCGAGGACTTCTTGAATCTGCGGCTCGGTCTGGAGCATGAAGTTCTTGGGGCTCCCGCCGCCGAGGATGAAGACGGCCGACTTGCCGCCGTGCTTCTTCCCCTTGTCGCCGCGGCCGTGGATCGCGCCGCGCTTGGCGGCGAGCACAATCGAGGCCGTCTCGTTCACGTCGGCCGAGGGGTCGAAGGCGAGTTTGTTCCCTTGCAAAGCCTTCGCCGCGACGTTCATGCCGATGGACGAGTCGCCGGGGCTCGAAGTGTAGAGCGGCACGCCGAACTCGTACGCGGCGGCGAGGAACGACTTGTTCTCAATCCCCAGCTTGCGCTCGCGCTCGAGCACGTACTTGCCGCAGAGGTTGTGGAACTCGGCCGTGGACATCGGCCGCTGGAACTCCTCGCCCTCGATCAGACGCCGGAAGAAGGCGTCCGTGTCCAGGAGCACGGAGTAGTCGAAGAAGATGTCGTAGATGCGCACGACCTCCTCTTCGCGCAAGACCACGTCCGAGACGGCGGTGTTGCCCTGATGAAGCGCGAGCCCGATGCCGAAGTGCGTGTCGTGGTAGAGGTTCGCGCCCGTGGTGATGACCCAATCCACGAAGCCCGCGCGCATCAGCGGGATGAGCGCCGAAATCCCCAGCCCCGCGGGTGTCAGCGCGCCCGTAATAGAGAGCCCGACGGTCACGTCCGGCTCAAGCATCTTGCGCGTGAACAACTGGCACGCCTCGCGCAGCCGCGCCGCGTTGTACGCGAGAAAGGTCTCGTCAACCAGGTCGGCGACCATCTCGCCGCCCTCGATCGCCCGCGGGTCGATGCGACGCCCCGACAAGTATCTGCTCTTCTTCTTCGCCATTCTTCCCCTGTGAAACTCCTTTTGATTGAACCGGAGCTATTCCGAGGCGGCGGCCGCCTCGCCGTCCTTCCGCGTGCGGCGCAGGCGCAGGCGGCCGATGCGCCGCTCGTCCGCCTCTAAGACCTCGACATCCAGCCCCCTGAAGTTCAGGCGCGCCCCCGTCTGCGGCACCGTCCCCGACTCGCTGATGACGAGCCCGGCGATGGTCGTGAAGTCGTCGTCCTCGATCTCCATGTCGAAGAGCCGCTCGATCTTCCCGACCTCGGTCGAGCCGAGCACGTCGTAGTAGCCGTCGTCCGACTCGACGATCTCGACGATCTCCTCGCTCTCGATGTCCTCGTCCTCGATCTCGCCGACGATCTCTTCGAGGATGTCCTCGACGGTGAGGAGCCCCGCGAGCCCGCCGTACTCGTCGATGACGAGCGCGAGCTGGACGTGCGTCTTCTGCATCTCTTCGAGCAGCTCGTCCACGGACTTCGTCTCGGGGACGAAGTAGGCGGGCCTGAGCAGCGGCTCGATCGGCTCGTCCTCGCGCCCCTCGGCCCAATAGGAGAGCAGGTCGCGGACGTAGATGATGCCGACCACGTCCTCGATCTGCTCGCGGTAGACGGGCAGGCGCGAGTACTTCGACTCCTCCATCACGTCGCGCGCCTCGCGCACGGTGGCCGAGAGCGGCAGCGCGACGATGTCGGTGCGCGGCGTCATCACCTCGCCGGCGCGCGTCTCGCCGAACTCGATGATGGACTGGATGAGTTCGCCCTCCTCCTCTTCGAGGATGCCCTCCTCCTCGCCCACGTCGATGAGCGCCTGGATGTCGCCGCCGTTGTCGTCCCCTTCCGACTCGGCCGCCTCCGCGACGCGCGTCGTGTGGATGTCGTCGCCGCCGCGGCGCGCGCGCTCGGCGGCCGCCTGCCGCGGCGCGGCGAAGAGCGAGAGCACGCCGTAGAAGGGGCGGTAGAGCGGCAGCAGCGTCAGGAGCGTCCGCTCCGGGTTCCCCGCCGCGAGCAGCCGCGGGATGACCTGCCGGAAGAGGATCGTCAGCGCCAGCGCGATGAAGAACGCGATGAGCAGGAAGCGCCGCTCCGCCCCGAGCAGTTGGTAACAGACCGACGTGACGAGCACGACCACCGCCACCAGCACGACCTGGATCGCCGCGTTCAGGGTGAAGCGGAAGAGCGGCCGGTTCTCCAACACCTCGCCGAGGAACTGGACGGAGCGGCCGGGCCGCTCCTCGCGCTCGCCCGTCAGACGCCGGAGCCCCACGTCGCTCAACTGGCCGAACGCCGCGTCCAGCGCCGAGAGGAAGGCCAGCACCAGCAGCAGCGCGACGCCCGCCCCGATTTCTATCTCAGTCTCCATAATCGGTGAATGGTAAATAGTAAATGGTGAATAGTGGCTGAGTCTCGTTTGCCGGACGGCTGAACTGAGAACCGCCCGCCTACCATTCACCATTTACCATCCACTATTTACCAGAGATTATATCCCGAGCCGGCGGCGCAGCTTTAGTTCGAGCGCGTTCATCTCGCCGCCGTCCCGTTCGTGGTCGTACCCGCACAGGTGCAGGAGCCCGTGCAGGATGAGCTGCTCGACCTCGTTCTCGAACTCCAGCCCGTGCTCCGCCGCCTGCCGCGACGTCTGCTCGACCGAGATCAACACGTCCCCCAGACTCTTCCCCTCCCCCTTCTCGAACTCCTCCTGCCCCGCCGGGAACGACAGCACGTCGGTCGTCCCCCTCTTCCCCCTCCAACGCTTATTGAGTTCCCGCATCGCCCTGTCCGACACGAACGCCACGGTCGCCCCCGCGCCATCAGCCGGCACGACCTTCAGGGCTCGCTCCGCGAAGGCGCGCCAACGTTCGACATCGACCGGCACCTTCCGCTGGCGGTTGACGACCTCGATCATCCCTCTTGACTCGGGGCGTCGGCCTTCTTCGACTGCGACTCGTAGGCTTTGATGATCTGCTGGACGAGGCGGTGGCGGACGACGTCCTTGTCGGTGAAGTAGACGAACTCGATGCCCTCGACCTTCGAGAGGATGCGCTCAGCCTCGACCAGGCCGCTGCGCTTGCCCGTCGGCAGGTCGATCTGCGTCACGTCCCCCGTGATGACCGCCTTCGACCCGAACCCGATGCGCGTCAAAGCCATCTTCATCTGCTCGCTCGTCGTGTTCTGCGCCTCGTCGAGGATGATGAACGCATCCGCAAGGGTTCTGCCGCGCATGAAGGCCAGGGGGGCGACTTCGATGATGCGCTTCTCCAGCATCTTAGCGACGCGCTCGGCGTCCATGAGGTCGAAGAGGGCGTCGTAGAGGGGGCGGAGGTAGGGGTCAACTTTCTCCTGGAGGTCGCCGGGGAGGAAGCCCAACCGCTCGCCGGCCTCAACGGCGGGGCGGGCGAGGACGATGCGGCTGACCTGCTTCTGCGTGAGAGCCTGCACGGCCATCGCCACCGCCAAATAGCTCTTGCCCGTGCCGGCCGGCCCGATGCCGAAGACGATGTCGTTGCTCTGAATCGCCTCGATGTAGCGGCGCTGGTTGGCCGACTTGGGCGCGACCTGCTTCTTGCCGGCGGGGTTGAAGCGCGCCTTGGTGAAGTAGTCGCGCAGGCTGTAGGTGCGGTCTTCGGCGATCTGGGCGAAGGCTTCGCGGAGTTCCTTGTCCGTAAAAGTCTTGCCCTCGCGGAAGAGCGCGGCGAAGTCCTCGACGATGCGCGCGGCGGTCTCGACATCGCCGGGGTCGCCGTCGAGCGTCAGGTCCTGCCCGCGCGCGTCCACGCGCACGTCGAGGAGCGATTCCAAGTGCTTGATGTTCTGGTCGTGGACGCCGAAGAGCGTCTCGACGGCTCGCGGCGGAAGCTCGATCTTCTTCAAAAGGCGCTCTCTTCTCCTTGTCGCGTGGACGGCTCGGCGTGGCGGCGCGGGGG
Source organism: Pyrinomonadaceae bacterium (assembly GCA_035563535.1). Classification (GTDB taxonomy): domain Bacteria; phylum Acidobacteriota; class Blastocatellia; order Pyrinomonadales; family Pyrinomonadaceae; genus QHXN01. The sequence continues at coordinate 36,781 of DATMVD010000078.1, read as the reverse complement.
GCGGATGAGGGACGAAGAAACGGTCTCTTTCATTGCAGAAACGACGCTACAACAGGGCGGGCGGGGGTGTCAACGAAAGTGCGCGCGGGCGCCCCCGAACGTGCGCGGGCGGACGGCGAAAGGGGCCTGTTCGCCCCGCCGCGGCTCCTTGACACGGGTGCTTCGGCTCCCTATACTTTGGGCTTTGCTCTGGCGGGCAGATTCTCGACAGTGTGCCCCGGCGAGCTTTCTCAGACGAGACATAAGGACGGACGGAGTTAATCGAGAGATGCCTAATCACAAGTCAGCCGAGAAGCGCGTGCGCCAGAACGAGAAGCGCCGCGACATCAACCGCGGCAACCGCGGGCGCCTGCGCACGGGGATCAAGAAGCTGCGCGCGGCGCTGGAGTCGGGCGACACGGGGGCGGCGCAGGAGCTTCTGCCCGCGACGGTCTCGCTCATCGACAAGGCCGTGCAGAAGGGCGTGCTCCACCGCAACGCGGCCGCGCGCTACAAGTCGCGCCTGACGGTGCGCGTCGGCGGTTCGGGCGAGTAGGGCGCTTCAAAAATTGAAGGGTGCGAGGCAGGCCGTCGCCGTGGCGGCCTGCCTCGCTTTTTTGTGTCAGGAGGGCGTGAGCGATGTCGAAGCCGAACGAGCTTTACCGGACTGATGAGGAGGTCTTGGAGGTCGTCCGCCGGTTCGAGTCGTGCGAACTGCCGCCGGCCGACTTTAACCACAGGGAGCACCTGCTGGTCGCGCTCTGCTACCTCCTGCGCCTGGGAGACGCGGAAGCGCTCGCACGCGTCCGCTCGAACATCGGCGCGTACGTCGCGGCGCACGGCATCAACCCGAGCCTCTACCACGAGACCATCACCGTCTTCTGGCTCAAGCGCGTCCGCGCCTACCTCGCACGCGCCGCCGACGGCCTCAACCTCGCCGAGATGACCAACGCCCTCGCCGCCGAGTGCGGCGGCTCGCGCCTCATCTTCGACTACTACAGCAAAGAGCTGATTGACACGGAGACGGCGAGGCGTGAGTGGGTCGAGCCGGACTTGAGACCGCTCGACTTTTAAAGAAGGACTGAGGACTGAGGACTGAGGACTGAGTGAAAGCGCTCATCTTCCCACTCAGTCCTTTCTTTTACGCCGACAGCTCGCAGACGAGCATTTCGAGTTGGAGGCGGGAGCCGCGTTCGCCGCCGCCGCCGAGCGAGGTCTTGATGGCGAGGTCGGCCTCGGCGATGCGCGTGATGCGGCGCGCGAGTTCGCCCGCGTCGGCGCGGCGGGCGGTGGCGAGGAACTCCTTGCGCTGGCTGAAGGGCATGTTGACGACGCGGAAGACCTCCTGCTCGGGCGCGCCGCGCGACATCAGCTCCTTGGCGAGCGCGAGGCGGTGGAAGTTGCTCGCCAACAGCCCCAAAAGCATGACGGGCTCCGCGCCGTCGTCGAGGAGTTTCCGCAGGGTCTCCAGCGCCCTCCGGCGGTCGCGCGCGATGAGGTGGTCGGAGAGCTCGAAGTTCGACAGCTCGCGCGAGCGCCCGACCAGCTCCTCCACCAGCTCCGTCGTCACCTGCCCGCCGGGGAGCGCGGCCGTCGCCAGCTTCTCAAGCTCCGTCGCCACCCTCCGCACGGACGGGCCGGCGAGCCCGATGACCTGACGCAGCGCACGCTCCTCGGCGTGCGCGCCCAGGTGCTTCAGGCGGTCGCGCGCCCACGCGGCCAGCTCCGCGTCCTTCAGCTCGGCGAACTCGACGCTCCGGCAGACCTCCAGGAGCGTCTTGCTCAGCTTCAAGCGCTTGTCGAGGTTGTCGGCGATGAAGATGACGGTCGTGGTCTCGACGGGGCGCGTGACGTAGCGTTCCAGCGCCTCCGCGTCCTCCTCGCGCATGGGCGCGCGGGGGGGCTTCCGCGATAAGCCGGTCACGAGCACGACGCGCCGCCCGCCCATCATTGGCATCTGCTCGGCCGCGGCGATGGCGTGCTGCACGTCCGCGGAGTTGAGGTCGAAGGAAGACTCGTTGAACTCGCGCAGCGCAGAGCCCTTCAGCGCCGTGTCCGTGATGTAACGCACCGCCGCGTCGCGCAGGTAATCCTCCGGCCCGAAGAGCAGGTAGAGCGGCCCGACCTTCCCCGCCTTTAATTCCCCTTTCAGCTCTTCACGCGTGAGCGTTGGCATTATGGCTCTTCGTTGACGCCGAAGCCGTTGACGAGGGTGGAGACGAGGCTCTCGGCGAAGCTGCGCGAGAGGCGCTCGACCGCGGGGTCTTCCTCGTTGAAGAAGGAGCGCGGGTCGTCCGTGAACTCGAACTCGCCTCGGTAGACGTAGTCCTGGTTGTCGTAGAGGACGCGGTTGGTGACCTGGTCGCGGACGGTGACGGCGGCCGTGATCGTGACCTCGAAGATGCGCGCGCGGCCCCGCGTGTCGAGCAGCACGCCGTAGAAGGCGAAGCTCTTGATGGTGCCGTCCACCACGGCGTCCGCGCCCTTCGTCTCGCTCTGCACGCGCAGCCCCTTGCCGCGCCGCAGAATCTCGCGCATGACCGAGTCGGTGAAGCGCGACTCGATCCTGTACCGCAGCGCCTGGTTCTGGAACGCGGGCACGGCGACCGTCTTGATGTGGACGGGCAGCCCCGACTTCGTCACCGGCTTGTACCCGCAGCCGCGGAAGCCCGACATGAAGAGGACGAGCCCGGCGAGCGCCGTCGCGCTTAAGAGTCTCTTACTCAGCAGCATCGGTTTTGACGATACGACACCGAAGTCACGGGTGACAAGCGCCCGCCGCCTTTACCGCGTCGATGACCCTCACGGTCTCGACGGCGGCGCGCACGTCGTGGACGCGGACTACCGAAGCGCCGCGCAGGACGGCGGCGGCGACGGTCGCCATCGTGCCGTGCAGCCTCTCTCCGACCGGCGCGCCGCCGACGAGCGTGCCGACGAAACGCTTGCGGGACGTGCCGACGAGGAGCGGGAGGTCCGGGAAGCTCGCGGCGATTTCGTTCAGGCGCGCGAGCAGCTCGACGTTCTGCTCGTGGCTCTTGCCGAAGCCGAAGCCGGGGTCTACGGCGATGCTCTCCCGGGCGACGCCGCGCCCGACGGCTTCGGCGACGCTCGCGCGCAGCGAGTTCGTGACTTCGCCCAGAACGTCTTCGACCGGCGGGAGCGTGTGCAGCGTCGCGCGCGCGCCGAGCGAGTGCATGAGGACGAGCCCGGCCCCGGCCTGCGCCGCCTCGTCGGCGAGCGCGGGGTCGAAGCGCAGGGCCGAGATGTCGTTGAGAATTTCGGCCCCGGCCGCGAGCGCGGCGCGCGCGACGGACGCCTTCGTCGTGTCCACCGAGACGGGCGCGGAGACGCGCCCGGCCAGGGCTTCGACGACGGGCACGACCCGGCGCGACTCTTCTTCGGCGTCCACGTCGGCGCTCCCCGGCCGGGTTGACTCGCCGCCGACGTCGAGGATGTCTGCGCCCTCCGCCACCAAGCGCTCGGCGTGCTCCAAGGCCCGCGCGCGGTCGAAGAAGAGCCCACCGTCGCTGAAGCTGTCGGGCGTCACGTTCAGCACGCCCATCACGAGCGTGCGCGCGCCCCACGGCAGGCTCCGACGCGCGAGTCTCCACCGTCGCCCCTCGGCGCTCGCGTTAGCTGAAACGTTCTCCATGCTCAGGGCTGTCGGAAGAGGAGGCTCATGCAGGTCAGCCCGCCCTCGGCCTTCGCGAACTCCGAGACATCTATGGGGCGCACGTCGTAGCCGCGCGCCGCGAGCATCTCGGCCGTGCGGGGGAAGGCGGCACTGATGCAGACGGAACCGTTGACGCGAAGGACGTTGGCGGCCCACGGCTCGGACGCGTCCACCGCCAGGGCCGCGCGCCCGCGGAAGAGGCTCGCGTCCACCCAGTCGGGGTTGACGAGCACCGTCTCCTCGTCGAGCGCGGAGCAGCCGGTCTTCAAATGCAGGCAGCCGCGCGGCTCGACCGTGATGACTTCGTACCCGTGCGGGGCTGCGAACCGGCGCAGCGCCTCCGCGCCCGACGCGTTCGTCCGCGGCGAGAGCCCGACGTAGAGCGCCCGCCCGAGGCGCAGCACGTCACCGCCTTCGAGCGTCGCGGGCCGCTCGACCCGCACGACCCTTCGGAGCCGCGCCACCTCCGGCTCTATCAAACTCACCTCGCCGCGCCGCGACTCGACGCCCGGGCGCGTGAGTACGGCCAGCTCGTCCAGCACGACCGCCGTGTCTTCGACGAAGACGCTGTCGGGCAGTTCATCGACGGCGGGCAGCGTGACGACGCGCGCGCCGCAGGCGCGGAGCGCGTCGCAGTAGCCGCGGTGCTGCGCGGCGGCCGCGGCCGCGTCCAACGGCTCGCGCTCCCTGTACGTCAACTCGCACCCGTCCATCGAGCGCGCGGGCTCCCTCGTCAGCGCGACAATCATGCGTGCCTACCCGTCACTGCCGCCGGCGCTCCCACTCTCTGACGGCCGCCTCGTATGCGGCCAGCCACTTCCGCACGTAGGCGGCGACCTTTTTATCGGCCTCGTCCGGGCAGTCGCCGTACTTGGCTATGTACTCCTTGCCGGTCTCGTATGCGACCTTTTGCTGTTCGACGTTGCCCTTGAAGTTGTCGAGAAACCTCTGGTAGAGCTTCGCCTTCGCCTGCTTGTCGTCACACGAGGAAGGGGCGACGGCGTTACCCCGCGCGGGCGCCGGCGCTGGACTGGCGGCGCTGCTCAGCGTGAGCAGTCCCGCGCCGACGACTAACAGCGGGAGGATTCGTTTGATGTTCATATCGGGAATAAGGAAAAGGGGAAGAGGCCGCGAACCCCCTTCCCCTTTTATTCATAAACTCCGGGACGCTTAAGCCGGAGCCGGGTTGCCGCCCGTGATGGGGGGCAGGATCGGCTTGAGCGGGTTGGCCGCGGGCTCCTTGAGCTGCGGCCGGTCGGAGTCGTCCTTGTGCGACGTGGAGTCGTCGTCGTCGAGCGGCAGGCCCGCGATGATGCGGCGAATCTGGACGGCGTCGAGCGTCTCGCGGTCGAGCAGCGTCTCGGCCAGCCGGATCATCGTCTCGCGGTTCTCCTCGATGATGCCGCGCGCGCGCTCGTACTGGTCGCCGACGATCTTCTTGACCTCCTGGTCGATCTTGATCGCCGTGTCCTCGGAGAAGTCGCGGTGCTGCGCGATCTCGCGGCCGAGGAAGATCTGCTCCTCCTTCTTGCCGAAGGTGAGCGGGCCGAGGTTGCTCATGCCGTACTCGCACACCATCGCGCGCGCGAGTTCCGTGGCGCGCTCGATGTCGTTGGACGCGCCGGTCGTGATGCTGCCGAGGAAGACCTCTTCGGCGATGCGGCCGCCCATCAGGATGGCGATCTGGCCGAGCAGGTAGTCCTTCGTGTAGTTGTGGCGGTCGCCCTCGGGCAACTGCTGCGTGACGCCCAGGGCCATGCCACGCGGGATGATGGTCACCTTGTGGACGGGGTCAGCGTTCGGCACCTTCAGGCCGACGAGCGTGTGGCCCGCCTCGTGGTAGGCCGTGACGCGCTTCTCCTCGTTGGTGATGACCATCGACTTGCGCTCGGCGCCCATCAGCACCTTGTCCTTCGCCAGCTCGAAGTCCGCCATGTTGACGATCTTCTTGTTGTAGCGGGCGGCGTTGAGCGCGGCCTCGTTGACGAGGTTGGCGAGGTCTGCGCCGGTGAAGCCCGGCGTGCCGCGCGCGATGACCTGAATGTCAACGTCCTCACCCAAAGGAATCTTGCGCGTGTGAACCTTGAGGATGCCCTCGCGGCCGCGGACATCGGGACGCGGCACGACGACGCGGCGGTCGAAGCGGCCCGGGCGGAGCAGCGCCGGGTCGAGCACGTCCGGGCGGTTCGTCGAGGCCATGATGATGACGCCGTCGTTCGACTCGAAGCCGTCCATCTCGACGAGCAACTGGTTCAGGGTCTGCTCGCGCTCGTCGTGACCGCCGCCTAAGCCAGCGCCGCGGTGGCGGCCGACCGCGTCGATCTCGTCGATGAAGATGATGCACGGCGCGTTCTTCTTGCCCTGCTCGAAGAGGTCGCGCACGCGCGACGCGCCGACGCCGACGAACATCTCGACGAAGTCAGAGCCCGAAATCGAGAAGAACGGGACGTTGGCCTCGCCCGCCACGGCGCGCGCCATCAGCGTCTTGCCCGTGCCCGGAGGGCCGACGAGCAGCACGCCTTTGGGGATGCGCCCGCCGAGCTTCTGGAACTTCTGCGGCTCCTTGAGGAACTCGATGATCTCCTGAAGTTCCTCCTTGGCCTCGTCCACGCCGGCCACGTCCTTGAAGGTGACGCGCTTCTGCTGGTTGTTCAGGAGTTTCGCGCGCGACTTGCCGAAGGAGAGCGCCTTGTTGCCCCCCGACTGCATCTGCCGCAGCATGAAGATCCAGAAGCCGACGAGGAGGAGCACGGGGCCCCACCACATCAGGATCGACCAGAAGGCCCCGCTCGTGGCGGGCTCAATCTGCGCCTTATCGACGAGCAGTTTGCCGTTGGCGTCCTTCTCGACGGCGAGCGCCATCAGGTCGCCCTTAATCTTGTCGCCTTCGATGGGCGTCTTGAACTGGGTCTTGCCCTTATCGACCGAGACGACCTCGGCCTGCTTGATCGTCATCTCGGCGATCTGGCCGCTGCGCACCTTCTCGATCAGTTCGCCGTAGGTCAACTCCTTGGCGTCCTTGCCCTGCCGGTTGGTGACGAACTGGTAGAGCATCACGGCGCCGACCAGGATGAGCACCCAGAAAATCAGTTGTCTCGCAGTGGAACTCAAAATCTTCTACGCCTCCGACGCCGATGATAACCCAAACGGCGCCTTTTGTCGCTCCCCGCCGAACCCCTCGAACTTCCCGCCCGGCCGCCAAACTAGAGGGAGCGAGCCACTGTTTTCATACGGCGGACGGGCTTGGTTTGGATGCCCACGGCGCGCGCGCCGTTGCGCCTTACGGACGCCACCCCGATTGTAGGTTCCGCCAGCGCCATTTTCAACCTATTTCCCCGAAAAGGCCGGCGGCCGCCTCACACGATAGAGGCCGTGGAGGTGGTTTACGTTCCGCCTCCTTCGACTGTTTCAGCGGCCGGGCGGAAGTGAAGCAATCCCCGGCGGCGTTCGACGCTCGCGCCGCCGGGGAGTTCGGCGACGCGGCCACCGCGCTCGCCTTCGAGGAGGCGCTCGACGCCGACGAGGTGCGCGCGCGACAGACGGCGCAGGTCGCCGCGCGCGCGCGCCAGCCACAGGCGCAAAGCGCGACGCCGGAGCGCGGGGGCCGCGCGCTTGAGCGCCTCGACTTTGAGCGGACGCGAGCCCGCGGGCTCTTCCCGCGCCCCTCCCCTGACGCTTTCGTCGGCCTCTCCGAGCAGCGCTGAGGCCATCTCGTCGAGCGCGGCGGAGTCTTCGCGCAGGAGCGCGGCGGCGCGCGCGAGGGCCTCGGCCGCGCGCGGGTTAAAGGTTTCCAGCAGCGGCAGGAGCCTGCGCCGCACACGCACGCGCGCGAAGCGCTCGTCTTCGTTCATCGCGTCCGTGCGGAACTCGACGCCGCGCTCGCGGCAATAGCTTTCGGTGTCGGCGCGCCGCGCCCAGTTCAAGAGCGGCCGGCGCAGAGAGACCTCGCCCCCGACTTCGAGCGTGCGCTCGGGGGCCATCCCCGCCAGGCCCTCCGCGCCGCTCCCGCGCAGCAGGCGGAGCAGGACTGTCTCCGCCTGGTCGTCGAGCGTGTGCGCCGCGAGCACCGCCCGCGCCCCGCACTCGCGCGCCGCCTCCCCGAGGAACTCGTAGCGCGCGCGCCGGGCCGCCTGCTCAAGGTTCTCCCCCGCCCCCTCCGACAAGGCCGCGCGGCCGACGACGCACTCGAAGCCGAGACCGCGCGCGAGCGCCTCCACCCAACGCGCGTCGCCCGCGCCCGCCTCCCCGCGCAGCCCGTGGTCGAGGTGCGCCGCCGTCAAGTCCACGCCGAGCAGGCCCGCGCGCTTCAACTCTTCGAGCGCGAGCAGCAGCGCCGTCGAGTCCGCGCCGCCCGAGACGGCGACCAGTACACGCTCGCCGCGCGGCGGCCAGCCCCGCAGCCGCCACTCGCGCAGCAACAGCCGAGCGAAACGTCCGGGCACGCCCTCCGGCCTTGATTTCAAATTTGAAATCTCAAATTTCAAATTCTTCCCGCGCTCCGTCTAAAATTCCGGCACGGATGGCCGCGCCGCGCGTGTTTGAACGAGGCGACGCCTTCGATTCTCTCATCCGAAAGGGGTGCAATTAAAATGAAAGCAGGACAGACTCTGCGCGCGCTCGGCCTCGCCCTCGCGCTCAGCACGGCCGCCTACGCGCAGACACAGCAGCCCGACCCGCCGCCGCGCAGGCCGCAAGGCCCGGCCGCGGGCCCCATCATCAAACTCCCGCCCGGCTCCGGCGCTGTCGAAGAACAGGCAAAGACGCCCGGCGCGAAAGAGCAGGCCGCGACCGCGACGGCCCAGCCTCAGAGGTGGGAATACTGCCTCATCAACGCCGTCCGCGTCCGCCAGAAGAGCTTCGGCATCGGCTCGTCCGTGCAGGTCGTCGCCGCCTACGTACGCTACCTGCCCGAGGGCTCCGAAGAGATCGAAGGCGCGAGCGAGGAGGAGGCGCTCGGCAACGCGCTCGCCAAGCTCGGCGAGGACGGCTGGGAGCTGACCGCCGTCCGCACTGACCTCCACCTCCTAGAAGGCAGCGGCCGGACGACCTCCGTCTACTTCTTCAAGCGCCCGAAGAGGCAGGAGTGACCGCGCGCGCCCTCGAAAAAAACTGAAACCCGCGCGCGTCCCCTGCCACAAACAGGTACGCGGCGGTGTGTTCCCTTCAAACGGCCGCCCGCAAACCCGTCCGAAGAGGAGAGAACGAAAATGGTGTGGCAGAACCTTCGCCCCGCGCTCGCACGCGCGGCCCGGCTCGCGTTCCTGACCTGCGCGCTCGCCGCGCTCGCACTCTCCGCGCCGCCCGCGCGCAGGCTCGGCACGGAAGCCTCCGCGCAGGCCGAGCGCTTCGAGGGGCAGTGGCTCGTCGAGTACCGAACCGACGAGGGGAAGACCTCGCTCACGCTGAACTACCGGGAGGAGAAGCGCAGCGCCGCGGGCCGCGTCTACCGGAACAACTGGAACCAGACCCATAACGTCGCGCCGGAGTCGCTGCACGGCCTGACGCGCGAGCAGGCGCTCTCGGCCTCGGGCACCAACGTCCGCTTCGAGCTGCGGCGCGACGCGGGCACATTCGTCTGCGAGGGCTGGTTTAAGAACGGCAGCGGCTCCGGCCACTTCACCTTCGTCCCCGACCCGGGCTTCGCCGCCGAGCTGGGGCGGCGCGGCGTCGGCACGCCCGACGCGCGGCAGCTCTTCCGCCTGGCGATGGCCGAGGTGGGCCTCGCTCTGCTCGACGAGCTGAGGTCGGCGGGCTACCCGCAGCCGTCCGTCGAACAGCTCGTCCGCATGGGCGAGCACGGAGTGCGCGCAGACTACGTGCGCGGCTTGAAGGAGCTGGGCTACCGCCTCGGCACAATCGAGTCGCTCGTGCGGATGCGCGACCACGGCGTGACCCTCGAATACATCGGCGGGCTGCGCGAGGCGGGCTTCGACCGGCTCCCGGCCGAGACCCTGGTGCGCACACGCGACCACGGCGTCACGCCCTCCTTCATCCGCGAGATACGCGCCGCGGGGTTCGACATCCCTTCGCTCGAAGGTCTCATACGCGTGCGCGACCACGGCGTGACCCCCGAGTTCATCCGGGAGATGCGCCGCGAAGGCTACGACTCGCTCACGCTCGAACAGCTCATCCGCACACGCGACCACGGCGTCACGGTCAGCTTCATCCGCGAGCTGCGCGACCTCGGCTACTCGCACCTGCCCGTCGAACAACTCATCCGCCTGCGCGACCACGGCGTCAGCCCCGACTTCATCCGCCGCGTCAAGTCGAGCGGCAATTCGCCCACCGTCGAAGAGCTGATCCGCATGAAGAACAGGGGGAGTTACTGAGGCTGGGGGCCGGTCAACGCTTTGTTCGGACGGACGAAATCCCTTACGGCGGCGCTCGCCGCCTGTCTCCTCCTGAGTGCTCTGCCTTCTTCCGCCCGGCAGGCTCAGGGGGAGGTCGCGTTTCGCGGCGTGGACGTGTTCGACGGCTCGCGCATGATTCGCCGCGTGAACGTCCTCGTGCGCGGCGGCATGATTCGCGCTGTCGGCAGGGACTTTGCGATTCCGCCGTCCGCGCAGGTCATCGACGGCAGGGGCAAGACTCTCCTGCCCGGTCTCTTCGACGCGCACATACATCTCGGTATGAGGTTTGGCGAACAGTTCCTCCGGGACGCACTGGGCTTCGGCGTCACGACAGAGCTTGAGATGGCGGGAGGCGACGCGAGTCTGGCGCTCAGGAGGAGGATGGAGGCCGGCGACTTACAGGACGTGGCGGATCTCCGCGCGGCCGGCATCGTCGTCACCGCCCCCGGCGGCCACCCCACGCAGATGGGCGGGCCTCCCTTCCCGACCTTCGCCCCCGGCGACGACGCGCAGGCGTTCGTTGACGCCCGCATCGCGGAAGGCGCGGACTACATCAAGATCATCTACGAGCACGAGTACCCCACGCTGACGAAGCGGCAGCTCGAAGAGATCGTCGCCGCGGCCCACCGCCGCAACAGGCTGGCCGTCGTTCACGTCTCCACGCAGGGCGAGGCGCGCGACGCCATCGGAGCCGGGGCGGACGGTCTGGTACACATCTTCGCCGATTCTATGCCCGCCCCAGGCTTCGCCGAATTCGCCGCCCGCCACCAGGTCTTCGTCGTCCCCACGCTGAGCGTCATCGAAATGGCGACGGGCGGGCCTGACAAGCCCTGGTGGCAGGGCTCGCCGCGCCTGGCCCCCTACATCACGCCCTTCATGCGAGGCATGCTCGACCGCAAATTCCCGCCCAGCTTCGCACGGAACCGGAAGCTGAAGTATGCGTCGGCCGCCGTCCGCGCGCTTCACCGCGCCGGCGTCCCCGTCCTCGCGGGCACCGACGCCCCCGCCCCGGGCCTCGCACACGGCCTGAGCCTCCACCGCGAACTGGAGCTACTGGTTCGCTCCGGCCTCACGCCGACCGAGGCCCTCGCCTCGGCGACCTCCAGACCCGCCCGCGCTTTCGGCTTCCGCGACCGCGGCCGCATCGCGGCGGGGCAGCGCGCCGACCTGCTTCTGGTCGAAGGCGACCCGACCGCCGACATCACGGCCACCCGCGACATCGCCGGGGTTTGGAAGCTCGGCGTCCCTCACCAACGACGCTCCGCCGAACTGCCGGCCGAAACGAAGTAAACCGTCTTTAAGCGATAATCATTGTGCCCGTCCCCTCGTCGGTGAAGACTTCGGAGAGGAGGGCGTTGCGCAAGGAGCCTTTGATGATGTGGGCGGAGCGGACGCCGCGGCGGAGCAGCTCGGTGATGTTCTGGAGCTTGGGGATCATGCCGCCGGTGGCGACGCCGTCTCGGATGAGCGCCTCGACCTCGGCGGCCGTGAGGCGCGAGATTTTCGTCGCCTGCTCGCCGGGGCGCAGGTAGATGCCGTCCACGTCCGAGAGCATGACCAGCTTCTCGGCTTCGAGCCGCACGGCGATCTCGGCGGCGATGGTGTCGGCGTTGATGTTGAAGACCCGCCCCTCGTCGTCCGCCCCCAGCGAAGAGACGACCGGCAGGTAGTCGTGGTCTAAGAGCACGCGCAGCAGGCGGTCGTCTATCTCCAGCACGTCGCCGACGTGGCCGAAGTCCACGCGCTCGCTCTCGCCCGTCTCCCGGTTGACGATGTCTCTGGGCGGGCGGCGCTCGGCGTGGACGATGTTGCCGTCCACGCCCGACAGGCCCACCGCCGGCACGCCGCGCTGGCGCAGGGCGGCGAGGATGTCCGTGTTGATCTTGCCGGCGAAGATCATCTTCGCCATGTCGAGCGTGGCGTCGTCGGTGACGCGGCGGCCGTTGATGATGGTCTGCTCGACGCCCATCTGCTCGGCCAGCTCGGTCAACTGCTTCCCGCCGCCGTGCACGACGCAGACGCGGATGCCGACCTGATGCAGCAGCGCCAGCTCCTCGGCCAGGCTGGCGAGGTTCCCCTCCTCCTCCGTCACCTTCCCCGAGAGCTTGACGACGAACGTCTTGCCCTTAAACCGCTGGATGTAGGGCAGCGCCTCGCGCAGGAGGTCGAGTCTCTGCTGGTGCTGGCTCATGCGCTCACTCCGTTCGCGCGTAAACCGTGAACCGTAAACCGTGACAAGATGAAAACCGGCGTGGCTTTCTCTTGTCACGGTTTACGGTTCACGGTTTACGGCCTTCAAAATCGCCTTCTGCACGTGCAGCCGGTTCTCGGCCTCGTCGATGACGACGGAGGCGTCCGAGTCGATGACTTCGTCGGTGACGATGCAGTTGCGGCGGACGGGGAGGCAGTGCATGAAGAGGCCGCGGTCGGTGCGCGCCATCTTGGCCGCGTCCACGATCCACTCGCCGCGGTAGGGCGCGCGCTCCTCCACGTCGTCCTGCGGGCGCCCGTAGAACTCCTTGCTCCCCCAGCTCTTCGCGTAGACGACCTGCTGCCCGTCGAAAGCCTCCTCCACGTCGCGCGTCACGGTGACGGTCGCGCCCGCGTCGAAGGCGCGCGAGTTGACCTCGCGGATCAGGTCTTCGTCCAGCTCGTAGCCGGGCGGGTGCGCGATGGTCAGGTCGTGCCCCATCTGCGCCGCCGCGAGCGCGAAGCTGTTCGGCACGGCCATCGGCAGAGGCTTCGGGTGCCACGCCCACGTCAGCAGAACCTTCTTCCTCCCCTCGCCCAAGCGTTCGCGCACGGTCAACATGTCCGCCAACGCCTGACACGGGTGGTGCATCGCCGATTCGAGGTTGATGACGGGCACGTCCGAATACTTAGCGAAGGCCGCGAGCACGGGGTCTTGCCGCTCCTCCTTCCAGTCCTTCAGCGCGGCGAAGGTGCGCACGCCGATGGCCGACGTGTAGCGCGCGAGCACGCGCACGAACTCCTTGACGTGCTCGGTCTTGTCGCCGTCCATCACGACGCCCTCGCGGTGTTCGAGCGTCCAGCTCGTCCCGCCCGGCTCAAGCACGACCGGGTTGCCGCCCAGCTCGTACACGCCGACCTGCATCGACGCGCGCGTGCGCAAGCTCGGGTTGAAGAAGACGAGCCCCACGCTCCTTCCCGCGAGCGGCTTCGACGCGTCTTCACCTTTCTTGAAGCGCGCGGCCGCGTCGAGCAAGCCCTCAAGCTCCTCGCGCGTCCACTCGGCGGTGGTCAGAAAGTTTCTCGGCATCGCCTAACCCAGGACTTCCTTCAAAGCCTCGACGAACAGCCCCGCCTCCTCCCTCGTCAGGCACAGCGGCGGGAGCAGGCGCAAGACCTTCGGGTCGCTCGAAGTGCCCGTGATGACGCGCCGTTCGAGCAGGGCCTTGTTGACCCGCGCGGCTACGGGTTCGTCGAACTCGACGCCGAGCAGGAACCCGACGCCGCGCACGCCCGCGACGCCCCGCACGCCCTTCAAACTCTCGCGCCAGAAGCTCTCGACGGCGCGGACGTTCTCCAACATCCCGTCCGCCTCAATCGCTTCGAGCGTCGCCGAGACGGCCGCCATCGCCAGCATCCCGCCGCCGAAGGTCGTGCCCAGGTCGTTCTCCTTAATCGCCGACGCGACCGCCTCAGTCGTCAGACACGCTCCGACGGGCACGCCGCTCCCCAGCGCCTTCGCCAGCGTAATCACGTCCGGCACCACGCCGCCCGCCGCCCCGCTCCCCGCGAAGAACCAAGAGCCCGTGCGGCCGATCCCGGTCTGCACCTCGTCGAAGATGAGCAGCATCCCGCGCTCGTCGCACAGCCGCCTCAACTCTCGAAAGAACTCGGGCGGGGCCGTCCCCACGCCCGCCATCGACTGAACCGGCTCGAGCATCACGGCCGCGACCGTCTCGTCCGCGAGCGCCGCAACGGATTCAACCGACCCGAACTCGGCGCAGAGGTGGCCGGGCACGTTCGGCTTACCTATCTCTCGGTACTTGCCGAGGAAGGTCGCGCTGATGGAGTCGGCCGTGCGGCCGTGGAAGCCGCCCGTGAACGTGATGACACGCTCGCGCCCCGTCCTCATGCGCGCCATCCGCATCGCGTTCTCGTTCGCCTCCGTCCCCGAGTTGCAGAAGAAGGCTTTCGTCACGCCTGCGGGCGCGCGCCCGACTAACTTCTCCGCGGCCTCCGCGCGCACGTCCGAGTAGACCACGTTCGAGTAGAAGAGCAGACGCCCCGCCTGCTCGCGCAGGGCCTCTACGACGCGCGGGTGGCAGTGGCCCGTCGCGCAGACCGCGTGCCCGCCGTACAGGTCGAGGAAGCGCTCGCCCTCGCTCGTCTCGACCCACGAGCCCTCGCCCTTCACCGGCGCGAACGGGAACTTCTTGTACGTCGCGAGCTGAAACTCCTCCTCCCGCGCCGCGATGTCAGCGAATTTAGTCGTCGTGTCTGTCGTCATCTTTTTTGACAACTAGGTCAGTACCACCCGCGGTAGCGGGTGGGCGTAACACTTGCGGCGTGATTGCTGACCGCGTGCCTCTCATCAATCGGCAAGCCGTCGGTGTAAGGCCCACCCGCTGCCGCGGGCGGTTCTGACCTTTATTACTCAAGGGTTGCCGCCGACGAGCATCAACCCCGTTCTCTCTTCGAGGCCGAACATCAGGTTCATGTTCTGGACGGCCTGACCCGCCGCGCCCTTGACTAAATTGTCGATGGCCGAGAACACGACCACCTGACGGCCGCGCGCGGCGAAGCCGATGTCGCAGAAGTTCGTCAACTTCACCCAGTTGATGTCGGGCGAGCCCGAGACCAGGCGGACGAAGAAAGAGCCGCGGTAGAACTCCGCGTACAACTCCTTCAACCGCTCGGCCGTCATCTCTTCAGACACCTCCGCGTAGATGGAGGCGAAGATGCCGCGCGAGACCGGCAGCGAGTGCGTCATGAAGACCAGCTCGCCCGGCCAGCGCCCCTCGCCCCCGACCGCGCGCAGCGCCTGCTCGATCTCGGGCACGTGCTGGTGCGTGAAGGGCTTGTATGCGTAGAAGGAGTTGGAGCGCTGCGGGTGGTGCGTGTTCGCGGCGGGCTTCGCGCCCGAACCGGAAGAGCCGGTCTTCGCGTCCACCACCACCCGCCCCTTCAGCGCCCCCGACGCGGCCAGCGGCCCGAGTCCCAACAGCGTCGCCGTGGCGAAGCACCCGGGGTTCGACACCAGCCGCGCACTCTTAATCCGCTCGCGGTTGAACTCCGTCAGCCCGTAGACGAACTCGCGCTGAAGCTCGACGGCCGTGTGCTCGCGCCCGTAGTGCTCAAGGAACTCGCCCGCATCGTCCAACCGGAAGTCGCCCGACAGATCAACGACCTTCACGCCCGTCGGCAGCCGCGGCGCTATCTCCAAAGCCTGCCCGTGCGGCAGCGCGAGGAAGACGCAGTCGAGGACGGAGAGACTCTCGAAGTCGTCGGGGGCCTTCACGAAGCTCAGGTCGGTCAACCCGAAAAGGTTCTTGTGAACCTCGCCGACGGCCTTCCCCGCGTGCTCGTTGGCCGTGACCATCAAGACCTCGGCGCGCGGGTGGAAGAGCAGTATGCGCAGAAGCTCCGCCCCGCCGTAACCCGACCCGCCGAAGATGCCGACGCGAAGTTTTGAGTTTTCAGTTTTCAGTTTTCAGCCCCTCCTTCTTTTACAGAAACTCAGTCGCCGGCGGCCGCGGCTTCACTGAAAACTGAGAACTGAAAACTGGAAACTTTATTCTTAATCAGCTCGAACAGGCGCGCGCCGTCGCGCTTGGCGTTGCCGGCCGGCGCGCCCAGCTCGCTCGTGATGTAGTCCTCGCCCATCTGCGAGTCAGTGACCGAGCCCGCCACCACGTCCACGTCTATCCGGCGGCGGCGGAACAGCTCGATGCCGCCCCACGCGCCCACGTAGTCCGACGCGCAGAAGACGACGGCCGCCGTCGCCGCGCGCAGCTCCTCATCTTCAAAGACCGACTCGACCGAGTAGCCGCCCAGGATGCCGTCGCCCAGCTCGATGACGACGAGGTCGGGGGCCGACTCGTTGAGCTTGGAGATGATTGCCTTCGCCACGGGCGCGAGGTCGCCGACGCCGACCGTGGAAGGCAGGCCGCAGTCGAGGAAGCTCGCGGTCGCCACCGCCCCGTGGTCTGCCATGTTGAGCGTGTCGCGCAGGGCCGCCACGCCCGACAGCTTCGCCGCCGCCACGCGCATCCCCTGCCGCGTCGCCTGCCGCACGATCTCGGTCGCCGCGAAGGTCTTCCCCGAGTTCATGCACGCCCCCGCCACGATGACGAGCGGCGCGCAAGCCTCCGGCAGAGTGTCGCGCAGGGCCAGCGCGCCGTCGCGGATGTTCCGCACCCGCTGCGCTTCGTCCACGACGAAGCCGAGCACCTCGACCTCAATCGCGTCGCTCAGGGACGAGTGGTGACCCTTGCAGCAGCCGATGACGCCGCCCATGTTCAGGAGGTGCAGCCGGTCGCCCGCGCCCGCCTCAGCCGGCACGTCGCCGACGAACCCCTTGAGCGCGCGCCGGCTCCCCAGCGCGCCGACCAGCACGTCGCCCGGGTTGATCTTCGCCAGACGACCCGTCGGCAGTTCGAGCTGGTTGTAAGTGGCGCTGTCGGTCAGCGCGCGCACCGCGACCACGTCGCCCACGCGCACGGCCCTGCGCCCGCCCGTCGCCGCGAGCGTCCGCCCGAGCCCCAGCCCCGACACGACCGAACCGATCTTGTCGGCCTCCACGACCGTCACCTTCGTCCCCGTCTCTTCCATCGGCGGCGTCCCCCTTTCCAACTAGTCGAGGTTCGTCTTCGCAAGCGTTCTCAGGCGGAGCGCGTTGAGCTTGATGAAGCCCTCGGCGTCGCGCTGGTTGTAGACCGTGTCGGCCTCGAAGGTCGCGAGCTTCTCCTGGTAGAGCGAGTTCGGCGAGCGCCTCCCGGCGACGACGACGTTGCCGCGGTAGAGCTTCACACGCACTTCGCCCGTCACGCGCTCCTGCGTCGCGTCGATGGTCGCGCGCATCAGCTCCGACTCCGGCGCGAACCAGAAGCCGTAGTAGGCGCTCTCGGCGAACTTCAGACTCAAAGCGTCGCGCATCCGCAAGACCTCGCGGTCGAGCGTCAGCGATTCGAGCGCGCGGTGCGCGGCCTGAAGGATGGTCACGCCCGGCGTCTCGTACACGCCCCGCGACTTCATCCCGACGAAGCGGTTCTCGACGAGGTCAACGCGCCCCACGCCGTGCTCGCCGCCCAGACTGTTGAGCGCGGAGAGAAGTTCGACCGCGTTCAGCTTCTCGCCGTCGATGCTCACCGGCACGCCCTTCTCGAAACCGATGACCACGTACTGCGCGTCAGAACGCGCGTTCTCGGGCGACGCCGTCATCTGGAAGATGTCCGCGGGCGGCTCGGCCCAGGGGTCTTCGAGGATGCCGCCCTCGTAAGAGACGTGCATCAGGTTGCGGTCGGTCGAGTAGGGTTTCTCGGCCGTCGCCGTGACGGGAATCTCGTGCTCCTTCGCGTACGCGATGAGGTCGCTGCGCCCCTTGAACTCCCACTCGCGCCACGGCGCGACGACCTTGATGTCCGGCTCCAGCGCGTAGTAGGTCAGCTCGAAGCGCACCTGGTCGTTGCCCTTGCCCGTCGCGCCGTGCGCCACGGCGTCCGCGCCCTCGCGCCGCGCGATCTCGATCTGCCGCTTCGCGATGACCGGCCGCGCCAGAGACGTGCCGAGCAGGTAGACGCCCTCGTACAAGGCGTTGGCCTTCACCGCCGGCCACACGTACCCCTCGACGAACTCCTCGCGCAGGTCTTCGACGTAGAGCTTCGACGCGCCGCTCTTCAGCGCCTTCTCTTCGAGCCCGGCCAGCTCCTCGCCCTGCCCCACGTCCGCGCAGTAGCAGACGACCTCGCACCCGTACTTCGCCCGCAGCCAGTGCAGCATCACCGACGTGTCGAGCCCGCCCGAGTAAGCCAGTACGACCTTCTTAATCTTCTCCGTCACGCCCTCTCCTTTACTTGACCGACCGGACTAACCGAACAAATCCCAAATCTTCTTGATGGTCGCGCGCTGCGCCTTGCGCTCGTGCACGGCGATGAAGATGGTGTCTTCGCCCGCGATCGTCCCGACTATCTCCTCGATGCCGGCGCGGTCGATGGAGACCGCCACCGCCGAGGCCAGCCCCGGCTCGCACTTCGCCACGATCAGACAGTCGCCCGCCGGGTCTAAACCCAGCAGCCCGTGCGCGGCCGCCCCCTCCGCCGCGCGCGGCAGCGTGTAGTGGCCGTTGTGCTTGACGACGCCCAGCTCCTCCAGATCGCGCGACACGCTCGGCTGCGTCGCCACGAACCCGGCGCGCTCCAACAACGTCGTCAACTCCTGCTGCGTGCCGATGCGGCGCGCTCGGATGAGGCTCATGATCTTCTGCTGGCGCTTCGTCTTCTGCATGCCTTTAAAATCCCGCGGTTATGCAGCAAATTTGCATAACGTGTGCATAGATGCATAAACTAGCAGCAAAGATGCATGGGCGCAAGCCTGCGGCCTCCGTTTTTGTGTAGAATCGCGGGTGGGAGGGCGGCGGATGAGCGAGGCGAAAAAATTGTGGGGCGGGCGCTTCACGGGGCAGACCGACCCGGGGTTCGCGCGGTACAACCGCTCCTTCGGCTTCGACCGGAGGCTGTTCGAGGCGGACGTGCGCGGCAGCCTCGCGCACTGCGAGGGGCTGCGGGCGGCCGGCGTGCTGAGCGAGGACGAGGCCGTGGACGTTAAGCGCGGCCTGAACAAGCTGCTGGCGCGCGCCGGGCGCGAGGGCGAGGCGTTCTTCGACGACGAGGCGGCGGAGGACGTGCACTCGTTCATCGAGGCGCGGCTGACCGAGTCGGTCGGCGACGCGGGGCGGAGGCTCCACACGGGGCGCAGCCGCAACGACCAGGTGGCGACGGCCCTGCGGCTGTGGCTGCGCGACGAGATCGACCGCTGTACGGAGGCCCTGCGCGGCGTGCAGGCGGCGCTGCTCGACCTCGCCGAGTCGCACTCGGACGCGGTGCTGCCCGGCTACACGCACCTGCAGCGCGCGCAGCCCGTCATGTTCGCACATTGGTGCCTCGCCTACTTCGAGATGTTCGCGCGCGACCGCGGGCGGCTCGGGGACGCGCGCCGTCGCGTGAACGTGATGCCGCTCGGCTCGGCCGCGCTGGCCGGGACGAGTCACCCGATAGACCGCGAGCTGGTCGCGCGCGAACTCGGCTTCGACTCGGTCTCGCGCAACAGCCTCGACGCCGTGAGCGACCGAGACTTCTGCGTCGAGTTCGCCGCCGCTTCCTCACTCGTGATGGCCCACCTCTCTCGGCTGGCCGAAGACCTCATCATCTACGCGACGACGGAGTTCGGGTTCGTCGAACTCTCCGACGTGGTGGCGACGGGGTCGAGCCTGATGCCGCAGAAGAAGAACCCGGACGCGCTCGAACTCGTGCGCGGAAAGACCGGCCGCGTCTACGGCCACACGCTGGCGCTGCTCACCGTCATCAAGGGGCTGCCACTCACCTATAACAAGGACATGCAGGAGGACAAGGAGGCCGTCTTCGACACGGCCGACACGGTGCGCGAGTCTTTGGAGGTGACGGCGACCGTGCTCCGCAACGTCCGCCTGCGCGAGGCGCGCGCGCGCGACGCCGCGTCGGTCGGCTACATGAACGCGACCGAGATGGCCGACTACCTCGTCCGGCGCGGACAGCCGTTCCGCGAGGCGCACGAGGCCGCCGGGCGCATGGTCTTGCACGCGCTCTCGAAGGGGCTTGAGCTGCACGAGCTTGAGCTGGAGGAGCTGCAAGGGTTCTCGCCGCTCGTCGCGGAGGACGTGTACGAGGCGCTCTCGCTCGAACAGACCTTAGCGACGAAGTCGCAGACGGGCGGCACCTCGCCCGGGCGCGTGCGCGAGGCTTTGGCGGCGGCGCGTGCGTCGCTCGACGCGCGCGGGGAGTGAATGATGAGAGTGACGCGGTACGCAATCCTTCGGGCGGCGCTGTCGATCCTGGTACCGCTCGCGGCGCTGGCGGGCGGCGCGCGGGGCCTTTCGCAAGCGCCCGACGCACAGCCGCAGGGACAGACCTTCTACAAACCGACGGGCGAAGAGGGCATGGTCGAGGGCGTCGTCAGCGTCGAGGGCGAGGTGCCGCCTCGGCCCGTCATCTCGACGTTGGAGTCCGACCCCGTCTGCGCCTCACAGAACAGGGGCGGGCTGCGGGCCGAAGACATCGTCGTCGGGCGCGGCCGGCTCGCCAACGCGCTGGTCTACGTCGAGTCCCCCGCGCTCGACGGCCGGAAGTTCGAGCCGCGCCACTGGGCCCCGGTGCTCGGGCAGCGCCGGTGCCGCTTCGCGCCTCACGTGCTCGGCATGGAGGCCGGCCAGACGCTCTACGTCGAGAACGGCGACCGAACGCCCCACAACCCCGTTTTTCAAACGAAGGTGAACCCGCTCTTCAACAAGGTCGTCATGCCCGGCGGAACCTTCGAGATTCCACTGAGGCAGCCCGAGCCGCCCTTCGCCGTCACGTGCCGCCAGCACCCTTGGGAGCGCGGCTACGTCGCAGTCCTCCCGCACCCCTTCTTCGCGGTGACGGGGCGCGGCGGCACGTTCGCTATCGAGGCGCTCCCGCCCGGCGACTACGAGGTCGTCGTCTGGCACGAAAAGTTTAAGGAGATGCGCGCGAAGGTGAGCGTCGGCGCGAGAGAGACGAAGGTCTCGAACTTCACATACAAGTTCCCCGGCGACGTGCGCTGAAGAAATACCGTAAACCGTGAACCGTAAACCGTGACAGGTGAAAGGCGGCCTGCCTTCTTCCTGTCACGGTTTACGGTTCACGGTTTACGTTCTTCTCAGGAGCGTCTGCGTCCGCGCCTGGGCCTGGGCTTGGGCGTCGGGCTCGGGGTGGGGGTCGGGGTGGGGGCCACCTCTTCGGGCGTGACGTGCGCCTCGACCGTCTGGCGGCCGTCGTCGCCGATGCGGACGACGACGACGGGCTTGACGGCGTTGCGCTCGGCGTTGAAGGTGACGGGGCCTGTGACGCCGGGGAACTCTCGGGTCGCGGCGAGCGAGTCGCGCAGCGCCGCGTGTTCGAGCGTGGGCGCGCGCTCGATGGCGGCCAGCATGATGCGCGCGGCGTCGTAGGCCGTGGCCGCGAAGGAGTCGGGCGGCGTGCCGAACAGGCGGCGGTAGTCGGCGACGAAGCGCTGCACCTGCGGGTCGGGGTCTTCGGCCGAGAAGTGCGTGCTGAAGTAGCCGCCCTTGAGGGCGTCGCCGCCGATCTGTACGAGGCGCGGCGAGTCCCAGCCGTCGCCGCCGACGAGCGGCGCGCCGATCCCCAGCGCGCGCGCCTGCCGCGCGATCAGGCCCACCTCCATGTAATAACCCGGGATGAAGAGCACGTCGGGCTGCGCCGCACCGACCTCGGCGAGCTGGACGGAGAAGTCCGACTCGCCGCCGGGGTACTCCTGCTGGGAAACGACCCTGCCCCCGCGCCGCTCGAAGTCTTCGCGGATGAGTCGCGCCAGCTCGACCGAGTAGCGCTGATCTCTGTCTACGAGGAAAGCGCCGTTCAGCGTGCCCAGCCTCTCGACGGCGAAGCGCGCGAGCGCCACGCCCTGGAAGGTGTCCGTGTAACAACTCCGGAAGATGTAGTCGCCGACGGCCGTGATCTCGGGGCTGGTGGCCGAGGGCGTGAGCATTGGCACGCGCTCGCGCTGCGCGACGCGCGCGGCGGCGAGCGAGCGCGAGCTGACGACCTCGCCCAAAAGTGCGTGGACTCGCTCCTCGCGCGTCAGCTTATCCACGACGACCGAGGTCTCGACCGCGTCGGAGCGCGTGTCGCGCACGACGAGGTCGATGCGCATCCCCTTGACGCCGCCCGCGGCGTTCGCCTCGTCGAAGGCCATGCGGATGCCGTTCAAAGCCGAGATGCCGTACTGCGCCGTGTCGCCCGACAAAGACATGAAGGCCCCGATGCGCACGCGCTGGGGCGGCGTCGGGGTGGGCACCGCGACCACGTGCGCGTCCTGCCGCACGCACGCAATGAAGGCAAAAGCCAGAAGGCAAAAGGCAAAAGGCAAAAGAAAGGGTGTTAGGTGTTGGGTGTTGGGTGTTGGTAGAGACAAGTTGACCACCCGGCACCAAGCACCCAAAACCCAAAACCTTCTTTTGCCTTTTGCCTTCATCTTTCACCGCTCCGTCCGGCGCGCGGCGTCTTCGCCGACCTCTGTGATGACCTCGTCCTGCCCCGGCTCCGCCCGGGCCGGCGTGCGCTGGAGCGACCACTTGAGCGCGGGCGGCGTCAGAAGCGTCGTGACGATGACCATGATGACGACCGCGCCGAAAGTCCCGGGGCCGATGACCGGCTCGGGCTGCCCCAGCGCGTTCGGGAGCGTCAGCGTCGCGCCGATGCCCGCGAAGATGAGTCCCACCTCGCCGCGCGGGATCATCCCCAATCCGACGGCGAAACGGTTGACGCCGCGCTCGACGACCCCGAGCGAGCATACCTGCTTGCCGACGACGGCCGCGACCGTGAGCGCCGCGGCCAGCCCCAGAAGCTCCGGGCGCGCGAACGCGCTCAGGTCAACCTTCAGACCCATCAGCACGAAGAAGACAGGCACGAGGACGACGCTCACCGGCGCGAGCAGGTCTTCGAGTTTCTGCTCGCCGCGCCGGCTGAAGGTCTCGAAGTGCGCCTCGTCGAGGACGAGCCCGGCGGCGAACGCGCCGACGATGGGCGCGAGGCCCACCGACGCGGCCGCCCACGCCAGGAAGAAGCAGAAGGCCAGAGAGACCGTCAGCAGCACGCCGTGCCCCCGGAAGCGGCCGACGGCGCGGAACAGGTGCGGCATGGCGAAGCGGCCGACGAGGATCGCGCCGACGATGAAGGCGACCGACTTGGCCGCGATGACCAACACGTCCGCGACCGCGAGCGCGCCGCCCGCGGCCGACGCACGGATCGCGCCCGCGACGACGGCGAGGATGAGCAGGCCCATCACGTCGTCGATGACGGCCGCGCCGAGGATGATGCGCGACTCGCGCGTCTGGAGCCGCCCCATGTCGCGTAAGACCCGCGCCGTGATGCCGACCGAGGTCGCGCACAGCGTCGCGCCTATAAAGATGTGGCCGAGCGTCGCCTCCTCGGGCAGGAAGTACGCGGAGACGCCCCAGCCGAGGAAGAACGGCGCGACGACGCCGAGGGCCGCCACCAGCAGCGACGACCAGCCGACTTCGAGCATCTCGGCGATGTTCGATTCGAGCCCGACCTCGAAGAGCAGGATGATGACGCCGATCTCGGCGAGCGCGTTGATGACCGCGTGCGCGCGCAGCGTCTCGACGCCCGCGACGCCCGCGAGCGCGAGCGCGCCGACGCACATCCCCGCCGCCAGCTCGCCGAGCACCGCCGGCTGCCTCAGGCGCTCGAAGACTTCGCCGCCGACCTTCGCCGCGACGAAGATGACCGCGAGCCCGAGCAGCACTGCGGGGTCGAGCCCGTGCGCCGCCCCTCCGCCGCCGTGCGCCTCGCCGCCCGCGCCGCCGTCCGCGAGCGCCCGCGCGAACGGGAGCGCACACGCCCCCGCGAGCCCCGCCGCCAACGTCGGCAGCAGCGCTCTTGTCACTCCCCTTTTCATAGGCTTGATGAGAAAGAATCCCGCAGGCTCGGGCGCGGCGTCAACCGCCCGGTGTCGCATCACTCGCCGAGGTAGGCTTCCTTGATGCGGGGGTCGGCGGCGAGTTCTTTGGAGGGGCCTTCCATCACGATGCGGCCGGTCTCGAGGACGTAGGCGCGGTCGGAGTGTTTGAGCGCGGCGTGCGCGTTCTGCTCGACGAGGAGGATGGTCGTCCCCTCGCCGCGTATCTCGTCGATGGCCTCGAAGATGGTGTGAACGACGAGCGGCGCGAGTCCGAGGCTGGGCTCGTCCAGGAGGAGGAGGCGCGGCCTCGACATCAGCGCGCGCGCCATCGCGAGCATCTGCTGCTCGCCGCCCGAGAGCGTCCCGGCTTTCTGCGCCTCGCGCTCTTTGAGGCGCGGGAACATGCGGAACCCGCGTTCGAGGTCTTCGTTGATCTCGGCCTTGTTCTTCTTGAGGTAGGCGCCCATCAGTAGGTTCTCGCGGACGGTGAGGTTGGCGAAGACGCCGCGCCCCTCCGGCGACATCGAGATGCCGCGCGCGACGAGCTGGTGCGTCGGGCGGCCCGAAATCTCCTCCTCCTCGAAGAGGATGCGCCCCTCCGTGGGCGCCAGAAGCCCCGTGATGGTGCGCAGCGTCGTCGTCTTCCCCGCGCCGTTCGCGCCGATGAGCGTCACGACCTCGCCCTTCTCGACGCGCATCGACACGCCCTTCAAGGCCCTGATGGCCCCGTAACTGACTGAGATGTTTTCGAGTGTCAGCATGGAAGAAGTAGACAGCAGTCAGTAGTCAGTAGTCAGTAGAAGAACCTTTCGTCGCTCGAACCCTGCGTTTGTCATCCTCGACCTCAGCAGCGCGGAGCGCTACTGGCTACTGACTACTGACTACTCAATCGCCCAGGTACGCTTCGATCACCTTCGGGTCGTTGCGGATTTCGTGCGGGAGGCCGAGGGCGATGGACTTGCCGTAGTCCACGACCTGGATGCGCTCGCAGACGCCCATGACAACCTTCATGTTGTGCTCGACCAGCAGGATGGTCAGGCCGAAGCGGTCGCGTATCTGGTGAATCAGGTTCAGGAGGTCGTCCTGCTCCGAAGGGTTCATGCCCGCGGCCGGCTCGTCCAGCAGCAGGAGCTGCGGCTGCGTCGCCAGCGCCCTCACGATCTCCAGCCGCCGCTGGTTGCCGTAGGCGAGCGAAGTCCCGCCCTCGTCCTTGAAGCGCCCGAGGTTGAAAATCTCCAAAAGCTCCATGCAGAAGTCGCGGTGCTCGCGCTCGTCGTGCGCGAAGCGCGGCGTGCGGAAGACGGCATCCAAGAGATTCTGCCGCGCGTGGCGGTGGCAGGCCGTCATGACGTTCTCCAGCACCGTCATCCCCGCGAAGAGCCGTATGTTCTGGAAGGTGCGCGAGACGCCGCGGCGCGAAATCTCGTAGGGGCGCAGGCCGTCCACGCGGTGGCCCTGAAAATATATCTCGCCCGAGGTGGGCTTGTAGACGCCGGTCAGGAGGTTGAAGACGGTCGTCTTGCCCGCGCCGTTCGGCCCGATGAGGCCGTAGATTTCGCCGCGGCGGACGGACATGTCCAGCGAGTTGACGGCGACGAGGCCGCCGAAGCGGATGGTGGCCTTCTCCGTCCGGAGGATGAAGTCGCCTTCGGAGGCGGCCTCCTTCGAGCGCGCCGTGCGCGCGGCCTCGGCGAGGATGCCGTCCTCCTTCGTCGCCCTCACGTCGCCCGGTTCCGGCCCGCGTGTCATCGGTTCTGCCCTCCGCCGCCCGTGCCCTCCTGGTCGGCCGCCTTCGGCTTCTGCGCGATGGGCACACCCGAGTCGTCGCCGACCTGCCGGTCGCCCTCCGGGGCCTTCTGCGCGCGGCGCAGCCAGTGGAGCCCGATCTCACGCTCGCCCAGCACGCCCTGCGGGCGCGTCAGCATGATGACGATGAGCAGGGCGGCGTAGATGACCAGCCGCAGGTCTGCGAAGTTGAACCCGCCGACCGACGGGAGCTGT
This sequence comes from Pyrinomonadaceae bacterium, assembly GCA_035563535.1. Taxonomy (GTDB): domain Bacteria; phylum Acidobacteriota; class Blastocatellia; order Pyrinomonadales; family Pyrinomonadaceae; genus QHXN01. The sequence continues at coordinate 11,095 of DATMVD010000078.1, read as the reverse complement.
CTCAAAAGCTCCGGCAGGATGGTGATGACAATCGCGCCCAAAACCGCGCCCGTGATCGAGCCCATCCCGCCGAGCACGATCATGATGATGACTTCAAAACTCTTGATGAAGGTGAAGTCGGGCGTCGCCAGGAACCTCTTGAAGTGGCCGAAGAGCACGCCCGCCACGCCCGCGAACGCCGAGCTGATGGCGAAGGAGAGCACCTTGTAGCGCGTCGTGTTGACGCCCATCGCCTCGGCCGCCAGCTCGTCCTCGCGGATGGAGATGAGCGCGCGCCCGGTGTCGGACTTGACGATGTTGTGGACGACGACGATGGTGATGACGGCGACGATGCCCACCCAGAAGAAGCTGACCGTGCCGGGGACGCTGAAGCCGGTCGCGCCGCCGACCACGTCGAGGTTGAGGATGACGATGCGGATGATCTCGGCGAAGCCGAGCGTGACGATGGCGAGGTAGTCGCCGCGCAGGCGCAGGGACGGGACGCCGACGAGCAGGCCCATCACGCCCGCGACCACCGCGCCGATGAGGATGGCGACGGTGAAGACGAGCGCGTGCGCGAAGGTGCCGCCGCCGAGCGACTGCTCGAGGCCCTGCCCGTGGTAGACGGTGAAGTAGGCGGACGCGTACGCCCCGATGGCCATGAAGCCCGCGTGGCCGATGGAGAACTGCCCCGTGAAGCCGTTGATGAGGTTCAGCGAGACGGCGAGGATGACGTTGATGCCCACCAGCATCAACACCTCCGACTCGTACGCCCCGAGCCCGAACCCGAACAGCCCCTCGCGGCTCATCGCCGCGCTGACGGCGTAGAGCACGACGAGGATGACGGCCGCGCCGACGAGCTTTTTAACGAAACCAGGCATAGGTTAAATGGTGAATGGTGAATGGTGAATAGTAAATGGTGAAAGCTGATCCCCACCATTCACCATTTACTATTCACCATTCACTAAACTTTCTCCTGCACCGTCGTGCCCAGCAGGCCGGCGGGGCGGAAGAGGAGGACGAGAATCAGGATGGCGAAGGCGACGGCGTCGCGGTACGTCGAGGGGATGCCGATGAGCTGGCCGTAGCCGACGACGAAGGTCTCGGCCGCGCCGATGAGCAGGCCGCCGAGCACCGCGCCCGGGATGTTGCCGATGCCGCCGAGCACGGCCGCGACGAACGCCTTCAGGCCCGTGATGATGCCCATCAGGGGGTAGATGGTCGGGTTGTACTGCGCGGTCAGGACGCCGCCCGCGGCCGCCAGCGCCGAGCCGAGCGCGAAGGTGAAGACGATGATGGCGTCGGTGTTGATGCCCATCAGCTTCGCCGAGTTGAGGTTGAAGGAGACCGCCCGCATCGCCGTCCCGACCTTCGTCTTGTAGACGATCCACTGCAACAAGACCATCAGCACGACCGAGACGCCGAAGATCAAAAGCTGCGTCTTCGAGATGGCCGCGTTGCCGAAGAGCGTGTAGGTCTCGTTCTGCAACTGCTCGGGGAACGAGCGCGGCGCGCCGCCGAAGATGACGACGCCGAGGTTCTCCAGCAGCAGCGAGACGCCGATGGCCGTAATCAGCGTCGTCATGCGCGCGTACTTGCGCACGGGGCGGTAGGCGAAGCGCTCGATGGCCATCCCGAGCAGCGCCGCCGCGACCATCGAGCCGACGAGCGTCACGGCCAGCCCGGCTATCGACGGCTCGCCGGCGAAGCCGAGCCAGTGCGCGATGTAGTAGCCGGCGTAGGCCCCCAGCATGTAGATGTCGCCGTGCGCGAAGTTGATGAGGCGCAGGATGCCGTAGACCATCGTGTACCCGAGCGCGATGAGCGCGTAGATCGAGCCGATGGTCAGGCCGTTGATGATCTGCTGAACGAAGGTGTCCATGCCCCTCTCTCTTCGCCTACTTAGCGTTCGTGTTCGTGTTCGCGCTACTGCCGCCGGCCCCGCCCTCCGCGGCCGGCGCGTTGGCGTTCGTGCCCGGCGAGGAGGCGCCGGCCGTCGAGCCCGCGGCCGCTGGGCTCGCCGCCGGGGCGGCGCCGGTCGCGGCCCCCGAAGGCTGGATGGTCTCCTTGTAGACCAGCTTCCTGTCCTTCAGCTCGAAGACGACCGCGGGCTTCACGGCGTCGCGGCTCGCGTTGATGTTGATCGAGCCGGTGACGCCCGGGAAGCCCTTCGTCGCCGCGATGGCGTCGCGGAGCTTGGCGCTGTCGGTGCCCCCGGCGCGCCTGATGGCGTCGGCCAGGACGTTCATCGCGTCGTAGCCGAGCGCGGCGATGGCGTCGGGGACGGCCCCGAACTTCTGCTTGTAGGCGGCGACGAACTTCTGGACGGCCGGGGAGGGGTCGTCCGTCGAGTAATGGTTGACCATGTAAGAGCCGTCGAGCGCGGTGCCGCCCAGCTCGAAGAGCTTCGGCGAGTCCCAGCCGTCGCCGCCGAGGAGCGGCGCGGTGATGCCGAGTTCCTTGGCCTGCTTGGCGATGACGCCGACCTGCCCGTAGTAGCCGGGCACGAAGATCACGTCCGGGTTGGCCGCGCGGATGTTGGTCAACTGCCCCTTGAAGTCGGCGTCGGTCTGCGTGTAGGACTGGCGCGCGACGATCTGGCCGCCCGAGGCGGTGAACTCCGGCTCGAAGTACTGCGTCATGCCCTTGCTGTAGTCGGAGTTGAAGTCGCCGAGGATGGCGGCCCTCTTCGCCTTCAGGGTGTTGACGGCGAACTTGGCGGCGACCGCGCCCTGGAAGTCGTCGGTGAAGCAGACGCGGAAGATGTAGTCGCCGACCTGCGTCACCTTCGGGTTGGTCGAGGAGGGCGTGATCATCGGCACCTTCGCCTCCTGCGCGCGGGGCGCGGCGGCGAGGCTGTTGCTCGAAGCCACCTCGCCGATGATGGCGACCACCTTGTCCTGGTTGATGAGCTTGGTGACGACCGTCGAAGCCTGCTGCGGCTGCCCCTGGTCGTCCTCGACGACGATCTCGACCTTCCGGCCGTTGATGCCGCCGGCCGCGTTGATCTCGTCCACCGCCATCCTGACGCCGTCGCGCGTCGATTCGCCGAAGCTCGAAGTCTGGCCCGAGAGGTCGCCGTAGACGCCGACCTTGATGATGCCGCTGCCGTCGCCGGTGCTGCCCGTGGGGCCGCCGCCGTCGCGCCGCTCGCAGGCGAAGGCGCCGAGGAGCAGGGTCGCCAATCCGAGTGTGATTAAGGTGCGCTTCATGTTCACCTCGCTGAGTCTCTGTTTTGAATCGGTGTGGCGGGGCTGGCGCACGGGGGTGTGCCCGGAGAGTTCGCGCGGCCGTGCGGCGGGTCGGTGGTGCGAACCCTCGCCGGCGCTGCCTGGCGGTCGGATTTTGGTATCATTACCGCGAGCCGAGTGCGCAGCCTAGCTCCCGCAGAAAAGTTATTGTCTGGCTTACGTCGCGCATTATACAGCTTTACCGCCCGGTGTCGAGTGCAATCGTCCACCTTTCCGCCGCTAAAATTATGGCGCGCAGGCCGTGACGCCGCGCCCCGTACTCTGTAGAATCCGGACGGCGGCGCGGTTGTGCCGCCGCGCCCGAACGCCCGGCCGGGAAACTTCAAGAACCCCTTTACGCAATTTAAGCAGATGACTCGCCTCTTCCCCGTCCGACTCCGCGCCGCCCTGTGGGCCGCGCTGCTCGTCGCGCTCGCGTCCGCGCCCGCGGCCGCCAGGCCCGACTTCACGGTGCAGCCGCCGCCCGCCTGGGTGCGGCCCGTCTCGCCGCCCGCCGACGCCGACCGGCGAGAGCCCGAGAGCGGCCTGCGCTGCATGCTCGACGACCGGCAGGTGCGCGTCACCGCCGCGGGCTCGGAGAACTTCTACCACTACGTCTCGCAGGTGACGACCTCGGCCGCCGTCGAGGAGGCTTCGCAGTTGCAGCTCGACTTCGAGCCCTCCTACCAGAAGCTCGTCATCCACCACGTCAACGTCATCCGCGCCGGGCAGACCATCAACGCGCTGCGCCCGTCGGAGATAAGCGTCATCCGGCGCGAGGACGAGCTTCACGAGCAGCTCTTCAACGGCACGCTCTCCGCAATCGTCGTCATCAACGACGTGCGCCCCGGCGACATCATCGACTACGCCTTCTCCGTCAACGGCGACAACCCCGTGCTCGCGGGCAGCTACGCCGACTCGCTCGCGCTCGCGCACTCCGACACGTGCGCGCTGCTGCGCGTGCGCCTCCTCTGGCCCGCCGCGCGGAAGCTCCACATGCGCGCGCGGCAGACCGACCTGCAACCCGCCGTCACCGAAGGGCCGGACGAGGTCGAGTACGTCTGGGAGCGGCGCGACGCGCCCGCCGCCGACTACGACGACTCGACGCCCACGTGGTACGACCCGACGCCCTACGTGCAGCTCAGCGAGTTCGGGACGTGGGCCGACGTGGCGCGCTGGGCCGCGCCGCTCTACGAGCCCGGCGAGCTTTCGCCCGCGCTCCGGAAGCAGATTGAGGAGTGGCGAAGGCTCCCGAGCGCGGAGGAGCGCGTGCTCGCCGCCCGCCGCTTCGTGCAGGACGAGGTGCGCTACCTCGGCATCGAGCTGGGGACTTACTCGCACACGCCGACCCGGCCCTCTAAAGTCTTCGAGCGCCGCTTCGGCGACTGCAAGGACAAGACGCTCCTCTTGACGACGGTGCTGAACGAACTCGGCGTCAGCGCGCGCCCGGCGCTCGTCAACACCGACGCGCGCCGCGCGCTCGACGAGTGGCTGCCCTCGCCCTACGCCTTCGACCACGTCATCGTCCGCGCGGAGTTGGGCGGCGCGACCTACTGGATCGACCCGACTATCTCCTACCAGCGCGGCACGCTCGCCAACGCCTCGACGCCCGCGTACGAGCGCGCCCTCGTCGTCAACCCCGACGCGCAGGCCCTGACCGAAATCCCGCTCGTCAACCCCACCCTGCCGACCACGACCGTCCACGAGTTCTACGAGGTCGAGAGCTTCGACGCCCCCGTCCGCCTCACCGTCAGGAGCACCTACCGGGGGGCGGAGGCCGACGCGATGCGCCACCGCCTGTCGGGCCAGTCGCGCGCGGAGATGGGCGAGCAGTTCATCAACTTCTACACCGACCGCGACCCCTCCATCCAGCAGGACGCGCCGCCCGAGGTCTCGGACGACGAGCGCGGCAACGCCATCTCGATAACGGAGCGCTACCTCATCAAGGACTTCTGGAAGGACTCGAAGCGCGAGTTCCCCGCCCTCTACTTCGGCGGCGAGCTGAGCAAGCCCGGGAACCAGCGCCGCACGTCGCCGCTGGCGGTCACCTTCCCCTACAACGCCGAGCAGGTGACGGAGATTCGTCTGCCGCACCGGCAGTGGGTTCAGACGGGCGAGCGGACGGCGGAAGACGACGCGCTGCGCTTCACGGCGCGCACGGAGGCGGAAGGCAACCTCGTGCGCGTGCGCTACGCGCTCGCCACGAAGCGCGACGCGGTGCCGGCCGCGCAGGTCGAAAGGCACCTGGCGACTCTCGACAAGGCGCTCGCCATTTCGAGCTACGAGCTGAGCCAGGGCGAGCCCTTCGAGCCGGAGAACCTACTCGGCGCAGTCATCGGCCTCCTCTTCCTGTTCGTCACGTTCCTCGGGGTCGCCGCGCTCATCCTCTACGCGTGGCTGAAGAAACGGCGCGAGGCGCGGGCCGCCGAAGTCTACACCGTCTCGCGGAGGCTCCCCGGCGCGGTGCCGGAGACGGCCATCAGGGTCGGCTCGGAGTCGGAGATCGGAACGTACGTCGAGGGCTTCGACTGCCCGGGCTGCGGCCGCCGCACCTGCGGGGTCGCCTCGCGCCAGGGGCTCGTCTACGACGGCCGACGCCTCGTCGTCGTCCACGTCAAATGCGACGGCTGCCGCGCGACGCACGACTTCTACTTCAACCTCGCCGCCGAGACGGTCTCAACGACCTCGGGCTAGTCGAAGGTTCTGTCCATGCAAGTCGAGGTGCCCGCAGAGGACTTGAAGGCGGCGGCCGAGTCCGTCCTCGGCGCGCGCGTTCACGTCTCGGGGCGGCTCGACTTCGGCAACGTCAACCGCGTCTACAGGGTCGAGGCCGGAGGGCGCGCCTACGCCCTCAAGGTCTTCACGTACGAGGGCTGGCCCGAGTCCGGCAAGCTCCCCTGGGTCGAGACGAGTCTCGCGCGAGCCGGCGTACCGCACGCGCGCCTCGTCCACTACACGCGCGACGCCGGCCGCTTCCCACACGGCTTCTCCCTGAGCGAGTTCGTCGAGGGCGAGAACTGCAAGGCGGCCGTCCGGCGAGGGAGCCTGACGCCCGCGGCCTACTTCGGGCTGGCCGGCGCGCTGCTCAAGAAGGTTCACGCGATAACTCTCCCGCGCTACGGCTACATCGGCGACGGCGTCGGGATGTACGAGGACTTCACGGGATGGGTCATCGACTGCGGCGTTGGCGACTGTCTGCGCTGGGTTGAGGACGGGACGCGTCCGAGCGAGACCCTCCTCCCTCTAATCGAGCGGAAGGTCGGGCCCGTCCTGCGCCGCCACGAGTCGCGCTTCAGGCCCGCGCTCGTCCACGCCGACTGCAACCCGAAGAACGGCGTGCTGACCGAAGGCGGCGACCTCGTGCTTGTCGATTGGGACGAGGCCATCGCCGCCTTCCGGGTCTGGGATTACGCGGGGCTGACTTACTGGTATTCTTACATGCGCAAAGACGGCGGCGGGCCCGGCGACGCGGGGCTGGCGGAGGCGCGCGCCTCCTTCTTCCGCTCCTACGGCGAGACGGGCTTCGACGAACGCGAGCTGAGCGAAATCGAACGGGCGCTGCACGTGGCGATGGCCGCGGGCGAGATGTCCTACCTCTATAAGGTCGGCGACGCGCACGGCTACGAGCGCGGCCGCGCGCTCCTCTTGAGTCTGCTCGACGCGCGATGAGGGACGAGACGGTGAGGGACGAGAAGGCGTTGGCGAAGGCGGAGCCCGCGGGAGCCCGCACCGAGTTCGGCGACATGAGCCCGGAGGAGTTCCGGCGCTTCGGGCACGAGGTGGTGGATTGGATCGCCGGGTATCTCGCGCGCCCCGAGGACTACCCCGTGCTCGCGCAGGTCGAGCCCGGGCAGTTGCGCTCTCAACTCCCCCCTTCGCCGCCCGGGCGCGGCGAGCCGATGGAGGAGATACTCGAAGACTTCCGCCGATACGTCGTCCCGGCCGTCACGCACTGGAACCACCCTTCGTTCTTCGCATACTTCGCCACGTCCGCCTCCGCGCCCGGCATCCTGGGCGAGATGCTCGCCGCGGCCTTCGACGCGAAGGCGATGCTGTGGCGCACCTCGCCCGCCTCGACCGAACTGGAGGAGGTCGCGCTCGACTGGCTGCGGCAGTTGATGGGGCTGCCCGCGGAGTTCGGCGGCGTCATCTACGATACGGCGTCGGTCGGGACGATGCACGCCGTCGCGGCCGCGCGCGAGGCCCTGAACCTGCGCGTGCGCGAGGACGGGATGAGCGGGCGCGAAGACCTGCCGCTGCTCAGGCTCTACGCCTCGGAGCAGTCGCACTCTTCGGTCGAGAAGTCGCTCATCGCGCTCGGGCTCGGCCAGCGCTCGCTCGTCAAGGTGCCGGCCGACGCGTCGTTCCGCATGGACGCGTCCGCGCTCGCGAGGTTGATTGATGAAGACCGGCGGGCCGGCCGTCTCCCCTTCTGCGTCGTCGCTACCGTGGGCACGACCTCGACGACGAGCATCGACCCAGTCCCTTCCATCGCCGACGTGTGCGAGCGTGAAGGTTTGTGGCTCCACGTTGACGCGGCCTACGCGGGCTCCGCCGCGGTAGTGCCCGAACTTCGCCACATACTCGACGGCTGCGAGCGCGCGGACTCTCTGGTGACGAACCCGCACAAGTGGCTCTTCACCCCGTTCGACCTCTCGGCGCTCTACAGCCGACGGCTCGACGTGCTGCGCCGCGCCTTCGCGCTCACGCCGGAGTACCTGCGCACGCCCGAGCAGGACATCGTGCGCAACGGGTCGGACTACGGCGTGCAGCTCGGCCGCCGCTTCCGCGCGCTCAAGCTCTGGATGATCCTCCGCTACTTCGGCCACGAAGGTCTCGCCGCGCTCATCCGCGAGCACTGCCGCCTCGCGCGCCTCTTCGCCGACCGGGTCGAAGCCGCAGACGACTGGGAGCTGCTCGCGCCCGTGCCCCTGAGCGTCGTCTGCTTCCGCGCGCGGCCGAAGGCCGAAGGGGAGACGGACGACGCGCGCCTCGACTCGCTCAACGAGCGGCTGATGAACGCCGTCAACGGCACCGGCGAGGCGTTCCTCTCACACACGAAACTGCACGGCCTCTTCACACTCCGCCTCGCCGTCGGCAACATCCGCACCACCGAGGCCCACGTCCGCCGCGCGTGGGAGCTGCTCAACGAAAAGCTTTCCGAGATTTCGGCCCGAGGGAGAGGTTGAAAAGAATGCTGACGCACATCGTCATCTGGAAGTACAAGCCCGAGGTGAACGAGGAGCAGCGCGGCGAGCACGTCGAGCGCCTGCGGCGACTCGGGGGGCTCATCCCCGAGATACGGAGCTTCGCCGTCGGCCGCGACGTGCTCAAGCTCCCGCGCTCCTACCACACGGGGCTCGTCGCCACCTTCGACGACCGCGCCGGCCTCGAAGCCTACGACGCGCACCCCGAGCACCAACGGGTCGCCCAACTCGGCCGCACCGTCAGCGAGCACGTCGCCTCCGTCGATTTTGAAGGCGATTGATGAGGCGTCGGAAGAAGATCGCGCTCGCGCTGCTCGCGCTGCTGTTGGCGTCGCAGGCGCCTTTCGCGTACAGGAGCTGCCGGCTGCGGCGGCTCGGCGCGGCGGTAGACGAGCTCAACGCGCGGCGCGTGGTCGAGCCGCGCGGCGACGGCCCCGGGGGGGAGTACGTGGGCGTCTTCCACGTCCACACCTTCCTCGGCGGGCACAGCCCGGGCACGCTCGAAGAGGTCGTGCGCGCGGCGAAGGCCGAGCGGCTCGACTTCGTCCTGATGACCGAGCACCCTCAGCCGGGCCTCGACACCGCCGCCGCGACGCTCAACGGCGTGCACGACGGCGTCCTCTTCGTCGGCGGCAGCGAGTTGGTCGCGTCCGACGGCGGCCGCCTCTTCGTCGTGCCGGGCGTCGCCGCCCCCGCGCGGAACCCTCCGCTGCAAGAACTCGTCAGGCGCGCGAAGTCCGAGGGGAGGCTCGCCGTGGTCGGCTACCCCGAAGAGGCGCGCGACCGAGGGCTCGCGGGCTTCGACGGCCTGGAGGTCTACAACCTCTACACCAACGCCAAGCGCATCAGCTACGCGAAGATGTTCTTCGACGGCCTCTGGTCTTACTGGGGGCGGCCCGAGTTGCTCTTCGCGCGCTTCTACGAGCGCCCGGCGGAGAACCTGCGCCGCTGGGACGAGTACAACGCCTCGGGCGCGGGGCGGGCCTACGCCTTCGCGGGCAACGACGCGCACGCCAACGTCGGGTTCGCGTTCCGGGATCGGAACGGCAGGAAGATTCTCGACTTCAAGCTCGACCCCTACGAGCGCAGCTTCAGCCTCGTGCGCACGCACGTCCTCCTCCCCGGCGGCCCGCACGGGGAGGAGCCGTTCGACGATAAAAGTCTGCTCGGGGCGTTGCGCTCAGGACGCTTCTTCCTGGCCTTCGACGTGTTCGGGGACTCGACCGGCTTCCGCTTCGAGGCCGCGGCCGACCACCCCGAAACGAACACGAGGACGGGCGCACAGATGGGCGGCGAGATAACGCTGCCGCCCGGCGGAGAGGTGCAACTGAAGGTGTCCCTGCCCGTGCGGGCGCGGACGGTCTTCTACCGCGACGGGCGGGTCGTCCAGGAGGTTCCCGACGCCTCGCGCGCGCACCTGTCCGTCAAACAGGGGGGCGTCTACCGCGTCGAGGTCTACCTAGACCAACTTGGAACTCTTCTGGAAGGAAAGCCCTGGATTATCTCGAATCCGATCTTTGTGCGTTGAAGGCGGGAGGGTCGGGCGATGGCGGGGGCGGGTTTAAATAGCCGCAGACACAAAATCGCCCCGCGCAGGTCGTCAAAGGCTTGTGCGGGGCGCTTCGCTGGGTCAGAAGCCCGACCCAATTTTGCGGAGGAGGTGCGTACGCTACCTCATACTGTAGAGAATCTCGTGTTTGATCCTTCTCACGCCCTCACCCAGTGTATGCGGGATTGCGCGTGTACAGCCTCCTGAAAGGGTTGTCCAAGTACCGTGCAGTCTAGCCCCGAACCTCCCGACTGTCAATATTCAGTTTGACCGACCAAGTTAGGTACGCTCATATCACCTGCGCTCGCCGCCCTCAACAAGTCCCCGGCAGGGCGGCTACACGCTTTCGGCTGTCGGCAACTTATTTCGTCGGACGCCCCGGCCAAAACTTCTTTAAACGTCAAAATTTAGAGCCATTTGTCGGCCGTCGCCCTGGCACCGGGCTTGCTCCCTGTGGTTTGACCTTTCCGTAGAGCGGGCGCGAAAACCCGCGGAAAGGTTGGAAGGCAGGGACGCCCCGGCGGGGCGCTTCCCCCACCCTGGAGCTTACAGATGACAGAAGCAGCGATTCCTCTCTGGCAGGTGGGAGCGCCGAGCGAAGCCGGCTCGGCCGCGAGTCGGGCCACGGATTTCGAGTTGACGCAGGCGGCGTCAGCTGGAGAGATGGCGGCGTTCGAGGAGCTCTACTCGCGCCACTCGCGCCGCGTCTACAGCCTGTGCCTGCGGATGACTGCGAACACGGCCGAGGCCGAAGACCTCGCCCAGGAGGTCTTCATCCAGCTCTACCGCAAGGCCGGCTCCTTCCGCGGCGAGTCGGCGTTCACGACCTGGCTCCACCGGCTGACTGTGAACCAGGTGCTGATGCACTTCCGCCGCAGGGGCGTGCGGGTCGAGCAGGTGACGGAGGACGGGGAGAGCCCACAGCAGGTGGTGGCGGGGACGGAGAACCCGTCGCAGATGCCTGTGGTGGACAGGATAGCGCTGGACAAGGCTGTGAGCCAGCTCCCGCCGGGCTACCGTGCGGTCTTCGTCCTGCACGACGTGGAGGGGCACGAGCACGAGGAGGTGGCGCGGCTGTTGGGCTGCTCGGTCGGGACTTCCAAGTCCCAGCTCCACAAGGCCAGGATGAA
>DATMVD010000077.1:0-57588 GCA_035563535.1 Pyrinomonadaceae bacterium | reverse complement strand
CTGCCCGCCGTTCGCGGCGGCCGGGGCCGACGCGCCGTTGCCGCCGTCGCCGAGAAGCTCCGCGAAGTAGGCCCGCCACGCCTCGTCCACCAGCGCCGGGTTGCTGCGGTAACGACCCAGCAGCCCCTCCACGTAGGTCGCGTTCGCGCCGAAGCTCTCCGCGATGATCTCCGACAAATCCTGCCCGTTAATCTCTTCGCTCAAGGTCTTGTCACCTCAACACGCGCACGCGCCGACCGAACCGCCCGGCGGCCGCACACGCTGAAATCATCCTGCTGAAATTTACCCTATAGCCTAACACCAACCGCACCCGTTTGCACACACCTCGCGCGCCGCCGCCGCGCCGGGCGAAACCGAGATAAAGATTGCCGCGGCTTCTCCCGCGCGGCTATCATGCGGCTCGAAGGGAGGCGGGGGTTTTGAGGATGAGAGACGTGGGGTCGAGAACCTTCGTGCTGGCCGCGGCGGCGTTCGTACTGCTCTGTGTGGCCCGCGGCCCGGCCTTCGCGCAGCCGCCCGCGTCGGGCTTCGCGGAGGTGAACGGGGCGAGGTTGTATTACGAGTCGCTGGGCGGAGGCCCCGCGGTCGTGCTCGTCCACGGCGGGCTCGTGGACAGCCGCCTCTGGGACGACCAGATGCGTCCGCTCTCGAAGCGCTTCCGCGTCGTGCGCTACGACCTGCGCGGGTACGGGCGTTCGGCGGCGGCGGCCGAGCCCTTCTCCCACCTCGAAGACCTGCGCGGCCTGCTCGACTTGCTGAAGATAGAGAAGGCGACGCTCGTCGGCCTCTCGCTCGGCGGCATCGTCGCCGCGGACTTCGCGCTCGAACACCCGGGGCGGGTGGAGCGGCTCGTGCTGGTCGGGCCGGGCCTGCGCGGCGACAGGCAGCCGCCGCCGAAGGACGCCGCCGCGGCCCTGGAGGCCATCAAACAAGGGCCGGAAGCCTTCGCCGACGCCAGCATGAAGCGGGAGCTGTACGCGGCGGTGCGGCCGGGCACGCGCGAGCACGCGCGGCTGCGGCAGATGCTACTCGACAACTTCAAGGCGCTCCCGTCGCTGCGGCCGGGGCTCATCAAGTACCCCGAGACGCCGACGGCCGAGAGGCTCGCCGACATCAAAGCGCCGACGCTCGTCATCATCGGCTCGCGCGACGGCCGGAACCTCCGCAACATCGCCGACACGCTCGCCTCCCGAATCCCCGGCGCGCGCAAGGTCATCATTCAAGGCTCAAGCCACCACCCGCCCGTCGAGAAGCCGAAGGAGTTCAACCGCGCGCTGCTCGACTTCTTAAAAGCCGTGAACCGTGAACCGTAAACCGTGACAGGAGAAACGCCGTCTTTACTTGTCACGGTTCACGGTTCACGGTTCACGCTCTTATGGCTTCCGTCTTCACGCACGCGTTCTTCGCCGCCGCGATGGGCGGGGCGTACGTGCGCGGGCGCGTGCCGGCGCGGTTCTGGGTGCTGGCGATGCTGTGCGCGGTGCTGCCGGACGCGGACGTGTTGGCCTTCGGCTTCGGGATACCTTACGGCAGCATGTTCGGGCACAGGGGGTTTACGCATTCGCTCGCCTTCGCGGCGCTGTCGGGGGTGTTGGTGACGGCCGTCTTCTTCCGCGACTCGCCGCGGAAAGCTTCGCTCGCGCTCTTCTTCGCGCTGGCGACCGCGTCGCACGCGGCGCTCGACGCGCTGACGGACGGCGGGCTCGGCGTCGCCCTCTTCGCGCCCTTCAGCGGGCGGCGCTACTTCTTTCCCTTCCGCCCCGTGGAGGTCTCGCCCATAGGCGTCGGCGCGTTCTTCAGCGAGTGGGGGCTCGCCGTCATCAAGAGCGAGCTGCTCTGGGTCTGGTTCCCGGCGGGCCTGTGCCTCGCGGCCGTCATTGTCGCCCGGCGGGTCACACGGTCGCCAACACGGGAGAGAGAATGAACCTCGTCTTCATCTACGGCCCGCCGGGCGTCGGGAAGCTGTCGGTGGCGAAGGAGCTGGCGCGTGCGACCGGCTACAAGCTCTTCGACAACCACGTCAGCATCCGCTGCGCCGACTCGGTCTTCGAGTTCGGCACGAAGCCCTTCTGGCGGGTCGTCGGCACCATCCGCGAGCTGGTCTTCGAGGAGGCCGCGGCGGGCGGCGTCTCGCTCATCTTCACCTTCGTCTACTCGCACCCGTTGGACATGCCGAGCGTCGAACGCCTGTGCGGCTTCTTCGAGGCGCGGGGCGGGCGCGCCCTGCTCGTCCGCCTCTTCTGCACGCGCGAAGAGTTGGAGCGCAGGCTCCCGCGGCCCGGCCGCGCCGAGGCCGGCAAGCTGGCCTCGCTCGAAACGTTCCGCGAACTGCTGACGCGCCACGACCTCTTCTCGCCCATCCCCGGCCGCGAGAGCCTTGAGATAGATAACACGGCGCTCGCGCCCGCCGAGGTTGCGGGGCTGATTGCGAGCCACTATCATCTGCCCGCGACCGAATAGTTCGCACCCCGCGACCCAATGCCTGACAAGAGCATAAAGATCGGAGGCGTCGAGTGGCACTACGTCACCGGCGGCCGTGGCGAGCAGACCCTGCTGCTCTTCCACGGCGCGGTGGGCGGGGCCGAGACGATGCGCTGGCTGGCCTCCGCCTTCGAGGACGAGTACCGCACCGTCACGCCGACCGTCGCCGACGTGTCCACGCTCGGGGAGGTCTGCGACGCCGCGAGCGCCATCCTCGACCGCGAGCACGTCGGGCGCGCCGTCGTCTTCGGCGGCTCGTTCGGCGGGATGGTCGCGCAGGCGTTCTTCCACCGGCGGCGCGCGCAGGTGCAGGACCTCGTCCTGCTCTCGACCGGCGCGCCGAGCCCGAAGATAGGCGCGCGCACGAAGTGGATGACCGCGCTCATGCGCCTGCTCCCCTTCCCGCTCATGCGCGGGATGATGCGGCTCGAAATCTCAAGGCACCTCGACGCGCCCGTCCCCGCCGAGCAGGCCGCGCGCATCGCGGAGTTCCGGCGCAGGCTCGACCACTACTTTGAACACACCTTGACGAAGCGGACGCTCCTGTCGCGCGTCGCCCTGAGTGTGGACTTCAACCGGAACGAACGTTACGCGCCCGGGGACTCGGCCGGCTGGCCCGGGCGCGTGCTCGTCATCGAGTCGGACGACGACCCGATGATCCCGCCCGAGGAGCGGCGCCGCCTGCGCGAGGCTTACCCGCGTGCGCTCGTCTGCACCTTCGCCGGCGCGGGCCACATGATTCCGCTCCTGCGCCTCGAAGAGCTGGTCGGCGTCGTCAAGGCTTTCCTCAAAGACGACTACAGCACGCCCGCCGAAATCTTCGCCGAGTGCCCCACGGCCGAAGGGCACGAGCACCTGCCGCAAATGTCGGAGTGAGCTTATGAGAAGACGGAAGACGAACGACGAGAGTGACGCGGTCGGGAATCGCGCGACGCGCGACGCGGGGCCGGGCGCCTCGCGCCGCCGCTTCACGAAGACGCTGGCCGCGGCCCTCGTCGCCGCGCCCGCGCTGGCCGCGAAGGCGCAGACGCCGCCCGCCGCGGCCGAGCCCAAGGCCCCGCCGCAGCCGCAGCCCACGCCGGCGCCGCAAGGCCCGCCCGCGCCTTCCCCGCTCGCGCTGGCCTACTTCGAGGTCGCGCGCCGGCGCTTCGGCGAGCGGCTGACGCCCGAACAGCTTGAGGCCGTCAAGCGCGACCTCGAAGGCAACGTCCGCACGGCCGAGCGGCTGCGCGCCGCCAAGCTCAAGAACTCCGACGAGCCCGACTTCGTCTTCGAGGCTTAAGAGAAAGCCACGCGCATGATTTCAGTCGAGACACTCTACGCGCCCGTCTCCGAACTCGCGGCGCAGGTACGCGCCCGCAAGCTCTCGCCCGTCGAGTTGACCGAGGCTTACCTGCAAAGGCTTGAGACCGTGGGCAAGCGCCTCAACGCCGTCGCCTACGTCATGCGCGAGACGGCCCTGAAGGAGGCGCGCGCGGCCGAGGACGAGATCAGGCGCGGGCGCTACCGCGGGCCTCTGCACGGCATCCCGTACGGCGTCAAAGACCTCTGCGCCACGCGCGAGGCTCCGACGACGTGGGGCGCGACGCCGTACAAAGAGCAGCGGTTCGACTACGACGCCACGGTCGTCACGCGCCTGCGCGAGGCCGGGGCCGTACTCATCGGCAAGCTGGCGATGATCGAGCTGGCCGGCGGGATGGGCTACAACCAGGCCGACGCCTCGTGGACGGGCGCGTGCCGCACGCCCTGGAACACGGGCTTCTGGTCGGGCGGCTCCTCTTCGGGGCCGGGCGCGGCGACGGCCGCGGCGTGCGTCGCCTTCTCCATCGGCTCCGAGACCTCCGGCTCGATCATCACGCCCGCGGCCTTCTGCGGACTGTCGGGGCTGCGCCCGACCTACGGCGCGGTCTCGCGCCACGGCGCGATGGCGCTCTCGTGGACTCTGGATAAGCTCGGGCCGATGTGCCGCTCGGCGCAGGACGCGGGGCTCGTCCTCGCGGCGATTGCCGGGCGCGACCCGCTCGACCCGACTTCGCGCGCGTCCGATCAACTTCCGCGCTACTCGAAGGAGGGGCGGCTGCTCAACCCGCGGCGGCCCGCGCGGCGTCTGCGCGTCGGCGTGTTGAAGGACTCGTACGAGAAGGCGCAGCCCGAGGTGAACAGGAACTTCCTCGCCGCGGTCGAAGTGCTCAAGCGCTTCGCCGACGTGGAGATGGACGTGAAGTTGCCGGAGTTTCCCTACGGCCCTTCGGTCGGCACCATCGTGGACGCCGAGGGCGCGAGCGCCTTCCGCGAACTCATCGAGTCGGGGCGCGTCGCGGAGCTGGCCTCGCCCGAGGGGCGCGTCGGCGGCTTCGCGGCGTCGCTGGTGACGGCCGTGGACTACCTGCACGCGATGCGCCTGCGCGCGCCGATGCGCCGCGCCTGGGCCGAGATGTTCAGGAAGGTGGACGTGCTCGCCGCGCCCTCGCGCGCGACCGTCTCGTACCCAGTGGACAAGACGTTCGACAAGGCTTACCCCGGCATCGGCGCGACCTCGCCCATCGGCGCGAGCAACCTCGTCGGCGTGCCCGCCGTCTCCGTGCCGAACGGTTTCGGACAGGTGGGACTCCCGACCGGCATTCAATTAGTCGGCCCCGCCTGGGGCGAGCGCGAACTGCTTGAGCTGTCGGTCGCCTACCAGTCTGCGACCGACTGGCACACGCGCCGCCCGCCCGAGCCCGCCTGATTTGAAATTAATCCGGGCGTCTCCGTGTAACTTTAGAGAAGAAATCTTGAACCCTCGATTTTTTTAATCGGGCAACCCGACCATCCTCATCCGAAAACGCCGACGCCCGCCTCCATTCTTTCGGACGCGGCTGCAACTGTCGGACTCTTCCTGCGCTCAATCCCTCACGCGCCCCGCGGTTCCTCAGGCTTTCTCGGGCCGCTCCCTTCCGGCATCGCCTTTGCCTTATCAAACACCGCGTTTCGATAACGAACTCTGATACGGGTTCATGTTGAAAATTTTAAGCGCGCGGGTGCGCGGCCGCGCCGTGTGACGATGGCAGAAGTGTCACGCGGGCGGCGCGTGTGTCACGACTTTTCGGCGAGACTCACGGCCGCGCCGAAAATTTTCGGTGGCAACCCGCGCGCGGCTTCGGCTCATCAAGTGATGACCGCAAGACAGGCAGTACACACAACCAGGAGGAGATTTCAAACTCATGCGTAAGCTTTTCATGGCGGCGCTTTTCATCGCCTGCACCTCGTCGTTCGCCCTCGCGCAGACCGGCGACGACTACAACAAGTACGACGTCGGCGTGCTCTACTCGCACAACCGTCAGGACATCGGCGTCGAAGCCCCGAACCAGAACTTCCTCGAAGAGCGCGAGGGCTTCCACGGCTTCGAGGCGTTCGTCAAGGGCAACGTCAGCCGCTACGTCGGCCTCAAGGGCTCGTACTCGTTCAACCGCAAGTCGTTCGACATCGTCGGCAACACGGCGGCGACCACCTTCGACGTTGACGCCAACCTGCACCAGTTCCTCGGCGGCGTCGAGTTCAAGGACAACGCCAGGGAGACCTCGGTGAAGCCGTTCGCCCACGTCCTGGCCGGCGTCGGCCACGCGCGCGCCGACGTGAGCAACAACACCGTCTCATTCGACGAGAGCGAGACCGGCTTCGCGGCGGCCATCGGCGGCGGCGTCGACTTCCGTCTCAGCGACCGCGTCGACCTGCGCGCCGTGCAGTTCGACTACAACCCGACCCGTGACAACGGCCAGACCTCGCACAACTTCCGCGTCGGCATCGGCCTCATCTTCCGCTAAGAAGACGAGCCGCTGAGGCGGAACTAAAGAAGCGGCCCGGCTCCCTTGAGAGCGCGGGCCGCTTTCTCTTTCTCATCCCTTAACTGTTCAGTCCAAATTTTCTAACAGGCGCGGCAGGTCGAGGACGAGGGCGACCGTGCCGTCGCGCAGCTCGGCGGCGCCGCCGACGGCGCGCCAGCGCTTCGCGTGACGGCCGAGCCCGCGCACGAGCACCTCGCTCGGCCCCTCCAGCCCGTCCACGGCGATGGCCGCGCGCGGCTCCCCCTCCGAAGAACCCTGCCGCGCGCGCGCGACGACGTAGGCGCGCGGGGCCTCGCCGTTAGCCTCAACTTCCTGATGACTCAACCCGAGAAGCTCGCGCAGCTCGACGAGCGGCAGCTCGCGCCCGCGCCAGCGCAGCGTCCCGTTTGAGACCTCCGAGGCTTCGGCGTGGCCGGCCTCGACCACGTGCGACGCTCCGAGGCAGTAGCGGCGGCCGGCCGAACGGACGACGTGCGCGGAGAGGAGCGAGAGCGTCGTCGGCAGGCGCAGCTCGAAGGTCGTGCCGCGCCCGCGCAGGCTGCGCACGCGGACTTCGCCGCCCGCCTCCTCGACCGCGCGCTCGACGATGTCGAGCCCGACGCCGCGCCCCGAGACGAGGGTGGCGCGCGCGGCCGTCGAGAAGCCCGGGCGGAAGATGAGACGCAAGGCGTGAGCCTCCGTGAGCGCCGCTCCGGGCGAGACCAGCCCCGCGGCCGCGGCCGCGCGCGCGACCGCCCCCACGTCCACGCCGCGCCCGTCGTCCGTGACGCGCAGCACGATGAGCCCGCCCTCCGAATCCGCCTCGACGCGCACCCGCCCCGCGGCGGGCTTGCCCGCGGCGAGCCGCTCCGCCTCGGCCTCGACGCCGTGAACGACCGCGTTGCGCACGAGGTGGAGCAGGGGGTCTGCGACGCGCTCGGCGAGCGAGCGGTCGAGCCGCGCGTCGCCGCCCGCGACTTCAAACTCGACCCGCTTGGCCGCCTCGCGCGCCGCCGCCCGGCCCGCCCGCGCCGCGCGCAGGAGCGAGCCGCGCAGCGTGACCATGCGCAGCCCGATCAGACGCTCTTCAAGCTCGAAGAAGCGACGCCGGACGCCGCGCGCGCGCTCCTCCAACTCCCCGCCCCCCCCGGCGTTCGACAGCGCCAGGTCGAGCGCGCCGAGCGTGTCCGCGAAGAGCCCGTGCGTCGCCGAGATGAGTTCGTCCAGCTCTTCGAGCGTCACGCGCACGCCCGTCGCGGACGTGCCCGACGAAGGGGCCGGGGTCTCGACGGTCGCGGCCCCCGACGTTCCTTCCCCGCCTCTTTCGGCCGTCTGCTCCGCAGGCGCGGCGTCCGCCCGCGTGGCTTCGAGCCGCGCGCCGAAGGCGTCGGCGCGCCCGGAAAGTTGCGTGAACTCTTCGGCGCTCGCGTACACGATGCGGAAGCCGACGCGGCCGGGCCCCACGTCGCTGACGAAGGGCTGCGTCGAGACGACCTCGCCCGACTCCTTGAGCGACTCGCTCAGACGCCTGTACTGCTCGTCGAAGTCCGACAGGTCGAAGTCAACGCTGACGAGGTAGGCGCGCGACCCTTCGGCGACCGCCTCGCTCAGACGCTGCCGCTCGGGCGCGCTCAACGTCCGCGCGACCTCCGGCGGCAGAAGCTCCTCCGCCGGCCGCACGGCCGCGGGCGGCCTGTGAGCGGACAGCCGTCGCAGGCGCTCGACGAGTCGCGCGGGCACCGACCACTCCCGCCCGCCCGCCGCCGCGTCCAGGCTCTCGGCCAGAGCGCCGACGGCCTCCTCGGACGCGTCGAGCGCCTCCTCGTCGAGCGGCGCGCCGCCGCGCCGCACCGCGTCCAGGAGCGACTCGAACTCGTGCGCCACGCGCCCGGCCGCTTCGAGCCCCGCGGCCGAGGCCGTCCCCTTCAAGGTGTGCACGTGCCGGAAGGTGCGCGCCACGAGCTCGCGCCGCGCGGGCCCTTCGCCCCGCCGCGCGCGCAGCTCGGCCACGTCGCCGTACAGCCCCTCGATCAGGTCTTCGGCCTCGGCCAGGAACTCTCTGAGCAGGCGTTCGTCCATGAGTGAAGAGTAGCCAGTAGTCAGTAGTCAGTAGTCAGTAGAAAAGACAAGAGGCGATGCGCCGACCACGAAGTCGGGGCGCACCGCCTTCTAGACTACTACTGACTACTGACTACTGACTACTGGCTACCTTGCTTTCGCCTTCAGCCTGCTGGTCGCCACCCTCGTCGCCGGGCGGCTCCTCGTCCGGGTGCGCGACGGCGTCCTCCTGCGGGCGCTCGCGGTCGAGGTCGCGCTTGATGGCGTCGAGGATGCCGTTGATGAACTGCGTGGCCTCGTAGGTCGAGAAGCGGCGGGCGATCTCCAGCGACTCGTTGATGGCGACCGTGCGCGGCGTCTGCTCGTGCAGGAACTCGTAGACGGCCATCCGCAGGATGTTCCTGTCCACGACGGCCATGCGCGAGATGCGCCAGTGCTCGGCGCGCGAGCGTATCCGGTCGTCGATCTCTTCGAGGTGGGCGAGCGCGCCCACGGCGAGGCGGGTCGCGAACTCGCGCGCGCCCTCGTCCATCTCGGGCTCGCCCAGTTCTTCCCAGTATGAGCGGACGAGGTCGTCCGGCCGCACAGCAGCGCCACCCAGGTCGGCCGCAAAGAGCATCTGCAAGGCGCACTCGCGCGCCTTACGCCTTGAACCCATATGTATAAATGCCGGTGAATGGTGAATAGTAAATGGTGAATGGATACTTCCTAACTCCATTCACCATTTACTATTCACCATTCACTGATTTCAACAGATTAGCCATTTCGACGGCCGACATGGCGGCCTCGAACCCCTTGTTCCCGGCCTTAACCCCCGCGCGGTCGATGGCCTGCTCTAAGGTGTCGGCGGTGACGATGCCGTAGAGCACGGGCACGCCCGTCTGCAGACTGACGTGCGCGACGCCCTTCGTGACCTCGCCCGCCACGTACTCGAAGTGCGGCGTCTGGCCGCGGATGACCGTCCCCAGGCAGACGACGGCGTCGAAGCGCCCCGACTGCGCGGCCTTCAAAGCCGCCAGCGGAATCTCGAAAGAGCCGGGCACGCGGAAGTGCTCGACCGCGCCCTCGTCCGCGCCCAGCCGCGCGAGCGCGTCCAGAGCGCCCTCGACCAGCCGCCCCGTCAGGAAGTCGTTCCAGCGGCTGGAAACCAGCGCGAAGCGAAAGCCCCCGGCGCTCAACCGCCCCTGATGCGTCACAGGCTCCAAAGTCTTCCTCGACTTCTCCGAATCACGTGGGAGTTAAGAACTGAAGGCAGTATAGAAAAGTGAGTGGCGACTTACAAGTGAGGATGAAAAGTAGGCAGAAGGCAGTAGGCAGTAGGCAGTTAAGAGCCCGGCTGTCGAAACCTCCGACACAATATTTCAACGTCCGTCACGCGGAGAGGCTGCCTACTGCCTACTGCCTTCTGCCTACTCTCCTCTGAAAGAGGGCTTGCGCTTCTCGAGGAAGGCGCGGGTGCCTTCGCGCACGTCGGCGGTGGCGAAGAGGTTGGCGAAGAGTTCGGCTTCGAGGCGGAGGGCCTGGTCGAGCGGGAGGCGCGCGCCGCGCGTGACGGCCTGGAGGCAGGCGCGTGCGGCGCGCGGGGCGGCGTGGTCGATGATTGCTTGCGCGAGGGCTTCCGCTTCCGCGACGAGGCGGTCGGGCTCGACGACGCGGTTGACGAGGCCGAGGCGGCGGGCCTCTTCCGCGCTCACCTCTTCGCCCGCGAGCATCGCGGAGAGGGCGCGGCCCGCGCCCAGAGTGCGCGCGAGTCGCTGCGTGCCGCCGTAGGCCGGGATGAGGCCGAGGCGCGCTTCGGGGAGGCTGAAGCGCACGTCCCGTGAGGCGACGCGGAGGTGGCAGGCGAGCGCCAGCTCGCACCCGCCGCCCGCGGCCGCGCCCTGCACGGCGGCGATGACCGGCGTGCCGCACAGCTCGATACGGTCGCAGACCTCCTGCCCGAGCGCGGCCTTGGCGAGCGCGCCCGCCCCGTCCATGCCTTCAAGCTCGTTGATGTCCGTGCCCGCGCAGAAGTCCGGGCCGGCGCCGCTCAGAATCACCGCGCGCAGGTCGGTGCGCGACGCGACGGACGCGAAGATTTCGCCGAGCCGTTCGAGCATCGCGCGCGTCAACGCGTTCCGCTTCGCGGGCCGTTCCAGCCGCACGAAGAGGAGTGCGCCGCGCTCCCCTGTGACGACCGAGCCTTCGGCGCGACGCGCTTCCTCTTCTCTCCCTTCCCCGGTCAAGGCGTCGCGCCCTGCTGCCAGCGCGCGGCCGGCACCTCGAAGTCGTAGGTCTCGCCGTGGCTGAGGTAGACCATGCGCTCGGAGAGGCCCGCGTCCTCGGCGGCGCGTTTGAAGTCTTCGAGCGGCGACTTGAAGACCTCGTAGTCGTTGTAGTGGATCGGAATCACCTTCTTCGGGTTGACGATCTTCACGGCCTCGACGCCCTGCTCGGCGTCCATCGTCAAGAGTATCCCCATGATGGTCGTGCCGCCGAGGTGGAAGAGGCCGAGGTCGATGTCCGGGTAGCGCTTCGGTATCTCGCCCAAGTCGTCGAAGACGAGCGTGTCGCCCGTGATGTAGAGCCTGAGCGCCGCGCGCCCCGGCGCGGACTCGAACTCGAGCATCGAGCCCATCACCGGCGGCAGGAATTTCTCCACGACCGGCGGCCCGTGCCGCCCGGGCATCGACGTGACGCGCACGCGCGCGCCCCCCTTCTCGGCCGTGAACGAGTCCCACGTGTCGAGCGCGACCGGCGCGGTGAAGCCCTTGTCCTTCAGCTCGCCGGCGGCGTGCTCGGTCGTGACGATGGGCACGTCCTTGCGCAGGCGCTCCTCGGCGACGCGGTCGAAGTGGTCGCCGTGGTAGTGCGAGAGCACGACGAAGTCGAGCGGCGGCAGTTGTTCGATCTCCAGCGCCGGGTTCGTCAGACGCTCGGCCGTCAGCCCGTACCCGAGGTGCACGTGGTCGCCCGCGTGCAGGAAGTTCGGGTCGGTCAAGATCGTGAAGCCCGCGTAGCGCAGAATCACGGTCGCCGTCCCGACGAAGTAGATCGAGCCCCTGGAGAAGTCCGCGGCCGCGCCGCCCGACTCGAAAGTTAACGTGTGCGACTTCTGCTCGCTCATCGCCGCCCCCTTTTGTCTGGTCTGTAGGTTTGGCGGCAGCTTAGCGCAGAAGGCCGGGCGGGCGGCGTACGGCAGCGCTCAGACGAGGTTCATCGGGACGGGCTTCTTCGGGTCCGTGTAGTCGTAGAAGCCGCGGCCCGTCTTGCGGCCGTAGAGGCCGGCCTTGACCATGCGCTTGAGCAGCGGCGGCGGCGCGAAGCGCTTCTCGCGGAACTCGTCGAACATGATCTCGGCGATGTAGTAGGTCGTGTCGAGGCCCACGAAGTCCAGGAGCGTCAGCGGCCCCATCGGGTGGCCGCACCCCAATTTCATGCCGTTGTCGATGTCCACGATGGAGCCGACGCCCTCTTCGAGCGCGCGGATCGAGTCGAGCAGGTAGGGGACGAGCAGGCGGTTGACGATGAAGCCCGAGCGGTCGTCGGCGCGCACGGGCACCTTGCCGAGCTTGCGGCCGAACTCGACGGCCGACTCGTAGACCTCCTCGTCGGTGAGGATGGTGCGGACGACCTCGACGAGCTTCATCAGGGGCACGGGGTTGAAGAAGTGCAGGCCGACGAAGCGCGCCTGCCGCTCGGGGCGCGTGGCCGTCATCATCTCCGTGATCGAGAGCGACGAGGTGTTCGAGGCGAAGATGGTCTCGGGCTTACAAATCGCGTCGAGCTGGTTGTAGGTGTCGCGCTTGGCTTCGAGGTTCTCGACGATGGCCTCGACGATGAGGTCGCAGTCCCTGAGGTCTTCGAGCGAGGTCGTGCCCCGGATGCGCCCGCGGATCTCGGCCTGCTGCTCGGGGCTGATGGTGCCCTTCTCGGCGAACTTCGCCAGCGACTTCTCGATCCCGGCGAAGCCGCGGTCGCACAAATCCTGCGTCACCTCGCGCACGACGACTTCGCACCCGGCGGCCGCCGCGGTCTGGGCGATGCCGGAGCCCATCAGCCCGCAGCCGAGCACGCCGACTTTGTTAATCTCCATCTCTTTAAGCTCTCCTGTTCAGATTAAGAGTAGGCAGTAGGCAGACGGCAGCAGGCTATTGAAAACCCTGCCACCAGAACCCTGATTTAATCTTTCAACGTCAGAAACGCGGGGCGGCTGCCTGCTGCCTACTTCTTCCCTTCGGCGGGCGCGTCCGGCTTCTGCATGCCGATGCCGAACTCTTCGCCCTCGGCCTCGACCCACTGCGCGAAGCGCTCCTGCCAGCCGTTGAGGTCTGCGGCGAGTTGCCGCAGCCGCCCTTCGCGCTCTTTGGGGTTAAGAGACTTGTCTTCGGCGGTGTCGCGGGCGCGCGCGACGAGCGCCCTCAGCTCCTGCCGCCGCGCGTCCGCCTCCGGGCTGAGCGCGGGCGCCTTCTCGAGCAGCTCGGAGGCGGGCCCGAGCCCGCCCGCGTCGCCGCTCACGAAGTTCGAGATCGCGTTCTGCCCCGCGTTGATCGCCTCGATGTAGGGGCGGACGGGCGAGCGGCCCAGCGTGCGCGCGCGCTCGGCGAGGTTCGACAGGCGCGGCGGCGACGCGTCGAAGTGGCGCGCGACCATCACGAAGCTCACGACGACCAGAAGGAGGCAGGCGACCTGCGCCGCGTGCCACGCGTGGGCGACCGCTCCGCGCGCGCCCGGCCGCTTGTAGCCGACCAGGAGCGCCAGCCCCATCCCCGACACCAGCCCGCCGAGGTGCGCCGCGTTGTCGATGAAGCCCCGCCCCATGTAGCCGATGAAGAGGTTGAGCGCGAGCGTCGGCAGCAGCCCCGTCCCGAAGACGCGCTTGAGCCCTTCGGGCAGCTCATTCTTGTACTTGATGCCGAAGACGAAGAGGACGCCCATCAGCCCGAAGAGCGCGCCGGAGGCCCCAGCCGAGGGGCTGTCGTACGCCTTGAAGAGGAACTGGCCGACCGCGCCGTGCGCCCACTCGGGCTGCACCGCCAGGTAGCTCGCCAAGACCCCCGCGATGCCGGTCAGCACCCAGAAGACGACGAAGCGCGCCGACCCGTAGAGCTTCTCCACGTACGGCCCGAGCATGAAGAGCCCGTACATGTTCGAGAGCAGGTGCAGAGGCCCGAGGCCCGGCAGGTGCACGTGCAGGAAGATGGGCGTGACGAAGCGCCACCACTGCCCTTCGTGGTCGATGAGGTAGTTGAGCTTCGCGCCGTAGGCGCGCAGCACCGCGCCGGTCGCGCCGCCCGAGAGCCACATCAGGAGGTAGAGGAAGACGTTGGCGATGAGGAAGATGAAGGTGAAGGTGGCCGGGCGCGAGATGACCGCGCGGAGGAAGCGCAGCGTCTCCGGGTCTGCGTGCGGCGCGCGCGGCCGTCCCTGCGCCGCGGGGGGCGCCGTCGGCGTGCCGCACATCATGCAGCGCGCCTCGCCCGCGCCCACGAGCGCCCCGCAGTGGCGGCACACGCCCGTGCGTCCCGCCCCCTCTGAATGACCTTCGGCCAAGACCTTAAACGTCCGCCCCGCCTGAGAGTGAAATTTTATCCGCTGGCGCGATTCTATTTCGCCCCGCACCAAACGGCAACCGCCTGACCGCGCGTTCTCCCTGACAGAATTTCTGTCAACGCCTTTCGCCAAACTGATTGAAGAAGGGCGGCGGCCCTGCCTTTCTTCAGAGTTTCGCGGCGGCACGGGCGTTGCTCTTGTGCTCACGGTCGCCAGAGCACTTCACCTGAGACGGCCGACCCAGATGACTTTGAAGGAGCCGACCGACTTGAGACACCGGAACAGATTAATCGCGGCGCTCGCCACGCTCTCTCTCTTGACCCCTTTGGCCGGCGCGCTCAGGGCCGACGCGAAGTCGCCCGCGCAAGGGCCGACGCGTCGCCTGTTGAAGAAGATGACCGACGACCTGCTCGCGCGGGCCGGCAGCGCGAAGCGGGGCGAGACGGCGCGCGTCATCGTGAGCGCGGCCGAAGGACAGACCGGCGCGGCCGAAGCCCTGCGCGGCGCGGGCGCGCGCGTCTCGGCCGAGCTGAACTCGCTCGGGCTCGTCGTCGCCGACGTGCCGGTCGAAAAGCTGGCCGAGCTTGCGGCGCGCGACGACGTGTCGTGGGTCTCTTCCGACCAGGACGTGCGCACGACGAGCTTCGACAACACGAGCCACCACGAGGTCGTGACGGGCGCGAGCAAGCTCCTGCCCGTGGGCGACGGCGAGTTGGCGAAGGGTGGCGGCGGGAACAAGGTCGGCATCGCCATCCTCGACAGCGGCATCACCCCCCCGGACGCGGCCGAGTTCGTGGGCTGGGAGTGGCGCTGGTCTTCGGGCACGCTGGGGACGGGGCTGTTCGCGCAGAAGTACCTGGCCTCCTACCCGCGCGTCCTCAAAAAGATCGACTTCACAGGCGAGGGGCGCACCGACGACGTGTACGGCCACGGCACGCACACGGCCGGCGTGGCCGCGGGGACGGGACAGGCGAGCGAGGACTACGCCTCGAACAACGCGGGCGCGCAGACCTACGGCGGCATCGCCACCAACGCCAACCTCATCGACGTGCGCGTGCTCGACTCCTACGGCGCGGGCAAGGTCTCGAACGTCGTCAGGGCCGTGGACTGGGTCATCCAGAACAGGAAGACCTACAACGTGCGCGTTATGAACCTCTCCCTGGGCGCGCCGCCCGTCCAGAGCTACAAGACAGACCCCCTGTGTCAGGCGCTCGCGCGCGCCGTGGACGCAGGCATCGTCGTCGTCGTGGCCGCGGGCAACTGGGGCAAGGACGCCGAGGGGCGAACCCTCTACGGCGGCATCCTCTCGCCGGCCAACTCGCCGCGCGTCATCACCGTGGGGGCCGCGAACACGCAGCAGACCGCGGCGCGCTCGGACGACGCGGTCGCCACCTACTCCTCGCGCGGGCCGACGCTCGTGGACGGCCTGATGAAGCCCGACCTCGTCGCGCCCGGCAACAAGCTCGGCGCGGCCCAGACGGCGGCCAACGCGCCGCCGAAGAGCTACAGCTACACGACCACGGGCGGCGGCGGGGTGCTCGGCACGGTGCTCTTCGGCAGCACGGAGACGAACAAGCCCGACGCCACGGGGACGTACCGCGTGATGAGCGGCACCTCCTTCGCCGCGCCGGCCGTGGCGGGCACGGTCGCGCTGATGCTTGAGGCCAACCCTTCGCTGACGCCTTCGATGGTGAAGGCGCTGCTGATGAGGACGGCGCAGCGCCTGCCCGTCTACGAGCAGTTGGTCGCCGACGGGAAGATGTCGCAGTTCGAGCGCGTCATCACGGAGGGCGCGGGCGAGCTGAACGCGAGCGCCGCGGTGACGGTCGCCAAGGCGGTTCGCCAGGACGCGCACCGCGCCGCGCCGGGCGAAAACCTCCTCAAATCCAAGAACACGACCTACTCAAGCCTCGGCCTGACCGCCCCCGTCGCGGGCGAGCCCATGCCGCTCAACAACGGCGTCATCTGGGTCGAGGGCGTCGCCTTCAACGAGCGCCTGACGTTGACGCAAGGCTTCCACCTGCCCGACGGGCGCGTGCTCAAAGACGGCTGGGTGATGGCCGCCGGGCGCGTCCTGCCCGACGGCACCTACCTGCTCTCGACCGGGCACACGGTCGCGCCGAACTGCATCGTCGGCACGGCCATCCTGATGGGCGACGCGATCCTGATGGGCGACGCCATCCTGATGGGCGACGGGATTCTCCTGAGCGACGCGATCCTGATGGGGGACGCCATCCTGATGGGCGACCAGTACCCCTTCGGCAGCGCCATCCTGATGGGCGACGGCATCGTCATGACCGACGGCCTGCGCGCCAGCGCCGCCTTCGCCAACGAGGCGGCCTGGGCCTCTAACCTGATCGAGCCCAGCTCGATGAGGCTCAAAGAGGAGCAGGTGCTCCTCCAGGGCGAGTCGGCCATGCCGACCTCCGTCAACCGCCTCTCAACATCGAGCCCGCTCTACCCCCGGAGATGAAGGTGACTCAGAAGGCGGGGGAAGGCGGGGTATGAGCGCACGCCTTCCCCCGCCTTCCTCATTTTTGCCGGGCGGGTTTCGGCGGGATGAGCCAGTAGTAGATGCTCTCCAGCCCGACAGCCTGCTTCTTGTTTGGCACCCAGTCGCCCATGTCGAAGGTGTTCGAGACGACGCGCGCGCCGGGCTTAAGCTCGCGGAGGAGCTTCGGGCGGAGTCTGAGGTTGACTTCCGGCCGGAGGTAGAGCGTAACGACCGTCGCCCGGCTGATGTCCGTCTTGAAGAGGTCTTGCCGGATGAACCTGACACGGTCGGCGACGCCGGCCTTGCGCGCGTTCTCCCTGCTCTCCCTGACGAGCCGCGTGTCGATCTCGACGCCGACGCCTCGCGCGCCGTACTTCTGCGCGGCCGTGATGACGACGCGCCCGTCGCCGCTGCCCAGGTCGTAGACCACGTCGTCTTTCGTCACGTCCGCCAGTTCCAGCATCGCCTCCGTAATCTCGTCGGTGGACGGGACGAACGGCGCGTCCGGCTGCCTCTTCTGCGACCGAGTCAGCGCCGAAACGCCCAGGGCCAACGCGACGGCGGCCGCGCAGGCCGCTCCCGCCCGGCGAAACGTGTGACTCCCCTCCATCCGGTCTCCCCCCTCTCGAAGCTCGCGTGAAAGCCGCCACGCGCGGGCCCTCTCGCGGCCGCGAGACGTGCCGCGCCCTCAAAGAAGAGGCGCGCCCCCTCCAAGAGAGAGGGCGCGCCTCGGCCTGCCTTAACTTTAACTCCCGTTCACGGCCGGGGCGGGGTCGCGCCGGGCGGGACGAGCCAGAGTTGGA
Source organism: Pyrinomonadaceae bacterium (assembly GCA_035563535.1). Lineage (GTDB taxonomy): Bacteria > Acidobacteriota > Blastocatellia > Pyrinomonadales > Pyrinomonadaceae > QHXN01. The sequence goes on along the minus strand of DATMVD010000077.1, from coordinate 40,417 downwards.
GCGAGCCCGTCGTGCGCTGGCCGCCGTCGAGGATGACGATGCGCGAGGCGTCGATGCCGCGCGTGGTGACGACGTAGTCGCGCGCGTTCTGCGCGCGCTTCTGGCCGGTGACGGTGCGCCGGCCGCTGCCGCCGTAGCCGATGATGTAACCCTGCGCGCCGGGGCTGTTCTGCAACTCGATGGCGAACACGTCGAGCCGCGCCTTCTCGTCGTCGCGCGCCACCTCGCCGATCTCGTCGAACTTCGTCGGGTTGGGCGGCGCGGGCACCGCCGCCTGACACTGCGCGCGGCATTCGAGGTTGTAGCCCGCCACCTCGACCGTCGCCGTGATGGGCTGGCCCGCGAGGCCCGCCGTGTCCACGGTGATGGTCGGCGTCCCCTGCCCCGAGAGAATCTTGCCGGCCGAGACGATCCAGTTGTAGACGGGCGTGACGCCCGGCGTGCCGCCCGAGACCGACGCCGTGAAGGTGATGGGCGTCCCGGCCTGCTGCACGTCCGGGCAGTAGATGGAGACGTTCGGGCAGACGGGGCGCGGCGGCGGGCAGTTGCGCACGACGATCTTCGTCGAGGTGAAGGCCGTGCAGAGCGGGTTATCCACCGGCCCGCTCTCGACCGTCACCGACGCGTTGTAGACGCCGGGCTGCGCGTCCGTCAAATCCCAGACCACGTCCGTCCCGTCGTAGCTGTCGAGCCGCCCGCCCGAGACCGTCCACTTGTAGCGCAGGGGCTTGCCCTCGGGGCTGACCCCGGTCGCCTTGAGGCGGACGCGCGGGTTCGACATCGACTCGGCGTCGGGGCAGAGCGTGACGACCTGCGCGTCCTGGTCGAGCCGGATGGTCGGCGGCTGATACTGTGGAGGCACGGGCGTCGCGGTCTGCTGCGGGGCCTTGCCCTTGTGCGCCGCGCGCGAAGAGGTGGCGACCAGGCCCGCGGCGGCCAGCAACAACACGCCGAGGACGACCGCGGTACGCTTTCCTGAGAGCATATCCGACTCCTTGCTTTCCGTTTGGCAGATACTGGCGCACAGGTTAAACCAAATCCCCCGCGCCGACAACGGTATTCTTACACCCCCCGGAAACACCCAATCCCGCCCCGTTTCCACCCCGCCCCGCCGCGGGCCGGGAATTGAGCGTGAGAAAAGCCCCCCGTTCTCTGATATCATCCCGGCGAAGTCGGAGGAAGAGGTTCCGCCATGGGCATTAAAACAGAGGCGACCGTCGAAGACTTGTACCGCATCCGCCACCGGGGCAAGGCCGAGGTTGTCAACGGGGAGGTCGTCTTCATGAGTCCGACCGGTGACATGCCGGGGCGCGCGGGCGGCGCGATCTACGCGAGCCTGAGGGGCGTCGAACGCCGGGCGGGCGGGCGCGCTTACCCGGACAACGTCGGGTTCAGAGTTGACCTGCCGCGCCGCAAGTCCTTCAGCCCCGACGCGGCCTTCTACACGGGGCCGCCCACGGGCATGAAGTTCCTCGAAGGCGCGCCGGCCTTCGCCGCGGAGATTAGGAGCGAGAACGATTACGGGCGCGACGCGGAGGCCGAACTGGCCGCGAAGCGCAGGGACTACTTCGACGCCGGCACGCTCGTCGTCTGGGACGTTGACCTCCTGAGCGTTGACGTGGTCAAGGTCTACCGCGCGTCCGACCCCGACAATCCGAAGGTCTACCGGCGCGGCGAAGTGGCCGAGGCCGAGCCCGCCGTCCCTGGCTGGACACTGCCCGTTGACGAACTGTTCGACTAATCACCTTCGCTTTAACACCCAACCGACTCAGCCTCGCGGAAGGAGAACGACTTCATGAGCGTAGCCACCGCCGAGCTTCCCTTTGAGAAATCGAGGGCGGGGCGGGCGATTGTGTGGGGCGGGCTTTTGGCGGGGGTGGGCGACATCGCGTTCGCGTTCGTTGTTAGCGGGTTGAGCGGGGTGGGGCCGGTGCGGGTGTTGCAGTCGGTCGCGTCGGGGCTGCTCGGCGGGGCGGCGAGGGACGGCGGGCTGGCGACGGCCGCGCTCGGCGGCGCGCTCCACTTCCTCATCGCGTTCATCTGGGCGGCCGTCTACTGGCTCGCGAGCCGCAAGTTGAGGGTGCTCGTGCGCCGCCCGGTCGTCTGCGGGCTGCTCTACGGCTTCGCGGTCTACGCGTTCATGTACCTCGTCGTGCTGCCGCTCTCGGCCGCCTACTTCAAGCCCACGTTCACGCCCTACACAGTCACCCTCAACGGGGCGGGGCACATGCTGCTCGTGGGGCTGCCCATCGCGCTCGCCGCTTACAAATTTTCGGACAGGACAGGGAGGGAAAGATGATCGACGGCAGTGAAGTGAGGGGGCCGCAGGCGCGGCACCCGGTTGACGAGCTGTTCCTCGACCGCTGGTCGCCGCGCGCCTTTTCGGGCGAGTCGTTGACGGAGGAGGAGCTGTTGACGCTCTTCGAGGCGGCGCGGTGGGCGCCTTCGTCCTACAACAACCAGCCGTGGCGCATCCTCTACGCGCGGCGCGAGTCGGCGCAGTGGCCCGCCTTCTTCGGCCTGCTCGTCGAGGGCAACCAAGCGTGGGCGAAGGACGCGGGCGCGCTGCTGCTCTTCGTCTCGAAGGAGACGTTCGACTTCAACGGCAAGCCCTACCCGACGCACTCCTTCGACACGGGCGCGGCGTGGGAGAATCTGGCGCTCCAGGCGACGAAGCTCGGGCTCGCCACGCACGGCATGCAGGGGTTCGACTACGAGCGCGCGCGCGCGGAGCTGAACATCCCCGAGGGCTTCCGCGTCGAGGCGATGGTCGCGGTCGGCCGCCCCGGCGACCCCGCGCAACTCCCCGAGCGCCTCCGCGAGCGCGAAGCGCCCAGCGGCCGCAAAGCCCTCTCCGAGATAACCTGCGAGGGCGCCTTCAACTTTTAAAGCCGTGAACGGTGAACCGTAAACCGTGACGAGTGAAAAGCCGTATTAGTCTTGTCACGGTTTACGGTTCACCGTTCACGTCCCTGTCACGGTTCACGCCTCCAAAGGAGCCCTTCGATGAGTCAGTATCGTCCCCCCGCTTACCAGCCGCCGCGGCCGTACCGGCCGCCGCAGCAGCAGCCCCCTTATGCCTACCCGCCGCAGCACGTCCAGCACGTCGTCCACCACTACCGAGTGCCGCCCAAGTCCTCGGGTACAGCCGTGGTGTTGGAAATTCTGCCCGGCTTCTTCTTACAGACTTTCGGCATCGGACATCTTTACGCGGGCAACGTCGCGACAGGGCTGCTCTTCATGTTCGGCTACTGGTTCGTCCAGTTCGTCAACCTGCTGCTCTGTTTCGTCTTCATAGGGCTCCTCACGCTCCCGCTCACCTTCATCCTCGCGATGATCATCGCCCCGATCACAGCCTCGAATGCGGCCGCGCGCGCCAACGCCGCCGCCGGTTATAAGTAGACCGCCGCGTCCGATGGCGTCACGCACCAAGTCAGCCGGGAGGGGGGGTCGCGCGGCGTGGCCGCCGCGGGCCTCTTTTGCCGCGCGCCGCGTCGAGCGCGTGCGTCGGCTCCTCCTGCGGCGGGGACTGCCGCGCCTACAGATGTCGCTGATCCTCGCGGCGACGGGCGCGGCGGGGTTCGTCGCGTCCTTCGTGATGCTGCACCTGGGCGTGTGGCGGATGTGGGTGCGCTACCCCCTGGCGGTGCTCTTCGCCTACGCGGTCTTCATCGTGCTGCTGCGCGTCTGGCTCTTCCTGCACGGGCGCGAGTTGCGCGGGCCCGACGTGTCCGACTTAGAACTGAACGCGGCGGACGTGGCGACCGACATCGCGCTCGACGGCTTCAACGGGATGGGCCCGGCCGCAGACACCTTCGGCGGCGGGGGCGACTTCGGTGGCGGGGGCGTGACTGGAAGTTGGGGCGAGGGGGTGAGTTCGGGACTGCAACAAGCCTCCGCGGGCGGCGTCTCTTCGGGAGGCGGCGGCGGGGGCATCGGGGGCGGCGACTTGCTCTCCGGCCTCGACTTCGACGTGGACTCGGAGGGCTGCGTCTTCTTCCTGCTCGCGCTGGCGCTGATCGTGGCGGGCGTCTGCGCGTCCCTTTACGTTGTCTACGCCGCGCCGCTGCTTTTGGCCGAGATACTGGTCGAGGGCGTGCTGCTCTCCGGCCTCTACCGCGGCATGAAGCGCGCGCGAGAAGGCGACTGGCTTGGCGCCGTCCTGCGCCGGACGTGGGTGCCCGTGCTCCTCACGCTCATCACCTTCGCGTCGGCCGGCTACCTCCTCCAGCGCGCGGCCCCACGCGCCCGCTCCATCGGTGAGGCTTGGAAGATGGTCAACTCCGACCGATAAGTCCTATTTGAATTTCAAACCCTTAAAGACTCAACCCGTGTTCCGCAGCCCCGCCGAGATGCCGTTGATGGTGGCGGCGAGCGCGTAGTCCAACTCTTCCGACTCCCGGCCCGCGCGCTTTCGCCGGAGGAGTTCGATCTGCACCAGGCTCATTGGGTCAACGTAAGGGTTGCGCAGGGCGATGGAGAGCGCGAGCACGGGGTTGCGCTCCAGCAGGCGCGTCTGCCCGCTCACGCTCAGGATGCGGCGGCGCGTGCGCTCGAACTCTTCGGCGATCATCCCGAAGATGCGCTCGCGCAAACTCTCGTCCCCGACCAGCCCCGCGTACCTACGCGCGATGGAGAGGTCGGCCTTCGCCATCCCCGTCTCCACGTCGCCCAGGAGGTTCGAGAAGACTGGCACGCTCATCATCTCCTGCAACAGCTCCGCCCCGCCCGCGCGCTCCTCCAAGAATCTTTCGAGCGCGTGCCCGACGCCGAACCACGCGGGCAGCACGTGCCGGCTCTGCATCCACCCGAAGACCCACGGTATCGCCCGCAAATCCGCGAGACCCCGCGTCTGCGAAGAGCGCCGCGCCGGGCGCGAGCCGATCTTCGCCAGGTCGAATTCGAGCACCGGCGTCGCCTCCTCGAAGTAGGGCACCACGTCCGGGTTCTCCGCCACGCGCTCGCGGTAGAACTCGAAGGCCGCCTGCGACATCCATTCGAGCGCCTCCTCCCACTCGTCGCGCCACGGCGCGCCCCCGGGCCGCGCCAGCGCTTCGAGCGAGGCGGCGACCATCAGCTCAAGGTTCCGCTCGGCCAGCACGGGCTCGGCGTACTTCCAGTTGAGCACCTCGCCCTGCTCCGTGATCTTGAGCGAGCCCTCGAACGCTCCCGAAGGCTGCGCGACGATTGCATGGTGCGTCGGCCCGCCGCCGCGCCCCACGGTGCCTCCGCGCCCGTGGAAGAGTTGCAGCGAGACGCCGCACCCGCGCGCGACCTCGTGCAGGGCGCGGTGGGCCTTGAAAATCTCCCACGTGCTCGTCAGCATCCCGCCGTCCTTGTTCGAGTCCGAGTAGCCGAGCATCACCTCCTGCCGGCGGCCCCACGAATCGAGGTAGGGCCTGTACTCGTCCGAAGTCCACAGCGCGCGGCACACGCGGGGGCAGTTGCGCAGGTCTTCGATGGACTCGAAGAGCGGGACGGGCATCAGCCCCGGGTCTTCGCGCTCCGCGTCGGCCGCGACGCTCACGCCGCAGCCCTCGGCCAGCCACACGAGCCGCAGCACGTCGCCCACGCCGCGCGCGCCGCTGATGACGTGACTGCGAATCGACTCCGGCGGGAACTCCCGCTTGAGGGAGGCGACCGCGCGCAGTGCGTCGAGCATCGCCGCCGTCTCGGTCGAAGGCGCTTGAGGTAGCTTCAACTCGACGCCGCCCGAGCCCTCACCTCCGGCCCGCTCGCTCTCGTCGGTTATCGAAGCGCCGCGCGCAAGCTCTTCGGCAGCCCGCGCGTGTATGCGCGCGTGCTGCCGCACGTCGAGCGTGTGCAGGTGGAAGCCGAACGTCTCGACCTGCCGCACGAGCGGGTCAACCAACTGGCGCGCGAGCCTCAGCGCCCCGCCTTCGGCCAGGCTCTCGCGCAGCAGGCGCAGGTCGGCCTTGAACTCGCCCGCCTCCGCGTAAGCGTCGGGCCCGCCCGCCGTCGCGCGCGTGGCCGAGAGCCTCCGCAGCACGAGCGAGAGGAAGCGCCGGTAGACCTCCTCCGGCGCGTGCGGCGCGAACGGGCGCGCCGCCGCGGCCGGGAGCCTGCGCTCGTACTCTTCGAGCGCCCCGACCAGGGCGGGAGACGCGGGGGCCTGCTTCGTCGAGCTGCTCAGACGCTCGTGCAGCTCGTCCGCGGACGCCGCGTAGAAGTCGAGCACCGTCTCGCGCGCCATCCGCAGCGCGTCGCGCGTGCAGCCCGGCGTGACGAAGGGGTTGCCGTCGCGGTCGCCGCCGATCCACGAGCCGAAGCGCACGACCCGCGGCAGCTCCCGCGCCTCGAGCCCGAGCCCGTAGGTCGCGCGGAAGGCGTCGGCCATCTCCTCGTAGACCTCGGGCACGGTCTTGACGAGGGAGGCGGGGTAGTAGTCGAGCCCCATCTTGATCTCGTCGCGCACGGTCGGCTGTCGGCGGCGCACCTCGTCGGTCTGCCACAGCGCGGTAATCTCGGCGGCGATGCGCTCGGCCGCCTCGCCCGCGCGCCTGTCCGAGAGGGGCAGGCCGTCGAGCCTCTCCAACTCCGCCGCGATGCGCGCGCGCTTGAAGAGCACCGTGCGGCGCGCGACCTCGGTCGGGTGCGCGGTGAAGACGGGCACGACCTCGACGCGGGCCAACATTTCCAGCGCCTCCTCGGCCGACGCGCCCGCGTCGCGCACGCGGCGGAGCGTGCCCCGGAAGGTGCCCGCCTGCGGGTCGGCTCCCGACACCTCGGCCGCGCGGCGGCGGCGCTTGCGGTGGTTCGTCTCGGCGAGGTTGGTCAGCTCGAAGTAGATGGCGAACGCCTTCGTCAGGCGGTACGCCTCTTCGACCGACGCGCGGCCGACGACCGACTCGGCGCTCGCCATCAACCTCTGGCGCTCGGCCTTGTCGGACGACTCGCGCCGCGCGCTGGTCAAGCTCCGCAGTTCCTCGACCGTGTCGAACAGGGCCTCGCCCGCCTGCTCCTTCAAAACCGCGCCCAGCAGACGCCCGAGCGAGCGCACGTCGCGCCTGAGCGGCGACTCCTTCTCTCCCACGGCGCTCGCCGTCAACTCGTCCAGCCGCGCGCGCTGGTCTTCGACCTCCCACAAACGCTCCTCTTCGCCCACCTTCGGCCTCTTCCTTTTCGTCTGAAGTGTGGCCTCATGTTTTATGCCGGTTCGGACATAAAAACAACGTCCCGCGCCGATAAAGTTCGACGCGGGACGTTCGCTTGGACAGACTTTCAGGTCAGGCTGCGGGGAAATTTTACGGGGCGGGCGGCGCGGGGGGAGCCGGCGGCGCGGGCGGCGGCGGCGGCAGCGTCGCCGCGGAGACGACCGTGGTGACGGCGTTGGTCGTCGCGGTCGTCGCGCCTGCGGCGGACTCGAAGCGCACGTTGCCGTTGACGTGGCTGATCTGGACGGGCGAGCCGCCCGCGCCGAAGCGAGCGCGCGTGTACGAGCGGTTCATGCGCTCCTGCATCGTGACGTTGGGGACGTTCAGCGTCAGCGCGCCGTTGTGCCCCTGCGCCTCCACGTCGGCGTTGACGAGCTGCGCGAGGCGTATATCGACGTTGCCGTTGACGTGGCTCACGTCCATCCCGTCCCGGCCGAGTTGCGAGACGCCTACACGGACGCCGCCGTTGACGTGGCTCACCTCGGCGCGGCCCGAGGACTGCGCGACCTCGACGCGGCCGTTGACGTGCGAGACCTCGACCGAGCCCTCGACCTCGCCGACCCTCAACGCGCCGTTGACGTGGCCCGCCGAAAGCTCGACGCGGCGCGGCACGACCAGCGTCACCTCCTGGCGCACCGCCCCGCCGCCGTTCCAGAGGCGGTGCCAGAGGCCGCGGCCGACGTTGCCCTCGCCGCGGACTTCGAGCGAAGAGGGCGAGACTTCGACGTTGACGCGGCCGTATTCGAGGTCTGCCGCGGAAGCGGCCGTGCGGACGATGTGGACTTCGGCCGCGTCCGTGTCGGCCGTCTTCACGGTGACCGTGCCGTTGATGCGGCCCACCTCGACGCGCGCGCCGGGGTCGAGCCTGAAGGTCTGGCGCGTCTCCTCGCGGCGCGCGCCGTCGGGGCCCGCGTCGGTAGACCTGTTCACCCAACGCCCGGCGAAGGCCGCGGCGGCCACGAGTAGCACGACTATGAAGATTCTGCCCTTCATTCCCCACCTTCCGGCGGCCGTGCCCCCCGGCCCGCCGCCACTTTTATGATGTTTACGACACCCGCCGAGTAATCCAGCAGTGACAACGACGGCGCGCGGCGTGAAGTTCACAAAAAGAGCGTGAACCGTAAACCGTGAACCTTGACAAGAGGAAGACAGTTCTTACTTGTCACGGTTCACGGTTTACGGTTCACGGCTCCACGCGGTTCACGCTCTTAAGGCGACGGCTATCTCCGCCGCGACGCGGGCGTTGTTTTCGAGGAGGGCGACGTTGGCGCGCAGGGTGGCTCCGCCGGAGCGCCAGCTCATGTGGGCGAGGAGGAAGGGGGTCAGCGCGCGGCCCGTGACGCCGCGCGCGGCCGCGACCGAGAGCGCCTCGGAGAGGGACTCTTCCATCACCCGCTCGTCCACCTCGAAGCCCTCGGGGACGGGCACGGTGACGACGAGCGCGGCTTCGAGGCCGAGCGCGTCGCGGGCGCGGGCGACGCGCGCGACTTCGTCGGCGGTGTCGGCGCGCGCGTCCACGGGGAGGCCGCTGCGGCGCGCGTAGAAGGCGGGCATCTCGTCGCAGCCGTAGCCGAGGATGCAGACGCCGTGCGTCTCCAGCCACTCGCGCGTCGCGGGCAGGTCGAGCACCGACTTCGCGCCCGCGCAGACCACGGTCATCGGCGTGCGCGCAAGCTCCGGCAGGTCGGCCGACACGTCGGGGAGCGGCCCGCGGTGCACGCCGCCGATGCCGCCCGTGGCGAAGACGCGGACGCCTGCGCGGCTCGCGATCCAGAGCGTGCCGGCGACGGTCGTCGCGCCGTCCTCGCCGCCCGCGACGGCCAGGGGCAGGTCGCGCCGGCTCACCTTGCGCACGCCCTCGCCCTCGGCGAGGCGCGCGAGCTGCGCCTCGTCCAGCCCCACGCACAGGCGGCCGCCGAGTACGGCCACGGTCGCGGGCACGGCCCCGCCCTCGCGCACGGCCTGCTCCAGCCGCCGCGCCGTCTCAAGGTTCTGCGGCCGCGGCAGCCCGTGCGAGATGACCGTCGATTCGAGCGCCACGACCGCGCGCCCCTCTCCGAGCGCCGCGCGCACCTCGTCGCTGACCTTGAAAAGTTCGTCCTTCATCGGTAGGACTACAACTCTAGCATAGGCGAGTAGACAGTAGTCAGTAGACAGTAGCCGGTAGAAAAGAGAGGCGGCTCGTTCGGCCTTCAGACCGGGCGAGCCGCTTTCTCTTCCTACTGTTACTGCCTACCGCCTTCTAACGGATGCGCACGGTGAAGCTGACGGTGGCGGTGGCGCCGGGGGCGAGTGAGCCGCCGAGCTGCCAGCCGACGTAGGTGACGGCCGGGTCGAAGGTGCCGGGCGCGCCGCCGGGCGTGTAGGCGGTCGCGGGTGCCCAGGGGGGCGCGGGCGCGGGGAAGCCGATGGCGTCGGAGAAGTATTTGGCCCCGCCGGCCGGGAGCGTCAGCGCGCTCGTCTGCGGGTCGAAGGCCATCGAGCCGACTTTGAACTCGGTGCTGCGCACGGACTGGCTGTTCGCCAGGTCTACGCTGAACGGGATGATGTCCACGACGTAGATGTTCTGCGCGGCCTGCCCGCCGGTGTTCGAGAGCGTGATCGTGTAGGTCAGCTCCGTGCCCGGCGGCTGCGCCGCGGTCGTGCAGTCGGCGGGCGCGACGCAAGCCTTCACGAGCGAGACCGCGGGCGGCGCGGCGGCGACCGTCACGTTGCCGCCGAACTCGGAGGTCGCGCCGCCGCTCGTCGCCGTCGCGGTCAGCACGGTGCCGATGGCGACGCCCGACGGCAGCGCCATCGTGAACGTGAAGCGGTTGGTCGTGTCCGCGCCCACGTTGAGGCCGTTCACAGGGCTCGTGTAGGTGCCCGTCGTCGCGTCCGTGTCGGCGGCGGAGCCTTCGGTGAGCGTCATGACGTAGGTCTGCCCCTCGCCGAAGCCTGACGGGTCCGCGGCGGCGACGAATACCTCGACGACAGCGCCGGGCGCGGCGAAGCCCTTCAGGGTCAGGTTGCCGCTTAAGACCTGCGCCGAGGTGAAGACGGGGAAGTTCAGGAGGCCGTTGCCGCCCGCGTCCGCGTCGCCGCTGTCGTTCGTCGTGACGAAGGGAGAGGTGCCGACGAGCTGGTTGTTGGCGGCCGAGAGGAGGTCGATGCCGACCTGCCCGCTCGGCCCCGCGCCCGACTTGTTGGTGATGGTGCCGTTGGCGTAGATCGAGTTGCGCGTGATGACGTTCGAGGTCGCGGACGAGGTGACCAACACGCCCGCGCCGAAGTTGGCGCTGATGACGTTGCGGCTGACGGTGTTCCCCGTCCCGTAGACGCGCACGCCCGCCGACTCGACGCCCGCGCCCGGGCCGATGCCGTTGCCGGTGACGGTGTTGTTCTCGACGGTGTTTCCGCCCGACGACTGGTACATGTCCACGCCCGCCGCCTCGTTGCCGACGAAGAGGTTGCCGCGGACGGTGTTCGTCCCGCTCCCGTTCTCCACGTCGAGGCCGTCGAGGTTCGCGTTGTTGATGCCGTTGTAGCGCACCTCGTTATTCTCGACGAGCCAGCCGGTCGAGCCGCCGCCGAGCTGGATGCCCTTGCCGTTGGTGAAGCCGACGAGATTGTTGCGGATGGTGCCCGCGTCCGCCCCGACCGACCGCACGTTGTCGCCCGCCGAGGTGGCCGCGCCCGTCGTGAAGGTCGCGGCGTTGGCGACGAGCCCGAGGAAGTTACCCTCGAGGAGCGTGCCGGTGAAGTTGTTCCCGACGCGGACGTTCCCGCTGGTGTCAACGTTGGGCGTCGCGCCGAAGCCGCGCACGGCGAGGCGGCGCACGGCGCAGTTGGAAGCCTGGAGGTCGAGGCCGACGGCAATCGCGGACGTGCCGAGCACCTCCAACTCCGGCCGCTCGACCTGCGAGAGCGCGAGGCCGTCCACGCCGACGGTTCCGCCCGCGCCGAGCGAGCCCGTGTTCGTGTCGCGCAACGAAGTGCCGTTCGAGCTGTTGTAGGCCGTGCCGTCGAGCGTGGTCGAGCCGTCGATGACGGCCGCGAGCGCGCTCGTCACCGCGACCTGCCAGTAGGTGGCGCCGCCCGCGTTGGCCGCGACCGCCGGGACGAAGCGCATCGAGTTCGCGCCGTTGATCGCGTTGGCGTTCTGGATGAACTGGCGGAGCGAGCCCTGCACGGTGCGCGTCGTACTCGAAGCGTCGTCGTCCGCCGCGTCGCCGCCGCGCGTCGTGGTGACGACGTTGAAGCTGAAGGCGAAGTTGGCGTTCGCGACGTTGGCGGAGGTCACGTCCGCGCGCGCGAGGTGCTCGTAGGTGTTGCTGGCGACCGCCGTCGTCGAAGTGTTGAAGGCGTCGGAGACGGCCGACTGCCTCCCGCCGAAGCGCGACCCGAGGTCGAGGGCCGCCGTCGCCGGGTTGTCGCCGTAGGTCTGCTCGGCCCACGCGTCGCCGCGCCCCCCGATGAGGCCGGCCGAGGGCGTCACCTCCTTCGAGTTCACGGCGACGAGGTAGTTGTTGCCCGTCGAGCCCGGCGCGACGTTGAAGCTGTACTGCCCCGACGCATCGGTCGTCGCGGCGGCGAGGTAGGTGTCGCCCGTGTCCACGACGCCGTTGTTGTTCACGTCCTGGTAGAGGCGCACCGAGACGTTCGGGCGGGCCGCGGCGTCGCCGAGCTGGCTGTCGCCGTTCACGTCCTCGTAGACCGTGCCGGAGATGGTGCGCGTCGTAATCGTCAGGCCGCAGTTCGAGGGGCGGCTCGTCGGCGTCATCACCGCGTTGAGGTACATGCGGACGCCGTTGATGTTGTCCTGCGAGGTCGTGTTGTACTCGTGGCCGCCGAGGTAGAAGACGAAGCCGCCGGTCGAGGGGCCGGAGAGCCTGGCGACCGTGCCCTTGGCCGGGAGGATGCCGGCCTGCCCGCCCGAGAGCGAGCCCGAGGGGCTGCTGGCGTGCATCTCGGCCGAGGCGCGGTACGCGCCGCCCGAGCGGGGCTGGAAATCGCGCACAGAGCCGCCCACGTCGGCCATCGCGCCGATAAACTGGCTGTAAGGGAGGTCGGGGCTCAGGTACGAGATGCCGGTGCGGACGTTGCCGTCCACCATGCCGGTCGTCGTCTGGAAGCGGCCGTAGGTGGCGTTGTTCTCGTAGGTCGTGACGCCCTCGCACTCGGCCAGGAAGTTGCCGCCCGACTGGATGAACTGCCGGACGGCGTTGGCCTGCGCGTCCGAGCCGCCGGCCCCGTCCCAGTGCGGCTCGGTGCCGATGGTGAAGCAGGCCGAGGCGTTGACGGTGACGAGCGTGGCGGCCGGGATCACGTCGTAGTGCGTGCCGGAGATGAACCCGGCCGCGGCGAGGTAGTTGGTGTGGATGGTGGCGCTCGCGCCGTCGTCGAAGACGGCGACCTTCGGGCGGTGCGTGAGCGTGTGGCGGACGTTGACGGTGGCGTCGGCGGTCGTCTCGTAGACGTTGACGCCCGCGCCCGACCCGTTGTAGGCCGAGATGATCGTGCGCGCCGCGACGTTGAAGTCGCGGTGGACGATGAAGGGGCCGCCGCTGAAGCTCAAAGAGGAGGCGCCGGAAGTGGTCGGCGAGATGCGCTGCGCCGTGGCGCTGAAGTCAACCCCGTCCTTCGCCTTCCCCGGCATGATGGCCCACTTGACGGGGATGCCCGCCCACAGCAGGCGCTCGACCATGCCGTAGGCGCGGAGGTTGAAGAGGCTGCCGCTCCCCTGGAGCGTGTTGTCCATCGGGATGACGAGCGACCCGGCGGGGATCAACTCGGCGGGCGCGCCGCCGCCCGCGTTCTGCGCCTCGACGTTCTGCGTGAGGGGCGCGGAGAGCAGCCCGATGGCGAGCGCGGCGCACGCGAGCAGCGAGAGGCAGACCCCGAGCGCGCCGCGGCGCGCCCGGCGGCCGTGCGCCCGGCGGTTCCCGCCGACGTGTTTTGCCCCCGCTCGTCTCAACTACTCTTCCTCCTCCTCTTCGTGCTTCTCGCCGTCGAGCCCTGCCTTGCTCGTGCCGAAGAGGTCGAAGAGGTTCGAGAGCTTCGAGGAGATGGTGAAGTAGAAGCCGCGGCGCGCCGGTGTCAGGCCGAAGCCGCCCGGCTCCGACGCGCCCGTCCAGTTGTAGCCGCCGCCGAGCCGCAGGTCGGGCAGCACCCAGAAGCCCAGCTCGGAGCCGAACGAGGCGCGCGCCGTCCGCGACGCGGGCTGCGCCAGCCAGCGCCCCTCGCCCGCCACGTCCACGTAGCGGCCGAGCCGGTAGACGGCGCGCCCCTGCGACATGTAGGTGAGCGTCGAGACGCGCGAGAGCCCGAACGAGCTCGTGTCCCCGAACTTCAGAGCGAAGCGGCCGTAGAGTTCGACGTTGCGCGTCGCCTGGTAGTAGCCGTCGGTCGAGAGCGTGTCGGAGCGGTCGCGCGTCTCGCCCTGACCGGCTCCGTTCTGCTGCGAGAGGTCGCGCCGCGTGTAGCTGAAGAGCAGGCCCACCGAGTCGCTGTGCAGGGGCCGCCACGCGAGCGCGCCCGTCGCCGCCATCGCGGAGCCCTTGCGCCCCTGGAAGTCGGTGCGCGAGAGCTGGAAGCGGCCGAGCGAGGTCACGTTGTCGCCGAGCCTCCCGGCCGCGCCGAGCGTGAGCACGCTCCCCACCCCGCCGCGGTCGCGCATCTCGTAACGGCCGGTCGTGCGGAAGCCCTCGACCGGCTGCCACGCGAAGCCGAGGTGGCCCGCGTTGAAGCTCTCGCCCGCGCCCGCGATGTGGAAGCCGCGCTCGTAGCCGAGGTCGAGCGCGAGCCGCTTGCCGACGGGCAGGCGGTTCGAGAGGCCGATGACGGCGAAGCTGTCCGTGCCGTTGACGCCGTTCTCAAGCTGGTAGCGCGTGTTGAGGTTCCCCACCCGGCCGAGCTTCGTCTCGACGCCGATGGCGGTCTCGTTGCGCGCGGCCGTCGCGGCGAAGCCCGTCCCCGACACGTCGCCGATGGGCGTGATGGGGGCCGAGGACATGCGCTGCGTCATGAAGAGCTTCGTGTACTGGTTCCACTGGTAGGTGGCCGCCAGCGTCGTCTGGTTCGGGTAGGTCGGGTCGGCCTCGCCCAGGTTCTGCTCGCGCTTGGCGGAGAGCTGGAGCTTGTCGGTCGCCCTGTACTCCGCGCCGACCGAGACGAGGTTCGAGTCGATCTCGCGCCCCGTGATGTCGTCCTTCAGGTGGCGGAAGTCGTAAGAGAACTGCGCGCGCAGGCGGTCGCCGAACTGCTGCGTCCAGGTGAGCGAGGCGGTCTGGCGGCTGTTGTCCACGTTCGCCGTCTTGTTCCGCTCGTCGGTGAACGCGAACTGCGCGCGCGCGCTCCTCGAAACCTTCATGTCAACCGACACGTCCGCGCGCTGCGAGCCCGGCGTCACGGTCTGGCCGAAGGGGTTGAGGAAGCCTTCGTCGGCGCGCGCGAAGGACATCCGCAGGGTCGTCTCGCGCCACGCGAGCGGCTGCTCGACCTCGACGCGGTAGGCGTTGCCGTCGTGGCGGTCGTCCGCGGTGTCGCCGAAGAAGATGTTGCCGCCCGCGACGGAGCGCCCGCGCGAGGTCGCCCACTCGGCGCGCAGCCGCCCGTTGCGCGGGAGGGTCTTCTCCGCGTCGATGCCGCCGAGCACGAACGAGCCGAAGTCGCCCTGCCTCTGGTCAACCACGGAGAGGCCGAGCTTGAGGCCGAGGCCCTCGAAGTTCTTGTAGGCCCGGCCGGTGTAGACGGCCTGCGACATCCCCCGCGCCGCGTACTCGTAGGTGGCGACGACCTGCACGAGGTTGAAGGAGAAGTCGAACGAGGAGATGGGGCGCAGGAAGAAGACCTCGCCCGTCGCGGCGTCGAGGTTGTAATCGACCGAGCGGATGAGCGACTCGCGCGAGAGGATCGTCTCGGGGTTACGGCGGTCGCGCACCTCGATGACGAGCGTCTCGGAGCCGGGCAGAATCTCGGCGTGCGACAGGCGCGCGAAGCCCAAAGCGCCGCCCGGAAAGACGTCGCGCGCGAACGCCGTGTCGGGGCGCGCGCCGGTCAGAGAGACGTAGTCGCCCTTCGAGTTCTCAAGGTGTACTTTGACGCCCGTCAGCTTGCGGGTGTAGGAGGCGAGCCCCGCGTGGCGGTTCTCGGTCTCGAAGTCGCCGAAGAGGAAGTAGGAGCGGCCGCGGTCGAGCCGCAGGTAGAGCTTCGAGTTGGTCTGCGCGTCCTCGAAGCGCGTCGAGGAGTCGCCGAAGAGCGGGTAGGCGCGGTCGAGCGGGTCGAACTGGAAGAGGCGGTCGCGCCCGCCCGTGCGGTTGATGGGCCGGTTGCTGTCGTAGGCGAGCGTCAAAAGGTTCTTCCCGCCGAGGAACTGCCCGCGGTAGAAGAAGGCGAGGCGGCTGCGCACGGCGGCGTCCGACTCCGCGCCCGAAAGCTCGGGGGCCGCCGAGCCGAAGGTCATCTCGCCCAAGCCGACGAGGATGGCGGGGCGCACTTCCGGCGTGATGCGTATCTCGCGCTCGGCCTTGACCGCGCCGGTCGTCGCGTGAATCTCGGCCGTGCCGGGCGCGTTGTCCGCGAAGAGCACCGCGCGCCCCTCGCCGCCGACGAGCGGGACGATCTGCTCGCTCGCCGACTCGTCTTCCCCGGAGAGAACGTCGGCCTCCGGCTGGTTCAGAGAGCCGACGCGGGTGTTCCCCTCGTTCTGCTTGAGCGCGGCCTCGGCCGCCTTCTCAATCGCCTTACCGTTGCGGCTCCCGTCCGCGTTCACTTCGTCTACGCGCGCTAGTCGGCCCGCAGAGACCGCGAGCGCGACCGAGCCGTCGGCCGCCGGGTGGCCCCACTGGTCGAAGGCGCGCACGCGCACGACCGTCGAGTCGCGCCCGCCCGCCGAAAGCTCGACCTTCTCGGGCACGATCTCAAGCCGCTTCGCGGGGCCGCGGCCGTAGGCCGTCAGCTCGACCGACTTGCCTTCCCCGCCGTCGGGGCCGACGGCCGTCACGCGGATGCGGTTGGGGCCGGGCTGTACGCCGAGGCCGACGAACGTGAAAGTGGCGAGGTCGTTCTTGCGGTCGATGCGCGTCTCGCCGATCTTCGAGTCGGGGACGCGCTGGCCCGCGACCTCGACCGAGACCTTCCACGCGGCGTTGGTGCGCGCTTCAATCTCAAGCGCCGCGCCCACCACTGCCTCGTCAGGACGGGGCGAGAGCACGCGCACTTCGCCGGGCGCGACCGGCTCAAGCGTCTCCTCGGTCGTCGTCTCGTAGGTTCCCGCCGCGCCGTACGGCCTGGCCTCGGCCGGCTTCGCCTCGCCCGAGTTCTTCGCCCCGCTCGCGCCGAAGAGCGAGCCGACGAGCGGCGACTTCGAGTCGGAAGTAAGACTGTTCTTCGGCGCGGGCGTCGCGGCTGACGCGGAAGCCTCGGAGTCGGGCGCGCGCAGCCCGTAGTTCTGCCTGAGCAGCGCGCCGCCGCCGAGCGGGGTGCGCAGCAGACGCGTCCAGCTCCGCTCGTCGCGGCGGCCGGTCTCGGCGAGCGCGTAGCCGGGCGGCAGCGTCACGGGGTCGAGCGAGAGCACCTGCGCGCCCTCGTTGAGCACGGGGAAGTTGTAGAGACCTTCGGAGTCGGTGATGACCGACTGGCCGTTGTTCAAATAGAGCCGCACGCCGGGCACGCCGCGCTCGTCACGGTCGAACTGGCCGTTGAGGTTCGCGTCCGCGTAGACGCGGCCGATGAGGACTTGCTGCGAGGAGAAGAGACCGCGGCGGACGCGCACACTCGCGCGTGCCCGGGGGGTGGACACACGCTCTCCCGTAGAGAGCGTCCCCGCCGCGGAAGCCGTGTTGAACTGTTCGCCCTCGCGCGCGTTCGCCCCGACGCGCACGCGGTAGACGAGCGTCACGCGCCCGCCCGCGTCGATGCGGCCGAGGCGGAAGACGAGCGTGTTGTCCGCCGCGCGCTCGGGCTCGACGCTGCGCGCGGGCGCGGGCGGGTTCTCGACGAGCGCCGTGCCCTCGGCGTAGTGGAACGACTGCGGGAGCTGGTCGCGCACCTCCGCGCCGTCGAGCGCGACGGGCGTCGCGTTGCGCAGCTCGACTCGGTAAGTGACCGTGTCGCCTATCTCGACCGAGGGACGGTCGGCGCTCTTCATGATCTCCAGCGAAGAGTTCTCGAACATCGGCACGTTGAGCGCGTAGGCCGCGAGGCGCGGGATGTCAACCTGCTCCTCGGTCAGCCCGAAGCCGCCGGCCTGCGCGACGGGCAGCCCGTCGAGCGCGCGCACCGCGAGCGTGAAGAGGCCCGCGCCGTCGGGCACGATGGTCGTCTCGACGAGGCGCGCACGATACCCGGGAGCGGTGACGTTGAGGAAGTAGCGCGCGGGCGTCGAAGCCGTGCCGAGCTGCGCCGCGGAGAGCACGAAGCTGAAGCGCCCGCCGCCGTCCGAGTCGAACGGGTTCGCGTTGTCGCTGTTCGGCTCGAGCCCCGCGTCCGCGCCGGAGTTGAGAGGAACCAGAGCCCCCGTCGTCGAATCGGCGAAGAGCGAGACGCGCGCGCCGGGGACGGGCGTGCCCGCGCTGCGACCCTGGTAGACGACGCCGAACGGACTGGCGACGGCCGTGGCCGACGTGCTCGAAGCCTGCGGCGCGTTGTCGGCCGTGAGGACGGCCGTGTTGACCAGCCCCGTGCCGTGCGGCACGGCCTGCGTCACGCGCGCCTGGAGCGTGACCTCAAGCACCTCGGCGACCGTCAACTGCACGATGCGCACCTCGACGCGGCGGCCCGCGACCGAGCCCTCGTCCGCGTCCGACGCGTCGGTGAGCTGGCGGCCGCCGAGGCGGAGCGTGCCGGCGACGTATTCGAGACCCTCGGGCAGGTCGTCGCGCAGCACGACGTTGCGCGCGACGGTGTCGCCGCTGTTGCGGAAGGTGATGGTGAAGCTGAGCCCCTGCCCCGGCGAGGTCGTGACGCTCTCCCGGCCCTCGACGAGCTTGACGGGCGGGAGGCTCGGGTCGGAGGGGGACGTGAACTTCGCGCCGTTGCCGTAGGCGTTGACGATTGTCCCGGCGTCCTGCGCGCCCGCGTTCAGGGCGTCAGCCACGGACGAGCGCGCGACGAGGCGGACGGTGAGCCGCTCGCCCAGGCGTCCGGCTCCCGTGTCTACGACGGCGAGAACCCCGACGCACTGACCGCGCGCGAGCCTGGGGCTCATCGTCGAGTCGAGCGTGACGGGGCGGTCGTTCGCGTCGAGCGTGCCCGAGTTGTCCACGTCGAAGTGGAGCGAGACGAGGGCGGCGGGGGCCGAGACTTCGGCGGAAGTTATCGTGTAGAAGTCGGACGTGTTGCCCGTGTTGCAGACGCGGAAGAGGCGCGTGACGCGTTCGTTCGGCGCGACCGTGGCCGAGGGCTCGGTCTCGTCGGGGGCGACGGTGACGGCGGCGACCGTCGAGACCGTCACGGAGACGGTCGGCGAGACGGTCAGGAACTCCTGCCCCGCGTCGTCGGCGTAGGTCGCCTCGGCGCGGTTCAAGATAACGACGCCCGCCCCCACGCCCCCCTGGCGCGCGGCCGCGCCCGGCCCCCCCGCCAGTGCGGCGAGGGAGACGAAGAGCGCGAGCGCGCGGAGGAGGATGTGGGGGCGGGCGTTAATCATCGGAGAAGACGTAACGCTGAGGTCGGGTGTCGGGTGTTGGGTTCTGGGTTTTGGGTTTTAACCAACACCCAGAACCCAACACCCTCTGCCCTAGTTAATCCGGCGGCGGAACGTGAACGTCCGCGAGACGCCGGGGTTGACGGTGCCGGCCGCGTCCCTGAGGAACGTGGTCGCGGCGGTGACGGCCCCGTTGGTGTCGCCGTCGGTGATCGTGCCGCCGTTCGAGTCGGCCGGGGCCGGGCTCGTCACCTGCGTGGTGTTGGCGGCCCAGTTGTTGCCGCCCGAGTCGCCGTCCTCGCTGATGACGACGTTCGACGCCACGAGGTCAACGCAGCCGGCGCCGCCGCCGCCCACCGAGACGTTCGCGTACGTGATCGTGTAGACGAGGTCTGCGCCGGGGACGGCGTCGGTCGCGCCGCCGACGCCGGTCGTGTTGTCAACCGTGACCGACTTCACGAGCCTCAGGAAGCCCGTGTAGTAGTTGTTGTGCGTGTCGTTCGACGAGGAGGCCGTCAGGCCCGAGGTCGCGCGCACGACCACGTTGAAGCCGCCCGACTGGAGGACGGCCGTGCCGGCGGGCGCGGTGACGCGCACGATGACGTTGGCCGAACCGCCGTAGGGCACGGCGAGCGCCTCGATGCCGCCGCCCGAGAGCGTCGCCCAGCCCGCGCCGCCGTTGATGCTGATCTGGACGGTGAAGCCCGCCGGAACCGTGGGCGCGGTGAAGGTGATCGTGTCGTCGGCGTTGCCCGTGTTCTGCACCGTGTTGGTGAAGTCCACGGTCGTGGCCGAGGAGAGCGTGTTCAGGTGCGACAGGCCCGAGATGGCCGCGGGCGCCACCGACCTGTTCGTGTAGTCGTCGTTGTTGCTGGTCGGGCCGACCGCGGCGGGCGCGCCCGCGGGCCCGAGCAGGACGGAGCCGACCTGCGTGAGCGTCGTGTAGAGCTGGTAGCCCTGCGTCGGGCTGGCGGCCTCGTCCGCGGCGGGCGGCACGCCGCGCCTCGGCTCGTTGAAGTCGGCGTTCGCGTCGCCCTGGTTGTAGGCCGTGTCGCCCGACTGGTCGGTCAGGTTCGCGCTGACCGAGTTGCGGCCGAACGCGTCGCCGATCTCGTAGACGGGGAGCGTGGCGTTGATGCCGGTGTTGACCGTGACGACGAACTGCATGTTCGTCACCGACGCCGAGGCGGCGAGCGACGCGCCGACGTTGAAGGCGACGCGCGTCACCGAGCCGGCGGGCGGAGCGGTCGTCGTCCAGACCGCGGCCGTGACCGGGTCGGTCGTCAGCGCCGAGGTCGAGTAGAGGACGGTGACGCCCGCGGGCGGCGTGACGGACGAGAAGGTCGTGCGCGACGGGACGGGCGCGACGACGAAGACGCCGGTGTTCGAGCCGGCCGGCGCGTTCGTCAGCGTGCGCGCGGTGACCTCGCGCGCGCCGATGTTCTCGACCGACCACGTGTAGGTGATGTTCGAGCCGAGCGCGACGGGGCCGGTCGGGGCCGTCAGGTTCAGGCGGAGCTGCGCGTCGTTCTGCACCGTGGTCGTGATGCTGCCGACGCCCTCCGATTCGCTGCCCGTCAGGGTCGTGCCCGAGGGGACGGAGGTGCGGACTTCGGTGTTCGTGCCCTCCGACGTTTCGTTGTCGGCCGCGGCGTCGCCGAGCGTGACGCCGACCGTCGCGCCGGCCGCCGCCGCCGAGCTGACGGTCGCGCGGACGACGACGTTGAAGGAGGCGTTGCGCGCCAGGTACGGCGAGCTGCTCGGGTAGAGCACGGGCGCGCCGTTGCCGAGGATGTCAACGTCGCCGCCGTCGATGCCGTTGCCGTTCACGTCGATGACGGCCTGCGTGACGGTCAGGCCCGCCGACGGGAAGACGGCCGCGCCGCCTGCGGGGAAGCGCACCTGCGTGGCGAAGTTGCCAGAGTTGGTGACGGTGAACGTGAAGTCCACGCCGGTCTGGCCGGCGACGACCGTCGGGACGCTGCCGCCGTCGGGCGTGATGACGAGGCCCGCGACGTTGGCGACCGTGACGGTCACGGTGTTCGAGTTGACCGAGTAGCTGTTGGTGCCGTCGGAGTAGGTGGCCGAGGCCGTGTTCGAGATCGAGGTGCCGCCCGAGGTGGCCTGGCCCAGCGCGGGCGCCGCCGAGAGGCAGAGCGCGGCGAGGGCCGCCAGCACACCGACTAGTGCGCGCGGGCGTCCGGGGGATGTGTTTCTCTTATTCATCGTCGTTGATTCCTTCCGGTGGTCGCCTCTGGGCTACTTGACGCGCACCTTGTATGAGGCCGACAGCTTGCCGCCGGGGGCCAGCGCGTCCGACCACTCGTAGCGCACCTCGGTGTACATCGAGACGGGGGCCGGCACCTTCTTCACGGTGCCGTCCGCCTGCCGCTCCTCGACGATGGGCTGCGTCGAGAAGGTCTTGCCGCCGTCGATGGAGTAGGTGACGGTCGAGCCGCCCTCGCCGGCCGCCGAGCCCGCGACCAGCACCGTGCCGGCGGGGATGTGGCCGACCGCCTTGTAGTCGCGCGCCGCGCCCGCCCCGTCGTTCGACGAGGTGATCTGCCAGTCGAGGATTTCGCCGGGCTTGACGTGCTCGACCTTGTCGAGCGCGAGCGTCTGGCCGCCGCGCTCGACCGAGCCGGCCAGCTCGACCTTGACCTCGGGGCGGCCGGCCGACGAGGCGGCCTTGAGCTGCCGCTGCGCGAAGGCCGCGCCGCCGATCAGGGTGACGACGCAGAGCGCGAGCAGGGGGGCGGCGGCCCTTCTGTTCTTGAGTCTGTTCATTGAAGTCTCTCCTCCGATGATTTGTTACTGGGGTTGAGGCGCGAGGCTGGCTGGGTTCGAGTGCCGGCGTGGGCGCGGGTTAAAAGAGCGAGGTGGCTTCAGGGCATGAAGGGTGTGAGACGGCCGTCTCAGGCGGGGTCGGCCATCGCCTCCTCCTTGAGGGCGCAGGCGACGGCGTACATGAAGTCGCGGACGCGGACGGGGCGCGGCAGGATGGCGGCGAGGCGCGCGTGGGCGTGCGCCCGCATGATCTCGGAAGGGCGGTCGTGGAAGGCGATGAGCGAGGTGCGGGGCGCGATCTCGGCCAGGGCGGCGACCGCCCCGCTGCGGCCGAAGCCGGCCATGTCGAGCCCCACGGCGATGAGGTCGAAGTCGCCGCGCGCGGCCGCGCGCAGCACGTCCATCGTGTGGCGACAACTCTCGGCCTCGTGCCCGGCCGCGCGCAGCGCCCTTAATAACTGCTCGGCCGCCGCCGCATCGTCGTCGCAAATCATCACGCGCGCCATCAGTTTGATTCCTCTGTTCGTATGAAACTCGCCGGGCCCACAGGCAGGACACACAACACCCGGCACACACCCCTTAACAACCCCCATACCGCGCCGTCCCTGCCCGACTGCTTCCGACTTAAACTGTTGACCGCGCGCGGCTTCGCCCCATGCCCCTGCGCCATCCCGCCAAGCCCTTGCCCAGGCCCGTGACAGCCCCGGCTGACAAAATGTCCTGCCCCTGACAAAACGTCAGCCGCCCGCCGCCCCCAGACTGTCTGCACGCGAGGTACACAGCGGTGATAGAATGTCGCCTTAGTTATCGAGAACTTAATTGAAGAGGTCACGTATGCCCCCGGCGAAAACCCTCCGCGACGCCTACAATGCAGTTAACCCGACTGACCCGTTGCCTCCCGGAGACCCTCGTTACGTTGACTGTAGAGACGTGCGCGGTGATGAAGATACGGTTAGCCAGATGTTCAGAACTATTTCCTATTCAGATAGGAATACGCATCAACTCTTCACTGGGCATCGCGGGTGTGGTAAGTCCACAGAGCTTCTGCGTCTTCAGAAACGATTGGAGGCTGATAAGTTCTACGTCGTCTATTTTGAAGTTGATAAAGACCTAGACCCGAACGACCTGATCTACACCGACCTGCTGCTCTCGATAGCCCGTCGCGTCGTTGCACAGACGAGTCAGGACAACATCGATTTAGGCAACGCATTAGATACTGTCCAGACATGGTTCGCGGAAGTCATCTACCAGCAGAACGAGTGGGAAACAGTCGAGCAGGAGTTAAGGAATGAAGCTGAAATCGGGTTGGGGATACCAAAGGGGCTTCCACTTATCGGCAAGCTCCTAACGAAACTCACTGGTCAAATCAAAACGGGCGATGAGGTCAAAAGGGAGATTCGCCAGAAGCTTGATAGCCAAATTCCACAACTAATCAGCGGACTCAATGACCTCTTACATCGCGCCCATGTCGAAGTGCAACGGAGGGGCCAGAAGGGTGTGGCCGTGATTGTGGATAACCTCGACCGAGTCACCCGAAAAGACCTTGGGGATGGGCGCACCTCCCACAACGCGCTTTTCATCGAGCACGGAGACCAGTTGTGCGCGCTTCGCTGCCACATCGTTTATACCGTGCCTATCTCTATGATGTACGGGCTGAGCGCGCGGAATCTGGATGGAATATTCGCAAGGTGCCATGTGCTTCCTATGATTAAATCCCACAGACCGCGTGAACAGGGCGGAGGTGAGGAACCGGCTGGGATGCAACGTTTGAGTGAAATCATCGGACAGCGCATCGACGTCGGCACGCTGTGTGAGCCGGGGGCCGTCGAGTACTTCTGCCGCGCGAGCGGCGGTCACCCCCGCGACCTGATGAGGCTCGTCCGTCAAAGCGTTGAGTATGCCGACGAGACGCAACCCAAGCCCTTAACACTTCGCGCCGCACAACGCGCTGAAGCTAAGCTTATTTCCGAGTTCTCACGCATGATCCCGGAGACATTCTTTGAAAAGCTCGTGCAAGTTCACTTAACGAATGAAATTGAAAAGGATGCTGACCATCAGTACATGCTCTTCCATCAAATCGTTCTAGAGTACGCTAATGGAGTCGAGCCGTGGCACGACGTGCACCCGGCAGTACAGAAGCTCAAAAGCTTTCAGGAATTTCTAAAAGATGAGCGTTCAAGACTCGCCCTTGAATCTTGAAGATGCGGCGGAGCCTGATGACTTAGTCATCCGCCGCCTCGTGCGCGCGATTGACTACGCCGAGGGCTTCTGGCTCGGGTTCGCCAAGAGCAACACGCCCGCGCAACGGCGCAGGCTCGCCGCGCTGTGCAAAGACCTCCTCGAATCGCTCAAAATCCGCGTCCTCGAAATCGAGTTGAACGAGCCGGTCACAGACCTTCTCCCCGTCCTCCGCGAACGCCTCACACAAGAAGCAAACAACGAAGAGGCCGCGGCGCCCCAACCCAAACTCGCCATCTTCGTCCACGGCCTTGAACGCTCCATCCCCTCGCGCGAGGCGTACCCGCCTCTCCTCTCGGCGCTCAACCTCAAGCGCGAACTCTTCCGTCAGGAGGTGCCGCACCCGCTCCTCCTCTGGCTCCCCGACTACGCCCTCACCGCCCTCGCCCGCAAAGCCCCCGACTTATGGGCCTGGCGCAGCGGCCTTTACGAATTCGCTCCTGAACGCGAAACGACGGAGCAATCATTAAAGGCTGTCCGCGGCGAAGCTGTATACGTGACCGATAGTCTTTCAGAGCCAGCAAAGCGTGAACGACTAGTCATGCTCAAAGGGCTGCTAGACGATTACCGTGAGCTAGGCAATACTCCGCACGAACAAGAAGCAATAGCAAGTATTCTAAACGAAATAGGGCTGACGCATGAGACACTTGGTGAATGGACTGAGGCTAGGGAGTCATATAAAAAGTCACGGACAATTTCACGCAATATAGAAGATGATGCCGGTGAAGCGATTGCTCTTCATAACTTAGGTCGCATAGAGCAAGCGCAGGGTGAATTGGACGAAGCCCGGCGACTTTTCAGTGAGAGCTTAAATATTGAGCGGAAGCTCGGGGACGAGCGTGGCGTCGCTTATACATCTGGACAGCTAGGCAACCTTGCCCTGATTCAGGGAGATTTTGAGGAAGCGGGTCGTCTTTACAAAGAAAGCCTTGCGCTCTCACGGAAACTCGCAGATCAAAGTTGTGCTGCCATCGCTCTTCATAATCTAGCGATAATTGCCCAGGCACATGGAGAGTCAGATGAAGCGCGCAAGCTCTATAATGAAAGCTTAGATATTAAGAAGAGACTCGGTAACCACAACGGCGTAGCTGTTACGTTACAGGAGATGGGTAGACTCTCGCAGACACAGGGAAAGCTAGACGAGGCGCGCCGGCTCTATAATGAGAGCTTGAATATTAGGAAGCGGATCGGTGACATATATGGCATAGCTGTTTCTCTACATCAGTTGGGTCGTCTCGCTGAGGCTGAGGGGGATACACTGGAGGCAGGGCAGTTGTTTCAGGAAGCTGTAAATATCTTTGAGGAACTTGGCTCGCCCAACGCAAATATCGCTCGTCGGAGTTTAGCGCGAATCGAACGTCATGATGACGTTTCTGATTAGCTCTTCCTACTTTATGCGATGTCCTGCTCCTAGCTCACTAATACTTCGCCGAGCTTAACAGTTATTACGGCGACTAAGTCGCCCGACATTCCTACATTCCTGACCTGTTCAAGAGTCAGCACCGGTTTCGTACTCGCGGAGTTTGCGGTAGAGGGTGCGGGCGGAGATGCCGAGGACGGCGGCGGCGCGCTCGCGGTTGCCGGACTGTTCTTCGAGGACGCGGAGGATGTGTTGGCGTTCGAGTTGGTCGAGCGTGAGGGGCGTCGAGTCGGGGGCGGCTGTTGTGCCTCCGGTGTTCGGTGAAGAGGTGGAGGGGAGGAGTTGGTCGGCTCCGATGGTGTCGGAGTCGGCGAGGGCGGCGGCGCGCTCTAAGGCGTTGCGCAACTCGCGGACGTTGCCGGGCCAGTCGTAGGCGCTGAGACGCCCGCGCGCGTCGGGTGATAAATCCAGGGCGGGGCGGTTGAAGCGCTCGCGGAAGAGCGAGAGGAAGTGTTCGGAGAGGGCGGGGATGTCTTCGCGCCGGTGGCGGAGCGGCGGCACGTGGAGCGAGATGACGTTGAGGCGGTAGAAGAGGTCTGCGCGGAAGCGCCCCGAGGTCACGTCTTCGGCGAGGTTGCGGTTGGTGGCGGCGATGACGCGCACGTCCGCCTCGCGGTCGCGGGTCGAGCCGACGCGGCGGAAGCGCCCCTCTTCGAGGAAGCGCAGGAGCTTGACCTGCGTCTGCGCGGGCATCTCTCCGACCTCGTCGAGGAAGAGCGTCGAGGAGTCCGCGGCCTCGATCAGGCCCCTCTTCGTCGAGGTCGCGCCGGTGAAGGCCCCGCGCTCGTGGCCGAAGAACTCCGACTCGAAGAGCGTCTCGGGCAGCGCCGCGCAGTTGACCGAGATCATCGGCGAGTCGCCGCGCAGGCTGCGCGCGTGGATGAAGCGCGCGAGCACGTCCTTGCCCGTGCCCGACTCGCCGGTGATGACGACGGTCGAGTCGGCGCGCGCGGCCGTCTCGGCCAGCGCGACCAGCCCCTCCATCGCCTTGCTCTTGTAGACGAGCGCGCCGGCCACGTCCTCCGAGGGCTGGCGGACGGCGTCCTTCAGACTCGCGTTCTGCCTGACCAGCCTCCTCTTCTCGTCGGCCTTGCGGACGACGGCCTCGATCTCGTCGAGGGTGGCGGGCTTCGTCAGGTAGTCGTAAGCGCCGAGCCGCATCGCCTCTATCCCTGTGCCGAGCGAGGTGTCGGCCGTGAGCATGATGACCTCGGGCGCGTCTTCGAGCTTGCGCACCTCGCGCAGCGTGTCTAAGCCGGAGAGGCCGGGCATCCGTATGTCTAAGAGCACCACGTCGAAGTCGCTCTTCGAGAGCGCGGCCAACGCCTCCTCGCCCGACGCGGCCGGGGTCGAGTCGAAGCCCATGCGCGCGACCTGATCCGACACGAGCTTGCGCAGCACCGCGTCGTCATCGACGACCATCACGCGAATTTTTCTGCTCATAAGGACAGTGACAAGTGACGTGTGACAAGTGCAAAGCAGGCAGAAGTCGGTCGGGAGCGCATATTAACATTGAAGGCGCTCTGCTTGTCCACCGGGCACTCACTGTTTTTCGGGCGTGCGCCTCGGGAGCCAGAGGCGGAAGCGGCTCCCCTTCCCCGGCTTGGACTCGACGGTGAGCGCGCCCCCCAGGGCCTCGGCCAGCGTGAGCGAGATGGCGAGGCCGAGCCCCGAGCCCCGGCCCGGGTCTTTGGTCGTGAAGAACGGGTCGAAGATGCGCGCGAGGGTCTCGGGCGCGATGCCGGGGCCCGTGTCGGCGACCTCGACGCGCACGCGGTGGCCTTCGAGCTGCGTCGAGACGTGCACGACCCCGCCCGCGCCCGCGGCGTCGAGCGCGTTGGCGAGCAGGTTGTCCAGGACTTGGCGCACCATCGCCTCGTCGGTCGCGACCTCGCCGACCGAAGGGTCGGCCTCGACCTCGAAGCGGACGCCGCCCTCCTCGCGCCCGCGCCTCCCGAATATCTCGGCGGCCTGCGCGACGACGCGGTTGAGATCGACGGGGTCGCGGCGCGCGCGCTTCTGGCGCGAGAGGTCGAGCAGGCCGCGCGTGATCTGCTTGCAGCGCAGCGCCTGGCGGACGATCTCTTCGAGGTAGTAGTCCCACTGCCGCTCCTCGGCGACGCGCGCCGTCGCCGCGTCGGACTTCACGTCGCGCAGCGTCGCCTCGGCGCAGGTGGTGATGGCGGCCAGGGGGTTGTTGATCTCGTGCGCGACGCCCGCGGCCAACTGCCCGATGGTGGCGAGGCGGCGCGAGCGTGCCAACTGCTCCTGCACCTCCGCGAGCGTCGTGATGTCGCTCCACGTGATGACGCTCCAGGGGGAGGGGGTGTTCGGCGCTGGGTGTTGGGTGTCGGGGGCAGGCGTCTCCTGGTCTTCTAACCCGGAACCCAGAACCCAGAACCCGGAACCCGGCTTTGAGAGGGGCGCGACGGCGACGAGGTAGCGGCGGCCGTCCTCGGCCTGTAGCTCGAAGGAGCTGGTGGTGCGGGGCGTGCCCGGGCGCATGTGGTAGGCGGCGGCGCGCTCGCCGAAGAGGCGCGAGAACGCCTCGGCGCAGGAGATGCCGGCCACGTCCGAGGGGTGTCGGCCCATCGCCTCGGCCGCGGCCATGTTGCAGCGCACGACGCGCATCCGGTCGTCGTGGACGATGATGCCGTCGGGGATGGCGTCGAAGGTCTGCTCCCAGACGCGCTTCGCCGCGCCGAGCGTGTCGAGCAGCCGCGCGTTGTCGAGCGCGAGCGCGGCCATGTCGGCCAGGCCCTCCAACTGCTGCCGCTCCTCGGCGGTGAAGCGGTGGTGCTCGCGGTAGCCGACGGCGAGGATGCCGAGGCTCTCGCCGCGCGCGCGCAGCCGCGCGATGCCGAGGTCGCGCACGCCCTCGGCGCTGTGCAGGGGGAACTCGCTCTTGGGCAGGTCGCCCGTCAGGCCGTGCACCTCGAAGACGGGCACGTCCGACTCCTGCCCGAAGGCGGCGGCGCGCTCGGCGAACTCGCCGCGCACGGGGAGGACGACCCCCGGGCCGGACAGGGGGTTGCGGAAGCCGCTCGTCGCCAGCCAGGTGATGGTGCGCTCGGCCTCGGAGAAGCTGGCGATGCTCGCGGTGTCGGCGCGCAGGATGCGCCTGACGGTCTCGGCCACCGTGTCGAGCGTGGCCGCGCCCTCCGGCCTGTTGTCTCTGCTCTCAGCCATCTCGCCCATATCTTGCCAGAATCGGAGGCCAAAGTCTTTTATACGATTCCCGCGGGCCGGAGTTTATCAGTACCGCGAGCGGTAGCGGGCGGGTGCGTGCTCCGGTAAAGGCCCGCCTGATGTAACGCCGACCCACTCGCTACCGCGCGCGGTTCTGTTCCGATGCCGTCGTAATTTTCTTTCACCTGACGCAGGCCCTCCGCCTCTTTGGATAATACACGCACCTCTCAATCCTCCGTTTTCCTACGCACGCCCGGCGGCACGCACCTTGCCGAGGCGTCGGGCGTGGGCGGTGAAGCTATGAAAGTCATGAAGGTCGAACAGCAGTTGACGCAGAGCGAGAGGGACGCCAGGAGGTTGCTTGTCATGAAGAGAGTTGTGGAAGTCTTGGGGTGGCTCACGGCGGTCGCCCTCTTCGCGTTCGCCGGCCACGCCGTCCTGGGGCAGACCGCGAGCGCCGGCCCGCAGGACGACCCAGGCGCGCGGCGCGAGCGCTCGCGCACCGCGCGCGCGCGCGAAGACGTGAGCCCCGGCTCGCTCGCCCGCGAGGCGCGCACCCTCTACGTCGCGCCGAGCGACCACGTCGAGAAGAAGTACCTCGAATACAAGCTCGGCAAGTACGCCGAGCTGCGCGACTGGGGCCTGATGCTCGTCGCCGACCCGGCGGCGGCCGACCTCGTCATCTCAATCGACAAGACGGCGCTCAACTACATCTTCACGCTCACAGACCGCCGCACCTCCGTCATCGTCACCAGCGGCAAGTGCGTCGCCGTCAACGGCCGCCTCGCCGCCGAGTACCTGGGCAAAGAGATCGTCAAGAAGATTAAGGACGTGCGCGCCTCCGGCGACGGCCGTCCCAGACGCGAACGCCGCCG
Organism: Pyrinomonadaceae bacterium; assembly: GCA_035563535.1. Lineage (GTDB taxonomy): Bacteria > Acidobacteriota > Blastocatellia > Pyrinomonadales > Pyrinomonadaceae > QHXN01. The sequence goes on along the minus strand of DATMVD010000077.1, from coordinate 11,107 downwards.
CGACCGCGACGACGCGGACGACGACGACGAGTGGAGCGAGTCTTAACAGTCTTATCTTTCAGGTGGAGCTTTATGTCTCGGAGAATTTTCTTCACGCTGGCTTTCATGGTGCTGCTCGCGCCCGCCGCGGCGCGCGCGCAGACGGGCGACGCCCCGGACGTTGAAGCGCACAGGGCCGAGGTCGGCGCCTTCTACACGGGCGTCAAACTTGAGGGCTTCGGCGAGACGGTCAACGGCCTCGGCGGGCGCTTCGGCTACAACTTCAACAAGAACTTCGCGCTCGACACCGAGTTCAGCTTCTTCCCGGAGTCGCGCCTCGGCAACCGGCAGTTCGGGCAGAAGACGCAGGCTTTCGCCGGCGTCAGGGCCGGCGCGCGCTCGCGCTACGTCGGCCTCTTCGCCAAGGCGCGGCCGGGCGTGATGTTCATCGGCGAGGTCACGTCGGGCTTCAACTGTAACAGCACAAGCTTCGGCCAGACGTGCCGCCCGAGCCACAACAACCTTGCCCTCGACCTTGGGGGCGTGCTCGAACTCTACCCGTCCGCGCGCACCATCGTCCGCCTCGACGCGGGCGACACCATCGTCCGCATACGCAACGCGACGCTCGGCGTCCTCAGCGGCGGCCCGACCGCCACGAGCAACACCACGCACAACTTCCAGTTCAGCGTCGGCTTCGGCTACAGGTTCTAGGGAGAGGAGGGACGGCATGAAGAAGGGCATCCTCGTCTGTCTGGCGGCGCTCGTCCTGCTGGCGGCGGCCTCCGCGGCGCACGCGCGAGGCGGGCAGGAAGGCGGGCGCGTCACGCCACACGACGCGAAGGTCGCGGCGCGCCTGAGAGAGGCGCGCGACAAAGACCGCCGCGTGACGATCAACTTCAGGGAAGGCGGGAGCGTCACGGGACGGGTCGGGGAGTTGCGCGAGCGCGGCCTAACGTTCGAGCCCGACGGGCTGAGCCCCGAGCTGAGGCGGCTGAACGCGGCCGCCGTGATCCTCTACGAAGACGTGGACTCCGTGCAGTACCCGTCGAAGGTGAGGAGCTTCTTCAGGAAGGTCGGCTACGGGCTCGCGGTGGGCAGCGCGTACGCCGTCGTCGCGCCGTTGAACGGGGCGACCCTCCTCCTCTTCGGCAGCACCATACCGGGCTGTCCCTGAAGCGCGCCCTCTGGACTCGACCGAAATTGAAGAAGGCGGACGCGTCCATTGCGCGTCCGCCTTCTCACGTTTTTCCGACTGTGGCGCTACTTCAGCCGGCCTTCGGCGCGGCGGCGCGCACTTCCGCGGAGACGCCGGCCTCGTACTTCTTGAAGTTCTCGTTGAAGCGGCGGGCGAGGTCGTGCGCCTTCTCGTCGTAGCGCGCGGGGTCGTTCCACGTACCGCGCGGCTGCAAGACCTCCGAAGGCACGTCGGGGCAGGAGACGGGCACGTGGACGCCGAAGACCGGGTCGGGGCGCGTCTCGACCCGCGCGAGCGAGCCGTTCAGGATGGCGCGGATCATGGCGCGCGTGTGACGAATCTTCATGCGCTGCCCCTCGCCGTAGGGGCCGCCCGACCAGCCCGTGTTGACGAGCCAGCACGCGGCCTTGTGCTCCTGAATCTTCCTGCCGAGTAAGTCCGCGTAGACGCCCGGGTGCAAGACCATGAAGGGCGCGCCGAAGCAGGTCGAGAAGGTCGCCTGCGGCTCGGTCACTCCCTTTTCCGTCCCCGCGACCTTCGCCGTGTAGCCGGAGAGGAAGTGGTACATGGCCTGCTCGGGGGTGAGCCTTGAGACGGGCGGGAGCACGCCGAAGGCGTCGGCCGTCAGCATGATGATGTTCGACGGGTGGCCCGCGTAGCCCTCGGGCACGATGTTCGGGATGCTCGTCAGGGGGTAGGCGGCGCGCGTGTTCTCCGTGCGCGAGGCGTCGTCAAGGTCGGGGACGCGCGACGCGGGGTCGAAGACGACGTTCTCCATGATCGTGCCGAACATGCGGGTGGTGCGGTAGATGTCGGGCTCGGCCTCCTGCGAGAGCTTGATGACCTTGGCGTAGCAGCCGCCCTCGAAGTTGAAGACGCCGTCGTCACTCCACCCGTGCTCGTCGTCGCCGATGAGGCGGCGCTCGGGGTCGGCGCTCAAAGTGGTCTTGCCCGTCCCCGACAGGCCGAAGAAGACGGCCACGTCCCCGGAAGCGCCCACGTTCGCCGAGCAGTGCATCGACATCACGTCGCGCTGCGGCAGCAGGTAGTTGAGGATGGTGAAGACGGACTTCTTCGTCTCGCCCGCGTAAGAGGTGCCGCCGATGAGGACGAGGCGCTGCGCGAAGTCCATCAGGATGAAGGTCTCGGAGCGCGTGCCGTCCGCCGAGGGGTCGGCCTTGAAGCTCGGGATGTTGACGACGGTGAACTCGGGCGTGTGATTCCCCGTACCGGCGTCGTCGTTGATGAACATCGTGCGCGCGAAGAGCGAGTGCCACGCGAGTTCGGTGACGACGCGGACGGGCAGCCGGTAGCGCGGGTCCGCGCCCGCGTAGGTGTCCTGCACGAACAGCTCGCGCGTCGAGGCGTAGCGCATCATGCGGTCGCGCAGCGCGTCGAAGCGTTCCTGCGAAAACTCCTTGTTGACCTCGCCCCAGAAGACCTTCTCTTCCGACGAGGGCTCGCGGACGATGGCCTTGTCCTTGGCGGCGCGCCCCGTGTGCTCGCCGGTGTCCACGAGCAGCGCGCCGTGCGCCGAGATGAAGCCCTCGCCGCGGCGCGCCACCGTTTCATACAGCTCGGGGGTGGTTAGATTCCAGTAGACGTCCGCTCCGGGTCTGATGCCTAAACTTTCGAGCCCCACGTCGCTGCGCCTGCGCCCGTGCTCGCGCGCGACCGTCTGTTTAATGGCGGCCATAAGTTCTCCTGGTGAATGGTGAATAGTAAATGGTGAATGGTAAGAGCCTGTCTTAACCATTCACCATTTACTATTCACCATTCACTTCTTCTTTGTTGACCTCTTGAACAAATCCGGGGCCGACGCACGACAGGAGCGCGTGCCGAAGACGGCCGCGCTCCTGTGGCGGTGGCAGACTAGAGTGTGGCCCCGTCGGCTATAACTGCTTGTCCTTCTCCCGCCGCTCTTCGACCAGCTCGCGCAGCGCGACGGCGAGGTCGCGTGCGGCGCGCTCCAGGCGTTCGGCGCAAGCCTCCAGCTCTTCGACGCCGCCCGGGTTCGAGCGCGCGGCCACCGCGGCCAGCGCGTCCTCGGTCTGCAAATTCACGCGCTCCGCCGCGGACTGCACCTCTTGCTCCGCGCGAGTGAGCCGCTTCGTGGGGGAAGTTGAACCTTTTGTACTCACTAAAATCAGCCCTGCTTGTCCGGTAGAATTGCTCGGCCCGCGCGGCCGTCGTGTGCCGCGCCGGGCCCGCGCGCCCGAAAGCTTTTACGCGCCCGACAAAGATAGCAGAATGCGTCCGACTCCGCCACGTCTTACGCAGAGGTCGGAGGCCGGAGGTCGGAGGTCAGTAATAATAAGTTGATTTCTACTGACCTCCGGCCTCCGACCTCTGCTTTTGCCTTCGGCGGCGGCTTTTGTTATTCGTGAAGTGATGAGCGGGGTGCCCGGCAGGGAGGAGTTCACGGCCAGAGAGTGGCGCGTCGTCGAGGCGCACCGGACGCCCGCGCGCGTGCAGCGCCTGCTCACGGGGATGAGCTACAACCGAGAGCGCGAGGGCGGGACGCTGCGCAGCTTCCGCGAAGTCCTGCGGCGCGGCGAGGCACACTGCCTGGAGGCGGCGCTCGTCGCGGCCGTCATCTTGGAGCAGCACGGCTACCCGCCGCTGCTCCTGAGCCTTGAGTCGCAGGACAAGCTCGACCACGTTGTCTTCGTCTACCGCGCGCGAGGGCGCTGGGGGTCGGTCGCGCGCTCGCGCGACCTTGGGCTGCACGGGCGGCGGCCGGTCTTCCGTTCCTTGCGCCACCTGGCCTACAGCTACTTCGAGCCCTACGTGGACGACACGGCGCGCATCACCGGCTACGGCCTGGCGAGCATGTACGAGCTGGGCGGCTACGACTGGCGCTTCTCGCCGCGCAACGTCTGGAAGGTCGAGCGCCACCTGCAAGAGATACCGCACAAAGACCTCCCCTCCTCCGAGCGCCGCTACCGCCGACTCCTCGCGCGCTACAAGGAGTTCCACGCCCGCCACCCCGACCGCTCACCCGACTACTTCGAGAGTAAGGTGACGTGGATGAGGTAGGAGTGATGAGTGATGGGTGATGAGTGATAAGAGAAGGCGGGCCTTGCCTTCCTCTTATCACTCATCACCCATCACTCATCACTTTTGCATGGCCCAGAGCACGGCCCACATCAGCAGGGTGAGGAGGGCGTGGGTGAAGAGGTTGAGGGCGAGGGCGGCGCGGCCGCGCTCGCGGAGGGTGAGGCGCAGGAGTCCGCCCACGGCGCGCCCGAACGCCCCGCCGAGCCCCCTGTAGGGCGCGTACGCCTCGTGCGCCGCGTAACTTGATGACGGCGCGTAGACGGCGGGCGGCCGTCTGATGTGCCGCAAGAGTTGTCGGTAGAGGAAGTGGCGCGCGCGGCGCGTGCGCCGGAACACGCAGAGCACCGCCAGCGCGACCAGGGCGACAACAGACCAACGAAGCATGACGACAGCCCCGAGGAGCGCCGCGACCGTCCAGCGCCGCACGCGCCCGCCGTAGACCTCGCCGAACAGCTCCCATGCCTGCCCGACGCGCACCTCCGCGCGCTTCAGCTTCAGCCGCGCGCGCTCCATGCCGGTCAACTTCTTAGGCTTCGGCGGCGCGGGCCAAGCCTCGCGGCCTCTGACCGTGCGCGTCAGCGGCTCCCAGCCGTACGTGCCGTGGGGCAGGCGGTAGTCCGGGTACGCGCGCCGCACGTCCGCGTAGGTGACGAAGCGCCCGCCGGGGTAGAGGCCCTGCGCGTACTGCCGGGGCCAGTACAGCTCGAAGCCCGCGAGGCGCTGGTGGATGACGGCCGCCGTGTAGAGCGAGTCGCGCGCGGCGCGCGTCCGCGGGAACTCCTCCGCGACTTGCAGGTAGATGCGCAGCGCGCGCACGAGCGGCTCGTGCTCCTCCATGTAGCGGCGCATCAGCGCGGCCTCGCCGGGCGCGCGGAACTGCTGGTCGTAGTAGATGTCGTAGAAGCGCCTGCCGCGCCACGCCGCCGGGTTGTAGAACGTCAGGTCGCCCGACTGGTAGAGATAGCTCGCCAACCGGTAGAGCGCCTCGGCGCGCGCCTCCGCGCCGGCGGCGTCGCGCGCGCGCGCTTCGAGGTGCTCGATCCGCTCCATCGTCTTCAGGTCGCGCAGCACCCACGCGGCCTGCACGCCCTCCCAGTCCTGCCAGCGCGGGTTCTTCACGTCCTCGCAGTAGGGCGGCGGGTAGTCCTCCTCACACTTGCCCCCGAACTCGTACGGGTTGGCGCGCAGGTCGTCCGCCGTGCGCACGCGCGCGTAGGCCCTGCGCGCCTCATCGAAGCGGTGGGCGCGCATGAGCCGCACGCCGAGCGAGTAGAAGAGCACGTCGCGCGCTTCCGCGTCGGCGCGGCGCTCGGCGAAGGCTTCGAGCTGCTCGGGCGTCAACAGCACGTCAACGAAGTAGGCCACGTCGTCCTGGTATTCGAGCAGGAGGTACTGTTCGAGCGCGCCTTCGAGGTCGCCCGACCCCTCGGCCGCCATGGCGACGAAGCGGCGCGCGCCCTCCGTCAGGTCGCCCTCGGGGTACTCCTTGAGGAGCGACGAGAAGGTGCGGCGCGAGGCGTCGAACTGCCCGAGCCGGTACTCGGCCACGCCCCTGACCCAGAGCGCGGCGGCGCGCTCGTTGCCCTTGAGCCCCGACGCGAGCGCGCGCCCGGCCAGCTCGCGCGCGGCCTCGTCCTCGCCGAGTTCGAGGTCGGCCTGCGCGACGCGCAGCGCGAACGCGCCGCCTGCGTCCGAGGCGGGCAGCCGCCGCATCAGCCGCGTGGCGAAGGCGACGACGCGCGCGAAGCTCTTGCGTGTGAGCGCGCCCTCGCGCCGCACGCGCTCCTCGTCCTGCCACCGGTAGAAGTCGCCCGAACAGTTCGAGCCCGCGTCCCTCTCCCTGCACCAGCGGTAAGGGTTCACCTCTTCCGGCACTTCGACCCGGAAGCCGTCGCCGAGCGCCGCGTTGTAAATCTCGTGGTAGGCGTAGGCGAGCGCGACGCGCGGCTCGCGCTCGATCAGAGACCCGACCCGCTCCATCTCCCCTTCGGTCGCGTCGTCGCGCACGAGCCGGAGCGAGCGCAGCGCCTCGCCCTGCGCCGCGGGGTCTTCCTCGTCGGCGAGCATGCGGTAATACTCTGCTAGCCCCTCGGCGCGCCGCCCCACGCGCACGTGCAGGAACGCGAGCCACCCGCGCGCGTCGCCCGCGTAAGTCCCGCGCGGGTACTCGCCGAGCAGCCGCCTGAACGCCGCGACGGCCCTCTGCCACTCTTCGTCTTCGCAGTCCGGGCAAGCCTCATCCGACGCCGCGTGCTCGACGCCGAGCCCGGCCCTGCCCCCCTTCATCCAGAGGAGCCCCGCGTTGAAGAGCGCCGCCTCGCGCTTCTCGCTCCGCGGGTGACGCGCGGCCAGCCGCTCGAAGGCTCCGATAGATTCGCGCCACTCGCCGCGCTCGAAGAGCAGGGCGGCGCGCAGGTACGCCACGTTGTCATCCAGCCCCGCGCCGCGCGGAACCTCTCCGAGCGCGGCCTCGACCGCCTCGGGCGTCGCGCACGAGTCGCCCGCGCCGTCGCTCGTGGCGAGCCAGTCGTCGTAGGCGCGCCGCGCCTCAAGATACGCGCCGACGGCGCGCGCGTTCGACGCGAGGGCGTCGAGCTGGTCGCGCGCCGAGTTGCGCCGCCGTCGGCAGAGCCCGGCCGTGTCGTAGAAGTCGGCGCAGACGTTCCCGCCGGTATATTGAAGGAATTCATCCAGACGCTTCCGAAGCCCCCCGAGGTCGCCCCGCGCCGCGTCCTCTCCGGCGCGCGACCAGAGCACGTCCGCCTGCTTCCGCGGGTCTTGGTACTGCCCGGACTCCTGCCCCTCGTCCTCTTGACGGTAGTCGGGCCGCGTGCGCTCGCGCGCGTCGAAGGGCAGCGGGGGCAGGCGTCCGAAGAGCCGCTCGTCATGCCAGGCGTTGAAGCGCACCGAGTGCTCCGTGCCGAACCAGCCGCACCCGAAGGCCGCGGCCGCGCCGAGCAGGAGGAGAGCGACGAGCCCGAGCGCCGTCGCGCACGGCGCGCGCGAAGCCCCGCGCGCGCGCGCCTCGGCCGGGGGGTCAGACTTGGGCGCCGCCTTCCGCCGCGCGCGGCGCAGCTTCCGGCGCAGACGCATGACGCGCCGCAGACGCAGTATGCGAAGGCGCGCAGGACTCAGCCTTGCGCGCCTTGAAAGTTCACCCCTGCCGTTCGAGTCGAGACTCATCGCCCCTCCGCACCCCTCGTGCTCACGCTCAAAGTCTTCTCCCACACGCGCGCGTCGTCGCGGCGCACGTTTATCTTCGCTTCGAGCGCGGCGGGCCCGTCCGGCTCGAAGCTGAGGCCCGCGCCCGCGCGCGCCCCCGCGGGCCACGCCCGCGCGCCGAGCCGCACCACGGACGCGCGCGCCGCGCTGCAAGGCCGCAAACCGTCGCGCGACTCGCACAGCGTCTCGAACGTGTCGAAGCCTTCGAGCCTCGTCACGCCGCGCACGCCCCCGACCGGCACGCGCAAGCTGACCGTCAGCGCGCCCGCGCCGTAGACCGCGCCGCACGCGCCGTCGTTCTCCGCCACCAACACGAGATGGTTCTCGGCCGCGCCCCTCTCGTCGAAGCTCAGGCGCGTCGAGAACTCCGGCTCGCGGTCTGCGAGCGCGGCGGCGATCTCCTTCAGGCGGAGCGTGGTCGCGTCGCCGCGCGTGGGCAGACGGAAAAGGCAGATGCCGAGCAGCTTGTCGCCCGCGGCTTCGCGTACCCCCCGGACGCCAGCGCGCAACGACTCGCTGCCCGGCACTTCAAGGACGACCCGTTCGCCCGCGCGCACCGCGAGCCCGTCGAGGACGGTGTCGGCGCGCGCGCGGAAAACGTATCGCCACTCGCCCGCGGGCGGCGGCGCGCCCGAGCGCGCGCCGTCTCCCTCGACGCCCGCCCGATGCGCGCGCCGCCCGACGAGTTCAAGGTTCGCGTTCGACGCCACGAGCGCCGGGTCGAGGTCTCCGCGCAGCTCGGCCAACTGCCCGCGCGCGTCGTAGACAATCGCGTGGCCGTATGCGGCGAGCCCCGCGTAGAAGGGTTTTCCAAGCTCGCGCGCGCGGGCCGCGTCGCGCTTGATGTCGGACGGCGAGCTGATGGGGATGACGCGGTCGGCGGTCGCGGGAATCTCCGCGCCGTAGAACTGCGGGGCCCAGAAGTCCACCTCCGCGAGCACGCCCTTCAGAGCGCGCGACTCCATCCACGTCGGCAGCCCCGTGATCGAGAGCTTCACGCCCGCGGGCAGCGCGAAGCGCGTCTCGCGCAGCACGCGCCCGTAACGCGCGAGCAGCCGCGTCGGCACGTCGAAGTCTATTTGCAGACCCGAGACCCTCGCGCCGTCGCGCTCGGCGCGGGCGGAGTCCGCGCGCAGCGTCTCGGCGAAGGCCGCGCTCAGCTCCTTCTCGTCCACGCGCCCGAACTCTTCGAGGAGCCGCGGCGTCGCGTTGTAGACGAGGTGCAACTCAACATCGCGCGGCATCACGCCTTCGACCGCGCGCACGCGCTCGACGCGCCAGGACTTCAGGTCGAACTGCCCCGCGCGGAGGAAGAGCGTGCGCGCGCCCGTCTCTGCGGCGGCGCGCTCGACCTCCTTCTGCGAGGGCGCTTCCGTGCGCCAAGACCAGAAGGCGACCGACACCTCGGCCGGCCTCCACACGCGCGGCGCGCGCGCCCGACGCCACCCGGCCGCGACGAGCGCCAGCGCGAGCACCGCGGCGACGGCCGCGAGCAGCCTGACGAGATTGCGCCTGCGCGTGAGTCTCGCGAACATGGCCTTTGAAGATAAGTGCGGGGCGCGCCCTCCCCAGTGCACGCCCCGCGTCCGTGGGCACAGGCGACGTAAGCCCCGGCCGAACTGCGAAAACTGCCGGGGCTGCCGTGCCGTGTGCGATTATCCGCGAAAGCGAAATTCGCGCGACGCGGGCAACAACAGCGCGCGGCACGGCAGCGTGCACGGCGCGCCTGTGTCTCTCCCAACCCCCGCGCGTGTGGCTAACCACATTGACCCGCGCGCGCCCGCGCGCGATTGTTAGCGGCGTCGGATTGATTAAGGATGAGGAGGGCTTGCGATGAGAGTCATGGAGGCTTTGACGAAGCTCGTCGTCGGGATGAGCAGGCTCGGCGACCACCTGCTCAAACAGAAGGTCGGCGGCATCATCGTCGCCTCGCTCGCCTTCGCCTGCGGCGCGGGGTTGGCCCACGCGCTGAAGGGCGAGCCGCGTCGGGCGTGCGCCGCCGTCGAAGTTAAAGCCGCCGACCCGGCGCGCGCCGAGGTCAGCATGAGCGACACGCGCGCGGACGAGGCCGCGGATGAAGAGGCGGTCTTTGAGGGCCTGTACGTGAACCACACGTACGGCTACTCCGTCCGCATCCCCGACGGCTTTGTCGGACTGGGCGCGCCGCCGCCCGTGCCGCAGCAAGGGTTCGGCATTGACCTCGACAACCCGCGCTCGACCCGCTGGGGTCGCGGCCCCGAGTTCCCGAAGTCCTACGTCTACGTGGACGCCAGCTACAGCACTCTGAAGCGGTGGCAGCTCGACGACGCCGTCAACGCGAAACTGAGGTTCCTCCTTGAGGAGGCGGGGGACGCCCGGGTGCTGAGCAGGACGCCGCCGCGCCTCGGCGACCTGCACACCACGCGCGTCCTCCTGCGCTACGAGGAGGGCGGCGAGGAGATGGTGAGCGACAAGGTCGTCGCCTTCAGCGGCGAAGGCGTGGAGACGGTCCTCTACACGTTCGGCCTGCGCACGCCGCGGTCGAAGTACGAGAGGGACAGGCCCGTCCTCGAAGCGCTGTTGAAGAGCTGGTGTTTACAACCCGCCGAGTGAGGCTGCACAATGTCACGCGTCAGCCAATCTGTTCCCGCGACGCCGACCACCCTATGCCCATCCTGATCGCCGAAGACAACGTCGCGCAGCGGCGCTACCTGCGAGAGCTTCTGGAGCGCGAGTTCGCCGCGCACGCCCCCGTCATCGAGGCCGCCGACGGCGAGGAGGCCGTGAGCTGTGCCCTGAAGGAGAGGCCCGAGCTGTGCGTCTTCGACATCCAGATGCCGCGCCTGTCGGGCGTCAAGGCGGCGCGCGCCGTCTGGCGCGACTTCCCCTCGGCGCGCATCATCTTCTGGACTCAGTTCGCGCACGAGGTCTACATCAACGAACTGCGCAAGATCGTCCGCTCGGTCGAGCCGCAGCCCGCCTACGGCTTCATCCACAAGAACAACCCCGAGAGCCGCTTCCTCCGCTTCGTCGCCGCGGTGCTCGAAGACGGCGCGGACATGATCGACCCCGCGTTCAAAGACTCCTTCAAGCGCCCGCTCCTCACGGAGTTCGAGGCCGAGGCGCTCTACTACCTCGCGCTCGGCCTCTCGAACTGGGCCATCGCGCGCAAGTGCGCCCTGAGTCTGCGCGGCGTCGAGAGCCGCCTCGCCACGCTCTACGAAAAGCTCTTCGTCTCCATCCCCGAAGGCACGCCGCACGAGGCGTACGACAAGCTCGCCTACAACATGCGCACGCGCGCCTTCTTCGAGGCCCTGCGCCGCGGCCTCATCAACGCCGACGAGCTGGAGAAGTCGTCGGCCGACCTCGAAGCCTGGATCGAGCGCGACCGCAAGCGCTTCCTCGACGAACCGAAGCATTGAGACAGCAAAGGGCAGAAGTCAGGAGGCGGAAGGCAGCCGAGAACCGACGCGCGCGTCTCGGCTGCCTACTGCTTTTTGCCTTCTGCCTGCTGCCCTTCGCCTTCGGCCTTCAGTCTTCGAGTTCGCGCGGCGAGACGGCGGCCGAGCTGCACCGCTGGGGCGCCGTGACGCTCTTCCACGGGCTGCCGTCGGAGCAGGTGCGCGCCGTGGCGCAGGACGCCGAGGGCCTGATGTGGTTCGGCACCGACGC
>DATMVD010000076.1:0-15684 GCA_035563535.1 Pyrinomonadaceae bacterium | reverse complement strand
CGCCCCGCCCGCGCCCGGCGCGCCCCCGCCGGGGCCGCCCGCGCCGCCGCCCATCATCGCCGCCACGTCGGCCGGGACCTGCTTGAGCACGGAGTCGGGGCGGACGACGACCGTCAGAGGCTTCTTGTCCTGCTGCTCGATGGTGATCTCGTTCTTGGCGGTGTCCACGGCCTTGACGGTGCCGAGCGTGGTGCGGAACGAGCCGGTCACGACCTCCTCGGGCGTGAACTTGGCCCCGTCCGCGCTCCTCTCGCCCTTGGCGCGGAGCTGGTCGCCGGCCTTCACCTCCTCGAAGGTCGAGGGCTTGGCGTCGGCGAACTTGATGGAGTCGGGGGCGTAGCGGCGGAGCTTGACGGCCGGGCCGCCCGCGTTGATGACGACGGGCTTGGGCCCCTCGGGGGTGCGCGTGTTGATGGTGATCTCTTTGGTCTCGGCGTTGACGGCCGAGACGACGCCGACGACGCCGCGCGCCTGCCACTCGGAGCGCTCCTTCTCCTGCTTGGCGGTCAGCTCGGCCTTCGTGTTGACGATGACGATGCGCGGGCCGGCCAGCGTCTTGCCGTCGTCGGAGAGGCGGCCTAAGGCGAGGACGCGGTCGCCGGCGACGATCTCGGCCAGCGTGTAGGGCGTGGCCTTGTCGGTCTTGGTCTCGCCCGGGGGGTTCTTCAGAATCTTGGTGGCGTCGGAGACGCTGACGATGACGACGGCGCCCGCGTCGGTCTTGACGAAGACCTGCTTGGCGGCGGCGTCCACCGCCACGACATCGCCGAGGACGTTGTTGCCGGACTGCGCGCCGACGCCGAGCGCGCCGGCCGAGAGGGCCAGCGCGAGCGCCAGCAGGGTCAGGAGGGGCTTCCTCATCGTTCTCTTCCTCATAAGCCTGTAAGACGGGAGTCGCGCGGTGCGCGTTACAAAAAAGGTTGACTTTCGGAGTAAATGAAGCCCCTGCGGGCCCCGAGCGGTGACAGTCTTTCTACGCGGAGGCCGCGCCGATTGTTCCCGAACTGTCGCGGGAAAATCGCGCGGCGCGTCCTCGTAACCTCTTTATTCCCTTCGGGCGGGGTTAAAGTTCCAGGTTTGCGGGTCGGGAGGGAACCTGCGGCCGGGTCTTAGACGCAAGGGGGGGCCGCGAGGTTGGTACTGCTTTGCAGAATAAGTACATTTCCTCGGACGATAGCGGTCAGTGCCGCCCGCGGTAGCGGGTGGGCCTTTGCACACCGATTCTAACGGCTAACAAAGCCCCACCCGCTACCGCGGGCGGTACTGACCTGAGTTCTTAGCGGGCGGGCGGGGCCTTGAGGGCCTCCTCGATGGCGGCCTTGAGCACGTCGTAGGTGATGTCCTTGGTGCGGCGGCCGTTGACGAAGAAGGTGGGCGTGCCGCTGACGCCGAACTTCTGGCCGTCGATGAGGTCGCGCTCGACCTTCTCGGCGAAGGTGCCGTTGTCGAGCGCCGCGTCGAACTTGGCGCGGTCGAGCCCGAGCACCTGCGCGTACTGCTTGAGCTGCTCCGGCTTGAGCTGCGACTGGTTGCGGAAGAGGATGGCGGTGAAGTCCCAATACTTGCCCTGCGCGCGCGCGGCCTCGGCCGCCTCGGCCGCCTTGCGGGCCTCCGGGTGCATGTTGAGCGGGAAGTCGCGGACGACGAAGCGGACGCGGTCGCCGTACTCCGCGATCAGCCTCTCCAGCACGGGCTGCGCCGCCGCGCAGGACGGGCACTGGTAGTCGGTGAACTCGACGACCGTCACGGCCGCGCCCTCCTTGCCCTTCGCGGGCTGGTCGTCGGTCGCGATCTGGAAGACGGGCGGGGCCGGGGGCGTGATGAAGGTCTGCACGCTCGCGCCGTTGCGCAGCCGCTCGACGAAGGCGCGCTCCAGCTTCTGCTGCTCCTGCCCCTGGAGGTACTGGATGATCTGGTACTTGAGCTGCGCGAAGTCGCCGCCGATGCGCTCCTTGTTCTTGTTGTAGAACTCCTGCGCCTGCGCCTCGGTGACGGCGGGCGTCTTGGAGCCGACCTCGGCGTCGATGACGGCGCGGGCGGTGACGCCGCGCTTCTGCGCCTCGCCGTTGAGGAGGATGTCGTTGATCTTCATGTCTACGTCCTGCTTGCGCAGCAGGTAGACCTCCTCCTGCACGCTGGCGACGAGCGGCAGCAGGCCGTCCTCGATGTCGGCCGAGGTGATGTTCCGGCCGTTGACGGTGGCAAAGACGCGCGCGCGGTCGGCCGGGGTGGCCGGGGGCGTGGCGAACTCGACGTTCTTCTTGACCTGATTGGCGGCGCGCAGCGACTGCGCGAACTGCCCGGCGCGCTCCTGCTGCCTCTGCTCGCGCAGGAAGGCGATGACGTTGTCTTTGATTTCGGGGAAGGCGACGGCGCGCCCGACCTGCTGCTCAATGCGCGCCTTGTTCTGGTTGAAGTAGGCTTCGGCCTCGGCCGCGGTCGGCTGGACGGTCTTGTTGAGGACTTCGGCCTCAATGAGCTTCGCGGCCGACACGTTGCGCTTCCGGGCCTCGGCGTCGAGGAGGATGCTGTTGATCTGTAGGTCGAGCTCGCGCTTGCGCGCCTCGACGACGTCCTGCTGGAGCTGCGCCACCCGCTGCCGCACCTGCGGGCTGAGGTCGGCGCGCGTGACCTTCACGCCGTTGACCGTGCCGAGCACCTCGGGCAGAGGCCCCGCCTCGCACCCGCAGTCTTCGGCGGGCGCGGCCGCCGGCTGTTGATAGGCAGCGGGCACGGGCGTCGGCGTTGGTCTGGGCGCGGGCGTCTGCGCCGGAGTCGTCGCGGCCGGCTTCGGCTTGGCGGGGGTCGCAGGCGTCGTGCCGCGCCGCGTCTGGGCCGCGGCGGCGCAGGCGAGGGTGAGAGCCAGGAGGGTTGCGTAAAAGAGTCTGCTCATACTTTTCCGGTCTGACCTCGGTTGTCGAAACTCGGCCCGGCGGCCGAAGTCTTGATTGTCTGCGGGATTTTATCTTACGGGCGCGGGACTTCCCTGGGGCCGGCACTTCCCGGACGGCGCGGCGGCCCGAAGAGTAGAGTCTTCGTCAAACGCCGCCCGACGCCGTGCGCAGAGTCTAACATCGCGCCCCGCGATTCGCCACCCGCGCCGCCGCGCGCGCCGCGCCCCCGCGCGGGAGTATCATCGCCACTCGACCCTTAAGATAAGGACTCGCCGAGGACTCTATGGACAAAGACTCAGGCTTAACCTTCACGGGGCGGATACGCAGCATCCGGTGCGCGCTCAAGGGCGTCCGCGTGATGATCGCGTCGCAGCACAACGCGTGGATTCACGCGGCGGCGACCGCGGGCGTGACGGCCGCGGGCCTCTACCTCGGCCTGGACAGGGCCGAGTGGTGCTGGGTCATCCTGGCCGTCATCTCCGTCTGGACGGCGGAGGCCCTCAACACCGCCTTCGAGTTTCTGACCGACGTGGCCTCGCCGGCCTTCCACCCGCTCGCGGCCAAGGCGAAGGACGTTGCGGCGGGCGCGGTGCTCATCACGGCCGTCGGCTCGGTCGCCATCGGGCTGCTCGTCTTCGGCCCGCACGTGTCGGAGCGGGCGCAGCTCTGGCGCTGACGGCCGTAGCATTTAATTTACCCCTTGACCCCGGAACCGGTTCGGCACTTTATAATGGCCGGCGTGCGCGACGATTCGTCGAAGAAGGCTTACGTGCGGGCGGGCGAGCTGGCGCGCGCGGCCGGGGTGAGCACGGACACGCTGCGCCACTACGAGCGGAAGGGCGTGCTGGGCAGGCCGCGCCGCTCGGCGAACGGCTACCGCGAGTACCCGCCCGAGGCATTGGAGCGCGTGCTGCTCGTCAGGCGCGCGCTCTCGTTCGGCTTCACGCTCGACGAGCTGGCGCGCGTCCTGCGCACGCGCGAGCGCGGCGGCGCGCCCTGCCGCGAGGTGAGGGCGCTGGCCGCCGGCAAGCTCGAAGAGGTCGAGTCGAGGCTCCGCGAGCTGCGGGCGCTGCGCGGCGAGCTGCGCGCGATACTCGGCGAGTGGGACGAGCGCCTGTCGGAGTCCGCGGACGGCGGGCGCGCGGGGCTGCTCGAATCGCTGCCCGGACGCCGCGCGCGGGCGGCGCAAACTCAGACCCCGCGTGCGCCGCTGCGGCGCGGGCGCGGAAGAACGGAGAGGAGAGGAACCGTCGATGAAGAAGATTAGCCTGACCCTCTGCGCCGCCCTGCTCTTTGCGGCCGGCGCGCTCACGGCCTACGCCCACGCGCAGAAGAGCGCGGACGCGCCGCCCGACAAGCACGACGCGAAGGCCCACGCCGAATGCCCCCTCAAGGCCGACGGCAAGACACCCGGCGGGAAGTCGGAGGCGCAGGCGGGCGGCGGCGGCCACGACGCGCACCTCGCCGAGGTCAACGCGCGCGGCGAGGCGGCGATGGGCTTCTCGCAGACCGAGACGGCGCACCACTTCCTCCTCACGCGCGACGGCGGCGTGATACAGGTCGAGGTCAAAGACCCGGCCGACTCGGCGAACCGCGAACGCGTCCGGCGACACCTCGCTCATATCGCGCAGACGTTCGCCGCGGGAGACTTCGGCACGCCGATGCGCGTCCACGCGCGCACCGTGCCCGGCACGCCCACCATGTCCCGCCTGAAGTCGGAGCTCGCCTACGCCTACGAAGAGACCGAGCGCGGCGGCCGCGTCCGCATCACCGCCAGGAGCGCCGAAGCCCTCGCCGCCGTCCACGAGTTCCTACGCTTCCAGATCGAAGACCACCAGACCGGGGACGAGAAGTAGGCAGTAGGCAGATGGCAGTAGGCAGTTGAGCCTTCATCGCCGCGAAGCGGCGACTGCCTACTGCCATCTGCCTACTGCCTACTTCCTTTGCTATCATCGCGCGGATGTCTCTACAGGGAGCGGAGGGCTTCCGCCTGATGTTGGTGGCGGGCGAGGAGTCGGGCGACGCGCACGCGGCCGCGCTCGTGCGCGCGCTGCGGGAGGCCGAGCCGGGCGCGCGGTTCGAGTTCTTCGGCTCGGCCGGGGCGGCGATGGCCCGCGCGGGCGTCGAGCCGGTCGTGCGCGAGGAAGACCTCGCCATCACGGGGCTCGTCGAGATCGCGCGCGCCCTGCCGCGCTTCTTTGAAGCGTACCGTGCGCTGAAGAGGGCCGCGGTCGGGCGGCGGCCGGACGCGGTCGTGCTCGTGGACTGGCCCGACTTCAACCTCGCGCTCGCCCGCTCGCTCCGGCGGCGCGGCGTCCGCGTCATCTACTACATCAGCCCGCAGCTCTGGGCCTGGCGCTCGCACCGCGTCCGTCAGGTGCGGCGCGACGTAGACCTCCTGCTCACCATCCTCCCCTTCGAGCGCGCGTGGTACGTGGCGCGCGGCGTCGGGCACGTCGAGTTCGTCGGCCACCCGCTGGCGGGCTCGGTCGCCTCGCGGCTCACGCGCGAAGAGTTCTGCGCGCGCCACGGCCTTGACACCTCTAAGCCGACCGTCGCGCTCCTGCCCGGCAGCCGCCGCAAAGAGTTCGAGCGCATCCTGCCCGTCATGCTCGACGCCGCCGCGCGCCTCTTACAAACAATCCCCGACGCGCAGTTCGTACTCGCCCTCGCCGCGCGCCGCAAGCACGAAGAAGCGATGCGCTCGGTCAACGCACACCCTGAATCCGCGACGCTCGCGCCCCGCATACGCGTCGCGCACGACGAGGCGCGCGAGGCGCTCGCCGCC
Source organism: Pyrinomonadaceae bacterium (assembly GCA_035563535.1). Classification (GTDB taxonomy): domain Bacteria; phylum Acidobacteriota; class Blastocatellia; order Pyrinomonadales; family Pyrinomonadaceae; genus QHXN01. The sequence continues at coordinate 10,002 of DATMVD010000076.1, read as the reverse complement.
GCGGACGCGGCCGCCGTGTGCAGCGGCACGGCGACGCTCGAAGCGGCGCTGCTCAACACACCGCTCGTCGTCGTCTACAAGGAGTCGGCGCTGAACTGGCACACGCTCGGCCGCCTCATCGAGGTCGAGCACTACGGCCTCGTCAACCTCGTCGCCGGCTACCGCCTCGCCCCCGAGCTGATGCAGGACGACTTCACCGGCGACGCGCTCGCGCGCGAGCTGACAACGCTCCTCGAACCCGCACACAACGCACGAGTGCGCGCCCGGCTGCGCGAGGCGACGGCACGACTCGGCGAAGGCGGGGCCTCGCGCCGCGCGGCCGAAGCCGTTCTGCGCGCCCTGCGGGATTGGAAGGGTAAAAAAGAGACGAAGGCGGGTTAAGGTTTGTCTTCGAGTCGCTCGGTCAGTTCTTTCAACTGCCGCTTCAGCTCCTGAATCTCTTCCCTCATCCGGGGGAGGCGGCCCCAGAGGGCGTTGAGGCGCTTGTACTCTTCGAGCGGCTGGACGGGCGTGCCCCACCAGACGCCGGGGCGCACGATCTTGCCCGGCAGCACCCCGGCCTGCGAGCCGATGACTGCGCCCGACTGCACGCGCGCGTGGTCGCCGAAGCCGACCTGCCCGCCGATGACCGCGTCCGACTCGATGACGGTGCTGCCCGAGATGCCCGTCTGCGCTGCGATGACGACGCGCTCGCCGATCTCGACGTTGTGCCCGACCTGCACGAGGTTGTCGATCTTCGTCCCCCGACCGACGCGGGTCGTCCCGAGTGCCCCGCGGTCGATGCAGGAGTGCGCGCCCACCTCCACGTCGTCTTCGATCACGACCGTGCCCACCTGCGGGAACTTGTGGTAGACGCCCTCGGCGTCTCGCACGTAACCGAACCCGTCCGCGCCGACGACGACGCCCGCGTGCAGCACCACGCGGTCGCCGAGAGTGACGCCGTCGTAGAGCACCACGTTCGGCCGCAGCACGCAGTCGCGCCCAATGCGCGCGGCCGCGCCGACCCTCACGCCTTCGAGTATCTGTGTGCCCTCGCCCACGTCGGCGAGAGCGCCGACCGACGCGCACGCGCCCACGTACACCCCCTCGCCGAGGTTCGCGCCAGGCGCGACGTAGGCTGTTGGATGAATGTGTCCCTTAAGCTTCCGGGGCGGGTGCAGCGCTTCGGCCGCGAGCGCGAAGGCGAGCTTCGGCCGCGCCGCCTCGATGACGCACGCCAGCCCCTCCAACTTCTGCGCCCCGGCCTCCGGCGCGATGACGCAGGAGGCGCGGCACGCGCGCGCCGACTCGAACAGCTTCTCGTCCTCGACGAACGCGAGGTCGCCCTCGCGGGCATTCTTAATAGAAGAGACGCGGCGCACGACCGTCCCGGCGTCGCCGACCACGCGCCCGCCGAAGAGGGCGGCCAACTCTGCGACCGTTCTGCCTTCTGCGTCTTGACTCATAAAAGGGGTGCGGTTCAGCGCGGGACTTTGAAGAGGAGTTCGCGCTCGGTCGAGACGTTCGCCTCGCGCTCCTCGCGCGTGAAGCCGCGGCGCGACCCGCGGATGAAGGCGGCGAGGTGGCGGACGTTCTCGTCGTCAGACTCTTCGAGCGCCGCCAGCGCCTGCGCGAGCGGCAGCCGCGCGCGGAAGAGAATCTGGTAGGCGCGCTTCAAGGCCGCGCGCGACTCCGGCGAGAAGCCGCCGCGGCGCAGCCCTATCGCGTTCAGGCCGCGCACCGCGGGCGGGTTGCCGTCGGTCGTGAAGAACGGCAGCACGTCCTGCACGATCTTCGACTTGCCGCCCACCATCGCGTAGCGCCCGAAGCGGACGAACTGGTGCGCGCCGACGTTCGACGAGAAGAAGACGTGATCCTCGACCGTGATGTGCCCGGCCAGCGCCACGCCGTTCGCCAACGTGTTGTCGTCGCCCACCTCGCAGTTGTGCGCGACGTGGACGCCGACCATCAGGAAGTTCCGGCTTCCCAGCCGCGTCGCCTCGCCCTCGCCGCTCGCGCGGTGGACGGTCACGTACTCGCGTATCAGGTTGTCGTCGCCTATAAGCAGCGCGGTGCGCTCGCCCTTGAACTTCACGTCCTGCGGCTCGCCGCCGAGGGTCGCGTGCTCGTAGACGCGGTTGCGCGCGCCGAGGGTCGTGAAGCGCTTGACGACGGCGTGCGCGCCGATCTCGCAGCCCTCGCCGACCTGCACGTGCTCCTCGACGACGGCGTACGGCCCGACGCTCACGTCCGCGGCCAACTCGGCGCGCGGGCTGATGACGGCTGTGGGATGAATCGGCATGCGTAGGCGGCTATCTCATGGGTAATCATGCGGGAGCCGCCATCTTAATCCATCGGCCGCGGGCGTCAAAACGGCGCGCGCTAAAAATCGTCGAAGAAGACCCTCCGGCCGTTGTCGTGCACCTGCACCATCGTGACGAAGTTGCGCGAGATGAGCCACTCGAACTTGTGTTCGAGCCCGAGCTTCGTCGCCTCGTACATGAGGTCGAAGGCTTCGCCCGCCTCGCGCGTCTTCCAGAACTGCGCCGTGTCGATCTTCAGCTTCGGCGCGGGGCAGACGGAGAAGACCTGCACGGGCTTGTGCTTGCGCCGGAGGGCGCGCTGGAGCGGCGAGATGTCCTCGGCGCTCTGCCGTTCGAGGGCGACTGGCACGAGCGACCTCTGTATCTCCTCGCTCCAGCGCGCGGCCTCGGGTGCCGCGTCGCGGTTGGCCTCGAAGTACGTGAGCAGGCCGCGCAGCGTCGCGTCCTGGCCGCGCGCCAGTTCGCGCAGGTAGGCCATCTCGTTGAAGAGGTAGATGTCCTTGAACGCCTTGCGCTCTAAAACGCCCTGGCGGATGTTCGTCACGCGCGCGAGCCGCCGGATGAGCGAGCGGTGGTTGACCTCCTGCTCGAAGCTGGCGTTCAGCGGCAGGATGAAGAGGAGGTCGCACTCCTCGACCTCCGTGCCGAAGTAGATGGGCAGGTTGTCTATGACGCCGCCGTCCTCGTAGAAGTCCGCCTCGCCGTCGCCGTCGGCCGCGTACTCGAAGAGCGGCGGCAAGTCCATCGAGGAGAAGACGCCGAAGCGCAGCCCCTTCAAGTCCTGTGCTATCCGGGCCGTCATGTTCTCCAGCTTGTGGCTGCCGCCGAGGTATGGGTCGGGGTTCGTGACGCGCCGGTTCTTGTTCGTCGTCACTTCGAGCCGCGCCCGCTCGATGTTGGTGCAGGTGAAATAGAAGTTGACGTTGTCGTCTTGGTCGGGGGCCGCCATGTGTTCGAGCAGGCGCCGCCCGGCCTCCGTGCCTTCGCCGAAGAGGGCGTCGAAGCTCTGCTGCCAGGGCTCGTTCGACAGAATAAAGTTCTGCCGGGTCGGCAGGTACCTCACCGGCTTGATGATCTCCGACACGCTGACGCCCCGCCACCACGCCTCCAGCGCGCCGGGGATGCGCCGCCCGTCGGCGTCAACGCCCGCGTCCTTGACCATGTCGGCGAGCCAGAAGAGCGCGTTCCACGAGCCGATGGACGTCCCGGCGATCATCTTCACGCGGTCGTGCGCGTCGTGCTGTTCGAGGAACTCGTAGATGGCCTTCATCGCCCCGGCCTGGTAGGCGCCCTTCGCGCCCCCGCCGGCGAGGATGATGCCGATGCGCTCGAAGCGCGCGAGCGGGTTGTGCGCGCCCTCCCCGCCCGCCGCGCCGCCTACCGACGCCGCTCCCGCGCGGACGACCCTGGTCTGCGGCTTCTTTGCTCTTTTGAACTTACGCCGGAGGCGGTAAAAGAAGCAGGCCAGCCAGTGGCTGGCGACTATGCCGATTAGCGCGGCGACGATGATGATGACGGCCCCGGCGATGAGCTGGGTGGTGCCAACAAGTACGTTGACGGTCCGCACCGCGGACGCCGTGAAGACTCCCCCCTGCGTCCATCCCCCGCTCAGATACAGATAGCCCCACAGCCGTGGGACAATCACGTTGACCAGCCACGGGATGTAGGCCGGGTAGAAGAAGACGAAGTAGGCCAACGAAATGAGGGCGAGCGGCAGGGTGAAGCTCGGGGGTAGGCGCTGAAACATCCAGCGGAACGTCTCCTCCAGCAGCCGCCCGTACCTATATCTCCGGAGCAACTTGAGGGCGGGGTGCTTGACGGTGGCGAAGGCTCTCAGGGCGGCGGTTTTAACTATCATGGCCGGCTCCTTACGTGAGAAGAGGTCAGGAGGTTGAGCAGCAGGCCGCGCATGACGCGAAGCCAGGAACGTAGCGAGGGGTTGAAGATACCACAAATCCGGCGGCCCGGCCCCAAAATTTTCGGGCGCCCGCCCGCGCCCCCGGCGGTCGTAACGTCTTGTGTTGACACGCAGATGCCGGTATCATGTCACGGTTTTGGAAACGGCCTCGTCGTGTATGTGGCAACGGGTCGTCCTGCTGGAAGCACTTATAACTGATTGCGTGCGCGCCTCAAGTCAGCGCGTGTTCCCCGGTCTAAGGAGAGAGAGCCTTGTTCAGCGATAATTTCCGCCGCGGCGAGTCGGAGAGAACGCGCTTCAGCGGCGTGAAGAAGTCGAAGCTGGTGTCGAGCCTGTCGGACGTGGCGTGGAAGGCGTTCCAGTCGGTCAACACGCGCCTGCCCGAGGGCGAGGCCGTGCGGCCGAAGTGGGCCCCGGGCCCGCTGCTGAAGTCTTACGAGCGCACCGCGCCGCCGCTCGGCTTCCCGCGCGAGACCGATAGCCTGTGCCCGCGCTGCGTCAAAGAGGTGCGCGAGGGCGTCATCTCGGGCGAGACGCCGCTCGAAACCCTCATGCACACGCACCCCGGCGAGATCAAGGCCGAGATTTACGAAGAGGACGGCAAGGTCTACATGCGTAAGACCTGCCCGAAGCACGGCGAGTTCAAGGACATCATGGCGACCGACGCGCGCTTCCTCGAACGCATCGAGTCGCTCTTCTTCGGCCGCGACTTCCGCTCGGCCGAGGACGCGCACATCCACAAGCACGGGACTTCCAACATCAAGTTCGGCCGCGGCGCGGTGCTCACCGTTGACCTCACGAACCGCTGCAACATGATGTGTAACCCCTGCTTCATGGACGCCAACCAGGTCGGCTACGTCCACGAGCCGACGTTCGAGGACACGAAGGCCATCCTCGACCGCGCCGTCTCGTTCAAGCCGCGCCGCCAGATCATCATCCTCTTCTCGGGCGGCGAGCCTACTCTGTCGCCCTACTTCCTCGACGCGGTCGCCTACGCGAAGAAGGTCGGCTTCTACCGGATACTGGCCGCCACGAACGGCATCCGCTACGCCGAGGACATCGAGTTCTGCAAGGCCGCGAAAGAAGCAGGCCAGCACGGCGTCTACCTTCAGTTCGACGGCGTCAGCGAGGAGAAGAACAAGCACCGCGGCGTCGGCAACCTCTTCGACGTGAAGCTGCGCGCGATTGAGAATCTGGCCTCGGTCGGCATCAAGGTCACGCTCGTCACGACCATCGTCAACACCATCAACAACGACGCCATCGGCCAGATCGTGGAGTTCGCGGCGAAGAACATCGACAAGGTGCAGACCATCGCCTTCCAGCCCGTCTCCTTCACGGGGCGCGACGAGGACGTGCCCGACCACATCCGCGAGCAGCAGCGCTACACGCTCGCCGGCATGGCGCAGGACTTGGAGACGCAGCTCGACGGCCGCATGGAGGCGCTGCGTGACTGGTTCCCACTCTCTTCTTATTCGGCGTTCACCTCCGTCATGGACATGCTGCAAGGCGCGGACGCGCCTTGGGGCTGGTCTTCGTGTAACTGCCACCCGAACTGCGGCATCTTCACGCTCGCGGTCGTCAACCGCCACACCGGCGAGTTCAAGTCGCTCTTCGAGTTCTTCGACTACGAGCAGTTCATGAAGGACGTGTCGGTCATCACCGACACCGCGCGCGGCAAGAAGCTGACGATGGCGCAGCTCGCCATGGCCATCATGCGCAACTTCAAGCCGGAGCGCGCGCCCGAGGGCTTCCCCGTCTCGCAGATCATCAACCTGTTCAAGCCCTCCTCGACCAGCTCGAACTCCGACCGCAACGACCGCATGAAGCAGAAGTCGGACGACCCGGCCGACGTGTGGCGCGTCCTCTGCGTCGAGGGCATGTGGTTCCAGGACTTATTTAACTACGACTTCCGCCGCACGGAGATGTGCGTCATCCCCTACGGCACGCAGGAGGGCGAGATTTCGTTCTGCGCCTACAACACCGGCGTCGGCTGGCGGCAGATCATCGAGAACATGCACAAGACGGCCAACCTCGCCGAGTGGTACAAGGAGCACGGCCGCCACCCCGTCTACGCCAAGGGCAAGCCCGTCCCCGGCATCCAGAAGGCGCGCAGCTTGAGCCTGCCCGTCGTCCAGGCCATCCTCGCCGAGGACGAAGACCCGCAGGCGCGCAAGTCCGCCACGCCCTACCTCGTCGAAGAAGAGGAAACGGCGACAGTCTCCTAACCCCGACCCGCGCTCCGGCGCGGCCTTTAACCACCGCGCGGCGCGTGCACTCCATGAAGTGGCACGCGCCGCCTCACGCGCCTCCCGACACCAACTAAACCCCGGACAGTCACTCTGTTCCCACATTTCCCTCAGAAAGGCTTACCCAGATGAAACCCCTTGTGAGATTCACACTGCTCGTCACGTTCTTTCTCGCCTGCTCCTTCTGCCTCCTCGCGCAAGTGCCTGCCGCCCCCGCGCAGGCTCAGGACGCGCCGGAGTCAGCCAAGTCCGCGCAGGAGGTGCCCGCCGACCGTTTCCGGGCGATGTTTATTCCGCGCGACTCGAAGATCTACATCGCCCCCTTCAAGAGCGAAAATGCGGAGAAGCCCGTCGAGGGCTTCGAGACCTACATGGCGGCCGCGCTACGTAAGAAGAACGTTCCGCTAATCATGGTCACCGACCGCTCCCAGGCCGACTTCGAGATCGTCGGCACGGCAGATAAGAAGGGAGCCGGCCTCGCCAAGAAGCTGCTGCTCGGCGACTGGCGCGACTCCACCTCCGCCTCCATCTCGGTCGTCAACCTGAAGACCGGCGTCGTCGCCTACGCCGACGCTTCACACCGTTCGTCGGCGAACAAGGGGCTGCGTTCGTCGGCCGAGAAGCTGGCGAAGTACCTCAAGAAGAAGATTGAGGAGGACGAGAAGAAACTGGCGACCGCCGGCCGCTGAGTCGGTACGCATCGTATGACACCTTGAGAAGTGGCACATGCGCGCGCACCGAGCGCGCGGGCCCGGGGTAGAAAGGGCGCGGCATTCGATTTGCCGCGCCCTTCTCCGTTAGCGACCACCCTCAAGGAGCGCATACGATGAGCAGAACGTTTTCCGCACTCTTACTCTTACTCCTGGCCTTCGGCGCGGCGCAGGCGCAGTCGGCTGACGCAGCAAAAATCGTCCAACCGTCAGCCCCGCCGCAGGCGCAGGCCCCGCGGCCCCTGAACAACGCGGACGTGCTGAGCATGGTGGAGGCGAAGCTCGCGCCCGAGGTCATCGTCGAGAAGATCAAGGCTTCTCCGTGCGACTTCGACACCTCGCCCGCGGCGCTCGCGCGGCTGAAGGAGGCGGGCGTGCCCGACGCGCTGCTGCTCGTGATGGTCATGTCGCCGAAGTGCAACCCGCCGCCCGTCCGCCGCGTCGCCGTCGTGGTGCCCGCGGGGACGCCGGTCGAGCTCGAGACGGCCTACACCATCAACTCGCAGCTCGTGCGCGCGGGCGACGCCGTCAGCTTCCGCGTCGTCAACCCCGTCGTCATCGACGGGCAGGTCGTCATCGAGAAGGGCGCGGTGGCGACGGCGGTCGTGACGAAGGCCGAGCGCGGCGGCCACTGGGGCCGCGCCGGCCGCATCGCCTGGACGATGAAGGAGGTGACGGCCGCCGACGGCTCGCGCGTGCCCCTCCAGTTCTCGGGGCGCACGGTCGGCGACAGCAAGGGGGCGAAGGTGGCGACGCAGATGGTGCTGACGGGGGCGATCTTCTGGTTCGCCCCGCCGGTCGCGCTCCTCCACGGCTTCAAGCGCGGCGAGAACGCGGTCGTGCCCGAGGGCAAGCGCTTCGACGCGGCCGTCTCCGGCGCGGCGACGGTGGGCGTCGCGCCGCGCCAGTAGCCGGTCGGCGTCAAGGCTCGGCCGCCGTGCAAAGGGGAGAACGCGGCGGCCGTAGCGCCTGCGGCTCGGGGCCCGCTCGGGTGCCCGACGCCGCAGGCGCCGTTTTGTGCTGGGAGGTCGTAGAAGGTCTCTTCAGTGACGAGGCGGGTCGCCGGCGCCGCCGTTGCCGGGGCCGACGCCGCCCGCGGGGCGCGGGGCGGGCTGCGGGGTCTGTATCTCGCGCAGGGAGGCGACGGTGTCGCGGATGCGGTTGGCGAGCTGCTCGATGGTCTGGACGCGGCGCCGGGCCGTGTCGCTCAGCTCCTCGCGCAGGAGAAGCTGGGCCTGGCCGATGAGCCCGGTCAGGGGGTTGTTGATCTCGTGCCTCACGTGCGCGGCCAGTTCGGCGTACTCGGTCAGCCGCGCCTCGCACTCCACGACGACGCGGCTCAGATGCTCCTCGGCCGTGTCGGTCGGCCGCGCTTCGTTCTCACTCATCGTCTTCTTAGCTTTCCCCGTAAACGCCCCCACGGGCTGCGCCGGCGTTTTGAGGACTCGGGGCCCTTCCGCCCCCGCATTGTGCGCCCCGCCCCCGCCCCGAGGCAAGAGTCGCCGCGCCCGTGCGACTCGCCGGACGCACAAAACGCCGCCCCGCCCTCTCGTATTCAGACCTCGCGCTCGGCATTTGACAACCGCCCCGGCCCGTTTGTAAATTTAATACCGCCAGTCGTTGGGAGGTCGTCCAATGGTAGGACTCCAGACTCTGGATCTGGCTATCGGGGTTCGAGTCCCTGCCTCCCAGTTAAACTAACGCAATAAGTTACGGGCAGCCCATGGGCTGCCCGTTCTTGCTTTGTATCACTATTGTATCACTGCCTTACGTGGGGACTATTCGCGGGGAAACATCAGACATGTATTCTATTCACCTACCGGGAGAACTATCACAGGATTCGCGCGCACGAACAGAAGCAAAGTGATATGATGCCCGCCCTCACGCCCGAGGCCGTGCGGCCCGTGGCGCGGAGTGAGATCGGGGCCGGGCTTTTTGCAAAGGGAGCTACGGCCCTGATTATTGTTTACGTGACTTCACCCGGAACTTCGGCTTTAGGTTTAGGGGCGTGCCTGCCAAGCTTGTCCTTTCGCGTTTGCCCCAAAATCCACTCTGCCAAAACTATTGCATTCTACGCCGCGCGGGTTTAATCTCCTGCCTGTGGGCGTCACCTCCGCATTCCGCCGCCCACAGGACACACTGATACTCAGCCGCCACCAGGCAGCTTGCTCCGGCAGGACTCATACGGGTTTAGAGAAGCGACGGCAGAACCGTGAGCAGTTCCAGCGCGATCTGCGTCAGGCTCACGGGCGCATCGTTCGGTATCTCGCCGTTAAGAGTCACGCCGTACGCCGTCTCTTGTGTGGCGCTCGCCTGGGGCGGCGCAGGTGCGGGAGGAATGTGTATCTCTCCCCCGAGCGCTGTGCAGCTCAGGGCAAGTAACAGCGCGACGGTCGTCAGGGTCTTTCGCATCGCTCTTTCTCTCTTCCGGTGATGATTTGTCGAATGGTGAAACCGTCTCTCCCGCGTGGGGGGGACGGTTTTTTCGTAAAAGTCAAATTTTTGACTTTTACAGGAAAGGTTGGCCTCACATGAATTTAGCAGACGAACGTCTCGGGGAACTAGATAACCCCTCACTGACCGCCGACGAAAGGGCCACGCTCCGCGCTCAGGTGGCCGCAGACCTCATCCATAAAGGCCGGTATGAGGCCGCGCGCGAGGCTTTAGGTGAGTTGTGGCGGGGCGTGGGCGAGCGCCCGAACGTGGAAGGGCTGGGAGACAGGGCGGCGGCCGAAGTGCTGTTACAGGCGGGCGTGCTGTCGGGCTGGCTCGGCAGGGTGAAGGGCGCGCAGGACGCGGCGAAAGACCTTATTAGCGAAAGTGCC
>DATMVD010000075.1:0-98743 GCA_035563535.1 Pyrinomonadaceae bacterium | reverse complement strand
TCCTGGGCGGGCTGCGGCTCCGGCGCGGGCGCGGGCGCGTCCGCCTTGCGGCGGCGCTGGCCGGCTCTGCGGACGCCCGCGGACGCTTCCGCCACCGGCATCGCGGCGCCGCCGTCGGGGCCGCTCATGCGCTTGAGGTCTTCGACGCGGCCGGACTTGATGGCGGCGCAGATGAGCTTGTGCTGGCGCTGGAGGCGCTCGGTCAGGACGTTCTCGTCGAAGCCCTTGCTGATGAGGTCGGCGTAAGGCGTGCGCTTGCTGGCGATGATGGCCCCGCCGACGTAGACGAGCGAGAGGATGAGCGGCGTGTCGAGCCCTTTGTCCTCCGTCTGGACGTGGTAAGTGACTCCCTCGTACGGAATGTCTGTGTTGAATCCGGTGATCACTGGTAGCTTACGGAAGACGGTACGTCCGGCGCGGATTTGGCCGGGGGGACGGCCTCCCCAGCGGGGGTAAAATCAAGTTAGCACAGCCCCGCGAAGCCGGTCAATCTCCTTGCAAAACAGGGCTTTGGCCGCGTACGGGTGTGGCTTGACACGACCCGCCGTGTGGACTAGGATTGCCCTTGTACCATGATTCTCAAACTCAAAAACGGCCGCTAGGGGGCCGCGTTTTCGGCGCAAGCTGACGGGAGGATAGTGTGTTCAGTCTGTCCGACTACCTGCCAATCGCGCTCATGTTCATCGTCGCCGCGGGCTTCGCCGTCGGCAACGTCCTCCTCTCGCAGCTCGTCGGCCAGCACAAGGCGACGCGGACGAAGACGATGCCCTACGAGTGCGGCAAAGACCCCGTCGGCTCGGCGCGCGAGCGCTTCTCGGTGAAGTTCTACCTCGTGGCGATGATCTTCATCCTCTTCGACATCGAGCTGATCTTCCTGCTGCCGTGGGCGGTCGTCTTCGGCAGCTTCGTGAGGGATTTCGGGCTCGCCAACCTCATCTACATCGAGATGATGACGTTCGTCGTGCTGCTCCTGGTCGGCTACGTCTACATCCTGAAGAAGGGTCTGTTCGAGTGGGGCGCGCGGGCGCGCGTCGAGGCGGAGGCGGAGGCGCGTGCGCTGGAGTTGACCGAGGCGCGGGCGCGCGCGGCCGAGGCGCGGCACACGCGGCCAGCGCGCGCCGCCTGAAGGCACAGAGCAAGGTGTTCCTATGGGCTTAGAGAATTTCATCGCCGAGGCGCTGCCCGACGTAATCACGACGCGGCTCGACTCTTTGGTCAACTGGGCGCGCAAGTCCTCCCTTTGGCCCGCGACCTTCGGGCTCGCCTGCTGCGCCATCGAGATGATGGCGACGACCGACTCGCGCCACGACCTGGCGCGCTTCGGCTCGGAGGTCTTCCGCGCGAGCCCCAGGCAGGCGGACGTGATGATCGTCTCGGGGCGCGTGTCGCGCAAGATGGCGCCCGTCCTGCGGCGCATCTACGACCAGATGCCCGAGCCGAAGTGGGTCATCTCGATGGGCGCGTGCGCCACCTCGGGCGGAGTCTTCGACAACTACGCCATCGTCCAGGGCGTGGACAAGATCGTGCCCGTGGACGTGTACATCCCCCGCTGCCCCCCCCGCCCGGAAATGCTCATCCACGCGATCATGATGCTCCAGGAGAAGGTGATGCGCGAGTCCCTGCGCGACCGCGACGACGTGCCGGCCGCGGAGGCTTACGAGGCCGTCCCGCCGGGCACGCTCCCCGCCGTCGGCGTCTCGGCCACCAACGAGGCGGCGGCGGACGCGTCCCCCTCGCGCCCCTACACCATCGCCTCGCGCCACGAGCGCCGCAGGTCGAGCTGAAGGCGTGAACCGTAAACCGTGACAAGAACCGGTTGAGTCTGGTCACGGATTGAGGTTTACAGGTTACACGCTTCACTTGTCACGGTTTACGGTTCACGGTTCACGAATCTTTATGTCTCAAGACATCGAGCGAGAGAAAGAGATCGCCAGGGGCAAGCGCGCGGCCGCCTCGTACCAGGCTCCGCCGGCCGACCTGGTCGCGGCCCTGCGCGGCGAACACGGCGAGTGGGTGACGGAGACGGTCGAGGCGTTCGGCGAGTTGACGCTGGTCGTGCCGCGCGAGCAGATCGCGGTCGTGTGCGCGCACCTGAAGACGGCCCCGGGCTTCGAGTTCGACATGCTCGCCGACCTCGTCGGCGCGGATCGCGGGCCGGAGGAGGAGCCGCGCTTCGAGGTCAACTACCACCTCTTCTCGACCAAGCGCTACCACCGCCTGCGCCTGAAGGTTCTCCTCAACCAGGAGGACACGCACGTCCCGACGGTGACGACCGTCTGGCGCACGGCCAACTGGCACGAGCGCGAGACCTTCGACATGTTCGGCGTCATCTTCGACGGACACCCTGACCTGCGCCGCATCCTCCTGCCCGACGACTGGCAGGGGCACGCGCTGCGCAAGGACTTCCCGCTGCGCGGCTACGAGCCGTACAGCCTGACTTGATAAGAGGGGGCACCCGGCCTTGATGAACCCGAACCCGGCGCAGTTCGGCGGCTCGTTCCAGCAGACGCCACAGCAGCAGCAGAAGGGCTGTCTGGGCCGGAACTGGAAGTGGATGCTGCCCGTCGGCTGCCTCGGGCTGATACTCGCGGGGGTCTTGTTCGTCGGCGGCATCGTCTTCGTGGCGATGTCGGCCATCAAGTCTTCGGAGGTCTACAAGGGCGCGCTCGGCGTCGCGCAGGCGCACCCGGCCGTCAACGAACGTCTGGGTCAGCCGGTCGAGGACGGCTGGTTCGTGAAGGGCAGCATCAAGCTTAACGCCACCGGGGGCAGCGCCGACCTGGAGATTCCCCTCTCCGGCCCGAAGGGCGCGGGGACGCTCTTCGTCAGGGCGGTCAGCCCCGAAGGCACATGGATGTACCAGCGGCTCGACCTCGTGACGGGCGGCAAGACCGTTTCCCTGCTCGACCGCAACCTCGTGCAGCCGTCCCCCGGCTCCACCGTTGACGTTGAAGAGGACGCCGACGGCTCCGACGGCGACGCGACCGGCGAGGCGACCGACGGTAACGAGAACACACAGGCAGGCGGGGCCGCGGGCGGGCAGACCATCTCGGGCGGCGTGCTCAACGGCAAGGCCATCAGCAAGCCGCAGCCGCCTTATCCCGCGCTGGCGAAGGCCGCGCGCGCGCAGGGCACGGTGGTCGTCCAGGTGACGGTTGACGAGACGGGGGGCGTGACCTCGGCCAAGGCCGTCTCGGGCCACCCGCTCTTGCAACAGGCGGCCATCGCTGCGGCCAAACAGGCGAAGTTCTCGCCGACCCTTTTGAGCGGAAAGCCCGTGAAGGTCTCGGGCATGCTGACGTACAACTTCGTGCTCGAACAGTAGGGACGATAAGGCGTGAACCATAAACCGTGACAGGAAGAGGTTGGACCTCATCACGGCTTGGGGTTTACAAGTAACGTGCCTTCACTCGTCACGGTTTACGGTTAACGGTTCACGAGCATTTAAAGGGCATGAGCGCATCAACGACAAACCTGCCGCCCGCCTTCGAGGTGGTAGACCGGCCGCTCGACACGCAGATGACCATCTCGTTCGGGCCGCAGCACCCGTCCACGCACGGCGTGCTCCGGCTCGAACTCGTCCTCGACGGCGAGATGGTCGTCAAGTGCGTGCCCGACATCGGCTACCTGCACACGGGGATGGAGAAGCTCTTCGAGTACAAGAAGTACCAGCAGGGCATCGTCATCACCGACCGCATGGACTACCTCAACCCCCTGGGCAACAACCTCGCCTACTGCATGGCGGTCGAGAAGCTGCTCGGGCTTGAGATACCGGAGCGCGCGCAGGTCATCCGCGTGCTCATGTGCGAGTTGCAGCGCATCGGCTCGCACATGGTCTGGCTGGGGACGCACGCGCTCGACATCGGCGCGATGACGGTCTTCTTCTACTGCTTCCGCCAGCGCGAGCGCATCCTCAACCTCATCGAGGCCGCCTCCGGCGAGCGTATGACGCCCAGCTACTTCCGCATCGGCGGCCTGATGATGGACTTGCCCGCGGGCTTCGACCAGCGCTGCAAGCAGTTCACCGAAGACTTCCCCGCGGCGGTCGATGAGTGGCACGACCTCCTTTCGGGGAACCGCATCTTCCAGAACCGCACGAAGGGCGTCGGGGTCATCTCGGCCGAGGACGCCATCGACTGGGGCCTGACCGGCCCCACCCTCAGAGGCAGCGGCGTCCCCCTCGACATACGGCGCGCGAACCCTTACACGGGTTACGAGACCTACGACTTTGAAGTCCCCGTCGAGCAGGGCGGCGACGTCTGGTCGCGCTACATGGTGCGGATGCGCGAGATGATCGAGTCGAACAGGATCATCAAGCAGGCGCTGGAGCGCCTCCGCCCCGGCCCCATCAAGGCCGACGCGCCGAAGGTGGTGCTGCCCGAGCGCGAGGCGATGAAGACGCACATGGACGCGCTCATCCACCACTTCCTGATCGTCGCCGAGGGCTTCAACGTCCCCGCGGGCGAGGTCTACATGCCCATCGAGGGCTCGAAGGGCGAGCTGGGCGTCTACGTCAAATCCGACGGCGGCCCCAAGCCCGCGCGCGTCCACGTGCGCGGCCCTTCATTCATCAACCTCTCGGCCCTGCCCGACATGGTCAAGGGCGAGATGGTCGCCGACGTGGTCGCCGTCATCGGCTCGATAGACATCGTGCTCGGAGAAATAGACCGCTAGGTGCTGGGTCTTGGGTGCTGGGTGCTGGTTAAAGCCACAACCCAGCACCCGGTACCCAGCACCCAGCACCCAAAACCTATGTCCCAGCAGTTCACACCGAACAACCCGCTGCCGCAGGAGGCGAAGGTGCCGCAGGAGATCGCGGTCTTCTCCCCGGAGGTCGAGGCGGAGATCGACGGGCACCTGGCGAAGTACCCGGTCAGGCGCTCGGCCATCCTGCCGCTGATGTTCATCGTGCAGCGCGAGCGCGGCGGCTACCTCGACCCGCCGGGCGTGGCGTACCTGGCCGACCGGCTGGGGGTGCGCATCACGGACATCTGGGAGGTCGCGACCTTCTACTCGATGATAAACACCGAGCCGGTCGGTAAGTATCATCTGCAAATCTGCAAGACGCTCTCGTGCAAGATCATGGGCGAGCCGCGCGTCACCGAGCGCGTGTGTAGCCGCCTCGGCATCAGGCCCGGCGAGACGACGCCGGACGGGCAGTTCTCCGTCTCTCTGGTCGAGTGCCTCGGCTCCTGCGGCACCGCGCCGATGATGCAGGTCGGCTTCGACTACTACGAGAACCTGACCGACGAGAAGGTTGACGAAATCCTCGACAAGTGCCAGAGCGGCGAGTTGTCGAACGGCGTTCGCTAAGGAGTAAATAGTGAATGGTAAATAGTAAATGGTTTTAGTCCATTCACTATTTACCATTCACCATTCACCAAACATATGTTTATCGGGGCGATTGGGTGCGAGCCTTTACAACTGCGGCGGGTGCTGCTGGAGAACTCCGCGTCGCTCGACGTGTACCGCGCCAACGGCGGGTACGAGGCGCTGCGACAGGTCTTGAACGGGATGTCGCCGGACGACGTGATCGGCGAGGTCAAGAAGTCGGCGCTGCGCGGGCGCGGCGGCGCGGGCTTCCCCACGGGCATGAAGTGGGGCTTCGTCCCGAAGGACTCGCCGAAGCCGAAGTACGTCGTCTGCAACGCCGACGAGTCGGAGCCGGGCACCTTCAAAGACCGCTACCTGATGGAGCGCGACCCGCACATGCTCATCGAGGGCATGCTCATCGCGGCCTACGCCCTCGGCGCGCGCGTCAACTACATCTACACCCGCGGCGAGTACCGCTACCTCATCGAGATCATGGATCGCGCGCTCGAAGAGGCGCGCGCCGGGGGCTTCCTCGGCGAGAAGATTCTCGGCACCGACTTCAACTGCGAAATCTACACGCACACCGGCGCGGGCGCTTACATCTGCGGCGAGGAGACGGCGCTGCTGAACTCTCTGGAGGGCCTGCGCGGACACCCGCGCATGAAGCCCCCCTTCCCGGCGGTCGCCGGTCTGTACGGCTGCCCCACGGTCGTCAACAACGTCGAGACGCTGACGGCCGTGCCCGACATCATCAGGATGGGCGGCGAGGCGTGGCAGAAGCTGGGGACGGAGAAGAGCGGCGGGACGAAGCTCTGGTCTGTCTCGGGCCACGTCAACCGCCCCGGCGTCTACGAGCTGCCGATGGGCTACGACGACATGGAGAAGTTCATCCACGAGGACTGCCGGGGGATGCTCGGCGGCCGGAAGCTGAAGGCCGTCATCCCCGGCGGCTCCAGCGTCTACATCATGCCCGCGAAGGACATCGAGGGTAAGGACGTGCGGATGGACTACGAGGGCTTGGTCGCCGCCGGGTCGATGGTAGGTAGTGGCGGCTTCATCGTGATGGACGAGACGGTGGACGTGTTCGAGTCCACGAAGAACCTGACCGAGTTCTACAAGCACGAGTCCTGCGGCTGGTGCACGCCCTGCCGCGAAGGGACAGACTGGCTCGTGAAAGTCTTCAAGCGCATCGAGAAGGGCGAGGGCCGCCCCGACGACGCGCAACTCCTCCTCGACATCGTGGACAACATCGAGGGCAAGAGTTTCTGCCCGCTCGGCGACGCCGCCTCCTGGCCCATCCAGTCGGCCATCAAGAAGTTCCCCGAAGACTTCCGCCGCAAGGTCACGAACGGCGGCGGGCACGTGAAGGACGGGCTGCCGACGGCCTGAACGGATAACAGAAGATGAAAAGCCTCCTCCGCACAATCGCACTCGCGGCTTGCGTCGCTTCCCTGTTCGCCGCGCCCTCGGCCGCGGTGACGCCGACGACCGTACCCGGCGTCCAATGCCGCGGCACAGACCGCATCATCGGGAAGCAGCTCAGGTTCGCGCGGGGCCGGACGACCGCCGTCATCAAGGACACGGTTCGGCTCTGCACGATGCACGAGTATTACTTCCGCGCCCGCGCGGGGCAGAAGATGACGGCGCACCTCGTCACGGGCAGCCGCACCTCCATGACTCTCTTCACGGCGAGCGGCGAGACGGTCTTCGACGGCACGAAGGACTTCGAGGGCGAGCTGCCGGAGGGCGGGCAGTATTCGCTCCAGATCGGCACCGACGCGACCGCCGCCTACACGCTCGAAGTCACGATCAGGTGAGCGGCAACGGTTTAATCAAATGGCAGCAGAATTAGTCAAAGTCACGATCAACGGGCAGGAGTTGCAGGTCGCGAAGGGTGCGCGGCTCATCGACGTGTGCCGGGAGAACGGGTACTCGATACCCTCGTTCTGCTACTACGCGGACCTCGCGCTCCAGGCTTCGTGCCGGATGTGTCTGGTGCGCATCGAGAAGATGCCGAAGCTCCAGACCTCCTGCACCATCACCTGCACGGACGGGATGGTCGTCACGACGCAGTCCGAGGAGATCGAGAAGGCGCAGCGCGGCATGGTCGAGTTCCTGCTCGCCAACCACCCGCTCGACTGCCCCGTCTGCGACCGCGGCGGCGAGTGCGAGTTGCAGGAGATGGTCTTCGACTGGGGCAACCTCGAAGAGCGCTTCACGGAGCGCAAGAACTACGCGCCCGAGAAGTTCCTCAGCCCGATAGTCGCCAACGACCCGCAGCGCTGCATCCTCTGCAAGCGCTGCACGCGCGTCTGCGACGAGTGGATGGGCGAGGACGCCATCGAGGCCGGCGGGCGCGGCGCGCACACCGTCATCGGGACCTACGGCGGCTGGCTCAACTGCTCGCAGTGCGGCAACTGCATCGAGGTCTGCCCCACGGGCACGCTGCTCGACGCGACCTACAGGCATCAGACGAGGCCGTGGGAGCTGAACCGCACGACCTCGACCTGCTCCTTCTGCTCCGACGGCTGCCAGTTCTCGGTCGGCTCGCGGCGCGGCGAGGTGATGCGGGTCGTCGCGCGCGACCGCTACGTCAACGGCCACAACGGCGAGTTCCTCTGCATCAAGGGGCGCTTCGCCCACCCGTTCGTCAACCACGAGGAGCGGCTGCGCACGCCGCTCGTCCGCTACAAGAAGGGCGGCCGGCTCGTCCCCGCGACGTGGGAGGAGGCCGTCCGCGTGGCGTCGGAGAAGTTGAAGGCTGTCATCGACGCGAGCGGCGGCGGCTCGGTCGGCGTCGTGGGGAGCCCGCGCCTGACCAACGAGTCGAACTGGGCTCTGCTGAAGTTCGCGCGCGAGGTGCTCGGCACCGACAAGTACACGGCGACCGAGGCGTTCTCGCTCGTCCCCTTTTTCGAGAACCTGTCCGCGCCGCTCGCCACGCACCGAGACATACGGCACGCCAAGACCATCTTGCTAATCGGCGGCGAGCCCGAGGAGTTGCAGCCGCTCACCGGAAGGGCCATCCGGCAGGCCGTCCGCAACGGCGGCGCGAAGCTCGTCATCGTCAACAGCACGCCCATTCGACTGAAGCAGCAGGCCGCGCTGTTCCTGCACGTCCGGCCGGGCACGGAGGACGCGGCCGTGCTCGCGCTCGCCTCGCCCGGCGACGCCGAAGCGGCGGCGGGCAAGCTCGGCGTCGAGGCGGATGAGATTGCCAGGGCCAGCCAGTTGATAAGTGAGACGGCGGGGGACGTGGTCGTCCTCTTCGGCGGCGAACTCTCCGCGGAGGCGCAGGCCGTGCTCGCGCGTCTGCCCGGGGCGTTCGGCGAGAAGGCGGGGCGGCGCTTCCTCCTCCACCCGCTGCCGCTCTTCAACAACAGCGTCGGCGTCCACGACCTCGGGCTGATGTCGGGGGCCTACAACCCGCTCGAAATCCTCGACGCCGCGGGCTCCGACGTGCGCGCGCTCTACGTCGCGGGGAGCTTCCTGCCCGCGCACCTCGAAGGGCGCGAGGAGGCTTTAAGCAGGCTCGACCTGCTCGTCGTGCAGGAGCTTTTCCTGACCGAGACGGCCGCCGCCGCCGACGTGGTCTTCCCCGCCGCCTCGTTCGCCGAGGTGGACGGGACGTTCACGAACAACGGCGGGCTCGTCCAGCGCGTGCGCCAGTCGATCTCGCCTGTGCACCAGTCGAAGCCCGACTGGGCCATCACTTCGCAGTTGGCGCAGGCGCTCGGCCACGACCTCGGCTTCCAGATGTCTTCGAGCAACATCTTCCTTGAGATCGCGCGCGGCGTCCCGGCGTACGAGGGGCTGCGCTACCCGCTGCTCAAGGACGAGTCTAACCCCCGGCAGGTCAGGCACGCGCTCGCCTCGGGCGGCGACGGCGCGGCGAACATCGCGGCCCTGCGCGACGCCGTCGAATCGCTCGAAGCCTCCGGCGAGATGATCACCGAGACGCCCCCGGTCGGGCACGAACTCTTCAAGCTCGGCGTGCTGACGGGCAAGGTTCCGCAGTTCCACCTGCTCGCCGCCGGCAACCCCGAGCCCGAGAGCGTACTGATATCCCCCCTCTATCAAATCACGGTTGACCCCGCACTCCGCCGCGCGTCGGCCGCGGGAGACTGAAAAAGGAAGTGAATAGTAAATAGTGAATGGTGAATAGTCGTTGAGGGTCGCGGCGTGGCGGGATGTCCGCGCGACTCGTTAACACGCAACCACCATTTACCATTTACTATTCGCCACTCACTAACTATGGACTGGCTTTCCAACACCATCGGGGCGGACTGGGCGCGCGCGCTGGCGCAGTTCGTGGGGATTAACGTCGGGTTCGTCGTCGTGCTGATGATCGTGGCCTACACGGTCCTAGCCGAGCGGCGCGTGCTCGGATTCATACAGGGGCGTCTGGGGCCGAACCGCGTGGGGCCGGGCGGCCTCTTCCAGCCGTTCGCAGACCTCCTGAAGTTCATCTTCAAGGAGGAGATCACGCCCTCGGCTTCGACGCGCTTCGTCTACTTCCTCGCGCCCGTCATCGCCATCACGTGCGCGCTGATGCCGATCATCGTCTACCCGTTCGGGCCGACGGTCTGGCTCCCCTTCGTCGGCGAATTCTCGCTCGTCATCGCGCGCTTCGACATCGCGCTGCTCTACGTCCTCGGCATCACGTCGGTCGGCGTCTACGGCATCACGCTCGCCGGGTGGTCTTCTAACTCGAAGTACAGCCTGATGGGCAGCCTGCGCGCGGCGTCGCAGATGATCTCGTACGAGCTTTCCCTGGGGCTCTCGCTCGTCGGCGTGGTGCTGATGTCGGGGACGCTCGACCTCTACACGATAGTCGAGCAGCAGGGCGGCTGGTTCGGGCTGAAGTGGAACCTGTGGGACGTCAGCCGCGTGCCGCAGGTCATCGGGTTCATCACCTACCTCATCTCCGCCATCGCCGAGACGAACCGCGTGCCGTTCGACCTGCCCGAGGCCGAGACCGAGCTGGTCGCGGGCTTCCACACGGAATACTCGGCCCTGAAGTTCGCGCTCTTCTTCATGGCCGAGTACGTCAACATGTTTACGGTCTCGATGCTGGCGACGACGCTCTTCCTGGGCGGCTGGCAGGGGCCGTTCGTGGACGTGTTCCCGTGGCTCGGCGTCGTCTGGTTCCTCCTGAAGGTCACCTTCTTCCTCTTCCTCTACATCTGGCTGCGCGGGACTCTGCCGCGCTTCCGCTTCGACCAGTTGATGAGCTTCGGGTGGAAGTTCCTGCTGCCCGTCGCCATCCTGAACGTCATCCTGACGGCGACCGTCCTGTACTTCCGTTGGAGTTGATTCGAGGTGTCCGACGTGCTTCCTAGCATTTCGCAACTGCTGTTCGTACTCTTCGGCGCGATGGCCCTGGGCTGCGCCGTGGCGGTGGTGGCGCAGCGCAACCCGCTCTACAGCGCCATCTCGCTCGTCGGCGTCTTCGTCTCGCTGGCCTGCCTCTACCTGACGTTGCAGGCCCCGTTCATCGCGGCCATCCAGGTCATCGTCTACGCGGGCGCGATCATGGTGCTCGTCGTCTTCGTCATCATGCTCCTCAACGTCGAGGAGGAGGTGCGCAGGCCCCTGCGCCTGCGTTACCTCGTCCCCGTCGGGGTGCTGCTGGCGGCGGTGCTCGTCGGCGAGGCGGCCTTCATGCTCCAGCTCGGCAACTACGCGGCGTACACGCCCACCATGCCCGCCTCGTCCGACGTGGGGCTGACGGCCTCCATCGGGACGGGCATGTTCACGAAGTACCTGCTGCCCTTCGAGGTCACCTCCGTGCTCATCCTGATGGCGATGGTCGGGGCCATCACGCTCGCGCGGCAGGGGCGGACGCCGCTGCTGGCCGCGCCCGGCAACGTCACCGAGGAGCCCGCGGCGCTGACGGCGGGCGGCGACGTTCTCCTGAAGCCGGGGGACACGGCGGCCACGGGCCGGGCGTTCGCGCGCGAGCAGATACGCACGGGCGACGCGGCCGCGCCCTCGGAGGTGTCGAGAGAGGAGGGCGAGCGGTGATCCCTTTGACCTGGTACCTGGCGCTCTCGGCCGTCCTTTTCACCATCGGCGTGGTGGGCGTCATCGTCAAGCGCAACGCCATCCAGATGTTCATGTGCATCGAGCTGATGCTCAACGCCGTGAACCTGACCTTCGTCGCCTTCTCCAGCTACTTCGGCGACGTGACGGGGCAGCTCTTCGTCTTCATCGTGATGACGGTCGCGGCCGCCGAGGCCGCCGTCGGCTTAGGCATCATCATCGCCATCTTCCGCAACCGCGAGTCGCTCGACGTTGACGACGCGAGCGTGCTGAGACTTTAGGAGAAGTGAATGGTGAATAGTAAATAGTGAATAGTCGTTGCGGTTTGTCCGTGTTGAGGTTTTCTCCGGGCCGCGCCTGATACGACCACCATTTACCATTTACCATTTACCATTTACTAAACAATGACGAATCACCTGCTCTCCGTCGTCGTGTTCGCGCCGCTGGTCGGTGCCCTGATCTGCTGGCTGGTCGGGCGGAAGGTTCGCAGCGAATCCCTCATCGGCGCGGTGGCGTGCGGGTCTGTGGCCGTGTCGGCGGTCTGCGCCTTCATCGTGGCCTTCACGGGCGAGGGCGGCGGGGCGCTCAGGAATCCGGCGGCGACGCCGGTCTTCAGCCACCTCTGGACGTGGATGCAGGTCGGCAGTTTCCGCGCCGACTACGGCTTCGCGATGGACAGGCTGTCGGGCGTCTACGCCTGCTTCATCACGTTCGTCGGCTTCCTCATCCACCTCTTCGCGACCGGGTACATGCGCGGCGACCGAGGCTTCTACCGCTTCTTCGCCTACCTGAACCTGTTCATGTTCATGATGCTGACGCTCGTGCTCGGCGACAACCTGCTTTTGATGTTCGTCGGGTGGGAGGGCGTCGGCCTCTGCTCGTACCTGCTCATCGGCTACTACACCGACCGGCGCGAGGCGGGCGACGCGGCGAAGAAGGCTTTCGTCGCCAACCGCATCGGCGACTGGGGCGTCGTGCTCGGCATCATGCTCGTCTTCTGGCTGACGGCCGGCGCGGGCCGCCCTTCCATAAGCTACTTCGACAAGTCGCTCGCCGTGCTCGGCACGAGCGGAGGGCCGGAGGTCTTCAGCGCGTTGAAGACAATCGGCGGGATGGCCGTCGAAGGGTTCGGCTGGCACTGGATTTTCGCGGGCGGCATCACCTCGGCCGCCGTGCTGCTCTTCATCGGCGCGACGGGCAAGTCGGCGCAGATACCCCTCTACGTGTGGCTGCCGGACGCGATGGCGGGGCCGACGCCCGTCTCGGCGCTCATCCACGCGGCGACGATGGTGACGGCGGGCGTCTACATGGTCGTCCGCTGCTCGGCCATCTTCTCGCACGCGCCGACCGCCCTCTTCATCGTCGCCGTCATCGGCGCGGCCACGGCGATTTTCGCCGCGACCATCGGCATCGCGCAGAACGACATCAAGAAGGTTCTGGCCTACTCGACCGTCTCGCAGTTGGGCTACATGTTCCTCGCGTGCGGGGTGGGCGCGTTCGTCGCGGCCATCTTCCACGTGATGACACACGCGTTCTTCAAGGCGCTCCTCTTCCTCGGGTCGGGGTCGGTCATCCACGGGATGCACCACGAGCAGGACATGCGGCGGATGGGGGGCCTGCGGAAGTACATGCCCGTCACCTTCGCGACGATGGCCACGGGGTGGCTCGCCATCAGCGGCTTCCCGCTGCTCTCGGGCTTCTTCTCGAAGGACGAGATTCTCTGGAAGACCTGGAGCACGCACACCATCGGCACGGCGGGCATCGGCAAAATCCTGTGGGTCGTCGGCATCATCACGGCGGGCCTGACGGCCGTCTACATGACGCGGCTGATGGTGATGACCTTCTGGGGCAAGGAGCGCTTCCGCGAAGCCCACGCGGGCGGCGAGGCCGACGAGGCGCACGCGCACGCCTACGACGAGGGGCGCGGGCCGCACGACGCACGCACGCCTTCCGAAGGCGACCGGCCGCACCACGCGCCGGGCGACGCGCTCGACGCACACGCACACGCACACGACGCTGGGACGCACGGCGTCGCGCACCACGCGGACGCGCACGGCGCGCACCACGCGGACTTCGAGGACGAAGAGGAGGAGCACGAGGAGCATCACCACGGCCCCGTGGAGCCGCACGAGTCGCCTTGGGTGATGACGGTGCCGCTCGTCGTGCTCGCAGTGCTTTCGGTCGTCGGCGGCTGGGTCGGCATCCCTTACGCGCTGAGCGGCGGGGCCGTCGCCAACTACTTCGAGCAGACGCTGGAGCCGGTCGTCGCGCACGCGCCGGAGGAGGGCGAGGCGACTTCGCACGGCGCGGGCGCGGCGGCGCACGCGGCGGGCGCGACGGCACAGCCGCCTTCGGCGCACGGCAACGAGGGCGCGGTGCCGCAGTCGGTCGGCGAGGGCGAGGCCGGCCACGGAGCGCCCGCGGGTCACGGCGCGGCCGCGGGCCCCGCCGAGCACGCGCACGACCCCGCGGAGGTCGCGCAGGAGCGCCTGCTCACGGGCGTCTCCATCGTCGTCGGCCTGGTTGGCATCGGGCTCGGCTGGTTCTTCTTCTCGAAGAGGCCGCTCCTGAAGATGCCGCGGCTGCTTGAGAACAAGTACTACGTGGACGAGGTCTACGACGCGGCACTCATCGACCCCATCAAGAGGGGCTCGCGCGGGGTGCTGTGGCGCTTCGTGGACGTGGGCGTCATCGACGGCATCGTCAACGGGCTCGGGCGCGGGACGGCCGCGCTCGGCGGCGTGCTGCGCTACATGCAGGCCGGGTTTGTGCGCTCCTACGCGGCCATCATCCTGTTGGGCGCTCTGGCCGTCCTCGGCTACTTCGCCTGGAACGCCTGGCAGCTCGGGCTCGCACGGTAAAAGAAGATGCAGCAATACCTGCTCACGATTCTCATCCTTCTGCCCTTCGTCGGCGCGCTGGCGCTGGCCGCGCACGGCCTCTTCGCGCCCTACGCGAACGAGAAGCACTACCGCTGGATCGCGCTCGGGTTCTCGCTCGTGACCTTCGCGGCCTCGCTCCTGCTGCTCACAGAGCCCGTGGGCCTCGGCCCCGGCGGCGCGTTCCACTTCGTGCAGGACGTGCCGTGGGTCTCGGCAATCGGCGCGCGCTACCACGTCGGCGTGGACGGCATCAGCCTGTGGCTGGTGATCCTGACGACGCTGCTGATGCCCATCTCGATCCTGTCTTCGTGGACTTCGGTCGAGAAGCGGCCCCTCGCCTTCTTCGCCTTCATGCTGCTCTTAGAGTCGGCGATGCTCGGCGTCTTCGTCTCGCTCGACCTGCTGCTCTTCTACCTCTTCTTCGAGGCGTCGCTCGTCCCGATGTTCTTCCTCATCGGCGCGTGGGGCGGCGAGCGGCGGCTCTACGCGGCCGTCAAGTTCTTCATCTACACGGCGGTGGGGAGCCTCCTGATGCTGGCGGGCATCATCTGGCTCTGGTTCCTCTACGCCAACGCCACGGGGGCGGGGACGTTCGACTACGTGCTGCTGCTCGACGCCATCCAGCAGGGGAAGATTTCGCTGACGCTCCAGGGCGTCGCCACGCGCGAGCAGTGGGTGCTCTTCGTGCTCTTCGCGCTCGCCTTCAGCGTCAAGGTTCCGCTCTGGCCCTTCCACACGTGGCTGCCCGACGCGCACACCGAGGCCCCGACGGCCGGCTCCGTCATCCTCGCCGGGGTGCTCCTGAAGATGGGGACGTACGGCCTGATGCGCTTCAACTTCACGCTCTTCCCCGAGATGACGCGCGAGCTGGCCCCGGTCTTCATCGTGCTCGCCGTCATCGGCATCATCTACGGCGCGCTGGTCGCGATGGTGCAGCCGGACGTGAAAAGGCTCGTCGCCTACTCGTCGGTGAGCCACATGGGCTTCGTCGTGCTCGGCATGTTCAGCTTCACCGAGTGGGGGATGCAGGGCGCGCTCTACCAGATGCTCAACCACGGCGTCTCGACCGGCGCGCTCTTCCTGCTGGTCGGCATGATCTACGAGCGGCGGCACACGCGCATGATCTCCGACTTCGGGGGCTTGTCGAAGCCGATGCCGCTCTTCGCCACGCTCTTCGTCTTCACGACGCTCTCCTCCATCGGGCTGCCGCTGCTGAACGGCTTCGTGGGCGAGTTCCTCATCATGTTCGGCTTCTGGAACTCCGACCCGGCCGTGCACAACGTGACGCGGAGTTGGGTGGTGACGATGCTGGCGGGGACGGGCGTCATCTGGGCGGCCGTCTACATGCTCTGGATGGTGCAGCGCGTCTTCTTCGGGCGCGTGCGGAACCCCGCGAACCGCGGGCTCGCCGACCTGAACTGGCGCGAGGTCGGCCTGCTCGCGCCGCTGCTCGTGCTGATGCTCTACATGGGGGCCTACCCGCGCCCGTTCCTCGCGCGCTCGCGCGCGAGCGTCGAGGCCGTCCGCGCGCGCGTCGTCTCCTCCGGCGCGCAGGGCGTCGTCCGCGCCGAGGCCCCGCAGGCGAAGTGAGAGTGATGCGACTTTTTTATAGAACAACTTTCGCGCTCGTCCTCCTGCTCGCCGCCGTCGGCGCACAGGCGCAGGAGAAGGGCGGGGCCTCGCCCGCCGGCGACGGCTTCAGGCTGAAGGGGCTGGACGGGAAGTTCTACGACACTTCGGAGATGAGGGGCGACGTGCTGGTCGTCTCGTTCGGCGCGACGTGGTGCGTGCCGTGCACCTGGGAGCAGGTGGCGGTCGAGGAGTTGAAGGCCGAGTACAAGGGCAAGCCCGTCCGCTTCCTCTGGGTCAGCATCGAAGACCCGAAGCGCGTCTCGAACAACATCCTGCGCCACTACGCGAAAGAGAGAAAGATGACCGTGCCCGTCCTGCGCGACCCGGGCGGCGTGGCCCTCGCGCAGTACGAGAAGACGGGCACGCGCGTCCCCGTCGTCGTCTTCTTCGACGCGGAGGGTCGCGCGAGCGGCCCCGCGCACAGGGGCATGCCGCAGGACATCACCGTCTACAAGCAGATGATGCGCGAGCGCGTCAACGCGCTCCTCGCCGCGCGGCTGGGTGGTGCGGCCGGCGGCAGATAACCGAGAAGAGTTGGACACGATGAACCTGAGCTTAGCAGCCATACAACCGTCCGCTCCCGGCATCGACTTCCAGATACTGATGCCCGAGTTGATCCTCGCCGTCGCGGGCGTCGTCGTCATGCTCGTGGACGCCTTCACGCGGCGGACGGCCCAGCGCTGGGTGACGGGCGCGCTCTCCCTGGCGGGGCTCGGCGCGTCGGCCGCGGCCACCGTCTGGCTGTGGGGCGACGCCGCCGCGGTCGCGCCGACCGAGCAGCCCTGGGGCGGCATGGTCACCCTCGACCCCCTGCGGCTCTCCTTCACGCTGGTCTTCCTCGTGGTCTCGGCGCTGACGGTGCTCGTCTCGATGATCTGGGTCGAGTGGGAGGGGCTGCCCGCGGGCGAGTTCCACACGCTGCTGCTGTTCGCCACCGTCGGGATGATGCTGATGGCCGCCGGGAACGACCTCGTGATGCTCTTCCTCGGGCTGGAAATCCTCTCCATCGCGACCTACGTGATGGCGGGCTTCCGCCGCACGGACGTGCGCTCGAACGAGTCTTCGCTGAAGTACTTCATCCTCGGCTCGTTCTCGTCGGCCTTCCTGCTCTTCGGCATCGCTTTGGTTTACGGCGCGACGGCGAAGGCCATCCCGGGCGGCGTGCTGGCGGGCACGACGAACCTCTCCGTCATCGCCGAGCGCATCAACGACAGCCTCTACCCGCCGCTGCTGTTCGCGGGCGCGGCGATGCTTTTGATCGGCTTCGGCTTCAAGGTGGCGCTCGCGCCCTTCCACGTCTGGACGCCCGACGTGTACGAGGGCGCGCCCACGCCCGTCACCGCCTTCATGGCCGCCGGGCCGAAGGCCGCGGGCTTCGCCGCCTTCATGCGCACCTTCCTCTTCGCCTTCCCGCTGGCCGCGGCCGCGGCCTCCTCAAAGGCCGCCACGGGCGCGCAGCTCCACTCGGCGTGGCTCGACGCCCTGTGGCTTCTGGCGATTCTGACGATGAGCGTCGGGAACGTCGTCGCGCTGGTGCAGAACAACGTCAAGCGGATGCTGGCCTACTCGTCCATCGCGCACGCGGGCTACGCGCTGGTCGGGTTCGTGGCGGCGGGCGCGGCGGCCGACACGGAGCGGCGCGACGCGGCAGTCGCGGCGGTCGTCTTCTACCTGCTCGTCTACGCCGTGATGAACCTCGGGGCCTTCGCCGTCGTCACGCTCATCGCGCGCAGCGGCGACCGGCGCACCGACGTGGAGGACTACCGCGGCATCGGCTTCCAGTCGCCCGCGCTCTCGCTCTCACTCTCGCTCTTCCTCCTGAGCCTGATCGGGGTGCCCCTGACGGCCGGCTTCATGGGCAAGGTGGTGGTCTTCAGCGAGGCACTGGCCCAAGGGTACAAGTGGCTGGTCATCATCGGCGTGCTAAACTCCGCGATTTCGGTATACTATTACCTGCGGCTGGTCGTCGTGATGTTCTTCCGCGAGCGCACGACGCAGTGGCACGCGCCGCGCATACCGGCGAGCGTGGCGGTGGCGCTGGTGCTGACCGTGGGCGGCGTGCTCTACCTCGGGCTCTTCCCCAACGGCGTCATCAACGCCTTCCGCGCCGCGCAGTGGAACATAGTTTCGTCCCTGCGCTGACCCCGTGACCGTGAACCCCGAGGGGGCGGCCCGGGTCGCGCAGGCCGCCCCCTCGGGGTTTTTGCTTTTGTACGCGAGCACCACAGCGATGAGAGCCGCGGCCGAGCCCGCACAGACCCAGACGGCCCAGGACGCGCCGCCGCGCGCGGGCTCGGTCGAGGCGCTGGTCTCGGAAGTCCGCGAGCGCCTCGGCGAAGAGTGGCCGCCGCGCGTCTACCGCGAGCGCATCCTCCCTTTGCGCACGCGCGCGCACGCCGTCCCCGCGGCGACGAAGAACGCCGCGGTCGAGGTGCAGCACACGCTGCTCGGCATCGAGCTGAAGGTCGGCCGCCGCCGCGTCTCGTGCCCCGACTTCGCCACGGCGCGCTACCTTTCGGTCTTCGCCCGCGCGGGGGTGGCCCGGGTCGCGGTGCCTTACGACATCACGAAGATTTCGAGGCTGGCCGACGACCTCGAATCCGCCTGGCAGCGGACGCTCCTGCTGGCCGACCACCTGACCGAGGGGCGCGCCCCCTCATTCCGCGCGCGCGTGCGCTCGGCGACGCTCAAGGAGGTGCGGCGGGAGGTCGAAGAGTCGGGCGCGGGGTCTGCCGTCCCGCAGTTCAACCAGAACACCAAACAGCGCCCGCCGCGCATCTAAAGTACGGACAAGGGGGTTTTCCAAGACTTTTCAAGATGACTTCACAGATCACTCAGCACACGCCGGACGAGCAGCTCGACTCGCTCCCCTTCCCCTACGGCCAGCGCGCCTATTGCCCTTACGAGCCGTTCGAGAAGCGGATCAAGAGTATCCGCGTCCTCGTCGTCAACGACCTCCTGCGCGACGAGTCCGACCTGTCGGAGACGGCGCGCCGCGAGTGGGGCGACTCCGCCGCCTCGAAGTTGGAGCGCGAGCGCTACATCTCCGGGCTCGCGCTCGACAACATCGTCAACAACATCACGCGGCTGGTCGAGGAGCCCGAGGTGCGCGTGGCGCACCTGTCGGAGGCGGTCGAGGCCGCCGAGGAGTTCGAGCCCGAGGCCATCGTGCTCTCGGGGACGCTCTCGGACTTCGACTACTACAGCCCCGAGCTGCTGCGCCGCTTCGCCGCCTTCGCCGTGAAGACGACGACGCCCATCCTCGGCATCTGCGGCGGCCACCAGCTCATCGGCCTCTGCTTCGGCGTGCCCTGCGTCACGCTCGACCAGAAGGAGCCCGGCGAACAGCGCGAGGGGCGCAACTACGAGTACCAGTACCGCTTCATACGCATCACCGACCCCGAAGACCCCATCTTCCGCGGCATACACGAGGGCCAGGCCGGCGTCTGGCAGGACTACACGACCGAGGGGCGGATACTGCGCGTCTGGCAGAACCACGGCCTCCAGCTCCCGCGGCTGCCCGAAGGCTTCACTCTGCTGGCGACCTCGTACCTGTGCAAGAACCAGATGATGGTCAAGCGCACTTCGGGTCAGCTCATCTACACCGTGCAGTTCCACCTGGAGAAGTCTTTCCAGGATTTGACGAAGAGCCTCCAGCGCGTCAACCCGAACCTCGCGCCCGAGGAGCGCAAGCGCCTGCTGCGCGAGGAGGCGAGCGCGCGCACGCTCTGGGCGCACCCCAACGAGTCGCGCGACGGCCGCCTTCTCTTCGAGAACTTCCTCATCCTCGCGCTCGAACACAACCGCCGCGCGAACTGAAGGCCGATTCGCCGCAGAGACGGAAGAGGCCCGGCCGCCGTCGGCCGGGCCTCTTCTTCTTCACGGCTGACGGGCCTGACCCGGGGTCACTTCGAGTCGGCGTCACGCTCAAGCACGATGTCGAACACGCCCGCCTCGTAGGTCTTGCCGTTCGAGGTGTGACGCTCGACGGCGATGGCGTTCTCGGGGCGGTACATGGGGTCGTTCTTTCTGGGGTCGTCTTTGAAATGAATCTCCGTCACGAGGGGCTTATAGCCGGGCCTGACGGCGAGCAGGTGAAAGTGCGCGCAGCGCCAGAAGTTTGGGGCGCCCGACGGGCTCGGGCGGTAGGGGATGGGGCGGATCGTCTCGACCTCGTAGCCGCCCGTCTCCGAAGAGACCAGCCGCCCACGGTTCCTCAGGTCGTTAACTCCGTCCGAGTATCGCTCCTGCACGTCCACGTGCCAGATGTCGAGCACCGCGCCCGGCAGCGGCCGCTTCGTGTCGAAGGCCCAGACGCGACCCGTGAGTACGAAGGTCGTCCCCGGCTCGCCCGGCGGACAGAGCTTCCCGCGGAACGGCGCGCCCGGCCTGTAGAACGGGCCGGGGACGACCGGCGTCACCTTTTTCAGCTCGCCCGCGGCCCCCGCCAACCCTTTCGGGGGAGGCCCCATCTGGATCAGGACGCGCCCCGCCTCTTCGTCCGCGTCCGCGGCGGGCGTGGGGAGCGCGTCGGCGCGCAGCACCAGCCCGGCGACGCCGACCGCGGCCAGTCCCACGCTCGTCCGCTGTAGAAACTCACGACGCTCGGGGTTCATGACGTGCACCTCGGTTGTTGACTCATGCTTTTTTCCAACTGTTGCGGCAGGCAGAACCGGGCGGGCCGACGGCCCTTCAAAGATCACGAACTCTAAATGAAGTCCTCGGGCGGGGGTACTAAATTGTGGCGAAGCGGTATGCGGCGGGGACAAAGCGGCCGCGCAATTTTACGGCAGGCGCGGCCGCGCGGGCGGGCTGAGGCCCCGGTGAAAGAGGGGGTTATCCCGGCCGCCCTAGTCCTTCCACTCGTCGGGGACGTTCTCGATGGTCAGCTCCACGAGGCGATCAACGACCGATTTGAGGTCGCCGGTCTCGTCGAAGACGCGGCGCTGCTCGTCGGCGGAGGTGCCGCGCTCTAGGATGGTGTGGATGTGCTCGACCTCCTTGCGCGAGTCAAGCTCGTCGAGGACGGGGTCTACGAACTCCAGCAGCTCGCGGATGAGGTCGCGCGCGGGCACCTCCTTCTGCTTGCCGAGGTCTAAGAGTTTCCCGTCCAGGCCGTAGCGCACGGCGCGCCACTTGTTCTCCTGGATGAGCATGCGGCGGTAGAGGCGGAAGCCGAGGTTCTTCTCGATCAGCTTGTCGAGGCGGGCGACGATGGCCTGGAAGAGCGCGGTTATGGCGACGGTGTCGTCAACGCGCGTCGGGATGTCGCAGATGCGGAACTCGAGCGTCGGGAAGAAGGGGTGCGGGCGCACGTCCCACCAGATTTTTTTGGGGCCGCTGATGCAGTTGGTGTCGAGCAGGAACTTGACGTAGCGCTCGTAGGACGCGTATGTGTCGAAGTGGTCGGGGATGTCCGTGCGCGGGAACTTCTTGAAGACCTCGCAGCGGTATGACTTGAGGCCGGTGTCGATGCCGAGCCAGTAGGGCGAGGAGGTCGAGAGCGCGAGGACGTGCGGCAGGAAGTAGCGCGCCGCGTTCATGATGTGTATCTGCCGCTCGCGCTCGGGGATGCCGACGTGGACGTGCATGCCGAAGATGAGCAGCGAGCGCGCGACCATCTGAAGCTCCTCGATGAGGAGCTTGTAGTGAGGGTCGTCGTAGATGTCCTGCGCAGTCCACTGCGAGATGGGGTGCGTCGAGGCGGCGACGATCGCCAGGTTCTGCTTGCGGGCCAGCGACGAGACGATGGAGCGCAGCCGCGTGATGTCGCGGCGCGCCTCCGCGATGTTGCGGCAGATGCCGGTGCCGACCTCGATCTGCGCCTGAATCATCTCGGGCTTGACCTGCTCGCCGAGCATCATCTTGCCCTCTTCGAGCATCTCCGCGACGCGCGAGCGCAGCTCCCGCGTCTGCGGGTCTACGATCTGGAACTCCTCCTCGATTCCCAGGGTGTAGCGTTCGTCCGACATCAGGAAATTCTCCCGTCCCTACTGAGTCTTGAGCGCGGACTCGAGGTGCGCGCGGTCTTCGTCCGAGAGCCCCTGGAAGGTCACGCCCACGCCGCGGCCGGGGTTGCTGTAGACGACCTCGCCGTTGCAGACCACGTCGCGCCCGGCGAGCGGCAGGCGCAGGGTGAGCAGCGAGCCCTCGGGGATTTCGGCCTGCGTGTTCATGTAGAGGCCGCCCGGGCTGATGTCCTGCGAGCTGGCGACGCCCGTCAGGTCGTGCCCGTCGTAGAACACGTCGATGATGAGCCGCGAGCGCTCGAACCGCCTGCGCTCCTCGAACGGCTCCTGGCTGTTGACGAAGTTCATCGTTGGCTGACTCCCGCGCCGTCGGAAAACTCCGGCGCTCAACTCTTCCGGTCGATGATGAAGGTCGGCACCATCCCCCCGCCCGCCGTGACGTTCGCCAGCTCGTTCGAGGAGAGGCGCGTGAAGGCCGACCCGACCCGCCCGTTGAAGAGCAGCGGGTCGAGGTCTACGAGCTGCTCGGCGTAGACGACCGAGCCGTCCTCGGCGAGCGCCGGGAAGGTCTCGCGCGCCGTCGAGACGCGCTCCTGCACGAGGTAGTCGCCGTCCGCGAGCGCCGCCCGCAGGGCTTCTTCCCACTCCCCTTCGTCCGAGTTCCAGCCGATGTAGATGCCGTGCCCGCCGTAGTCGTCGTTGGGCTTGAGCACCAACTGGCCGCTGCTCCGCCTGACGAAGTCGAGCAGGTCGATCTCCGCGCCGTCCTTCTCGGTCTTCCCCTCGCGCACCTTGCGCGTCCAGGGGACGTGTCGGCGAATGGCTTCGAGTTCTTCCGCCGTGAAGAGGCGCGCGTAGCGCTCGCTGGTCAGCACCGCGAAGAGCGCCTTCTTGTGAATCATCTTCGAGCGGAAGTTGTTGACGAGGCAGACGGCCCCCGCGCGGTAGGCGTCGAGCAGCGCCGGGTGCTTGTCGATGATGGGCAGGTACTCGTTGACGAGCAGCCGCTTGTAAACCAGGTCTATCTCGAACTCTCCGCAGCGCAGACGCCCGCCCGAGAACTCAAGCTCTTCCGGCGCGCAGATGGCCGCCGGGTGGCCCTCGGACTCGAAGTAGTCTTTAAATAACTCGAACTCCTTCTGCGTCGGGAGCCCTTTGAGGTCAACGATGGCGATGGAGGGTTTCTCCTTCGCCGCCGGGCCCGCATACTCGCGGTAGGCTTTGAGCAAGGTTTCGAGAAGCAGGGGCCGGCCGTTGAAGGTGCGCAGGGTGTAGCGCTCGGCGAAGCGCCGCATGACGGGCAGACTCGAAAAGATGTCGTAGGCCGCGTCGGCGTAGGCGATGCCCGCCGGGCTCTCGCCGTTCAGCTCGACGAAGCTGTAAGCCTCCGCCGTCAGGAAAGAGTCGAGCCGGGCGGTGGGCGAGACGGCGCGGTAGCCGGGGTCGATGCGCACCAGCTCGCGCTCGATGTCGGTGAGGCCCAGTTCGTTGACAAGCTCCGCGTCCCCGACCGCGGCGTCGTTGACCTTCTGGATCGCGCTCCAGACCGTCTCGCAGACGCGCGTCACGCGCGCGAAGTCCGCCTCCGTGACGAAGTGCGGGCGCAGATAGGGCGACAGGCGGCGGCCGCCGAAGATGAGCCTGGCGCGCTCCAGCCCCTCGTCGAGCATCCGGCGCGAGGACTCCGCGACCTCGCCCTCCCGGAGGAGCTGGTGGTAGAACTCGACGGCCTCTTGCAGCATGGCTGTTTGAGAGCTTCCCTGTCTGTGTTGAAGGAGCGGGACAAGAGTAGCACAGATGCGGGCGGGTTTGAAAAACTAACGCCGGGGCTCGGGGGTCGTGGCGGGCTGGAAGTTGACGTTCAGCCGCTTGCCCCCGCGGACGAGGCCGAAGACGGCGGGCGCGGCCTCGTGCGCGGGGGTCAGTCGGCCCGGCTCCGGGTGCCAGAGGGGCGAGCCGTTGACCGTCTCGATCACGTCGCCGGGCTGGATGCCGCTGGCGGCCGCGGGGCTCTCGGGCCGGACGTTGACGACGAGCAGGCCGCCCCGCGCGCCGAGCGGCTCGGCGCCCCGGCTGGAGAGGCCGACGGCGTGCAGGCCGAAGGTCTTGAGCCGCATCGTGACGGTGAAGTTGCGGAAGGCGAGCGGCTGCCTGACGAGCACGGGGGCGTGCTCGACGCTGAAGAGGCCGCCGGAGCCGAGCATTTCCCTCGTCCGTTCGAGCTGTTGGCGGAGCCGCGCGGCGCGCCCCTCGGCGGCGGCGAGGCGGCGGCTGGCGCGCTCAAGCTCCGCGGCGGTGCGCTTCCCGACGGACTGCGACCGCAGGCGCAGCTCGCGTATCTCGCGCTCCGAGCCGAGCAGGCTCTCGCGCAGCGCGCGCTCCTCGGCCTCGGCCGTCGCGCGCGCGGGGTTCTTCACCCCCTTCAGCTCGACGGAGAACTTGAGCGGCGCGGGCGTCGTCGCGCGCAGGACTGTCAGGTCAACGACCGAGCCGACGCCCGCCTCCTTCAGGGTCAGCGAGAAGTCCTCGTTGCTCCGCACGTCGCGCGGGCCGACGCTCGTGATGAGGTCGCCGGGGCGGAGACCCGCGAGCGCGGCCGGCGTCCCCGGCGCGACCGATTCGAGCAGGATGCCCTGACTCTTCTCGATGAAAGAGCGCGCGAACTCCTGCGGCCAGCCGAAGTCCTTCCACCTGCCGAGCGGGGCCAGCGCCGCCGCGTCGCCGCGCGCGCCGAGCCAGGGCTGCGGCACGGTGCCGCGGAGCTTGAGCACGCGCTCGCAGGCTTCGCGGACGGCCGTCATGGGCAGGACGCGCGTCTCGCCCGCGCGGCTCTGCGAGACGATGCCGACGACCTCGCCCAGCTCGTTGGCCGCGACCGCGCCCACCCACTCGGGCGAGACGCTGGCGCTCACCACCACGCTCGAAAGGTTGCCGGAGGGCGCGCGGACGAGCCGCGTCAGGCGGCCCTCCTTCTGGTCGATGCTGAGGTAGATGTAGCCGCCCGGCGCGGGCGTCGGCGGCTGCGGCGCGGCCTGTGCGACGGGCGCGGGCGGGGCCGCGGCCAGGATGGGCGCGTAGAGGCGCACGCGCTGCCCGACGGTCGGGTCTTCCGTGTCGCCCTCCTCGCCGATGGGCGCGGACGGCAGAAGCGGTTCGCCCGCTTCGAGCAGCGCGAGGCCGGTCGAAGAGTCGAGCCCGACGAGCTTCGCCTCGAAGCGCTTCCCTTCCGGGGTCACGAGCAGGTACTCGGGCTCGGGCTTCGCCGGCCCGCGCGCCTGCGCGAAGAAGGCCGGGGGCGTCTGCGGCGCGTCGAAGGCTTCCAGCTCGACCTCCGCCTGCGGGAGCCGCGCGACGACGCTGCGGCCGTTGTAGACGTAGCCGGCCACGATGTTCGTGTGCGAGTCGGCGAGCGTGGGCAGCTCTTCGAGGACGACCGCGGGCGGCCCGCTCGACGCGAGCCACGCCAAAAGTTTCCAGCCGCTCAGGCGGTGGATGACCGTGACGACCTCGCGCGGCGGCCTGACCGGCAGGGGAGCACTGCGCGGCGCGGCGGGTCGCGGAGGCACGGCCGGGGCCTGTGCTGGCGAAGCGGTCGCGGGACGCGGTGCGCGCGGCGTAGTCGCCTGAATCCCTGCGGGAGCCGGCGCCGCGGGAGCGGCCGGGGCCGTCGGCGTCTCGGTCGTCGTCTCCTGCCGCGCGTGTACGACGGCGTGAGAGAGCAGGCAGGCGAGCATGAGCGCCCCGCCCGCGTGGCGTGCGCTCGAAGCAAGCGCTCGAATGTAGTCCGGGTAGATCATCGGGCTACTACCAGACACCCCCGACCTCTGCGTTGGTCGCCGGGCGCGTGGCCGCGCCGCGCGCGAGGAAGTCCTGCGAGCCGAAGCTGACGGAGCGCATCGGCACGACGCGCTCGGCCCCGCGTTCGTCCCTCAGGACTATGCGCAGAGGCTCCGCGGAAGCCCTCACCTGGATGGGATGCAGAACCTGCGCCGCGGTGACGCTGAAGTCGGCCGTGTTCTGCGCCGAGTCCGTCCGCCTCTCGACCTTCGACGCTACTTCACGCGCACGCGCGGCGCGCGAGCTTAATCTGTGCGCGGGCCTGTGAGTTGCGGCCGAGGCAACGTCCGTCCGGCTGACCCGGACGGCCTGCCCGGCTGCGCCCTCCGTTAAAGCCGACTCTCGCCGCTCGTTTTTGTCGGAAGAGACCGGGGCGGGCTCGGGGTCGCGCGCCGGTGGGTTGGCGACGACGACGGGCGCTTCGGTCTTCGTCGCACGCGGCTCCTGCCTGAAGTAGAGCGTCGCCGAGACGACCACGAAGCAGGCGGCGACGGCGACCGGCGCGAAGCCGTAGAACCAGCGCGCGCCCGAGAGGCGGCCGCGGCCTGTGTCCGACTTCGCCGCGGCCATCCGCGCGCGCAGGCGGAACTCGAAGTCCGCGGGCGCTTCGACCCTGCCGAGGCCGCCGACCAGCGCGCGCAGCGCCTCGCGCTCGCGCAGCGCCACGCCGCACGCGCGGCAGCGTGCGGCGTGGACGCGCGCGCCGGTGCTCATGCGGCCGCCGTCCGCCTCGTCAATCTCTCGCCGGTAGACTTTGCACTCAGACATAACAACACTTCCTTACAGGTACGCCTGCAACTTGTCGCGGAGGAACCCGCGGGCCCGGTTGATGCGCGACTTGACGGTGCCCTCGTTCATACTGAGGATGCACGCGATCTCTTCGTAGCTGCGCTCCTCCACGTCGCGCAGCACGAGCGGCGCGCGGTACTTCTCCGGCAGCGTCGCAATCGCGCGCGCCACCGCCGCGCGGCGTTCGTCCTCGACCACGGTCACGTCCTGGAGCGGCCCCTTGTCGGGCATGTCCAGCTCGCAGGAGTCGGAAGGCTGTTCGCGCTCGCCGAAGAAGGAGGAGAGCGAGACCAGCCTGCGGCGCTTGCGGCGGCGCAGCTCCGAGATCGCCAGGTTCGTGGCGATGCGGTAGATGTAGGTCGAGAACGCGTAGCTCGTCTGGTAGCGCTCGGCCGCCGCGTAGACCCGCATGAACGTCTCCTGCGCCAGATCGACCGCGAGGTCGTAGTCGTTCGTCATCCGGTAGACGTAGTTCGTGATCGGGTTGCGGTAGCGCCGCACCAGCTCGGCGAAGGCCGCGTCGTCGCCCGTCTTCGTCGCTTCGAGGAGCCGGTGGTCGTTCATCTCGCCGACCGCCTCCTCCGCGCGGACGGGCGCCCCCGCCGAAGCGACGGAGAAAATAAGCTCGTCCGTGGAGGAGATCGCGCTCATCCGGGAAAGTGGGGCCCCCTGATCTGCTCGCGGCCGGCCGGGGGAACCTCGCGCCGGAATTATACACGCCCCCCGAGCCGGCACGCCCACTTACACGCCCCGCCGGCCCGCACAGTTCCAAAAAGTCGCCAATCGCTGGGAGCGCGGGCATCCCTGCCCGCGCTCCCGGCAAAAGGGCGCGTCCTTCCTATTTGTCGCTTTTCAAGTCGCCGCCGGGTGCTATAATGCCGACTCCTTTTAGCCGGTCGTCTTCATTCCCGTTGCATTCGTCGCCCATGCCCAAAGAGATACGCAAGCACCAGACCGTCCTCGAAGCCATCCGCAGCGTGGACATCATCTCCGACCTGCTCGAAAAGCACGACGGACACTTCCGGCACGAGCTGGACCTCGAAGTCATCGCCTACGGGCGGAACTACCAGGGCAAGAAGGTCGGCCCCTACATCCACCTCTACGAGTTCGACTCGGGTGAGGAGGTCATCCGCGAGGGCGACTGGGGCGGCAACACCTTCTACATCACGGTCGAGGGGAACCTCGACGTGTTCGTCCGCGACCGCGAGACGGGGGCGGACAGGAAGGTCGCCGCCATCCCGCCGGGCGTCAGCTTCGGCGAGATGTCCATCCTCGCGGGCGTGCCGCGCAACGCGACGGTGCGCGTCCCCGAAGGGATGAAGGCGCGCGTGCTCGAAGTGTCACGCCCCGCCCTGCGCCTTTTGCGCAAGCTCCCGAAGTTCGGGCAGATGCTCGACGCCACCTACCGCAAGCACGGCCTGAGCCGCACGCTCATCGACATCGGGCAGGCGGCGGGCGAGGAGTTCCCGCCCTCCGTCCTCGACAAGCTCGGCAAGTCCGCGCGCTTCATGGT
Organism: Pyrinomonadaceae bacterium; assembly: GCA_035563535.1. Taxonomy (GTDB): domain Bacteria; phylum Acidobacteriota; class Blastocatellia; order Pyrinomonadales; family Pyrinomonadaceae; genus QHXN01. Next base: position 70,763 of record DATMVD010000075.1, on the reverse strand, counting down.
CTACGCCAAGCACCACGTCCTCTTCCGCGAGGGCGACACAATCGACCGCGTCTTCTTCGTCAAGAACGGCTGGGTGCGGCGCGTGCGCGGCCTCGGCTACGGCGGCGCGGTCGGCGAGTTGACGGTCGAGGGGTTGACCGAAGACGTGGGCATCGACTTCCTCGGCGCGGGCAACTGCCTCGGGCTCGAAGGCGTCGAGCGCGACGCGAAGTGGGCCTACACGGCCGTCGTGTTGCAACGCACGGAGGTGCTCGAAGTCGCCATGCCGCCGCTACGCTCCGACCCGGAGCTGCGCGCCACGCTGCTGCGCGCCTTCGCAGACTTCTCGCTGGCGGACGACGACGTGACCGTCACCTCAAGGCTCAACAAGCAGCTCGTCGCCGCCACCGAGCGCGAGATCGCCACGGGCGTCGTGGACGGGACGAACCTGCTCGTGATGGACATGGACAAGTGCGTGCGCTGCGGCAACTGCTCGATGGCCTGCCACCAGGTGCACGGCCAGTCGCGCCTGCTGCGCCGCGGGATACACATCGGGCGGCCGAAGAACTACGGCGGCGTCTCGGGCGAGAAGATTCTCGTCCCCTCGGTCTGCATGCACTGCCAGGACCCCGAGTGCCTGACCGGCTGCCCGACCGGGGCCATCGGCCGCTTCGCCAACGGCCAGATCGACATCGACCCCAAGACCTGCATCGGCTGCGGCGACTGCGCGACGCAGTGCCCCTACAACGCCATCACGATGATCCCGAGTAGGGCGGAGGTTCCCAAACCGCCGACCTTCTCCGGCAGGCTCAGAGGCTGGCTGAGCCTCGCCCCGCCGACCCCGCCGCAGCCCGTGACCGCAACCGACAACCTGCTCGCCACCAAGTGCAACCTCTGCGCAGGCACCTCGCTCAACCCGCCGGGCGCGCGCCGCGAAGCCTTCTCCTGCCAGGAGAACTGCCCGACCGGCGCGCTCGTGCGCGTCAACCCGCGCGAGTATTTCGCCGAGGTGAACGGGCGCATCGGCCTCGTCTTCCGCGACCAGACGCACGCCATCGGCCGCAACATACACCGGCGCGACCCCGTCGCCACGCTCTGGCACGTCTTCGGCGTGCTCATGGTCTTAGGGCTGACGGGCGCAATCGTCTGGGCGCTCGAACGCTTCGGCATCGATGCGCGCCTCGCGGGGACGTGGCTGACGGTGCGCTGGATAACGGGCATCGTCGGGCTGGTCGGCATCGCGGCCGTGATGACCTACCCTTTGCGCCGACAGGTCTACCGCAGGCGCGCCGGCGCGCTGCGCTACTGGATGCTGATGCACGTCTACGTCGGCGTGGCGGCGGGGCTCGTACTGCTTTTGCACGGGGGCCGGACGACGGGCGGGCTGCTCACCTCGCTCCTCATGGTCTCGTTCGACGCCGTCATCGTGACCGGCATCTTCGGCACGCTCGTCTACCTCGTCGCGCCGCGCATCATGACGAGCATCGAGGGCGAGCCCCTGCTCGTCGAAGACCTCCGCGCGCGCCGCGAGGAGCTGCGCGAGACGCTCGCCGAGATCGGCCAGCGCAGCAGCGAACACCTGCGCGAGTTCATCAAGAAGAAGGTGCGCGGCCGCGTCTTCTCCTTCGGCTACCTCGTGCGCCAGTACCTCAGGCGCGAGGAGCTGACGGCGCTCCTCGCCGCCGCGCGCGAGACGTATGAAGAGCAGGCGCGCAGCCTCGACCCCGAGTCGCGCCAACTCCTGCTCGAAGCCGTCGAGGCGACCGTCACGCTCCGCCGCGTGGACTCGCTCATCTACCTGCACCAACTGCTCAAGCTCTGGCTCGCGCCGCACGTCGTCGCCACCTCGCTGATGCTCGCGCTCATGCTCGTCCACATCGTCCAGGTCATCCTTTTCGCAGTCAGGTGAACAGTTTCAAATCTCGAATTTGAAATTCCAGATCCCCTATGGAGACCCAGTCCAGCCGTTTCATCATCGAGCGCGACGACCTGGAAGTTGACCCGGCGACCCTCGTCACCGACGGGTTGAAGATCGGCCGCCTGCCGAGCTGCGAGGTGGTCTTGAACCACCCGGCGGTCTCGCGCCTGCACGCCGGCATCACGATGTCGGGCGGGCTCCACTACCTCTACAACTTCAGCACCTCCAGCGGGACGACCCTCAACGGCCGCGTCGTCGCGACCGAGTCGGGCGAGGTGCTCGCCGACGGCGACATCGTCCAGATCGGCCCCTTCTTCATCGAGGTCAAACGCGCGGGCGACGCGCTGCGGCTCGTCGTCACGCTCGAAGTCACGACCAACGTCTCCGACTCGCAGTACCGCATCGAGACGCCGACCGGCCCGACTCCCTTCAAGAAGCGGCCGACGGGCACGTCCGAGCTGTCGCAGGCGCTCAACGTCTTCTGGGAGAAGCGCAAGCGCGAGGCGGGCAAGATGCAGCGCGTCTCGCCGCTCAGGCCGCAGAAGCCGATGCGCGTGCTCGGCAAGGCGCGCTTCAACTGGACGCCGACGCGCGACCTCGTCCGCCCGTGGCCCGTCTCGGTCTTCGTCTGGGGCACGGCGGTCGTCCTCGCGCTCTCGGCCGTCGCGGCCTACGTCTACGCCGAAGCCTACGCGCCCGCGCCCGTCTCCGCCGCGCACGCCGCCACGGCGCTACACGCGCAGCCCGCCATCGCCGCGCGCGCCAACGCCGGCAGTTGCACCACCTGCCACACCCTGACCGGGAAGATCGAGACGAACTGCGCCGCATGCCATCAGGCCCCGGGCTTCAAGGCGACCGTCACCGAGCCGCACGCGCAGGCCGGCATCGGCTGCAACGACTGCCACGTCGAGCACCAGGGCACGGAGTTCCGCCCCAACGTCGCAAGCCTTCAGACCTGCACGAACTGCCACACCGACTCGAACAGGAAGACCTACAACGGCCGCGCCGTCTCCACGCCGCACGGCGGCACGTACGGCTACCCCGTGGTGGACGGGCGTTGGAGCTGGGCGGGGCTGGCCGAAGAGGAGTGGGCGCAGAAGTCCGCGGCGCTGAGGAAGGTCGTGCAGACCGTGCGCGGCCCCCTGCTCGTCGGGCCCGGCGCGGCCAGCCGCGACCCCGAAGACCTGCGCCGCAGCGCGGAGTTCCACGCGCTGCACATCCACCGCGTGAAGACGGTCGGCGGCATTCAGGGGAACAGGGAGGGCGAGATGTCCTGCTCGTCCTGCCACAACAACTTCGACCCCGCAGACCGCGAGACGCCGCGCAAGACCTGCGCCCTCTGCCACAACGGCGACCGCGGCGGCAAGTTCGAGAAGGTGCTCGCGGCCGACAGGCCGAACTGCATCTCCTGCCACGTCCAGCACCCGCTGGCGCGGCGCGAGTGGGGGCGCGCGCTCCTGAACGACCTCTCGGCCGCATCTCCCACATTCGGGACGGCCCCGCCGCAATAGCGGTCAGAACCGCCCGCGGTAGCGGGTGGGCCTTTCGATGACGGCCTGTTGATCGATTGTTGATTGATGGGAGGCGCGCAGTCAGCAATCATGCTGCCTGCGTCACGCCTACCCGCTACCGCGGGTGGTTCTGACCCGTACTTCGACGATGAAGAAATCTCAGATACTCGTCATACTCGCGCTGCTGTCGATGCTGGCGGCCGTCAACCTGTTCACGGCCGACCCGAGTAAGAGCTTCTTCGGCGGGCTGCCCTGGTGGGGCTGGGCGGCGGTCGCCCTCGCCCTCCTGCTCGTCGCCGTCGCCTTCACGCTGCGCGACGCGCGCCGCGCGCGCCTCCTGCTGGAGGAGCCGCTCCCGCCGAAGCCCGAGGAGGAGGACGGCCGCATCAGGCTCACCCCCGAGCAGCTCGAACAGTACGACCCCGAAGGCCCCTCCTACCCGCACCCGGTCATCATCACCGAGCGCTGCATCGGCTGCCACGCCTGCGTGGACGCGTGCCCGCACGACGTGCTCGCCATCGTGGGGGGCGTCGCCGCGCCGGTCGCCAGCGACCAGTGCATGGAGGACACGTCCTGCCAGGTCGAGTGCCCCGTCAACCCCAAGGCGTGCATCGTCGTCAACACGACCAAGAAGATTCCGCCGCGCAAGGTGCCCAACCGCAACGCGAGGTTTATGACCGACGTGCCCGGCTGCTACATCGTCGGCGACGTGTCGGGCACGCCGCTCATCAAGAACGCGACGAACGAGGGGGCCGACTGCGTCAAGTTCATCCACGACGAGCTGCGCGGCGGCGCGCCGCCCGAGCCGAAGGCGGACGTCGAAGTCGTCATCGTCGGCGTCGGCCCCGCCGGCCTCTCCGCCGCCATCACCGCCGAGCGCCTCGGCCTCTCCTACGCGGCCATCGAGCAGGATAGGGTGCTCGCGACCATCGAGGCGTACCCGGCGAACAAGTACGTCTTCTTCAAGCCCGAGACGATGGAGCCGCGCGGCGGCGTCCGCCCCGAGGGCGCGGGGATGCAGCGCGAGGCCATCCTCGCCGGCTGGGTGCGCACGATGCACGCCGCGGGCGTCAAGGTCTCGGAGCAGGAGAGCTGCAAGTCCGTCAGGCGCGCCGACGACGGCGACTACTTCGTCGTCCTGACCGAGCGGGGCGTCGAGAAGAAGCAGGAGGTCACGTACCGCGCGCGGCGCGTCGTGCTCGCCCTGGGCCTGCGCGGGACGCCGATGACCCTCAAGGTGCCGGGCGAGAAGCTGAAGGTGACGCGCGACGGCCGGACGGAGGACAAGGTCAAGTACAAGCTGACCGACCCCGGGGCCTACCGGCGCAAGCGCGTCGTCGTCGTCGGCGCGGGCAACTCGGCCATCGAGGCCGCAGTGGATTTGGTGGCGACGCGGCAGGGCGACCGGATTCAGTTCCGCCCCGACTCCGAGATCAACGAGGTGACGCTCGTCATCCGCTCGGACATGAAGAACGACCTCAAGTTCGGCAACAAGCTACAGGTCTACGACTGCATCGACGAGGGCAAGATTAGAGTCTTCTTCGGCACCTCCATCAAGGAGATACGCGAGGACGAGGTCGTGCTCCAGAACGCGCGGACGCAGGAGGTCAAGGAGACCGTCCCGAACGACTTCGTCTTCGCCATGATCGGCGGCGACCGCCCGACCAAGTTCCTCGAATCCATCGGCATCAAGATCGGCTGAGGCGGCCGCGGCCTTCGGCGGCCCCAACTTTCGACGAGGAGAGACGACCATGATCATGGAAGCCCTAATCTGGGTGGGCGGGAAGGCCGCGGAGAAAGCATTCGACGTGATCAAGGACAAGGTGCTAGGCATCGAGTACCAGGACATCACGGTCGAGGACTGGGCGAAGACCGCGGCGCTCGCGATCTTCGCGGGGGGGGGCCTCCGGCCCGAACTGTCGGACGAGAAGAAGACCCAGCTCCGCCTCGACGAGTTGCAGAGGCAGATAGACGAGGTCAAGAAGGACATTGACGAGCTGAGGCTGGACATGGACGCCTTCAAGTGGAAGGTGGCGGAACTGTTCGACGAGGCGGCCGAGAAAGAACTCTGGCGGGAGGTAATCAACCTCGACAGCACGCTCGACTCCTACTACAAGCAGCTCAAGAATCTGAACGCCTCCAGTGACGATTTGGCGGCGAAGCGGGCGGACGCCTTGAGGATCGCGCAAACAATCGTCACGAACCTCGACCCCGAAGTCGAGAAGGCGCGCACGCGCCTTCTCGGCGGACAAATTAGCGGCGTGCACGTCAAAGGCTTCCTCGACGTCTGGCGCAACCAGGCGCTGCGCGAGGCCGACATGGGTTGGGACAACCAGAGGCTCGCGAAGATTTACAACCTGCTCGAATCGAAGTTCACGCGCGCCCTGCTCACGCAGCTCAGGTGCGTGCGCCTGATGATGGAGGCGCAGCAGACGCTGTTCGCCGAGAAGAAGTCGGTCACGGACGCCGTCGGCTACTACTCGGAGGAGTTCTTCCCCGTGCTGCGCCAGGAGGTGCACGGCTTCCGGGACGTGGTCGAGTCGCTGGCCGTAAACATCACGCCGCTCCCGACGGGCTCGCTGCTCCCCTACAAGATACCGGCGGAGATCGAGGGCATGTTCGCGGGCCTCGACCTGTTCACGTCACAGGCGCTCGGCGGCAAGCTCACCAACAGCGGTGCGCAGGGAGGACGCCAACTCCCCGCCGTGCCCGCCATCGCGGGCTGCTTCGGCCGCGTGGTCATTCCTTCGGCGCGCTGGATACGGCGCGCGCCCGGCTCGAAGGAGGCCGCGCGCGTGACCGTGACGACGCCCTCCGGCCAGAAGGTCTCGGTCGACGGCACGCTCGAAGTGCGCGCGGTCGCCTACACGCCCTACAAGAACATAAAGGACGTGGAGGTTCACAAGGGCTACCAGATTCAGGTCGGCAACGACCTGCGCGACATGGACAAGGTGCTCATCGCGCACTTCACCCCGGGCGACGCGCTGCCGGGCGCACTCGCCGACGCCTCGGGGCCGTTGCAGCTCGACACCGCGCTCGAAACCGCGGCGGGCGAGGTGCTCGCGCAGACGAAGGCCGCCGTCATCCCCGTCAAGGTGGGCGATTCGAACCCGCTGACGGTTCCCTACGGCACTTTCACGATGAGCTTCACGGGCGGCGCGGGCGTGCGCGCAAAGTAGGAGGCGTGTGAGATGAAACTACGTGTGACGGTGGACAACCGCGGCGGCGCGGTGACGGCGAAGGCGGGCAGCCGCGGCGACGCGCGCGACGACAACTACAACATCGACCCCTCGCGCCGCTACAGCACGTTGACGCGGACGCTCTCCGAGACCGCGTCCGCGGGCGGCGTGCAGATAACCTCGACGCTCGAAACCTCCTCGGAGTTCGTCGGATTCGTGAAGGACTCTTACGAGTGCGACTCGCTCGCGTTCCGGAGCCTCGGCACGATCAGGCTCCCTTCCGACGCGGCGGCCGAGGCGCTCGGCGTCGTGCAGGACTCCATCGCGCTGGGCTTCCGCGTCGAGCGCGCGTGCAAGCTCCGCCTGACGGCTTCGGTCGTCAGCGACATGGACGTGGCCGTGGTGACGCTGACGGGGCCGCAGTTCGGCGACAAGCCCGTCAAGGTCTTCGACGACTTCGACGACGACGTAGAGATAACCAGGCCGGGGGACTACGAGCTGCGCGGCGCGTACCAGTTGAACGTGCGGACGCCGAACCCGGGCCTCGGCGGGCGGCCCATCACCGTCGAGATGCAGGCGACGCTGACGCCCGTCGGCTGACGCGCCGCCCGGCTCAGGGCTCCTCGGGCACCTCGGGGACGGGCCGGCCCATCCCCCGGTAGATGCCGACGATGGTGTCGATCTTCTCCTTCGCCTCGGCGTTGGCGGGGTCGTACCTGAGCACCTGTTTGAAGTCGGCCAGCGCGTACTTGTAGAGCCGCGGCTGCCCGCCGTTCCAGTAGACGTTGCCGCGCGCGAGGTAGGCGGCGGCCGCGGCCTTCTTGTCGGCGGCGGAGGCGTCAGAAGCCTTCGCCTTCCCGGCCGCGGACTTGACGCGCGCGTCCAGCTCCTTCGTGTCCACCAGCGAGCGGTCGGAGGACGCGTCCGCCGACGAAGGCGCGGCCGCGCCGCCGCCGCCGTGCGAGGAGGCGACGCCGAGGTTCGCCGAAGGGCTCGTCCCGTGCGCGATGCTCGTCTGCGAGTTGTTCGACGGCGCGTTCGAGGTCTTGGTCGAGGTGTTCGACGGCGGGTTCGCGCCGCCGCACGCGCCCAGGAGCAGCGCGGACAGAAGGGCGGACACGAAGAGGTGCTTGTGCATCACTGAAGACTCCGGTCTGGAAGTTGATTGCCGGACGATGATACACAGAAACGCCCGCCGAAGTCACACGACTCGGGCGGGCGTTCTCTCTTCAACCCCGGCGCGCGCTCACTTGCCGGTGTGGCACTTGGCGCACTCGTTGGTGGTCGGCGCGGTCTTGAGCTTGCGCAGCTCGGTGGCCTGGTCGTGGCAGATGTTGCAGTTGCGGTGGTACGCCTCCTCGTTGTCGAGGACGGTCGGGTCGGTGTCGCCCTCGTAGGTGACCTCGGGGATGGCGCCGCCGATCTTCGGCTTGTCGCCCTCCTGCGCGTGGCAGGCGCGGCATGACGGCACCTGCGGCGTCTTCGGGTCTTTGGCGGTCTCGGCCGTCAGGGTCACGGTGCGGTCGGCCGGGTAGGCGGTCTTGAGCGGCGGGTGCTTGGCGGCCTCGGCGGCGGGCTGGTCGGTGTGGTGGCACTCGGCGCAGCCGATGACCTTCGTGCCGTCGATGCTGTAGTTCTTGGTCGCGTGGTTGACGTGGCTGAAGGGGACGGAGAGGCTCTTCGTCTTGTCCTTCTTGGAGTCGGTCGAGAGCTTGTACTCGTCCTTCGGCACCTGCCCGCCCTGCGCCGCGAGCGAGGCCGAAGCCGGGCGGAGCGCGTACGAGTTAGAGCCCAGCACGCACAGGAAGCAGGCGAGCGCGGCCGACGCGATGAAAAGTTTCATGGTTGACTGTCCTCGGAGTTAACCCTGACTCGGTGTCAAAAGAGCTTCGCGGCGGGAGAAACTGACTTGCTTTTATAGACGCGGCCCCCGGCCTTGTCAATTTTTATTTCGTCCGCACACCACCAGGTCAGAACCGCCCGCTACCGCGGGTGGCCCTTTCGTTACCCGTCCCAGCCGAATAATCAAGGGCCACCCGCTACCGCGGGCGGTTCTGACCTGTTTAAAACCGGAAGGTCTGCCCCTTGTGGCAGCGCTTGCAGTCGGCGAAGTCGTCGCCGCCGAAGGCGCGGCGGTTGTTGTGGCAGGTCATGCAGGTCTGCGCGCGCGCCGAGCCGAAGTGCTGCGTGGGCTGCGGCGAGGTGACCTGGCGGCCCTGGCCCGCGCCCGCGCGCACCTGGTGGCAGTCGTCGCAGCGCATCCTCTGCCGCGCGCCGTGCGCGGCGTGGCTGAAGCTCAGGGAGTAGGCGCGCGCCGTCGTGGGCGTGCGGCGGTAGCCGCCCTGCGTGTGGCAGGTCGAGCAGGAGGCGATGTCGCCCGCCGGGCCGCGCGAGTCCGGCGTGTGGCAACTGTAGCAGTTCGAGTGCGCGGGGGCGCCCGCAGGGATCGAGAGCGCGACGCCGCGCCGCGCGGGGCGGTGGCACGAGGCGCACCCTTCCGCAGGGCGCGCGCCGCCGCTCACGTGGCGCGCGTGGTCGAAGCGCATGTTGAATTCCGTGAGGCCGGGGAAGGCTTTGAGCGGCGGGTTGTTCCCCTCAAGGCTCGAATGGCAGTTCGCGCAGATCTGCCCGCCGCGCATCACGAAGTTCTGCGCGTGGCAGTCGATGCAGGCCTTGTGTCCGGGCCAGCGCGGCGCGGGAGAGTTGTCCGGGCGCTCGTGACACGAGGCGCACGCGAGCGTCGGGTGCCGCCCCGCGGAATGTGAGAAGCGCGCGGCGTCGCCGCCCTGCGGCTCGAAGGCGCGCGCGGGCGCGGCCGCGACCGAGGCGTGAGAGGCGGGCGTCAGCCTCACCGACGCGAGGGCGAGCAAGGGCAGCAGCGACGCGAAGGCGCACGCCGCCAGAGCGCGCAGGCGCGCGCGGGCTCGCGGGCTCGCGGGCGTCGCGCCGGTCTCTTCCCTTCTCTCGTCTTCCGTCTCTCTCACGGCCTGCTCGCTTCTACTTGCCGGTCGCTTCGAGGTGCGACCGGGGCGGCTTCTCGCTGCGCCCGAGGTTGAAGTGGCACTTGGCGCACTGGAAGTTGGGGTCGGCCAGCTTCTTGTCCACCTCTTCGTTGAGAATCCTCTTCGGCTTCGCGCCGATGTGGCAGGAGGAGCCCGCGCCGCACGAGAGGATGGGGACTTTGAGCGTCGTCTCGTCGAGCGTGCTCAGCGCGGGGATGCGCGTGTGGCAGGTCGCGCAGTCGATCTCGCGGTGGCGCTCCTCCTCGTGCGCGAAGATGACCGTGTCCCTGCGCAGGAGCTTCCTGACGATGGAGGGGTCTGTGAAGCCCGCGCGCGCCGCGAACTGCGCGTCCGCGTCCTTGCCCTTAAGCTCGGGGCGCGCCGCGCCCTTCGGCAGAAGTTTGTGGCAGCCCGCGCAGTCGGTCGAGAGGGGCTTCTCGCCGCCGTCCTGCCAGTGGCAGTTGAAGCATGAGTCGTGCCCCGTCGGCGTCGTCTTCAAGAGCCCCGCGGGGAGTGTCGGCTGCCCCGCGCCAGCCTGAGCGTCGGGGGGCGCGGGCGTCGCCGCCGGCTGTCCCGGCTTAACGTAAGTCTCGTGGCAGACCGAGCAACTGTTCGGCTTCGCAGGCGCGGGCCGCTCCTGCGCGAAGGCCGCGCGGACGAAGCGCACCCCGCCCCCTCCCGGCGAAGGCGCGCGCGCCATCACGTCCTGATGTACGTCGTGCGGGAAGTTGACGGCGAACTCGGAGGCCCGCGCCCTCCCCCTCTCCGAGCGCGCGAACGCGGCGGACGGGTTGGCGAAGGGGAAGCGCGCGCCCGAGCGCGGCGAGACGACGGTGTGGCAGACGGAGCAGATGGCCGGGCGCGCGCCGCGGAAGAACTGCTGCCGGTGGCAGCTCAGGCAGGAGTCGTGCTCGGGGTAATCCGTGATGTCGGGGAAGGCCGAGGCCGCGTCGCGCACCTGCGCCCAGTTGTCGCTCGGGCTCTTGTGGCAGGAGTCGCAGGACTTTTTGCTGTGCGCGGCCGACGCGTGCGTGAACCTGCTGTAATCGACGCGCGGGCGCGGCGCGCGGCGCTGCGTCGTGCCGCGCCTCCTCCTTTGCGGCTCGGCCCCGGACGAAGACGCCCACGCCGAGGCGACGCAGGCCAGTGCCGCCGTGAGCAGGAGCGCGAGCGTCAATGTTCTTCGCTTCATCCGTCGGTTGAAGAGCTTGCCGCGGTTTGTAGCACAGCGCCGGAGGCGTGACAACAGAAATCTGAAGAGCCGTAGGCAGTTTGAAAGCGCCGCTGACGCGGCGTCTGCCTGCTACTTCTTCGAGAGGACGTAGGTGACGGCCCACATCTGCCTGGGGTTGGGCGGGAGCGTCGTCACCTTACAGTCCCAGACGGGGCCACCTTCGTCGAACGGGAGGAGGTTGGAGATGTAGTAGTCGCCCGCCTTGAAGCCCGTGAAGATGGCGCGCCCCTTCTCGTCCGTCATGAAGGAGACGACCTCGCCCGCCTGCTCTCCGGCGCGTTCGAGCCACGCCCTCTTGCGCTGGAAGTATTCGGAGCGGACGTTCTTCAGGGGGAAGTTGACGGTGAGCCACTTGAGCGCGAGCCGTTCGCTCCGGTACTTGCGCAGGCCGTCGTCGTAGGCGCGCTTGAACTCTGGGACGGACTTGACCGCCTCGGGGAACTCCGCCTCGAACTCGGGGCAGTAGAGCGAGTCGCAGTCGTGGCGCGCGAGCCACTCGCGCAGTTGCGGGCTCGCGCCCTGTAGGAAGTCCGCGCGCCGCGGCATCGAGGCCCAGTCGATGCCGGAAGAAAATGCGCTGCGGCGGAGCAGGTAGAAGCGCTTGCGCGCGAGCGGCTTCTTGTCGGCGTCGAAGAGGAAGAGGCGGATGCCGCCCGCGTCCGCCCCCGGCTCGGCGGCCTTGGCGGCGATGGGGGTCGGCGTCGGCTGGCAGGAGGCGGCGGGCGGCGGCGGCGTCTGCGCGCGCGCCGCCGCCAAGCAGCTAAGACAGAGGCCAGATAACAACGCGGCCCTCAGGAGGAGTGTGCGTCGTCCAGTTCTCATCGTCTTTGTCTGATGAACTAATCGGTCGCCGACTTCGCTTGCGCGCCCGCGCGCGCCTTGCGGAGTTCTTCGCGCAGGAGCGGGAGCTGCGCGTAGCCCGGGTCGATCTGCTCCAGGCGCGCGAGCGTGGACTCGGACTCTGCGTACTGCTTCGTCTCAATGAGCATGAGCGCGAGGTTGTGCAGGCTGTGGACGTGGTTCGGGTCGGACTGTAGGCAGCGGCGCAGCTCCGTGATGGCCTTCTCGGGCTGGCTCGGCTTGCGCATGAAGAAGGTGAGCGCCAGCTCCGAGCGGGCGTCGCAGTCCTCGGGGCGCTTGGCGAGCGCGGCCGCGTACCAGCGCGCCGCGTCCTCGAAGCGCCCGGCCGAGGAGTAGACGTTCCCCAGACGGACGACCGTGTCGTAGTCGTCGGGGCGCAGCTTGTTGGCGCGCGTCATGAAGTCAATGGCGTCCTCGAAGCTGCCCGCCTCGAAGTAGGCCGCGCCGGCCCTCAACTGCGCCTCGAAGTTGTCGGGGGACTTGCGCGCCTGCTCGGCCGCCTTCTCCGCCTCGGCCAGCAGACGCTGCCTGTCGGCCCCGCCCCCGACGGTCGGGTGATCCGCCGGCATCCCCTCGGCCGACTGCGCCGCGCCCGCGGACGCCCCCGCCTGACTCTGGTTCACGTAGACGACGAGGTGGAACGCGATGACGTACCCGAGCAGCAGCCCGACGACCGAGAAGAGGACGTTCTCTCTGGACATAAATGTAGGACTGAGGACTGAGGACTGAGGACTGAGTGTCAGCTCGTTCTTCACTCAGTACTCAGTCCTCAGTCCTCAGTACTCCCTCACGCGTACGAGTGCAGGCCCGGCAGCAGGTAGCTGACGCCGAGGTAGGTGAAGACGATGAGCAGGAAGGCGACGACGGCGAAGTAGGCCGCGGCGCGCCCCGTCCAGCCGCGCGAGATGCGCACGTGGAGGAAGCCGCCGTAGGTCAGCCACGCCACGAACGCGCCCGTCTCCTTCGAGTCCCAGCCCCAGTAGCGACCCCACGACTCGTTCGCCCAGACGGCCCCCGTCATCAGCAGCAGCGCGAGCCCCGCGAAGGTCACGCCGCCCGTCTTGTACATCAGGCTGTCGATCTTCTCGCGGTCGGGCAGCGCCTCTCGCAGCTTCTCAGTCCGGAAGCTGAAGAGGATGACGAAGAGCGTCCCGGCGAAGGCCGTGATGAGCGCGGCCAGCTCTACGGGGTTGGCGTTCAAGCTCAGGAAGAACTCCTCCTGGCGGCCGCGCACGAACTGCTCGCCCGCCTGCGCCAGCCTTCCGGCGGGCAGCGCCGCGATCTGCTCGGGCCTTAACCCCTCGTTCTCGGCGAGGAACTGCCCCGCGCGCTGGAACTGCGAGGGCTTGATGCAGGCCGTGCCCGCGGGGCGCGCCGAGCCCTCCTCGCAGACGGCGACCGACTGGATGGTCTTCACCTGGTAGACGAGCACCCCGACCGCCAGCGCCTGCGTGACGAGCGCGGCCTTCAAGGCGTGGTGGCCGAGGCGGCGCGAGCTTTCGCTGTTCGCGAAGACGTAGCGGCAGAAGAGCACGACGACCAGCACGAGCAGCAGCGCCGAGGCCGCGAGCAGCCAGCCGACCAAAGGCAGCTCCGCCCGCAGCGGAAGCGGGAAGCGGGGCGGCAGGAAGACCGCCGACCCGTACGAGGCGAACGTCCCGCTCAGGCCCCAGAAGACGCTGCCCACGGCGAGGACGCTCCCCTTGCTTACGGTCGCGATGACCGCCAGTCCGAAGGCGCTCGACCAGATCGCCATCGACTCGGGCTTCACGCCGTCCTTCAAAAGATAGACGACCGCGGTGGCGAAACAGACGAGCGCGATGCCGTACGAGAGCGCGGCGATGCCGACGTGAATCGGCCGCCAGTAGCTGTCGAGCACCGGCTGAAGGCTTATGATGTCGTCGCCGATGAAGCGCGCGAGGATGAGAATCAGAGACGCCAGCGGCAGGGAGACCGCGCCGAGGAAGCGGAAGTTCTTCCGGTGCGCGATGAGCAGCGTCGTTATCCCTGCGCCGAAGGCGAACGCCAACGACAGGTCGTAGAGGTTCGCGAACGGGATGTTGCGGAAGAGCCAGGGCCACTCCGCCTCGGGCTTGCCCTGCTGGAGCCAGATGGCCACGTCGTGCTCGCGGTAGGCGATCCAACGGACGAGCCAGCTCCCGAAGTTCAGCATCACGCCGAGCGTCGCGCTGCCCAGGCCGATCTTCTCGAAGAGCGACGAGGGCGCGTAGAGGTTCGTCAGGTAGAAGACGGCCGCGATGAGGTAGGCGGCGAGCGCCATCATCATCAGCGCGCCGTCCGAGCTGAAGTGCTCGGGGCCCGCCTTAAATCTCAGAAGTGTCAGCGCGCCCGCGCCGAGCAGGGCGACGGCCGCCGGCAGGTACGACGACAGCCGCGACCCCTTCAGGTTCACTTCCGGCGCGCCCAGCACGGCCGGCTGCTTTAAAACTTCGCTCATCGCTTTTTCACCTCGCGGGTTTCGCGGACTTCGCGTCCGAGACTTCGCCGCCCAGCGCGGCGACGATCTGCCAGAACGTGTCCTCGAAGCCCAACTGGTTGCGGTTCGTGTTGCCGCCCGTCACCACCTCGAAGCGCCCGTCGCCCTTCTCGACGACCTGCGCCCAGACGCGCCGGTGCGAGAAGAAGAAGACGGCGCAGAGGGTCAGCCCCAGCAGCGCGAAGCCGACGTAGACGGTGGTCGCGCCCGGGTCTTTCTGTATGGCCAGGATGTGCGCCTTCGGGGCCTTCTCGAAATCGACCAGACGCCACGTGTAGCCCGCGACGGGCTGGCGCGCGAAGGGCGCGCGCTCGGCCATCTCGGGCGTGAAGGCGAAGGCGCGGGTCGGGCCCGCCGCGCCGGGCGCGGTCACGGCCAGCGTGGCCGCGGGGTTGTTGTAGACGCTGCCGTCCGTCTCCTGGTTGTTGCCGCCGACGGAGAAGTTGGCCGCGAAGTCTTTCAGCTCGACGCGCGTGCCGTCGCCTAGAGTCGCCGCGCCGCCGCGGGGGATTTCCAGCTCCTGCGGCTGGCCGCCCGCCTGCGGCGTGACTTGCAGCCTGACGCGGCGCGCCTTGCCGTCGGCGATGAAGCTCGCCTGGAAGAAGCGGTAGCCGCGGTAGTCGTAAGGCCGGTTCAGGTGGACGAGCGCCTCGCGCTCGCCGCGCTCGGGGTCTTTGATGCGGATGCGCGTCAGCCAGTCGAGCGTGTTGTCGGCGGTGATCGTGCCCTCCTTGCGGATGAGCTTCTGCTCGATGTCCGTGCACTCGACTTCAAAGGGGAGCTGCCTGACAGAGCGCGAGAGCTGGTCGAGGTTGAAGACCGTCTCGGTCAGCTCGTTGGACGTGAGCCCCGGCTCCAGCGGCATCTGCCCGCCGACCGTGAACATCGAGGTCAGGAAGCCGCCGAAGAAGATCGTCAGCAGCGAGACGTGGACGGCGTACGCGCCCAGGCGGTTCCAGGCCCCGCGCTCGCCGAAGACGTAGGTCTTCCCCTTCTTCTCCGTCACGACCGTCTTCAGCCGCGCCCCGCGGAACGCTTCGACGACGCGCTTGACGGCCTCTTCCAGACTGCCCGCGCCCACCGTCACGGTCGCGCTCGGCTGCTGCCCGCTCAGCCAGTGCGCCGAGGCGTCGAGCTTCTTGCGCGAGATGTAAGTCCACGCGCCCGGGAAGCGGTCGATGGAGGCGAGCACGATGTTGAGCGAGAGGACGAGCAGGAGCGCGTTGAAGTACCAGGCGTGGTAGATGTCGAAGATGCCGAGCTTGCCGTAGAGGAAGCGCTGCGCGGGAGTCAGCGAGGCGAAGTACTTGTCGAAGCCTTCGACGTTCTGCTGCATGACGAGCATGCCGATCATGCAGGCCGCGGCGAGCAGCACGAGCAGCGAGACGCCGAAGCGCACCGAACTCAGGAGGTCGAGCGTCGCCTTCCCCCCCAGCCAGCAGACGACCCCCGTCACGAGCAGGACGACGACCGTGAACGTCGGGCTGTAAAGGCCCTCGCCGAAAGTCCCCGGCAGCCCCTTGCTGAGCGCCAGGGGCAGCAGCGAGATGATCGCGCCGACGGCCGCGATGACGACGCGCTCCGTGACCGAGGGAGAGTCCTTCGACGCGTCCGTGACGGCGCGCGGTATTACGTTGGTCTCTTCGATGGCTGACATTTTGATGAAAGGGGCGGCGAACCGAATCGGAACGAAAGTAAGGCCCGCGGGGCACTTCCCTGACGATGGCGACCGACAGTATGCGACCCGAATGATATCGGAATGCGCGCGCCACGGCAACCCGCTTGAATTGAGGAACGATGAACCAAGGACGGGTTTTGGGTTTTGGGTTTTGGGTTTTGGGAAGACAAGACCAGAACCCAACACCCGGAACCCGACACCCGCCTTCGCTTCGTCCGGCGAAGGGCTGTGTTATTATTTCGCCGGGTTACGATCATGCCTAAAAATCTTCTCTTCTGCGCGCTCGGGCTAGTCCTCGGTTTCATCGTCGGGTTCCTGATTACGAACGCCATCACGAAGCCCGTCCCGCTCTCCGCACAGGCGCGCCCCGCGGCTCCCGGCGGCGGTCAGGCGCGGCCGCTCGGCCCCGACCAGATGGGCGGGGAACTCCCGCAGGGCCACCCGGACATCTCGGGCGGCCCGGGCGCGGGCTCGGCCGCCTCGACCTCGGCCGAGGCGCAGGGCGCGATGGAGAAGGCCGACCGCGCGCCGAAGGACTTTCAGGCGCAGATGGAGGCCGCGCGCGTCTTCTACGAGGCGCGCGACTACGACAAGGCCGCGCTCTACGCCGACCGCGCGCTCAAGCTCAAGGGCAACGACTTCGACGCGCTCGTCCTCTCGGGCAACGCGAAGTACGACGCGCAGGACTACGCAGCGGCGCAGACCTTCTACGAGCGCGCCCTCGCCGTCAAGTCCGACTCGCCCGACGTGCGCACAGACCTCGGCAACACCTTCTTCAACCGCGGCGACTACGACCGCGCCGTCGCCGAGTACCGCAAGTCCGTCCAGATCGACCCCAACCACGTCAACAGTTGGCGCAACATCGCCGCCGCCTCGCTCCAGAAGGGCGACAAGGCGACGGCGACAGAGGCCGTCGAACGGCTCTCGCGCCTCGCGCCCCAGAACCCCGAGACCGAAGCCTTCCGCCGCAAGCTCGCCGAGTTGCCGTGAGGTGCAAGGCGGAAGCCCTGCCCGCGCTTACAAGGAAACGCACGCTAACAGTCTTATGAGAGTTCTCACTTCCCTTTCCCGCCGCGTCGCCCTACCGCTCCTCCTCGTCTCGCTGCTCGCCGCCGCGGCCGTCGCCCAGGAGGAACAGCTCGGCGAGGAGGCGGCGAAACGTTTGCAGACGCAGGCCGAGGAGAGCGGCCGCGCCTTCCTCGAAGGCGACTACGAGCGGCTGGCCGACTACACTTACCCGAAGCTCGTCGAGCTGATTGGCGGGCGCGAGAAGTTGATCGAGGTCGTGCGCAAGAGCGTCGAGGGCATGAAGGCCGAGGGCCTCCAACCGCTCTCGTCCGCGCCCTCCGCGCCGACGCAGGTGCTGCGCGCCGGCCGGCAGACCTACGCCATCGTCCCCCTCAAGTTCAAGATGCGCGCGCCGGGGCAGGTTCTCGTCAGCGACTCCTTCATGATCGCCGTCTCGGACGACGGGGGGAAGAACTGGAAGTTCCTCAGCGGGGCCAGCGTGGACGAGGCGAGGCTCAAGATTCTCCTCCCCGACGCCGCCGGCAAGCTCAAGCTCCCGACCGTCAGGCACTCGACCGAGCCCCTGCCCGCGGCGCCCTAGCCTTCAGGGCTAAGCCGCGGGCTCCTCGTCCTCGACCTCCTCGCACTCCTCGTCCTCGAAGCTGCCGTCCTCGTCGTCGTCGTCCTCGAAGCACATCTTGCCCTTGCCGTCCCACGCGCCGAAGTTGAGGGCGTAGCTGTTGTCCTCGCCGATGTCGAGGTCGAACTCCTCGAACACGTCCTCCTTACCCGTCGGGCTCGTGCGGGACACGCGCACGTCGTACTTGTCCTCGTCGCCGTCGTCGTCCTTGAAGTAGATGAACCCCTTGTCGGGTTCGAGCCGGACGCTGACGGTCTTCCCGGCCTTGAGGGCGATGCCGCCGATCTCGAACTCGTAGCTCGGGCGGTCGGGGCCCTCGTCGGTCGTGATGTAGACCGAGGGCGTCTCGCCGTCGGCGCTGGCTGTGAACGACAGCTCGCGCCCGTCCGGGCTGACCGTCATCGAGAGCGTCTCGCCCTTGTCCACGGAGATGTCGTCGAAGCCGACGACGAAGCCGGAGCCGACCACCTGGAGCGAGGAGGTCTCCTCCGCGTCGAGCGACTTGCCCGAGATGTTGACGGTGTAGGGCTTCCGGGCGGCGGCGTCGAGCGGCAGGTAGTATTCGGGCTCCGCGGCCTCTCCGTCGCCCTCCTCCAACACCTCGCCCAGCACGGGGTTTTCGAGCGCGCCGGGAATCTCGTTGAGCGCGACCTGCTTCGACGCGTCGTAGCCGATGCGGCGGCCCGCGGGGTCTGTGACGAGCAAGTCGGCGTCGCCGCTCAGGGAGACGGTCAGAGACTCCCGCTCCTCGCGCCGCGGCGGCCCGGCCCACGAAGCGTTGAGGAACGAGAAGGGGCGCGCGAGTCTGACCGCGGCCTCCTCGTCGTCCGTCTCCTGCTCCTCGTCCTCGTCGCAGAAGGGGCACTCGAAGCGGCGGCGGCTGCGGTCGGAGAGGCGCTTGAGGCCGAGCGTGCGCGTCGAGGCGTTGCCGAAGTAGTCGCGCGCCGTCTCGGCCGGGTTGTTGGCGGTGTGGTAGCGCCACGTCTCCTTCTCGGCATCGACGACGACGTACTTCGTCTGCCCCGGGTAGTTGTTGTCGTAGACGTGTATGCGGTAGACCTCGTCGCCCATGTCCTCGACCGCGATGGGCACGACGGAGTGGCCGCGCGCGTACTTGCCCTGCTCCTTCATCCAGACTTCCAGCGTGAAGTACTCCTTCTTCGACTCCATCGAGGTGGCGATGAGCGCCGCGATCTCCGAGGGCTTCAGGGGGAAGGTCTTCGCGCGGAACTCGTACGTCTCTTTGAGGAAGGTCAAGGTCTGGTAGTAGGAGACGTAGTTGGAGGTGAGCTGGGTCTTCCTCAGGTCGAAGAGGCTCTTCGCCCCCGCCTGGAAGTCGGCGGGCGTCTTCCGCCCCTTGAACGGCCGGCCGACGAACATGCGGAGGCTTGAGACCGAGAAGCCGTCGCAGTGGCCGTTGTTCATCTTCTCCAAAGACTCCTCGATCCAGCGCTCGGCCGTCTCGTAGAGCACGCAGTCGCGCGCGGTGCTCCCCTCGATGCAGACGTTCTCGGCCCCGAACATCCGGATCATGTCGTCGGCCGTGAGGTCTTCGTCGTACTCGGGGTTCTCGCCGAAGTTGCGGAAGCCGAAGCCGTGCACCTTCGGGTCGAACCCGAGGGAGGCGACGACCTCTCCCTGCGGCGACCGCGCGCCCGCGCGCGGCGGGATGAAGAGCGCGTTCGACGCGCAGACGAACGCCAAACAGATTGCTGCGACTGACCTGCGTGAGATCATTTTCTCTCCTGCGGACTTGTTAAAGATGACTTGAGAAGAACCGTGGGCCGCGCCCCTCGCCTGTTTCGGAGGTCGAGGAAAGAAGGCTCCGGCAGTTTAGCAGAAACTTCGAGGTTTGTGCGGGCGCGCCTTCAACCTTCTTACCCGACGGCCTCCATCCACCTCACGCAGTCTTCGAGGTGTGCGCGCATCTCCACGGCCGGGGCGTGGTGGATGCGGCCGTGGCCGGGCAGCACCCACTCGAAGCCGTAGTCGAGCAGGCGGCGCATCGAGCGCGTCTGCGCGGGCCAGGAGTACCAGCAGGCCGAGCGGAAGGCCGTCAGCGTCCGGCGCGCGGGAGACCATGCGAGGTGGTCGCCGGTGAAGAGGTACTTGTCGCGGTAGAGCAGGACGCTGTGCCCGCGCGTGTGGCCGGGCGTGGGGATGACGAGCAGGTCGCGGTCTAAACGCACGGCCCCCTCGCCCTCGACGACGCGCTCGACGCCGTAGCGCGCGGCGTTGTCGTCCGCGTGCATGACGCGCGTGGCTTTGAAGTGGCGCGCGTACCTGTCCTGGTCGGCCACGTCGTCGCGGTGCGTGAGGAAGAGGGTGCGGACGCCGCCCAGTTCCTCGATCCTGCGCACGAGCGGGCGCGTGAAGCGCGGCGAATCGACGAGGACGTTTCCGCCCTCTTCATCCGGGCGGGCGATGAGGTAACTCCACGCGCCGAAGCTCGACTCGGCGTTGAAGCCGCAGTAGTAGACGTTCGCGTCGAGGCGCTCCGGGAACGCCTCGACGCCGAGCCTCGCGTCGTAGTCTCGCGTCGTCCCTATCGAAGAGGTCGGGCACGCGACTATAGCTTTGAGAGCGCCGAGCACCTCCACTTCCGTCCGCGGCTGGCGGTAGACGCTCGACTGCTCGCCTTGGTCGCGGAAGATTTCCGGGGCGATCTGGCGGCACGCGTCGCAGTCGATGCATGACCCGTCCACGTAGAAGTCGCCCGGCACGTTCTCCGGCAGACGTTTCGCAGGGTTCGCCACGCACTCAAGTTTAAGGCTTCACCGCACAGACTCCCAAACGGAACTGTTTGACGCGCCACGCGCCCGCGTCTAAAGTTGGGCCGCCCCGCCGGGCCGCCGCTTACGCCAAAGGCAAGCGCGTCGTCGTGTCAGAGCCGCCCGAAGAGTACGCCGTCCGGGCGATGGTCTCGGAACTCCTCCCGCCCGGAGAGTTCGTAGCCCGGTACGGGACTGACGCAGGCAGTCGGTGAGTATGAAGGCGATTAACCACGGAGACACAGGGACACGGCTTTGAAGTCATCCCGCTTCAAGCCGCGTCTCCGTGTCTCCGCGGTGAGCTTTTCCTGACCACACCCGACTGCAAATGGCTAAGGAGAATGGAGTGATGACGACCCTCACCCAAGACGAGACGCAGGATGTTTGCGAAGACTGCGGCGCGTTTGTTGCGGGAGGCAGGGGCGGGTGTCTGAAACTGTTTGAAGAGGTCATCGCCAGGGAGTTCGGCGACTACCGCTACGGCAGGGAGCACCGCCTGACGGTGGACGCCTACTCGCTCCAACATCCCGACAAGTACATGCGCTCGGGGAAGTCGTTCGCCGCACACCTGACGGGGGCGTGCGCGGCGCTCGGGCACGGGGACGCTCGGGCGTTGAACCAGGCGGTGCAGAAGTGGCTGAGCACGAACCCGCAGGTTGAAAAGCCCGCACACCTCCCGGAACGGCGGGGCGACTTGAACATCACATACGTCCACAGCGCCCCCGACGCGGACGAGCACGTCAGACGCGTGAGGGAGTGGGCGCTGAGCGTCTGGGAAGCGTGGGCCGAACACCACGCCCTTGCGAGAAGGTTGATTGACGAGGCGACCGCTTAGCGGCCGAGGGGGGAGAGTCAGTTGGACGCCGACACAGAGAAAGACCTCGCGGCCATCGAGGAGCCACACCGGCGCGACATTGAGGCTTCCAGAGCCTGTGACTTCTTGTCTTCGACGGAGGGGGCGATGGAGACGTACGGGGACGCGAGTCAACTCTACGAGGTCGAGCGGCGCGCGCTGCACGCGGAGCGCCCCGGCTTCCGCATCAGCGAGCTACAGATTTCGCCGACGCAGAAGGTGCCCTGGCACTTTCACACGAACGTCCAGGACACGTTCTACGTGATAGAGGGTCACATCCGAATCTTCCTGCGCGAGCCGTCGGAGGAGGTGCGGCTCGGCCCCTGCGAGACCTACTCCGTCCGCCCGCGC
The DNA here is from genome assembly GCA_035563535.1 of Pyrinomonadaceae bacterium. Taxonomy (GTDB): domain Bacteria; phylum Acidobacteriota; class Blastocatellia; order Pyrinomonadales; family Pyrinomonadaceae; genus QHXN01. Next base: position 49,281 of record DATMVD010000075.1, on the reverse strand, counting down.
CGCCCGCACCTCGTCATGAACGGCGGCGACGGTTCGGCGACCTTCCTCATCCTTCAGGGCGTCGGCGAGTACGACTACGTCCCCCTGCGCGGCGGGTCGTGAGACGAGGGGCCGTCGAAAACATCCGGGCCGCCTGCCGACCTGTCTACTGCTTCTCGCCCTGTGCGGCGGCTGTTCAAGCTGGAAACACTCGGGCGACCAGACCCTCCTCGATAACTTCCGGTCTCACAGAGCCGAGTTCGAGCGGCTGCGCCTGATGTTCGAGGAGGATAGAGGACTCGGCCGCGTCGCCTACGTTGTATCCTCCCACATGCGCAGCCTAACAACGGCATGCGCCCGGACGCCGACACGCCGGTCGTCATGCCCCGACGGCCGCGCGGGGCGGCGGGTGACGCCCGCCGAACGCATTTGCAAACACCTGTAGTTTTCCGTCCGGCGGTATCAAACGAGTATCGAGCTAAATCACTGCCTGTAAGGTCGGGCTCCGACTTTTACACAGACTCCTCTCTTACTTCCCTAGCCCGTCGATGATTAACTCGGAGAGGCGGGACATGAGGAGGTAGGCGGGGTTGTCAACAGTCCATTCGGGCTCGGGCATGTCGTCGCAGGTGACGGCGAGCGCGATGCGGCCGCGCGGGTGGTAGATGACGCCGACGTTCGAGCGCAGCGCGTCGAGCGCGCCCGACTTGGTCGCCTTCGGCACGCGCCAGAGGCTGCGCCAGATGCCGTTCCTCCCCTGCTCGCGCTTGAGCAGCTCGATCATCTCCTTCGAGACCTCGGGGCTCACCACCTCGCCGCGCTCAAGCTTCTCCAACAGCGTCACCATCTCGCGCGGCGACGTGCGGCCGAGGCCGAAGCGCCTGTTCGCCTCGACCTGCCCCTCCTTACTCACGCCGCCGCCGCCCACGCGGCGCATGATGCGCGTCTGCCTGAGGCCGAGCGACTCCATCCGGGCGTTGACGGCGTCGGTCGAAAGATGGTCAAGCACCATGTTGGTGGCGGTGTTGTCGCTCAACTCCATCATCAGCGTCACGGCGTCTTTGAGCGACAGGCGCAGGCCGTCGGTCAGTTCGTTCAGGACGCCGGAGCCCGCGTAGCGCGCCGCCTTCGTCAGTACCAGCTCGTCCGACCACTTCGCCTTTCCTTCCGCGACGCGCGCGAACGCTTCGACCATCACGGCGACCTTGATGGTGCTCGCCGTCCGCACAGGCTCGTCGCCGCCGAAGTCGTAGACGACGCCCGTGTCGAGGTTCTTCGCGTAGAGGTAGACGTTCCCTTTGAAGCCCGACACCTCCGCGCGCACGCGACGGTCGAGCCAGGCGGGGACGGGCCTCGGCGTCGGCGCGGGCGTCGGGGTGGGGGTCGGCATCTGTGCTCTTGCGACGGAACACAGCATCAGGGCGAGTGCGGCGGCTGTGACGAATCTATTCATAAGTAGTCTTCTTCAGTCGGCGTGGCTGACGAAGTCGCGCGTGCGCGGGTCTTGCGGGTCGTTGAGGATTTGCGCGGTGTCGCCCAGCTCGACCAGCTCGCCGGCCTCCATGTAGAGCACGCGGTCGGCCACGTCTTCGAGGAACTTCATCGAGTGCGTGACGATGACCATCGTCTGCCCCCGCTCGACCAGCCCGCGCAGGGTTCCGGCCAGTTCGTTGCTGCGGCGCGGGTCGAGCGCGCTCGTCGGCTCGTCGAAGAGGAGGACTTCGGGGCGCATCGCCAGCGCGCGGACGATGGCGACGCGCTGCTGCTCGCCGCCCGAGAGCGATTCGGGGTAACGCCCCGCGGATTTCCCCAGGCCGACCGTCTCCAGGAGTTGTCGCGCCTCCTGCTCGACCTCGGCGCGCGGCCGCTTCAGGACGTGGACGGGGGCCTCCGAGATGTTGCCCATCACGGACAGGTGCGGGAAGAGGTAGAAGTGCTGGAAGACCATGCCCACCTGCCGGCGCAGCTCTTTGACGCGCCGCTGGTACTCCTTCTCATTCAGACCCGCTTCGAGGCGCACGCCGCCCGCTTCGAGCGAGCCCTCGGTTATCCGCTCGAACCCGTTCATGCAGCGCAGGAGCGTCGTCTTCCCCGACCCCGAAGGGCCGATGATGCCGAGCACCGTGCGCGGGGTGACCTCCAGACTGAGGCCGCGCAGGATGCGCGTCTCGCCCGCCACTTTCCCCAACCCCTCGATGCGTATCATCCGGCCACCTCCGCCTCGACCGCGCGCACCGCCTGCCTCCTCTGAAGTCTCAGCTCAAGCCGCCGCGCGAGGTGCGCCAGCGGCAGACTCATCAAAAGGTAGAAGGCCGAGACGATCACGCCGAGCAGCAGGAACTCGCCCGACGCGTTCGCAAGCTCGCGGTACGCGGTAGCCAACTCCCACACCGAAATGGCGAACGCGACCGACGTGTCCTTGAAGAGCGAGACGAAGTCGTTCGTCATCGGCGGCAGGGCGATGCGCAGCGCCTGCGGCAGGACGATGCGCCGGAACGCCAGCACCGGCGACATCCCGAGGGCGTACGCCGCCTCGTACTGACCCTTCGGGATCGCTTCCAGCGCGGCGCGGTAGACCTGCGACTCGTAAGCGGCGTAGTTCAGGCCGAGCCCCACCAGCGCCGTCAACCAACCGGGCATCGCCAACCCGACGAGCGGCAGGCCGAAGTACAGGAAGAGGAGCTGCACGAGCACCGGCGTGCCGCGGAAGAACTCGACGTAGACGGTACTGAACCAGCGAACGGCCGAAGGCCCCCGCGACTGCCCGACGGCGAGCGCGAGCCCGAGCGTGACGGCGATGACCATCGCGCCCAGGCTCAGAAGGACTGTGACCCCAGCCGCGCGCGTCAGACGCCAGAGCGCCTCCGGCCAGTTGAAGGAGGAGGAAGTCATGTCGTACTTCATCACCTCGGCCGGCTGCGACTCGCCCGGCGCGCCTTCCGCCGCGGGCTTCGGACGGAGGTCGAGCTGCGCCTCGTTCCAGAGGTTCCACTTGCGCAGGATTCTTTCGAGCGTCCCGTCCCGGATAATCTTATCTATCCCGGCGTCAACCTCCGCCTTCAAAGCCTCGTCCCCTTTGCGGAGGCCGATGACGTAGTAACCGGGATGGGAGGGCTCGCCCGCGGGCTTCAGGCGCGGGTTCGGCCGCGCGTAGAAAGCCTCCATCGGCACGTCCATCAGCACGGCGTCCACGCGCCCCAGCTCCAAATCCCTGTAGGCCCCGACCGGGTCTTCGTAGCCCTTGAAAGGGATGCCCTCCTTCTCCAGAAGGCGCGAGGCGGCGGTGTTGCCGAGCGTGCCGACCGTGCGCGCGCGGCAGTCTTCGAGTCCGTTGATGCGCGTCTCGTTCTTTCGGACGGTGAGCTGGAGCTGGAAGATGTAGTAGGGCTTGCTGAAGAGGATGACGCGCGCGCGGTCTTCCGTCGGCTCCAAACCGTTGACGACCACGTCGAACGTGCCGCGCTGGAGCGAGGTGACGATGGTCTGCCATTCGGTCGGGACGAACTCGGGCCTGCGGTTCATCGCGGCCGCCAGCGCCTCGACCATCTCAAGCTCGTAGCCGACGTACCTGTCCGGGTGCGCCGGGTCTGCGAAGACGTAGGGCGCGCCGCCGCTCGGGTCCGCGCCCCAGCGCAGGGGGGCCTGCGCTTTCGCGCCGATTGGGAGCAGAAGCAGGCAGAGCAGAAGCAGGGGTTTAGTCATCGTTCGGGTCGGAGCGACGTGCCTACGAATTCGGCGAGCGTGTCAATATACTTCTCGCCGCCGACGTTGGAAAGGTCGTTGTGGCCCGCGCCTTCGACGATCAGCAGGCGCTTCGGCTCGTTCGCGGCCTCGAAGAGCTTGCGGCCCTGTGAGGCGGGAATAATCTCGTCGCGGTCGCCGTGGGCGACGAGCACGGGGCAGCGGACTCGCGGGAGCTTCGAGACGGTGTCGAGTTTGTTCTTCGTCAACCGCCTCACGAAACGCGGGAGCCAGGGCATGATGACCGCGGCCATGTCGGCGGCCGAGGTGAGGCCGGATTCCAGGACTAAACCGCCGCACTCACGCCGCGCCGCCACGTCCGCGACGGCCGCCGTGCCGAGAGACTGGCCGTAGAGGACGAGTTGTCGCGCCGCCACGCCGCGCTCCTTAGTCAGGAAGTCGTACGCGGCCTCCGTGTCGGCGTAGAGACCTGCTTCGCCCGCCGGCTCGCCCTCGCTCCGCCCGTAGCCGCGGTAGTCGAAGAGCAGCACGTCGAAGCCGCGCGCGGCCAAACTCTCCCCGACCCATTCGCAGTAGCTCAGGTTCCCGCCGTTGCCGTGCGCGTACAGAACGGTCGCGCGCGCGGGCTGTGTCGGCGAGCGGAAGAACCAGCCGTGGAGCTTCAGCCCCTCCGCGTTCCCGAACCAGACCTCCTCCGCCCCCCGCGGCGCGCGCCACACGCCCGCGCGCGCCGCGCGCTCCGGGTGAAAGATGACCGACGCCTCGAACCGACGCAGCATGAAGAACCCGACGGGGGCTCCGATGAGCCCGATGATTAAAACGGAGATTACGAGGTAGCGGACGGCCAGCGCGCGCTCGCCGCGCCTCAACGCCCTGTAAGAGTCTGTAAAGAGCATCCGCCCGGCGACCCCCCTGAACAGCAGTTTTTGTCGAGGGCTTACACGAACACTTCCGTCCGGCGGTGCCCGAAGTTGTGCGCGGAGACGAGACGTATGATCCGGTCGGCGATCTTCGCGCCGCCGGCCTCGGACGGCTCGATGGGGTTGGCGTAGTCGGCCGTCTCGTCGCAGACGAGGCGCAGGTCGAGGAGCGGCACGCCCGCCGCGAAGGCGATGCGGATGATGGCGTCGTTGAAGACGGTCAGCGCCGTCACGGCGAGCCTCTGCGCGAGCGCGTCGGGGAAACGCGGGTAGTAGACGGTGCAGGCGGCCGTCGGCTTGCCCGTCCTGAGCGCCGCGCTGAGCATGCGCCCGTAACCGGCCTCGAACCTTTCGGCCACGTCGGCGAGTCGCAGCAAGACCTCCGCGGTCGAGCCCGCGCGCTCCTGCAGGATGTGAGCGCTGTTGAGGGCGTCGTTACCGCCCGCGCTGACGACGAGGTGCGTTGCGTCCGCGGGCACGCGCTCCAACTGCCCGTGCACGCCCTCAACGACGCTCCCGTCCACCGCCAGCAGGGTCGCGCGCCACCCGCCGGGGGCGCGTCGGCGCACGTGCGTCAACACGTCCGCCCCGCCGCCGACGTAGGCGGCGTTGTCGAAGACCGAGTCGCCGAGCAGGACGACGTGCGTCATCGCCCGCTCGCCTTCACCCCGCCCACCGGGTGGCGTTCGAGGTAGTCGAGCAGCACGTTCGACATGACCTTGACGCCGACGACGAGGCTCTCTTCGTCAACGTCGAAGTCGGGGGTGTGCCAGCCGGCGGTGATGCCCTTCGCGCGATTGCCGACGCCGAGGAAGTAGTAGAAGCCGGGGGCGAGCTTCTGGAAGTGGGAGAAGTCTTCGGCCGGCATGAAGGGCTTGATGGCGAGCGTGTTCTGCGGGCCGACGACGCGGCGGATGGTCGGCAAAGTCTCCTCGACGAGCGAGGGCTCATTGTAGGTGACGGGGTTGCCGTCGCCCATTTCGAGCTCGACGGTCGCGCCGTAGGCGGCCCCGACGCTCTGGAGCGTCTCGCGCATCATGGCGACGGCGCGCTCGCGCACCTGGTCGTTGAAGGTGCGCATCGTGCCCGACATCTTCACCTGACCAGCGATGACGTTGAAGCGGTCGCCGCCCTGGATCGTCCCGACCGTGATGACGAGCGGCTCAAGCGGGTCTATGCGCCGGCTCCGGATGTTCTGGAGCGCGAGCACGCACTGCGAGGCGACGACTATCGAATCGACGCCGACGTGCGGCTGCGCGCCGTGCGCGGACTTGCCCCTGACCGTGACGTAGAAGGTGTCGGCCGAGGCCATCGCGGGGCCGGAGTGGTAGCCGACCTGCCCGGCCTGTAGGTTCGGCTCGGTGTGGAGGCCGAAGACGGCCTGCGGGCGCGGGTTGTCGAACGCGCCCTCTTTAATCATCAGCTTCGCGCCACCCTCCTCGCCCGCGGGCGCGCCCTCCTCGGCGGGCTGGAAGATGAACTTGACGGTGCCGCGCACCTCGTCCTTCATTTTGCTCAGGACTTCGGCGACGCCCAGCCCGACCGTCGTGTGCACGTCGTGGCCGCAGGCGTGCATGACGCCCGGGGTTTGAGACTTGTAGGGCCTGCCGTCCACCTCTTGAATCGGCAGCGCGTCCATGTCGGCGCGCACGGCGACGACGGGGCCGGGCTTGCCGCCGACGAGCAGGGCCGTGACGCCGTACTTCCCCACGCCCGTCTTGATGTCCGTCAGGCCCAGCGCGCGCAGGCGCTCGGCGACGACGCGCGAGGTGCGCTCCTCGCGGTTGGAAAGCTCCGGGTGCGCGTGTAAGTCGCGCCGCGTCGCCACGAGCTGCCCGCGCAGCGCCTCGGCCGCCGCCGCGACTCTTTGGTCTCGCGGCCCCGCGTCAACCGAAGCCAGCCCGCGCGGCGCAACCATCGTCGAAGCGAGTAAGACTGTCGTGCTCAGGAAGGCGGTTAAGAGTCTCAAGGTCGTTCTCCGTAACTGCTGTGATTGACAATTGAGTGTGGCCGTAATCCAGGCGGTACCGCCCGCGGTAGCGGGTGGGCCTTTATTACCCGACACAGTCGTATGACAAAAGCCCACCCGCTACCGCGGGCGGTACTGACCTGATTCCTTTAATCGGCATATTGTCGCTGCGTCCGTCGGTAGAGCGTGAGGCCGAACCAGAGTTCCCAGAAGACGGCGAGGGCGACGAGCGCCGAGACGACCGAGAGGAGCTGCGAGCCCGAGACCTTCCGGACGACCACGTACACGTCCGCGGCGAGCGCGAGCGCGAGCGGGACGAGCGCCGAGATGATTATCTTCGACGCGAAGCGGTGGAAGTGCTCGGTCTCCTCGCCCCGCTCGACCATGCGGTGGTAGGCGGCCGGGGTGATGAGCAGCACGATGGTCAGCGCGTTCAGGCCGAGCGCGGCGAGGTGTATGTACTTCGAGAGCGGCGGCAGCCTCTCGAAGCTCTCGGTCAGGATCACGACGAACTGGAAGCCGAGGAGCGCCTGCGAGCCCGGCAGCACGACGCGGCACTCGGTCAGCACGTGCTTGATCTTGTTGGTCAGCTTCTCGCGCTCCTCTTTCTTCTTGTCCTTCTGCCCTTCGTCCTCTCCGCCCATCTCGCGCTCCTCCCTCCTCGCCGCCTCGATGTCGTCGGCGCGCTCGCGCCGCATGTAGAACTCTAGAAAGTACCAGAACGAGGCCGCCAGCGCCGTCGCGAAGAGCCCGGCCGCCACGCCCGCCTTCCAGCCGATGACCTTCTGCGCCGCCACGTAGAAGTCGAGCCCCAGCCCGAACGCGAAGGGCAGCAGCGCCCAGTTCATCACGTTCGACGTGTAGCGGTGCACCTCGGGCGTGTCCTCGCCGTCCTCGACCAGCCGGTGGTAGGCCGCGGGCGAGATGATGAGGGCGACGGCGACGAGCATCAGCCCGAGCCCCGCCAGCTTCATGAACTGCGACGGCAGCGGCAGCTTGTCGAAGCCCTGCTCGAAGATTGAGCGGAACTGGAACCCGAGGAGCACCTGCGCGCCCAGCACCAGCATCCGCGCCTCGTCGAGCGCGTTCTCCACCTTGTCTTTAATCTTCGCCATGTTTCCAGAGAGCTTGCAGTTCGCGCTTGAGCACCTTGCCGGTCGGGCCTTTGGGGAGCGCGGCGACGACGCGGACGGTCTTGGGGCACTTGTAGTCGGCGAGGTGCTCGCGGCAGTAGGCGGCGATCTCTTCGCCCGAGGCCGCGCGCCCCTCCTTCAGCACGACGAAGGCGGCCACGTCCTCGCCGTAGAGAGGGTCGGGGACGCCGAAGGCGGCGGCCTCCGCGACCGCGGGGTGCCTGTAGAGCAGCTCGTCTATCTCGCGCGGGTAGATGTTCTCGCCGCCGCGGATGACCATGTCGGACTTGCGGTCGATGATGTGGTAGAACCCTTCCGCGTCGCGGAAGCCCACGTCGCCCGTGTGGAACCAGCCGCCGCGGAAGGCGCGCGCCGTCGCCTCCTCGTTCTTGAAGTAGCCTTTGAAGACGTTCTCGCCGCGCATGACGATCTCGCCGGCCTCGCCGTCGGGGAGCGGGTTGTCGTCTCCGTCCACGACGCGCATCTCGTTGCCGATGGGCCGGCCGCAGGAGCCGGGGCGGCGGCGCTTGTCCGGCGGGTTGAAGGTCGAGCGGCAGGTGGACTCGGACAGGCCGTAGCCCTCGACGACGAGGCAATTGAAGGTCTCCTCGAAGCGGCGCATGACCTCGGCCGGCACGGGCGCGGAGCCGCACATGGCGAAGCGCAGGCGCTCGGTGCTCAAGCCTTCGGGCACGCCGCCGGGGTACGTCTTCAGGAGCATCGAGAGCATCGTCGCGACCGAGCCGAAGGAGGTGACCTGGTAGTCGCTGACAATCTGCCAGAAGCGCGAAGCCGAGAACCGCGCGCTCGTCACCGTCGAGCCGCCCGCGTAGAGCGCGCTCACGGTCGTCACCGAGACGGCGTTCATGTGGAAGAGCGGCATGACGGTTAAAAGCCTGTCGTCCCCCGTGAAGCCCAGCCACTCGACGATCTGCCGTGCGTTGGCGATGAGGTTCCCGTGCGTGAGCAGGCACCCCTTCGGCTTCCCCGTAGTCCCCGAGGTGTAGATGATGATGGCCTCGTCGTCGCGCGTCAGTCCGGTCTCGCCCCAAGCGCCCGGCTCGTCACTTTCCCCGGCCGTCGCCGCGCTTTCGTCGTCGAAGACGAGAGTTTCAAGGAGCGTCTTGACCCCGCCCTTCAGTTCGGCGACCTGCTCCTCGAACTGCGCCGAGTAGAGCAGCAGCTTCGCCTCGGAGTCGCCGACGACGTAGGCCATCTCCTCCGTCTTGAGGAGCGAGTTGACCGGCCCGGCGAGCGCGCCGAGCTTGAAGCAGGCGAAGTAGGCGACGACGTACTCGGCGCTGTTGGGCAGGAGCAGACTGACCACGTCGCCCTTCCCCACCCCGCGCGCCGAGAGCATGTTGGCCGCGCGGTTCACGGCCGCGTCGAACTCTCTGTAGGTGAAGCGGCGGCCGTCCGCCTCCGAGAAGAGGAAGACCTTCCCGGGCGCGGCCGCGGCGCGCACCTCCAAAAGGTCACGCAGGCTTTGAAGGTTTTCTGTGTCAGCAATCATTCAAGCTTCGCAGGTAAGCAGGTCAGTACCACCTGCGGTAGCGGGTGGGTCGTTAGTAATACGGCTGTGCCTGTTAACAACGACCCACCCGCTACCGCGGGCGGTTCTGACCTTTATGCCAAACGCCCGCCATCATAGCGGAGGACGGCGAAAAATGGCTAAGCCTTTCCTCATTTTTCCCTCCGTGCGCGGCCGGCGTGTGGTATATTTTCGCGGTCTCCGGCCGCCGCGCCCGCCAGCAGACACTTCCAAACGGGCCGGCGAAATTTCAATATAAAAGTCATCTCATGGACACCTACCGCAACTTCATCAAAGGTGAGTGGGTCGAGTCTTCGTCGCAGAAAACGACCGAGAACGTCAACCCCGCGAACACCGACGACGTGCTCGGGCTGGTGCGACTCTCGACGCGCGAGGAGGCGCGGCACGCGGTCGAGGCCGCCTCGGAAGCCTTCCGCGGCTGGCGCTCGACGCCCGCCCCCGCGCGCGGCCGCATCGTCGCGCGCTTCGCGCGCCTGCTCGAAGAGAACAAGGAGTCGGTGGCCGCCCTGCTCACGCGCGAGGAGGGCAAGACCATCGGGGAGGCGCGCGGCGAGTTGCAGCGCGCCATCAACGTCGCCGAGTTCTGCGCCGGCGAGTCGCGCCGCATGAACGGCGAGACCATCCCTTCGGAACTCCCCTCCAACTTCGCCTACACCGTCAAGCAGCCGCACGGCGTCGTCGCCGTCGTCACGCCCTGGAATTTTCCGGTCGCCATCCCCGTCTGGAAGCTCGCGCCCGCGCTCGTCGCCGGCAACACCGTCGTCTTCAAGCCCGCGACCAACACGCCCGCGACCGCGGTGAGGATTGTCGAGTTGCTGGCGGAGGCCGGCGTCCCCGCCGGCGCCATCAACCTCGTCCTCGGGTCGGGGTCGGAGGCGGGCGACGAGATCGTCAGCCACACGGCCGTGCGCGCCATCTCCTTCACGGGCTCGAACGGCGTCGGCGTCAGGCTCTACGAGCAGGCGGCGCGGCGCGGCGTCCGCGTGCAGTGCGAGATGGGCGGCAAGAACCCGGTCGTCGTGCTCGAAGACGCGGACATGACGCTCGCCGTCGAATCGACCGCGCAGGGCGCTTTCGGCTCGACGGGCCAGCGCTGCACGGCGACGAGCCGCGCGGTCGTCGTCGAGACGGTCGCGGACGAGTTCGTCCGGCGCATCAGCGAGCGCGCGCAGGCGCTCCGGCTCGGCGACGGCAGCGACCCGCAGACCGAGGTCGGGCCGATTGTGGACGCGAGCCAGTTCAAGTCCGTCCTCTCCTACATGGACGTGGCGCGCGAGGACGGCGCGGAGCTTGTAACGGGCGGCGGGCCCGCGGACGGCGCGGGGCTGCGCAAGGGCTTCTTCGTGCAGCCGACGGTCTTCGACCGCGTCACGCCCGACATGCGCATTGCGCGCGAGGAGGTCTTCGGCCCCGTCCTCTCCGTCCTGCGCGTCAAGGACTTCGATGAAGCCTTGCAGGTCGCCAACGACAGCGAGTTCGGGCTCTCCTCCTCCATCTTCACCAGCGACGCCGCGAGCGTCTTCCGCTTCGTGGACGAGATCGAGACCGGCATGACGCACATCAACTCGCCCACCACCGGCGGCGAGGCGCACGTCCCCTTCGGCGGCATCAAGTCCACGGGCGTCGGGGCCTTCGAGCAGGGCTCGACCGCGCTCGACTTCTACACCGAGCTGAAGGTCGTCTACGTCGATTACACCGGCCGCAAGCGCGAGGGCAACCTGTACTGAGGGGGCGAATGTCTGTGATGTCAAAGCTGCGCGCGACGCTGAGCCTCGCCCTGCTGACGCTGGCCCTCACGCAGGGGGTTGCGGCCCGGCAGTCCGAGGCGCGTCCGCCCTACCGCCTCTGGATGCCCGGCGAGAACTGGGCGCTCGACCTCGACCTGTCGGAGTTCGCTTCCCCCGCGCGCGAAGACATCTCCGCCGAGGAGTTTGAGAAGAGGCCGCGGAACCTTTACCTGAACGCTTCCGAGATGTTCACCTCGGACGGGAGCGGGCTGCAACTCTCGACCTTCCGAAAGTCTGACGGGAAATCTCACCCGCTTCACCTTCTCGTGAAGTTCACGCCGGCGCTCGCGCGCGGCACGGCCCAGGACTTCCGCACCTTCGTGCTCAACAGCATCTCGCAGAAGCACTCGGGTGTGCGTCTGAAGAAGGATTCCCTGAAGACCTGGGAGTACAAAGGCATTCCGGTCGCGCGCTACGCGTCCGTCTACGAGTTGAACGTGGGCCCCATCTCGTCTGGCATTCTCATCCCCACTGCGGGGACGCGCACGCTGACGGCGTACCTGGTCAAGGACGGCTACTGGATTATCCTCATGCTGAGCGGGCGCGACATCAAGGAGCGCGAGGAGGCGCTCTTCAACTCGCTGCTCGACTCGCTCAAACTAACCGACGTGTCGGCCCCCTCAAGCAGCTTCGACTACTATCACAAGGGGCGCATCTACTACCTGGGCAGGGATTACTCGAAGGCCGTGGACGCGCTCGCCGTCGCCCTGACCCTCGAACACAGGCAGAGGCGGCTCGACCAGGCTTCCTGGCGCGGCCTCATGAGCAACCTCATCGACTCCCTCGCCCAGTCGGGCGACGCTAGGCGCGCGAAGGAGGCTTTGGACTACGCCGCCGCGCAGGACCCGGCCCACCCGCGCTTCCAACTGGCGCTCGCGCGCTACTACGCGAGCGTCGGCGACCTCGACAAGACCATCGCCTATTTAGAGAGGGCGTTCCGGAACGACGCCGCGGGGGAGACGCCGCCGCTGCCCGACCCCAAAGACGACCCGGCCTTCGAGCGCTTCAGGAAGAACGAGAAGTTCCGCCAAGCCGTCAAGGCGCTGAAAAAATAGCCGCGCATGAGCACAACCACCGAAACCAAACGGGTCACGGTCAACTGCCCCGCCTGCCAGACAGTCAACGTGGACGCCGACGTGAACACCCGGTGTTCCAACTGCGGCGAGCCGGTCGGGGTCGCCGTCTTCCAGCACAGCGTAGACGAGATCAAGAAGCTCACCGAGCGGATGAAGGAGGCGACCGCGCCCTCCTTCAACACCTTCAACGGGTTCGGCACGACGCTGCTCGACTACCGCGAGCGCGGGAACGGCACGTGGGAGGCGACGCGCTGGGTCGTCGCCGCGATGCTGCCCCTCGTCCCGCTCGGCTCCTACGTCATCAACCCCAGGCGGCAGCAGAACAGCTACGGGCGGATGGAGTCCTACTTTGAAGTCCTCGGCCGCACGCCGCTCGCGCCCGCGCGCGTCCTGCGCGTCTACGCGCTCATGCTGCTCGGGCTCGCGCCCGTCGTGCTCGGCTTCATGAACTCCAGGCTGATCGACCGAACCATCAAAGACGCGTTCGGCCCCAAGTACGGCGGCGTCCTCGCCATGCTGGCGATGCTCGCCACGGTCGCGTGGGGCGTCTACATCATCTTCTTCCGTATCAAGAACGACTCCAAAGCCTATAAGGCGAAGTCGGCCTGACGCGCGGACGTTTACAAACACCTCCGGAGGGACGACACATGAGCACCGCCGAACCGCAACTGAACGCGACCGAGACTCAGCCGACCGGCTCCGAGATCGTCGAGAAGCACAAGCAGTACCTCTTCCCCGCGGTGGCGATGTACTACCAGGAGCCCCTGGCGCTCGTCCGCGGCGAGGGCGAGTACGTGTGGGACGACAAGGGCGACCGCTACCTCGACTGCTTCGGCGGCGTGCTCACGGTCAGCGTCGGCCACAATCACCCGAAGGTGACCGAGGCGGTCGTCGAGCAGGTGAAGACCATCCAGCACACCTCCACTCTCTACGCCAACAAGCCGCAGTCCGACCTCGCCGAGAAGCTCTACCAGATCACGCCCGGCCGCCTCCAGAAATCCTTCTTCACCAACAGCGGCACCGAGGCCGACGACACCGCCGTCCACGCCGCCAAGACCGCGACGGGGCGGCACGAGATAGTCGTGCTGCGCCACAGCTACTCGGGGCGTTCGGCGACGGCGCTCGCGGCGGTCGGCCATTCGACGTGGCGCCCGCTCCCCGCGCAAATCCCCGGCATCCTCCACGCGCGCGCGCCTTACTGCTACCGCTGCCCCTTCAAGCTCTCGCCGGAGAACTGCGGGCTGGCGTGCGCCGAGGACTTGGAAGAACTCATCATGACGCAGACGACGGGCGAGATCGCGGCCTTCATGGCCGAGCCCATCCTCGGCGTCGGCGGCTTCATCGTCCCCCCGCCCGGCTACTTCGAGCGCGTTGCCGAAATAACTCGCAGGCACGGCGGCCTCTTCATCGCCGACGAGGTGCAGACGGCCTGGGGGCGCACCGGCGACAAGTGGTTCGGCATCGAGCACTGGAACGTCGAGCCCGACATCATCACCTCGGCCAAGGGGCTCGGTAACGGCGTCCCCGTCGGCATCACCGTCGCCACGCCCGAGGTCGCCGACAAGTTCCCGGGGCTCACCTTCTCGACCTTCGGCGGCAACCCCGTCTCGATGACGGCCGCGCTGGCGGTCATCAAGGTCGTCGAAGAGGAGGACTTGCGCCGCAACGCCGCCGAGGTCGGCGCATACTTCCGCCAGCGCCTCGAAGAACTGAAGGAGAAGTACCCCGTCATCGGCGACGTGCGCGGCCTCGGCCTCATGCAGGCCGTCGAGCTGGTCAAAGACCGCGAGACCAAAGAGCCCGACCCGCAGTCCGTCCTCAAGGTCTTCGAGGAGACCAAGAAGCGCCGCGTCCTCGTCGGCAAAGGCGGCCTCTACGGCAACGTCATCCGCACCGGCGTCATGCTCAACTCGACTAAGGACACGATTGACGAGTTGATTGCCGCACTTGATGCTGCCTTCGGTACAATCTGACGCCGTCGGCATCGTTCATTAAGTCGGGGGTTTAAGGGTATGAGCGCTGAGATGTTTGAGGGGGTTGTGGAGCAAGGGCAGATTAAGCTGAACTCCGACGTTCGCTTGCCCGACGGGACGAAGGTTTACATCGTCGTTCCCGGTGTTGCGGTCGAGGAGAAGGTTGTGCGCGTCCACAGCCCGCGCCTCGCGCACCCCGAACAGGCGGCGGATTTCGAGATGGAGGTCGTCGAGCCGTAAACAGATGCCCGACTACGACTCGACGCGATTTACGCCGCCCGCCCCTGTCGCACTGGTGATGCTCCGCAATCCCGACAGCGGCGAAACAAAGGCTGGCGTCATGATGCTACTCGACACCGGCGCAGATGTGACGCTGTTACCGCGAGACATCGCCGACGAGCTAGGGCTGAGTTACTCGGCGAATAGCTACGAACTCACGGGCTTCGATGACAAAGCGCACATCGCCCGCGCCGCTCGCGCCGAGATGGTCTTCGTCGGACTAACTTTTCGCGGCTAGTTCCTCCTTGCCGAACAAGAGTGGGGCATCATCGGGCGCAATATTCTGAACTCAGTCTCGGTCACTTATGACGGGCCCAAACTGTCGTGGGGGAGGTCGTAATCGGCGACGGCGGCCTGAGAGATGGTGAAAGGAAGAAAGATGGAGAAGTTACCTCGCAGGACGTTCGTCACGCAGATGCTCGGCGGCGCGCTGACCTTCTCTTTGGTCAAGTCGCTCACCGAGGCCCGTGCGCTCGGGGCCTCGGTGAGGCCCGTCGCCGCGAAGTGGCTGGCGGAGGCTGAGGAGTTGAGCGGCGGCCTGAAGGGCCGGAAGGTCACGCCCGGCGAGTGGCAGTCGAAGGTCGAAGACCTCTTCCGCCGCGTCGAGCTGAAAGACCTACTGCGCACCATCAACTACGACGAGCTGATTAAGGCTCCCCTCTTCCCCGAAGACCACGAGTCGGCGCTCGACCTGGAGTTCCCTCACGTCGAGGGGCTGCCCGCCAAGCTGACCTACATCCCGATGTTCATCGCCTTCAAGCAGGGGCGCGCCATCGTGCCGCACGGCCACCACAACATGGTCTCGATGCACATGCTGCTCGAAGGCGAAGTCCACGCGCGCCACTACGAGAACCGCGGCGGCGACGAAGCCCACATGATCGTCGAGCCGTCGCTCGACAAGCACTTCGCGCGCGGCGAACTCTCGACCGTCTCGGACGAGCGCCACAACGTCCACTGGTTCAAGGCGACGCGCGGCCCCGTCTTCATGTTCAACGTCGCCGTCTTCGGCCTCGACGGCACCCGGAATTTCAGCGGCCGCCACTACGTCGACCCGCTCGGCGGCCACAAGCTCGGCGACGGGCGCATCCGCGCGCGCCGCCTGACGCACACCGAAGCCTTCAAGCTCTACGGCAACACGTAAACTGTCAGGGGCAAGAGCCATGACGGTCTTGAGCAACGAAACTTTACAGGACGAAATCGCCGTCTCGGTGGCGCAAGTTCTGGCCTCGGCGAATCGCAAGGCGAAAGAGTTGGGCGTTGACGCGAAAGAGAGCCTGATTACCGTCTCGCAGCACCTGTCTAAAGGCGTCTGGCTGTGGCGCGTGCATTACGGCGCGAGGGATTACGTCGGGCGGCGCGGCGGCGACCTAATGATTGACCTCGACCCGGCGAGCGCGGACACCAAGCAGATTCTGCGCGGGCAATAAACCTGATACGGCAACGTCATCCGCACGGGCGTCATGCACAACTCGACGAAGGACACGATTGACGAACTGATTCAGGCGCTCGACGCCGCCTTTACGGCCGCGGCCGGGGGGAATGCTTAAACGTTCGGGCGCAACCGCGGCCCGGCCGCCCGGGCAGTGCCGGGCCTCTTCTGGTAGCCGATATGAACATCTTCACCAGTTATATCACGCCAGCTAACCGCGAGTTCCAGGCCAACCTGTCGCGCGTCCTCCAGGCCAACGGGCACAAGCCGTACCCGAAGCACCTCAAAGGGTTCTTCGGCGCGAGCGGCCTCCACGACCCGGACGAGTTGGACGAGCACCTGCGGGACGAGGAACTGGCGCTTGTATTCATCTCGAAGGAGTACATGGCCGACCGCTGGTTGCGCGGCGAGATACACGCGCTCCTGACGGTGGAGAGAAAATTGAGGCCCAACTTCGTCCTGCCGCTCTTCCTCGAAGGCGTGGAGGACATCGACATTCCGGAGGAGTGCTTAATCAAGCCGCACGTGGACTTCCGGAGCAAGCCCTTTGACGACGCGAGCGCGGAGGTGCTCCGACTCATCGACGAGATGGCCGACCGACCGCGGCTTTCGGTCTTCCTCAGTCACAGCAGCGCCGATGCCGACATCGCCGTCGCGCTGAGTGACCTGTTGAAGGCCGCCTTCCGCCTCACCTCCGAGGAGATTCTGGCAACCAGCGTCGGCGGCTCCCGGCTAAACATCTTCGCGCACATCAGCGAAACCCTGCGGAGGAAGATCAGGGAGGCCAAGGCGTTCGTGTGCGTCGCGACGCACAACAGCTTCGGCGACCGGGAGAGGCCGGGGTCGTTCTACGTGGCGGTGGAGTTGGGCGCGCGCTGGGGCATGAAGCGCCCGCTGGCGATGGTCCTCGCCGCGGGCGCCAAGGGGGACCTGCTGCGCGCCCCCTTCAGCGAGTTGAACGTCCTCAGTTGCGAGGACCACAGCCAGGTGCAGCAGTTCATCAGGCAGGTCGCGCCCGTGCTGGGGCGCGACCCCGAGACGGCCGAAACATACCACCGCATGATCAGCAGGCTGGTGGAAGTGTCGAAGGCGGCTGCCTCGAAACAGCAAGAGGCCGGTGAGAATTGAGCGGCCGGGCCGCACGCCGCCCCCGCACACGCCGCATAACGCGTCGGGACACCGATTCGATTAGACTCTGGGCGTAAACGATGAGAACACTTATTCGTAACGGGCGCGTCGTCACGGCGGTTGACGACTACAAGGCGGACATTTTGATCGAGGGCGAGAAGGTCTCGACCATCGGGGCGAGGCTGGAGGTGGAGGCCGACCGTGTGATTGATGCGGGTGGGAAGTTAGTTATACCCGGGGGCATCGACCCGCACACGCACATGGAGTTGCCGTTCGGGGGGACGGAGTCGTCCGACGACTTCCGGACGGGGACGATTGCGGCGGCGCACGGGGGGACGACGAGCGTCATCGACTTCGCGGTGCAGTACAAGGGGCAGGCGCTCGTCGAGGGCGTGGACAACTGGCACCGGAAGGCCGAGGGGAAGTGCGCGATCGACTACGGCTTCCACCTCATCACGACCGAGTTCGAGGACAGCCAGACCGAGGAGCTGCACACGGTGATGGACGAGGGCGTGACGAGCTTCAAGCTCTTCATGGCCTACCCGGGCGTCTTCCTCGCCGACGACGCGACCATCTTCCGCGCGATGACGGCGGCGGGCGAGCGCGGCGGCCTCATCTGCATGCACGCCGAGAACGGCATCGTCATCAACGAGATCATCAAGCGCGCCCTGGCCGCAGGGAGGACGGCCCCGAAGTATCACGCGCTGACCCGCCCGACCGTCGCCGAGGCCGAGGGCGTCCACCGCGCCATCGCGCTCTCGGAGATGGCCGAGTCGCCCGTCTACATCGTCCACCTCTCCTGCGCCGACGCCCTGAACAAGGTGCGCGAGGCGCGCGACCGCGGACTGCCCGCCTTCGCGGAGACCTGCCCGCAGTACCTCTTCCTCTCGGTCGAAGACTACGGCGAGGACTTCGAGGGCGCGAAGTACGTGATGACGCCGCCGCTGCGCGAGCGTTGGAACCAGGACGAGCTTTGGAAGGGTTTGAAGACGGACGACCTCCAGGTCATCTCCACCGACCACTGCCCCTTCTGCATGAAGGAGCAGAAGGAGCTGGGGCGCGGAGACTTCTCGAAGATTCCGAACGGCGCGCCCGGCGTCGAGCACAGGATGTCCCTCATCTACGACGGCGGCGTCGCGCAGAACCGCGTGTCGCTCAACCGCTTCGTCGAGCTGACCTCGACGGCCGCGGCCAAGATGTTCGGCCTCTTCCCGCGCAAAGGCACAATCGCGGTCGGCTCCGACGCCGACATCGTCGTCTTCGACCCCGGAGCCGAGCAGACCATCTCGGCCGCGACGCACCACATGAACGTTGACTACTCGGCCTACGAGGGGCGCAAGGTGCAGGGCGTGGTCGAGACGGTGCTCTCGCGCGGCAAAGTCGTCGTCGAGGGCGGCGAGTTCAAGGGCAAGGCGGGCGCGGGACAGTTCCTGAAGCGCGGGACTTGCGTGACCATGTGAGGGGCGTTCCCTGTTCCCAGAGGCGTTTAGGGGAATGACGAGGCAAGCTCAGAGCGCGGCGGCGGTTCTCCTGCTGCTCATTGCCGCCGCCGAGGAGGCGCGGGCGCAGGGCCGGCCGCCCGCGGGCTCCTACCCGTGCATAGTCTCGCGGATGACCTTCTCGCCCGTGGTGGGGCCGGCCGGGCCGCTGATGATCCTCGCCTTCGACCCGAGCGTCCTCGGCACGCTCCGGTTCGACGGGAGGGGCGGCTACCAAGTGGCGCGCGGCGGCGGGCGCTACGCGGCCGACGCTTCGACCGGACGCTTCGACTTCGCGACGGGGCCGCTGCAAGGCTGGCCCGCGCTCTTCGAGAGGAACGACGACGGCGACTTCGTCGTCCGCCTCGGCAAGAGCAAGGTCGTAGAGCCGAACCCGAGAGGGCCGGGCGTGGGCGAACACCGCTGCACGCTGCGCGACGGCGCGGGGACGCCGAACGCGGCCCGCGGCCCCACACGGCGCGGCGGGCCGGGTACGAGCCCGCGGGGGACGCCCGCGCCGCGCGTCCTGAACCTCGGGCTGAAGGGGACGTTGACCTTCCGCGAATCATGGGGCAGCAATAAGATCGTGGACGTTGAAATTTCGACCGGGCGCGTCGTCTCGCGCTTCGAGGGGAGCGGGCCTCACGCGTCAACGACCGGCGAGACCGTCTTCGTCAACGAGCGCGGGCTGCTCGTCATCGCCGGGCGCGACGGCACGGCCGCGACCAGCTTTAAGGACGACGTGGGCAAGCCCGAGAACCCCGTGCTCTCGCCGGACGACTCGCGCGTCGCCTACCGCATCAGGGTCACTTACTGGGATTCGAGGGTGGTCGTCCGCACGCGCGAAGGGCTCCCCGTCGCGACCTTCAAGGGCATGACCGACCCGGCCTGGGCCCCCGACGGCCGCCTGGCCATGGCGGCGGCGACCGGCTACCAGGGCGCGCAGGCCGGGCTCTTCATGACCGACCGCGAGCTGAAGAAGCTCACGCGGATAGACCCCGACCTGGACGACGCCGCCATGCCCGCCGTCAGCCCCGACGGGAGCCGTGTCGCCTTCGTCCACCACGGCCACGTCTGGGAGTTGGGTCTGGACGGCCTGCGCCAGCTCACGTCCAGCGCCGACGGCGAGAAGTGGCCCGCATGGTCGCCCGACGGCCGCGCGCTCGCCGTGGCCGGCAAGGGGCAGCACAACGTCGTGATGCTCGTCGCCGAGGGCAGCCGGACGCCGGTCGAGCTGCGGAACGAGCAGGGGCGCTCCATGCAGACCGGCGGCCGCATCACCTGGCGCTGAAGGCGCGCACGGGCCGAAGGCTTTTCATTCCACTTTGACGGGTGAAGGATGACGACAGGGACAGCCGACATGACGGACGACGCCGGCCGGCGCGACTTCGTGGAGCTGCGCGAGGACGTGTCGGGGAGCCCTTTGTGGAACCGCGACCTCGCGCCGACGACCATCCGCGAGCGGACGTGGACGA
The DNA here is from genome assembly GCA_035563535.1 of Pyrinomonadaceae bacterium. Lineage (GTDB taxonomy): Bacteria > Acidobacteriota > Blastocatellia > Pyrinomonadales > Pyrinomonadaceae > QHXN01. Next base: position 29,401 of record DATMVD010000075.1, on the reverse strand, counting down.
CGTGGAACATCGCGGCGCTGTGGATCGGGATGAGCGTGGTCATCACGACCTACACGCTCGCGGGCGGCTTCATCGAGCAGGGGATGAACTGGTGGCAGGCGATGGTCACCATCCTGCTCGGCAACACGGTCGTCCTCATCCCGATGATCCTGAACGCGCACGCGGGGACGAAGTACGGCGTCTCCTTCCCCGTCCTGTGCCGCGCGAGCTTCGGGACGAAGGGCGCGAACGTCCCCGCCATCCTGCGCGCCATCGTCGCGTGCGGCTGGTTCGGCATCCAGACGTGGATCGGCGGGACGGCGCTCGACGCCCTCTTCGGGACGATGTGGGGCGGGTGGAACACGCTCGCCGGCGGCGCGGCGGTCTTCGGCATCGCGCTGCACACGTGGCTCGCCTTCTTCCTCTTCTGGGCGATTCAGGTCTTCATCATCGTCAAGGGCGTGGAGGGCATCAAGCACCTTGAGACGTGGTCGGCACCGCTGCTGCTCGGGGGCGGCGCCATCCTGCTCGCGTGGGCGGCGTGGCGCGCGGGCGGTCTGGGCCGCGTGCTGACGGAGTCGGCGGCGCTCCAGAAGCAGCAGAACAACTTCTGGACGATCTTCCCCGGCGCTCTGACGGCCTCGGTCGGCTACTGGGCGACGCTCAGCCTGAACATCCCCGACTTCACGCGCTACGCGCGCTCGCAGCGCTCGCAGATGGTGGGGCAGGCGCTGGGGCTGCCTCTGACGATGACGGCCTTCGCCTTCATCGGCGTGGCCGTGACGAGCGCGACGCTGCTCATCTACGGCCGCGCCATCCCCGACCCCGTCGAGCTGATGAGACAGTTCGACAGCGTCGCCGTCATCCTCTTCGCCACGCTGGTCATCTTCGCCGCGCAACTGACGACGAACATGGCCGCCAACGTCGTCTCGCCGTCGAACGACTTCTCGAACCTCAACCCGCGGCTCATCTCGTACGTCACGGGCGGGCTGATTACGGCGCTCATCGGCGTGGCGATGATGCCCTGGAAGCTGATGAGTTCGGTGGGGGCCTACATCTTCACCTGGCTCGTCGGCTACTCGGCGTTGATGGGGGCCATCGGCGGGATTATGATCTGCGACTACTGGGTCTTGCGCCGGCAGCGGCTCGACCTGGCGGAGCTGTTCCGGCCCGGCGGGCGCTACTCCTACGGGGGCGGCTTCAACTGGCGCGCGCTCGTCGCGTTCGCCGCGGCGGTCGCGCCGGTCGTCCCCGGCTTCCTGCGCGCGGCCTCGACCGAGAATTTCGCGGGCAGCTTCCCCGACCCGACGCTCTCGGACACGCTCTACACCTACGCCTGGTTCGTCACCTTCGGCCTCGGGTTCGTCATCTACTACGTGCTGATGAACAACCACCCGAGTGTGAAGGACGAAGGGGAGGTTTCGAGATGAGGCGAGGGCTCTGTGTGAAGTGCGGGACGCCGACCGTCTACCGCAAACTCGACGGCATCAGCCACGGCGGCGACGGGGGCGGCGGCGTCTACGTCCGCACGGGCTGGCTGACCGCGGCCAGCCACGTCGAGCACCTCATCTGCACGCGCTGCGGCTACTTCGAGTCCTACGTCGTTGACGAGCGTAAGATGTCGGAGATAACGAAGACCTGGGAGAAGGTCGGATAGTAAATCGTGAATAGTAAATCGTGAATAGAAAAGCCTGCCATTCACTATTCACCATTCACTATCCACCATTCACTATTAACTATTCACTATTCACGGCTCTACGGAGGTTTTAATGGCACGCACCGTCAAATGCGGACTGATACAGGCGACCACGGCCGCGCCCTCGGACGCGCCCATCGAGGAGATCAAGAGGGCCAACCTCGACAAGCACCTAAAGCTCATCGACGAGGCGGGCGCGCAGGGCGTGCAGATTCTCTGCATGCAGGAGGTCTTCACCACGCCCTACTTCTGCGCCGAGCAGCAGACGCGCTGGTACGAGGCCGTCGAGCGCATCCCCGACGGCCCGACCGTCAAACTCATGCAGGAGGCGGCGAAGAAGCACTCGATGGTCATCGTCGTCCCCATCTACGAGGAGGAGATCGCGGGCGTCTACTACAACACGGCGGCGGTGCTCGACGCCGACGGCAAGTACCTCGGCAAGTACCGCAAGAATCACATCCCGCACGTCAACCCGGGCTTCTGGGAGAAGTTCTACTTCCGCCCCGGCAACCTCGGCTACCCCTGCTTCGACACGGCCTACGCGCGCGTCGGCGTCTACATCTGCTACGACCGGCACTTCCCCGAGGGCGCTCGTGCTTTGGGTTTGAACGGCGCGGAGATCGTCTTCAACCCCTCGGCCACGGTCGCGGGGCTCTCCGAATACCTCTGGAAGCTCGAACAGCCGGCGCACGCCGTCGCCAACGGCTACTTCGTCGGGGCCATCAACCGCGTCGGCCACGAGCAGCCCTGGGACATCGGCGAGTTCTACGGCCAGAGCTACTTCTGCGACCCCCGCGGCCAGATCATCGCCGAGGCCCCGCGCGACCGGGACGCCCTCGTCGTCGCCGACCTCGACCTGGACAAGATTCGCGAAGTCCGCAACACCTGGCAGTTCTACCGCGACCGAAGGCCCGACACCTACCAGTCGCTCGTCGCAGATTAAATCCGGGTGCGCCGCCACCGCCGCGTCGGCGGCAGACCCGTGCCGGAAGACTTTTCATGACACAAGACCTCGCACCGACTCAACTATTCATCACGACAGCGCTGAAGGAGTACGAGGCGCTGCGCAAGGAGATCGAGGCCCGCACGGACAAGACCAAGACGTACGGGTGGCCCGTCATTCTCGTGGCCCTCGGCGCGGCGGCGAGCATGAAACCCGATCTGCTGAACCTGAACTTAGCGCTGATGTTCGTCCCGGCCGTCCCGATGACCATCGCCGCGCTTGCCGCCAACGCCAACCAGGACACCGACAAGGCCCGCAAGGCTATCGCGCTCGTGGAGGACAGGATTTACATACTCTCGGGCAAGCCTCTTCTCTGTCACCACACCATGAAGCTACTCCGCTGGGAGGAGAAGGCGCCCGGGCGTTTCCGCGTCGCCGTATTCGTCACGGCCGCGTACCTCGCGGGCATCATCGCGCTCGGAATCAATCTCCTGCCGAAAATCAATGACATCGACGCGTCCGGGGCGTTTCTCCTCTACGGCGTGTTGCTCTCCCCGGTCAGCTTCTTTTTTTATAACTCGGTGAAGTCATACAGACTTCACCTGAACCCTTTCCGCACCCTCCTGCTCGACGCCCTCCGGGAGGGCGAAGATGCGACGTACGCCAAAGGGCGGCTGGTCTATCAGACCACAGTGTCCGGGCGTGAAGCCCTGGAGAATTAAATGATGTCTTCGGAGTACCGAACCCCCTTAGCGCCGGAGGAGATAGAGCGGAACTTCCGCGAGATCGCGCCGCCCCTGACCGACGCCGAGGCGCTGTTCGAGGCGAACCGCTGCGTCTACTGCTTCGACGCGCCGTGCACGCGCGCCTGCCCGACGCACATCGACGTGCCCGCCTTCATCAAGAAGATCGCGTCGGGGAACCTGACGGGCTCGGCGCGCGTCATCTTCGACGCCAACCCCATCGGCGCCACCTGCGCGCGCGTCTGCCCCGTGGACGTGCTGTGCGAGGGCGCGTGCGTCGAGAACACTTTGATGCAGCGCCCCATCGAGATCGGGCGGCTGCAACGCTACGCCACCGACTACGCCGTCAGGACGGGGCGCGAGGTCTTGAAGGCGGGCGCGCCGAACGGCAAGTCCGTCGGCGTCGTGGGCTCCGGCCCGGCGGGGCTCTCCTGCGCGACCTACCTGGCGCGGCTCGGCTACGACGTGACGGTCTACGAGCGCAAGGCCCTGCCGGGCGGCCTCGACACATACGGCATGGCCGAGTACAAGATGACGCAGCGCGTCTCGGCCGAGGAGGCGCGGCAGGTCGAGCGCCTCGGCGTCAAGTTCCGGCTCGACACGGAAATCGGGAAGGAGGTCACGGTCGAGGAGCTTGAGTCGAGGCACGACGGCGTCTTCCTCGGCGTCGGCCTCGGCGAGACGGGGCGCTTGAACATACCCGGCGAGGGGTTGGAGGGCGTCTACGACGCGCTCTACGTCATCGAGCGCATCAAGTCGCGGCGGTGGGAGACGGTGCCCGTCGGCCGCACGGTCGCCGTCATCGGCGCGGGCAACACGGCCATCGACGCCGTGACGCAGGCGCGGCGGCTCGGCGCGGAGCGCGTCCTGCTCGTCTACCGCCGCGGGCAGGCCGAGATGCCCGCCTACGAGTACGAGTACGAGCTGGCCAAGCAGGACGCCGTCGAGTTCCTCTGGCACACCGCGCCGGTCGAGATAATCGCCGACGGGTCGGGCGAGCGCGTCGCGTCATTGCGCTGCGTCCGCACCGAGCCGGGCGAGCCCGACGCCTCCGGCCGCCGCGCGCCGCGCGTCGTCGAGGGCTCCGAGTTCCGTATCGACGTTGACACGGTCATCAAGGCGACGGGCCAGCAGAAGATGCGCGAGTTCTTCGCGAACATCCCCGGCGTCGAGACGGACAAGGCGGGCCGCGTCGTCGTCGAGCCCGAGACGATGCGCACCGGGAACCCCAAATTCTTCGCGGGCGGCGACTGCGTCAACGGCGGGCGCGAGGCCGTGGACGCCTCGCAGATGGGCAAGCTCGCCGCGCAGGGCATCCACCTGGCGTTGACCGGCGAGCGCGTCGAGTTCGCGGGCGCGCGCGTCCCGCTCACGGAAGAGACGCAGAACGTCAACGCCCACTGAGGGCGTCGCAAGCGAGAGGAGTTAAAGCATGGCAGACCTTTCGGTCGATTTCGCGGGCATCAAATCCCCGAACCCCTTCTGGCTGGCTTCGGCCCCGCCGACGAACATGGGCTCGATGGTCGAGCGGGCGTTCGACGCGGGCTGGGGCGGCGCGGTGTGGAAGACTTTGGGCGAGCCCATCCGCAACGTCTGCTCGCGCCTGGCCGCGGTGGACTACGGCCCGCAGCGCATGATGGGCCTCAACAACATCGAGCTGATCACAGACCGCCCGCTCGAAGTCAACCTGCGTGAGGTGCGCGAGGTCAAGCGCAAATACCCGAAGCACGCCGTCATCGTCTCGCTGATGGTCGAGTCGAGGCGCGAGGCATGGCACGAGATCGTCAAGCGCGCCGAGGACACGGGCTGCGACGGCTTCGAGCTGAACTTCGGCTGCCCGCACGGGATGAGCGAGCGCGGCATGGGCGCGGCGATGGGGCAGGTGCCCGACTACACCTGCATGGTGACGGAGTGGGTGAAGGAGGCGGCGACGATCCCCGTCATCGTCAAGCTCACGCCCAACGTGACGAGCATCAACCCGCCCGCGCGCGCGGCCGTCCGCGGCGGGGCCGACGCGCTCTCGCTCATCAACACCATCAACTCGGTGATGGGCGTCAACCTCGACACGCTCGTCCCGCACCCGAACGTGAATGGGATGGCCGCGCACGGCGGCTACTGCGGCCCCGCGGTCAAGCCCATCGCGCTCAACATGGTCTCGGAGCTGGCGCGCGACCCCGAGGTGACCGTGCCCATCTCGGGCATCGGCGGCATCTCGACGTGGCGCGACGCGGCGGAGTTCCTCGCCCTGGGCTCGACGACCGTCCAGGTCTGCACGGCCGTCATGCACTACGGCTACCGCATCGTCGAGGACTTGATCGACGGCCTCTCGAACTACCTCGACGATAAGGGCTTCAAGTCGGTGAACGAACTCATCGGCGCGAGCACGCCGCGCGTCACCGACTGGGGCAACCTCGACCTCAACTACAAGACGGTCGCGCGCATCGACCACGCGAAGTGCATCCAGTGCAACCTCTGCCACATCGCCTGCGAGGACGGCGCGCACCAGTGCATCCCGCTCGTGCAGTTGGAGGCCGGGCGCTACCCCGTCGTGGACGAGCACGAGTGCGTCGGCTGCAACCTCTGCTACCTGGTCTGCCCCGTCCCCGGCTGCATCTCGATGGTCAGGCTCGACGACGGCACCCAGCCGCTCACCTGGCGCGAGCTGACCTCGCGCCAGCCCCAGACGATGACGGCCGACTAAGGTGACGGGGGCACCGCCGTGCGGTCAGGCGGCGCGGGGTAACAGGCCCCCGCCTCCGAGTCTCATCGAGAGCTCCCGCGCCTCGTCGCGGACGTGCGCGGCGACCGCCTTCACGTCGGAGAGGCCAAGTTCGCCGACGGTGCCGCTCACCCCTATGGCCGCGACCACGCGCTGCCCCACAGTGTAGACCGGCGCTGCCACGCAGCGGACTCCGAGCGCCGTCTCCTGGTCGTCGATGGCGTAGCCGCGCGCGCGCGTCTCCTCCAGCTTCGACAGCAGGGCGCGCAGCGTCAACGTCTTCACCGGCGAGTCGGGCGGGATGGGGTGCTGCTCGAAAATCTCCTTGACCACGTCCTGCGGCAGGTGGCACATGAGCGCCCGCCCAATGGCGGTGATCTGCGGCGTCATGTGGCGCCCGATGTAGATGTCCGCCCAAACACCATTTCTCACGAAGTTCGGCGGCTCGGCCCGGGCGATATAGACCGCGTCGCCGTGCAGTAAGATGGCTACGTGCGCGCCGAGCTTCGTCTTCGTGACGAGGTTATGGACGTGACCGCCGGCGTGCACGTGCAGCTTCCTCCTGACCACCGGGGCCGCCTTCTCGCTGATCGTCAGCGCCACCGGCCCGAGCGTGTACCGTTTGGTCTCCTCGTCGCGGTCGGCGAAGCCCTCCGCGCGGAGCGTACGCATGAGGTTGTGCGCCGAGGCGGGCGCGATGCCCAGCAGGCGGCCGACCTCGGCGGCGGTCAGGCCGTTCGGCCTGTCGGCGAGCAGCACGAGGCAGCGTAGCGCGCGAAGCGCGGCCGGCACGGGATAGCCGCCGAAGCCGGGCTCCTTCCCGCGCGGGCCGCCGCCTTCTCCGGCCACCGCCCGCTCCAACATCTCGCCCTGCCCCTGCTCGCCCCCACGTCCTTGCCTTTTGCGTCTTGGCATGATGAACCTCCCACGCATTACTCCTTCACCGTCGAGGCCCCCTTTACCGCGTTTGATTGAATTTCGTCGCCCCGTGTTGCCCGCCTAAGGCTTGCGCGACTCCCTCTGAGGCGGGAAGAGGAACCTGATAACGGGCAGCACCAACGGGGCCGCCTGGGCGGCCATCACGCTCAGGAGCGTGACCATCGCCCTCTCGGAGAGCACCACCCTGCCGGTGACAACCCCCAGGACGACGCTTAACATCGTGAGCCCGTTGACCGCCAGGAACACGAACAGGTATTTAACCACCCAGTTGCGGAGGGTTATCCGCGACAGCCCCTCGCGTACGTACAGCGGCGGGGCGGCGGTGGGCGGCGGGGCACCCCGCCGCCCCGCCGCCCGCGCCGGCGCACGCTTGACTGGTCGCTTTACTACCACGGCCTTCGTCATGAGCTTTACCGCGTCCGCACGCCGCCACGCACGCCCCCGCATCAGTCGGCGCCGGCGCCGACCACTGAGAGTTCCTCTTCGATGAACGCCACAAGCGTTACCAACTTCTCCGACTCGATGAGTCGCCCGCCGTTATCTTCCGTGGGCTCCAGCCTCGCTTCCCAATCCGCCGGCTCGCCTTCGGGGAAGACGCAGCCCATGGCCGACCCGTCGGGCAATAGCTCGATGATGCCGCAGGCCCGTCCGTCAGGGCCCAAAACTTTTTTCGTCCACACCTCTTCTGCCTCCTCTCCTCTATGCCAAACCTCCCGCGACGCTGCTTGCGACTCCCTTAGCCGCTACTTTAGAGAGTACCCGCATATCGTCCGTGCCTACGATGCCCCTTTCAATTACGGAAAAAGGATTAAGCACGCGAGTCGCCGGCCGCGTCGTGGCGCGGATAATTCGCGGATAATTCACTGTCCAGTTTCGCTTAGGGAAAATTTTTGGTGAGAGGCGAGGGGCAGCGCGTGTGCGCGACGCTTTCGAGCCGCGCGCGGCGAGACAGGCGTTAACGTCGGCGGGGGCTTTTTCCGTCCCGTCAGTCGTAGCAGAGAAGCTTTTCCAGCCGCTGCTCGCGGACGCCGTAGAACTCTTTGAGGGCGCGGAACTCGGCGAGCGCGGCCTCTCTGTTTGGGGCGTCCTCGCGGCGGACGGCGGCGATCATGGTGTTCTTGCGGGTGTGTTCGGTCGAGACGAACTCGAAGACCTTGACGCGGTAGCCGGCCGCTTCGAGCAGGAGCGCGCGCAGCGAGTCCGTCACCGACTCGGCCTCGCGTTCGAGCAGGTGGCCGTGGCGCAGCACGCCGCGCAGTTGTGCGGGGACGACGATCTGCGGCCTGACCTCCTTGTGGCAGCAGGGCGCGGTGACGATGACGGCGGCCCCGGCCGCGACCCCCTTGTGGATGGCGTCGTCGGTCGCCGTGTCGCACGCGTGGAGCGCGATGAGCACGTCCGTCGGCGGCGGGTCGAGGTCGTGTATGAAGCCCTTCCTGAATTCGAGCCGTTCAAAGCCCGCGCGGCGCGCGACCTCGTTGCAGAGTCCGACCAGTTCCGCGCGCGCCTCGACGCCGGTGACCACGGCGCGCACGCCGCGGACGTTGTTCAGGTAGTCGTAGAGCGCGAACGTCAGGTAGCCCTTCCCCGAGCCCACGTCTAAAACCGACAGCTCTTCCCTCCCCTTGAGCGGCGAGGAGTCGTAGAGGCCCGCGACTATCTCGACGAACTTGTTTATCTGCCGGAGCTTGTCGCCCATCGCCGGGCGCACCTCGCCGCGCTCGTTCGTCACGCCGAGTTCGCGCAGGTAGATACTTCCCGAAACGTCAATGGCGCGCCGCTTCCGGCGCTCGTGCCCCGAGGGCGCGGGGGTCGTCAACGTCGGCGTGTGCGAGGTGAGGCGCGCCTCGCCCCTGCGACTTATTTCGAGCCGCAGGTCTGCCTCCGAGGTGAAGAGGTGGCCGCTCGCGAAGCCCCCCCGGAGCATCTCGCGGACGAGTCTCGAACCTTCGTCATAGGTGTGGTTCCTGACCGCGTCGCGTGTCTTGTAGCGGTGGAGGAAGGAGAGACGCCGGCCGCCCTTCAGCTCGACGGGCCGGACGTAGACGTTCCTCAACTCCGCATCGGGGCCGCGGTACTTGGCAAGTGTGAGCTTGATGAAGGTGCCGCCGCCCAGACTCTCGTCCAGCGCGGCGAAGAACTTCTCGCGGTCGTCAACTGACATGGCTCACCTGCCGGACGCTTTCGACAACTCCGCCATGAGCGGCGGGATTTCGGCGGGCAGCTCGCGCGCGAGGAAGCCGAGCGGCCCGACCTTGCGCGCGAGGCGCTCGCCCGCCAGGGCGTGCAGGTAGACGCCCCACGCGGCCGCGCGCGCGGCTTCCGTCCCGCGCGCGACGAGCCCCGCGATTATTCCGGCGAGCACGTCGCCCGAGCCGGAGGTGGCGAGGCCGACGCTCCCCGCGCGGTTGACGAATACTTCGCCGCCGGGCGAGGCGACGAACGTCTCGCGCCCCTTGAGCACGACGACCGCCTTGAACTCTTCGGCGGCGCGGCGCGCGGCCTCCGGCGCGCCTTCGCTCTCGGCGAACTCCTCGCCGTAAATCTCCGCCAGCTCGTCCGCGTTCGGCGTGACGACGGCGCGCCCGCCGAGCGCGTGCAGCAGGTCGCGCCCCGCGTTCAGGCACGCGACCGCGCCCGCGTCGAGCACGACGGGCACGTCGCGGCACATGCGCAGCGTGGCCTCGACGAAGCGCGCGACCGACTCGTCCTCGATCAGGCCGGGGCCGACGCAGACGCACTGCGCCTTGCCGAGGTGTTCCTTCAACAGCGCGCAGGCCGCCTTCGAGAGTTTCCCCGCGCGCGTCTCGGGCAGCGCGAAGACGCGCGCCTCGGGCAGCCTCGACGCGACGAGCGCGGCGTTCGACGCGCCCGTCGCCACCTGCAACTTGCCCGCGCCCGCGCGCAGCGCCGCCGTGCCCGCGAGCACGACCGCGCCCGGCGTCTCGCGCCCGCCGCCCACGACCAGCACGCGCCCGCGCTCCTCCTTGTCGCCGCCCTCGTCGGGCCAAGGCAGGGGCGTCCGGCGGAGGAGTCCGGGCGTGATGAGGGTCGGGCCTTTCAAGCTCAAGCCTCTGCCTCGCGCAGCTCGTTGTTGCGGCGGGCGGCCGACTCGGTCAGGGCCGTCAGCACCGAGGGCGCGAGCGCCGACTCGCTCTCCCTCCCCTTGGCGCGCGCGCGGCCGATGCCGCCGGGGCCGGGCAGCAGGCGGTTGACGGCGGCGAGGATGTCCGCGGTCGCCTCGGGGAAGAGCGCGCGCACGCGGACGGCCAACTGCGCCTGCCGGGTGATGACCAGCTCGGCGCGGCCGTGGCGGCAGGCGTCGATGATCTGCGCGGCGGCGCGCTCGGCGTTGATGGAGGTCAGGGGGAGCGAGTCGCTGATGGCGAACCAGGCGTACTCCGCACGGTGCCGCCCCTTGAAGGTCGCGTTGCGCGGGCTGCCCGTGCGCATGAGGCCGGGGAAGACGGAGGTCACGACGACGCCGTCCTTCGCCAGCTCCGCGCGCAGGCCGTCGGAGAGGCCGGCCAGCGCGAACTTGCTCGCGCTGTAAGGGACGAGGTGCGGGACGGAGACCTTGCCCCCGATGGACGAGACGTTGACGACGCGCCCTTCGCGGCGCGCGCGCATCTGCGGCAGCACGGCGAGCGTCGCGTAGAGCGGCCCCCAGAAGTGGACGGCCATCGCCTGCTCGAAGTCTTCGAGCGTCATCACCTCCAGCGGCCCGACCTGTATGACGCCCGCGTTGTTGACGAGCACGTCCACGCCCCCGAAGTGGCGTGTGACGACATCGACCAGCTCCCTGACCTGCGCGCGGTCGGTCACGTCGCACGGGAAGGCGAGGACGCGCGCGCCGCGCGAGGCGAGGTCTGCGCGGGCGCGCTCAAGCTCCCGGTGGTCGCGCGCGCAGACGGCGACGTTCGCCCCCTCGGCCGCGAACCCGCGCGCGAGCACGAGCCCGAGGCCGCGCGACCCGCCCGTTATCAACACGGTCTTGCCGCTGAAGTCGTACCCGTTGAACCTCATGTAGACCGCGCGCGCCGCGAGGTACGCGCCCGCCCCCGCCGCCGCCAGTTTCAGAGCGTCCTTCAGCCCCTCGTTCATCATCGCCCCCTAAATCAATTTCAAATCCTTCAAGCCTTCGCAAACTCCGCGACGACCGGCGTGTGGTCGCTCGGGCGCTCCCAGCCGCGCGGCTCTTTGTCTATCCACGAGCGCTTGCAGCGTTCGGCCAGAGGCTCCGACACCCAGACGTGGTCGATGCGCAGGCCCTGGTTGCGGCGGAAGCCGCCCTGCCGGTAGTCCCACCACGAATAGAGGCCGCCGCCCGGGTTGTGCAGGCGGAACGCGTCTGTGAAGCCCCACTCCCTCACGTTCTCAATCGCCTCGCGCTCGGGCCTGCTGAAGAGGATGCGGCCGCGCCAGAGGGCCGGGTCGTGCACGTCGCGGTCTTCGGGCGCGACGTTGAAGTCGCCGCAGAGCAGCACGTCGTCGTCGGCGAAGAACTCCTCGTCGAGGTGCGCGCGCAGCCGCCCCAGCCATTCGAGCTTGAAGCGGTACTTGTCCGTCCCGACCGACTGCCCGTTCGGCACGTAGACGTTGACGACGTTGACGCCCCTGACGGTCGCCTTGATGACGCGCGCGTGCGCGCCCTCCTCGTCGCCCGCCATCCCGCGCCGCACGTCTTCGAGCGGGTGGCGCGAGAGTATCGCCACGCCGTTGTAGGTCGGCTGCCCGTGGACGGCCGCCGCGTACCCGGCGGCCTCGAACTCCGCCGCGGGGAAGCGCTCGTCGGCGCACTTGAGCTCCTGTAGGCAGAGCACGTCGGGCCGCGCCTCTTCCAGCCAGCGCAGGACGAGCGGCAGCCTCGCCAGCACCGAGTTAACGTTCCACGTCGCGATTATCACCGTGGCCGTATCATACCCATAACGGGGGCGGATTTGTAGCCGCTCGGGCGAAGCGTGTTATAAATTCAACACCTGCGACGAATCGGTTTCCGGAGGGGCGAAGGGTGTCGGGCGAGCAACGGGTTCTCATCGTGGAGGACGACGAGACGCGCTGCGCGTGGTTCCGCGAGCGGCTGAGCGGGAGCCTGCTCGACGTGACCTGCGACGTGCGCACGGCCATCCGCTGGCTCGGCGAGAGGGACTACCGCGCGGTGCTCCTCGACCACGACCTGACCGAGGATCACTACTTCTCGAACGAGCCCGACGACGAGCACACGGGCTACGCCGTCGCCCGCTGGCTCGCCGACAACCCGACCGCGCAGCGCGACGCCCTCATCCTCATCCACTCGCTCAACTACACCGGCGCGGCGCGGATGCTCGGCGTCCTGCGCGACGCGGGGCGCGAAGCGGAACACATCCCGTTCCATTACCTGCAAGCGGGGTTAAGGTTTTGAGTAATAGCCGTGAGCCCCGCAGGGGCGGCAGAAGGTAGCCAGGGGCGAGCGAAGGCGCAAGCCTGAGCGACGCCCCTGGAACGCGTCGTTAAATAATCGGAGCCCTGTAAGGGCGGCAGAACCTCTGTCGCCCTTACAGGGCTCAGGTGTTTTTATTCGGCGCTAGCCAGGGGCTGCGCCCCTGGCTACCTTCTGCCGCCCCTGCGGGGCTTCGCACTTACCGTCTACTTACTTGGTGGTGTAGGCGGCGTCACGAACAGCGCGTTGAGCACCCCGGCGAGGCGGTAGCCGGCCAGCGCCATGCGCTTGCGCGCGAGCCTCTGCGCCGCCTCGGTGTAGGCTTTGGAGGGCTCGGCGTTTTCGGTGATGTTCTTGTAGACGACCTCGCGCGCGAGCGTGTTGCTCTCGACGACCCAGGTGTGCGGGTCGAGGTCCTTCCACTCGGGCATCGACTCGGCCGGGAACTCCTTCGCCGCCGCCTCGGCCAGCGAGAGGATGCGCGCCTTGCCCGCCGCGTCGAGCGGGCGCTTCGGGCTCTCGCCGTACTGCCCGGCGGCCGAGTCCCAGAAGAAGTGCAGGCTGCTGGGGCGCGTCTCCCCCGCAATCTGAATACGGAAGCCGTTGCCGCCCGCGTCGCCGTTCGGGTTCGACGGCGAGTAGCGCGTCGCCGTGTGCAGGGGCTGGTGCACGTCGCCGACGAGGTGGTAGAGGAAGCCGAGCGTCTCGGCGTCCGCCTTGTTCGAGCCCGTCCCCTTCCTCAGCGTGTTAATGGCCCAGTTGATGCGCGAGAGCACGTTCTCGGGCTCCGCCCCGACGTTCGTGCGCTCGGGGATGCCGTCCCAGATGGGCCTGAAGTCGATGTAGTGCCAGGTGTCGTAAGTCGAGGTCAGCGAGTCGCCGCGGAAGTCGTCCATCCAGACGGCGATCTGGATGGGGTCGTAGGTCTTCTCGCACGTCTCGGGCATGTAGTAGCCGGCGCAGAGGTGTATCAGCGGACGGCGGCCCGGCGGCGGGATGAGCAGTCCGTCAACCCTCGCCTTCGCCGCGGGCGTCAGCCGCAGGTACGCGACCTGCGCGACAATCATGTGCCCCGTGTCGTGCCACGCCAGGGCGCTCGCGGGCGTGGACGCGAGCAGCGCGAGAATGACGAAGAGTTTAATGACGATTCGCATTGTTCTTCTCCTCAATGAAAGCGTCGGGCAGAATCTTTATTGTTTATAGAGCAGGGCGCGCGCGCGGGCGCGGCGGAACTCGGCGAGCGCGGGCTGCCAGGCGCGCTCGATTGACTCGGGCTCGTCGGCGCGCCGGACGCGCTCGAAGGCGTCCGCGTTGACGAGCAGGCGGCCGTAGTTCTCGACCTTCCAGTCCGCGGGGAAGAGGCGGCGGAGCGCGACGGCCATCTCGACCCCCGTGCGCACGGGGCGGAAGCGCGCGCGGTCGGTGACGATGAGGTTGACGCCGCCGCACTCCACCTCCTTGTGGACTGACGCGCGCGGCGTGAACCTGACGGGGACGAAGCGCACGCCCGCGAGGCCGCGGCCGTTGAGGTAGGCCGCGAGCCTGCGGCCGTCGATCCACGGCGCACCGACTACCTCGAAGGGCGTGTCCGTCCCGCGCCCGACCGAGACGTTCGTAAATTCGAGCAGCCCGACGCCCGGGTAGAGCGTCGCCTCCGTCAGGCTCCGCATGTTCGGCGAGGGGTTGACCCACGTCTGCCCCGTCGCGTCGAGCCACATCCCGCGCCGCCAGTTCTCCATCCTGACGACGCGCAGGTCGCAGCCGAGTCGGCGCTGCTCGTTGAAGAGGCGCGCCAGCTCGCCCAACGTCATCCCGTGGCGCACTGGAAGCTGGTGGTAGGCCGTGAACGAGAGCTTGTCGGCGTCGGCCACGGGGCCTTCCACTTCAAGGCCGCCGATGGGGTTCGGGCGGTCGAGGACGAAGACGGGGATGCGCGCCTTCGCCGCCTCCTCCATCGCGTGGCCGAGCGTGGACATGTACGTGTAGAAGCGCGCCCCCACGTCCTGTATGTCGAAGACGAGCGCGTCAACCTCCTTCAACTGCTCGGCCTTAGGCCGCCGCGTCTCGCCGTACAACGAATAGATGGGGAGCCCGGTCTTCTCGTCCTTCGAGTCCGAGAGCTTCTCGTCCGACTGCCCGCGGATGCCGTGCTCGGGCGCGAAGAGGGCCGTGAGCCTGACGCCCGGGGCCTCGCGCAGCACGTCGATGGTCTGCCGGCCCGCGCGGTCGCGCCCCGTGTGGTTCGTGATGAGTCCGACGCGCAGGTTCTGCAACTCCTTGAAGCCGTCGCGCGCCAGCACGTCGATGCCGTTGAGCACCTCCGCCTGCTCGGGCGCGAGCGCGCCGCCCTCCTCCGCCCTGCGCGCCTCGGCCGCGTTCGCGGTGAAGCGCGCGAGCCCCGAGAGCAACACGTTCACGTACTCCGACTGCTCGGCCTGCGCGCGCGCCGTCACGGCCGCGTCGGTGACCGCGCCCGCGACGACGTTCGCCACGCGCCCGCGCAGGGGGCCCACGTCGCCCTTGCCGTCCGGGTGGACGCGGTTCGAGAGGAAGACGATGAACGTCTCGCTCGCCGGGTCGATCCAGATAGACGTGCCCGTGAAGCCCGTGTGGCCGAACGAGCCGGGCGGGAAGAGGTCGCCGCGGTTGGTCGAGAAGGTCGTGTGCACGTCCCACCCCAATCCGCGCGCGCCGCCGTCCTCCGTGACCTGGCGCGGGCGCGTCATCTCCGCGACGCCGAGCGGGCTCAGGATGCGCGCGCCGCCGTACTCGCCGCCGTTGAGAATCATCTGGCAGAAGACGGCGAGGTCGTCGGCCGTCGAGAAGAGCCCGGCGTGCCCGGCGACGCCGCCCATGCGGTTGGCCGTCGGGTCGTGCACCTGCCCGCGCAGCATCTTCTCCGCGTCAGCGCCCGCGTCGCCCGTGCCGCCGAGGTAGCTCCTCATCCCGCGCACGGACTCGGTCGGCGCGATGCGCCTGAGGGTGACATCTGATTCGCCGCCCGGGCCGATGCGCCGGAAGCGCGTGTCCTTCATCCCGAGCGGGGCGAAGACGTTCTTCTCGGCGAACACGTCGAGCGGCTCGCCCGACACGCGGTGGACGACCTCGCCGAGCACAATCATGCCGATGTCGCTGTAGACGAAGCGCGCCCCGGGCACGCTGCGCAGCGGCTCGACGTAGAGACGCTTCAGCATCTCCTCGTGCCCCTCCCAGCGGTCGCTCAGATCGAAGTCGGGGGCGTAGCCCGAGCGGTGCGTGAGCAGGTGCTCGACGGTGATGCGTTCCCTGCCCTCGCCCTTGAGTTCGGGGATGTGGCGCGAGACCGGGTCGCTCAGGCGGAGCTTCCCGCGCTCGACGAGGATCAACGCGCTCGTCGAGGTCGCCACGACCTTCGTCAAACTCGCCACGTCGAAGACGGTGTCAACCGTCATCTCCTCGCGCGCGGGGACGAGCGCGCGCGCGCCGTAAGCCTTGCGCCACACGACGCCGCCGCGCCGCGCGGCGAGGACGACCGCCCCGGGCAGCTCCTTCCTCTGAATGGACTCGGCCACCGCCGCGTCGATGAAGGCCAGGCGGTCGGCCGCCATCGAGACCTTCGCGGGCGGAACGGTCGGCAGCGGCGCGGCGAGAACGTTCACCACGGCGGCGAAGGTCAAAAGAATCGCCGCCGTAACCCGAAAAGCCTTTGCGCACTCCGCGTGTCCTTCGCGTCCCTTGCGGTTAAGTCGGTCGGACTTTAACCGCAAAGGACGCAGAGGAGGCGCAAAGGTCGCAGAGGAATTCTCTTTCATCGGAGCTTGTGTGTTCATTGGCTAGAGACGGCCGGCGGCGCGGCTTTCAACTGGATGCCCGTGCCGCGCGGGTAGAGGCCGGGGAGCGAGATGGGCAGTCGGCCGCCGAAGTCGGCGCGGCCGAGCAGCGCCCGCGCGGCGGCGCGTTGCAGGCTGGGCATGTCGCCGTAGGCGACGACGTAGGTGCCGAGACCCGGGAAGCTTTGCAGCAGGTACGGGTTCCCGAAGCTGACGCCGACGACCGGCACCTTCTTCTCGATCAGCGCGTTCAGCACGCGCGCGCCCTGCTCGGGGAGCCCGGCGCTGTTGGTCGCGCCCGAGCGCACGCGCCCGTACATCGAGGCGATAACGATGTCCGCCTTCTGCGCGCGTTCGAGCGCGCCCGCCACCTCCGCCTCGGTCGAGCGCGAGTCGAGCACGACCGTCTCGGCGCGCGTGCCCAGCCGCGCCAACTGCGACACGAACTGGTTCGCAATCCAGAAGCGGTCTTCGCCGTTCGTGACGGCGAGGTTGAAGACGCGCGCGACGGGGCGCAGGCCCGCCCCGTCGGCGCGCGCGACCAGCTTCGCGTCGTCGCGGACGAGCGTCACCGCGCGCGCCGCCACCTCGTCGGCGAACTTCAGCGCCTCGGGGCCGGCGACGACCGTGTCTATCTGTTCGAGCGGGGCGAAGCGGTCGCGCGCCAGCCCGAGGTCGTACTTGGCGGCGAGTATGCGGCGCGCCGACTCCTCGATGCGCTTCTCGGTGAGGCGGCCGCCCTTCACGGCCTCAACGAGCCCGCGCAGCATAGCGTCCGGCTCGGCGGGCTTCAGGAGCATGTCCGCGCCCGCGAGCACGGCGCGCACGCCCGCCTCATCCTGCTTGAAGTAGATTGTCAGGCCGCTCATGTCGAGCGCGTCGGTGACGACGATGCCGTCGAAGCCGAGGTCTTGCCGCAGGAGCTTCGTCGTGACGACGTGCGAGAGCGTGCCGGGCAGCACGGCGTTCTCGACGAAGACCTCGCGCTCGGCGTAGGTCGGCCGCACGATGGCTTCGCGCGGGAGCGGCGTGACCTGCGTCGGGTCAACCTGCGGGAGCCCTATGTGCGCGGTCATCACCGAGCCCACGCCCGCCTTGATGGCCGCGCGGAAGGGGACGAGTTCGACCGAGTCGAGACGCGCGCGCCCCACGTCGATGACGGGCAGGCCGCGGTGCGAATCCACCGCCGTGTCGCCGTGGCCGGGGAAGTGCTTGGCGGTGGCGATGACGCCCGCGCCCTGCGCGCCCTCGACGAAGGCGGCGACGTAGCGCGCGACCTCCGAAGGGTCTTCGCCGAAGCTGCGGACGTTGATGACGGGGTTGCCGGCGTTGTTGTTCACGTCGGCGACGGGGGCGAAGACGTGCCGGACGCCGAGGGCGCGCGACTCGCGCGCGGTCAGCTCGCCCTGGCGGCGCGCGAAGGCCGGGTCGCCGGTCGCCGCGACGGCCATGTTCCACGGCAGGTTCGTCGTGTCCTCGAAGCGCATGCCGCTGCCCGATTCGAGGTCGGCCGAGATGAGCAGAGGCACCTTTGCCAGCCTCTGCATGCGGTTGACGAGGTGGACGGACTCGTAGACGGGGCCGCGGAAGAGGATGATGCCGCCGACGTGGTTCTGCTCGACCTGACGCCGCAGCTCCTTGAACTCGTCGCTCTGCTGGTTGAGGTAGCGCGCGTTGACGCCGACCGAGATGAGCTGTCCCGCCTTCTGTTCGAGCGTCATCGTCTTCAACTGCTCGTCGGCCCATTTGAGCGCGTCCCCGCTCGGCTGCGCACGGTAAGGCCGCGCGACCTCGGCCCTGAGCGCGACCGTCGGCACGCCCTGCGCGCGCCCCGCGCCGACCGGAGTGAGCACGAAGGAGGCCGGTATGGCGACCGCCAGTAATACCCGCGTAATAAGTTTCATCTTCTGTGTCATGCGTATAACGCCGCGTCAGCGGCGTCTGAGTTTAGCCTGGCCTTTCAAGGCCGGGGACGCGTCGAACAGAACCCGATGCGTCGCGTCAGCGACGCCTGAACGGGTCGGCCCGCTCAGGCGTCGCTGACGCGACGCGGCGGCGTTTTGTGCAACCTTGACCCGGCCTTGAAAGGCCGGGCTACATTCATGCGCCGCTCCGCGGCGCTACGCTCACTGCCCTCGGGTTGAACTAATCCGTGGCGGCCCCCGGGGCTAGCTCGTCCTGCCGCTCGACGGGGGCGGGCGCGAAGGCGAAGCCCGCGAGCCACGCGACGAGCAGCGTGACGCCGCTCCCGAGGAGCACGTACCAGGTCCAGGCGAGCGGCGTGTAGAAGTTTACGTAGAGCATGACGACGAGGCTCGCCACCATCCCGACCAGCGCGGGCGGCTCGCTCACGCGCCGCAGGAAAGTGCCGACGAGGAAGACGCCGAGCACGGGGCCGTTAATCAGCGACGCGACCGAGAGCGCTTTGCTGAGCGCGGAGCTGTGCGAACGCATCGCCAGCACCGCTACCGTGATCTGGACGACGCCCCAGACGAGCGTCAGCCAGTGCGAGACGCGCAGGTAGTGCCTGTCTTCGCGCCCCGGGCGGAAAGGCTTGTAGAGGTCGTTGACCGCGGTCGCCGCAATCGAGTTGAGCGAGGACGAGAGCGCCGCGGCGAAGATGGCCGCCACGACGAGCCCCGCGAGCCCCGCCGGCATGTGCTTTGTGATGAAGTCGGGGAAGACGCGGTCGCCTGCGACGGTCTGGAATGTCCCGCCGACGGGGAGCGTTGCCACGCCCGACGGGAGCGTGCCGTAGGCCGGGTCTGTGTGAGGGCCGTAGAAGGCGAAGAGGAGCACGCCGATGAAGAGGAAGCCGACGAACTGCGCGAAGACGACCGCGCCGCTCGACAGGAGCGCCGCCGCCGCGCGGCGCGGGCGGTCGGTGCAGAGGTAGCGCTGGACGAGATACTGGTCTGTCCCGTGCGTGCTCATCGTCAGGAAGCAGCCGCCGACGAGCCCCGCCCAGAAGGTGTATGTCTTCACGAGGTCGAGCGGCAGAGTGAAGCCGTAGGTCGCGCCCGTGAATGGGACGGAGAGTGTGAAGGGCGTCTGCCTCACGCCGAAGTCTATGAAGTCGAACTTGGCGAACTGTCGCCCCAGCTCGGCCGCGCCGCCGAAGCCTCCGGGGATGGCCGACGCGAGAACGACGGCCGCGGCGAGCGCGCCCGCCAGGTAGACGCCGAGCTGCACCACCTCGACCCAGATGACCGCCTCCATCCCGCCGTAGTAGGTGAAGACGATCATCACCGCGCCGAGCAGGACGATGGAGGCGACGGTCACCGTCGCCACGTTCGCCTGCGGCTGGAAGGCCGTGTAGACGGCGGCGAGCACGATGGCCGTCAGGAGCAGGCGGATGCCGTCCGCGATGTTGCGCATGACGACGAAGAGCGCCGCCGCCAGCATCTTGATGCGTCCGCCGAAGCGGCGCTCCAGAAGCTGGTAGACCGTCAGAAGCTCGCCGCGGAAGTAGGACGGGATGAAGAGGAGCGAGATGACTATGCGGCCCAGCATGTAGCCCACGACCAGTTGCAGGAACTGGAAGTTGCCGCCGCGCGAGAAGGCGACGCCGGGCACGCTGATGAAGGTGATGGTCGAGGTCTCGGTGGCGACGATGGAGGCGGCGATGGCCCACCACGGCACGCTGCGGTTGCCGACGAAGTAGTCGCGGGTCGTCTCCTGCTTGCCCGCGAACCAGATGCCGAACAGGGTGATGCCGACGAGGTAGCCGAAGACGATGAACAGGTCGAGCAGTCCCATTTAAGATTGGCGGCCGGGGCTTCAGACTTTGACGAGCGGGAGTGACGCGCAGATTCTATTTTCAAACCTCGCCCCGAAGCAAATCGCCCAGGCGGCGTATGCGCGGGCAGTCGGCCTCGGGGTGGAGGTCTAAGGGGTCGAGCAGCACGGGGCGCAGCCCCGCGGCGCGCGCCGCCAGCGCGTCGTGCGCGTAGGAGTCGCCGACGAAGACGGCCTCGCCGGGCTCCACCCCGAGCAGCCCGAGCGCGTGGCGGAAGATGGCCGGGTCGGGCTTGCTCACGCCGACGAGGTGCGAATCGACTATCACGTCGAAGCGGTGGGCCAGCCCCGCCGCCCCCAGTGCGTCGCGCGCGCGGCCGTCCTCGGTGTTCGAGACGACGGCGACGAGGAGCCCCCTGCCCTTCAACTCGTCGATCACCCGCGGCGCGTCGGGGTCGCAGCCGCACCAGATGTGCCGCTCGGCGTGCGCCGCATCGATCCGCCCGACCAGAGACTCGCACGCCGCCTCCCCGACCCCGAGCCCTTCGTACATCGCGCGGAACGTCCAGTGGCGGCCGCTCTGATTAATCACGCGCCCGCCCGGCTCGGGCGCACCCAGGCAACGCAGCATCTCGCCGAATGCGCGCCGCATCTCTTCGGCGGCGAAAGTGCGCCCCGCGCACTCCTCCGCCAGCGCCGCGAGCCGCGGCCAGTCCGGGTGAATCAGCGTCCCGCCCGCGTCGAAGACGCACGCGCGCGCGCCTTGGAGTGTCGGGTGGAGTGTGTTTGAAGACATCCGCGTCGTGTCACCTCCGGATTTACGGGGCCGGTTTCGGCGCCCGGCTCTGAGCTTCTCCCACGGAGTCTAACAACCGCCGACCGCGTCAACAACGGCCGGCGGGCCTTTTACAGGCAGAGGCCCGGGTGTAGAATGTGCGTGGGCTCAAGGCGGGAACCCCTACGCACGCCCTCTCTCACGGCACGTCAACCTAACTCACATCCCACACGCGATCAGCGAGGAGGTTCTAAATGCCATGGTCAACGTGTATCGTCCTTCTCACCCTCTTCACGGCCTCGCTCGGCCTGCTGCTCTTCCCGGCCAACGCCCCCACCGGGGCGCTCCTGCCAACGGCGCACGCGGCGGCGGCCTTCAACGTCAACTCTACGGGCGACGGCGCCGACAGCGATCTCAGCGACAACGTCTGTAACGACGGCTCGGGGCAGTGTACGCTGCGCGCCGCCGTCCAGCAGGCCAACCAGCTCGCGGGCGCCGACACGATTAACGTCAACGTCACGGGCACCATCAGCCTGACGAGCGCCCTGCCCAGACTCTCCGGCATGACCATCATCGGCCCGGGCTCGACGCTGTTGTCTGTGCGCAGAGACCCCGGCGCCGCGACCTCCTTCCGCATCTTCACGACCGAACTCTCCACGACGGTCAGCATCTCCGGCCTCACCGTCACCGGCGGGCGCTCGCTGGAAGACGGCGGCGGCATCTACAACGAGCAGAACGCGAGCCTGAGCCTCTCGGACGTGGTGGTTACCGATAACGCCACCGCGAGCTTGGTGGACGTGTCGGCGGGCCACGGCGGCGGCATCTACCACGACGGCACGTCTCTGACGCTGACGAACTGCACCGTCAGCAACAACTCCACGGTGAACTTCACGGGCGGGCCGGACGGCGGCGGCATCTACGCCGGCGACGGCACCGTCAACATCACCAACAGCACCGTCAACGGCAACAGGGCCGGCACCGACGGCTTCACGGGCCCCGGCAATGGCGGCGGCATCTACATCGAATCCGGCGTGTCGGCGACGCTGACCAACAGCACCGTGAGCGGCAACAGCACCGGCACGAACAACATCCCGCGACCGCGAAGCAGCTTCCCGCTAGGCGGCGGCATCTTCAATGCGGGGAACCTCACGCTCAACAGTTGCACGGTCGTCGGCAACACGGCCAACGGCGGCGGCGGCATTTCCAACAACGCCAGCTCCTTGAACACTGCGAACCTCCGCAACACCATCGTCGCCAACAACACCAGCGGCACGAACCCCGACCTCTTCGGCACCTACAACTCGCAGGACTTCAACCTCATCCGCACGCCCCGCGGCGCGACCATCAACGGCACGACCACGCACAACGTCACCGGCGTAGACCCTCTGCTCGGCCCGCTCCAGAACAACGGCGGCCCGACGCGGACGCACGCCCTGCTCGCGGGCAGCCCGGCCATCGACGCGGGCGATGGCGGCGGCCTGACGACCGATCAGCGCGGGCTCACGCGCCCGGTGGACAGCGTCGCGGCGGCCAACGCCTCGGACGGCGCGGACATCGGCGCCTTCGAGGCGCAGGCGGCGCCCCCCGGCGGGCAGATACAGTTCGGCGCGGCCTCCTACACGGCCGACGAAGGCGCGGGCGGCGCGACCGTCACGGTGACGAGGACGGGCGGCAGCACCGGCGCCGTCTCCGTGACCTTCGCCACCGCGGACGGGACGGCCAAGGCGGGCGCCGACTACCCGGCCGTCTCGAACTTCACGGTGACGTTCGCCGACGGCGACACCGCGTCGAAGACCGTCAACGTGCCCGTGACGGATGACCTGCTCGACGAGCCGGACGAGACCGTCGTCCTCACGCTCTCGAACCCCACGGGCGGCGCGACCCTCGTCGGCACGCCGACCACGGCCACGCTGAACATCGCCGACAACGACGCGGCGCCCTCCGCCTCCGTCAACGATGTCACCGTCACCGAGGGCGACGCGGGAAGGACGCCCGCGAACTTCGTCATCTCGCTCTCCGGCCCGAGCGGCAAGACCGTGTCCGTCTCTTACTTCCCCAGCGATGGCACCGCGACGGCCCACGGCGCTGAGTACGACTTCGAGCAGGGCGGCCACCAGGTGACCTTCGTGCCGGGCGAAACGAGTAAGACCGTGACGGTGCGCGTGCGCGGCGACGCGCGCGTCGAGCCGGACGAGACGTTCTTCCTCCACCTTGGTGATCTCCCCGTCAACGCGACGATCTCCGACGGGACGGGCGTCGGCACGATCCTCAACGACGACTCGCCGGCGACGAAGAGCGTCCAGTTCGGCGACTACCAGTTCCAGACCGCCGAAGGCCCGTCCGCGATGGCCATCACGCTCTACCGCGTGGGCGACCTGTCGGCCGCGGCCTCGGTCGATTACGCGACCTCGGACGGGACGGCGACCGACCGCGGCGACTACACCACGGCCTTCGGCCGCGCGACCTTCCCCGCGGGCTCCGACTCCGCGCTCTTCGACGTGTTCATCACCGACGACCGCTTCCACGAGGGCGACGAGACCTTCACCCTGACGCTGTCGAACCCTTCGGGCGTCACGCTCGGCGCGGGCTCGACGACGACCGTCATCATCAGCGACGACGACCCGGCGGACGGGCCGAGCCCCGTCGCGTTCGGCCCGTCCTTCGATGTCTCCTTCTTCGTCCGCCAGCACTACCGCGACTTCCTCGGCCGCAACCCCGACTCCTCCGGCTTCCAGTTCTGGACGGACGAGATCAACTCCTGCGGCGCGGACGCGCAGTGTAAGGAGGTGAAGCGGGTCAACGTCTCGGCGGCCTTCTTCCTCTCGATTGAGTTCCAGCAGACCGGCTACCTCTCGCACCGCGCGCGCAAGGCCGCGTTCGGCAACCTGGCGGGAAAATCCGTGCCCCTCACCCGCGAGGAGATGCTCCGCGACCAGGCCGTTCTCGGCGCGGGCTTGATAGTGGGTGCTACCGGGTGGGATCAGAAGCTTGAGGGGAACAAGCAGGCGTACTTCGCGCAGTTGGTGGCCTCGGCGCGCTTCACGACGCTCTACCCGCAGACGCTCACGCCCGAGCAGTTCGTGGACGCCCTGAACGCGAACGCGGGCGGCGCGCTCTCGCAAGCGGAGAGGGACGCACTGGTTAACGATCTGAGGAACGGCGCGAAGACGCGGGCGCAAATCCTGCGCGCCGTGGCCGAGGACGCAGACCTCTCGAACGCGGAGTTGAACAAGGCTTTCGTGCTGATGCAGTACATCGGCTACCTGCGCCGTGACCCCGACGCCTCGCCCGACACGAGCTTCGACGGCTACAACCACTGGCTCGGCAAGCTCCAAGAGTTCAACGGGAACTACATCCAGGCGGAGATGGTCAAGGCGTTCATCGACTCCATCGAGTACCGCAACCGGTTCGGGCAGTAGCCGACCAGAGCGGTTTGCGCATCACCTTACCCTTCGTTTAGAGGCGGGCTATGCCCGCCGCCGCCGGTTACATCGCGGCAGGCGGCGGCGGGCATAGCCCGCCTCTAAACGGTAGAAGTAAACTCAACCGCAACCCGCTCTAGGTCAGAACCGCCCACTACCGCGGGCGGTTCTGACCGTCTTAGTCGCGCCCGCCCATGAGGAGTTCTTGCAGGCGCTCGCGGCGCGCGCGGCTGAGCTTCAGCTCGGTGCCGTCGCGCAGCACGACGACGTACTCGCCGCTCGGGTGCTGGCGGAGTTCCTTGACGCGGTCGAGGTTGATGATGGCGGAGCGGTGCGTGCGCCAGAAGGTCTTCGGGTCGAGCCGCTCCTCAAGCTCCTTCATGCTCAGGCGGAGCAGGTGGGCGCGGCCGCCGACGTGGAGTTTGATGTAGTAGTTGTCGGCCTCGATCCAGTCCACGTCCGAAGGGTTGATGAAGATGACGCGCCCGCCCGCCTTGACCATGAAGCGCGTCAGGTAGCCCCCCCTCTTACCCGAAGAAGGAGCGACCGCGGTCTCTTCGTCCGCGCGGCCGCGGAGGAAGGCGCGCAGGCTCTCGGCCAAGCCCTTCGCCTCACGCAGCTCGACGTGCGACTTGGCGCGCGCGAGCGCCTCGCGGAACCTCTCGTCCGTGAAGGGCTTCAGCAGGTAGTCGAGCGCGTGCACCTCGAACGCCTTGAGCGCGTAGGCGTCGTAGGCGGTGACGAAGATGACGGCCGAGATGCGTTCGAGCTCTATTTGAGAGAGAACGTCGAAGCCGTCCATGCCGGGCATCTGTATGTCGAGGAAGAGGAGGTCGGGCGGGCGTCGGCGGATGCTCTCGACGGCCTCCGCGCCGCCGCCGCACTCGTCGATAATTTCGATGTCGGGGTCTTCGGCGAGAAGGTTCCTGATCGTGCGGCGGGCCACCGGCTCGTCGTCCACGATGAGCGTCCGAATCTTCTTGCCTTCCCCGCTCATCCCGGCCGAACCGCGCCGCGCCCCTCGCGGAAGGGGATGACGAAGGACGCCGTGACGCCGCTGCCCGCGCCGACGACGTTGCGCAGGTCGAAGCGCTGGTCGCTGCCGTAGAGGCGTTTCAGGCGCTCGACCGTGTTGGCGAGCCCGATGCCGCCGCTCTCCTCGACGCGCCAGCCCGCTTGCAGCCCCGGCCCGTCGTCCGAGACTTCGACGTGCAGCATCCGCCCCGAGCGGTAGGCGCTGATCGAAACCGTGCCCGGCGTCTCGGCGAGGGAGACGCCGTGGCGGATGGCGTTCTCGACGAGCGGCTGGAGGATCATGTTCGGGACGAGCGCGTCCAGAGTCTCGGGCGCGACATCCGTCCGCACGGTCATGCGATCCGAGAAGCGCACGAGCTGTATGTCCAGGTACAGCTCGACGAACTTCAGCTCCTCGCGCAGCGGCACCTCCTGCTCGTCCCGGCTGTCGAGGGCGCGGCGCAGCAGCTCGCTCAGCCCCGCGATCATGTTGACGGCGGGCTGGCGGTCGCCCCCGCGCACGAGGCCCGAGATGGTGTGGAGCGTGTTGAAGAGGAAGTGCGGGTGGAGCTGCACCTTCAGGGCTTCGAGCCGCGCCTGCGCGAGCTGCGCCTTCAGCTCCGAGGCGTCGCGCTCGCGCTCGCGGTAGCGCTCGCGGTAGTCGAAGGCGTAGCCGACGCCGAGCACCGCCCAGTAGACGAAGAAGTCGAAGAGGAAGAGGCTCCGCATCTCGCTGCTGAACTGGTCGAAGAACGACCGCGTGTCGCTCCACACGTCGAACGGCTGGATGAGTATCCGGAGTTCGGTGGAGGCGGCGACGTGCGCGGCCGGGAGCAGGAGGCTGAAGGGGAGGTGGATGAGGAGCCCGCGGAGCCAAGAGCCGTCCGCGCCCGTGACCCGCCGCCCGAGGCCGAGGATGATGGGCGTCAGGCAGCCCCAGACCCACCAGACCGCGAGCTGCCAGAAGACGATGCGCCACCAAGAGTGGTGCATCCCCGGCTTGTGCAGCATCTCGAAGTAGACCTGGTTGGCGTTGAGGAAGCTGAAGAGCGCCCAGAAGCCGAAGAGCGAGCCCCACTTCAGCCAGTCCACGCGCGCTCGCTCGCGCTCAACCCCCGCGGCGTCGAAGGACGCGCGCGCCGCCCCCACGTCTATCCTCTCAGCACTCATCCGCGCACCAGGTTCTCAATAATGTATCGCCTCTTGTATCTCGCGCCGGAGATTGTACAAGACGAGGTTAGTTTATCCGAGTATTTTGCACATCAAGTAACCTGCCGTTTAGAGGCGGGCTATGCCCGCCGGCCCAAGCTGCGGCGTAACACGGGCCGGCGGGCATAGCCCGCCTCTAAACGACCGGTAAAGGGATGCGCAAAACCCTCTCACTCCCTGCGCAGCGTGAGCATCGGGTCGATGGCCGTCGCGCGCAAGCTCGGGATGAGGCAGGCCGTCCCCGCCACCAGCATCAGCAGGAACGAGACGGCCGCGAACGTCAAGGGGTCTGCACCCGGCGTAGCGAAGAGCAGCGAGGCGATGAGCCCGTTGAGCGCCAGCGCCCCGCACACGCCTAAGCCCAGCCCGACCAGCACGAGCGTCATCCCCTGCCGCATAATCATCGTCACGATGCGCGTCCGCGTCGCCCCGAGCGCGATGCGGATGCCTATCTCGCGCGTCCTCTGCGTCACCGCGAGCGCCATCACGCCGCTGATGCCGGCGGCCGTGATGACCAGCGCGACGACGGCGAACAGGCCCAGCAGCCACGCCGTCAGGCGCGGCGAAGCGACCGAGTCGTCCAGAGCCTGCTGCAACGTCTTGACCTGATCGACCGCCGTCTCGTTATCCACCTCGTGGACGGCGTCGCGCAAAGACTTCGACAGGGCCATCGGGTCGCCCTTCGCCTTGACGACGAGGAACTGTCCGAAGCCGAGCTGCGCCACGGGGCCGTATATCTCGTCGGACGGCTCCTTGTCGAGCCCGTACTGGCGGACGTTGCCGACGACGCCGACAATCGTCACCCACGTCTGCCCGTTGTCGAACGAGACGCGCTTGCCCACGGGGTCTTCGTTGCCCCAGCGGTGGCGCGCCGCCGCCTCGTTGACGATGGAGACGCGCGGGGCGTTCAGGTCGTCGGCCTCCGTGAACATGCGGCCGCGCAGCAGGGGGACGCCCGCGGCGCGGAAGTACGCGGGGCTCGCGGCGCGCGCGTCCAGGCGCGGCGCGGCCTGCCCGTTGTCGAGCGGCTTACCCTCGACGAGGACGCTGACGCCGTTCGGCCTCTGCGTGAGTCCGGCGGGGTTGAGCGGGTAGGTCGAAGAGATGGCGGCCTCCGCGACGCCCGGCTGCCGGTTAACCCTTTCGAGCAGTCGCTGGAAGTAGGCGGCGTACTGCGCGGTCACGGCGTTGGGGTTGTTGTTGGCGTTGGCGTTGGTGTTGATGAACCTCGACCAGTTCGGCGCGAGCCGCATGACGAGCGCGTTCTCGGGGTTGAAGCCCGGGTCAACCTGCTGGAGCTTGATGAGGCTCCGCAGCATCAGCCCCGCGCCGATAAGCAGCGTGAACGAGATCGCCACCTGCGCCACCGTCAGCAACGCGCGCACGCGGTTCTTCCCCGCCGCGGTCGAACGCCCGCCGTCCTCCTTGAGCGCCGCGGAGAGGCTCTCCTTCGAGCCCTTACCCACCGAGAGCGCGGGCAGCAGCCCGAAGACGAGGCCCGTCCCGACCGAGAGCAGCAGCGCGAAGAGCAGGACGGACGAGTCGATGCCTATCTCCTCCGTGCGGTTCGTGAACCGCGCCGCGAAGGAAGTGAGCAGGGGCAGGCCCCACGAGGCCAGCAGCAGGCCCAGAACCCCGCCGCCGACCGAGAGCAGCACGCTCTCCGTCAACATCTGCCGGACGAGACGGCCGCGGCTCGCGCCGAGCGCCGTGCGCATCGCCATCTCCGGCTGCCGCCGCAGCACGCGCGCGAGGTTGAGGTTGGCGACGTTCGCGCACGCGATGAGCAGCACGAGCCCGGTCGTCGCCAGCAGTATGAGGAACGTCGGCCGCGCCTGCTGGGTCAGGGCCTCGGCGAGGCCCGTGGCCTGCGCGCCGTAGCCGATGTTCTTCGGGTAGTTGTCCGGGTAGGTCGCCTGCAAGTTGCCGGCGACGGCGTCCACGTCCGACTGCGCCTGCTCTAAAGTCGCGCCGGGCTTGAGGCGTCCGAAGACGACCGAGAGCAGACGCGCCTGCCGGTTCTCGATGGTCTGCGGGCTTGAGCGGAACGGGCAGTTGACGGTCGGCATGTACACGTCGCTCTCGGACGGGTACTCGGGGATGGGCGGCAGGACGCCGATGACCGTGTGCGGGCGGTTGTTCATGCGGAAGACGCGGCCGACGATTGCCGGGTCTCCGCCGTGGCTGCGCTGCCAATACTTGTGGCTGAGCATGAGCACGGCCTCGCCGCCGGGCGTCTCGTCCTCGGGCCTGAAGGAGCGGCCGAGCAGGGGCTTCACGCCGAGCACGTCGAAGAAGTTGGCGGAGACCACGCCGGTCTGCACGCGCTCCGGCTCGTCGCGGCCGTAGAGGATGAAGTTCATCGAGTGGTGCTCGACCATCGACTCCATCGTCTTGTTCTGGTCGCGGTAGTCGAAGAACTCCTTCGGCGAGAAGCCGAGGCTGCTCGCGTTGTTGAGCCGCGCCTGCTGGCGCAGGACGACGAGCCGGTCGCCCTCTCGATACGGGAGCGGGCGCAGGAGCACGCCGTAGATGACGCTGAAGATGGCCGTGTTGGCCCCGATGCCGAGCGCCAAAGTCATGACCGCCGCCAGTGTGAAGCCCGGACTCCTGCGCAAGACCCTGAAGCCGTAACGCACGTCGCGCCACACCGACTCGAACAACCCGCCGCGCCCTTCCGAGTTCTCTTCTCTCACACCGCACCTCCTCTGCGTCACCGAAACGCGCGCGACTTTATATCTCAACCCGTGCGGCGTGAGTTCGGGTTTGCAGTGAATTGCGGCGTCTTTGCAGTGAAGCGCGTGAATGGGCTTGCGGCCAGTTGACGCTCCGGGCGAGAGAATCGGGCCTGATGTATGCCGGAAATTTTGAGCGCGGGAGCCGTGCCCGCTATCGGTTTGCATGTGAGTGCGACCGCTTCACCCTCGGTTTAGAGGCGGGCTGTGCCCGCCGGCTCAAGACCCGCAGCCCGGGCCGGCGTGCACAGCCCGCCTCTA
>DATMVD010000074.1:0-88083 GCA_035563535.1 Pyrinomonadaceae bacterium | reverse complement strand
ACGGCCTCCTTCAGCGCGTCGAGGATGCGGCCGGCGGTGCGGCCGTCCCAGAGCGGCGGCACGCGCGGCGGCCCGCCGTCGCGGCCGCGTGCGAGCGCGTCGGCGGCCTCGCTGACGATGCGCGCCGGGTCGGTGCCGACGACGCGGTTCGTGCCCAACTCGACCGTCACCGGCCGCTCCGTGTTCTCGCGCAGGGTCAGGCACGGGATGCCGAGCGCGGTCGTCTCCTCCTGGATGCCGCCCGAGTCGGTGAGCACGAGCCGCGCGCCGCTGTAGAGGCGCAGGAAGTCGAGGTAGCCGAGCGGCTCGACGAGGCGGAGGCGGCCGCGCCGCTCGACCTGTTCGAGCAGGCCGAACGAGGCGAGGTTCTGGCGCGTGCGCGGGTGGACGGGGAAGACGACGGGCAGCGAAGCGCCGATCTCGTCGAGCGCCGAGAGGATGCCGCCGAGCGTCGCCTCGTCGTCCACGTTCGACGGGCGGTGCAGCGTCACGACGGCGTAGTCCCTCCCGCCGCCGACGCCCACGTCCTCGCGCGCCGTCGAAGCGCGCGCGCGTTCGAGCTGCTGGAAGAGCGAATCGATCATCACGTTGCCGACCATGCGGACGCGCGCGGGCGGGATGCCCTCGGCGAGCAGGTTGCGGTCGGCGTCCGCGGAGGGCGTGAGCAGAAGGTCGCTCAACTGGTCGGTGACGAGGCGGTTGATCTCCTCGGGCATGGCGCGGTCGCGGCTGCGCAGGCCCGCCTCGACGTGCGCGACGCGGACGAGCAGCTTGGCGCAGACGAGCGCGCAGGCCAGCGTCGAGTTCACGTCGCCGACGACCAGAACCCAGTCCGGTTTCTCTTCGAGCACGACCGGCTCGAAGCGCTCCATGACGGCGGCGGTCTGGCGCGCGTGCGAGCCTGAGCCCACGCCGAGGTGCACGTCGGGCCGCGGCATGCCGAGGTCGCGGAAGAAGGCGTCGGACATGCGCTCGTCGTAGTGCTGCCCCGTGTGGACGACGAGCGGCGAGAACTCCGCGGCGCGCCGCCGCATCGCCTCCACGATAGGCGCGACCTTCATGAAGTTCGGCCGCGCCCCCACGACGTTGATGACCTTCAGCATGGCGGCGGGTAGTCGTCAGTTAACGGTTATCATCCGACAGTTCGCGGCGGCCGCCTACAGGCGGATGATGGCGGCGCTGCTGGCGCGGCGCAGGTCGCGGCCGAGCGCGTTGCGCGTGTCTACGATGAGCTTCGACAGCTCGCAGAGCCTTTTGTAGTCCACCCCGCCGTGATCCGTGACGATGACGCAGCAGTCGGCCGCGCGCACCGCGTCGTCGGTCAGCTCCACGCTCGACAGCGGCTCGCCGCCGCCCTCCGTGTGCGCCTCGTCGAAGCGCACCTCGGCGACGTAGGGGTCGTGGTAGCTGACCTCGGCCCCCTTCGCCCGCAGGCGGTCGATGATCGAGAGCGCCGGCGACTCGCGCACGTCGTTGATGTCCTTCTTGTAGGCCACGCCGAGGACGAGCACGCGCGAGCCGTTCAGAGACTTCCGCGCGCCGTTGAGGCCGTCGGCGACGAGTTGCACGACGTGCTCCGGCATCCGCGAGTTGACCTCCTCGGCCAAGCCGATGAAGCGCGAGTCGAAGCCGTGCTGGCGCGCCTTCCACGAAAGATAATGTGGGTCGAGCGGGATGCAGTGGCCGCCGATGCCGGGGCCCGGGTAGAAGGCCATGAAGCCGAACGGCTTGGTCGCCGCCGCGCGGATGACCTCCCAGGTGTCGATGCCGAGGTGGTAGCAGAGCCGCGCCATCTCGTTCGCCATGCCGATGTTGACCGCGCGGAAGGTGTTCTCTAAGAGCTTCGCCGCCTCGGCCACGCGCGCCGAGGAGACGGCGTGGACTTCCCTCACGATCAGCCCGTAGAGCGCCGCGGCCACCTCGGTCGAGTCGTCCGTGCAGCCGCCGACGACCTTCGGGATGTTGTCAGTGTGGAACTGCGGGTTGCCGGGGTCTACGCGCTCGGGGCTGAAGGCGAGCAGGAAGTCGGAGTCCAGCCTGAGCCCGCCCTCCTCGAACATCGGCAGGAGCACCTCGTCGGTCGTGCCGGGGTAGGTCGTGGATTCGAGGATGACGAGCTGCCCGCGCCGCAGGCGCTTCTGTATCTCGGAGGCCGCCGCGAGGATGTAGGAGATGTCGGGCTCCTTCGTCTTCCTGAGCGGGGTGGGCACGCAGATGATGATGGCGTCGCAGTCCGAAAGCTCGTCGAAGTTCGTCGTCGCGTGCAGCCGCTCGGCCTTGACGGCGTCCGCGAGGTCGGACGAGTGCACGTCGCCGATGTAGCTCTCGCCCCGATTTATCATCTCGGCCTTGCGCACGTCCACCTCGAAGCCGACGGCGCGCAGCCCCTTGCGCGCGAACTCGACCGCCAAAGGCAGGCCGACGTACCCGAGCCCGATGACGCCCACCCGGGCGCCCTTCGCCTCGACGAGGCGCTTGATCTCTTCTTTGACCATGATTTTTTCGTTTAGCGTTTCCGAAATGTCTTCGACGGGATTAAAGCGTCGGACTTCAGTGTGCGGCGGGAGTGCGCTAAGGGACTCTCCACACGAAAGACTAGGGAACGCGCGGCGCGGCTGTCAAGCGTCGAGCCCCCTTGAAAGAAGTAGACAGTAGTCAGTAGACAGTAGTCAGTAGAAAAAAACGGGCGGCACGTCCGAATCCTTCAGGCCGGGTGCGCCGCCTTGTCTTCCTACCGTCTACTCCCCCTCACTTCACCCACTCGTCCGTGACCGCCGACTCGACCTTGACGGGGACGGCCTTGACGTACTCCTGCCCGGCGTCGCACATCGCCTCCTCGACGACCCGCGCGAACCCCTCGGCCCCCTCCCCCGGGCACTCGACCACGACCTCGTCGTGCACGACGTTCACAACCCGCGCCTCCGTCCCCTTCAGACGGTCGTGCAGCAGCCGGAGCGCGCGCTTGATGATGTCGGCCGAGCTGCCCTGCACGGGCGCGTTTTTGCCGTTGCGCTGGGCGAGGGAGGTGGCCTGGCGGTCTTCGGGGTCGAAGTTGAAGCGGAAGAGGCGGCCGGCGACGGTGCGGGGGGCGGTGCGCTCGCGGACGGCCTTGAAACCCGCGTCGCGCAGCCACGAGTCGAGGTCGCGGTAGGTGGCGAAGTAGCGCTTGAGGAGGTCTTCGGCCTCCGTCTCCGAGAGCCCCGTCAGCAGGGCGAAGCGGCGCGCGCCGATGCCGTAGACCACGCCGAAGTTCAGCCGCTTGGCGAAGTCGCGCTGCTCCTTCGACACCTCTTCGAGCTTCACGCCGAAGACCTGCGCCGCCGTCACCCGGTGCAGGTCCGCGCCCGAGCGGAACGCGTCCACGAACCCGCGGTCGTTCGTGAAGTCGGCGAGGATGCGCAGCTCTATTTGCGAGTAGTCCGCATCAATCAGTTTCCGCCCCGCGGGCGCTCGGAAGCAGCGGCGCATGTCGAAGGCGTGGGGCACCTGTTGGATGTTGGGATCCGTCGATGACATGCGTCCGGTCGGGGCGCCGATCTGGTGGAAGTGGGAGTGGATGCGGCCGGTCTCTTGGTTGACCGACTCCAGCAGCGTCTCGCCGAACTTGAGGGTCTTCTGGAGCGTGCGGTAGTCGAGGATGTTGCGGACGACCGCGTATTTGACGGCGAGCGGTTCGAGCTTCCAGTTGCGCGTCGAGTCGGGTATCTCCTCGCCCGCGGGCAGCACGCGCTTGAGCGCACGCGTGAGCTGGACGTGCGAGTCGAGGTTGATGTCGGCGCGCGCGGGGCCGAAGAGCGACTGCTGCGCGGGCTCCTCGGCCAGCTCGTCCTGGAGCAGCTCGTGCAGCGCGTCGCGCCGCTTCTCGATCTCCTTGAGCTTGGCGCGCCAGCAGTCCCGGTCGAGGTGGACGCCGTTCATCTCAAGCTGGGCGAGCGGGACGACGCACTCGAACTCCAACTGCGCGGTGCGCGTCAGGGCGTTGGCGCGGAGCTGCTCGACGAGCTTGAGGCGCAGCGGGAGCATGACGGCCGCGTCGCGCGCGGCGTATTCGAGCTGCGCGGCCGAGAGCGCGCCGCCCCAGTCGCTCACCTGCTGCGTCTTGTCCATGGGGCGGCTGAGGTAGCGCTCGGAGACGGAGGCGAGCGAGTGGCGGTCTTCCTGCTCGCCGGCCGAGACGAGCTGGCTGGCGAGCAGCGTGTCGAAGAGCCCGCCGCGCTCGACCTCGTTCCGGTTCTCGCCCCCCGAGTCGAAGTCGCCGCACAGCTCGACGCCGAGGTAGTGCCGCACCCACTTCCCGTCAAATTTAAGGTTGTGCCCGATCTTGACCGGGCGGGTCGCGGCGAGGAGGCGGCGGAGCGGTTCGAGTGCTTCGGAGGTGCGGGCGCGTTCTCTTCTTACGGCGTCGTCGCCTTCGCCGGTGAAGGCGTCGAGGTCGATGACGTAGGCGGGCTCGCCGGCCGCGGCGAACTGGACGAGGCGGACGCGGCCCTCGAAGGGCGAGAGTGAAGTCGTCTCCGTGTCGAAGCCGACTTCGGGGTGGCGCGCGAGGCGCTCGCACGCGGCCGAAAGCTCTTCGGCGGTCTCGACGAGTCTGTAGTCGATCTCTTCCATCTTTTTCTATCGGTGTACGTAAGCTACCTGAAAACCGCACGCCTGTCATGCGAAGAAGGGCGGTGGCAGTCGAGCCCCGGCCGGGGCTCGACTGCCACCGCTCACCTTCCGTCCGCCTGCCTGCCGCCTGCTGCTCACGGCAGCCAGACGTGCATGTGGTTGTTGTGGTCGAGGGTGGCGCGCACGAGGCCGGCGGAGACGAGCGGGGGGTCGTCGAAGTAGACGACGGCCCTGGGGTTCATCTGGTTGATGAGTTGAATCAGCTCGGTCGTGAGCTGGCGCGAGTAGTTCGGGGCGAAGATGTTGGTCGGCTCCGGCTGGCCGTTGGTGGTGAGCGGCCAGACGTCGGCCTCGCGGCCGTCCTGGTGGTCGCCGCCGTGCGAGGGGAAGTTGCCGCCGCCGCGGAGGCTCAGGTCGCCGACGACGAGCTTGATGTCGGGATGGCGCTTGTGCCACTCGGCGGCGACCGCGCGAAGCAGCTCGACCAGCTCGGGGCGGCCGTAGGCGTGCTCGGCCTGCCGGTTGAAGACGACGTAACCCGGCCCCTCGGCCGCGAGCTGCGTCTGGATGGCGGGGTCGTTGCCGGGGTTGGGCGCGCCGATGGGCTTGCGCGCGAGCGGCGTGCCGATGCTGCGCTTCAGCGTGAGCGCCTTGCGCAGCAGGGACGCGACCGCCGCCAGGTCCTCGCCGCTCAGCGGGTAGTAGAGGTTCTGCAGGAAGGCGGCCGTCTCCTCGTACTTGGTCGCGAGCGCGTCGGGGTCGTCGCGCAGCACCTCCTCCCAGATGGCGAGCGCCTTCCGGTACTGCTCCTTCGCCTTCTCGCGCGCCGGCCGCATCGCCGCGTCGCGCGCCGCGTCGGAGCGCTCGCGCCCGCCCGCGTCCGCGGCGTCGTCGTAGGCGGCCGCCGCCTGCTTCAGGTAGAGGTCGGCCAGGTCGTTGTAGACGCTGGCCGTGTTCAGACGGAAGTACTTGTCCTTCCCGGCGGAGGCGGCCGCGAGCATCGCCGCGAGCCGTTCGAGCTGCTCGACGGCCGCGTTGTAGCTGCGCTCCCCTTCGAGCGCGTGGCCGAGACCGTCGAGCGTGCCGACCGAGTCGAGCCCGAGCCGGCCGTGGATCATCATCTCCGTCTGCAGGGCCGACTTGAAGAAGGCCGCGGCCTGGTCGTGCCGCTCCAGCTTGCTGTTCAGCTCGCCGAGGTTGTAGAAGACCCACGCGCGGTTCTCTTGCCCCTCCCGGTCGTTCGCCGTCATCGAGTACAGCTCGTTCAGCTCGCGCTCGGCCTTCTCCATCTCGTAACTCTGGATGAACTTGGCCGCGTTGCGGCTCTTCTGGAGCTTGTGGCGCGCGCGCTCGACGGCCTCCTGCGCGGACTGCGCGCGGCGCTCGGCGACGACGGCGAAGACGAGCGCCGCCAGCGCGCCGAGGAAGACGACGCCGAGCACCACCACGACCGAGCGCAGCCGGCGCGCCGCGCGCCGCTGGTCGGCCGCGTAGCGCTCGGCCTGCTCGCGCTCGCGCCGCTCACGCTCCAGAAGCTCCTGGCGCTGCCGCTCGCGCTCCTCGCGCTCGCGCTCGCGCGCCGCGCGGCTCTCCTCGAAGTAGGAGAGCGCCGCGTCGTAGTCGGGGTGGTAGCGCAGGCCCCACGCGCGGTTCGGCTGGTAGCGCTCGCGCCAGCGGTTGACCCAGCCCAGGGTCACGTCGTCGAGCAGGCCGGACTCGCCCGCGCGGTGCGCGGCCGCGGCGTCGGCCAGCCGCCGGTAGATGCGCGCCGCGTCGGCCTCGTCCTTCACCCACTCCTTGAGCCGCTCCCAGTTGCGGATGAGGCTCTCGTGCGAGATGTCGATGACGGTGTCGGGCTCGAGCGCGACGCCTTCGGGCGGCATCAGGAAGGTGCGCCCCTCCCGCCGGAAGACCTCGACGACCTTCGAGACTTCCTCCTCGCTCGCGCCGGCGATCTCGCAAATCTCTTTGAGGCGCGTCGGCCTTCGTATCTCGCGGTTGTCGGCCCCCTTTTCGGTGAGCGCCTTGAAGAGCAGCGCCGCGAGGTGGCGGCTGCGCTCGTCCTTCAATTCCGAATACGCCTCGTCGGCGTGGCGCGAGAGGGCGGCCGACATGCCGCCGATGGCCTCGTAGCAGCAGACGTCGATCTTCTCGCCCGCGGCGTGCGCGGCCTCGTGCTCGGGGCGCTTCCGCTTCCACTCGTCCCACGTCCGCATCAGCGCGTGCTGGAGGATGGGCAACTGGTCGGGGTTGTCGCCCACGTCGTTGAGCAGGCGGTTGACGAGCGGCTCGGTCATGCGCGCGCGCGCGACGCGGACGGGGCCGACGATGGCGACGCGCCGCTCGTCGCGGGTCATGCGCGGGATGAGGTACTGGCCGTCGTTGATGGCCTCGGGCAGCCCCTGGAACTGCGCGCAGTCGCCGAGGAAGTCCGACCGCATGGTGAGCACCACGTAGACGGGCACGTCGCGCTGGCGCGCGGCCTCGAGCAGGAGCTTGACGAAGGCCGAAGCCTCGTCGTCGGCCGCGACGGCGCGGGCGGCGCGGAAGCGGAACAGCTCCTCGAACTGGTCGATGACGACGAGCAGCTTGTTCGCTTCGAGCCGGGCGGCGCGCGCCGCGTCCACGAGCCCGAGCGAGCCGCCGCGCAGCATCGCCCCGATGACGGCCTCGCGCTCTTCGGCCCGGAGCCCCGCGCCCGCCTCCGCGAGCACGCCGTCCTCGGCCAGCGCGTGCGCGAGCTTGCCGAGCGGGTCGTGGCCGGGTCTCGCTACGGCGACGCGCCAGCCCGCCCCCGCGCCCGCCATCATCCCGCCGCGCAGGGCGGGCAGGAGCCCCGCGCGCACGAGCGAAGACTTGCCGCTCCCCGAAGTGCCGACGACCGCCAGGAAGCGCGAGCGCTCGAGCCGCGCCAGCAACTCGTCCGACTGCCCCTCGCGCCCGAAGAAGAGGCGGTACTCGTCCGTCTCGAACGGGCGCAGGCCCGGGAAGGGGTTGGTGGCGCGCGACAACGCGCCCGGCAGCATCGACGACAGTGTCGTGAATTCCCTCGTGCTCACGCCCTCTCTCCTTCGGCCTCGCGCACCGCCCGGACGAAGTCTTGCAGGTCTTCCGGGTTGAACCCGCTCAGGTTGTGTATGACGTAAGGCACCATGTGCGTCAGGAAGTCCTCCTTCTCGTCGCGCGGCGGCTGGCCGACGTAGACGGCGGAGGCCGCCCAGTCGTCGTCGCGCCCGTAGCCGTAAGCCTTCTCAAGGTCTTCGAGGTTCTTGCGCACCCACGGCTCGTCGCCGCTGCCGAAGTAGATGAGCGCGGCGTCGCACTCGCGCAGGTTCTTCCGGTGGTACTCGGTCAGGCGCTCGGCTGTGGCGTCGCCTTCGAGCCAGGTGATGACCTCGAACTTCTCCTTGAAGAGGTACTGCCTGATGGGGCGCACGAACTCGCGGTCGCGGTTCTCGCAGATGAGGTAGACCTGTTTGAACTTCTTGCGCTGGGGGCCGGCGGAGGAGGCGACGGCCGCGGCCTGCGCCTTCTCCATCGCCGCGAGCTTCTCGACGGCGCGCGTCTTCAAATCTTCGACCGTCGTCTGGAGCAGCTCGGCGTTGCTCGTCAGCCCCGCGTGGAGCGTCTCGACGAAAGCCTTCTGGCGCGCGTCCGTGATATCCAGCGCGGGGGTTCCGAGGCCGGGCGGCGTCCAGAGCAGTCGCTGGAAGGCGGCCTCGCCCGCGCCGCGCTCGGCCGCGAGGCGCTCCTGTATCTGCACGACGGAGGCCGGGTCGTCCTCGGGCGTCGAGCCGTAGCGCGGGCCGATCATGTGGACGGAGAGGCGGCAGCGCGCGAGGTCTGCGCGGACGGCCTCCTCGATCCTGCGCCGCTCTTCGAGCGGCAGGCGCTGCTCGGGCAGCACGCCGTAGCCGCGCTGCCGCAGCTCGTCGCGCACGTCCTCGCGCTCGCGCGCGAGGTCGCCGGTCGTCTCGGCCAGGTAGACGAACTTCGACGGCAGGCCGTTGGTCGCGGGCGTCGCGTGCGCGGCCGGGGCGGGCGTCGCGGGCGCGGCCGAAGGGGTCGGGGCGGAGGCGGGCGTCTGCGTGCGCGCGGGGGGGCTGTGCTTCAGCTCGATGAGCGTCTGCTTGATGTCCGAGACGAGGCGGGCGAGCGTGCGCCAGTACTGCTTGTCGTTCGGCGCGGGGCTGAACTCGGTGAGCACGCCGCTCGCCTCGTCCTCGCCGTAGAACTGGTAGCCGATGAGGTTGCGAATCTGCGGGGGCTCGGACTCACGCAGGTGCTCGGGCAGGGGCGTCTTCACCACCTTGAAGACGCGCGAGCGGAAGCCGGGCGAGCCGGGCAGCGGGCCCTGTCGGGCCTGCGCGGCGTGGAACGCCTCCATCTCGCGGTTGCACCAGTCGGACTGCACGTAGCGCGGCGAGATGACGGGCACGAGCAGCAGCGAGCGCGTCAGCCCCGCGCCGATGGCCCCCGACAGCTCGTCGTTGCCTTGCAGCCGGTGGCCGTCGCGCCAGATGCGCGGCTCGTAGCCGAGCGCCTGGGCGAGCAGCACCGAGAGGCGCTCGTGCAGAAGGTCGATCCAGCCCTTCTCCTCGCCGAACGGGCTCAGGTCGTCGATGTGCGCGTAGCTGATGAAGAGGTCGTAGTCGTACTCCATGGCGCGAACGGGGCAACCCGGCCGTCGATACTCGCTTGTGACTGAGGCTCGGAAGTGGGACGCGCGGCGGACGGCCCCGGGCGCGGGCCGTCCGCCGCGACAAACGCTCTTAGGCTGTATACAGCCTGCGCGGAGAGGCTGTCAACGCGGAGGGCTCGGCCCGCCTCACATCTCCGTCTTGAAGCGGCGGTAGAGCGAGGCGGCGACGACGGCCAGCAGCAGTGGGACGAGCACGGCGCCGAGCAGGCGGTGCGCCGAGCCGTAAACGTCGTAAGGGGTGTGAAGGATTTGAAGGTCGCGCCTCACGAACCAGACCCAGTAGTTTTTGTTCTGCGAAGGCTTCCAGCGGCTGCCCGAGGGGATGTCCACGACGGGGAGGAACTGCGAGAAGCTGAACTTCAGCGCGTCGGGCCATTCCAGGTCGAGCGGCCTCGCCTCCTGCCTGTCAACCCTGAGCTTCCAGGGCTCCCGGGCCGGGGGCCTCTCGATGGTCGCCGTCAGCGGCGATTCCGGGTCGGGCTCCCTGTACTGCACGGCCCCCTTGAAGGAGAAGACGAACGTGCCGACGACGATGACGCCGACGCCGAGGGCCAGCAGCCTCTCGGGCTGGACGCCGAACTGCGCGATGGCCCAGAGGGCGAGGTCGAGCAGCAGGTTCGCCAGGCCGCGGAAGGCGCGCCAGAGGAGCAGGCTCCTGAGGTCGAGCAGCAGCCGGTTCCAGGTGACCGCCAGCTCGCGGATGCGCTGCTTGACGTAGACGAACTCGGCGCGGCGGTCGTCGCCCACGGCGCGCAGCGCCTTGCTCATCTGCGTGTAGGGCTGCCGGTCGTACTTCTGCCGGTCGTCGGCCTCGGTGGCCGCGACCCGTTTGAGCAGGCTCCTCAGCTTCACCTCGATGCGTTCGTAGACGCACCCGCGCAGATCGACCGTCCCGCGGAACTGCCGCGCCTTCGCCTGCGCGTCGGCCCGCTGCCGCCTGTACCTGCTGTAACTGGCGCGGCCGCGCAGGGCCCACAGCCCCGCGGGGACGCTGAGCAGCAGCCCCGAGCGGCGCGGCCCGTTGCGGTCGAACCGGAGGTAGGAGAAACGCGCCTCGCGGAAGACGACGTCGGCCCTGAACTTCGCCCCCTCGAAGTTGACCTCGCCGGAGCCCCTGACGCCGGTGAAGTCGGCCCTCTTCTCGAAGACCACGCCCTCGAAAGAGACCCGGTTGTCGAAGGTCGCGCCGTCGAAGTCGGCCGCGCCGTGGAACGAGGCCGCCCCCGTCTGGTTCTGCCCGTCGCCCCACCGGTCGAAGTAGGCGTTGCCGTGGATGTGCATGCCCGTGAAGTCGGCCCCGGCCACGAAGGAGGCCCCGCTGAACCAGGCGCGCCCCTTGATATCGACCCCCGTGAAGACGGCCCTCTTCTCGAAGCGGGCGGTGGCGTCCGTGCCCGACCGCGGCCGCAGGGAGAAGCTGCCGCCGACGACCATGCGCGCGAAGTTGGCCTCGTCCCTTTCGGCCGCGCCGTTCTGCGGCGGCGGGGCGGCGACGAACTGCGCGCCGCCGAACTCGACGTTGCTGCGCGTCTGGCAGCCGTGGAAGCGCACGGAGCGCTTGAACCTGACGGGGACGAGCACCCTCTCGGCGGCGGCGTCCGCCGGGTCGGGCTCGGGCACGTAGGTGCGGAAGTAGAGGCTCCCGCCCGTCGTCAGCCGCTCGAAGTCCGCGTCGCCCTCGAACTGCGCCCCCTCGAACGAGACCGAGCCCTCGATGTCGGCGTCGATGAAGTTGACCTCGCCGCAGAACTCCGTGCTGACGGGCCGGCGGGCGGGGCCGGCCGCGTCGAAGTAGGCGCGCCGCCCGACCTGCACGTGCTCGAAGTCCGCCCTGCCGCCGAAGTGGGCGGCGTCGAACCGGGCGGCCCCCTTGATGCCGGCGTTCCAGAAGTTCGCGTCGTAGTGGAAGCTGACGCGCCTGAAGGTGTTCGACTCTTTGTGCGCGAAGGGGTCGAAGAGCGCCGTCCCCTCGATCTGGACGCGCCTGAAGTCCGCGCGCGGGGCCGACTCGTCGCCGGCGGCCGGGGCGGGCGCGCCCTCCCTGCCGAACCGCGCCCCGCTGAACGAGGCGCTGCCGTTGATGCGCGCGCCGATGAAGCTGGCGGTCTCCTCGAACTCGGTGGGGAAGAAGACCGCCCTCGCGGCCTCGACCCGGCGCCGCGGCGGGCGGAGGCGCTCGTGCCTCGGCTGCGAAGGGTCGAGCCTCGTGCCGAGCAGGTCGCAGTTGAAGAAGGCCGAGCTGTCGAAGCGCGCGCGGTCGAAGTAGGTCTTGTCGCAAAAGTGCGCGCCGCCGAAGTAGGCCGGCCCGCCGAGGCGCGCGTCGTTGAAGGTGGCCGCGCCGCGGAAGCGCGTCCGGACGGCCAGCCCGTCTTCGAGCAGGGCCCCGCAGAAGTAGACGCTCTTGCGCACCTCCGCGCGGTCGAAGCAGGCCGCCGCGAAATCGGCCCCCCCGGCGTCGAGCACCTCGCGCACGTAGAGGTCCTCGAAGCCGGCCGGCGCGGCAAAACCGGCCAGCGGCATGCGGAAGTCGCCCTCGGCGCGCGCGCCGCGGAAGCTGGCCCGCCCCTCGAAGAGGGTGCCGCTCAGGTCAACCCCGCCCTCGAAGGTGCAGAAGGAGAAGTCCACGTCGCCCTTGAAGACCGAGTCGGTGACGCAGAGGCCGCGCTTGAAGGTCAGACGGCTGAGGTCGAGCGTCTCCCCGGCCCCGATCTCGATGACCGCGTGCCTGATGACGACCGGCCCGGAGACCGCGCCGTCCTCGGCCCCCAGCTTCCGCTTCAGCCATTCGGCCTTGAGGCGGCGGGCCTTGGCCTCGCCGGTGAAGTCCAGGTTGCCGAGGGCGCT
Organism: Pyrinomonadaceae bacterium; assembly: GCA_035563535.1. GTDB lineage: Bacteria > Acidobacteriota > Blastocatellia > Pyrinomonadales > Pyrinomonadaceae > QHXN01. The sequence goes on along the minus strand of DATMVD010000074.1, from coordinate 75,926 downwards.
CGCGGCGCGCGCGCCGGCGTCGCCGGGGTCGGAGCCGTTGGGGCGCGCCGCCGCGCCGCCCTCCGTCTCCCAAAGAAGAAGCGCGAGGGCCGAGGGGTCGTCCGCGCGCCGTGGGGCTTCAGCTTTCGACCCCGCTACGACTTCGCTGTCGTCGGAATTTACGAGAGCCATGATGAGGGGCACCTCCAAAGGTCGGCGGTCGATGCGCGTCGGTGGGGCGGCGCGGCGAGTCGGCGTCCGCCGCGAGACGACACGGAGACCTGCGAGGGGCCGTCCCCGGCGGAAGTCGTGGGTTGTTAAGGGCCGTGAGTGTGTCGGAACCAGACCCCGACGCGCCGCGTCCGAACGCGTTGGGGCTGCGCCCCGGCCGGCGGGCCGCTTATATCTTAGCCGCCGCCCGCGTGTCAATACCCCGGCCGGCGCGCCGCGCGCGCGCCCGGGCGGACGAAGAGCGCGAGCAGCAGCGCGGCGGTCGCGCCCGTGGCGGCGCTGACGATGAAGGCCACCTCCGGGCTCCAGGTGTCCCAGAGCGCGCCCATCAGCAGAGAGGCCGGGAGCACCGTGATGCCGAAGGCGAGGTTGTAGAGGCCGTAGGCCGTGCCGCGCTGCTCGGGGCGGACGAGGTCTGCCACGAGCGCCTTCTCCGCGCCCTCGGCCAGCCCGAAGTAGACGCCGTAGACGAGGAAGAGCGCCCACGCCGCGCCCGGCGTCGAGACGTATGCGAAGCCGAGGTAGACGGCCGCGTACAGGAGCCACCCGGAGACTATCAGAGTCTTGCGGCCGAGCCTGTCCGACAGGTCGCCGCCGACGACCGAGCTGACGACCTTGCTCAGGTGCAGCGCCGACCAGAGCAGGAGCGTCCCCTGTCCCGTCGAGACGCCCGCCATCTGCGCGCGGCGGATGAGGAAGGCGTCGGTCGAGTTCGAGAGGGTGAAGAGCGCGACCAGCACCAGGAACCATTTGAAGTTCGTGTCGAAGCCGCGCAGCGTGAGCCGCACCTTCCCGCCGGCGGGGGCGGGCGCGGGATTTCCTTCCCGAGTTCTTTCATCCTTAACCTTCGCCGCGCCCTTGTGCGTCTCGCGCACGGCGAAGATGAGCACGAGCATGGCGAGGAGCGCCGGCACCGAGGCGAAGAGGAAGATGGTCGAGTAGTCCGCGGCCGAAGGCGTCTGCGGGTCTGCGGCGACGAGCCAGAGCAGCGCGAGCCCGATGAGCGGCCCCAGCACCGCGCCGCCGTGATCCATCGCGCGGTGGAAGCCGAAGGCGAGGCCGCGCTCCGAAGGGGGGGCGGCGTCCGCGATCATCGCGTCGCGCGGCGCGCTGCGCAGCCCCTTGCCCACGCGGTCGGTGAAGCGCACGGCGAGCACCTGATGCCACGTCGTCGCCAGCGCCAGGAGCGGCCGCACCACGCTCGCCAGCCCGTAGCCGAAGACGACCAGGCCCTTGCGCCGCCCCGTCCTGTCGCTGAAGTAGCCGGAGAAGAGTTTGAGGAGGCTTGAGACCGACTCGGCCACGCCCTCGACGACGCCGATGGCCTTCGGCGAAGCGCCGAGCGCGAGGGCGAGGAAGGCCGGCAGCATCGGGTAGATGATCTCGCTCGACGCGTCGTTGAGCAGGCTCACCAGGCTGATCCAGACGACGTTGCGCGGCAGCCGCCACACGCGCCGCCAGAGCCCCGGCGTGGACTCGTCCAGCCGCCCCTCGCGCACCCGCGCGTCGAACTGGTCGGCGGCGTCGGTGTCCGTCTCCCCCATGCCCTTCGCGCGCTCCCCCTTAACGTGAGTTGCGGTTGGAGCGCGCGGGCGCGTTGCGGTTCGCGTTCGACGAGCCCCCGAACGGCTCGTACCACCACCACGCCACCGCGCCGACGAGCAGCGCGAGCAACAGCCCGCCGACGATGGCGAGTCTAATTGCCATTCTTAGTACACGCTTGAGGACGAAGAAGAAGAGCCAGAATCCGACGAGGGCCGCGACGATGATGACGACAAGTTCCATGATTGAACTTCAGCAGGCAGTCAAAAGCGCCGCGTCAGCGGCGTCTGAATTTAGCCCGGCCTTTCAAGGTCGGGGCGGCGTTGAATTAAATGCCGCCGCGTCGCGTCGGCGACGCGTGAACCGTTCAGCCGTCGCCGACGCGACGCGGCGCACCGGCCATCATCTCACCCGGCCTTGAAAGGCCGGGCTAAACTCACGCGCCGCTGACGCGGCGACCGCCTACTTCTTCTTGTACGACGCGCGCACCGTCGTCTTGATGTTGCCGCGGACGTTGAAGTCGCCTTCGAGGTTGACCTCAAGCGGGTCACAGGCGCGGACGAAGTCTTCGAGGATGACGTTGACGACGTGCTCGTGGAAGATCTTCACGTCGCGGAACGAGTTGACATAGAGCTTCAGGCTCTTCAGCTCGACGCAGCGCTCGTTCGGCACGTATTCGAGGCGGAAGGTGGCGAAGTCGGGGAAGTCCGAGAAGGGGCAGACGCAGGTGAACTCGGGCAGCTCGAAGCGGACGCGTATCTCGCGCCCCGCGTAGTCGTAGGGGAAGGTGTCGAGCGGGTAGAGGTTCATCTCCTCGCGCGGCGTCGAGCGGATGTCGAGACCCTGCCGGTTCGCGGGCGGCAGCCCCGCCTCTGTCGTAGCCATGTCCGTCACTCCTTTATCTTGAAAGAATCTTAACCGACGGCCCCGACCGTCACAAACTCGCGCGCCGCCCTCGCGCTCGACACAGTCGTGTGGTACAAGGCGCGAAACTTTCGTGCGGAGGACTTCGGCGATGGCCGGTTACTCGGGGACGCCGCTCCCGAAAAAGCTCTGCATCAAGGAGGGCGCGCGGGTCGCGCTCGTCAACGCGCCGGAAGGCTTCGAGTCGGTGCTGGGCGAACTGCCCGCGGGCGCAGAGTTCGTCTCGCCGTGGCGCATGGGGTTCGACGTGGTGCTGCTCTTCGCGCGCTCGCGCGACGAACTGGTGCGCCACTTCCAGACTTACGCCGCGCGCATCAAGTCGGACGGCTCGCTGTGGGTCGCCTGGCCGAAGAGGGCTTCGGGCGTCGAGACGGATTTGGCCGAGCCTTACGTCCGCCGGCACGGGCTCGACGCCGGGCTCGTGGACGTGAAGGTCTGCGCGGTGGACGAGACCTGGTCGGGGCTGCGCTTCGTCTACCGCCTCAAAGACCGCCCGCGCCGCTGACAGACGCCCGGCGCGAACCGCGAATCCGTTTCCTCCGGCCCTTGCGTAAATCAGGACGTTGGAGCAACGCGCGGCAGGCATTCACGCCCGCCGCCACCCCTTTACACGTCTTGAGGAGGAGATTATGAACCTGCGCCGGAATGCTTTGCGAACCGTCTTTGTGTCCCTCGCCCTCTCGCTCTCGCTCGCGACCCTGCTGTCGGCGTCGGCGCAGGACGGGATGATGAAGAAGTCGCTCTACGAGCGGCTCGGCGGCTACAACGCCATCGCGGCCGTGGTGGACGACTTCGTCGGCCGCCTCGTCGCCGACAAGCAGTTCGAGCGCTTCTTCGCCGGCCACAGCACCGACTCGAAGAAGCGCATCCGCCAGCACATCGTAGACCAGTTCTGCGCGGCGGCCGGGGGCCCCTGCGTCTACACCGGGCGCACGATGAAGGACTCGCACGTCGGGCTCAACATCTCGGAGGCCGACTGGGACGGCGCGGCCAAGCACCTCGTCGCCACGCTCGACAAGTTCAAGGTGCCCGAGCCCGAGAAGAAGGAGCTGCTCGCCTTCGTCACTAGCCTGAAGGCCGACATCGTGGAGAAGAAGTAGACAGAGCCAGTAGACAGTAGACAGTAGTCAGTAGCCAGTAGAAAGACAGCGGCGCGCATCAGCCTTCGGGCCGGGCGCGCCGCTTTGTATTCCTACTGGCTACTGACTACCGACTACTACTCTTACCTGTTCGAGTTACCGTTCGAGTTGGTGTTGCCGCCCGTGCCGCCGCCGTTGGAGTTGCCGTTCGAGCCCATGCCGCTGCGGCGCATGTTGACCTTGTCGTTGAGGCGCTGCGCCATGCGGAGGTGCTCCTGGAGCGCCGGGAGCTGCGCCGCGGCGAACGCCTTGAACTCGGGGTCGGCGCCGCGGTCGGCCTCCTTCTGGAACTCGCCGACGGTCTTCCTGTGGTCGGCGACCATCATCTTGGCGTACTCGCGGTCGAACTTCTCGCCCGAGAGCGCCGACATCTTCCGCATCGCCGCCTGGTGCTTCGCGTCGAGCGCCGCGGGCGGCTGCATACCCTTCGAGGAGGCGATGCGCATCAGCTCCTCGTTGGCCTTCGTGTGGTCGTCAACCATCTTCTGGCCGAACTGCCGCACGTCCTCGCTCGCGCCCTTCTGCGCGGCGAGCCGCCCCATCTCGACCTCGGCCATGCCGCCCATCGCCGCGAACATGACGAACTTCGAGTCCGCCCCCATCTGCCCCGAGCCGTGCTTCATCCCGCCGGAAGAGTTGGCGTTCTCCGTCGTGCTCGAGTTCTGCGTGCCGGACGCGCCGGCCGTGACGACCAGCGCGAGCACCGCGCACATGCCCAGGACGAGAACCGCCCCGCTGAAAGTGTTCTTGCTCATCAATCCCTCCTTGTTCTGAAAGGGTGTTGGGTTCCGGGTGTTAGGTTAAAACCCGGTCCCCTCCCGACACCTAAAACCCAACACCCAACATCCTCTGTTTCAGACGCCCGCGCCCGGCCCCTTCCCGAGGTTGCCGAGCTGGTGGCGCGTCTCCTTGATCTCCGCGAACTGCCGCTCAACCAGCGCCCGCACGCTCGCGGGCAGGTCCCTGCCGAGCGCCGAGCGGTATGCGGACATCGCCGCCTCCTCGCCGCGCTCGCACTCGCTGATGATGGCGCGCTCGTCGCCGCCTTCGAGCGCCGCCCGCAGGCCCATCCAGCCGCGGTGGAGCGAGGCGACGAGGCTCCCCGTCTGCTCCGGCTCGCCGCCGAGCCGCCGCACCTCGTCCTGCAACTCCCCGGCGAAGGCGGCGCGCTGGCGCGCGTAGCCGTGGAACAACTCGCGCGGCTCCGCGCCCCGTACGCCCTCGGCGGCCGTGCGGAAGCCCTCCTGCCCGTCGCGGCAGGTCTCGATCAGACTGTTGAGCGTCGAGACGACCTCTGCGTCGCTTGCCATCTAAAGACCTCCCGGCCGAAATTCAGTAGCGCCCCCAGCGCGCGGGCGCGGGGCGCGCGGCGCGCCCCAGCGCGAAGAACTTGATGAGGGCGAGCCCCGCGATGAAGCCGCCGATGTGCGCCGCGTAGGCCACGCCGCCCTCCTGCGACCCGCGCCCGAGAATGCCGAGGCCGCTCACGAACTGGAAGACGAACCAGAGCCCGAGCGCGACGTAGGCCGGCACCTGCGTCACCAGGCGGATGAGAATGATGGTCACGCGGTTGTGCGGGAAGAGGAGGATGTAGCCGCCGAGCACGCCTGAGATGGCCCCCGAAGCGCCGAGGCTCGGCACGAGCATCCCCGACCCGCCCTCGCTGAAGGCCAGCGTCGAGAAGACGTGCGCGAGCGACGCGATGAGCCCGCACAGCAGGTAGAAGACGAGATACCTCACGCGGCCCAGGCGGTCTTCCAGGTTGTCGCCGAATATCCAGAGGAAGAGCATGTTGCCGAACAGGTGCATGAAGCCGCCGTGCATGAACATCGAGGTCAGCAGCGTGAGGTAGACGCTGCCCGGCGTCGGCTGGAGGCCCGGAATCTGCACCCTCTGGTTCGTCGGCTCGACGCGCACGACGCGGTCGGGCGTCGTGTAGTCGCGCCCCGTCACGATCTCGGCCGGCACGGTTGACCAGGCGTAGGTGAAGCGGTCGTTGGAGCCCAGGCCCTGAAAGAGGACGAAGACGAGGACGTTGGCGGCGATCAGTACGTAGTTGACGACCGGCGTGGTCGCACGTCCCGAGTTGTCGTCGCCGATGGGGAATACCATTGAAACGAAGCCCTCTCCCCGCGCGTACGCGGACGAACACACAACCCCCTTGCCCGGAAGCCTCAAAGCTTCGGACAGTCTTCTGCCGGAAGTTTTACGGGAGTATCAAAAAGCCGTTAACCGTAAACCGTAAATCGTGACAAGTGAAGGCGGGTTCTTCTTGTCACGGTTTACGGTTTACGGTTAACGGCCTTTTCAGGAGGCGCGCGCGAACGCGCCGTCGAGGTAGACGGGCTCGAGCCCCGAGGCCCAGTAGCGGAGCGCCTCCCGGTTCGGCTGCGTCGTCTCGCGCCCGGTGCGCCGCACGTCGCCCGCGGCCGAGCGGAACTCTAACCACCCTTCCCAGTTCCCGTCGGCGCGCGCCTCGCCGTAGGCGTGCGCCGTGAACTCCTCGCCGCCGGCGTCGCGCAACGTCTCGGCGTACGTCTGGATCAACTCGGCCATCGTCTCCCCCTTTACGCCGTGAGCCTTCAGTCGAGCACGTCGCGGCTGCTCGGCCCGCCCCGGACGACGCCGGCCGCCTCGAGCGCGGGCACGTGGGGTTGGAGAAGCTCGAAGCCTTCGGAGCGCGCGACGTAGGTGGCGGCCGTGAGGTCGCCCGCCACGTTCAAAGTCGTCCGGCACATGTCCAGAATCCTGTCCACCCCGAGGATGATGGCGATGAGCGCGGGCGGGATGTTGTAGGTCGCCAGCATCAGGATGATGAAGGGGATCGAGCCCGAGGGGACGCCGGCCGTGCCGATGCCGCCGAGGATGGCGAAGTAGGCGACGCCCAACTGCTGGGCGAGCGTGAGGTCTACGCCCGCGAGCTGCGCGAGGAAGAGCACCGTCACGCCCTCGTACAGCGCCGTCCCGTTCTGGTTGGCCGTCGCGCCGACGGTCAGGACGAAGCTGTTGATCTCGCGCGGCACGCCGAGGTTCTCCTCCGAGACGCGCAGCGCCGTCGGGAGCGTCGCGTTCGACGAGGAGGTGGAGAAGGCCGTCAGCATCACGGTCTTGATGCGGCGGAAGAACTCCAGAGGGTTTATGCGCGAGAGCAGGTAGACCGAGAGCGAGTAGACGCCGAACATGTGCAGGGCGAGGCCGAAGAGCACGGTCGCCACGAACCACGCGAGCGCCTGTAAGAGGTCGAGCCCGAAGCGCGCCGTGTTGTTGAAGAGCAGGCACGCGACCGCGAAGGGCGCGAGCTTCATGATGATGTCGATGACCTTCGCCGAAATCTCGAAGAGCGCCTGGAAGACGCGCAGCAGCGGGGCGGCGACCTCCGTGGGGACGAGCGTGGCGGCGATGCCGAGCAGCAGCGCGAAGAACATCACGTGCAGCATGTCCGGCGTGTCGGTCTGCCTCTCCTCGCCCGGCCTGATGCCCGCGAAGGACGCGACCGGGTTGACGGGCACGATGGTCTTGACCACCTGCAAGAGCGGCGAGTCGGTCGTCGCGGCCTTCGTCGCGTCGGCCACGCGCTTCTCGGCGTCGCCCCTGTAGCGCGCCTCCAGCCCCGCGCGCGTCTCCGGGTCGAGCCGCTCGCCCGGCCGGATGGTGTTGGCGAGCGTCAGCCCGATGACGACCGAGAGCGCCGAGATGACGAGCGTGTAGCCGAAGGCTTTGAGGCCGACGCGCCCCAGCCGCCGGATGTCGCCGATGCCGGCGACGCCGACCACCAGCGACGAGAAGACGAGCGGCACGACGATCATCAGGAGCAGCCGCAGGAAGAGCTGCCCGACGGGCTCGGTGATGCGCGAGATCGTCCACGCGACGCCCGCGTGGTCGCCGCCCCAGACGCGGTTGGCGGCCACGCCCGCGACGACGCCGACCAAAAGCCCGATGAGGATGCGCGTGTGCAGAGGCATCCCGCGGGGGCGGTCGGTCGTCGCGTCCTTCAGGTCGGTCGTCGCCTCGCGCTCGTACGCGTCCGACTCCAGCGGGCGTCGCGTCTCGTCTTTGTCAGCCATTGTTTCCGAAGTACTGAGGACTGAGGACTGAGGACTGAGTGGAAGGCAGCGGGCTCTTCACTCAGTCCTCAGTCCTCAGCACTCAGCACTTTCCTACCTCCCCCACTTAAGTTTGTTACGGAGCACGTCGAAGTAGTTGCGCGTGTGCGCCTGGATCAGTCGGAAGCCGGTGCGGCTCTTGCGCACGGTGACGCGGTCGTCGTATTCGAGCGGCATCCCGACCTGCCCGTCGAGCGTGAGCGCGACCTCCTCGCGCTGCGTCTTCAGGACGAGCTCGAACTCGGCGTCGTCGGGGACGACGAGCGGGCGGTTCGAGAGCGTGTGCGGGCAGATGGGCGTGATGCAGACGGCGTTCATCGAGGGGTAGATGACGGGGCCGCCCGCCGAGAGGTTGTAGGCCGTCGATCCCGTAGGCGTCGAGATGATCAGGCCGTCGGCGCGGAAGCGGTTGACGAACTTCTTATCGACGTGCGCCTCGATCTCGATGATGCGCGCGAGCGCCGACTTCGAGATGACCACGTCGTTCAGCACGCGGTCGTGCATCATCCGCTCGCCGCCGCGCTCGACCGTGGCCGCGAGCATCAGGCGGCGGTCGATGGTGTAGTCGCCCGCGAGCACGAGTTCGAGCGCCGGGATCATGTCCTCGACGGTGAAGTCGGCGAGGTAGCCGAGCGTGCCGAAGTTGACGCCGACCACGGGCTTCTCCTCGTCGCCGATGAGGCGCGCCGCGCCGATCATCGTCCCGTCGCCGCCGAGGACGACGAAGAGGTCTGAGGTCTTGACCAGCTCGCCGTGCGCGAGCGACTCGACGGGGCAGCCGGTCTCGGCCTCGATCTCTTCACGCCGCAGTCGCGGCCCGCCCGCGACCTTGATGCCGCGCCCCGAGCACCACTCCACGAGGCGGCAGATGGTTTGCAGCGCCTCGGGCTGATTCGGCTTGACGAGCACGCCGACGCGTCGGACTTGCAGCTTCTCCATAAGCAGCCGCGGGAGGCAGGTCTCAGGCTCTACAGTAGGGGCTCTTAAAATGGCGCGAAGAACTGGCGCGGATGATAGCCGCGCCGGTTGCGAAGGGTCAAGAGCAGCGGGCGGTAGGCAGACGGCGGTAGGCAGTAGGCGGTTCTATCACCTTCGGGGATTTTCAAACCGCCTACTTCCTCTCCACACGTCCGAGCGTGCGCGTCGTCTGTTCGGTGATGCTGCTGGGGGCGGGGGCGGGGTTGAGGGAGTCGAAGCGCGGGGCGTCGAGGCCGCGCGTGTCCTGCGCCTTGGGTTGGGGGAGCGCGGCGGGGGCGTCCCTGCGCGCGGAGCCGACGCCGAAGAGTGTAGACCAGAAGCGCAGGAGCATCGCGACGCAGCCGACGACCGCGAGCGCGACGGACAGCGCGATGAAGACGACCGCCGTCGTGTCCATGTGGCGCGCGGTCAGCTCGGACGTGATGGGGAAAATGATTCCCAGTCCGATGATGGCGACGGCGGATGTGGTCAGCCCCGCGGCCCAGGCCGCGCCGGGCGCGATGATGACGCGTGACTCCTGCGCGGGCTGTGTGAGCGGGGCGAGGTTCCCGCCGCAGCGGTTGCAGTAGTTCAGACCTTGCGTAGTCTCTGTGGCGCAGTAGGGGCAGAACATAAGACCTCCGTGTGTGTCGCGCGTGCCTCTTCGGGCTTCCGTGCTTGGCAGGCCGACCCCCGGCTTTACGCGCGCAGGACGGGCAAAGTTCTGCCCTTCAGCCGCGTGCGGACGGGCGCGTGCCCGCGCGCCGCGCGAGCCGGGCGCGACTCCCAGGCGCGCTCAAGCCTTCGCAACTCCGCGCCGTCCGCGTAAGGGTCTACGAGCGTGAGCCAGACGGGCAGCGGCAGCCACTCCCAGGCCGCGCCGTAGACTTCCGTGTTGAGCCGCTCTATCCGGCCCTCCTCGCGCCACTGCCCGTCGAGCGGCGGCACGTCCGACCAGTCCTCGTAGCACGCGTGCTGCACGCACGGCGCGGGCTTCGCGCGCTGGTGGACGAGGCACCCGACGCCCTTCAAGAAGAGCGGGCAGGAGAAGGTCTGTGCGAGCGTCTCGCCGTGCGCCGTCAGGCCGTAGCGCCCGACCGCCGCGCGCGCCCTCGCGTAGACGGCGCGCCTCTCGTCTTCATTCAGGCGCGGCGTGCGCGCGAGCGTGTCGCGGATGGCGACGGCTTCGAGCCGCGTGATGTGGACGTTGACGAAGTGCGCGTCCGTGCAGCAGACGCCGGGCGTCGGGCACGCGCGGCAGCTCAAGGCCCTGTGCTCGTAGTTGAGCTTGACGTGCGTCTGGAAGCGCACCTTGCCGCGCTTCAGGCGCGCGACCGCCTCCCGTTCGTTCAACTTCCGCATGCTATAATTCGCCCGCCATGAAGTACGTCATCCTGCTCGCCGCCATCCTCTTCGTCTGCGTCGCCGGCACCGTGCTGCTCATAGTCTACTACTACTGGGGGCCGAAGGGGCCGCCGGGAAGAAAGTAGACAGTAGCCAGTAGTCAGTAGTCAGTAGAAGAACCTTCGTCGCTCGAACCCTCCGGCTGTCATTCTCAACCTCCCCGGCGCGGAGCGCTACTGTCTACTGACTACTGTCTACCGTCTACTTGTTCCGTTCGTAGAGCGCGAGGAACTCACGGTTCCCGTCCGCGCCGGTGATGGGCGAGTCGGTGACGCCTGAAACCTTAAGGCCGAGGGCGCGGGCGGAGGCGTTGACCTCTTCGACGACGCGGGCGTGCTGCGCGGGGTCGCGGACGACGCCACCCTTGCCGACCTCGCCCTTGCCCACCTCGAACTGCGGCTTAATCAGGACGACGACGCGCCCGCGCTCTTCCAGGAGCGGCACGACCGCGGGCAGCACCTTCGTCGCCGAGATGAAGGACACGTCCATCACGGCGAGGTCGAAGCGCTCTTGGAACTCCTCCCGTTTGAGGTGGCGCGCGTTGACGCCCTCGCGCACCTCGACGCGCGGGTCTGTGCGCAGGCGGTAGTCGATCTGGTTGTGCCCCACGTCCACGGCGACGACGCGGCGGGCCCCGTGCTGTAGCAGGCAGTCGGTGAAGCCGCCGGTCGAAGCGCCCACGTCTATGCAGGTCATCCCGGTCGCGTCTATCTGAAACTCGGCGAGCGCCTTCTCAAGCTTCAGGCCGCCGCGCCCGACGTAGCGCGCCGCCGGGTCGTCGCCGCCGCGCACGCGCAGGGGCGCGTCCGAAGGGAAGGTCTCGGAAGGCTTCTCGACCCGCCGCTCGCCGGCCAGCACGCGCCCCGCCATCACGAGCGCCTGCGCCCGCGTCCGCGTCGGCGCCAGCCCCTTCTCCACCAGCAGCCTGTCCACACGCTCGCGCTTCACGCGATGAATTTTAGGCCGTAAACCGTAAACCGTAAACCGTGACAAGAAGAAGACGGCCTGCCTTCTCTTGTCACGGTTTACGGTTTACGGTTTACGAGTCTTCAAGGGCCGCCTTCAAAGATACGGCGGAGGCGGTCAACGTCGTCGTCGCGGCGTGTGCGACGTTCGGCGCGGCGGGGGCGGCCGAAGATCGTGTCAACTTTTCGTGCCTCGGGCCGGTCGGCGCGTGCGGCGTTGCCGTCGGGTCTTGAGTTCGGGCGGCGTTCAAGCTCTCCGTCGCGGTCGCCCTTCTTGCCGCGCCTGGGCGCGCCCTCCGAGGGTTCGGTGCGGCGCTCGGCGGCGGGGACGTTCTCGGCCTCGCGCGCGGGGGCGGTGGCCGGCACGTCCTCTTCACGCGTGGGCGGGGCGGACTCTTCGGCGTGCGGCGCGGCAGGAGTGGCTGCCTGTTGGGCCGGCGATTCGGCGTGCGGCGCGGCCTGCTGAACCGGGGCCTGCGCCGCGTCGGCCGCGGGCTGCTGCTGCGCCGCCGCGGAAGGGCTCACGGCCGGGTCTTGCGACTGCCTCTGGTAGAGGTAGAGGCCCGCGCCGCCGAGCACGCCGCCGATGAGGACGGAGACGAGCACGAGCGCGAGCGTCCACGAGCGTCGAGGGGCGTAGGGCCTTCGGTATTCGTGCGCGGGACGCGCGGGACTGCGTGCGGGCGCGGGGGCGCCCCCGTTCCCCCCGAGCGGCACGACGGGACGCGCGACCAAAGTCTCCTCGTCGTCGAAGCGCGGCGCGACGAGCGTCGTCTCCTCGCCTCCGACGACGAGCGTCGCCTCGTCGTCAAAACGGGTCTGGTGCTGGGGCTCTCTCATTCGCTTCCTGCAAGAAAGGCCCGCCGTCCGTCCGGCTACGCCCAGGCGCTCCGAACGAACCGCAGGCCGGAGTCTACGGTCTTTTGATGTCCCGGACTTTAAACCTGCTGCCCCTTAAAAAATTACAAAAAGGTTGCGGCGGGCGTGTTTCTTAGAACGTATTTCGCATGAGCATACCGACTCCCGTTTAGAGGCGGGCACAGCCCGCCTCTAAACGGGAGGTAAAATGATCGGCAAACTGCTTTAGGTGGGATACTCGTCGCGTGCGCCCGCCGCGGCGAGCGGCGCGGGCTGAGACTCTTTCAGGTCGCCGAGCAGTCCCCTGACCGAGTCGTTGACGATGCGGCCGACGACGCGCGGCGAGAAGTGCCGCTCGACGTGCGCGTGCGCGTTCGAGGCGAGGCGACGCCACAGCCCTTCGTCGCGGTAGAGGCGCACGACCGCGTCGGCGAAGGCTTCGGCCGTGTCGGCGATGAGCGCCTCCTCGCCGTCGCGCAGGGACATCCCTTCGGCCCCGACCGTGGTCGTCACGAGCGGGACGGCGTAGGCCAGCGCCTCGCCGATCTTGCCCTTGATGCCCGCGCCGAAGCGGATGGGCGCGACGAAGACGCGCGCCCGCGCGAACAGAGGGTCAACATCCGGCACGTAGCCGAGCAGCCGCACGCCTTCGGCCGAGAGCTTTGAGAACTCCTGCGGCGCGCCGTCGCCGACGAGGAGCAGCTCGACGCCCGGCAGTTCCCGTCTGACTACGGGCAGCACCTCCCGTATGAAGAAGCGCACGCCGTCCTCGTTCGGGCGGTGGCGGAAGTTGCCGACGAAGAGCAGGTGCTCGCGCTCTTTGAAGGGGAGGCCGGGGTCGTGCGCGCGGTGGATGGTCGGGACGACGACCGAGGGGACGCCGGGGGCCTCGCGCCCCATCACGTCGAGGTCTGTGGAGGAGGCGAACCAGACGAGGTCGGACGCGCGCGCGAGCCGCGTCTCAAGCTTCCGGTAGCGCTCGGCCTCGCGCGCGAGCGCGCGGTCTCCGGTCAGCTCCGCCTCTCGCCCGAGGCGGACGAAGTGCAGGTCTACCGTGTCGAAGATGACCTTCACGCGCGGGTCGGCGCGGCGGATCGTCCCAAGGACGCCCGCCGCCACCTCGGGCCGGCTGACGACGGCCGCCCGGAACCCGCGCGCCTTCAACAGGCGGCGCAGCCCGAGCGCCGGGGCCGTCTCGACGCCCTCCTTCCACAGGAGCTTTTCATACTCGGGCCAGACCTGCTTGCTCGTGGTGATGAGGACGGGGTGGCACCACTCGGAGAGCGCGCGCAGGACGTTGAGCATGCGCAGGCTCCCCGCGTCGCGGTCGGGCGTCGGGACGCGGTCGTCGATGACGGCGACCTGCGTGGCCCAGCGGCGGTTGGCGGCGCGCTCCACCAGCGAAGGGTTCTCCGGGTGGTGCTCGCGCGCGAGCACGTCGCGCCACTTCTCGTAGAACTTGTCGCGGTTGATGACCTGGTAGCGGCGGAAGCCCGTGCGCGTGTCGGTGCCGGCCGTCCCGCCCTCGAAGTGGTAGAGGCGCGAGGCCGGCTGGTAGACGACCTTGTAGCCGAGCGAGCGGACGCCCATGCAGAGGTCTGTGTCCTCGTAGTAGGCGGGCGCGTAGCGTCGGTCGAAGCCGCCGAGCCGCTCGAACAGGTCGCGCCGGATGAGGAGCGAAGCGCCGGAGCAGTAGTCAACCTCGCGCGCGAAGCCGAAGCGTCGGTCTTCGGGCGAGCGGAGCCGGCCGTACTTGAACGTCTCGCCGTTCGACCAGATGACCGAGCCCGCCTCCTGTATGCGCCCGTCGGGGTAGAGGAAGAGCGAGCCGACCGCGCCCGCGCGCGCATCGCGCTCGACGGTCTCGACGAGCCGGTCGAGCCAGCCGGGCAGGACGACCGTGTCGTTGTTGAGGAAGAGGAGGTAGCGGCCGCGCGCCGCCTCCGCGCCCTGGTTGCAGGCGTCCACGAAGCCGCGGTTCTCCTCGTTCTCGACGACGCGCACGAAGCCTCGGAAGTGTGAGAGCAACTCGCGCGTGCCGTCGGTCGAGGCGTTATCGACGACGATGACCTCGGTCTCTTTGAAGTCAATCTCCCGCAGGAGCGAGCGCAGGCACTGGAAGGTGAACTCGACCTTGTTGAAGACGGGGATGATGACGGAGGTCGTGACGGGGCGCGCGGGGTTGAGGCCCGCCGGGCCTCCTGCGGCGGCGCGTGCGAGGAAGAGGAAGTCGGAGGCCCCCCAGACCAGAGCGTGCGGCGTGCCCGGCCGCTGCGGCGCGTCGAAGGCGCGGCGCAGGTCTACGCCGTTGGCCTCGGCGCTGCCCGCGAGGCGCTGGGCGAAGTTGTACGCGCGCCCCGCGAGCCGCACGGCCCACACGACGGGCGCGAAGGCCGCGCGCTTCAGCCGCAGCTTCGACGAGAGCGAGAGCCTTTCTTGCAGAAGGTGTTTCAAAACGCATTAGCCACGGAGGCACAGAGACACGGAGGTTAAGGAAGGATTGTCGGAAATTCTTTCGCTCTATTCTCTGTGTCTCTGTGCCTCCGTGGCAAATTTTCACCCGGCCATGTCGGCACGGGTTTCCCATTCCAAGAGGGGGCGCACGACGCCGGGCATCGGGCCGGCGTAGTCGCCGCGCGCCGAGACGCCGCCGGGCTCGTCCAGCACCTGGAAGGCGACGGCGTGGGCCGCGCGCGCGTGCAGGATTGTAGACGGAAAGTGCGACATTATCGAGACGTGCGCGATGAGCGTGCCCTCGGCGAGCAGGTTGCCGGGGAGCCTGACGGCGCTCGTGTAGCGGCCGCGCGGGCGCGGCCGCCTGCGCCACTCCGCGCCCGTGTCGTGCGTGCTGAAGACCTCCGTGCCCTCCTCGTTGTACAGCTCGATGACGGGGACGAGCGCGTGCCCCTCTTCCAGCACGTCGTAGGTGATCTCGATGCTCGACGCGCGCCGCACGTCCACGGCCGCGGCCGTCTCGCCGTCTTCGGACGCGACGCGCACGCGCCGCAGCCGCGCCACCGAGTTGCCGGGCGCGTCCTCGCCCCAGACGCGCTCGGCCCCCGCGCCCCAACTCGTCGAGAGGTAGCGGTTGACGACCTCCTGCGGCTGGCCGTCGGCGACCAGTCGCCCCTGTTCGAGCAGCACGGCGCGCTTGCAGAGGCGCGTGATGGCCGGCAGGTTGTGCGAGACGAAGAAGATCGTCCGCCCCTGCCGCCGTATCTCGTTCATCTTGTCGAGGCACTTCTGCTGGAAGGCCATGTCGCCGACGGCGAGCACCTCGTCCATGATGAGTATCTCGGGCTCTAAGTGCGCGGCGACCGAGAAGGCGAGGCGCACGTACATCCCCGACGAGTAGAACTTGACCGGCGTCTCGATGAAGCGTTCGAGTTCGGAGAAGGCGACGATCTCGTCGAACTTGGCCTCGATCTCGACCTTGCGCATCCCCAGCACGGCCCCGTTGAGGAAGACGTTCTCGCGCCCCGTCAGGTCTGGGTGGAAGCCCGTGCCGACTTCGAGCAGGCTCCCGACCCGGCCGTAGATTTCGACCTGGCCCGCGCTCGGGCGCGTGATGCGCGAGAGGATTTTGAGGAGCGTCGATTTGCCCGCGCCGTTCCGGCCCACGATGCCGAGGATTTCGCCGCGGCGCACCTCGAAGCTCACGTCCTTCAGCGCCCAGAGCGTCGAGTCGTCGTCGTCGCCCCCGCCCTGCCGCAGCCGCCTGAGGCGCGCGGTCAACTCGCGCACCAGCGACTCGCGCAAAGAGTCGTAGCCCGCGGGCAGACGCCCGATGCGGTAGCGCTTACTCACCCCCTCGACGCTGACGACGACAGGCTCCATCTCTCCTCAGATGATGTCGGCGAAGGTGTCCTCCAGCCGGCGGAAGACGTAGAAGGCGACGAAGACCAGCACGGGCGCGGCCGCCGCGGGGACGGCGATGAGCTGCCAGTCGAAGGGCGTCCCGGTCAGCGCCGAGCGGAAGCCTTCGAGCACGCCCGTCATCGGGTTGGCCGCGAACGCCCAGCGCCAGCGCTCGCCGACGAGCCGCACGGGGTAGAGCACCGGCGAGGCGAACATCCACAGTTGCAGGAGGAAGGGGAGCGCGTGGCGCAGGTCGCGGTAACGCACCGTCAGCGCCGACGCGACCATCCCCACCGAGAGCGCCAGCATCGCGCCGAGCAGCACGAAGAACGGCAGGAGCAGCAGGCCCCACGTGACCTGCACACGGTAGTAGACGGCGAGCGCCGCGAGCGGCACCGCCGCGACCGAGAGGTCGAGCAGCCCCGCGCCGACGGCCGCCGCCGGGATGAAGGCGCGCGGGAAGTAGACCTTCGTGATGAGGCTCGTGTTGGTGATGAGGCTGTGCGTGCTCGACGTGACCGAGACCTGGAAGAACGTCCAGAGCATCAGCCCCGCGTAGGCGAAGAGCGGGTAGGGGATGTCGCCCGCGTCCGCCTTCACGAAGCGCGTGAAGACGAGCGTGAAGATGAGCATCGTCATCAGCGGCTGGAGGACGACCCACGCGACGCCCATCAGCGTCTGCTTGTAACGCACCTTGATGTCGCGCCACGTGAGGAAGTAGAGCAGCTCGCGGTAGGCCCAGAGGTCTCGGAGGTTGAGCTGGACGCCCTCCGGCTCCGGCCTGAGCACGGTGTGCGGCAGCCCGGCGAGCGGGGCCGCGCCCCCGGCCGGCCCGACCCGCGTGCGCCCCGCCGCGGGCAGGCCGCCCTCTGTCGTTTCGCTTGTCTTGGAACTCATCAACTCTTCGACTTCGGCAAACGGCTAAGTCTGCCAGCCGCGACCGCGAGCGTCAACAACGCGCGGCTATCGACTTGCAAAACGGAATAAGGCCGCCCTTCGCTGGGAGCGCGGGCAGGGATGCCCGCGCTCCCAGCGAAGGGCGGCCTTATTTTATTTCGCAAGTCGGTATTAGTGAGCAGTGAGCGGTGAGCAGTGAGTGGTGTGAAGAATTAACGCCGCGTCTGCCTGGCGGGAAGGTTCTCGGGTAAATCCAGCTCGTCGTCCGCCAGAACTTCCATGTGGACGCCCGCGACGTGCGAGTACGCGAGGAGTGTCAACAACGACGGCTCACGCTGCCCCGTCTCGTAC
Organism: Pyrinomonadaceae bacterium; assembly: GCA_035563535.1. Lineage (GTDB taxonomy): Bacteria > Acidobacteriota > Blastocatellia > Pyrinomonadales > Pyrinomonadaceae > QHXN01. The sequence continues at coordinate 58,718 of DATMVD010000074.1, read as the reverse complement.
TCCGAGATTCTCGCGTACTGCATACTCTCTTCAAGCCCCAGGTGCTTGAGCATGTCCGGCTGAGAGAGTCCGAGCGCGAGCCGAATCTGTCTTAACTTCTCGGCCAAGCGTTCCGGCTTGGGGCGTGCCGTGCCCATCAGGAGACACTTCCTGTCTGAACCGTGATGAAAAATTAACGCCGGGTGTGCTTGGCGGGAAGCTCTTCGGGCAGGTCTAGCTTATCGTCGGCTAAAATTTCCAGGGGTATGTTAGCCAGTCTAGCGTAAGCCAAAAGCAACTGTAACGGCGGCTCGCGTTTACCCTGCTCGAAGTTAGATATCTGCGCGGCGTAGAGCGGAGACTCCTGATACTCAAGCCTCTCTACAATCCCTGTCTGGCTCAACCCTAAAGCCGTCCTGATTTGTAAGAGTTTCTCTCCTAAACGCTTCGGGGCCGGGCGCCGCGCCATCAGGAGTCACCTCCTGACAACATTTGGCCCTTGCCCCCACTATCAACTGATAGTAGAATGCGTCTGCGTAACTGTTCCGCCGTGAGTAGAGACCTCTCGTGCTCAACGGCGATGCTCATCTCTCCGACACTGAGGGTGAGCCACGCATCCGCATCCGACCCGTTGCCGTATTTTCAAACAGAGCGCGCGCATGATAGCAGACCGCGCGCCGCGTTACCCACTCCGATGTGCTCACGCCGCATACCCCAGGTAGCCTCACACCGCATACTCTACGCCGGGGATGATATTGACCTGCCTAAGCACCTCAGAGACGGCCTCAAAGGTCTCGGCTGCTTCGTGGTGCGCTCGCCCGTTCCAGGTGCCCGCACGCTCATAGGGAGCGACATCGAATATTCGCTACTACTTTTTGACAAGACGGCGGCGGGGGCGGAGTTGAAGGGTTGCGCCCGCACGCTCCCACACCGCGAACATACGCCCGTCATCGTCGTCAAAAAGTCGGAAGGCTCGGGCCGGTTGCTTGATGCTATCAGGCGGCGGCTCGGCACCGGCCGTGTGCCGTAACGTCAGAGCGTACACACTGATTCACCCAACTACACGGCGGACGCGAGGCTTGAACCGCCGCGGGCGCGTTTGTAAACTGGCCGCCGTTGAGCGTCACGAGCAAAATCAAACGCGCGTTGCGCGGTCGCGTCCCGTTCGGCGCGGCGGCGCTCGAAGTGGGGCGGCGGGGGTTCGCGGCCGTGCGCCTGCGCGGCGAGCGCGCGGCGTTGAAGAACGGCGAGCCCGGCGTCGAGGCCGCGCGGGCGCGGCTCGCGCCGGAGTTCGCGCGGATGGGCGGCGCGGAACTGCTCGAACACTTCAGGACGCGCGAGTCGCCGCGCCTGTTCGCGGGGTTTGAAGCGGCCGGGGGCGTTTACCTCACGGCTAAGCGGGATGAGTTGGAGGCGGAGGCGCGTGAAGTCCTCCGACACCGCTGGCCTCTGCTCGGGTACGGCGCGCGGGAGTTCGGCGGGCGCGTGGACTGGCTGCGCGAGCCCGCGTCGGGCGTGCGCTGGCCGCTGGGGTTCCACGGTGACGTGCGGCTCGTGCGCGGCGACGGGTCGGACGTGCGCCTTCTGTGGGAGTTGAACCGGCTCGGCCACCTGCTCGCGCTCGGCCGCGCGTACGCCGCGGGCGGCGGTGAAGAGTTAGCTCAAGAGTTCTTCGCGCAGATCGAGGACTGGGCCGGGCAGAACCCCCCGGGGCGGGGGCCGAACTGGGCCTGCGCGATGGAGGTCGCGCTGCGCGCCGTCAACCTGCTCGCGGCGCTGCGACTGTTCCGGCGCTCCCCGTCGTTGAATGAGGAGAGGCTCGCACGTCTCCTCGCGCTCTTCGACGCGCACGGCCGCCACGTGCGGCGCAACCTCGAATACTCCTACATCGCGACGAGCAACCATTACCTTTCGGACGTGGCGGGGCTGCTCTGGCTCGGCCTGCTGATGCCCGAGTTGGGGGACGCGGGCCATTGGCGCGGGTTCGCTTTGAAGGAGTTGCTGCGCGAGCTGGGCAGACAGGTCTTGCCGGACGGCGCGGACTACGAGGCTTCGACCAACTACCACCGCTTCGCCGCGGAGATTTTCCTCTACTCTTTTCTGCTCTGCCGCGAGAACGGGTTGGACGTGGGCGGGCGCGCGTGGGCGAGGGTGCGCGCGATGCTCGAATACGCGCGGGCCGTCCTGCGGCCGGACGGGCGCGCGCCGCTCGTCGGCGACGCGGACGGCGGGCAGTTCCTGCCGCTCGCGCGCCGCGGCGCGGACGAGCACGCATACCTGCTCGCCGTCGGCGCGGTCGTCTTCCGCGAGCCGCGCTTCAAGGTTTTAGAGGAGACGCCGGAAGAGGTCTTCTGGCTCCTCGGCACGGAAGGCGTCCGAGTTTATGAAGAATTGAAGATGACGACTGCTCCCGCCTCCGAGTCGTTCCCGCACGCGGGCGTGTGCGTGCTGCGCGAGGGCGACCTGTACCTGCACCTGAACGCGGGCGGCGCGGGGCTCGAAGGGCGCGGCGCGCACGGGCACAACGACGCGCTGAGCATAGAGGTCTCGGCCTGCGGCGTCAGTTTCATCAAAGACCCGGGCACGTACGTCTACACCTCAGACCTGCGCGCGCGCCACGAGTTCCGCTCGACCGCTTATCACTCGACCGTCGAGGTTGACGGCGCGGAGCAGAACACCACACCTGAGTCCGCGCCCTTCTTCAACGGCGACGAGGCGCGGCCCCGGCTGCTCTCTTTCGACACGACGGACGAGAGTGATTCGGTCGCCGCGGAACAGCACGGCTACGAGCGCCTGCCCGCCGGCCCGGTCACGCACCGCCGCGAAGTCACGTTCCACAAGCGCGGCCGCTACTGGCTAGTCGAAGACATCCTGGACGGCGAGGGCACGCACGACTTCCGCTTCGTCTTCCACGCCGCGCCCGGATGCAAGCTTAGTGTCCAAGGCTCTGCCGTCGAGATTCTTGACATTCCTTCCGGCGCGCGGCTCTTCGTCATCTCGGTCGAAGGGCACGAGGGCGTCGTCGAGCCGCGCTGGTCTTCCCGCGACTACGGCTCGAAGGAAGAGTCGGCGGCGGCGGTCTGGAAGATTAAAGCGCCCGCGCCGCTCCGCGCGCGCTGGCTGCTCCTGCCCGCCTGCGCTGGCGAAGACGCGGGCGCGCGGTTAGAGTTGCTGAGCAATCTCAAATTTCAAGTTTGAAATCTCGAATTACTTATGTGCGGCATCTGCGGAGTCTGGGAGTACGGGGCGCCCGAGGGGCGCGTCGGGCGCGCGCTCGTCGAGCGGATGCGCGACCGCATGCCGCACCGCGGGCCGGACGACGCGGGCGTCGAAATCTTCGACGGCGGGCGTCTGGGGCTCGGCTTCCGCCGCCTCTCGATCATCGACCTCTCGCCCGCCGGCCACCAGCCGATGCAAGGGTGCGAGGGCTCCGGCGTCTGGCTCGTCTTCAACGGCGAGATTTACAACCACGCGGAGCTGCGCGAAGGGCTCGAACGGCGCGGCCACACCTACCGCTCGCGCACGGACAGCGAGACCATCGTCCACCTTTACGAAGAGCGCGGGCTCGACTTCGTCAAAGAGATCGAAGGCGACTTCGGCATCGCCGTCTGGGACGAGGCGCGGGGCCGTCTCGTGCTCGTGCGCGACCGCGTCGGCGTCAAGCCGCTCTACTACTATCTCAATAACGGCCGCCTCATCTTCGCCTCCGAGATAAAAGCGATACTCGCCCACCCCGAAGTGTCGGCCGGGCTGGACGAGGAGTCGCTCGTCCACTACCTCTCCTTCCTGACCACGCCCGCCCCGCGCACGCTCTTTCGCGGCGTCAGGAAGCTCCCCGCCGGCCACATGCTCGTCTGCGAACGCGGCGGGGAGGTGAAGACGATACGCTACTGGGACGCGCTCCCGCCCGAACAGCCCGCGAACGGCGCGCGCCCGAAACGCGAAGAGGAGTACCGCGAGGAGATCCTCCGCCTGCTGCGCGAGTCGATAAAGAAGAGGATGATGGCCGACGTGCCCTTCGGCGTCTTCCTCTCGGGCGGCGTGGACTCCTCGGCCAACGTGGCGCTGATGGCCGAGCAGATGTCGCGCCCCGTCGAGACCTTCACCGTCGCCTATAAAGACCACGAAGAGTTAAATGAGCTTGAGTCGGCGCGCGACATCAGTCGGCGCTTCTCGACGAGCCACCACGAAGTCCTCATCGGCGAGCGGGAGATGCTGGACTTCCTCCCCGACCTCGTCTTCCACCAGGACGAGCCGCTGGCCGACCCCGTCTGCGTGCCGCTCTACTACGTCTCGAAGCTGGCGCGCGAGTCGGGCACCGTCGTCGTCCAGGTCGGCGAGGGCTCGGACGAGCTGTTCAGCGGCTACGACAAGTACGTCAAGTACCTGCGCCTCTACGAGCGCTTCTGGCGGCACACCGAACAGCTCCCCGCCTTCGCGCGGCGTGCGGCCGGGGCCGTCGCGCAGCCCCTGGTCGGCGCGGCGACGGGCAGCGCCGAGGCGGCGGAACTCGCGCGCCGCTTCGGGGCGGGCCAGTCGCTCTTCTGGGGCGCGGCCGTCGTCTTCGACGAGACGCTTAAACGTCAACTTGTCTCCGAGGAGGTGCGCGCCCGCCTCGCGGGCCTCTCCTCCTACGAGGTCGTCAGAGAAGACCTCGAACGTTTCGTAGGCCAACGCCCCGCATCCGACTTCCTCGCGCGCATGACCTACCTTGAGCTGAAGCTGCGCCTGCCCGAGTTGCTCCTGATGCGCGTGGACAAGATGACGATGGCGACCTCGGTCGAGGCGCGCGTGCCTTTCTTAGACCACCACCTCGTCGAGTACGCGATGGGCGTCCCGCGCGCGCTCAAGGTCGAGGGCCGCAGCGGCAAGCACGTCCTCAAGCGGGCGCTCGAAACGGTGCTGCCGCGCGACGTGCTCTACCGGCGCAAGCGGGGTTTCGGCGCGCCGGTCGAGGGCTGGTTCCGCGGCCCGTCGGCCGACGAGCTTCAGTCGCGCGTGATGGACTCCAACTTGCGCCCCCGCGGCCTCCTCGACTACGCCTTCGTCGCGCGCCTCTTCGACGAGCACCGCCGCGGCGCGCGCGACTGGGGCTTCCACCTCTGGGCCCTGCTCAATCTCTCGCTCTGGTACGAGCGTTGGATTGAAAGGGCGTGATGAGTGATAAGAAAGAGCTGAAGTTTTTCTTATCACTCATCACTTATCACCCATCACGCCTCCGTAGCGTCTGGCCGCGCTCGTCTGCTTACGCCGGTTGCGGCGGCGGACGAGTGAGTAGGGCGTGACGAGGCGGAGGGCGACTTTCGCCAGTGCCGCGGGCGAGGGCGCGCCGGCGAGACCGCGGCGGAGGTAGCGGAGGGCGGCGCGCTTGTCGCCGAGGCGGAGGAGGTCTTCGGCCCCGGCGAAGTTGAGGGCGCGCTGGTAGCGTTCGAGCTGCGCGGGGCCGAGTTGAAGGTGGGGGGCGGCGTTGCGCTGCGCTTCGAGCCGCGCCTCGATCATCCAGACGAAGTCGCCGCTGGTGTTCGTGCCGTGGCGGCGCCAGGCCGAGAGCACGCGCGGGTCGAAGGCGAAGTCGCCGTCGGCGCTCAAGCGGAGGTAAAGCTCGTAGTCTTCGAGCCGCGCCCGCTCGTTCCAGCCGTAACGCTCGACGGCGGCGCGCCGGTGCAGCACGGTCGGGCTCATCGGCGCGTAGGTCTCTTCGAGCAGCATCGCGCGCGCGTCGCCGTCCGCGTAGCGCGCCCAGTCGAGCGTGCAGTCGTAGACCGCGCCGCCTTCGTCGATCAGGTACGCGTGGCCGTAGGCGAGCACGGCGCGCGGACGCGCTTGGAGGAGTGCGACGCGCGCTTCGAGGAAGTCGGGCAGCCAGAGGTCGTCCGAGCCGAGGTAGGCGAAGTAAGCCCCCTCGGTCTTCGCCAGCCCCTCGTTGAGCGTGGCGCAGAGGCCGCGGTTCCCGCGCGCGACGAGTTCGCAGGGGAAGGGGCAGTCCTTCAGAACGTCTTCGATGACGTGCGGCGAGCCGTCGCGCGAGCCGTCGTCGATGACGAGCAGGCGCGCGGGCCGGCGGGTCTGCGCCAGGACGGAGCGCAGCGCCGCCGCGACGAAAGGCGCGTGGTTGTAGGAGGGCACGACGACCGCGACGCGCGCGCCCCCGTCAGAGTTCTCAACGTCCTTCGGCATGAGCAAAAAGGTCGTACTGCTGGGCCCCTCCCCGCCGCCCCACGGCGGGGTCTCGATCTACGTCAGCACACTCTTCGGCCACCTCGGGGCGCGCGGCCTGCGCCTCTGGACGTACGGCGAGCGCGAGGCGCGCGGGGCCAACGTCCGCTTCATGAAGGACAAGCGGCGCGACCTCGTCCCCGTCCTCCTGCGCGAGGGGCGAGGGGCGCGCGTCGCCGACTGCACGCACTTCCTGCTCGAATACCCGAGCGCGCTCGTGCCCGTCTGGGTTCTGCTTAAGCGCCTGCTCGGGTTCGAGTGGGTGAAGATTCTACACGACGGCTCGCTCCCCGCGCGGCACGCGGCCTTCGGCGGCGTGCGCCGGGCGCTCTTCCGCCTCGCGGCCGGCGGCGTGACGGAGTTCGTCGCCGTCAGCGACGAACTCGGGCGCTGGCTGCGCGAGGAGTTGAGGGTCGCGCAGCCGGTCTCGGTCGTCAAAAGCCTTTTGCCCGTCGCGCCTGTCGGCGGCGACGCGCTGCCCGAAGGACTCGAAGAGTCGCTCAAGGATTATACGCGACGCGCGCGGCGGGTCTGCTCCGTCGGCGCGTTCATCCCCGAGTACGGCTTCCTGCACGCGGCCGAAGCCGTCGGGCGCGTGCGGCTTGAGACCGGCGAGGACGTGGGGCTCCTCCTGCTCGACGGCGGCTTCGCCTCGGACGAAGCCTACAGGCGGGAAGTCCTGGGCGGGCGCGAGTGGGTCACGGTCTTGAGATCGGTCGCGCACGCGGACGTGTTCCGGCTCATGCGGCGCTCGCACGCGTTTGTGCGCGGCTTCGGGCCGGAGAGCTACGGCCTCTCGCGGGTCGAGGCGCTCTGGGTGGGGCTGCCCGTCGTGGCGACGCGCGCGGGCGAGACGCGCGGCATGCTCCTCTACGACTTCGGCGACGTGGACGAACTCACCCGGCAACTCAAACACGCCCTCGACGGCGGGCACGCGCAGGCGACCGCCGAGTGGGCGGCTAGATATCAGCAGGAGGCCGAAGAGAACCTGAAATCGATTACCATGAAGCTCGGGCTGAACGAGAGTTAGAAAGCTAAGCTCTCTGCGCCGGGTTGGGAAGCCCCGAAGGGGCGTAATGAGAAAGCCAGGGGCAAAGCCCCTGGTCAACGGCCGTTAAGAAATAGTAAGCCCTGAAGGGGCGGAATAACCGTCGGTGTTATTCCGCCCCTTCAGGGCTCAACATATTTACCCGGACGTGACCAGGGGCGGCGCTCAGGCTTTGCCTTCGCTCTGCCCCTGGCTTTCTCATGACGCCCCTTCGGGGCTTTTCAGACGGGCTGTAGATAACGCTTGCCGCGCCGCGAGCCACCCGCGTTGGAGCGCGTAGGCCGCGACGACGAAGAGGAGGTAGTGGACGGCGAGCACGTAGCGGTACTCCGTGTGGAGCGCCGACTGCACGCAGAGGAAGTAGAGCGGGACGGTGAGGAGCGCGGCCAGCTCGCGCCGTTTTCGTCCACGTAAGAGCAGCACGAGCCCCGAGAGGTAGAGCGGCAGGAAGACCGCCGTGATGAAGCTTTTCTGTACCGCGCGCAGAACGACGCGCGGCGCGCGCGCCCACCCTCCTGAGACGGGGGCGTCCGATGAGAGCGGCGTCCTCTCCAACTTCAACATCGAGCCCGCGCGCCTGAGCATCACGCCCGCGAACCAGACGGGGTTCTCCCGGATGACCTTGAGCGCGCGCCGCGTCCGCCAGCGGTCGCGCTCGATGCCGTCGGGCTTGAAGAGCGCCGCGGCGTACTCGGGCCGCCCCGCCTCCTCGGCCTCCATCCGTTGCAGCTCTACGTCCGTCTCCGGCAGCCCGAACCTGCGCTCGCGGTCGTAGTCCGCGATGCCCTCGACGAGCGTCTGCCCCGCGCCCAGAGAGACCGGGATGAAGCGGCCGTAGACGACCGCGTTGCGAATCGTCAAAGGCGCGACCGCCAGCAGCGCCCCCGCGACCAGCGCCAGCCCCGGCCGCAACCTCTCTCCCTTCGCGAAGAGCAGCGGCACGGCCGCCACGGCCGCGAACGGTGCGAGCAGCAGCGCGTTCGCGCGCAGCCAGCACGACAGCCCGATGAGCACCCCGGCCCCGAGCGCCTTCGCCAACGCCCGACCCTCGCGCGCGCGCACGAGCAGCCACACGGCCGCCAGCAGCGGGAGCACCGCGAGCGTGTCCGGCAGGAGCATCAGAGAGTTCCAGCAGAACTGCGGCGCTACGCAGGCGAGCGCGCCCGCGACGACGCCGACCCCGTACGTCAGAAGCTCCGCCGCGATGAGGAAGACGAGCGCCGCCGCCAGCGCGTCGCAGGCGGCCTGGAAGACCTGCGCCGCCGCGTCCGACTCGCCGAAGACCGCGTAGACGGCCGCGAGCACGAAGGGGTAGCCCGGCGGGTGGCCGAGCAAATCCGGCTCGCTCGTCGGCGAGCCGGGGTCGTAGAACGACGACGCCCCGTTCTCCGCGAGCAGGCGCGCCAACTGCCTGTAGTTCTCCGTGACCGCGGTCTGAACCTTGTACGCCTCGAACCGCACGTCGCGCCAGCAGAGGAGCCGCACCCCGAACGCGGCCGCGAAGACCAGCGCGAACGCCAAGACCCTCCGCCGCGCGCCCCCAAGAAGTTTTCCGGGGGCGTGCTCCTCAGGAATCGTCGGGTGCTGCTCAGGAGATATCATCCCTGTTCTCTGCTGAGATACGTTCAGGCCGAGCGCGCGCCATTATACAAACACGGCCGGCCTTCTTTTCGGGCGCGGCAGAAAAAAGGCGGCGCGCGCCGGTTGCCGGCGCGCGCCGCACGCGTTTCAGAAGCGCACGAGACGATCCGGGCGCTTCAAAATCTTCTATACCGAACTTTCCCGTAACCCACTGCGGGGAGGAAGTCGGCCTCAAGTGCGAAGATGCCTTCCGGGGTCATGCCGACTACGAAGGGCCGGTCGCGCTCATCTTTAAAATAAAACATGGCGTAGCCGCCGGGATAAAAAACCACGTCGCCTACGTCCGGGGCGGGCGCGTCGGGTAAGACCTGCCGTAACCCGTAATGCACGTCGGACGGCCTCTGACTTATCAGCCTATGCTCTGCGAGCATGTAGGCGGCGAAGCCCGGCGAGTCGAAACCTTCGCCGGGAGAGACTCCGCCCCTTCTCCACGGGACGCGCCTCCTCTGCATGTCCAGAATGGCGTCGAGCATGCGAGCCTGGCTTTCGTACGACTCGTTCCCCGCGAGACGCTTGTACGTCATGTATATGTCGCCGCGGTACGCGCGTCGCTCGAACTCGGTCGTCCTGGCTAAGCCCTCGGCCTTTTCGTTCAGCAGGCGGGTCAGCTCGTCGATCCTCTTCTGCAAGTCCGACACCGTCTGCTCCGCCCGCTGAATTTTAACCTCGGCGGCCGCGAGCCTGTCCCGGGCCTCCCGTACCGCCCAGAAGGACGCGGCCAGCAATAAGGCTGCCAGAGGAATTGGTATGAGCGAGTATAGAAACGCGCGGCGCCGGGCTTTTTGCTCGTGCCGTTCTGCCACCTTGAAGAGCGATTGCAGTTGTTCTTCCGTGTAAGCCATAAGTTAATTGCCTACCACGATCTTCTCCACCGACTGCCAGACGACGGTGTCAATTCGTTCACGCTCTGCCTTGCTCGCTTTGTCCGTCGCCTTTTCGAGCAGGAGGCGTTTCTTCTTGACCGCCTTGAGCGTTTCGGCTTTTTCTTTGCGGTTCATAATCTCTTTGAAGGGGAACGCGCTCAGCGACGAGATGAAGCCCCCGCCGAGGGCCAACAGTTGTTTGAAGATGTCTTGACTCAGACCCGGATACATTTGGGAGAAGAGAATGATGAGGACGCCCACCGCCAGCAGGATGCCCGCGAAGACCAAGTAGAAGCGTCTGGCGCGATACTGGTTCGCGATCAGCAAGTCTAAGTAATCATGGCTGCCGTTGTCTGACATGGGAAAGGGGACTGGCTTTGCGCGCGGGCGACATCCGCATGGGTAAAACTTACGCCTTCAGTGCGCGGTCTGGAGGTGTCATTTCTATTTTAATTCCGGGGGCGAGTCAACAGTTTTGTAGCCCTGAATGGCCCCGGCGGGCGTGCGCTTTCCGCCGAGTTCAGGGTCGGCTTCGCGGCTGCTATTATACAGACCGAGCGCCGGGGCACGCCGTCCGAACTTCTACGCGCGCGGCGGCGTAAAGCCGGCAGTAGTCCGAAACGCCGCCCCGGCCACAGGTGAAAGAGATGTTCTGTCCCAAGTGCGGTCAGCAGTCTTCCGACGAGGTGCGCTTCTGCCCGAGGTGCGGGCTCCAGCTCGCGGGGCTCCCCGCCTACATCGCGGGCAATGACCTCATGGCTAACCGGCCCGCCCCGGCGCGGGCGGAGGAGATGACGGCGAAGAAACTCGGCACGCGCCGCGGCGCCAAGCTGATGTTCTTCAGCGTCATCCTCTTCCCGATCTTCATCGCGCTCGGCATCTTCGCCGACAACCCCGTCACGCTCCTCGTCCCGCTCATGGTCTTCCTGACGGGGCTCGTGATGCTCCTCTACGCGCGCATCTTCGGCGACGAACTCATCCCCACCCGCCACCGCGCGTCTAACAGAGACCTCGGCGCGGGCGCAGACCGCCCGGCGCTCGGCGGGCCGACCTTCGCCCCCGCGCCGCTCTTCAACCAGCAGCGCGCCAACACCGCCGAGATCTACCAGCCGCCCAGCGTCACCGAGAACACCACCAAGCTGCTCGACAAGGACTCCTGAGACCCCGCGCCCCCGCGCCCCCACATGAGCGCGCCGCCGCCGCGTGCTACTATCTCCCGTCCCCGTCGGGGCGTGGCGCAGCCGTGTCTAATCGCAAACTCAAACGAGGCCGCCGGTGCTGAACGGCCGGAGCATCATCTGCTTCGGCGGCGAGGACTGGTGGTATCACCACCCGCACTCGAAGAACCACCTGATGCGGCGGTTCGCGCGGGCGGGGAACCGCGTGGTCTTCGTGAACTCGATCTCGATGGGACTGCCGGGGCTGGGGAACAAGGACCTGGTGCCGCGCGTCGTGCGGAAGCTGCGCTCGTACGCGAAGCTGGCGCGGACAACGCCCGAGGGCATCACGGTCGTGTCGCCGGCGGCGCTGCCCTTCTACGGGAGCCGCGCGGCGCGCGCCGTCAACCGGAGTCTGCTGGCGGCGCAGGTCGGCGGGCTGGCGCGCGCGCGCGGCCTAAGAAACCCGATCCTGTGGGTCGCCATCCCGACCGCGGCCGAGATGGTCGGACGCCTAGGGGAGTCGCTCGTCGTCTACCACGTCTCGGACAAGTACGACGAGAACTCGATGGATCACGCCACCGACCCGGCGACGATCCGGCGACTGCACGAGTACGCCGTAGACCGCGCCGACCTCATCTTCTACTCGGGGCGCAAGCTTTTGGAAGAGGCCGCGCGGGGGCGGGAGCGCTCGCACCTGCTGGAGCAGGCGGTGGACTTCGACCACTGGTCACGCGTCGGGGGCGGCACACTCGAAGTCGCCGAGGCGGTCGCCTCGATCCCGCGCCCGCGGCTCGGCTACTTCGGCGCGGTGGAGCCCTGGCTGATAGACCAGGAGTTGATCAAGCGCGCGGCGGCCGAACGCCCCGGCTGGCAGTGGGTCTTCATCGGCAACAAGTCGCGCGGGGTGGAGGTCGAACAACTTCCGAACACGCACTTCCTGCCGCCGGTCGCGTACGACGAGCTGCCGCGCTACGCCGCGGGGTTTGATGTGTGTGTGTTGCCGTGGGAAACTGAGCGCGCGTTCACGAGCTACGGGTCGGCCATCAAGGTGCGCGAGTACCTCGCCACGGGCAAGCCCGTCGTCATCTCGCCGCTGCCCGAGTACGAGCCGATGGGCGACGTGCTGCGCATCGCGCGCAGCCGCGAAGAGTTCTTCCGCCTCGTCGAAGACGCGCTCGCCGAAGATGACCCCGAAGCGCGACTGAGGAGACAGCGCGCCGTACAGGGCGGCACCTGGGACGCACGCGCCGAATGGGTCAGCGGCCTCATCGAAGAGGCGCTGGCGAAGAAAAGTAGGCAGTAGGCAGATGGCAGTAGGCAGTTAAAGACCCTATATCGAGAACTGTTAATTTATCTTTCAAGCTGCGAGACGCGGAGCGACTGCCTACTGCCATCTGCCTACTTCTTTTATGAAGCAGCTACTCCAAAACCTAAAGACGGGCGAGGGGCTCGTGGCGGACGTGCCGGCCCCGGTGGCGCAGCCGGGGCGGGTGCTGGTGCGCGCGGCCGCGTCGCTCGTGAGCGCGGGCACCGAGCGCGCGTTCGTCGAGCTGGGTCGCAAGAGCCTTCTGGGGAAGGCGAAGGAGCGGCCCGATCTGGTCGGGAAGGTCATAGAGAAGGTCAGGAGCGAGGGGCTCTTGAGCACGCTCCAGTCCGTGCGCGAGAAGCTGGACGAGTCGCACGCGCTCGGCTACAGCGCCGCCGGGGTGGTCGTCGAGGCCGGCGAGGGCGTGACGGAGTTCCGCGCGGGCGACCGCGTGGCGTGCGCGGGCACGGGCTACGCCGCGCACGCGGAACTGCTGTCGGTTCCGAAGAACCTGTGCGTGCGGCTGCCCGACGAGGTCGATTTCGAGACGGCCGCCTTCGCCACACTCGGCGCAATCGCGCTCCAGGGCGTGCGGCTCGCCGAGCCGACGCTCGGCGAGTCGGTCGTCGTCATCGGCCTCGGACTCATCGGCCAGCTCGCCGCGCAGCTCTTGAAGGCCAACGGCTGCCGCGTCTTCGGCGTTGACCTCGACGAGTCGAAAGTCGAGCTGGCGAAGTCACTCGGCATGGACGACGGCTGCGTCGCAGGGGCGGGCGTGAAGCAGGCGGTGTCGGGGTGGTCGCGCGGCCGCGGGGCGGACGCGGTGCTTTTGACGGCGGCGACGCAGTCGGACGAGCCCGTCGAACTCGCGGGTGAAATCTCGCGCCTGCGCGGGCGCGTCGTCGCGGTGGGCCTGGTCGGGATGAACGTGCCGCGCGCGGTCTACTTCCAGCGCGAGCTGACGCTGCGCGTCTCGATGTCCTACGGGCCCGGGCGCTACGACCCGGAGTACGAGGAGCGCGGGCACGACTACCCGCTCCCTTACGTGCGCTGGACGGAGGGGCGCAACCTCGAAGCCTTCCTCGACCTCGCCGCCGCGGGCGCGCTGAAGACCGCGCCGCTCGTCACACATCGCTTTGACATAGAGGACGCGGCGCGCGCCTACCGACTCATCTCGCCGGGCGGGGGCGAGCCATACCTCGCCGTCCTCATCAACTACGACACCGGGCGCGAGCTTGAGCGGAACGTCGAGAACCCTGGTTCAAAGTTCAAAGTTCAAAGTTCAAAGTCCGTCGTGCGCGTCGGGATGGTGGGCGCGGGCGACTACGCGCGGCGGCTGCTCCTGCCGCACTTCCGCGAAGAGGGCGTCGAGTTCGTCTCGATAGCGACGGCGTCGGGCGTGACGGCGCGCGACGTGGGCGGCCGCTACGGCTTCGCGCGCTTCGTCTCGGGGGCGGAGGAGGTTCTGAAGGAGGAGGGCGTCAACCTCCTCGTCGTCGCCACGCGCCACGACACGCACGCGGAGCTTGCGCGCCGCGGGCTGGAGCGCGGGCTCGACGTGTTCGTCGAGAAGCCGCTCGCGCTCGACGACGACGAGCTGGACGCGCTGCTCGAAGCGGCGAGGGGTTCGGGGGGCCGCCTGACGGTCGGCTTCAACCGCCGCTTCTCGCCGCACGCGCGCGAGGCGAAAGAGTTCTTCAGGGAGAGGCGCGGGCCGCTCTCGATTCTCTACCGCGTCAACGCGGGGCGCGTGCCGCGGGCGCACTGGACGCAGGACGCGCGCGAGGGCGGCGGGCGCATCCGCGGCGAGGTCTGCCACTTCGTGGACTTCATGCAGTACCTGACCGGCGCGCACGTCACGCGCGTCTACGCCGAGCCTGTCACGTCCGACGACCGCGAGGCGGTGGACGACGACTCGGTCTTCGTCACGCTCAAGTTCGCCGACGGGTCGAACGGCTCGATTGCCTATCTCGCCGAGGGCGACCGCGCGCTCCCGAAAGAGCGCGTCGAGGTCTTCGGCTCCGGCCGCAGCTTCGTCGTCGAGGACTACCGCGCGGCCGCGGGCTACGCCGGGGGGCGCGAGACCCGCGCGCGGCTGCGCGCGCAGGACAAGGGGCAGCGCGAAGAGGTGCGCGCCGTCTGCGCCGCCCTCCGCCGGGGCGGCCCCGCGCCCATCCCGCTCGCCGACCTCGCCAACACCACGCGCGCGACCTTCCGCATCCTCGACTCTTTGCGCACGGGAGAACCGAAAGAGGTAAATAGTGAATAGTAAATGGTAAATGGATAAAGCAATTTCCATTCACTATTCATTATTCACCATTCACTAGCCATGTGTGGCATCGCCGGACTCATCTCTGTCAATCCTGAACGCCGCGTCGGCGCGATGCTGAAGTCTATCGAGCACCGCGGGTACGACGACGAGGGCGTGTGGGCGTCCGCGTCGATTGACGATGAAGGGCGGCGGGCGTGTCTGGGTCATAGGCGTCTGGCGATCATCGACACGAGCAGCGCGGGGCACCAGCCGATGCTGTCGGCCGACGGGCGCTTCGCGGTCACGTTCAACGGGGAGATTTACAACTACAGGGAGCTGCGCCGGAGGCTCGAAGGGTTGGGGCACGAGTTCCGCACCGACACCGACACGGAGGTCATGCTCGAAGCCTTAGCCGAGTGGGGCGTCGAGGGCGCGCTCGGACACTTCAACGGCATGTTCGCCTTCGCCGTGTGGGACGGGCGGGAGCGGACGCTCACGCTCGCGCGCGACCGGCTCGGCGTCAAGCCGCTCTTCTACGCGGAGACGAAGACGGAGGAGGGCGTCTCCTTCGTCTTCGCTTCGGAGGCGAAGGGCGTGCTCGCGTCGGGGCTCTTGAAGGCGGAGCTTGACCTCGAAGGGCTCAACCAGCAGCTCACCTTCCTGTGGACGCCCGACCCGCACACTCTCTTCCGTAGCGTGCGCAGGCTCCCGCCCGCGCACGTCCTGACGTGGCGCGACGGTGAGACGAGCGTCCGCGAGTGGTGGGACGTTTCGTTCGACGAGGTAGAGGAAGGGAAGAGCGAGGCTTGGTGGCGCGAGCGCGTGTCGGAGGCGTTGGAGCGCGTGGTCGGGATGGAGATGGTCTCGGACGTGCCTCTGGGGTCGTTCCTCTCGGGCGGGGTGGACTCTTCGGTCGTCACGGCCCTGATGGCGAGGCGGGGCGGCGGCCGTCGCGTCTCGACCTACACGGTCGGGATCGAGGAGGACGACCTGCGCTTCGACATCATCCCGAGCGACGTGCCCTGGGCGCGGAAGGTCGGGCGGTTGCTTAACGCCGACTACCACGAGACGATGCTCCGGCCCGACGTGGCGGGCCTGCTGCCGATGCTCGTGCGACACCTAGAGATGCCGGTCATCGACATGGCAATCTCAAGCTACCTGGTCTCGCGTGAGGCGCGCGAGACTTTAACGGTGATGCTGTCGGGGATGGGCGGCGACGAGGTCTTCGCGGGCTACCCCCGCCAGGTGGCAATGAGCCTGGCGGGCGCGCTCGACCCCGTGCCCTCCGTGCTGCGGCGGCCGGCGATGCGCGCGGTGGCGCAGGCGCTTCCGGGCGGGAGGCCGGGCCGCCTGACCGCTCCGCTCCGCAACGCGAAGAAGTTCGCGAGGAGCGCCGCGCTCGACTTCGAGTCGCGCTACATGGGCTTCGGGACGTACTTCACGGACGAGGCGAAGCAGAGGCTCTACACGGACGAGGTGCGCGCCGGGGTCGGCGAGGCGGACGCGTACTACCTGCACCGCCGCTACTTCAAACGCTGCGCGAAGGCGGCCCCGCTCAACCGTCTGCTCTACGTCGACATGAAGACGTTCCTGCCGTGCCTGAACCTCGACTACACGGACAGGACTTCGATGGCGGCGACGCTCGAAGTGCGCGTGCCCTTGCTCAATCATGAACTGGTCGAGCTGACAGCGCGGATGCCTCCGCGTTTGAAGTTGAAGGGGCTCAGGCGCAAGTACATCCTGAAGAAGGCGGCCGAGAGTTGGCTTCCGCGCGACGTGGTCTGGCGGAAGAAGGCGGGCTTCGGCGCGCCGATCCGCGCGTGGCTGCGCGGGCCGCTCAAGCCGCTGGTGGACGAGATGCTGTCGGAGGAGGTGGTCAAGCGTCGCGGGCTCTTCCGCCCCGAGGAGGTGCGGCGCGTGGTCGAAGCGAACCTCTCGGGGCGCGAGGACTTCAACCTCCAGGTCCTCCAACTGCTCACGCTTGAGATGTGGCAGCGCGAGTTCCTCGACACGTAGATGAAGAAGAAGAGGCACGCCCAACCTCAAGAACAGAAGGCGCCGCTCGCCGCATGGTTCGACGCGCGGGTCGCGGGTCTCGTGCTGGCGGTCAAGGCGCTGGTGCTTCTCTACGGCGTGCAGGCGTACGTCGTGTGGAAGAACGAGCGGGTCGGGTCTCTCTACAACTGGCTCGCCATCTGGAACCGCTGGGACGCGCCCCACTACCTAGACATCGCGCGCGTGGGCTACGTCTCGCAAGGGGTCGAGGCGCGCTGGATCGTCTTCTTCCCGCTCTACCCGTGGCTGGTGCGTGCCGCCTCTTTCGTACTGCGCGACGGGCTGCTCGCCGCCTTCTTCGTCTCGGGGGTGGCGTCGGTCGCGGCGGGGCTCCTGCTCTACAGGCTCGCGCGCGCGGGCGGCGAGCCGGAGGAGGTCGCGCGCGCCGCGGTCTTCTACCTGCTCGTCTTCCCGACCGCGTACTTCCTGCACATAGGCTACAACGAGAGCCTCTTCCTCGCGCTCACGCTCGGCGCTTTCCTGGCGGCGCGCCGGCGCGTCTGGTGGGCGGCCGGCGTGCTCGGCCTCTGCGCGGCGCTCACGCGCATCAACGGCGTCGTGCTGCTGCCGGCGCTGGCGTTCGAGGCGTGGGACGAGTACCGCGGCGCGGGGCGGCGGGCGCGCGTCGAGTGGCTCTGGTTGTTGTTGGTCGGGGCCGGGTTCGGCGTCTACCTCTTCATCAACTGGTGGGTGCTGGGCGACCCGCGCGCGTTCCTGACGATGCAGGGCGAGCACTGGTTCAAGTCGCCGACGTGGCCGTGGGTCGGAGTCGAGGGGGCCTGGAACTCGACCCGGGGGCTCGCGCCTTCGGAGGCGCAGATGGTCGGGTGGCAGGAACTCCTCTTCATCCTGCTGGGGCTGGGGCTGACGGCCTGGGCCTGGGCGCGCCTGCGCGCGTCGTACGCGGTCTGGATGACCTGCAACTGGCTGATGTGGACGAGCACGAAGTTCGCGCTGAGCGTGCCGCGCTACACGCTGGTGCTCTTCCCGGCCTTCATCCTGCTGGGGCGTCTGCGCGCGTCGCACCCCGCGTGGGGCGCGGCCGTCGTGGTCTGGTCGCTGCTCATGCTCGCGCTCTTCTCCGCGCGCTTCGCGCAGGGCTACTGGGCGTTCTGAAGCCAGGTCAGAACCGCCCGCGGTAGCGGGTGGTACTGACCTGTTTGCCGCAGCGGCCGTAATCATTCACAGGGGACTGACAGATGAGACTAGCTTTGACTCTTTTAACCGTCGCGGCGTTCGCGCCGTTAGTGAGGACAGAGGTTGAGGCACAGTCAGAATCGCCGCGGCCTCTGCGCCCCGTCCACACCTACTCCATCGTGGCGCGCGACCCCGCGACGGGCGAGATGGGCGTCGCCGTGCAGTCGCACTGGTTCTCGGTCGGGTCGAACGTGGCGTGGGCGGAGGCGGGCGTCGGCGCCGTCGCCACGCAGTCCTTCATAGACCCTTCGTACGGGCGCAACGGCCTCGAACTGATGCGCGGCGGCGCGTCGGCGGAGGAGGCTCTGAAGGCCCTGGTCGCGAAGGACGAGGGGCGCGACGTGCGGCAGGTGGCGATGATCGACTCGAAGGGGCGCGTCGCCGCGCACACCGGCGCGAAGTGCATCGAGGCGGCGGGCGACCGCACGGGCGCGAACTACTCGGTGCAGGCCAACCTGATGGCGAACGAAAGGGTCTGGCCCGCGATGGCGCGCGCCTTCGAGTCGGCGAAGGGCGACCTCGCCGAGCGGATGCTGGCCGCGCTCGACGCGGCCGAAGGGGCGGGCGGCGACATCCGCGGAAGACAGTCGGCGGCCCTCGTCGTCGTCAAAGGAGAGTCCACGGGCAAGCCGTGGGCCGACCGCCTCTTCGACCTGCGTGTGGACGACCACCCCGAGCCGCTGAGGGAGCTACGGCGGCTCGTCAGGCTCCAGCGCGCATACAATCACATGAACGCGGGCGACGCGGCCGTCGAGCGCAAGGACAACGAGGCGGCCCTGCGCGAGTACAGCGCGGCCGGGAGGCTGGTGCCCGACAACATCGAGATGGGCTACTGGCACGCCGTCGCGCTCGCCAACATGAACCGGGTCGAGGAGTCGCTGCCGCTCTTCCGCCGCGTCTTCGCCGCCGACCCCAACTGGCGCACGCTCACCCCGCGCCTCGTCAAGTCCGGCATCCTGCCCGACGACAAGAGGCTGATCGACCGCATCGTCAACGTCGGGCGGCCGAGGCGGAACAAAAAGTAGCCCCCCGCGTGTCTAAGACCTGAGGGGATGATAAGCACGGAGGGACTGACGAAGTTCTACGAGACGCACCCGGCGGTGCGGGAGGTGAGCCTGTTCGTGCCGGCGGGCGAGACGTGCGCGCTGGTGGGGCCGAACGGGGCGGGGAAGACGACGCTTCTGAAGATGCTGGCCGGGCTGCTCCGGCCCACGAGCGGCCGTGTCGAGGTCGCGGGCGTCGAGGTCGGGGCCGAGCCGAAGCGCCTGCACCGCATCGTCGGCTACGTGCCCGACACCTTCGGCCTCTACGACGACCTGAGCGTCCGGCACTTCCTCGAATACTTCGCGCGCGCGCACGAGGTCTCGCGCGAGAGTATGGGTAAGAGGATCGACGGCGTGCTCGGCCTGACCGACCTCACGTCGAAGCGCGACGCGCAGGTCGGCTCGCTCTCGCGCGGGATGCGGCAGCGGCTCGTCATCGCCAAGACGCTGCTGCACGCGCCGAAGGTTCTGCTGCTGGACGAGCCGGCCTCGGGGCTCGACCCGCACGCGCGCAGGGAGCTGCGCGACCTCATAAGGCAGCTCGCACAGCTCGGGACGACCATCCTGGTCAGCTCGCACATCCTGACCGAGCTGGCCGACTTCAGCACCTCGGTCATCATCATGGAGCGCGGGCGCGTGGCGCGCGCGGGGCGCATCGACGCGCTGGTCGAAGAGCTGGCGGGCGGCACGCCCGTCCGCGCCGAGTTTCTTGAAGCCGAAGGGGCGGCGCGGCTCGCCGAAGATTTAGGCGAGCGCGCGGGCCTGAAAAAGATTAAAGTGGAGGGCGCGACCGTGGACTTTACCTTCGCGGGCTCCCGCGCGGAGCTGGCCGCGCTGCACCGCGAGCTGTCGGCGGCGCACGCGGGGCTGGTCTCCTTCTACGAGCGGCGGCTGACGGTCGAGGACGTCTTCCTCGCCTCGGGCCGCCGGGACGTTTCGTAAAAGGCATTGGCGCGACCGCGAGACAGGTCAGCACCGCCCGCGGTGGCGGGCGGTACTGACCGCTGCGGCGAATGAAGACGGAGGTATGTGAGATGGCCTGGAATCCTTCGTTGAGTCTGAACCCGGAGTTCGTGCGGGCGTTGCGGACGACGCTGCCGCGTCGGCGCGCTCTCTTCGTCGCGGGGCTGACCGTCGTGCTTTTGGCGGCGGGCGCGTGGGTCGTCTGGAACAGGTCGGCACCCCCGATCCCCTACGACGCTTATCGAGAACTAATCGACGACCCCGCCCATGCGTCCCGGATGTGGGCGCGGCAGGTGAAGGGCTTCGGCTCGGAGTCCTACGGCATCCTGACGGTACTGCTCTTCGCGCTGCTCTTCGTGTTGGGGCCGGCGCTGGCGGGGCTCTCGTTCGTGCAGGAGCGCCTGCGCGGGACGGCCGTCTTCCAGCAGATGAGTCTGCTCTCGCCCTTCCGGCTGGCGGCGGGGAAGTTCTGGGGGGCGGGCGCGCTCGCGTACTTCGTCGCGCTGCTGCTCCTGCCGTGCGCGCTCGCCGCGGCGTGGCTCGGCGGGGTCGGGTTCGAGAAGGTGTCGCGGCTCTACCTCTTTCTCGTGGTCGGCGGCTTCGCTTGGCAGGCGCTCGGGCTCTACGCGTCGGCGGCGCTGTGCGGGGCCGGCGGGGGCGCGCCGCGCGGCGGGCTTCTGGTGGGGCCGCTCGTCGCGGTCGGGGGTGCGGTGACGGCGCTCGCGCTCAACCAGTTCTTCACGGCCGACTACGAGCTGATGGCGCAGAGGCTCGCCGCGTACGCCGCCGGGGGCGAGTACACCGACGAATACTTTTACAGGAGCTATCAGGCGTACTGGTGGCACTTCTACGGCGCGCGCGTGCCCGCGTACGCGGTCGTGCTCGGGCTGGTCGGGTTCGCGGGGCTGTGGGCGTTCGCGGGCGCGGTCAGGCGCGTGAAGACCTGGCAGTTGATCCCCGTCGGGGCGCGCCCGGCGTGGCTCTTCTTCGGGAGCGCGTGCGCGCTTGTCGTGGGTCTGCTCTGGGGGCGTCATTTGGACGACTCGGTGCCGGCCTCGCGCCTAGAGGTCTACATGCTCCTGTGCTGGGGCGCGGTGGCGGCGCTGGCGGGCGACTCGGCGCTGACCCGGAGTCGCCTGCGCGAGTGGTGGAGCGCCGAGCGAGACCCCCTCTCGCTGCTCCAGCGCTCGGAGATCAAGGCTTCGGTCACGACCATCCTCGTCGCCGCGGGCTGCTCGCTCGCGGGGCTCTTCGCCCTCTGGATGAGCTACCACGTAGACCCGCTCGGGAACCGTTTGGAGTACGGCCTCGGCACGTTCCTGGCGGTCGCGCTCTGCTTCGCGCTGACGCTCACGGCGACCGTCGCCTTCGTGCAGTTGTGCGCGATGTTCCGCTTCCGCCTGGGCGGCTGGGCGGGCGTGGCGCTGCTCGTCTTCGTCTACGCCTTCGCGGGGCTGGCCGGCACGCTGCTGAAGGGCGAGGCCAACACGCCCGCGCTCCTCAACCCGCTCGCCTACGCCGTGGCGGTGACCAAGGGCGACTACTACCTCGACAGCGACTACAACTCGCTCGCCTGGAAGTACGACCCGGCCGAAAGGAGCACCCGCCCCTTCGTCAGCGCGCCCTCCGACTACACGACCCGCTCCCCCGCCCCCTACGACCAAGCCTCCGCCACCACCCGCGGCCTCGCCGCCCAAGGCGGCTTCGCCCTCCTCTGCCTCCTCCTCGCCACCCTCAAATACCGCCACACCCGCCGCACCATGCTCCAAGACCCCGGCGACTGAGGCGAAGACACCGAACCCTGTTCTTCAAACACCGAGGGCGGAAGGTAGACGACCTTCCGCCCTTGCTCTCTCTTCCCTGTCTCTGCCTTACAGTCCCTAAGCATTACTGGCATTCGTGACGCTTGTGTTTCTCTCAATCGCCGCGCCGATTAAGCGCACGGGCTCGTCCTCGACCTTTAACCGCCCCTCCTGCGCGAGCAGGTACAGCCTGAGCGCCGCGGCGTGAGCGCGCGAGTGCGCAAAGGTCAATTCAACGGCCGCCGCCAGCGTCTCGCTCGTCCGGTTAATCCCCTCCAACCCGCCCGCGATGGCCTCACGCAAGATGATGAACAGGTGCGCCAACGCCTCGGCCGAATACTCGTCGCCCTTCAGAATCGAAGCGATGTCGGAGGCCAAATCCTCGCGGGTAAAGAGCAGATTTCCCTCAGCGCCTCCGCTGTTATCTGCTAAACTCACCCGCGATCTGCCTTTCGTCAGGACGTAAAGGGGGCGGGCTGCGACGCTGTAACGGGTGCGCAGCCCGCCTCGCCATCGTACTCTGCACTATCTTCATCGAGATAATATCTCGATGAAGATAGTAAGTCAAGCGAAAATTATCTTCATCGAGATAAGTCCCGCTATGGTTGAACTGAGGGTGAGAGAAGTGGCTGAACAGAAGGGAATAAATAACCCTTTGTCGCTGTCGAGAGAGAGCGGGATAGCATACGCTAATTGTCACAAAATCTGGAATAACCAGCAGAAGATGATTAGCCTCGATACACTCGACCGTCTATGCAAAGCCCTCAACTGTGAGCCCGGCGATATTTTGGTTCGGGTAGATGAGAGTAATTCCAAAAGCACGCGGAAAGTAAAAGGGAAGTGAGCCGAATCAAGCACAACAGCCTCTAAACCGCACCAGCGCATTAATGCGGGCCGTTTAGCTGGGAGCGCGGGCATCCCTGCCCGCTAGCGCGCGCCAGCGCGCTGACCGTCTCCCTCTTTATCTCAACATTGAGGTTTTAAGTTCCTCTGCTTTCGCGCTGCGCGCTCATGGCGGGCAGGGATGCCCGCGCTCCCAGCGAGGAGGGGCGTAATTCTGAGCCGGGCCGTTTGGCGCGGGTGGGAGCGGCATGGTAATTTCCTGAGTTTCTCGGTGGGCGGCGGGGAGTCGCTGTGTGGCGTGGCTTGAGGTGAAGTTGGTGTCCAGGTGTCGGCGAAGTCTTTCATGGCGGACGAGCGGCAGAGTCTGAAGGAGCGGGTGCGGGCGTTCTGGCAGGAGCACCCGTGCGGGACGAAGTTCGCCGACGCGGAGGTGGGCTCGCGCGCCTTCTTCGAGGCCGTCGAGGAGCACCGCTACCGCACCGAGTGGCACATCCCCGAGGCCGCGGGGTTCGACAGAACGAAGGGGCTGCGCGTGCTTGAGATCGGGTGCGGGCTCGGGACGGACGGGGCCCGGTTCGCGCGCGCGGGAGCAGTCTACACGGGCGTCGATCTGACGGAGGCGGCCGTCTCGCTCGCGCGCAAGCGGTTCGAGCTGGAGGGCCTGCCGGGCGAGTTCCGCGTGGCCGACGCCGAGGCCCTGGAGTTCGAGGACGAGAGCTTCGACCTCGTCTACTCGCACGGCGTGCTGCACCACACGCCGGACGGGCGCGCGGCCGTGCGCGAGGTGCACCGCGTGCTGCGCCCCGGCGGGCGCGCGGTCGTGATGCTCTACCACCGCGACTCTTACAACTACCGCGTCAACATCGGCGTGCTCCGCCGCCTGGGCGCGCGGCTGCTGCGGACCGAGGGCGGGCTCAAGCTCGCGCACAGGCTGACGGGCGAGCCGGTCGAGAGCCTGCGCGAGCACGCGGCGCGCCTGAAGGAGGACGCGGCGCAGTACCTTTCGGCGGGCGAGTTCCTGAGCCGCAACACGGACGGGGCCGGCAACCCTCTGACGCGCGTCTACTCGCGGCGCGAGGCGCGCGAGCTGTTCGGGGAGTTCGCGCGGGTGGAGTTCGCCGTGCACTTCCTCAACAAGCGCTGGCTCCCCCTCTTAGGCCCGCGCCTCCCGCGCCCCGCGGAAGCGCGCCTCGCCGCCCGCTGGGGCTGGCACCTCTGGATTTACGCTTTTAAGGAGTAGACAGTAGACAGTAGTCAGTAGACAGTAGAGACCCGCGTCGCGCACGTTGACACTGACACCCGAACGGTTCGATATATGGAATGCTTTTCTACTGGCTACTGACTACTGTCTACTGACTACTGTTCCTATGCGCAACGTTCTAGTCACGGGCGGGGCGGGGTTCATCGGGTCGCACTTGGTCGCGCGGCTGCTCGCCGAGGGGCCGTGGCGCGTGACGGTGGTGGACGACTTCAACGACTTCTATGACCCCGCGCTGAAGCGCCGCAACATCTCCGCGCACCTCGGGCGCGAAGGGTTCGCGCTCTTCGAGGCGGACATCCGCGACCGCGCGGCGCTCGACGAAGTCTTTAGAGAGACGGAGTTCGACTGCGTCGTCCACCTCGCGGCGCGCGCGGGCGTGCGGCCGTCGCTCGCAGAGCCGGTGCTCTACACGGAGACGAACGTCGGCGGGACCGTCAACCTGCTCGAGCTGGCGCGCGAGCGCGGCGTGAAGCAGTTCGTCTTCGGCTCCTCCTCCTCGGTCTACGGCGAGAACGAGAAGGTGCCGTTCGCGGAGGACGACCCCGTCTTCAAGCCCATCTCGCCGTACGCGGCGACGAAGGCGGCGGGCGAGCTGCTCTGCCACACCTACTCTCACCTCTGGGGCCTGCGCTGCGTGTGCCTCCGGTTCTTCACCGTCTACGGCGCGCGCCAGCGCCCCGACCTCGCCATCCACAAGTTCGCGCGGCTCATCTCCGCGGGCGAGCCGATCCCCGTCTTCGGCGACGGCACGACGCGGCGCGACTACACGTACGTTGACGACATCGTCGCGGGCGTGCGCGCGGCGATGGATTACGAGGCGAGCGACTACGAGGTCATTAACCTCGGCGGCTCGCGCACGGTCGAACTGCGCGAGCTGATCGCGCTGCTCGAAAAGGAACTCGGCCGGAAGGCCGTCATCGACCGCCGGCCCACGCAGCCCGGCGACGTGCCGCGGACTTACGCCGACGTGTCGAAGGCGCGCCGCCTGCTCGGGTACGACCCGCGGACGCCCATCGAAGAGGGCGTCCGCCGCTTCGTCGAATGGTATAAAAGCCGTGAACCGTAAACCGTGAACCGTGACAAGTAAGAGCAGGTTCAAATCTTGTCACGGTTCACGGTTTACGGTTCACGCGCGAACGGAGTGAGCGATGAAGATTTACGACGAGGAAGAGACCGTCATCAGCCCGGTCGAGGAGGAGACGGTGGCGGCGACCGTGGCGGGGCCGGGCGCGACGCCGGAGATTTCGCTGTTCCTGCCGGTGCTCAACGAGGAGCCGAACCTGCGGCCGCTGCACGCGAAGATCGACGAGGCGCTCCTGCACCTCGGGCGCACGGCCGAGATTATCTACGTGGACGACGGCTCGACGGACGGGAGCCTCGAAGTCCTGCGCGAGCTTTCGCGCCGCGACCCGCGCGTCCGCGTCGTCGCGCTCCGGCGCAACTACGGCCAGACCGCCGCGATGGCCGCCGGGATAGACGCCGCGCGCGGGCACGTGCTCATCCCGATGGACGCGGACCTCCAGAACGACCCCGCGGACATCGGCCGCCTGCTCGACAAGCTCGACGAGGGCTTCGACGTGGTCTCGGGCTGGCGCAAGGAGCGGCAGGACAAGATGGTCTCGCGCAAGATTCCGTCGATGATCGCCAACCGCATCATCTCCTTCATCGGCGGCGTGCGGCTGCACGACTACGGCTGCTCGCTGAAGGCTTACCGCCGCGAGTTCCTGAAGGAGGTGAGGCTCTACGGCGAGATGCACCGCTTCATCCCCATCTACGCGAGCTGGGTCGGCGCGAAGGTGACGGAGATTCCCGTGCGCCACCACCCGCGCACGATGGGCCAGTCGAAGTACGGGCTCTCGCGCACCTTCAAGGTGATGCTCGACCTGATGACGATCAAGTTCATGGCCTCGTACCACACGAAGCCGATCTACGTCTTCGGCATGTTCGGCTTCTCGTCCTTCATCATCTCGGCCGTCGCCTTCGTCTGGGCGCTCGTCCGCAAGTTCGGCGGCGAGTCGTTCATCCGCAACCCGCTCTTCACCATCACCATCGTCATGTTCGCCGTCGGCGTCCAGTTCATCCTGATGGGCCTTCTGGCCGAGATGCTGGTGCGCACCTACCACGAGTCGCAGTCCAAGAGCATCTACGCCGTCCGCGAGCGCCTCGGCTTCCGCGACGAGGAGTAAAAGAGCCCCACGAAAATTCCCGCGCGCGCCGCCAACCCTGCGGCGCGCGTCCGTGTCTTAGGAGTTAGGGCGGTTTTCGGATGGGTATATCGACATCCGTTTAGAGGCGGGCTGCGCCCGCCGACGCGGCTTCGACGTAACGCGCGACGGCGGGCCGCAGCCCGCCTCTAAACGACAGGTAAGGTGATGCGCATCCCGCTATGTCGTCGCATCCGAGTAACAAATCAACGGACGAGCCATGAGGAAGCTGCTGCTCTCGTTCACACTCCTTCTGATGACGTGCGCGCACGCCGACGGACAGACGGAGGGCTCCGCGCCGCCCTCGCCCTTCGGCGAGGCGGAGGCCGGGCGGCTGCTGAGGTCGCAGGTCAACCGCGAGCGCGCGTGGGGCGCGTACCTCGCCGGGGCGTACGGGGCGAAGGAGCACGCGCCGCTCCTCGTCGGCCTGCTCGAAGCCCCGGGCCTCGCCGCGGGCGGCTGGGAGGAGACGGCCGTGCTTCAGGCGGCGCTCGACGCGCTCATCCGTCTCGACGCGGAGGTGCCCGCCGAAGTGCTGCGCACACTCCCGCAGCATTTCTCCAACGAAGTCCTCATCCTCTTAACTAGGTCGCCGGAGAAGAACCAGGACGCGCTGCTGGAGACTTTCGCCTGGCTGGACGAGAGCGCGAACCCCGGCGCGCGCTGGCTGGCCGCCGGCAACCTTCTGGCGGCGTTGAAGGCGCGGGGCTTCGCCGCGCGGCTGTTGGGCGGGCTGAAGGTCGAGGCGGGCGTGACCGTCCTCGACGGCGACATAAGCCACGGCAGCGGCCTCGGCTCCGGCGGGGGCGGCGGGTGCGGCTGCGGCGGAGATTTCTACCCGCGGACGGACTTCCCGCCGGTCGGCTATTACGTGCTGACGGGCGCGGCGCAGCCCGGCGCGGTCGTCGTCGTGGCGGGCCAGCGGCCCGTCTTCTACCTGCGCACGCCCTACCCGGGCGGCGGGGGCTGCTACTTCCTGTCGCCCCCGGCGGACGCGGTGCGCGTCGAGTACCTGGCGGCGCTCCTCGACACGACCGAGGAAGCGCTCGGCTTCGACGCGCGGCCGTCCTTCACCCTCGTCTGCAAGGACACGAAACAGTGCCGGCGCGAGCTGGCCGCCGTGCGCGGGCGCGTCGAGCAGTCGTACGCGGCGGTCGTGGGGAGGCTCGTCGAGAAGGGACTGCTCGACGGCACGGCCGACGCGCCCGCCTCCCCGCCGATGACCTTCACGCTCTTTGACGAGCGCCGCCGCAAGACCTTCCCTCTGCCCGAGACGCTTAAGGGCGTCACGATTCTCGTCGAAGGGCGGGGGACGGACGAAGGGGCCGGGGCCGAGTCGCCCTAGCCGTTCGTCCCCCCGCGCCGTCGTGTTGTATCTTGGCGGCGATGGGGGGAGAGCTTGAGCGCGTCTACGAAACCTTGAGCGCGTGGTGCCGCGAGCGCGGCCACGCCGGGCACGACCCCTTCGACGCGCTCAACAGCCGCCTCTTTCAGGCCACGCCCTTAAAGCATTCGCGCCTCGCGCGGCTCGCCTGGACGCAAGCCTTCAAACGCTCGCCCTTCAACCTGCGCGCGCTCGCGCTCGTCCCCGCGGGGAGGAACGCGAAGGGGACGGCGCTCTTCGCGCTCGCGGCGCTCTCCCGCTTCCGCGCGACGGGGAGGGAGGAGTACAAACGGGAGGCGCGCTCTCTGCTCGACGACCTGCTCGCCGCGCGCGCGGAGACGGGCGGCGCGGCGTGGGGCTACAACTTCGACTGGCAGGGGCGCGCCTTCTACGCCCCGCGCGGCACGCCGACCGTCGTGCCGACGGCCTTCGCCGTCCGAGCGTTAATCGAAGCGACTCAAGCGCTCGACACGCCCGGCGAAGAGGGCACGGTCTCGGAAGACGTCTGGCCGTACCTCACGGCGGCCACGGCGGCCTGCCGCTTCATCCTCGACAAGCTGAACCGCTCGGACGAGACGGACGACGAAGTCTGCTTCAGCTACACGCCGCTCGACCGCACGCGCGTCTTCAACGCAAGCTTGCTCGCGGGCGAGGCGCTGGCCGCCGCGGGCGCGGTGACGGGGCCGAAGACCTGGCCGGACTACGCGCTGCGCGCCGCGCGCTACGTCGTGCGCCGGCAGCGCGGGGACGGCTCGTGGGCCTACGGCGCGGACGGGTATCAGAGCTGGGCCGACAACTTCCACACGGCCTTCGTGCTCACCTCGCTCGCGCGCATCCTGCGCGACTGCGCCGCGCGGCTCGGAGAGGACGAGGCCACGCGCGCGGAGATGGAGGGCGCGCTCGCCCGCGGCTACCGCTTCTGGCGCGAGGGCTTCTTTCTTGCGGACGGCTGGCCGAAATACTACCATCGCACGGCGCACCCTGCCGACGCACACTCCGCCGGCGCCGCCCTCGTCGCGCTCGCGGAGCTGAAAGAGAGGGAGCCCGACGCGCGCGAACTCGCCGGGCGGGTCGCCGCCTGGACGCTCAGCGAGTTGCGCGACCCTCGCGGCTTCTTCTACTACCAGAAGCGACGCCTCCGCACCGTGCGCACCCCCTACATGCGCTGGTCGCAGGCGTGGATGGCTTACGGACTCGCGCGGACTTTGGAAGAAGAAAGTAGGCAGTAGGCAGATGGCAGTAGGCAGTTGAAGACCCTGCTGTCGGGAACCCTGAATATATTTCAACGAGCGTCACGCGGAGCGACTGCCTACTGCCGTCTGCCTACTGCCTGCTTCTTCATGCGTATTTGGATCGACCTTGCGAACTCGCCGCACGTGCCCTTCTTCCGCGCGCTGGCCGGGGAGTTCGGGGCGCGCGGGCACGAGGTCTCGGTGACGGCGCGGGAGTTCGCGCAGACGGTCGAACTGGCGAGGGCGGCGGGGCTGCGGCCGGAAGTCGTGGGCGGGCACGGCGGCGGGCGTCTGTCGGGGAAGGCCGGGAACCTCGTGGGGCGCGCGTGGGCTCTGGCGCGGTGGGCGAAGGGGAAGGGGTTCGGGCTCGCCGTCAGTCACAACTCCTACTCGCAGGTGTTGGCGGCGCGCGCCCTGGGGCTGCGCCCGGCGACCTTGATGGACTACGAGCACCAGCCCGCGAACCACCTCGCGTTCCGCCTGGCGTCGCGCGTGGTCGTGCCGGAGTCGTTTCCGGAAGAGGCGCTCGAACGTTTCGGCGCGGGGCGTCGCAAGGTGAGGCGCTACCGCGGGATTAAAGAGGACGTTTACCTCTCCGACTTCGAGCCGGACCCGGAGTTCGCCGGGTTGTTGACGGAGAGGTTCGGGATCGACGTGAGCCGGGACACGCTGGTCGTCATCCGGCCGCCCGCGGGCGAGGCGCTCTACCACCGTTTCGAGAACGAGCTTTTCGGCGGGCTGCTCGCGCGGCTGCTGAACGCGCCGAACGTCAAGCTCATCCTGCTCGCGCGCACGGACGCGCAGCGCGAAGAGATCGTCTCGCGCCACACGGCCGGCAACCTCTTCGCCCCGCGCGAGGCGCTCGACGGCGCGAACCTCGTCGCGGCGGCAGACCTCGTGGTGAGCGCGGGCGGGACGATGAACCGCGAGGCCGCCGCGCTCGGCGTCCCCGCCGCCACGGTCTACGCCGGGCGCTGGGCCGCCGTGGACGAGTACCTCGTCCGCGAAGGCCGCCTCAAGCGCATCAGTACGCGCGAAGATGTCGAGACCTTGCGCGTCGAGAAGAAGGGCGCGACGAACGCGCGCCGCCGGTCGGGCGTGCGCGCCGAAGTGGCTGAGTTGATTTTGGAGTAGGCGTGACGTTGACAGCCCCGACTGGGGACTCGGGCGGAGGCCGTCGGATGGAGACGTTAACACAGACCCTCAGCAGTCAATCCTTCTTACAGGGCGTCTTCCTCCTGCTGTTGACCGCCCTGCTGACGGGGCTGCTCGTCCCGCTCATCAAGTCCCAGATAGACCAGAAGCGGCTGCTACAGCAGAAACAGTTCGAGGCCGACCTCGCGCGGCAGGGGCAGGTTATTGACGCGCAGGTGAAGCTTCTGGAAGACCTGGCGCAGATCCTCTGGGAGTACGAGTTTCTGGCGCTCAAGGTCTCCTACTATAAGGTCAAGGACGAGTCTCGATATTTGAAGGCGGTCAAGGAGTTCGATGAGTTGTCATGGCAGTCGTTTGCGAGAATCAGGGCGGAAATCAGCAAGTCGCGGAGGCTGACATCCAAGAAGACCTATCAGGGCCTGCGGGAGTTGTACAAGTGGATGATCGGAAAGGACACAGAACTCTCGACCATGATTCAGAACGTCAAGAAGACGACCTTGGCCGACTGGGAACGGCGCCACGATGAATTTTTTACGGAGGGCGCGTGGAGGATAGATAACACTCTGGCGCTCCTCGCCGAAGACCTCCGGCTGACCAGCAGCCGGGCCGAAATCAAGGCCGAAGCGCCGGCCACCGACGCGCTGCCCGCGGCACCCGCCCGGGAGTCACTGAAGCCTTAGTCTAAAGTCTAAGGCCCCGCGCGCAGTCACGTATGCGAGTCGAGCAGCAGGAGAAAGTACGGGTGAGGGCGGCGGCGGCGCCGCGGGCGGCGGCGCGGGCGCCGGGGTGGGTCGTCCCTTTGGTGAAGGCGGCGCTGGTGTTGGCGGACGCCGCGTTGGCCGCCGCGTGTTTCGGCGTCGCTTACGTGGTGCGCGAGGGCGGCGGGTTGCTCGTCGATTTCAGTTTCGCGCGCGGGTTCGCGTGGGAGCCGCAGTTCGAGCCGTACGCGGCGCTGCTGTGGTTCGTCGTGCTGGTGCGGCTGGTGTCGAACGCGTATTACGACCTCTACCGCCTGCGCGGCGAGTTCTCCTACCTCGACGAGTGCGTGCGCGTCTTCCGCGCGGCGGCCGTCGGCTCGCTGCTCATCGTGGCGTGGGCGTTCCTCTACCGCGGCGGGTTCGAGTTCCGCGCCTTCTCCTACGCGCGCGGCGTCTTCGTGCTCGACTTCCTGCTGGCGCTCGCGGCCTACACGCTTTTGCGCCTCGCCACGCGCGCCGCGCAGAGCGCGGTCCGCAGGCGCGAGGTCAACCTCATCCCGACGCTCGTCGTCGGCCGCGGGGCGGAGGCCGCGCTGTGCGTGCGCGAGATGCGCGCGCGGCGCGAGCTGGGCTACAGGGTCATCGGCGTGGTCGAGACGGGAGCGGGGCCGCTCGACGAAGAGTTCGAGGGCGTGCCCGTCGTGGCGGACGTTACGGGGCTGCCCGAGGCCATCCGCGAGACGGGCGCGAACGAGGTCATCATCACAGACCCGACGCTCTCGGGCGACATGCTCTTCGAGGTGATGATGCGCGTCGGCCGCCGCCGCGGCGTCGAGTTCCGCGTCGCCCCCTCGCTCTTCAACTGCCTGCCGCGCAAGACCGAGGTTGACCAGATCGGAGTCCTCCCCGTCATCACGCTCTTCCGCGAGCCGCTCGGCCAGGGCGCGCGCGTCGTCAAGCGCGCCTTCGACATCGTCGTCGCGACGCTCGCGCTCGTCCTGCTCCTGCCGCTGTGGGTCTTGATGGCCGTGCTCATCAAGCTCGACTCGAAGGGGCCGGTGCTTTACAGGCAGGAGCGCGTCGGGATGGACGGGCGCATCTTCCTCTTCCTCAAGTTCCGCACGATGCGGACGGGCGCGGACGACCGCATCCACCGCGAGTTCCAGCGCCAGTACATCGAGGGCCGGCCCGAGACGAACCTCGGCGACAGCCTGCGCCCCGTCTACAAGCTGCACGACGACCCGCGGGTCACGCGCACCGGGCGCTGGCTCCGCCGCACGAGTCTGGACGAACTGCCGCAGCTCCTGAACGTCCTGCGCGGCGACATGAGTCTGGTGGGCCCGCGCCCGCCGATTCCTTACGAGGTGGAGGCGTACGCGCTCTGGCACCGCAAGCGGCTCGACATGAAGCCGGGGATGACGGGCCTGTGGCAGGTGTCGGGGCGCAACCGCCTCTCGTTCGACGAGATGGTCAAACTCGACCTCTTCTACATCGAGAACTGGTCGCTCTGGCTCGACCTCAAGATCATGCTCCGCACGCTCCCGGTGCTCCTGCGCGGCGAGGCGTATTAAAAGTACTGAGGACTGAGGACTGAGTTGCCCGCTGATAGTAAGAACGCAGACTCTTTGAGCGAACGAGCCACACTAAAGCCCGACTCAGTCCTCAGTACTCAGCACTCAGTACTCTCCCTTTGGCTTGAGCGCGCGACGGTCGGGTGCCTCTTCCTGTACGCGGCGGCCGCGCCGCACTCGATTGCGGGGACGCAGACGGCGTGGCTTCTGGCGATGCTCTTCTGGGTGCTGCGGCTGTGTGTTAAGCCGCGCCCGGCGCTCTTCCGCACGCCGGTAGACCCGTGGCTGTTCGGCTTCTTCGTTCTGACTTTCCTGACGGCGCTCACCTCTTACAACCCCGAGGTCTCCATCGGCAAGCTGCGGGCGGCGAGCCTCTTCACGGTCGTCTACGTCGCGGCGGAGAACGTCCGGAGCGCGCGGGTGCTGCGCGCGCTCGCGCTGACGCTCGTCGTCTCGTGCGCGCTCGGGCTCGTCCACACGTTCGGCGTTTACGCGCGCGGGCGCGGCGTGAAGTTACAGGCGCTGGCGGCCGACAGCCCCCTGCGCGCCGTCGGCTTTATCGAGGGCGACACGATCATCTCGGTTGACGGCGTCAAGGTGGAGCGACCCGTCGAGGTCGTCGGCGCGATCGAAAGGGAGCGGCCCGCGCCGCGCGAGCGCGTGCTGCGCTTCCCGGACGGGCGCGTCTCGTGCCGCTGGGACGAGACGACGGCCTGCGTGCGCGTCTACCGTGCGGAGGCGACGCCCGACGCGAACCTTCCGCGCGCGGGGCTGCCGCAAGCGGCGACGCCCGAGGCGCGGCTCGGCATACTCCGCTGGTCGAAGGGGCGCGACGAGCGCGCGAGCGGGTTTTACGGTCAGTACCAGACCTACGCGGAGGTCTTGCAGTTGGTCGCGTCGCTCGCGCTCGGGATGCTGCTCAGCTTGCGGCGGAAGCTGAGCGTGAAGGGACTGTTGTTGGGGGTCGCGCTGGCCGGATTAGTCTTCGCGCTGATTCTCACGGTGACGCGCGCGTCCTGGGCGGGGCTGCTCGCGTCGGCCTTCACCGTCGCGCTCGTCGGGGCGAGCCGGCGGACGCTCCTCTGGACGGCGGCGCTCGCGTTGCCGCTCGCGTTGGCGGGTCTCTTCGTCCTACAGCAGAAGCGGCAGGTCGGCTTCATCGACACGAGGGAGGGCTCGACCTCCTGGCGGCTGTTGGTCTGGCAGGAGGGCGCGCGCATCCTCGTCCGTCACCCGCGCCACCTGCTCGTCGGCACGGGGATGGACTCCCTAAAGCGACGCTGGCGCGAGTGGGGCATGTTCGACAAGGGGAGACAGCCCTGGGGCCACCTGCACTCGACGCCCTTGCAGATAGCCTTCGAGCGGGGCGTGCCGGCGCTTTTGGTGTGGGTGGCGTGGCTCTTCGTCTACGGGCGGATGCTCTGGCGTCTGGCGCGCGGGGGGCTCGGGGACGACTGGGTCGTGCGCGGGCTGGTGCTGGGGGCCCTGGGCGGGCTGGTCGGCTTCCTCGCCGCCGGGCTCGTCCACTACAACTTCGGCGACTCCGAGGTGGTCATGGTCTTCTACCTCATCATGGGGTTGGCGCTCGCGGCCGAACGTCTGAACCGCGAGCCCGGCGCGCGCGTATACAAAGCGGGTTAGAGGAAGGGAACGAAGATGAAGAAACTTGTCGGCCTGCTCGCCTTCGCCGCCGCGCTCGTGGGCGCGATTATGCTGACGCAGTATTACACGAAGCGTTACGCGACCCCGCCTCCGCCCACGCCGCCGGCCTCCGCGCCCGCGCCGCCCGCGACCGGCTCGGGCGTCACGACGGAACGGCAGTCCGCTTCGACCTACACGGACGCGCGGGGGAACGCCCCCGTCACCTTCAAGACGCAGCTCGCGACGCTCGACCTCGCGGCGGAGAAGGCGCGTTTGACGCTCGCGCTCGAACGCGACCCGGCGCGGCAGGCGGCCCCGGGCGTGTGGGTCTGGGCCTACTTCTTCAGCCCCGAAGCGCCGGGCCGCTACTGCGCGGGCGACTCCGTAGAGGTGCGCCAGCCCTTCGCCTCCGGCGGGGGGCGCGCCGAGGTCAAGGTCGAGCTGCCCGTCAAAGGCTGCCCCGCGCCCGTGAGCCCCTCCTCGACCTACTACGCACGCGTCAACGTCTCGGCCGAGTCGGCCTTCGCCGCGCGCCTCACAGAGCAGCGCATCAGCTACGACGTGTCGCAGGCGTCGCCCGTCGTCGTCGAGGGCGCGAAGCCCGCCAGCCGATAAGTCTCAGAACAGAACCGCGAGCGGTAGCGAGCGGGTGCGGGTGACTTCATACGAACCTATGAAGTCACCCGCACCCGCTCGCTACCGCTCGCGGTTCTGTGCAAGTCCTCCGTGGGAGCCGCGTTCAGACGTTGTCAGCGGCGGAAACTTTCGGACGGAGGAACCAAATGAGTCACGAAGAACGACGGACGGCGCGGGGGGCGCGTCCGCTCTCCCTGTTGCTTCTCGCGGCGCTGCTCGCCTCCTCTTGCGGGGGCGGAAGGGAAAGTGCCAACTCGACCGGGGGGAACTACCGCACCGGCGAGTCGGCCGAAGTCACGAAGTCCGCGCCGGCGCAGGGGCTGGCCGCGGCGAACACGAACACGCCGGAGGCTCGTGCGCGGGCCTACGGCAACCTTGATGTCGTCCCGTCCGCGCGCGAAGGGCGGGACGCGGGCGAGTCGTACGCCGAGATAGACGAGAACCCTTTCCTCGAAGCCGCGCGCGCGCCGCTCTCGACCTTCTCCATCGACGTGGACACGGCCTCCTACAGCAACACGCGCCGCTTTCTCAACGAGGGGCGGCTCCCGCCGCGCGACGCCGTCCGCATCGAGGAGCTGGTCAACTACTTCTCGTACGACTACCCGCAGCCCGACGGCCAGACGCCCTTCTCCGTCACGGCCGAGGTGGCCGACTGCCCCTGGAACACGCGGCACAGGCTCGTCCACATCGGCCTCCAGGGGAAGAGGCTCGCGCAGGAAGACCTGCCGCCCGCCAACCTCGTCTTCCTCATCGACGTGTCCGGCTCGATGAACGCGCCGGACAAGCTGCCGCTCGTCAAGTCTTCCCTGCGCACGCTCGCTAATCAGTTGACCGCGCGCGACCGCGTCGCCGTCGTCGTCTACGCCGGGGCGAGCGGTCTCGTCCTGCCCTCGACGCCCGGCGACCAGCGCGGCGAGATCATCTCGGCCGTCGAGCGCTTGCAGGCGGGCGGCTCGACCAACGGCGGCCAGGGGCTCCGGCTCGCCTACCGCGTCGCCGAGCAGAACTTCATCCGCGGCGGCACGAACCGCGTCGTCCTCGCCACGGACGGCGACTTCAACGTCGGCCTGACGGGCGACGACGAACTCGTGCGGCTGATCGAAGAGAAGCGGCGCGGCGGCGTCTCCCTCTCCGTGCTCGGCTTCGGGACGGGGAACCTCAACGACTCGATGATGGAGAAGCTGGCCGACAAGGGGAACGGCAACTACGCCTACATCGACACCGAAGGCGAGGCGCGCAAGGCGCTCGGCGAGCAGGTCGCGGGCACGCTCGCCACCATCGCGAAGGACGTGAAGATACAGGTCGAGTTCAACCCGCGGCTCGTCGCGGGCTACCGCCTCATCGGCTACGAGAACCGCCTGCTGGCCGACAGGGACTTCAACGACGACACGAAGGACGCGGGCGAGATCGGCGCGGGCCACACCGTCACGGCGCTCTACGAGGTCGTCCCCGCGGGGCAGAAGTTGGAGAACCCGGGCGTGGACGAGCTGAAGTACAGCCGCCCCGCGGAGGCGGCGCGGGGCGCGAACGCGAGTGAGCTGCTGACGGTGAAGCTGCGCTACAAGGAGCCGGAGGGCGACACGAGCCGGCCCTTAAGCGTCGGCGTGCCCGACCGTCAGGCGAGCTACCGCGACGCCTCAGACAACTTCAAGTTCGCCGCCGCGGTCGCCGAGTTCGGGCTGCTCCTGCGCGACTCGCGCTACAAGGGTCAGTCGTCTTACGCGAACGCGGCCGGGCTCGCGCGGGCCTCGGCGGGCGCGGACTTGAACGGCCGCCGCGCGGAGTTCGTCAACCTCGTCGAGACGGCCGACCGCCTCGCGCCGCGCGAGACCGCAGCCAGATAATCCCTCAGTCGGCACCGCGAGCGTTAAGCGAGCGGGTCAGGGTTACGGCAGGCATTCACGTCACGTAAGCCCGACCCGCTCGCCCTTAAAACATCCGGATCAGCCGGCGCGCCTCACTCGAACCTCACGACGTCCCACAGCCCCGGCCCTGGGTGCTTCCTCTCAAGCTCAACGAGCATAGGGCGCACCATCAACTTCTCATCCTCGTCCCAATTGTTCACCCAGCACAGAAATCGCCGTAGAGCCTCCCGGTCTTCGCTGACACTCAGCGCGCCCGCATTGACGAGGTCTACGACCCGCTGCACGTAGTTACGCCTCTGGTTGTTCTGGTGCGGTCTAGCAGAATCACCGTACGAATAAGGGTGGCGAAGCCATCGCAGGAGAAGTTCGTCCACGCGGCCGCGCAAAGAATCTGTATGGAGTCCGGGGGCAGTGATGAGGAAGGAGAAGAGAGCCGTAGTCTGTTCGTTGACCGCCTGTGGCAGGGAGGCGTTACGCGAGAGGAGCGTACCTAACACCGCCTCTGACGCCGCACATACTTCTTCCGCCACTTCCTCTCCTAGAAGGTGTCTGCCTAACTGCCTCAGCCGCCATATGGCGTCTTCGTTAGCCGAGAATTTACGACACCAGTTCAATACGTTTTTAACCGTCTCGACCGGAATGTCGGGCTGCTTGGCAATGAACTTGGTTAAGAAGACCGCCTCCTCTCGATCATAATTTCGACTTAGCCACTGGAGGGCATGTGGGCGTATGGCTGAGAAGGAGCCTTCCTTTTCGAGCCAAGCTTTGAAGATAAAATCTGCTTCCGCGCTAGCCCCGTGTTCGTCAAGCCAGGCGAACAGATGCTCTTGAATCAACTCAATGCTACCCCCCGCGTCAATCCAGCCGCGGTAGACAAAATTTGCTGTCTCTAACTTCATGTACGTGGAAAGCCACGCCAGCAGAGATTCCCGGACGACTTCTATGCCGCCGCCAGCGTCGAGCCAGGACCTGTAGACGAACTGCGCCTCGGCGTCCGCCCCGTGCGCGGCGAGCCATGCCTTCAGGGATTTTTGTATGGTCTCCTTGTCGCCGCGCGCGTCGAGCCAGGATTGGTAAACGAACCTCGCCTCCGGGGCCGTGCAGTGCTCTTCGAGCCACGCCTTTAAATAGTCTTGAACAGTCTCTACCTCACCGCCAGCGTCGAGCCAAGACTGGTAGACGAACTGCGCCTCGGCGTCCGCCCCGTGCGCGGCGAGCCATGCCTTCAAGAACTCATGAATTATCTCAACGCCGCCCCCTGCATCGAGCCAAGACCGGTAGACGAATCTTGCGCCAGAAATCGCCTTGTGAACAACTAGCCACTTGGCGATACGAGCACGAACTAATTCCTTGTCACCACCTGCGTTAAGCCATGCCCAAAAAACAAAACTAACGTCTGAACTGTCAGAGAATTTTACAAGCCACTGCTCTACGAAAGGAGCTATCTGTTCCGGTGGAAGCTTCTGCCTCAACCACGCCACCATTAGATAGGTTGTTTGAAATTCACGGGGGCGAGTACGTATCCAATTCAACGCGACTTCGCTGACGAGTTCCGGGCAGAACTTTAGGCCAGAGGTGATCACGTAGTTGTTCAGGGTAGCGTGGGCAGACGTTTTCTGAAGCCATGTTTCGAGGGTCGAACGTTGAGATTGATCGAGTTCTACTCCCTTTTGCTCCAAGGCCCACCGTGTGAGCCATCCCACGGCGAGCTGAAATGTCGGTTGCTCTTCCGCGCCCTGCCAGACCTCCATGTGGTGGCCGAGGAGGTCAATTGTCTGTAATGGGGTGAGGAGCGAGGTGCGGACGAGCAGGTCACGGACTGCGCGCCAGGCGGATGGGTCTTCGGCGATGGAGGCGTCGAGGACGGCGGGCCAGTCGAGCGCCTTGAGGGCGGGCTTGTCCACGAGCCTTTGCAGCGTGATCAGCGCCGAGCGCAGACAGCCGACGCGGCGCGCGAGTGTGAGGAGGCCGCGGACGAAGTTCTCGACCGTGTGCGGGTTGCCCTTGAAGTAGGAGAGAAGAATTTGGTCGGCCAGAACGTCGTGCGCCATCACCCAGATGTCTACGTCGCGCGTTTCGTCGGCCGGGAGCTTCTCGATCCACCCGTCGGTTGCGAGCCTGCGGAATAAGACCTCATGCTCCTTTAATTCGGCGCTGTTCGCGGCGGTGTCGGGGAGGGGGAAGAGGGTGACGAACTGCGCGAGGGTCGGGGAAACGGTCGCGTCGCCTAAGCTGAGTTGCAGCCGCTTGAT
The DNA here is from genome assembly GCA_035563535.1 of Pyrinomonadaceae bacterium. Classification (GTDB taxonomy): domain Bacteria; phylum Acidobacteriota; class Blastocatellia; order Pyrinomonadales; family Pyrinomonadaceae; genus QHXN01. The sequence goes on along the minus strand of DATMVD010000074.1, from coordinate 20,452 downwards.
AAGCCAGCGGCTGAAGTCCTGCTCTTCTAGCAGGCTCTCCAGTTCCGTCTCGCGGCCGGTGCCGCGGAGGTACGACATGAAGACCGCGAAGACCGGCACGTCGCGGCAAATTTTCAGGTGGCGCTCGGTGGCCTCGATGCCGCTGTGTTCGAGGATGTGGCGGACGGTCTGTTGCTGGTAACTCTCGAACCACCCCGCAACGGCCGGCTCCTCGGACACGGGCGAGATGTTGACCTCGGTGTGGCGCTCGGTAGTGGCGATGGTCGAGTAGTAGCTCGCGCGACAGTTCGCGACGTAGCGCAGGCGCAGGCCGAGGCTGTCGTTGAGATCGTTGAGCACCTCCACCAGTTCGGCGAAGTCACGCTGCGTCTCGACGTAGTCGATTAGCAGGAGGACTTTCGTCTCCGGCGTGACGGACTGCGCCAAGTGCTCGACGGCGTCCTGCCGCAGCCGACGCAGCACGCGCAGCACGACCCAGCCTTCGGCCTGCGCCAGCCACCCTATTTCGAGCGTCAGGCGCGTCTTGCCGACTCCTCCGCTCCCCGTCAGGACGAGCCCCGTCAGGTGCCCCCCGTCGATGAGGCGCAAGAGCCCCTCTTCGTCGAGAATGTCGGCACCGTCCGGCGCGGGCGTGACGCCGAGGTGCTGGCGGCGCGAATAGTAGGGCAGCCTGTCGCTGAAGAGGTATGAGCGGAACGTACTGTAGTCGGAGCGTTCGTCGAGCGTCCCCAGCCCGTAATGGCGCGCGAGCCTGAACCAGCGGAAGAGCAGGTGTGGGTGTCTGCGCAGGCGCGTCTGGAGGTCGTTCCAGTCGAGCACCGTGATCGGGAGTCCGAACAGGTGCGCGAGGTGCGCATGCCTCGCTGCCATTTCGCCGAAGAAGTTCGCGATCTCCTCGCAGAGCTTATCCGACTGCTCCAGGTTACCCAGCACGGAACTGACGCAGAAGATGTATTTCCCGATTGGCGGATCGGTTCGATACCAAGGGCCGTATTGCGCCTGGCCGCGCGTGGGGCCCGTGGCGTCCGACAGGTGCTCCGCCAAATGCCCCGCGACTTCAAGCCACCGCTGCCGCGCCGCTTGCAGCCCGTCGGTGCCGACGTATTTACACTCGACGACCGTGCGCCGCCCGTCCCTAGACTCGACGAGGTCTATGCCTCCATCCTTCCCGCCGGCCGGGAAGGGATGAAGGTCTGGATAGTCTTGGTGAAGCAGTTCGTAGACAAACGTCTGGAACGCGTCGCCGACGCTTTGGGGCGTGGCGGCCGTCATCAGGTGGTCTTCAAAGCGAGGGATGTCCATCGCGTGCGGTACGTGAGTGAAGGTGTTTAGTCCCGGCGGTCGCGTCTAATCACGGTGTGCCGCCGTCCTGCGTCTTATGCCAGCCGAATTAGAACAGATGGCCAGCCGGTTTACAATTACTAAAGAGCCTGGGCGTCCTCTTCGTCGCCGAGAAGGACGCCCAGGCTCTTAGCGCCTTTGCGCCTTTGCGTGAGGTTAATTTTACGCAAAGGCGCTAAGGAGAGTTTCGGACTGGTTCGCAGAGGTTATTGCTCGCCGCGCTTGGGAGCCTTCGCGGCGGCCGGGTGTTTCTTCTGCGGGGCGCGCTGCGTCTCGGCGGGCGCGGCTTCGTCTGCGGCGGGTGCCGGAGGGTCGGCCGCGGGAGTCGCCTCGGTCGCCTGCGGCGGCGCGGGCTCGGCCGAAGGCGGCGTCTCCGCAGACTTCTTCTCCTTGCCCTCGTCCTCCTTCTCCTTCTCCTCCTCCTCCTCCGCGGCGGGCGGCGGCAGGTAGATGAGGAAGGGGGCGTAGACGTTAACCGGTGCCGCACTCGGCGCCGCCGCCGGACTCGCGGGCGCCGCGCCCTGGGCCGAACCGGCGGTGTCCGCGACCACCTTCTTCCTGTTGGAGTTTCTCCCCAGGTCTGTACCGCCGGAGGCGGCGGGGGCGGTGATGATCGGGGCCGGGCTGTTCTGCGCCTCGAAGTTGATGAAGAAGCGGAACGGGCCGGTGCGCTGGACGCCCAGCTTGAAGACCACGTTGATGCTCTGCTTGTCCGGCAGCGGCGTCGCGAGCGTGATGTCGTTTTCCGACAGGCTGGCGTTGTAGCCGCCGCCGACCGGCTGTATGGGCGGATTCTCCTCCAGGGTGAGTCCTCTCACCGAGACCGGCCCCTGGGAGGTCGTAACCGTCGCCTCGTCCGACGAGGTCAGCGCGCGCAGGTCGGCGCACGGGCTGGGGACGCACTCGGAGCCGGGCGTGCCGTCAGTGGTGATGTTGATGATGCGGAAGCGCAGGCGCGAGACGGGCAGCCCCGTGTTGTTCGTGATGGTGCGGCGGATGAACATCGTGCCGAAGAGTGAGGTGTTGGGGTCCTCGGTCTGGAAGTTGCGCGTGCGGTTCGGCGGCGAGCTTGAGACGACGTTCGGGTCGAGCAGCGAGGAGTTGATCGTGGCGTTGTTGACCACCGGGCTCGCGAGGTTCTCGGGGCCGGGCGCGCCCAGCCGCGTGACCTGTATGGAGAGGGTCGTGCCGACGAGCAGAAAGTCCGAAGCGTTGTCGCCGGTGTCGCGCGGTATCCCGCCGGTGCGCAGGTCGCGGTAGTACGTGTGCTCGTTGCTGGAAGCCGCCACGGTCGGGAAGCCGTTGCCCTCCCTGAAGAGCGCGGGCGAGCTGAGGAAGCCGAACGCGTCGAGCCGCGTGTTCGAGTTCTGATTCGCCGTGTTTTGCGTGGTGAACAGCGCGACGCCGAAGCCGTCGGGGACGTCGTCGAACAGCGTGTAGTTCGCGTCGCCCCGGGCCGTGGCGAAAGCCGGGGTGGGGCTGGGCAGCGGGGTCGGGGTCGGGGTCGGGTTGCCCGAAGGGTAGTCGCCCAGGCTGTAGCCGCTCTCGAAGTCGGGGTCGGGGTTGACGCAGAGGAAGTGGCCGCGCGCCGGGATGACCGTGCCGTTCGGGATGCGGCAGAAGGTGCCGGTGATATTCCCGTCCGAGGCCGCCACCCCCCACCCGCCCGAGGCGTCGCTCGCCAAGACGACGATGGGCGAGTCGGTGTTGTTATAAAGCTCGACGAACTCGTCCCGTATCCCGTTCGGGCCGCGGAAGCGCAACTCGCTGATGATGACCTGGCCGGCCTGAACAGGGGTCGGGGTGGGTGTCTGGGCCAATGTTCGGTTGAAGTCCGCCGAGACGGCGAAAACGAAGGCGACGAAGACGAAGGCAGAGAAGCGGGCGTGCTGACGCATAAAACCTCCTGAGTTAGAGACTAACTAGAGGAAGCGTACTGTCTTGTGCGGGAAACGGTGCGCGTGTCCTATTTGTTTTGCAGTTAGTGCTTTTCGTAAAATAATTCGCCACAACCCGCGCGTCAAGTTATTTTCTGTCCCGGCGCGGCGGGAAACGCCGGCCGGGGCCTCCCACGGCCCGCGCCTCCCCCGCCCCGTCGTTCGGGGCGGTGCGGCCGCCCGGATTTTATCCGCCGCCGCCGCTTCAGCCCCCGGCGTCGAGCCGGAACCAGACGCCCGCGGGTCAGTATCCCCCTTTCCTTGACACCATTTACCGCCGCCGGTATCATCCTTGTTTTCGGCTGGGGCTGGCCGGGCCGTCTGTGTAGTTATGTTCGAGTCTTTATCCGACAAGCTGAAGCGCGCGCTGAAGAACCTGCGCGGCGAGGGCGTGCTCACGCCGGAGCACGTGGACGCCGCCCTGCGCGAAATCCGCCTCGCCCTGCTCGAAGCGGACGTCAACTACAGGGTCGCCAAGGACTTCATCGCGTCGGTCAAGGAGAAGGCCGAGGGGCAGCAGGTCTGGCAGGAGCTGAAGCCTTCGGAGCAGGTCGTCAAGATCGTCTTCGACGAGCTGGTTGACCTGCTCGGCGGCACAAGCTCGCGGCTCGTCTTCACGAAGACGAGCCCGAACGTCGTGATGATCGTCGGCCTGCAGGGCTCGGGCAAGACGACCTCGACGGGCAAGATCGCGATGTGGCTGGCGAAGAACCAGCAGCGCAAGCCCCTGCTCGTCTCCACGGACGTGAACCGCCCCGCCGCGCGCCAGCAGTTGGCCGTCATCGCCAAGGCCACGGGTCAGTCGATCTTCGAGAAGCCCGAGTCGAACGACCCCGTCGAGCTGGCCCGCGAGGCTTTCAGGCACGCGCAGCAGACCGGCTACGACACGCTGCTCATCGACACCGCCGGCCGCCTCCACATCGACGACGAGCTGATGGAAGAACTCGTCAGGATCAAGGGCGACACGCGCCCCGTGGAAATCCTCTTCGTCGCCGACGCGATGACCGGCCAGGACGCGGTGCGGTCGGCCGAGGAGTTCCACCGAAGGGTCGGCATCACGGGCGTCGTGCTCACGAAGATGGACGGCGACGCGCGCGGCGGCGCGGCCCTGTCGATTAAGCAGGTGACGGGGCAGCCCGTGAAGTTCGTCGGCGTCGGCGAGAAGTACGACGCGCTCGAGCCCTTCTACCCCGACCGCATCGCGCAGCGCATCCTCGGCATGGGCGACGTGCTCTCGCTCATCGAGGAGGTGCAGTCGAAGGTTGACCAGTCGGAGGCCGAGGCGCAGTTAGAGAAGATTCAGAAGAACAAGTTCACGCTCGACGACTTCCGCAGCCAGTTGCGGCAGGTCAAGCGGATGGGCTCGTTCTCGAAGATCATGAAGATGCTGCCCGACCAGTTGCTCGGCGGGATGGGGATGCCGCAGTTGGACGACGAGCAGTCGGCCGAGATGGAGCGGCAGCTCAAGCGCACCGAGGCGATCATCGACTCGATGACGAGGGAGGAGCGCGAAGACCACCGGATACTCAACGCGAGCCGCCGCCGCCGCGTGGCGCGCGGGTCGGGCTCGACGGTGACGGAGGTCAACCAGCTCATCAAGCAGTACGTCGAGATGCGGCAGATGATGCAGCAGCTCTCGCGCGCGGGCCTCTTCGGCGCGCCGGGCGGCGGCGGCGGGGGCGCGGGACTCAAGGGCCGGATGATGCGCCGCATGGCCGGCATGATGGGCATGCCCGACATGGGCGGCATGTTGGGCGGTGGGGGAGACGAGGGCGGCCTGCCGCAACTGCCCCCCGCGCCCGGCGGCGGGGGCGGCGCGCGCCGCAAGAAGAAGCCGCGGCACAAGAAACGCAAGTAGCCAGTAGCCAGTAGTCAGTAGTCAGTAGGCTCCGCTTAACGGACGTTGACGATGACATCGCCGCTGGCCCGAACCGAAAAGTTCTTCTACTGACTACTGTCTACTGACTACTGTTTTTCGGAGGTTGAATGTTAGCAATCAGACTGATGCGCATGGGCGCGAAGAAGAGCCCGTCTTACCGCGTTGTCGTCAAGGAGAAGCTGTCGAAGCGCGACGGCGACTACGTCGAGAACGTCGGCTTCTACAACCCGACGCGCGACCCGGCCGAGGTGCGGCTCAAGATGGATCGCGTCAACTACTGGATCGAGCGCGGCGCGCAGCCGACCGACACCGTCCGCCAGCTCATCCGCCGGCAGTCGAAGGCGCAGGCGGCCGAAGCGCAGCCCACGGCCTAAGCCGAAATGATGAAGGACGCCGTCGAACTGATCGTCAAGCACCTCGTGCGCGAGGCCGAGTCGGTGGACGTGCGCGAGGTCGAGCGCGACCGCTCGACGAGCGTCATCGAGATACGCGTGGCGCAGGCGGACGTGGGCAAGGTCATCGGCCGCCAGGGGCGGACGGTGAAGGCCATCCGCTCGCTCCTCCACGCGGCCGGCGAGAAGCAGCGCAAGCGCTACGTCCTCGAAATCGTCGAATGAGCGGCGGCGAGGATTTGAACTCCGTCGAGCTGGTCGCGGTGGCGAGGGTCGCGAAGCCGCGCGGGGTGAAGGGCGAGGTCGCCTGCGACCTCCTGACCGACTTCCCCGAACGCTTCGAGGGGCTCGAAGAACTCGTCGCGGTCTTCCCCGGCGGGCGGCGCGAGCGCCTGAAGCTCGAAGGCCACTGGCTCCACGGCGACCGCGTCGTCCTGAAGCTCGGAGGGTTCGACAGCCCCGAGGAAGCCTCGGCGCTCGCGGGCTGCGAGCTGGCCGTGCCGGAGTCGGAGGCGGTCGAGCTGGAAGAGGGCGAGTTCTACGACTGGCAGTTACAGGGCTGCCGCGTCGAGACGGTCGAGGGCAGGGAGGTGGGCACCGTCCGCGAGGTGCTCCACACCGGCGGCGAGGCCCCCGTCCTCGTCATCCTCGACGAGAGGAACCGCGAGAACCTCGTCCCGCTCGCCCAGAGCATCTGCGTCGAGGTAGACGTTGACCGGAAGCTCATTCGCGTTGACCCGCCGGACGAGCTGTTGGAATTTTAGCCGGTGCTTCGGTTTGACATCATCACCATCTTCCCAGAGTTCTTCCGGGGGGTGTTCGACTTCGGCATCGTGCGTCGGGCGCGCGCGGCCGGGCTGGTCGAGGTGGCGGCGCACGACCTGCGCGGCTGGACGCACGACCGGCACAAGGTGGTGGACGACCGCCCCTTCGGCGGCGGCGACGGGATGGTCTTGAAGCCCGAGCCGATCTTTGAGGCGGTCGAGTCTTTGACGGGTTCGGCCGGCGACGCCCGGTCACTGCGTGAGGCGGGGAAGCGCGTCGTGCTGCTCTCGCCGCAGGGCCGGTCTTTGACGCAGGCGCTCGCGGGGGAGTTAGCCGAGGCCGGGCAGGTCTTGGTCGTCTGCGGCCGCTACGAGGGCGTGGACGAGCGCGTCGCGGAGGCGCTCGCGACCGACGAGGTCTCCATCGGCGACTACGTGCTCTCGGGCGGCGAGCCCGCGGCGGTCGTGCTGGTGGACGCGGTCACGCGGCTCATCCCGGGCGCTCTGGGGAGCGAGACTTCGGCGGTCAACGAGTCCTTCTCCGAAGGGATGCTCGACTTCCCGAACTACACGCGCCCCGTCGAGTTCCGCGGCCGGCGCGTGCCGGAGGTTCTGTTGAGCGGCCACCACGCGGAGGTCGCGCGCTGGCGACGCCGCGCGGCGCTCCGCAAGACGCGCCGCAACCGCCCCGACCTCTTCGAGAGGGTCGAACTGAGTGAGAAGGAGCGCGCCGCGCTCGACGAAGATGGCGATTGAGTTGAACTAAAAGATTTCGCGAGTGGTCAAAGACGCCGCGCCGCGGCGAGTTCTACTGACTACTGGCTACCGACTACTGACTACTGCTTTTCGAGGTGACATCATGAACCGCTTGGACAGTGTGGACAGCGCGCAGAGGCGCACGGACATCCCGGACTTCGCGCCGGGCGACACGGTGCGCGTGCACGTGCGCATCAAGGAGTCGGAGACGAAGGAGCGCCTCCAGGCGTTCGAGGGCGTCTGCATCGCGCGCAAGGGCGACGGCATCCGCGAGACCTTCACCGTGCGCAAGACCAGCTTCGGCGTCGGCGTCGAGCGCATCTTCCCCGTCCACGGCCCCATCATCGGCCGCGTCGAGGTGGTGCGCCGCGGCCGCGTCCGCCGCGCCAAGCTCTACTACCTGCGCAACCTGCGCGGCAAGGCTGCCCGCATCAAGGAGCTCGACACGCGCAACGCCACCAAGGGCTCCAGCGGCCAGGCCCAGGGCGCGTCGGCGTCGAACAAGAGCAAGTAAAGCCGTAAACCGTGAACCGTAAACCGTGACGAGATGAGAACAGCTTTTCTCGTCACGGTTCGCTGTTCCTTCCTGTCACGGTTTACGGTTCACGGTTCACGCTCCCATGAAGCGCCAGTCGTCCATCCACACGCTGTTCGAGGAGGAGGCGCGCGGCCGCGGGTTCGGTCGTATCGCCGGGCTCGACGAGGTGGGGCGCGGGGCCTTGGCGGGGCCCGTGGTGGCGGCGGCCGTGATTCTCGACCCGGCGGCGCCGATACCCGAAGGGCTCGACGACTCGAAGAAGCTGACGGCGCTCCAGCGCGAGCGCATCGCGGAGGAGCTGAGGCGGACGGCCGTCTGCTACTCCTACGGGCTCATCTCGCCGGAAGAGATCGACGCGACGAACATCCTCGTCGCCACGCGGCGCGCGATGTTGCAGGCCCTCGAAGGCTTGCAGCCGTGCGCCGACTTTCTTTTGATCGACGCGCTGCAACTGCGCGAGTCGCCCCTGCCGCAGAAGGCCATCATCCGCGGCGACTCGGCCTCGGCCTCCATCGCCGCCGCCTCCGTCCTCGCCAAGACCTACCGCGACGCGCTCATGCGCGACTACGACGTGCAGTTCCCACACTACGGCTTCGCCCGCCACGTCGGCTACGGCACGCGCGACCACTGGGCCGCGCTCCGCGCACACGGCTGCTGCCCCATCCACCGCCGCACCTTCCGCGGCGGCGTCCCGGAAGAAGAGAGGGCCGAAGGCGCGGACGAAGGGCGGCGCTGAAGGGGAACGCCCTCCGGCCTTCGTGCCGAGTCAGGCCCCGAGCCGCCGCCCGCCGCCGCCTGACCTGAACCGCTACGACATCAACCACGTGACGATGCCGCACCCGCGCATGTCGCGCGCGGAGTGGGAGGCGGCCTACGCGCGCGTACTACTCGGACGCGCACGTCGAGACGGTCTTGAGGCGCTGCGTCGCGACGGGCACCAGCCCGGGCAAGACGATGTCGAACCTCGTCTGGTTCCGCGGCACCTCGGAGATCGAGCGCGTGCACCCCGTCGAGGGCGGCTTCCTCCGCCTCAAGTTCCGGCGCGACCGCCGCCCTACCCTGCGCCGGGAGTCGCCCCTCGTCTTCTACCCGAAGTACTTGGCCGAAACCCTCCGGAAGCAGTCCCGTTGGGCCGCGCTCTTCCTGCGGAGCTACCTCATCCTCCGGAGGGTCATCCGCGACCCGCGGCGGCACGCGTACACGGACGCGGCCATCGCCCCGGTCGCGGCCGACGAGGCCGAGGGCATGGAGCTGTTCCGGTCGGCCGAGGCGCACGCCTACCTGGTCAAGATACAGCAGTCGGAGAGACGCCGCCGCGGCGCCGCCTAGCGCACGTGCCCCATCATCCTCCGCAGCGTCGGGATGAGCAGGGCGAGCAGCGCCGTGGCGACGAGGAGTCCGACGGCGATGCCGCCGTAGAGGCGGACGAGCGTCGAGGGGTCGTTGGCGACGAAGAAGCCGGAGAGGTAGCCCGCCAGCTTGCTCCCCAGAGAGGCCGCGAGGAACCACACGCCCATCATGATGCCGACCAGCTTCAGCGGCGAGAGCTTCGTCACCGCGCTGAGGCCGACCGGGCTCAGACACATCTCGCCGACCACTTCGAGGAAGTAGAGGCCGACGAGCCACAGCGGGCTCACCTTGCCCTCGGCCGTCAGCCACGCGGCCGGCACCATGAAGAGCAGGTAGGCGAGCCCGATGAAGAGCATCCCGAGCATGAACTTGGCCGGGATCGAAGGCTGCCGGTCGCCCATCCGAATCCAGAGGACGGAGAAGAGCGGCGCGAGCATGATGACGTAGAGCGGCGTCAGGGACTGGAGCCAGCTCGAAGGGAACGAGAAGCCGAAGACCTGCGTGTTGACGAGGTCGCGCGCGAAGAGGTTGAGGCTCGCGCCCTTCTGCTCGTAGGCGGCCCAGAAGAGCATCGTGAAGAAGAATAAGACGAAGATGACGCCGATGCGTTTCCAGTCGCCGCTGGTGAGCTTCTGCTGCGCGCCCCCGACGGCCTTCTCCTCCTTCGCGCCCTGCTTCTGCATCCTCCGCTCGGCCTGCCGGAGCCGCCCGCCTTGCAGGACGAAGACCAGGAGGCCGACCACCATCCCGACGCCCGCCGCGCCGAAGGCCCAGTGCCAGCTCGCCGCCGGGTCGAACCCTTGGGCGGCGAGGAAGCTCTTGAAGCCCTGGCTCTGCGCGAGGTAGCCGCAGACCAGCGGGGCGAGCACCGCGCCGATGTTGATGCCCATGTAGAAGAGCGAGAAGCCGCTGTCGCGGCGCGGGTCGTTCTCGCGGTAGAGGCCGCCGACCATCGCGCTGATGTTCGGCTTCAGCAGGCCCGTCCCGATGGCGATCAGAGCCATCCCCGCGTAGAGCGTGTTCGTGGACTGGAAGACCATCGTGAAGTGCCCGCACGCGATGACGACGCCGCCCAGGAGCACCGCGAGCCGCGCCCCCAGCCACTTGTCCGCCACGAGCCCGCCCGGCAGCGCCGTCAGGTACACGGACATCGTGTACGTCCCGTAGATCGACGCCGCCCGCTTCGTGTCGAACCCGAGGCCCCCCTCCGCCGGCAGCGCCACCATGTAGAGCACGAGGATGGCGCGCATCCCGTAGTAGCTGAAACGCTCCCACAACTCCGCGAAGAAGAGCGTCGTCAATCCCGCCGGGTGCCCTCCCAAACCCCCCGTGTCCTCCACGCCCTCGTCGATAATCTCCTGCGGCGGTCGGTCGATTGCTTCACTCATAGTTATGACGTTAATCTCCGTCCTCTTCGTTTGAGTCTGTCTTTCGATGAAATGGCGGGGCGCAGTATATCACGCGGAATAGGCGTGTTATGCTGCGGCGACGGGGTTGACGACACTTTGTCCGTCGTAAGGTCTGCCGATTTTAGCCTCGGCCTCCGGGACGATTTTCCATCGTGCACATAGCGATTGACGCTCACTCAGTCGGGATGGGGTTGGCGGGGAACGAGACGTACGCGGCGAACCTGGTCGAGGCGTTGGCGGAGGTGGACGGGGAGAACCGGTATACGGTCTACGTGACGAAGGCGGAGGCGGAGAGGAGGTTCGCGGGGCGTTGGGGGAATGTGAGCGTGCGGCGGACGCTGCCGCATACGCCCCTGGTGAGGATACCGGTGACGCTGTCGGCCGAGTTGCGGAGGCGGCCGGTCGATCTACTTCACGTGCAGTACACCGCGCCGCCGCTCGCGCCGTGCCCCGTCGTGGCGACGATTCACGACCTCTCGTTCGAGCACATCCCCGAAACTTTCAAGCTCCGCAGTCGTGTACAACTCAGGCTCACGGTGCGCGCGACGGCGAGCCGCGCGGCGCACGTCATCGCGCCTTCGGAGTACACGCGGCGCGACCTCGTCGAGACCTACGGGCTCGACCCCGGGCGCGTGTCGGCGATCCCTCTGGCGGTCGCGCCGCGCTTCCGGCCGGTCGAAGACGGGGCGGAGATAGAGCGCGTCAGAAAGCGCTACGGCATTCGCGGCGAGTACGTGCTGGCCGTGGGCTCGATTCAGCCGCGGAAGAATCTGGCGCGGCTGGTGCGCGCCTATTCGGCCTTGCGCCGCGGGCGCGGGAGGAGTAATCTGCCGCAACTGGTTCTGGTCGGCAAACAGGCTTGGCTCTACGGCGACACGCTGACAGCAATTGAACAGGAGAGGCTCGGCGGCTCGGTCGTCATGACGGGGTACGTACCGACAGGCGACCTGCCCGCACTGTACGCGGGGGCGCTGCTTTTCGCCTACCCCTCCTTCTACGAGGGTTTCGGCCTGCCGCCGCTCGAAGCGATGAGCTGCGGCGCGCCCGTCCTGACGGGCAACCTGACGAGCCTGCCGGAGGTGGTCGGCGACGCCGGCCTCACGGTAGACCCCTTCGACACGGACGCGCTGGCCGGGGGCCTGGCGCGGCTCATTGACGACGACGCCCTGCGCGCGGACTTGCGAGAGCGCGGACTGCAAAGGGCGCGGCGCTTCGACTGGCGGGAGACGGCCCGCATGACCTTAAGGGTTTACAGGAGCGTGTTGAGTGATAAGAAAAAACCGTAAACCGTAAACCGTGACAAGAAGAAGACAGTTCTTTCTTGTCACGGTTTACGGTTTACGGTTCACGCTCTTACTCACTCATCACTTATCACTCATGAAAATCGCCATTCTGGGGACGAGGGGGATTCCGGCCAGCTACGGGGGGTTCGAGACGTTCGCCGAGCAGCTCTCGACGCGGCTGGTCGCGCGCGGGCACGACGTGACGGTCTACTGCCGCGCGCACTACGTCAGCCCGCGCCAGATCGAGTACAAGGGCGTGCGCCTCAAGGTGCTCCCCACCATCCGCCACAAGTATTTCGACACCGTCGTCCACGCCGGCCTCTCCGCCCTCCACGCCGCGGCGCTGCGCCGCTTCGACGCCGCCCTCATCTGCAACGCCGCCAACGCGCCCTTCGCGCCGGTGCTCCGCGCCGCGCGCGTGCCCGTCGCCATCAACGTGGACGGCCTCGAACACAAAAGGCGCAAGTGGAACTGGCTCGGCAAGAACTACTACCGCGTGGCCGAGCGCCTCTCGGTCTGGCTGCCGAACGAGACGGTCACGGACGCGCGCGTCATCCAGGACTACTACCTGGCGAAGTACCGCGCGGGCTCGACGATGATCGCCTACGGCGCGGAGGTCGAGCGGCGCGCCGACCGGCAGGCCGTCGCGCGCTGGGGCGTGGAGCCGAACCGCTACGTGCTCTACGTCTCGCGCCTTGAGCCCGAGAACAACGCCGAGATGGTCATCGAGGCTTTCCGCCGCGTGCGCACGCCGCAGAAGCTGCTCGTCGTCGGCGACGCCCCCTACGCGCACGAGTACATCGCGCACCTGCGCTCGCTCGCTCGCCGCGACCGCCGCATCGTCTTCACGGGCTTCGTCTTCGGCGACGCCTACCGCGCCTTGCAGCAGAACGCCTTCTGCTACGTCCACGCCACCGAGGTCGGCGGCACGCACCCCGCGCTCCTCGAAGCGATGGGCTACGGCAACTGCGTGCTGACCCTGAACACGCCCGAGAACGTCGAGGTGACGGGCGACGCCGCCATACACTACCGCGACACCACAGACCTCGCCGCGCAGTTGCAGCGCGTCCTGCGCGGCGGCGCGATGGTCACGCAGTACCGGCAGCGGGCGCAGGCGCGCGTCCGCGAGCGCTACGACTGGGAGCACGTCGTGGACGAGTACGAGCGCCTCTTCGCGCACATGGCCGGCGTCGAGCCGCCCGCGCCCGCCTTCGTCGCCGCCGACGCGCAGGCCGCCGAAGCCCCGCGCGGCGAATCGGTGGCGAAAGAGAGTCAGACGGGCCCGCGGCTTTGAGAATCCGCCCGCTTCGGGTATCATCCCCGCCCGACTCCGACGGTTCGTGAGCATCCGCCCTCCCCGACCCCGGGCCAGGCAGGCCGCGCGGGCGAAAGTGACAGCCGCTCTTACACCTCTCACCGACCGACGACCTAAATCAACCCGAGCCGCACGCCCCGACCGCGAAGTGCGACCCGCCAGACGCCCGCGCCGAAACGGAACGCGGGCATCCGCCATATACGTCTAGAGCACGAACGGCTCGCCGCTCGCCCGGCCTGACCCGGGCCCGCCGCCCGCCGCGTTCCCCGCGGCCGCCCCTACACAGAAGGAGATTCATCCCCCATGACTCGCCCCCGCCACTTCGTTCTCACTTTCGTTCTCCTGACCGCCTTCGCACTCTCGGGCGGCCTCGCCGCGCGCTTAGCCGGCGCGCAGTCGTCGCCCGTCACGGCGCAGAGCGTCCAGCGCTGGAGCGTCGCCAACGGCAACTACGTGCTGGCCATGCTCGCCGACGGGACGCTCGTCGCGACCGGCGGCGACTCGCCCGTGATGCTGAACCCGCAGACCGGCGAGAGCCTCGGCCCCGCGCCCGCGCCCGACGTGCGCGCCGCCGTGTGGGTCGGCGACGCGGGCCGCCCCGACTACCTGATCGGCGGCTATCAGGACAGGCGCGCCTACAGGTCGGACGGCGGGCTGGCCTGGGAGTGGAGTCTGCTCGGCTGCTGCAACACCTTCCGCTACCCCGTAGCGATTGACCACGAGCGCGGGCTCGCCTACACGACCGCGAACTGGACGCTCTCCGCGGTCAGGCTGGCGGACGGCGTGGACGTTCGACACGTCAACTCCGGCGACTTCTTCGGCTTCACGAGCATCGCCGGGCCGGGCGTGGCCTACGTGGCCGGCATCGGCGGCCACGTGGCGCGCGTCAACGCCGACGCGGGTGCGACCGAGTGGGTGATGCCCGTAGACCCCGGCCACCAGTTGCAGTCGGGCGCGGTCGCCGCCGACGGCAGCTTCGTCGTCTCTTCGCGCGGCTCGCACCTGGCGCAGGCGATTGAGCCGGGCCGCCTCGCGCGACTCCTGCCCGACGGCACGACCGTGTGGAACCTTCCGGTGAACGCGGTCACGCCGCCGGTCGTCGGCGCGGGCGGCCTCATCTACGTCGGCACGCAGCCGCCGCCCGCGAGCGACGCGGGCGCGGGCTCCGTCGAGGCGCGCGACTCCAACACGGGCGCGCTCGTGTGGAGCACGCCGGTCGAGGGTCTGCCGAACGACCTCCTCCTGGGTGACGACGGCGCGGTCTACGTCGGCGCGGGCGGCGCAAGCGCGCGCGTCTACGCGCTCGATCAGGCGACGGGCGAAGTCCGCCGGACGGTCACGGACATGCCGGGCGCTTGGGAGTTGCTCTTAAGCGGCGGCCTGCTCTACGTCACCGGCAACGCCATCACGGCGCTGCCGGTCGGCGCCACGAACTACGACCCGGCCTCGCCGTGGCCCGTGCGCCTCCACGACAACCAGCGGACGGCCAACCGCGGCGCGGCCCACATCAACCTCCCGCGCTGGCCCGCGCCCGACCCCGTGCCGACCCCGCCGTTCACGATAACGGTAGACCCCGGCGCTTACGCGGGCGTCTACTACGTCAACCACGGCCCCGTGCCCGGCACGGGGCCGACGACCCTCTCGCTCAACCCCGGCACGTACAACGTGCGCGTCGGCGAGTACAACACGCCGGGCACGAACTTCTTCTTCACGGTTGACGCGGCGGGGCGCGTGACGGACGTGTCGAAGCCCGCGGCGGCGCACGGCGCGGGCCCGGCGCTCGTCTTCCACAACTCGACCGTCAGCGTAGACCCGCAGGGGTACGCGGGCCGCTACCGCATCTACACGCAGCCCTCGGCGTCGCACACCGGCGCGCGGTCGTTCGTCCTCGTGCCCGGGCTCCTCTACCTTCTGGATAACGGCTACGGCACGCCGGGCGGCAGCTTCGCCTTCGAGCTGAACGAGGCGGGCGAGGCCGTCAACCTGAACAAGCCGGGCGTCGGCACGGCCAGCGGCCACACCGTCACGCTCAACAACGCGACCGTCCGCGTAGACCCGCAAGGGTACGCCGGACTCTACCGCCTGCTCGGCTCGTTCGACGGGACGTTCACCGGCACGACGCAGCACACGCTGATACCCGGCCTCTACTACCTCGTCGATAACAACTACGGCGTCCCTGCCGGGAGCTTCCAGTTCAAGGTGGACGACTGCGGGCGCGTCACGGACGTTTCGCGCCCGGGCGCGGCCGACGGTATAGGCAACACCCTGCGCTTGAGGAACGCCCTGGTCACCATCGACCCGCGGGGCTTCGCGGGCGTGTACCGCCTGCCCTCCTTCAACGCGGGCTTCACGGGCGTGCGCCAACTCGTCCTGATACCGGCGCTCGGCTACTTCTTCGACAACGGGGCGGGGAAGGGCGGGAGCTACTTCAACTTCCGCGTGGACAGTTGCGGCCGCGTCGCGGAGATCGCGCAGTCGCTCTCGTTGACGCCGCACGCGGTCGCCGACGGGGCGCGGCTCGTCCTCAACAACACGACCGTGCGCGTCGAGCCGTCGGGCTACGCGGGCGCATACAACGTCGGCGGCTACGCGGGGCTTGTGGGCGCGGCAGACGTTGTGCTCGTCTCCGGGCTCAAGACCTTCGTGAACGTGGGCGGGAGTTGGGCGTACTTCACGCCCGAGGAGGCGGAGGTCGCCCCTTCGCTCGTCTCGCTCGTCATGGGCGTGCAGACGGCGGACTTCGCCCTGAGCGCCG
The DNA here is from genome assembly GCA_035563535.1 of Pyrinomonadaceae bacterium. GTDB lineage: Bacteria > Acidobacteriota > Blastocatellia > Pyrinomonadales > Pyrinomonadaceae > QHXN01. The sequence continues at coordinate 4,733 of DATMVD010000074.1, read as the reverse complement.
CGGCTTACTCGCCGGGGCAGGGGACGCCGTATCAAGCCTGCCCGCTCGACGACGCCCGGGGCGTGGACAACTCCTGCGGGAACGACTCCGCGCCGCCGACGACGGCCGCGACGCTCTCGTCGCCGCCGAACGGCGCGGGCTGGCATAACTCGGACGTGACGGTCACGCTCGGCGCTTCGGACGAGGTCGGCGGGACGGGCGTGAGCGAGATCGTCTACGGCGCGAGCGGCGCACAGCCCATCGCGCAGACGAGCGCGGCGGGCGCGTCCGTCTCGCTGACGTTCGCGGCCGAAGGGTTAACGACCCTGACCTACTTCGCGCGCGACAGCGCGGGCAACGTCGAGGAGGCGCGGACGCTCACGGTGAGGCTCGACAAGACCGCGCCCGGGTTGACGGCAGACGCGCAGACCGACGCGGGCGCATACACGGGTGGCACCTGGACGAACCGAGACGTTACGATCAGCTTCGGCTGCATGGACGCGGGCTCGGGCGTGGCGTCCGTCACGGCCCCCCTGACGCTCGGGTCGGAGGGCGCGGGGCAGTCCGCCTCGGGCACGTGCTCCGACGCGGCGGGCAACGACGCGGCCCTGACCTTCGGCGGCATCAACATCGACAGGACGCCGCCCTCCATCGACATCACGCGACCGGCGGACGGGGCCGCCTACACGCTCGGCCAACTTGTGACGGCCGCCTACGCCTGCTCCGACGGCGGCTCGGGTGTGGCCGCGTGCGCGGGGCCGGTCGCGGGCGGGCCGAACCTCGACACTTCCGCCGTCGGCGCGAAGACGTTCACGGTCGCGGCGCGTGACGCGGCGGGCAACGAGTCGGCGCAGACCAGCGCCTACTCGGTCGGCTACGCCTTCGCCGCGCTCTTCGACCAGGCGAAGGAGCACAAGAGCGGGAGCACCCTCCCAGTCAAGCTGCGCCTGACGGACGCGGCCGGCCGCAACCTCTCGTCGCCCGCGCTGGTCGTCCGCGCCATGGGCGTCCGCCTCGTCCCGACGGGCGCGCCGGGCGTGCTCGAAGAGGCGGGGCAGTCCAACCCGGACTTCAACTTCCGCTACGACGCGTCCCTGGGCGGCTACGTCTTCAACCTGAAGACGACCGGCTACGCGACCGGAACCTACGCGCTGACCTTCACGGCCGGGGCCGACCCGACGCCGCGCGCCTGCTCTTCCAGGTGCGGCAGTGACGTAAAGATAATTAACCGCGGAGGCAGGGAGGCACGGCTTTAAAGACATATGTCTTTAAAGCCGTGCCTCCCTGCCTCCGCGGTTAATCTTCCCTTGAAGACGGCTCAGAACTTGATGGACTTTACGTCGGCGGGCTTGGCGAAGAGGGAGTCGGGGACGGGCTTGTTGAACTCGACCGTCTCGTAGTTGACGCGGCTCGACTGCTGGCCGGCGCGGTAGTGGTCGATGACGAAGGGGAAGCGCGCGCCCGCGACGTTGAGGAACTGCGCGTAGCGGTCCTCCTCTTCGACGCGCTCGCCCTCCTCGCCCGGCCGCTTGTAGATGACCTTGGCGGGCAGCCCCTCGCGCGCGTCGAACTCGAACTCGGCCTCGAAGCCGTCGGGGTAGGTGAGGCGGACGACCTCGTTGCGGCGCGCGAGCCCCGCCTCGCGCCGCCCGACGTAGGTGAGCGACGCGCCCTCCGTCCGCCACCAGCCGCGCGGCAGGTTGTCGATGCTCGTCCGCAGCGTCGTCTTAAAACTCTCGACCTGCTCGGGCGTCACGTCCGTGAGCGACCTCTTCCTGGCGTCGAAGGCCCAGCCCGTCTCGCCCGTGTTCACCTGCACGGCCTGCACGCCCGCGCCCTTGAACTCCGTCCGCTCGCGGTCGGGGAAGACGAGGTAGTCGCGGAAGGTGATGGGGATGCCCGACTGCCCCTCGCGGAACTCCGTGAAGTAGCCCTTCGAGGTGACCGAGCGCACGCCGAGGTAGGCCGGCCCGCCCAGCGCCTCGACCGCGCGCGCGACGACGGCCAGGGCCTTCTCGTCGGCCTTCGCTTCCCGCTGCGGTTTCGCCCCGCCGCCCTCCTTCTGCGCGCGCGAGGCGGGGGAGGTGAAGAGCAACAGCGCCGCGACGAACGCCGGCGCGAAGAGGTAGAGCGTCTTTCTCATGCCGAAATTTATAAACGCGCGCGGGCGGCGATGGCAAACGCCGGGCGCGTCCCACCTGAGCCCCGAAGGGGCGTCATAAAATAGCCAGGGGGCCGAAGCGTTGGCGTAGCCTGAGCGCCGCCCCTGGTAACGTCGGGTGAATATGTTGAGCCCCGAAGGGGCGGAATAACGGTCGATGTTATTCCGCCCCTTCGGGGCTCATTCTTTGTTGCCGTTAAGTTCCAGGGGCGTTGCCCCTGGCTATCTCATTACGCCCCTTCGGGGCTCAGTTCTCGGCGCGGACGACGACCTCGCCGTTCTCCACGTCGGCGACGAAGCTCGTCGCCTCCTTCCACATCGCGGTGATGGGGAGCTTCACCTTCTCGTCGATGTGGCGCTTGAGGAAGCGCGCGCCGTAGGCCGGGCTGTAGCCCTTCTCGGTCAGCAGGTCGAGCGCGGCCGCCGTCACGCGGCAGCCCTTGCCCTGCTGCTCCATCTGGCGGCAGAGTTTCCCGGTGTAAATCTTCGCGATGTCGCGCACCTCGTCCATCGTCAGGGGCGAGAAGACGACGATCTCGTCGATGCGGTTGCGGAACTCGGGCGTGAAGCGGTTCTCGGCCGCCTTCATCACGTCGCCCTTGATGGCCTTCATGTCGCCGAGCGTCTTCGAGCCGAACCCGAACGGCTTCTCGTACTTCTTGAAGTTCTCCGAGCCGAGGTTCGAGGTCATGATGATGATCGCGTCGGAGAGGTAGACCTTCTTGCCGCGCCCGTCCGTCAGCCAGCCCTCGTCGAAGGCTTGCAGGAAGAGGTTCATCAGCGTCGGCGAAGCCTTCTCGACCTCGTCGAGCAGCAGAACCGTGTAGGGGTTCTCGCGGAGCTGTTCCGTGAGCACGCCGCCGCGCTCGCTGCCGACGATGCCGCGCGGCATGCCGATGAGCTTCTCGATGCCGATGGTGCCGTCCTGGTATTCGGACATGTCGATGCGCACCATCTTCTCCTCGTCGCCGAACATGAACTCGGCGACGGCCTTCGCCAGCTCCGTCTTGCCGACGCCCGTGGGCCCGAGGAAGAGGAGCACGCCGTCGGGCTTGTAGTGCGACTCCTTGAGCGGCCCCTTGTTGAGGCGCAGGCGCTGGGCGACGGCGCGGATGGCGTCCTTCTGGCCGATGACGCGGCGGCCCAAGTCCTCCTCCATCGCGGAGAAGCGGTCGTTGGTGTCGCGGTAGATCATGTCGCGCGGGATGCGCGACTCCTGCGAGATGACGTCGATGATGTGCTCGGGGCGCACCACCAGGGTGTCCGGCTCGTTGATCTCGACCTTGACGGCCGCCGTGTCGAGCCAGCCGATGGCTTTGTCCGGCAGGTGCAGGTTGCGGATATACTTCGGGGCCATCTCGAGCGCCGTGTTGATGGCGTCGTCCGAGATGGTAACAGAGTAGTTGCGCTCCAGCCTCGGGCGGAGGCCGAAGAGGATTTCGCGCGTCTCGGCGATGGACGGCTCGTCCACCTTGACCTGCCGGAAGCGGCGCGCGAGCGCCTCGTCCTCGCCGATGTACTCCTTGTACTCGGTGATGGTGGTCGCGCCGATGATGCGCATCTCGCCGCGCGCGAGCGCGGTCTTGAACATGTTCGCCGCGTCGCTCGAAGTCCCTAAAGCCGCGCCCGCGCCGATGATGGTGTGGGCCTCGTCGATGAAGAGGATGAGGTTGTCGCGCTCCTTCACCTCGTCGATGATGCCCTTGATGCGCTCCTCGAACATGCCGCGCAGCATAGTGCCGGCGACGAGGCCGCCCATCTGCAACTGCACGACGTGCGTGTTGCGCAGGCGCGCCGGAACCTTCTCCGGTTCGAGTTCGATCAGCCGCGCCAGACCTTCCACGACCGCGGTCTTGCCGACGCCCGGCTCGCCGACGAGCATCGGCGAGTTGGCGCGCTCGCGGTGGCAGAGGATTTCGATCATCTGCTGTATCTCGCGCTCGCGGCCGATGGTCGGCGGCAGCTTGTCTGCGCGGGCGAGGCGGTTGAGAGAGACGCCGAAGTGCTTCAGGTACGGAGGCAGCTCGAACTTCTTCTTGTACTCCTCCTCCTGCTGCTCGCGCGTGCGGACGCGCGCCCGCACCTGCTCGACGACCGTCTCGGCGTTGGCCCCCAAGCTCCGCAGCACGCCCATCAGGGCGCTGTTCTCGTCCTGCGAGAAGGCCATGAAGAGGTCTGTGGCCTCGATGGTCTTGCGCCCCTGGGCGCGGGCGCGCTCCATCGCCTTCTTGAACAGCTCGATCGTCTCGGGGGCGATGCGGATGCCCTTGTTGACGTTCTGGAAGCGCGTGTTCTCCAGCCGCTTCTCGATCATGACCTTGACCGAGCGCGGGTCTAAGGAGAGGTCGCGCATCGTCGAATTAAAGAGGTCGGCCTCCTCGACGGCGAGGCCGTTCAGAATGTGTTCCACCGCGATGTAGTTTTGGTCGCGCCGGCGCGACTCCTGGACGGCGTGCTCCAAAACGCGCTGCCCGCTCTCGGCGAAACGGTCTTTGTAAGTTCCTAAATCTATCATTGCGTCTTCCTTTGCACCGCCGGGACGGGAAAAACCAGAGCCGCCCGGCTCATAACATCAGCCATTACCGCGCAAACG
>DATMVD010000073.1:0-37323 GCA_035563535.1 Pyrinomonadaceae bacterium | reverse complement strand
GAAGGCGAGGCCGAACGCGCGCGCGTCGCCGAGTTGCAGGCGCGGCTCGCGCGCGCGGAGGCGCAGGTCGCCGAGGCGCAGGCGCGCTTCGAGTCGGGCGGCGCGCAACTGCGGCAGGCTTTCGCCGCCGGCCTTGAACGCCTCGCCGAGTCGCAGCGCGCCTCCATCGCCGGGCAGGGCGAAGAGATGAGCGCCCGCGCCGCCGAGTTGAGCGCGGAACTGAACACGCGCGCCGCCGAGCTGCACGCCGAGATGCGCGAGCGCATCGACGGCCTCCTCGAAGAGCAGCGCGTCTGCTTCAAACAGCTCTCGCTCGAAACGGGCGAGGCCGCCGTCATGCACGACCGCGCCCGCCGCCAGTTGGAGGCGCGGCTCGAAGCGCTTGAGAAGAGGGACACCGGCCCGTCCCTCCGCGGGGGCCTCGACTGAACAGAACCGCGAGCGGTAGCGAGCGGGTCTCGGTTACGCGACGCGCGCCTTCAATCGAAAGACGCACCCGCTCGCTACCGCTCGCGGTTCTGTTGACGTTATGACAGACGACCTTTACAAGCGCGCGGGGGTCGAAGACCTCTCGGAGTTCTACCGGACGAAGTTCGTGTCGGACGAGGTACTCGACGCGCGCTACTTCCGGGCGCTCGACCGCTTCGACATGCGCTTCGCGCGGACGATGTGGGTCTACGACAACGTCCGCGCGGGCTCGCGCGTCCTCGACCTCGGCTGCGGCGCCGGGATGCTCGCCCTCCTGAAGCGCAAGGGCGTCACGCTCGCAGGCTGCGACCTCTCCGGAGAGTGCGCGCTCGCGGCCCGCCGCAACGGCTACGACCTGACCTGCGCGGCGGAGTTGACCCGCCTCCCCTTCCTCGACGACTCCTTCGACTACGTCGTCAGCCTCGACGTGCTCGGCCACGTCGAGTTCGGGGACAAGGACGCGGTGCTGCGCGAGGTCGCGCGCGTGCTGCGCCCCGGTGGGGTCACGCTGCACGGCATCGAGTGCACCGACCGCCGCGCGCAGAAGAGTTACGAGGAGATGTCGGAGGAGGAGCTGCGCCGCTTCGTCGCCGTGGACGGCCACGTCGGGCTCGAAGAGGAGCAGGAGCACGCGGCGCGCTTCCGCCGCTTCTTCGCGCACGTCGCGTGGGAGCCGCGCTACGCGCTCTGCCTCTCGGCGGAGGAGTTCGTCAAGCAGCGCGAGGAGTACGGCCTGCCCTTCGAGCCGGACTTCGTCGAATACCTCCGCGGCCTCTCGCACGCGGAGCGCCGCGCCTTCGACATGGCGATGGGCTACGTCTTCAACAAAATCTCGGACCTGCACGTGCGGCTCCCGAAGAGCGGCCTCTACGTCCTGCTCAAGGCGTCCGACGCGCCGCTCGGCCCCTTCTACAACGAGCACCGCGACCGCTCGGGCCTCTTCGTCACGGCGGCCCCTCCCGACGAGCGAACGCGCGCCGTCTGCCTCGACCGCGCGGCCTCCTTCGACGACGGCTGGTACGAGCCCAACATGCTCCCGCCCGTCGCGCGCTGGATGAAGCGCAGCGGGCGCGTGCGCTTCCGCTCCCCCTCCCTGAAGGCGCTCCGCCTCGACCTCACCTCGCACATGCCCGACCTGCGCGAGCGCCCGCTCGGCCTCGAACTGTCTCTGAACGGCCGCACGCTCTCCGCCCTCTCCCTCCTCCGCCACGGCTGGCTCGAACTGACGGTCGAAGTCCCCGACGAACTCTCGACGGCCGGCTCCTACGAACTCGAACTCCGCGCCTCACACACCTGGCGGCCCCGCCCCGACGACCCGCAGAACCGCGACGACCGCGAACTCTCCGTCGCCGTCTGCAACGTCGAAGCGTTCGGGTGACCCGGCGAACGGCGCGCGGAAGAAATAGCTTGCCCGGGCCGCCCCGTTTCTCTATTCTCGGATAGGCGGTGGCGCGGGGTTCCGCGGCCGCCCCCGCGCGGCACACCCGCCAGCGGCCGCAGACGCCCGCCGCATCCCCCGACGCATCCTCTCATCCGACGCAGGAGAAAGATCATGTCCGAAAAGGAAAGGGAGAGACTCTACTGGAGACTGTTCCTCGGCTTCGCCCTCGCCTCCCCGCTTTCCGTCTACCTCGCCGCGAGGTCGGGTTTCTCGCCCTCGTTCAACCCACTCCCCTCGACGGTCGTCTGGTTTCTCAGCATCCCCCTCACCTTGCTGGTGGAGATGCTGCTCGCCACCCTGTTCGGGGACGGCCGCGCGCTGCGCTTCTGGGTGGTCAGGCCGGCCGTCCAGGTCGGGCGGGTGCTCACGCTCTCGGCCGGGCCGGCGCTGGCGTCGATCACCTCAAGGCTGCGAGAGTTCGGGTTCGCCTGCACGGAGTCCGAAGGGCAGGGCGGCTCGACGCTCCTCACCTTCGCGAAGCCCCCGACGCGGCCCATCAACAGCTTCCTCGACCACGGCTTTTTCGGCGAGGCCACGCTCGGCCCCGCGGAGGCGGGCACGAGCCTCACGTGCCGCCTGACCTTCGACGACACGCTCCTCCTCGACACGGGCGAGTTCGAGCAACTGCGCGAGCTGTGCAACTACTTCACGCTCCAGTCGCAGGGCTTCACCCACTCGAACGTGCCCCTCACGCTCGTCTGCGGGCTGTGCCTCTCCTTCGTGACGGCCGCCTCCACCCTCACGCCCCAGCGGGTCGTCGGCGACGAGACGCTGACGTGTCTGTCGATGTCGGCGGCGGGGCTGCTCGCGGCCGGCATGTTCTTCGTGCTGAGGGACAGGGAGCACCTCTTCGGCGGGCGGCTCTTCTTCGGCGGCATGTACCTCGCCTCGCTCCCCTTCCTCGCGTGGCTCGGCGGCGTCGCCCTCTGAAGGCCGCTCAGGGCCTGCGACCGAGGCGCGCCTCAAGGCTGTCGCGTAAACTCCGGAAGTGTTCTTCGGGGACGGAGGCGAGGGAGCGTTGGAGGCGCGTGACGACGGGCCGGAGTTCGCGCTCCTCCTCGGGCTCGACGCTTTCGATGGCCTGCGCGACGCGCTCGGGCTGGGGCGGCTCGCGGCGGAGGGTGCGGGAGAGGAGCGCGGCCGCGCCGCGCAGCACGCCCTTCGACTTGCGGAAGGTGCCGCCGACCGCGGACTCAAGCGGCTTGATGGGCGCTTCGCGGCAGACGGCCTCGATGGCCTGCTGGACGGCGCGCGCGCCGTGCGCGTCGAGGAGGCTCGGGGCGTCGCCGCGACGGCGCAGGGCGTGGCCGACGAGGTAGCCGAAGTGGTATGTGCGGCTCGTCAAATCGACCGCGCGCTTCCATTCGAGGAAGTAGAAGATTTTGCGGAAGACCGCCTTCAGGGGGTAGACGAGCAGCGACACGACGCACCCGCGCAGGCACCCGCCCTCCGCCTCGGACGCGAGCGCGTCCAGCTCTTCGTCGGTCAACTTCCGCCCCGCCGACGCCGCCAGGCTGCGCACCAGCCGCTTGCGGAAGTAGCCCTTGACGAGGTCGTCCAGAAGCGGCACGGGGATGAGCGGCGTCAGCCCCGTGAGCACCGCGTGCGTGACGAGGACGTGCTGCGGCCCGCCCCCCTCCTCGGCCTTAACCAACTCCCGCCTGTCTGCCATGTTCACCTCCGCGTCCGGGTGCATGATACATTAGAAGGCAGTAGTCAGTAGCCAGTAGTCAGTAGCCAGTAGAAGACCCCCTCTTCCTACTGACTACTGACTACTGCCTTACCCTTATGCCGATTCGCAACGTACTCATCTGCACGACACAGGTTCCGTTCACGACCGGCGGCGCGGAGTCGCACGTCGAGGGCTTGAGGCGCGCGCTCGTGGACGCGGGCTACAACGCCGAGGTGGCGGCGCTCCCCTTCAAGTGGTACCCGCCGTCGGAGATCATGCGCGGCGCGCTCGCGTGGCGGATGCTCGACCTGACCGAGGCCAACGGCAAGCCCATCGACCTCGTCGTCGGGATGAAGTTCCCGGCCTACACGGTCGCGCACCCGCGCAAGGTGCTGTGGGTGATTCACCAGTACCGCTCGGCCTACAACCTCTGGGGCACGCCCTTCGACGACCTCTCGACCTACCCCGACGGCGCGCGCGTGCGCGACCTCGTGCGCCACTGCGACGAGCGCTTCATCCCCGAGGCGCGCAAGGTCTTCGCCAACTCGCGCACGGTGGCCGAGCGGATGCTGCGCTACAACCGCATCGAGAGCGAGCCGCTCTACCACCCGCCGCCGCGCGCTGCCCGTCTGCGCGCGGGCGCGCAGGGCGACTACGTCCTCTACCCGAGCCGGCTTGAGCCGCAGAAGCGGCAGGAGATGCTCGTCGAGGCCATGTACTTCACGCGCACGCCCGTCCGCGCGGTGCTCGCGGGCTCGGCGCAGGAGATGGCGCACTACGAAGGACTCGTCAAGCAGCATAACGTCGGCGACCGCATCCAGTTGCGTGGGTTCGTGGCCGAGGACGAGTTGATCGAGCTGTACGCGAACGCGCTCGGCGTCTGCTACCTGCCGTTCGACGAGGACTACGGGTACGTGACTCTGGAAGGGATGCTCTCCGCGAAGCCGGTCGTCGTGCCGCGCGACGGCGGCGGCGCGACCGAGTTCGTCGAGCACGGCTCCGAAGGTCTCGTCTCAGACCCCGACCCGCGCGCGCTGGCCGAATGCCTCGACCAGCTCTACGCCGACCGCGAGCGGGCGCGCCGCATGGGCGAGCGCGGGCGCGAGAAACTGCTCGCGATGAACCTCTCCTGGGAGAACGTCGTCGAGAAGATCATCTCGGCCGCCGGATAACAGAACCGCGAGCGGTAGCGAGCGGATGCGTGATACCTCATACGAGCTTAAGAAGTATCACGCACCCGCTCGCTACCGCTCGCGGTTCTGTTTGTACTCGTCCGACTCCATGAAGGCGCGGCTCAGGCTGCGGTAGTCTCCGTTGCGCGAGAGGATGCCGAGCCAGAAGTCGAAGCCTTCGGGGTCGGGGTCGCGCCCGAGGTAGCCGAAGAAGTGCGCGCGCACGTAAGCCTCGTCATACTCGCGCGCGTCTATGCGGCGGTCGGACGCGGCGTCCAGCAGCCTGACGGCGCGCCCCCCGTCGCCCCGCGCGAGCCGGGCGGCGAGCGCATTCCGGTTCGCATGTAGTCGGGAAATCCAATCCACCTGCCCGACGTAGAGGCCGCGCCCCAGCTCTTGCAAGGCGGGCATGAACTCGTCGCGCGTCGGCGCGCGCCCGAGGTCTGCCTTGAGCAGTCGGTAGACGAAGAAGCCGACGCGCGGGAACTCCTCGACGAGCGCGAAGGGGTCGCGGCCGACGCGCGCGGCCAGCTCGCGCGGCGCGCGCGACGCCTTCAATGCGTCTGCGGAATCGACCTCGTAGACGGTGACGCTGCCAGCCCTGTAGACGGCGCGAAGGTTGGAGTCGAAGAAGGCCGTGTCGGCGCGCAGGTCGCGCCGCTCGGCCTCGCCGACGAAGACGTAATCGACGCCGTAATAATTCAACAGCTCAAGCGCGTCGGGCGCGCCCGCGTAAATCCGGCGCACGTCGGCCTCGCGCGCGCGGAACTCGTAGCCGTGCGCCCAGAGCCAGTCGGTCGGGCCGCGCACGACCGCGCGCCCGGCGAGCGCCATCGCCGCGTGGTTGAACGCGGGCGCGGTCAGGAAGAGCGCGCGCGGGGCCGTCTGCTCGCGCACGAAGCGCGCGGCCCCCACGTCCGTCTCCGAGAAGAGGAGCGCGTGAGCCCCTCTCTCCGCGCGCACCGCGGCGACGCCGGTCGCCAACGAGAGGAGCGCGAACGCTAAAGCGAGCGGGGCCAGCAACACCCTCAGACGCCGCGCGCGTGCGAGCGAGACGAGCCAGCGCGCGACCAGCGCGCTGTTGACGGCGTGCCAGTAGTACGTGAGCTTGCCGTTGTCGAAGAGGTTCGGCGAGACGACGACCGTCAGCGCGAAGGCGAGCAGCAGCAGCGCTGCGACGTAGAAACCCTTCCACACGCGCGGCGCCGACGCCCACGCCGGGACGGCGAGCGCCAGCGGCACGCCGAAGTTGCGCAGCATGTAAAGCGCGAACGAAGGCGCGTCCGAACCCATCCAACCCGGTTGCAGACGCACTATCTGCCCCGCGCCCGCGTGGCGCGCCAGCTCGAACAGTTGCGGCGAAGCCAGCAACACGGCCGGCCCCCAGAACCAGAGCCACTCGCGCCGCGGCCTCAACAGGAAGAGGACGACGCTCAGTAACCCGACCGCGACGTAACTGTGCGTGTGAAAGAGCGGCAGCAGGCCCGCCAGCACCCCGGCCGCGAATACTATTCGACCTGTGGAGGCAAACGGGTCAGTGCCGCCCGCGGTAGCGGGCGGCACTGACCCGACCTGCCAACGCTCCCACACAATCGCAAACAGCGTCAGTATCATCAGCCCCGCGGGCAGGCCGTAGAGCGCGGCGCGCTGCGGGAGGAGCGTGTCGGTGACGAGGTTCGTCCAGTGAATCCCGCGCGACCAGTCGTTCGCGTAGTTGAGGGGGAGCGCGCCCCAGAACTCCGCGAAGGTGCGGCCGCTCTTCCGCCAGTCGTCGTAGAGGTTTAAAAACCCGAGCCCGCCGTTCAGCAGAAACAGGCACGCCGCCAGCGCGGCCGCACGCGCCGAGCGCGCGAGCCGCACCGCGAGGCCGTAGAAGATTCCGACGAGCGAGAGCGCCAGCGGCAGCGCCGTCGCGAGGAACGCCGCCCGCATCGAGAGCCCCGCCGCCATCAAAGCCGCCGCGTGGAAGTCCGGCAGGAACGGGTAGCGCAACGCCTCGCCCGCCAGCGGCGTGTAGCCCGGCGGGAAGTTCTCGCCGTACGCGAACGACGCGGCCAGCGCCGCGTGGAAGCTCAGGTCGTACCAGGCGCTCCCGCCCGAATAGACCCCGCCCGGCCCCTCCGCGAACGTGTGCGTCGAGAAGAGCCCCCACAAGACCGGCGCGAAGAGCACCAGCACCGCCGCGAGCCCCAACTGCTCGCGCCCGACCGGAGCGGCAACCGCGAACGACTTCAAACGTCCGCGCCGACGCCCCGCCGCGGCCGCCGCCGCGACCCACACGATCAACGTCGCCCACGCCACCACCGCCCACGTCAGACGACCCTGCCAGCGCGCCAGCGCGTAAGCCACCACCGCCCCCGCCATCCAACCCGCCACCGTCCCCCACAACGCCTGCTCCCACACCCCCAACACGCCGCGCAACACGCGCCGCGCCGCGTACGCGCCGAGCAACGCCGACCCGATGAGAAACAGTGTCGCCAGCATGTGGAAGAGCCGTGAACCGTAAACCGTAAACCGTGACAAGAAAAAGCCGTGAACCGTGAACCGTAAACCGTGACAGGAAGAAGAACCTCTGTCTTCTCTTGTCACGGTTCACGGTTCACTGTTCACGGCTTTTTCATCGCCTTGTACTCGATGGAGTCTCGGAACGCGAGGGCGAGCTTGTCGGGGTCTTTGGAGCGTTCGAGGTTCGAGAGCCAGAAGTCGAAGCCCGTCAGGTCACGGTCGGGCGGGTCGTCGGGGTCGCGCCGCAGGAAGGCGAAGTAATGCAGCAGGAGCAGCGAGCGCCAGCGCTCGCGCTCGACGAGCCGCGGGTCGGCGGCCACTTTAACGAGCACGCCCGCGCGCGTCTCCGTCTTTGCGGCGAGGGCGTCGGCCAGCGGGGCGTCGGGTTCGAGCCCCGCATTCGCGTAGAGGCGCGCGACGAAGCGCGCGTCGTCCGGCTCGCCGAAGAGTTCGTGAACTTCGGCGCTCCTCTCCCAGTCGCGCGCGAGCGCGCCGAGGCGTCCTTCAAAGTCGCGCTGCGCCTCCTCGGTGGCGGGGATGAGGCCGCGGCCGAGCGCGTGCGCGTCCCGCATGAACTCCGTGTGGCGCGGCATCCGCCCACGCGCGACGAGGTGCAGGCGGTAGAGGGCGTGGCTCCAGTCCGCGTACACGCCGAGAAGGTTGAGCGGGTCCTCGTCGAGCATCGAGGCCCAGTCGCGCAGCTCAAGCTCCGCGGGCGGCGAGGCTTCGGCGCGGGCGTCGGGCTCGGTCTTGACGACGGCGTAGAGGTCGTCCCGGTTGTCGAAGCGGTTGACGAAGCGCAGCCGGCCCGCCGCCACGGCGCGCGCGAGGAAGGTCGCGTAGTTCGTGCGCCGCTCAGGCGGGATCGACCCGTTCTTGACGACGACGTAGGAGGCCGGAATCTCTTCAAAGAGATTCATTAAGCCCAGCGGGATCGTGCCCGCGGCCGTCCAGTTGTGTATCTCGTCGGACTGCGGCGAGTTGAAGCCGGAGGTGCCGACGATGAGCGGCTTCTGGTGGTCGGCCGCGCGCAGCATGTAGGCGTGGTTGTACTCCGGCCCGGTGGGGAGGACGACGACCCCGCCGCGCATCGGGGTCTCCTTCAGCCTGAGCGTCACCGCGTCCGGGTAGGCCGCGCCGCGCGTGATCTCCAGCGGCGCGCCGTTCAGCTCGAAGAGCAGCAGCGCACACGCGGCCGCGTAGACAATCGAAGGGCGCACGCGCGGCCGACGCGCGCCGACCCACCCGGCTAGGGCGCGCACACCGAGTCCCGCGAGCAGCGAAAGGCCGAGGCAGGCGAACATCGCGCCGCGGGTCGGGACCCGCATGCTGCGGAAGATGGGGAGCAGGTCGTAGCAGATGCGGTAGAAGAAGAAGTTCCAGCCGAGCGAGTAGCAGAAGCCGATCACGGTCAGCATCACGCCGAGCCAGAAGGCGTCGCAGCGCCGTTCGGACTTCAAAGTCTCGACGAGGTTCACGTGCGCCGCGCGCAGGAACGAAGGGTAGGCCAGGCACGCGCGCGCCAGGAGCGCCGCCGTCACGAGCGTCCACATGCGCGCCGAGGTGACGTACTGGAAGAAGCCGCCGAACCTGTCCGTCTCGTCGAGCCCGGACGCGGGGATTGCGAAGGCCAGCGCGACGAGCGCGACGATGTCCAGCCGCTTAATCCAGCGACGCGTAAGCGAGTCCGGCGCTTCCAGTTCGGTCGTCGGCGCGCGACGCCGCAGGGGCTCGACCAGCAGCAGCGCCGCGAACGAGAAGAGCAGGGGCAACAGGCCGGGAAAGAGCTTGTGCCGGTCGCCCTGCGGGAGCGTCGAGCCCATCCCGTTCCAGAGCCGGTTGCGCCGCTCGACCGACAGCCAGTGGGTGGGCCACGCCGAGTTGTCCTTCACCTCCTGCACGCTGCGCTTGAAGTTGTAGAGCTTCGAGACGAGGTAGTACGGGTACATGAACGGCGCGAGCGCGAGCCCCGCCACGCCGACGGCCGCCGCGCCGCGCCGCCAGAACCCGCCGTCGCGCCACAGGCCGTGCCGCGTCGCCAGCAGCGCCGTCGCCAGCGCGAGCGGGACGAGGGCGAGCGCGAACCACGAGACGGTCGTCAGCCCCAGCATGAAGAACGCGACCCCGAGCCACACCGCCCGCCCGCGCGTGCGCCTGCGCGCGAAGAGCACCAGCGCCTCGAACGTCAGAGGTATCCACGCCGAGAAGAGGTACATCGCCTGCGACATCAGGTGGAAGCGGAAGGGGATGAAGGCGAAGATGATTCCCGACACCCACGCGACGCCCGTCGAGCCGGAGAGCGTCCGCGCCAGCCGGTACGCGCCGTAGCCCGAGAGCGCGAAGCCCGCGAACTCGGCCACGGCGTGCACCGTCAGCGGCGCGTAGCCCAGCGCGTAGAGCGGGAAGAAGAGGAGCGCCAGCCCGTAGCAGTGCTCGCTGAAGGCCAGCGTGTACTTGAGCGGGTAGAACGTGTTCGAGTGGAAGAGGTTCAGAGGGTCGCGGAACGTCTGGTGGTAGTCCCACCACATGATCCACGAGATGAGGTACGGGTCGCCCGTGTCCACGACCACGTTGCGCATCCGCCCGACGTAGGGAAAGGTCAGCGCGGCCGTGAAGAGGCAGAAGGCGAGCACCACCAGCAGCTCTCGCACGACCGCGAAGCGTTGGACGGCCGCGTACGCCGCGCGCGCGCCGGCCCCGCGCGTCTTCAAATCATCGGCCCTCACCTGCGCCCTCCCCACCGCCCCTTATATTCGAGCGACTCGCCGAAGGCCAGCGCGAGCTTGTCCGGGTCGCGCTCCCGCTCAAGCTTGCCGAGCCAGAAGTCGAAGCCCGTCAGGTCACGGTCGGGCGGGTCGTCGGGGTCGCGCCGCAGGAAGGCGAAGTAGTGGAGCAGGAGCAGCGAGCGCCAGCGCTCGCGCTCGACGAGCCGCGGGTCGGCGGCCACTTTAACCAGCACGCCCGCGCGCGTCTCCGACCCGGAAGCGAGCATCCGGACGAGGGCGGCGCGTTCGGCCGGGTCGGGTTCGAGCCCCGCGTTCGCGTAGAGGCGCGCGACGTACTCGTCGTCGCCGAGGGCGTCGCCCTGCGCGCCCGCCGACTCGCGCGCCGCCCCGCGCAGGCGCTCCTCGAAGAGCTGCCGCGAGCCGTCGGCGCCGGGGAAGAGCCCCCGCCCGACCTCCGCCGCGTCCCGCATGAACTCTTCGTAGCGCGGCATGCGGCCGTGCCCCACGAGCCGCAGGCGGTAGAGGGCCTGCCCCCACGCCCCCTGCTCGACGAGGAGGCCGGCGGGGTCTTCGCGGGCGAGCGCGGCCCAGTCGCGCAGCTCAAGCTCCGCGGGCGGCGAGGCTTCGGCGCGCGCGTCCGGCTCGGTCTTGACGACGGCGTAGAGGTCGTCGCGGCCGTCGAAGCGGTTGACGAAGCGCAGCCGGCCCGCCGCCACGGCGCGCGCGAGGAAGGTCGCGTAGTCGGGGCGGCGCGGGGTCGGCACCGAGGCGTTGTGGACGACGAGGTAGGAGGCCGGCACGCGCTCAAGCAGTTCGAGCAGCTCGTCGGTGATGGGTGAGGCGGCCGACAGCCGGTTGATGTCGTCGGCCAGCGGCGAGCGGAAGCTGGCCGTCGCGTTGACGAGCGGGCGGCCGTGGTCGGCCGCGCGCAGCATGTAGCGGTGGCGCGAGCAGCACTCGTCCGAGGGCAGCTCGACCAGCCCGCCCCTCATCGGCGTCTCCTTCAGCCGGAGCGTGACCGCGTCCGGGTAGACCTCGCCGCGCTCCAACCCGAGCGGGAAGGCGCGCAGGTCGAGGGTGAGCCCGGCCAGCACCACGACGAGCACCGCCGCGTACGCGCGGGGCCGCGCGCGCGACGCGAGCCGCGCCAGCCCGGCGGCCCCGACGCCGGCCAGCACCGAAAGCCCGACGTAGCAGACCATCGCCGAGCGCGAGGGGACGCGGACGCTCCTGTACGGCAGGAGGTACTCGTGCATGAGCGTGTTGAGGAAGAAGTTCGCGCCGAGCGAGGCGAGGAAGCCCCAGACCGCCCAGACTACGCCGACGCCCACCGCGCCGACGCGCCCGCCCGCGCCCCTCACGCCGAGCGCCGCGAGCGCGAGCAGCGGCGGCAGCAGCCCCGGGAACAGCCTGTCGCCGCCGGGCACGTGTCCGTCCAGGCCCGCCCACAGCTTCGCGCGCGGGCCGGCCGCCAGCCAGTGGCCCGGCCCCGGCGAGTTGGCCGCGAACTCCCAGTCCTCCCACTTCAGCCCGTACAACGACGACACGTAATAGTAGGGCAGCAGGAACGGGAGCAGCAGCAGCGCGGCGAAGCCTACCGCCGCGCCTCCGCGCAGCCAGAAGTCGCGGTCGCGCCCGAGCCGCGGGTCGCGCGCGAGCAGCAGGGCGACGGTCAGCGCGAGCGGGGCCAGCGTCAACACCATCCACGTGACGCACGTCAGCCCGTTCATCAGGAAGGCCGCGCCGAGCCACGCCGCGCGCCGCCGGCTCCTCTCGCGCGCGAAGAGCACGAGCGCCTCCAGCAGCAGCGGGATCCAACCGGCGAAGAGGTAGTGCAGGTGCGAGAGCGAGTGGAAGCGGAAGGGGATGAAGGCGTAGACGAAGCCCGCGACCCACGCCGCGCCGCGCGAGCCGGAGAGCGTCCGCGCCAGCCGGAACGCGCCGTAGCCGCAGAAGGCGAAGCCGAGGAAGGTGGCGACGCTGTGCACCGTCAGCGGCCTCACTCCCAGGGCGAAGAGCGGGAAGAAGAGGAGCGAGATGCCGTAGTCGTGCTCGCTGAAGGCGAGCGTGTAGCGGTACGGGTAGAAGACGTTCGCGTGGAAGAGGTTCAAAGGGTCGTTGAAGGTCTGGTGGTAGTCCCACCAGAGCGCCCACGCGATCATGTAGGGGTCGCCCGCGTCGGCCACGGCGCCGCGCAGGTGCCGCACCCACGGCCACGTCATCAGGGCCGTCAGGAGGCAGAAGGCGAGCAGGACCGCCGACTCCCGCACGGGCCGCGCCCGCCACACGGCGGCCGGCACGCTTGGCATTTTCGGATGCGAAGTGTTAGCTTGACCCATTCTTCAGGTGATAAGGAAGAGCCGTAAACCGTGAACCGTAAACCGTGACAAGAGGGAACGGGTTTTCACTTGTCACGGTTTACGGTTCACGGTTCACGCTCTTATCACTTATCACTTTCCCTAGACCTGATGTCAAGAACGCACGCCAGAGAGGTTGTCGCCCGCGCCGAAGTTGCGCCCGAGGCCGGGCGCGGGGTCGCCGTGCTCGTCCCCTGCTACAACGAGGAGCCGACCGTGGCGCGCGTCGTCGCGCGCTTCCGCGAGGAGTTGCCCGGGGCGCGCGTCTACGTCTTCGACAACAACTCGACCGACCGCACCGTCGAGGAGGCGAGGCGCGCGGGCGCGGAGGTCTTCACGGAGCGGCGGCAGGGCAAGGGCTACGTCGTCCAGTCGATGTTCCGGCAGGTGGACGCCGACTTCTACGTGATGGTGGACGGCGACGACACCTACCCGGCCGAGGCCGTCCACGCGCTGCTCGCGCCCGTGGTCGCGGGCGAGGCCGACATGAGCGTCGGCTCGCGCCTCCACGCGCGGTCGCAGAGCCAGTTCCGGCGGCGCAACCGCCTGGCGAACCGCCTCGTGCGCTCGACGCTCAACTTCATCTTCCGCGTCGAGCTGACCGACATCCTCTCGGGCTACCGCGCCTTCAGCCGCGAGTTCGTCAAGGGGCTGCCGCTCTTCGGCGGCGGCTTCGAGATCGAGACCGAGCTGACCATCAAGGCCGTCGAGCGCGGCTACCGGCTGGCGGAAGTCCCCGTAGACCTCACGCACCGGCCCGAGGGCAGCCACTCCAAGATTCAATTCCTGCGCGACGGCTTCCTCATCCTCAACACGACGCTCGCGCTCTTCCGCGACTACAAGCCCCTGACGTTCTTCGGCGGCGTCGGGCTCTTCCTGCTGCTGCTCGCGTGCGTGGGCGGGGCCGCGGGCCTCCTAGGGTTCGGCGGCCCGGTGCCGGGCACGCTGCTCGTCGCCGCCGCGGCCGGGCTCTTCGTGTGCGGGCTGCTCTCTCTGACGGCCGGGCTCATCCTCCACTCCATCGCGCGCCGCTCGCAGGAGTTCGAGTACCACGTCCGCGTGCTGACGGACGAGCTGCGCAACAGCCGCGCGCAGGCGGGCGACGAGCGTAACGGCGGCGGCGGGGCGGGGCGCTGAGGCGAGCATGACGCGCGCCGCCGTCCAGCCCGAAGCGCCGACCGTTCGCCCCGCCGCGGACGGGCGGCCCGGCCCGCTCGCCCCCTTGCGCCAGCGCGCGGAATTCGGCGACGCGCTCGTCCTCCTCTACCTGCTCGTCTTCGTCCGCCAGTACCTCTGGCCGCTCGACTCGAACGCGCTCGCGTGGGCACTCTCCTTCGCGGTCGCGTCCGTCGCGTGGTACTTCTACGTCGTCACGAAGCCCTTCGCGTCCGAGCGCGCGGGGCGAGAGTTCTGGCTCCTCGTGCTGCCGCCGCTGCTCTTCTTCTACCTGCTGCGGCTCCCCTTCCCGGACCTCTCCTACGACGTGCTCAACTACCGCCTGCTCCATGCCGAGCGCTCCCTGCGCGGCACGCTCTTCATGCCGGGCGACTACTTCCCGACGCCCGCGCCTTACAACCCCGCGCCCGACACGGTGACGGGTCTCTTCCGCCACGCGCTCGGCTACCGCCTCGGGACGATCGTCAACCTGCTCGCGCTCGTCTGGACTGCGCACGTCGCGCTGAAGCTCCTGCGCCCCTTCGTCGAGCGCGCCTGGCTGCGGGCGGCGTGCGTGCTGCTCGTCGTGCTGGCGGAGCACCTCCTGTTTCAGGTCAACGAGTACATGGTTGACCTCCTGTCGCTCCCTCTGCTGCTCGAAGCGACGTGGCTCGCGCTGCGCGTCGAGGAGGCGGAGGACAGGCGCTCAGTCCTCGTCCGCGTCGCGCTGCTGCTCGGCCTCGCCGCCGCGCTCAAGCTGACGAACGCGGCCGCCATCCTGCCCGTCGTCCTGCTCTGCGCCTACAAGGCGCTCGCGGGGCCGGGGCGTTTGAAGTTGAAGGAGTTGCCCGCGACCGTCGCGCTCACGTTCGTCGCGTTCGTCGCGCCGCTTCTGCCGTTCGCGGTCTACCTGTGGCTGCTGACGGCGAACCCCGTCTTCCCGCTCGCCAACACCTTCTTCCTGTCGGCCTACTGGCCGACCGACGGCGGCTGGGACGCGCGCTGGGGGCCGAAGGGTTTTGCTGAGACGCTCGTCTGGCCCGTCCTCGCCGCCTTCGAGCCCGAACGACACTCGGAGTTGAGAGTCTATTCGGGGCGCGTCGCGGTCGGCTTCGTCGTCGCGCTGCTCGGGCTCGCGCTGCGCTGGCGCGACGAGCGCGTGCGCGCCGTCTGCCTGCTGGCCGTCGTCGGGTGTCTCGCGTGGAGCACGGGCGGGATGGGCTACAGCCGCTACGGCCTCTACCTCGAAGTGCTCTCGGGCGTCGCTGTCGTAGCCGTCGCGGCGTCGTTGTCGAAGGCGGCGCGACCTGACTCCGACGCGCTCTCGTGGAGGACGGCCGTCTCTGCGGCCCTCATCCTCGCGCTCTGCGCGCAGGCGGCGCTCGCTTGCCGTTACGCGCTCAAGTACGAGTGGAGCATGAGGCCGACGGCCCTGTCCGACTGGGGCTCGTACCGCCACGAGGCGCGCTACGTCTTCCGCGACCGACGCCTGAAGGACTTCATGAACGCGGAGACGCGCGCGCCCTTCGAGGGCTTGCGGGGCTGGGTCGAGAGCGGGCCGAAGTCGAACGGCGTCGAGGCGCTCATCGACCCCACGCTCCCCATCGTCAGCGCGAGCCACCCCGAATACTTCGCCACGCGCGACGCGCGGCAGCGCTTCGTCCGCACGGTCGAGTCCGGCCCGCAGCGCATGCTCTCGTTCTGCATGCCCGAAGACCTCTGGCAGGCGCGCGAGTACGTCAAGAGCCGCGGGCTCACCTTCGTCGGCGCGCGGCCCATTCAGGTGCCCTTCTTTTCGCAGCGCCGCCTGCTCGGTATGATGTTGATCGAAACCAGGCTCCCCGAAGGCGAGGAGGGGCGCGCGACGCTCGAACGCTTCTGGAAGGCGGTGGCCTTCCGCGACCAGGACTACCGCGCGGAGATCGAAGCGCAGGACGCGCCGACCCGCCTGCGCCCGGGCGAGCGCGTCGAGCTGCGCCTGCGCGTGCGCAACCTCGGCCCCGTGACGTGGCCCGCCCGGGGCGAGCGCGGCATGTACCAGGTCAACGCCGGCGACCGCTGGCTCGACCGCGAAGGCAAGCGGGTCGTCAACGACCTCGACGGCCGCACCGCGCTCGCCGCGGACGTCCCCGCGGGCGGCGCGGCGGAACTTGTGCTCCCCGTCACAGCGCCGAAGGAGCCCGGCGACTACGTGCTTGAGGTTGACATGATCCACGAGGGCATCACCTTCTTTTTCGAGAAGGGCTCGAAGACGCTCCGCATGAACGTTCGAGTGGAACCGTAAAGCAGAGAGGAAAGATTGATGATGAGAGTCGGGAAACTTTTCGCCGTCGCGTGCGTGTGTGCACTCCTGGCGGTCGGGTGCGGCAGGAAGCCGGAGGGCGACGCGGCGGCGGGCGGCACGGCGGCAACGCCCGCGCCCGCCAAAACGCCGGGGCCTCTGCCCGATTCGGGCTTCAAGGCGCAGCTCTCGCTGCCCGACGCGCCGACCAAGCTCCGCGCCGGGCAGAAGGAGACCGTGCAGGTGCACATCAAGAACGACAGCAACGTCTTCTGGTGGGCGCGCGGCGGCGAGGTCAACGAGCGCAACGACAACTGGTTCTACATCGCCGCCGGCAACCGCTGGCTCAAGGCGGACGGCTCGCTGCTCACCGACATGGACGGCCGCCACGGCATCGGCAAAGACCTCAAGCCCGGCGAGGAGACGGAAGTCCCCCTCGCCGTCACCGCGCCGAAGGAGCCCGGCGAGTACATCCTCGAAGTTGACCTCGTCCAGGAGCAGGTCGCCTGGTTCAGCGACAAGGGCTCGCCCACGGCCCGGGCGAAGGTGACGGTAGTGCGCTGAGTAGTCAGTAGACAGTAGTCAGTAGCCGGTAGCGCTCCGCGTTACGGCCGTTGACACTGACGCCCTGACGTTTCTAAGGTTCTTCTACTGACTACTGTCTACTGACTACTGCTTTATGCGTCTCGCCTACTTCAGCCCGCTGGGGCCACAGCGTTCGGGGATCGCGGATTACAGCGAGGAGCTGCTGCCGCACCTCGCGGCGGCGGGGGCCGAGCCGACGCTGTTCGTGGACGGCTTCCGCCCCTCGGAATGGGGCGTGGCCGGGCGCTTCGAGGTGCGCGACTACCTGCGCGACCCCGAGGCGCTCGGGTCTCTGGGCGAGTTCGACGCGGCGGTCTACCACATGGGGAACGACCACCGCTACCACGCGGGCGTCTTCGACGCGATGCGCGCCCACCCGGGCGTCGTCGTCTTCCACGACTTCGCGCTGCAAGACTTCTTCCTCGGGCTCGCGCGCACGCGCGGCGACATGCGCCTCTACCTCGACGAGGTGGCCGCCTGCCACGGCGAGGAGGCGCGCCGCGAGGCCGAGGAGGCGCTCTCACGCGGCGCGACGCCCGCCGCCTTCGCGCGCCCCTTAGACTTCCCCCTCAACCGCCGCCTCGCCCGCGGGGCCGAAGGCATCGTCGTCCACTCCGAGTGGAGCCGCGCGCGCCTCGCGGCGATAGCGCCCGGCGTCCCCGTCCGCCGCGTCAACCACCACATCACGCCTTCGGCCGCCGAGAGCCTCCCGCGCGGCCGACGCGACGCGCGGGAGCCGGTGCGCATCGCCTCGTTCGGGCTGATTACGCCGGACAAGGGGATCGAGCGCGCGCTGCGCGCGCTCGCGAAGCTGCGCGACGCTTACGACTTCCGCTACACGCTCGTCGGCGACCCGAACAGCTACTTCGACGTGCGCGCGCTCGTACGCGAGTGCGGGCTGGAAGACCGCGTCGAGATCACGGGGCACGTCGCGCTCGAAGAGTTCGAGAGCCGCATCGCCGGGACGGACGTGGCGCTCAACCTGCGCGAGCGGACGGTGGGCGAGACTTCGGGGAGCCTCTGCCGCATCATGGCCGCGGGCGTCTGCGCGGTCGTCTCCGCGGTCGGCTGGTTCGGCGAGCTGCCCGACGACTGCGTGGTCAAGGTCGAGCCCGGCGAGCACTCGGACGAGCTGCTGCGCGCGTACCTGGCGCGGCTCATTGAGGACGGGGGCTTGCGCGCGCGCCTCGGCGCGAACGCGCGCAGCCACGTCGTCGCGGAGCACGACATACGCAGGAGCGCGGAAGGCTATCTCGACTTCATCCGCGAGGTCGTCGCCGCGCGCCCCCGCAAGAGGCTGCTCGCGGGGCTCTCGACGGAGTTGGCCGCGCTCGGCGTCGAGCCCGACACGGACGACGCGCTCGTGCGCGGCGTGGCCGCGGAGTTCGCCGCGCTCGCGCCCGAAGACCTCTTCGCCCCCGAGCGCCGCGCGCCGAACGGCTCCTGGATGCAGCCGGACACGCCCTTCGCCGAGGCGCTCCCGCTGGCGGGGCGCGCTGTAGTCTCCGACGGCGGCGCGCACGCGTCGAACGGCAACGGGCGCGGGCGCAAGCTGGAAGGCGTGGACTACAAGCAGGCGGCCGTCGAGTACCCGCGCCGCATCACCGAGGAGCGCCTGCACCACCTGCGCACGAAGCCCTTCTACAACCTCGCCAACAAGCCCGAGCGCTACGCGGGCGACGGCATCGACGCCGACACCTTCCGCCACTTCTGTGACTTCGCCAACCTAGCGCGGGCGCTCGCGCTCCCGCCCGACCGGACGATCCTCGACGTGGGCTGCGGCTCCGGCTGGCTCAGCGAATACTTCGCGCGCCTCGGCTACGACGTGACCGGCATCGACATCAGCCCCGACCTCGTCGAGGTCGCGCGCGAGCGCGTCGCGCGCGTGCCCTACGGCGCGGATCACGAGACGCCCCTGCGCTGCCGCTTCCTCGTCCACGACGTGGAGGGCGCGCCGCTCGCCGAGCAGTTCGACGCCGTCGTCTGCTACGACTCGCTCCACCACTTCGAGGACGAGCGCGCCGTCTTGAAGAACCTCGCGGCGATGACGAAGTACGGCGGCTCGCTCTTCATCCTCGAAGGCGACCGCCCCGAGGAAGGGTCTGAGACCGAGGAGGAGTTGCTCGAAGTCATGCGCAACTTCGGCACGCTCGAATCGCCCTTCAGCCGCGACTACCTGCGCGCGCTCCTCGACGCGTGCGGCTTCGCCGTCGTCGGCGACTACCTCTCGGTCAACGGCCTCTTCGAGCGCGACTCGCTCGAAGGCGGCCGCCTGCGCGTCGAGCCGCCGCCGCTCAACTACCTCCTCTGCAAGAAGGTCGCGGCCGAGCCGGGGCGGCGCGCCTCCTCCGTCCCGGACACGCGCCGCCCTTCGGCCCCCGCCGCGCGCTTCGGCTTCCCCGAGGGCTGGCCGCAGGCCGCGGAGCCGGGCGCGAGGATGGACGCGCGGCTCCTCGTCGAGAACGCGGGCGACACGCTCTGGCTCCTCGGCCCGACCGAGCGCGCGGGCTCGTGCATGATAGGCGTGCGCGTCTACGACGAGGCGGGCGCGCTCGTCGCGGAGCGCCACGGCACGCCGCCGCTGCCGCGCGCGCTCGCGCCCGGCGAGTCGGCCGCCGTTAAGTTAGAGCTGAAGGCCCCGCACGCGCCCGGCCTCTACACGCTCAAGCTCGACATGGTGGCGCAGCACGTCTGCTGGTTCGAGGAGCGCGGCTCCGCCCCGCTCAAGGTTCAGTTTCGGGTCGGTTGAAGATGACACGGATGACGCGGGACGAGATACAGAAGCGCGTGGAGCGGCTGGGGCCCTGGTTCCACTGCATCGACCTGGGCGGCGGCCTGCTGACCAAGACGCGGAGCGCCGTCGGCGAGCCGGTCGAGCACCCGCGGCCGACCTGGGAGAAGGTGAGGGCCTGCCTGCCCGGAGAGATGTCGGGCAGGAGCGTCCTCGACGTGGGCTGCAACGCGGGCTTCTACGCGGTGGAGCTGAAGCGGCGCGGGGCGGGGCGCGTCCTCGGCGTGGACTCGCAGCGCAACCTCGTCCGGCAGGCTTCGTTCGTGCGCGACGTGCTCGGGCTCGACATAGAGTACCGGCGCATGTCCGTCTACGACCTCGACCCGAGGGGGCTGGGGCAGTTCGACGTGACGCTCGCGCTCGGGCTCGTCTACCACTGCAAGCACCTCGTGCTCGCGCTCGAACGACTGTTCGCCGTCACGCGCGAGCTGCTCGTCCTTGAGACGGCCATCTACCCGCCGGAGCATTCGCCCGGCTCGTTCACGTACGAGGTCGGCGGCCTGCGCCCTCTGCTCCACCCGCTGGCCTACGTCCAGAACCCGGGCGAGGCGAAGGAGGCGGTCTACAACTGGTTCCTGCCGGGCGTGGACGCGCTCGTCGCGCTGCTCAAAAACGTCGGCTTCGACGAGGTCGAGGTCTTCCCCGCCACTCAGGACGACCGCGCCATCTTCGCCTGCCGCAAGCGCGAGCCCTACCCGGACAGCCGCTGGATCGCCTACCTCGCCGCGAAGCTCTCGATCGAGGAGGCGCCCCCGGGGTGCAGGGTCGGCGACGTGGGGGTGAGGTTCCTCGTCCGCGCCGAGAACACCGGCCTCGCGCGCTGGATACGCGGCGACGACACGGGGACGCAGGAGGCTTCCGTCCACCTCGTCGCGCACCTCTACGGCGAGGTGGGCGACGAGCCCGTCAAGGAGTATCACGCGGGCGGCTACCTCCCCCGCGACGTTCAGCCCGGCGAGTCGGTCGTCATCGACATCCGCATGGACGCGCCCCCCGCGCCCGGCCGCTACCGGCTCGAATTCGACATGGTCTCCGAGCACCTCGCCTGGTTCGAGGACTTGGGCTCCGAAGTCGTCAGCCACACGCTTGAGGTCGAATAAACAGGTCGGTACCGCCCGCGGTAGCGGGCAGCCCCGACCTTTATAATTCCGGTCAACTTTCCGGCCGCCCCGAGCGTCAAAACAGTCGTACGTTCTCAAGCCCGGACGGGCACTAAATCTTCGAGTTTGTTGAAGTTGACAAAGGTCTCGGGGGGTGTCTAAACTTCCCCTGGTCGTGCGGGAGCAGCCCCGCTCCCGGCGAGAGTCAGGCGACAACGCGCCCCGCGGGCTCGTGTCAGACCACTCACCGCAGCTTTCCTGAATCTTGGAGCAAGCAGATGCGTAAGTTTACCGCCGCAGTCTTCGCCGTGGCCTTCGCGGCCTCCGCCGCGCTCGCGCAGAGCCAGCAGGCCCCGACGCTGCGCATCGTCACGGAGGACGGCAACCGCCTCCCCGCGGAGCTGATGTACGGCAACACGAAGGTCAAGCCGCTGCGCCTGCGCCCCGGCACCAACATCCCGATCACCATCGACGACTCGGACTTCTTCGTCCAGCAGCACTACGTCGATTTCCTCTCGCGCTTCCCCGACCAGTCGGGCTTCGCCTTCTGGCAGAACGACATCAACCAGTGCGGGTCGAACGCGCAGTGCGTCGAGGTGCGCCGCGTCAATGTCTCGGCGGCCTTCTTCCTCTCTATCGAGCACCAGCGCACCGGCTTCCTCGTCTTCAAGACCCACAGGGCCGCCTTCGGCAACCTGCCGGGCAAGCCCGTCCCCGTCCGCCGCGAGACCTTCATGCCCGAGATGCGCTCGATCTCGAACGGCGTCATCGTCAACGGCGAGCCGGACTGGGAGGCCAAACTCAACGCGAACATGGACGCCTACCTGCAAGCCTTCGTCCAGCGCTCCGAGTTCACCGCGCAGTTCCCCACGTCGATGAATGCGGAGCAGTTCGTGGACAGGCTCTACTCGAACGCGGGGGTGTCGCCGACGGCGGGCGAGCGCAGCGCGGCCATCGCGGCCTTCGGGTCGGGCAACACGGCGGGCCGCGCCGCGGCGCTCAGGAGCGTGACCGCCGAGGGCTCGACGCTCCACCAGAGGCTCTTCAACGAGGGCTTCGTCCTGATGCAGTACTTCGGCTACCTCAAGCGCGACCCGGACGCCCTGCCGGACATGAACTTCGACGGCTACAACCACTGGCTGGGCAAGCTCAACGAGTTCAACGGCAACTTCATCGCCGCCGAGATGGTCAAGGCGTTCATCTCCTCGACCGAGTACCGCACCCGCTTCTAACCGACAATCAAACCGAAGAGGAAGGGGCGCTCGATGATGAGCGCCCCTTCCTCTTCGCCATTTAGAGCGTTCTTCGCACGAGCTTACCTTCTACCGTTTAGAGGCGGGCTGCGCCCGCCGCCGCGTGCCGCGATGGAACTCGGGCCGGCGGGCCACAGCCCGCCTCTAAACGGGTGGTAACCTGATCGGCAATCTGCTCTAGTCGCTCTCGCGCACGGCGACGACGGTGAAACGCTCCTCCCAGCGGCCCGCGTAGTCGTAGTAGTAGCTCCCCTTCGTGACGCGCTCCAGGCGGAAGCCGAGCATCCGCAAGACCTCGCGGTAGACGCCCGCCGAGTACGTCCACCACGTGTAATCGTAATCGGGGTTCGACGCCAGCGGCTCGAAGCGCGCGATGCGCTCTTCAGTCTCCAGGAGCGGCGTGACGACGACCAGCGTCTCCCCCGTCACGCGCGCGATGGAGGCGAGCGCCGACACCTGGTCGCTCAGGTGTTCGAGCACGGAACCGACGATGACGACGTCGAACCGCCCGAGCGCGGGCGGCAGCTCGTACACGCTCCCGTAGAAGACTTCGGCGCGCGACCCGAGCAGCCTGTGGCAGAGCCAGTACGCGTCCTTCCAGCTCTCCATCTCCGCGCCGTAAATCTCGGCCCACTTCTCCCGATCCTGGTAGTAGAGCTTCTCCTTGAACGGCAGCAGGGCCTGCTGTCGCACGTCGCTCATGTCGTGCGAGACGACGCGCGCCGCGCCGCGCCGCTCGGCCTCGAAGCTCAGGAAGCCCGTGGCCGTCCCCACGTCGAGCACGCTCCGGCCCTCTACTCGGACGCCGCCCACGTACTCCTCGAACTTCCCGCGCAAGTCCCACTGCCCGTGCACGACGCCGAACTCAGGCAGTTCCATCGTGTGGTAGAAGAAGCACCCCTCCGGGCTCTTGACGTGCCGCGGCGCGGCGTACTCGACCGTCTGACTCAAACGCCCACCCCCTCACCCTGTTCTCCACCCCTTCGCCGACCCGACGCGAGCGCGAGCAGTCGCGACTCAGGCAAGAGCCTCCGCCACCAGAGCAGCAGGCCGAGCGCCGCGAGCAGCGAGACGCCCGCGCCGATGATGACCGACTTCGGACGGTAGACGAAAAGCACTTCGTGCTCGCCCGCGGGCACGCTTACGCCGCGCTGGTTGTAGTTGACGCGGAGCACGCCGACCGGCTCGCCGTCGAGGTACGCGCGCCAGCCCGGGTAATGATTCTCGGCGAGCACGAGGACGGAAGGCCCGCCGGCCTTCGTCCTTACTTCGACGCGGTTCGGCTCGTACCGCACGACCTCCGCGCTCCCTCCCTGCGGCGGCGGCGACACCCGCGCCGCGCCCGGCTCGGACTCGACGAGCGCCGTGCGCGTGGGCTCCCACTCCGACCCGTCGGGCAGGCGACCCGTGCGAATCACCTTGAGCGTCGCCTCCCCGTCCAACGCGCGGGCCTCGGGCGCGAGCCACGCGCGCGGCAACGCACGCCCGTTCTCGTAGACCTCCTCCCGCGCCGTCTGCCCCAACAGCTTCCAGCGCGCCGCGCTGGGCGTTGCGACCGCATCGCCTTCGTCAACCTTGCCCGCGGCCTTCGTCGAGACCGTCTGCGCCCCGGCGGCCGCCGCCGCCGCGACCGCCTGCCGCTCGACCGTGAACCACTCGCGGCGCAGGGGGTACGCCCTACCCGCCGCCGCGTCCACGAGCGAGACGCGGAAGACAGAGAGCAGGAGGTCGGGCCACTTCGGCGTGACCTCCGCGACGACCTCACCATTCGTCACGACCGCGCGCTCGGGCAGCGCGAACGAGGTGACGTAGGTGTGCCCCTCATACTTCCCCTTGTCGTCGGCGACGGGGTAGCTCGACGCGACCGTCGCGCGCCTGTGCCGCACGCGGGCGCGTATGTCCGCGCGGTCGTGCGCCCACTCAGAGGTGTCCGCGCCCGCGCGCAGCTCGAACTCGAAGGCGCGGCCGTCCTGCGTCTTCAGACGCACGCGCCCGACAGTCGCGCCGTCGGGCACGTCTTCAGACCACGAGAGGTTCGTGACGAGGGCGACGCGGTCTGACTCAACAGGCGCGACCGTGAAGCGCAGGGATTTGCCCGCGCCGACGTTCGGCAGCCCGAGGTCGCCGCCCGCGAACATGAAGTCTCCGAACTTCTGCGTCGCCTCAGGAAAGTCCTGCGCGGGCGTCGCGGCGGGGGCCGGCGCTGCGTCGTTTGGACGACCGCCGTCCGTGGTCGAAGCGGTCGCGCCCTTCGGACGCATCGAGATGAGGTAGCGCACGTTGAGCAAATCCATCTCGCGTCCCGCGCCGCGCAAGCTGGACTCCGGGTCGGTCAGCTCGCCCCAGACCTTCATCTCGCCCGCGAGCCGGCTGTAGCGCGCCAGCCCGAAGCCGTCGTAGCCCGCGGCGTTCTGCACGCCGTGCATCATGTAGATGTCGGGCTGCGTCCACAGCGTCCACTCCGTCGCGTGCGAGACGGAGGGCGGGACGGGAGCCCGCGCCGGGTCGAACGGGTGCGGCGCGGTCAGGACTCTGTAAGACGAGGGGTTCGTCCCGCCCTTCTCACGGATGAGCTTGACGGTCTCGGGCTCGCGCCACAGGTCGCCGTCCCGCTTCGGGCCCGACAGACGCCAGCCGCTCGACTGCCCCCACAGCGCGAGGTCGCACGCGAGCAGCGCGACGAGCAGCACGCCCGCCCCGCGCCGCCCGCGCGCGAAGGCCCACAGCGCCCACGCGCTCAAACATGCAACTAAGACCGGCACGAACAGCTCCGGCGCGCGCATGAGACCGACCGGGGCCTGGCGTCCAAGTTTGAACTCGTCCGGACGCGCCGCGGTCACGACGAGTAACGTCAACAGCACCGCGCACGCGCCGACCGCGGCGACCAGTCGCGCCCTTCGCCCCTCGCCGCGCGCCGCGGCCAACGCCGTCAAGCCCCTGCCCGCCAGCACCGCCAGCGCGAACTGCGCCTCCATCAAGTGTCGCGCGGGCACGCGGAAGAGGTTGAGCACGGGCATGTAGTAGACCAGCTTGTAGAGCTTCAGAGGCAGGTAGCGCCCGAGCGCGAGCGCGAGGCAGACGAGCGCGACCGCAGTCCAGAACTTCGTCTGCCCGTCCCTCTTGAACGCGACCGCGCACGCGGCGAGCATCAGCCCGAGCGCGCCGACGTAGCCCGCCATCTCGCCGTAGTAAGGCGGCCCGACGTACGGCGCGCGGAAGAGCCGGCCGTCGCCGCCGCCCGCGAAGTAAGGCGCGAGGAAAGTCAGGAGCATCCGCGGCGGCAGCGAGAAGGAGGTGAAGAAGTCGTAGGAAGAGTCGGCGCGCAGGCTGTTGCGCAGCAACTCGAAGGTCGGTAGGATTTGTACCGCGGCGAGCAGCACACCGGCCGCGAGCAAAGCCAGAGACCAGAGGTAGCGCCGGCGCGACTCGCGCGCCGAGTAGGCGCTGAAGGCCGCGTAGGCCGCGGCGAGCAGGAGCGAATAGGCCAGCGTCTGCTGGTGGCCGACGAAGGTCTGGAGCGCGACGAAGAGGGCGAGCAGGACTCCCCACTTGCGCTTACCCGTCACGGCGTAACCGTCGAGCGCCCACAAGACCCACGGCAGGCACGCGCCCGTCTGCACGATGCCGATGTGCCCGATCTGCCCGACCAGGAAGCCGCCCCACTGCCACGCGAGGCTCGTCACGACTGAGCCCGCGACGGACGAGCCGGCGCGCCTCGCGTAGAGGTACGCGCCGAGCGCGGCGATCATGTAGGAGGTGACGACCATCAGGTTCGTCGCCGCCTGCGGCGAGAAGAGCAGGTAGAACCAGTTCGGCGGGAAGAGCAGCCCGCCCTGCGCCGAAGCCAGGAGCGGCATCCCGCCGAAGATGTAAGGGTTCCAGAGCGGGAGGCTACCCGACAGGGTGATGTTAGCGGCCGCGACGCGCAGCGGCGTGTTGAAGATGGTGCCGTCGTCGGGGCACAGCACGGAGCCGGACAGGATGGCGGGCAGGAAGTAGAGCACCGGCGCGAGCGTGACGGCGAGGGCGGCCAGACGATCCGGATAGACCGCGACGATGAAATCGGTGCGCACCGGCGGATGAGGGTTTGATGGACGAGTCATTAAATCAGGCGGTGGCCGACCGTCCGGGCGCGGACTCCGAAGACCTCTTCGTCTTCGAGCTGCGCGACGCCTTCGCGCGCGCGCGGGCGTGGGCGCGTGAGCGCGCCGCCCCGTTAGCGTGCGCGGCGCTGCTCGCCTTCATGTCGCTCCAGATGCTCGCGGTGGTCTGGCGGAAGAGCATAACCGTGGACGAGATTGTGATGATACCGGCGGCATACTACCACCTCGCCGCGGGCAACTGCCAACTCGTCCACGAGCACCCGCCGCTCTCCAAAATCCTCGCGGGCGTTCCCCTTCTCTTCCTCCAGCCCGACGAGACCGACCCGCGCAAGTGGGGGCAGGCCCCCGACTCGCCTATCGGCAAGTGGACGTACGAGGAGAGGTTCTGGGAGGATAACCCCCGCCTCTTCGAGTCGATCTCCTTCTGGGCGCGCGTGCCGTTGATTCTCCTGACGGCGCTGACGGGCGTGCTCGTCTTCGCCTTCGCCCGCGAACTGTTCAACGATGCGGCGGCGGTGCTCGCCGTCGCCCTCTTCGCGCTCGAGCCGACGCTCACGGCGCACGGCCGCGTCGTGCAGACGGACGTGCCGGCGGCGTTCGGATACCTTTTGACGACGTACGCGCTCTACAAGTACCTCGGCGCGCCTTCGCTCAAACGCGCTCTGCTCGTCGGCGCGGCAGGCGGTGTGGCGTGTCTGACGAAGTTCTCGATGCTGATGGTCGCGCCCGCCGTCGGCGTCGTCTACCTCGCGCTCTGGTGGCGCGGGCGAAAGTCGCGGGGTGCGGCGAAGACTTTGGTCTCACACACGGCGCTGACGATGCTCGCGGCGCTCTTCGTCGTCAACGCGGCCTACTTCTTCGACCACCGGCCGCTCGGCTTCGAGGGCGTGAAGTGGCTGCACGAGGGCGCGCCCAACTACCCCGACGCGATAGTCCGTTTTGTTGAAACGGTCACGTACGTTCTCCCGACAGACTTCGTGCTCGGCGCGCTCTGGCAAATCTGGCACAACGGCGCGGGGCACAACGCGGGGCTGCTCGGCATGTACAGCCGCACCGGCTGGTGGTACTACTTCCCCGTCGCCTTCGCTCTGAAGGCGACGATTCCCTTCCTCCTGCTCTCGCTCGCCTCGCTCGGCTGGGCGGTCGAAAGGGTGTTGCGCGGGCGCGAGCGGCGACTGCTCTTCCTGCTCGTGCCCTTCGCCTTCTACGCGGCCGCGTCGATGGCGGGCGCGCTCAACCTCGGCGTGCGCTACTTCCTGCCCGCCTACATGTTCCTCTTCATGCTGGGCGGCGCGCTGTTGGAGCGGATGTGGAAGGCCCCGCGCGCGCGGCGCGCCGGGGCCGTCGTGGCCTTCGCGCTGCTCGCGTGGATGTGCGTCGAGGCGGCGCGCGCCTACCCCGACCACATGAGCTACATGAACCAGCTCGCGTATGCGAAGCCGCACTGGTGGTATCTCTCCGACTCGAACGTCGAGTGGGGTGACGACACGCGCGCGCTCGCCGAATACCTCCGTGCTCGGGGCGAGACGAAGGTGCGCGCGATGTTCCTCGGCGGCTTCCTGACGCTGCACCACTACGGCGTCGATTACATCGACGCGCTCGCCAAACCGGCGGGGCCGCCGCCGCGCTACACCGCCATCGGCGCGAGCTTCCTCAACGGTTCGACCGTGCCGGACAACGCGGGCGACTGGAAGCCCGCCGGCGACGCGGAGCGCGTCAACGTCTTCGACGAGTACCGCCGCCGCACGCCGGAGAAAATCTTCGGCGGCTCCATCTACCTCTTCCGCGAGGACGGCCCCTGAATCAAGTTGAAATTTCAAATTTCAAATTTCAAATTTCAACTTCTGCTCTGGCTCCTGCTCGCCGCTGCCGGCCTCGCCTTCTACGCGTGGGGTGCGCCCGCGAACCCCCCGGGCTTCTTCATCGACGAGTCGTCGGTCGCGTACAACGCGCACACGATTGCGGAATCGGGGAGGGACGAGCACGGCGAGAGCTGGCCCCTCTACTTCAAGGCGTTCGGCGATTACAAGAACCCGACGTACGTCTACCTGCTGGCGGCCGTCTTCCGCGTGACGGGGCCGGACGTGGCGGCCGCCCGTTACTTGAGCGCGACCCTGGGCGTGTTGGCGGCGCTCGCGCTGGGGTTGCTGGCGGTTCGAGTGACGGGGAACCGTACGGCGGGGCTGCTCACTTTCCTCACGGCGCTGCTGACGCCGTGGCTGTTCGAGTTGAGCCGCGTCGTGGTCGAGGTCGCGGCCTACCCGCTCGCGGTCGCGCTCTTCCTGCTGGTGACGCGCCGCGCGGCGGGTAAAGAGGCGTGGGGGGTCGCCGACTCGGCGCTCGTCGCCGCCACGCTCGCGCTCGTCACGTACACGTACTCGACGGGCCGCCTGTTCGGGCCGCTGCTCGCGCTCGGGCTCGCGCTGCTCGTGACGAATCGTTCGCGCGTGCGTTCGTTGTTGACGACGTGGGCGTTGTACGGCCTCGCGCTCGTCCCGCTCTACGTCTACCACAGGCGCAACCCGGAGGCGCTCGCCAAGCGCTTCAACTTCCTGACCTACGTCACGCCGGAGAGCGGCTACGGCGAAGACGCGTGGGAGTTCGTCAAGCACTTCGCGGCGAACCTCAACCCCTGGCGGCTGCTCGTCACGGGCGACGTGAACAACTACCAGATCGCGAGCGTGCCCGGCGCCGCGCCGGTGCTCGCGGCCGCCTTCGCGCTCGCGCTCTTCGGCGCGTGGCTCGCGCTGAAGGAGGCGCGGCGCGACGCCTGGTGGCGACTCTTCTTCTTCGGCCTCGCGGCGTCGGTCGTGCCCGCGTCGCTCACGAACGACTACTTCCACATGCTGCGGCTCGCGCCGCTGCCGGTCTTCCTCGTCGCGCTCTGCGCGCCCGCGCTCGCGTGGCTGGTCGAGAGAAGAAGCAAGGCGCTCGCCCTCCTCATCATACTGATGCTCGCGCAATGTGCCGTCTTCCGCCGGCAGTTCGAGCGCTACGCCGACTCTGACTGGCGGTGTCACATGTACGACGCCGACTACCCCGCGAAGCTCCTGCCGGCGGCGCTCGCCGCCTCACCGCGCGAGGTGCACCTGGCGGACTCAACCTCCGTGCCCGGCTACGTGCAGGCGCTCTGGTACGGCGCGGCGTGGGGGCTTCCCGAGGGGACGTTCGTGCGGCTGCGCGCGGACGAGCCCGCGCCCGCGGGCTCCATCGTCATCACGACCGAGGACGTGCGCCCGCGCTGCCGCGTGCTGGCCGAGAGCGAGCCCTACACGGTCTGCGCCGCCGAAGGCCCGCCGCGCCGGCCCCGGCCGCTCGCGGACGCTGACTTCCGCGCGGAGCTGCGCGCGCTGGAAGTCCCCTCGCGCGTCGCGGCGAAGGCGAGCGTTAAGGTTCGCGTCGCGGTCAGGAACGCGGGCGGAGCCGTCTGGCTCGCGCGCGAGCGCGGGCTGTCGCCGCTCCGGTTGAGCGCGGCCAACCACTGGCTCGACCCGTCAGGCGACCCCGTGGTCAACGACGACGGCCGCGGCGCGCTCCCGCACGACCTCCGCCCTGGCGAGGAGGCCGAGATCACCTTCGCCGTCAACGCGCCCCGCCGCCCCGGCGACTACCTGCTCGAAATAGACATGCTGCAAGAGGGCGTCTCCTGGTTCGCGCTGAAAGGTTCAAAGACGCTGCGCGTGCCGGTGAAGGTGGAGTAAGCGGTGAGCGGTGAGCAGTAGTCGAGACAACTCGGGTGGTGCCGAATATCCTTTAACTGCTCACTGCTCACCGCTCACCGCTTACTTCTCTTCAACGCCTCCGCGTACACGTCGAGCGTGGCGCGGGCGGTATTGTGCCAGGAGAACTGTGCGGCGCGGCTTAGGCCCGCTTCGGAGAGGGCGCGCCGCGCCGCGCCGTCGTCGAGGAGTTCGAGGAGGGCGCGCGTGAGTTGCGTGTGGTCGCGCGGGTCGAAGAGGCGCGCCGCGCCGGCCGTGACCTCGGCGACCGCGGGCGTGCTGCCTGCGACGACGGGCGCGCCGCAGCTCATCGCTTCGAGCGGCGGCAGGCCGAAGCCCTCGTAGAGCGAGGGGTAGACGAAGGCCGCGCACGCGGAGTAGAGCGCGCGCAGCCGCTCGTCCGAGACGTAGCCGGCCAGCACGACGCGCGCCTTCGCCGGAGACCTCTCTATCGCCTCGAACAGCGGCCCCGTCAGCCAGCCGCGCCCGCCCGCGACGACCAGGCTCAGGTTCGACGAGGGGCGCTCGCGCAGCACATCCTCGAACGCGCGGACGAGCGTCGAGAGGTTCTTGCGCGGCTCGATGGTGCCCACGGCCAGCAGGAACTCGCCTTCGACCCCGAGCCCCCGGAGGAGGCCCGCGGCCTCTTCCCTCTCCAACGGCTTGAAGCACGCGCGCGCCGCCTCGTGCACGGCGAAGACCTTCGACGGCGGGACGCGCAGCCACTCGCAGAGTTCGCGCCGCACGGCCTCGGTCGGCGTGACGACGGCCGAGGCCGCGCGCGTCATCAGCGGCAGCCGACGGCGCGCGCGCCACACGCGACGCCGCTCGTGCGTCTCGGGGTGCGTGAAGAGCGACAGGTCGTGGACGGTCACCACCCGCGTCGTCCCGCCCCACAGGGGCACCTCGTAGTTCGTCCCGTGGAAGAGCCCGAACGCCTTCCGCGCCGCGTAACGCGGCAGCCCCGCAGACCACCAGCGCCGCCCGAGCGCGCCCACGCGCACGCGCACCTCCCTCAAGTTCGGGGGCGGCGCCCCGCGCCCTTCCAGATTGATCGCGGAATGTGAGGAGGGATAGACCAGCTCGAACTCGTCGCCCGGCGAGACCTCGGCCAGCGCCCGCGCCAGCTCATGCGTGTAATGGCCGACGCCCGCGCGCGGCTCCGTCAGCGGGATGGCGTCGAGACCGATGAGCATAAAAGACGTGAACCGTAAACCGTAAACCGTGACAAGAGAAGAACAGGTTTTTCTCTTGTCACGGTTTACGGTTTACGGTTCACGCTCCTATTGAATCGTGATGCGGGGCGCGGTTTCGGCCGGGCGGCTGGTGAACGTCCCCGCGCTGCTGGTGACGGTGATGATGACGGGCACGTCGCCCGCGCCCGCGAGCGAGGCGGGCAGCGTCACCGTGACCTGGTCGAAGCCGGGCGTGTTCGACGGGCTGACCGTGACGGGGCTGGTCGCCGCGTCGGCCGTGCCCACGATGTCGGTCGTGCCGATGCGGACGGTGATCTGGGTCGGCGTGGTCACGCCGCGCACGCCCGTCACCATGAAGGAGAGCCGCGTCGCCACCGTCTCGATCGTCGTCGCCGTGCAGACGCCGCCCGTGGGCCGCGTCGAGGTGACACTGAACGGCTCGCCGGTCGGGCTGACGCAGTTGTTCGTCACGTTGAGCGCGGCCGCGCGCCCGCCCGCCCCGTTCGCCGTGGTGAAGATGTCGGGCTGCGCGGAGTTCAGCAGGAGCGACGTGCGGATGAGCGCGCCGTTGTTGAAGATGACGACCGGCGCGGCCGTCGTCGAGCTGACCAGCCCCTGCGGCACCACGAAGTTGAGCTGCCCCGGCGAGACGAAGTAGAGCCCGGCGGCCGCGCCCGCGACCGTCACCGACACGCCCGAAAGCTCCACGGGCAGCGGCGGCCGCCGCAGCGAATCGTGCGCGTTGTTCCTATCGACTTCGAGTGTGCCCGGCGCGAGCGTCAGCGTCGAGCGCGCTATCCCGAGCATCCCCGGCGCGAGGCCGGTCACGTCGGGCGGCGTCGGCGAGGGGCTCGGCGCGACGACGGCGCGCTGGCTCGCCCCCGTGAAGAACGAGACGGGCGCAGGCGCGGGCGTCTCGCCCGTCGCCACGGGAATGAGCTGGTAGAGGGCCTCGCTCGAAAAGTCGAGGTTGCCGCCGCCCTGCTCGCCGCGCAGCGAGAGCGCCATCCGGCGGATGTTGTCGGCCGGGAACGGCTGGAAGGCGGCGTCCGCGGTGTGCGGGGAGGCGTTCGTCACGTTCACGAAGTTGCTGACGCGCGAGACGTTGTTGAGCGACGCGACCGGGGCCGAGAAGACCTGCGCGAGCCTCGTCGGGTTGAGCCCCGCGGTCGTCGTCGTCGAGAGGGTGCCGTCGGCGTTGTAGTTCAGGTTCGAGGCCCAGACGACGCGCGTGCCGTCGCCCGTAAACGTCGGCCAGCGGACGCCTATGTCGGAGTCGTTAGCGGCCGGGCGCGAGCCCACCTGCGCGAAGGCGGTCGAGGGGCCCGAGACGTTGGCGATGTAGATGCCGAAGCTGTCGGCGAGCGAGCCGCTGAGCGTGCCGTCGGGGTTGAGCGGGGCCGAGGTCTCGAAGACGACGCGGCTGCCGTCGCGCGTGATGCGGCGGCCGGGGCTCAGGATGTTGACGGAGGTGTCCTCGAAGAGGGGGCGCGTCTCGCGCGGCGTCGCCGTCACCTGCCGCGTGGACTGGACGGCCCCGGTCGCCTGGTTGAGCGTGGCGACGAAGATTTCGCCGTTGCCGCGGTTGGCCTCCGTCTCGGTCGTGCCCGTGTCGGCGTTCGAGATGTAGGCGAGGCGGCAGGCGAGCGTGCCGTCGCAGGCCGAGAGCGTGGGGGCCTCGTTGAAGACGCGGCGCGTCGGGAGGTTCGCCCCGCCGGGTGTCACACCCGGCGGGTAGACGTCGGCCGTCGTCGTCACCTGCGTGAAGACGCGCGAGGCCAGCGCCGGGTTCTTGACGACGAAAATCTCCTTGTTGCTCGTGTTGTTGCCGTCGTTGTTGCCCGTGCCGATGTTGCCCGACCTCGCCGTCGAGACGAAGGCGACGAGCGAGCCGTCGTCGTTGACGATGGGGTCGTAGTTGTCGAGCGCGATGAAGGCCGGGACGGTGTTGCCCACCGCGGCGCGCGGCAGCGCCGTGGCCGCGGTCGTCGTGACGCGCGTCATCGTGCCCGTCGAGAGGTCAACCTCCGCCACCTCCGTCCCCTGCGAGAGGTCGGCGATTTCCGGGTACGAGGGCAGCGCGTAGATGAAGATTTCGGTGTTGCCGTCGGCCTTGAGCGCGGCGACGTTGGCCTGCCCGTCGAACTGCTTCGGCGTGAGCGTGGGGCTCGCGTCGCTGTAGGCGTTCGAGTAGAAGACGATGAACTTCCCGTCGTGGCTGATGACGGGGTGGAGGTTGACGACGGCCACGTCGATGTTCGTCGCGTCGTCTACGGCGCGGGCCGCGTCCTTGACGGCGCTCCTCGTGTCCGTGATCTGGAAGACGCGGCGCTGCGCGTAGTCGAAGAGGAAGATCTCCTGGTTCCCGTCCGCGTTGTTGCGCGCTGCCGTGCGGTTGGTGGCGATGTCGCCGTTCGACTCGATGACGACGAAGCGCCCGTCGCCGCTGATGTCCCCGGCGAAGGAGTTGCGCAGGATGGCCTGGGGCGTCACGGGCGTCGGGCTCGGCGTCGGGGTCGGGCTCGGCGTCGGCGTCGGGCTCGCCGACGGCTGCGTCGTGGCGGTGATCTGGAAGAGGACGGTGTCGGGCGTCGGCGTGAGCGTCTGCGCCCGCGCGGCCGCGGTCAGGAGGGCGGCGGCGGCCAGCGCGACGAGCGCCGCGCGCGCGCGCGACAGACGGAAAGCGTGCTTCACGAAAAATCCTCCGGACGGGAGCATATGAGATCGTTGACTTATATAGCCCAAGGGAGACGAAACGGGCGCGGGCTCTAGCGGGCGGCGCCGGCCGTGCGGCCCCGGCGGGCCGAACCCCTACGAGTGTGGCGCGCCGCTGGAGTAAAGAAACCGCATTTTACGCGGAAGCCGCGCACCGGCGCAACCGCGGAACAGTAGGCAGTAGGCAGTAGGCAGTAGGCGGTTGAAAACCCGGATATTCGGGCAAATCCTAACTCCAACCGCCTGCCACCCGGATGATTTCAAACAA
This sequence comes from Pyrinomonadaceae bacterium, assembly GCA_035563535.1. GTDB lineage: Bacteria > Acidobacteriota > Blastocatellia > Pyrinomonadales > Pyrinomonadaceae > QHXN01. The sequence goes on along the minus strand of DATMVD010000073.1, from coordinate 3,816 downwards.
CCGCCACCCGCTCAACTGCCTACTGCCATCTGCCTACTGCTCACGGCGCGAACCGCGTGCGGTACTCGATGGACTCAAGGAACGCCTTGACCATCTCGGCCGCGAGGTAGTCGCCGTCGAACTGCTGGAGCTTGCCCAGCCAGTGGTTGTAGCCGAGGAAGTTCGCGTCGGGCGCGTCGTCCGGGTTGCGGCGCATGTAGCCGAAGTACTCCATCAGGACGAAGGCCGGGTTCTTCGCCGCCGCCTTGAGGGCGTCGCTCTCGGCGACGCGGCGGACTACGCCCACGCGCCCCGCCTGCGACGGGTCGGCCGTGAGCTGCGCGACGAGCGAGTCGCGCTGCGGGAAGTAGGACGGCGCGTTCCGGATCAGCTTGTCCACGAACTGCGTCGGCGTCAGCTCGGCCGGGTACTCGGCGCGGAAGCGGCCGCTGTCCACCAGCTCGTTGAAGAAGGCCGTCTTGTTCGCCTCCAGCCGCTCGCGCCAGTTGCCGACGCCGACCTGCACGCCGCGGCCGATGCGCTGCGACTCGACGAGCATCTCGTCGTACCGGATGGGCACGATCCTCGCCCCCGAGCCGTAGGCCGTCTGGTAGGCGCGGTAGACGACCCCGCCCGTCTCCTGGAACTCGATGGAGAGGAAGAAGGCCGCCGAGACGTTGATGCGCTTGACCTGCTGGCACTGCTGGTCTGTGCCGCACTGCTCGATGTCGTTCGTCCAGAAGGCGAGGCCCTCGGCGTCGGGCTCGCGGTTGAGGAAGTCCTGGTAGTGCTGGCGGACGAACGACTGCGACGCGTCGTTCGGGTTCGTCCCGCCCGCGGCCGTGTCGTCGTCTTGCACCGCCACCTGAATCGAAGTCTGCGACGCGTCGAGCGTCGTGCGCGAAGGGTTCGAGAGCGCGACCGTGAAGCGCTCCTCGCCCTCGACGTACACGTCCTCGGTGACGAGCACCGCGAAGGTCTTCGTCGCCTCGCCCGCGGCGAAGTCGAGCGTGCCGCCCGCGAAGGTGTAGTCGCGCGTGCCGAGCGCCGTGCCGTCGGCCGTGCGGTAATCGACCGAGGCCGCCTGCGAGGTGTCGCCCGAGCGCGTCACCGTGATCTCCACGTGGCCGCCCCCTTCGGCGACCGCCTGCGTGGCCGCGCCCGAGATGCGGACGGAGTTCGGGGGGAAGTCGTCGTCGTCGAGGATGGTCAGGACGGCCGCGCTCGGCGCGCCGACGACCGACCCGCCGCTGGCGGAGGTCAGCGTCAGGACGACTGTCTCGGACGACTCGCGCGCGGTGTCGTCGTTGACCTTGAGCGTGACGACCTTCCAGAGGTCGCCGCCCGCGAAGTTGACCGTGCCCGTCGTCTCGACGAAGTCCGCGCCCGGCACGGCCGTCCCACCCGTGACCGAGTAGTTGACCGAGGTCGTCTCGGTCAGGTTGCCGGTGCGCGCGATGACGAACCCGGCCGCGCCCTGGTGCTCGACCACCGTCGAGGCCGTCGAGACCAACTGGAAAGAGGCGGGCGGGGTCGGCGTCGGGGTCGGCGTCGGAGTCGTGGCCGTCGAAGACCAGTTGATGACGACCGTGCCGGACTCGCTGTTCCACCCGTCCACGTCGATGCGGTAGGTCGCGCCGGCCGTGGCGTTGAACTGGACGGTGCTGCTCTTGAGGTTGCCGGCGTTGTCGTTCGTGCACTCGAAGCCGCCGAAGACGCACGGGTAGGTGAGCGCGCCTACGCTGTCGCCCGTGTAGACGCCGAGCGTCGTGTCGAAGTTGCTGCCCTGCGTGGTGAAGGTGACCGTGCCCGAGGCGGGCGCAGTCCATGTGAACCAGACCGACTTGTCGCCGACGAACCCGGCCTGCGCGCCGTTCGGCTGCGCGGCCAGCTCGCCCGGCTCGCGCGTCGCCCAGACGTTCGTGCCCGTGTAGGAGCCCGACAGGCCCGAGAGCTGCACGGCATTAGCGAAGTTGTCGTTGGCGGGCCGCTGCGGGTCGAAGGCGACTGAGTAGCCGAGGAGGTCTATGGCGCGGATGTCGTTCTCGGTGATGGTGCGGCGGACGCTGCGCGAGAGCGTCGGGTCCATGACGCCGATGAACGAGCGCGCCGGGGCGAAGTCGTCCCTCCAGTGGCTCGACTGCTGGCCGTCGCCGCCGCCCTCGGAAGAGCCGGTCGGCCCGCCGGTCGAGAGGCCCAGCTCCTGCGAGGCGTAGGTGCTCGTGAAGTTGCCGAACATGACCTGCGTGCCGCCCAGCGTCAGCACGCGCGGGGCCGACGCGAAGTTGCCGACGCCGGCCGCGCCGGGGCGGAAGCGGAACAGGTCCCAGATGGTGAGCGCCGCGCTGCTCGAACCGCCGTTCTCGGAGACGAAGCCGAGCGCGTGGCCGATCTCGTGGACGACGACCGCGTCGAAGTCTGTGAAGCCCGACGAGATGCCGTCCGACGGGTCGAAGTCGAACTGCCCGCCGCTGCCGAAGTTCGAGTTGAAGCCGATCTGCGCGTCGGGGCCGGCGGCGAGGTTGAAGCCGAGGGCGAGCGCCTGCGCCGTGTTGACGCGAACCCTTGAAACGTTGACAGTCGCCCCGTTGTACTCGACCGGGACGGAGTCAACGGGCAGCGCGTTGTAGAGCGCAAGCTCGGCGGCGGTCGCGTTCGAGTTGATGAGGCGGCTGCGGACGGTGGAGAGCGTCGGGTCGTTGCCGCTGCTCTTGATGACGTACGAGCCGGTCTGACCGAGGGTGATGGGGCTGTCGTAGGGGCCCTTGTCGAAGAAGTTCGGGCCGAAGTCTACGCTGAGCGTGACGGTGATGGGCGTCGCGATGACCGCCTCCCAGCGGTTGGCGGCGGCGATGAAGGCGGCCTTGGCCGCCGGGTTCGCTTCGAGCTGCGCCGTGCCCTGGAGCACGATGGTCAGCCCCGCCGAGGGGAGCAGCGCGAGGCCCGTCGAGTCCTGCGAGGGGACGGCGGAGTTGGGTTCGAGCACCTCGTAGCCGAAGCCGGTGACCCTGCGCCGCAGGGGCGCGCCGCGGTAGATGACGTGCGTGCCGGCGGCGGCGCGGATGCGCGCGCGCTCCTCGGGCGTCGCGGGGCGGCAGACCGTCTCGCCCTGCTCGTTCTGGTAAAGGATGAAAGAATCTTCGAGGACGCCGACGTACTCCTGCCCGCCGCCCGACTGCGCGCGGGCGGGGCCGGCGAAAGAGCCGGCGAAGGTAAAAATAAGTGCCAGAAGGCAGAAGGTAAGGCTTATCTCTTTACGCAAAATCCCTACTCCAACCTACGAGGCGGGCGGCCCGGGTGCGCCCTTAACGTCAGAGCTGTCCGGTCTTCATTTGGCGCAGACTTCGCGCCGGCGTCGTGAGGATGCGAGACGGCCGCGCGGGGATAGTTCTATGCCCGGCCGACGCAAAAACGCCCGCTTTTAGACGCCCCGAGAGAGCGCTCCGTTGCTTACAGCGGGGCGCAGTCGAGTGCGCCCGCCGCGGGGCGATACAGGTCAGTACCGCCCGCGGTGGCGGGTGGGCCTTACGCCGACAGCCCACCCGCCACCGCGGGCGGTACTGACCGCTATGGGGTCACACCCGTTTGAAGCCGGAAGGCCGCGGGGGCCGTCAATCGAACTTAACAGCCCCCGCGGCCCCGTGTCGAATCTGCCCCACCGCCCAGAGCAGTTAGCTAATCTGTTCACCTACCGTTTAGAGGCGGCTGCCGAAGCGATCCATGTACTCGAAGGAGCCGATGAAGGCTTTGACCATCTCGGCCGCGATGTAGTCGCCGTTGAAGTCGTTGAGCTTGCCCAGCCAGTGGTTGTAGCCGGTGAAGTCCGTGTCCGGCCCC